>NZ_CP133091.1:2537500-3823913 GCF_030908385.1 Mangrovimonas sp. YM274
GGTACGGCTACCTTGTTACGACTTAGCCCTAGTTACCAATTTTACCCTAGGCCGCTCCTCTCGGTGACGGACTTCAGGCACTCCCGGCTTCCATGGCTTGACGGGCGGTGTGTACAAGGCCCGGGAACGTATTCACCGGATCATGGCTGATATCCGATTACTAGCGATTCCAGCTTCACGGAGTCGAGTTGCAGACTCCGATCCGAACTGTGATAGGTTTTGTGGATTCGCTCCTGCTCGCGCAGTGGCTGCCCTCTGTACCTACCATTGTAGCACGTGTGTAGCCCAGGACGTAAGGGCCGTGATGATTTGACGTCATCCCCACCTTCCTCGCGGTTTGCACCGGCAGTCTTGTTAGAGTTCCCGGCATGACCCGATGGCAACTAACAACAGGGGTTGCGCTCGTTATAGGACTTAACCTGACACCTCACGGCACGAGCTGACGACAACCATGCAGCACCTTGTAAGTAGTCCGAAGAAAGTCTGTTTCCAGATCATGCAACTTACATTTAAGCCCTGGTAAGGTTCCTCGCGTATCATCGAATTAAACCACATGCTCCACCGCTTGTGCGGGCCCCCGTCAATTCCTTTGAGTTTCATTCTTGCGAACGTACTCCCCAGGTGGGTCACTTATCACTTTCGCTTAGCCACTCAGACCGAAGTCCGAACAGCTAGTGACCATCGTTTACGGCGTGGACTACCAGGGTATCTAATCCTGTTCGCTCCCCACGCTTTCGTCCATCAGTGTCAGTACGTTGTTAGTGATCTGCCTTCGCAATCGGTATTCTATGTAATATCTATGCATTTCACCGCTACACTACATATTCTAACCACTTCACAACGACTCAAGACCGACAGTATCAAGGGCAGTTCTACAGTTGAGCTGCAGGCTTTCACCCCTGACTTACCGGTCCACCTACGGACCCTTTAAACCCAATGATTCCGGATAACGCTTGGATCCTCCGTATTACCGCGGCTGCTGGCACGGAGTTAGCCGATCCTTATTCTTACGGTACCGTCAAGCTCCTACACGTAGGAGTGTTTCTTCCCGTACAAAAGCAGTTTACAACCCATAGGGCAGTCTTCCTGCACGCGGCATGGCTGGATCAGGCTCCCGCCCATTGTCCAATATTCCTCACTGCTGCCTCCCGTAGGAGTCTGGTCCGTGTCTCAGTACCAGTGTGGGGGATCCCCCTCTCAGGGCCCCTATCTATCGTCGCCTAGGTGTGCCGTTACCACACCTACTAGCTAATAGAACGCATGCCCATCTCTTACCGCCGAAACTTTAATACCATTGTGATGCCACATCGGTATACTACGGGGTATTAATCCAAATTTCTCTGGGCTATCCCCCTGTAAGAGGTAGGTTGCATACGCGTTACGCACCCGTGCGCCACTCGCCGGCGGAAAAGCAAGCTTTTCCCCGCTGCCGTTCGACTTGCATGTGTTAGGCCTGCCGCTAGCGTTCATCCTGAGCCAGGATCAAACTCTTCATCGTTAAATCTTAAATATTATTCAGACTCCCGAAACGGAATTTTCTTGGTTCTCAAAATGGCTTGTTCTTTGTTTGACCAGATCTTATAAAAGATCCAATCTTACGCTGTCAATTCAATATGTTAATGAACTTGTCTTCTTTGTTTTTCCTAAGCTCAGCGCTTAAGCGGGTGCAAATATAGAACCCTTTTTTGAGTCTCACAAACAGTTCGGTTTTTTTTTTTTAAAAAAGTTTTTTTTTCGTGGCGCAATCACCTCTCAAAACCCCTATAACCGATACTCTCAATGAACTCCTTCCGCTACAACAGCACTCGCTGTTTTTGCGGGTGCAAATATACCGCCTTTTTGGATATGTGCAACTCTTTTTTTGTGTTTTTGAAAAATATTTTGAGATAGGAATTTTAGAAGTCTGAAATTGAAGTGTTTGATTGCGGAAATATTTTATGGTTTATAGGAAGTTCCGTGTTGAGCTGTTGTAGCATGCCCATTCATGCTCCTATTATATAAATGTATGAGACAACGACACTGCCTACCAATATTAAACTTCAGTATTCAGTCAAAAGCTTCTCTCATCATTAATGCCCTTCCAAATAATACATATATATATATTGTATGAAATTATTTATCCTCTTATCTTTGTCCTCTTAAATAGAAGACTATAAATGATTGATATTACATTACCAGATGGAACGGTAAAAAGCTTTGAAGAAGGCGTTACACCGATGGATGTTGCCAAAAGCATCAGTGAGGGGTTTGCTAGAAACGTGATTTCAGCAAATTTTAATAACGAAACCATTGAAGTTTCGACTCCAATAACCACCAACGGTTCCTTAATATTATATACATGGAATGATAAAGATGGAAAAAAAGCCTTTTGGCACTCCAGCTCTCACGTATTGGCCCAAGCTTTGGAAGAATTGTATCCTGGCGTAAAACTATCCATAGGTCCTGCCATTGAAAATGGATTTTATTATGATGTTGATTTTGGTGACCAATCCATTTCCGACAAGGACTTTAAGGCTATTGAAACTAAAATGCTTGAGATTGCCAGAGGAAAGCACGATTTTAAAATGCGTTCGGTTTCCAAAGAAGATGCCTTAGCTATGTACCAATCTCAAGGTAATGAATATAAAGTAGAATTGATCGAAAACCTGGAAGATGGTACCATTACATTTTGCGACCATTCTACCTTCACCGATTTATGTCGTGGAGGGCATATTCCTAATACAGGCATCATCAAAGCTGTAAAATTGCTTTCGGTAGCTGGTGCTTACTGGAGAGGAGATGAAAAGAATAAACAGCTCACCCGAGTATACGGTATATCCTTCCCAAAACAAAAGGAACTTACCGAATACCTTCACTTATTAGAAGAAGCCAAAAAACGTGACCACAGAAAACTAGGGAAAGAACTGGAGCTCTTCACCTTCTCCCAAAAAGTTGGTCAAGGTTTACCATTATGGCTTCCAAAAGGTGCAGCCTTAAGAGAGCGTTTGGAAAACTTCCTTAAAAAAGCTCAAAAGAAAGCAGGTTACGAAATGGTTGTAACCCCTCATATTGGTCAAAAAGAGTTATATGTAACTTCTGGCCACTATGCCAAATATGGAGAAGACAGCTTCCAGCCTATTCATACGCCACACGAAGGAGAAGAGTTTTTGTTGAAACCAATGAACTGTCCTCACCACTGTGAAATATACAACACCCGTCCTTTCTCCTATAAAGAATTACCAAAACGTTATGCCGAATTTGGTACCGTATATAGATATGAGCAAAGTGGAGAATTACACGGTTTAACTCGAGTAAGAGGCTTCACTCAAGATGATGCGCATATTTTCTGTACACCAGATCAATTGGATGCTGAATTTAAGGAAGTAATAGATTTGGTTCTATATGTATTTGGATCCTTAGGCTTCGAAAACTTTACAGCTCAAGTATCGGTTCGTGATCCTGAAAATCCAGAGAAATACATTGGAAGCGTAGAAAATTGGGAGAAAGCAGAACAAGCCATCATAAATGCCGCCAAGGACAAAGGTTTAAATTATGTGATTGAAGAAGGTGAAGCTGCCTTTTACGGTCCAAAATTAGACTTTATGGTTAAGGATGCCTTAGGAAGACAATGGCAATTGGGTACTATTCAAGTAGACTACAACTTACCAGAGCGTTTTGACCTTACATATAAAGGTAGTGACAATGAACTTCACAGACCTGTAATGATTCACCGTGCCCCTTTTGGAAGTATGGAGCGTTTCGTTGCAATTCTGTTGGAACACACTGGAGGAAACTTCCCTCTTTGGTTGGTTCCGGAACAGGCTATTGTACTATGTATAAGTGAGAAATATGAAAAATACGCCGAAAAAGTTTTAAATTTGTTGGAAAATCACGAAATTCGCGCCCTCATAGATAATCGTAACGAAACCATTGGGAAGAAAATCCGTGAAGCGGAAATGCAAAAAATCCCATATATGGTAATTATCGGTGAAAATGAGGAAGCTGAAGGTAAAATTTCAGTACGCCAACATGGAGGACAGGATTTAGGCTTGATAAGCATTGATGAGTTTTCCAACATTGTTGACGAAGAAATAAAAAAGACATTAAAGACCTTTAAATAAGAAAATTAAGTTTAACTAAAATTTATAAGTCATAGCAATACGTAGACACAGAAATAACTTTAAGAGAGAACAGAAAGAAGACCAGCACAGAATAAACTCTAAAATTAGAGCCGAAAAGGTAAGACTTGTAGGTGACAATGTAGAGGTGGGCATTTACGACATTAGGCCAGCTTTGGCCATTGCCGAAGAACAAGGTTTAGATCTTGTAGAGATATCACCAAAAGCTGATCCTCCTGTTTGTAAGGTTATGGATTATAAAAAGTTTCTTTACGAACAAAAGAAACGTGATAAAGCCTTAAAAGCAAAAGCGTCTAAAGTTGTTGTAAAAGAAATTCGTTTTGGCCCTCAAACCGATGACCACGATTACGAATTCAAAAAGAAACACGCTGAGAAATTCCTTAAAGAAGGAGCAAAGCTAAAAGCCTTTGTATTTTTTAAAGGACGTTCTATCGTGTTTAAAGAGCAAGGACAAATTTTATTGTTACGATTGGCGCAAGACCTTGAAGAATTTGGTAAAGTAGAACAAATGCCAAAATTGGAAGGAAAGCGAATGACCATGTTCATTGCTCCCAAAAAAACGAAATAACACCTAATTATTAGGTAAACAATAATAAGCGAAACGTAAATTAAAAACTAGGAGAAAGATGCCTAAAATGAAAACTAAATCAAGTGCCAAGAAACGTTTTAAACTTACTGGCACTGGTAAGATTAAAAGAAAGCACGCTTTTAAAAGTCACATTTTGACTAAAAAATCTAAAAAGCGTAAACTTGCCTTGACTCATGATACATTAGTACATAAGTCAGACGAGGACAATGTTAAAACCATGTTACGTTTAAAGTAATATCGGTCTTTAACCGGTTAACAAATTTATAAACCCTGGAGTTAGGCAAAACTATTTAGCAAGTACCTTTTTAGGTCGCCTACTACAAAAAAACAAATTAAGAAATGCCAAGATCAGTAAATTCAGTTGCAAAGAGAGCCAGAAGAAAAAAGGTTCTTAAGCAGGCCAAAGGTTACTTTGGAAGACGTAAAAACGTTTGGACAGTAGCCAAAAATGCGGTTGACAAAGCGATGCAATACTCGTATAGAGACCGTAGAAACAAAAAGAGAACTTTCCGTGCTTTGTGGATTCAACGTATCAATGCGGGAGCTAGATTACACGGAATGTCATATTCTAAGTTTATGGGAGCCCTTAAAGCTAACAATATCGAATTGAACCGTAAGGTTCTTGCAGATTTAGCGATGAACAACCCAGAAGCTTTTGAAGCAATCGTAAACAAAGTAAAGTAAGGCGTTCGCCTAAATAATAACAACAATTCGCTTATAAAAATCCGATTCTATTTGAATCGGATTTTTTTTGTTTACAGCCATATAAATGTTACATTTAATTATTTAAATGTGTTATGGCATTATTGAATGTGATAAGAAACCGCGTCTTTTGGACATTAGATTTTTTAAAAGGCTCGCCCATCCATACTCACTTAAGAGACATTGAAACCATTTTAAATTCTCCTGCTTCAACAACTTCGGAGGAGTACCGAAATCTTCACCTTCGCAACTTGTTGGATCACGCCACTAAAAGTACACCTTATTACCAAGCATATTTTAATTACAAATCTCTCGAAGATTTCCCTGTCATTCAAAAAACCATCATTCAACATAATTTTGAAAGCTTTCGGGCTTCAAATTACAAGGAAAAAGCGTCATTTAAGGTGGCTACTAGTGGTTCTACAGGAGTCCCCTTTTTTCTTTTTCAGGATAAGAATAAAAGATTTAGAAATACGGCAGATGTTATCTACTTTTCCAAATTGAGCAACTACAACATTGGAAATAGACTTTACAACTTGGAAGTTTGGCGAAAACACAATCAAAAATCGTCCATTCAATCTTACCTACAAAACATCATACAATTGGATATTACAAGATTGGATGACCAAAATTGTGAATTATTTTTAAATAGGCTACAAAGAGATAAACAAACCAAAACCATTCTTGGATTTGCTTCAGCCTTAGAGATTATTTGTCAATACCTGGAACGCTCGCAAAAAAAGCACATACCACCAAAAAAACTAACTTCTATAATTGCCAATGCAGAGCATTTAAATAGTTTCACAAAATCTCAACTTCATACCTATTTTGACGTGCCTATTTTATCCAGATACTCAAATGAAGAATTAGGAATTATAGCACAGCAAACCATTGAATCTCCAGATCACTACATAATAAATCATGCCAGCTATTTTATTGAAATATTAGACTTGGATACCGATGAAACTGTTGCTCCTGGTCATCCCGGTCGTATTGTTGTAACGGATCTCTTTAACTATTGCATGCCAATAATACGATATGACACTGGCGATATAGGACAATTGAACAAACATGAAAACGGCGTGACAAAACTGGAATACATTGAAGGTAGAAAAATGGATTTAATACATGATACAAGTGGGCAAATTATCTCATCCTTTATAGTTTATACCAAATTCTATAAATACTATTCTTATTTCAAGCAATTTCAATTTATTCAAGAAGCCAAGAATAAGTATACCGTCAAGCTTAATATCCATGATAATTTTCCCTATGAAGAAGATCTCATCGCCGATATTAAACAAGATTTTGGCCATGATGCCGAAGTGGAAATTCATTATGTTGACGAAATCCCAACACTTTCTTCAGGAAAACGAAAAAAGGTGTTAAACAACATTATGAAATATTAGCTCCCTTTACCCATATATTTTTAGTCCTCTTTATAAATTTAAAAACATAGGGAACTGGATCTTTAACTACATACTTCATTTGGGTGTTTTTAAGAATAAACAATTGATCTATCAAAATAGTCTTGTCCTCTTGAAAAAGTTTAATAAGCCCTTTTAAATTATAAAATCTTGCATTCTTATAGTCATCTGGAATAATTTGCTCCCCCATACTTGCCAAACAGTATAAATAGGGGAAATTAACACCAGCAATTTCCGAACCTTCCATTGATGACCAAAATCGAGTATTGATCTCAATAATTTTGTAATCACCTTTATCTCTATCGTATCGTAAATCTACATGAGCAATACCAGACCAATTCAATTTTGACATCAAGGATTCAACAATCTTATAAACCCGTTCTTCTTTAATGAATTCCATTCCAGATAATGGCCCAAGCGCATTCACTGCTTTTTGGAGTTCCTTTTGTATAGTATATGACACAATCTTACCGTCTTTACACAAAACACTACATCCCACATCATACCCTTCAATAAATTCTTGTATTAAAAAATGCTTTCCAAACTCTGCTCTCTTAAAATATAAGTCTTCCTCCTCCCTATTATGCAGTAACCAAACTCCTTGTCCGCCACCATACCCCTCTACTGGCTTAACAATTAAAGGATATTCTAGCACCTTGTCCCGAGCCCCTCCATTCATATATATAGTTTTCGGAACGGCCATATTATGATTTTGTAAAAACTTTACAAGAGAATTTTTATTTATAGCGGTGTCAAAGTTTTCTAAGGACGCCAACAAACCAAGTGCTTTAGGGTTTTTAATTTTCTCTTGATAAGCAATAAGCCTTCGTATTCCGGTCTCGAAAATTGGCATAATTACATCGATAGGATACTTATCTAGCTCTTTGTTAATATAATCTATCCAAATATTGCCATCAGTAGTTTCGGGATAATATGAAAACCTATGAATATTTCGTGAAAGCCGCATTGCAATCCATTTCTGGTTGGACATAACATGTATTTTAACCCCCCTACTTTGCGCAAGGCAATTCACAACATAAATCAACATATGACTTTCCCCGTCAGGAATCAACACAGAAATTTCCATAATACATGGGCATACCTTATCATTTGTTTTCTCGAAGATAGCACAATTCCCACATTAAAACACAAGAAAAATAAATATAAACCACTGAAAAACAGCTATCTATGTTAATTTTCATATATTTGTATCGAACTAGATTAATAGCATATGGTACAAATATCAATTCTAATCATATGCAATCATGAAAATCAAAACGAACCCTCACCACCTTTACTCCATATTGTTTGGAGTAATTATGACCTTAGGCATTTATAGCTGCCAAGTAGAACCATTAAATTCAGGAGAAACTTCAGTAATTGACACAGATTCTTCTGCAAAGCAACCAGCTCCAGCCACCTTTGTCGATTGTAATGAAACTTATTCAGAAACGGACCTATTAGCAGGACAAAACATACTTGTTGGTACGGTGAAAGTAGAAGTTGAAGGAAGCGATTACAAAATTACCTACTCAATTACCAATAGTAAATATTGTATTACTCAAACCCATTTATCTGTCGCCACCACCCCATTGGATTTTCCTGTAAACCAACCTGGCAACCCTCAAGTAGGTCATTTTGAAGAAAATGACAGATGGGACTGTGTCGATGAAGTGGTATACTTTGCCCCTATTGTAGACGGCCCTTTCATAGCTGCCCACGCCGTAGTACACTGCATCACCGATGTAACCAACGACCTATATCCGAATACTTTACCAGCTCAAGTTTCGCTATGTGTAACAGAAAAAGGAGTTGAAGCTGTTGATAGTTATTTCAACATTGAAATTGACCCAGAAAATTCCTTGACTGGTGCTTTTGATGCATGGTGTGCCGATCAAGATACTTCACTAGAAAGTGGAGATTGTTTTACGGCAGATGTTTATTCATCATATGAAACGCTACCAGAAGGTAAATTTGAACACCCAGAAAACTTTGGCGCCGTAAATTGGTTAATGAATCAAGGCTTTATTGGAACAGAGGCTACCCTTGAATTGGGCAATTATACCTTTGGAGATCTTCAAATAGCTATTTGGATGCTTATTGACGATAGCATTTGTAGCGAATGTTCTTATACAGGACCATATGATATGGACAGAGTAAATATGCTTGTTGACATGGCTTTACAACATACAGATTGCGTTCCTGTTTGTGGAGAAGATGTGGTCATCATTCTTATTCCTGAGGATGAAGATGTGCAATCCATTTTTATTACAATCCCTGTACCTTGTGATTGTGAAGAAACTGCTTGGGGAGATGGCTGTCCATTCCCAGGAAACCAGTGGGCCACCTATTTCCAATATGCAATCCCAGATTAATTATAGTTTTTAAAACATATAAAAATCCAGTTCTAATAGAACTGGATTTTTTTTACTTACAACTCACCTAAACACCTTTATCCATTGCAAAAGAACCCAACTATTTCAACAAATATAAGTATATTTCGGGCCAAAATAATTCATAATAAAAATGCTACGAACAAGCTCTTTAATACTACTACTGCTATCATGTCATTTTTCACTCTTCAGCCAGGATAAAGACAAAACCCCAACTTGGGATGTCAATAATCCTCAAGGTGATTTTGACTATCAAACCCATCATTTTTCTACAAATGAAGGAACTTGGATGAATCTAGATGTAAGCCCTGATGGTCAATTTATTGTTTTTGATATGTTGGGCGATATCTACAAAATAAAAAGTACTGGAGGAAAAGCCACTTGTTTGAGAGAAGGCATTGCCTTTGAGGTACAACCTCGTTTTAGTCCTGATGGAAAACATATTTCTTTCACCAGTGACGCCGGCGGTGGTGACAACATTTGGATGATGGATGCAGATGGTAGCAATGCCAAAGCCATCACCAAGGAGAATTTTAGACTTTTGAACAATGCCATTTGGACTCCAAACGGACAATACATTATTGCTAGGAAACATTTTACTTCAGAGCGTTCGGCTGGTGCGGGTGAAATGTGGATGTACCACCATTCTGGAGGGAGCGGTATTCAGCTTACCAAACGTAAAAACGACCAACAGGATGTCAACGAGCCTACCATATCTCCTGACGGCAAATACCTTTATTATAGTGAGGACATGTACCCTGGAGGCTATTTTCAATACAACAAAGACCCAAATAGCCAAATTTATGTGATCAACAGATACAACATGGCAACTGGGAAAATTGACAGAATTAGTGGTGGCCCTGGAGGAGCTGCTCGTCCTCAAATTTCCAGAGATGGAAAAAAACTAGCCTTTGTAAAGCGTGTACGAGAAAAATCGGTGCTGTATATCCACGATTTGGAAACTGGTCAAGAGTGGCCACTCTATGACAAGTTAAATAAAGATCAACAGGAAGCTTGGGCCATTTTTGGAGTATACCCAAACTTCAACTGGATGCCCAACAATGAAGACATTGTGTTTTGGTCTAGTGGTAAAATCAATAAAATCAACATTAATTCTTTTGAAGTCACCAACATTCCATTTCAAGTAGATGCTAATATTAAAATTGCCAAAGCTGTTGAATTTGACAATCCTGTGGCTCCCGACACCTTCGATGCCAAAGTTATCAGACATGCCGTGACATCCCCAGACGGCAAAACATTAGTGTTTAGTGCCGTTGGTCATTTGTGGTCCCAAAAGCTTCCAAATGGTACTCCCAAACGCCTTACCTCTAATACCGATTTTGAATTTGAACCAAGCTTCTCATCGGATGGAAAAAATATTATTTATGTAACTTGGAACGATGAAGACTTGGGTGCTATCTATAGAGTTTCAACTACTGGTGGTACTCCTGTGAAACTAACATCTGAAAAAGGCATCTACAGAAATCCTTCTTTTTCTCATAACAGCAAGCAAATTGTTTATTTGAAAGAAGCCGGTAACAGTGATCAAGGTTATGCTTATGACAATAACCATGGAATTTATGTAATGAATGCCGATGGTAGCAACACCAAATTTGTAACCAAAGAAGGTGATTTTCCTTTCTTTAATAATGAAGACACAAAAATCATTTACCAAACAGGAGGCAAATTCTTTGGAGCACTTACCAAAGAACTCAAAATTGCCAATCTTAATGGTAATGACGATCAAGTATTAGTAAAATCTAAACACGGCAACAGATTAGTTCCTAGCCCTGATGGTAATTGGATTGCTTTTATTCATTTGCATAAAGTATACATGGCTCCAATGCCACATGCCGGCCAAACTTTGGATATCACAGATACGACTAAATTTGTACCTGTAACACAGCTTTCGAAGGATGCAGGACTAAACCTTCACTGGTCTTCTGACAGCAAAAAATTACACTGGACTTTAGGGAACACCTATTACACGGCAAACATTTCAGAAGACACCAAATTGGTTGAAGATGGCATTACCATCAATTTAAAAGTGAAAACTGATAAACCTAAAGGACGTATTGCTTTAACAGGAGCAAGAATCATTACCATGGAAGGTGATGAAGTGATTGAAAATGGAACCATCATTATCAATGAAAACAGAATTGAAGCTTTAGGTAGCACTTCCGATGTTAAAATCCCATCCAATGCTAAGGTATATGATGTAACAGGAAAAACCATTATGCCCGGAATTGTAGATGTGCATGCCCATGTTGGAGGCTTTAGAGATGGTCTACCAACCCAAAAACACTGGCAATTCTATGCTAATCTTGCTTTTGGAGTCACTACTGCCCATGACCCATCAGCTAATTCAGAAACGATTTTCACCCTATCCGAATTACAAAAAAGTGGTGATATGGTTGGCCCTCGATTATTTTCTACAGGGTTCATTCTTTATGGTGCCGATGGCGACTTTAAAGCTGTTATCAACGGACTTGAAGATGCCCGTTCTTCCATCAGACGTACCAAAGCATTTGGAGCGCTTTCTGTAAAAAGTTACAACCAACCAAGACGTGACCAACGACAACAAGTATTACAAGCCGCTCGTGAAGAAGGTATTTTTGTAGTGCCTGAAGGAGGTTCCAATTTCTTCCACAATATGTCTATGATTATGGACGGTCATACAGGAATTGAGCACAACATTCCTGTGGCTCCTGTTTATAAGGATATTGTTGAATTATGGAGTAACAGTAATGTTGGCTACACACCTACTCTTATTGTGAATTATGGAGGATTAAATGGCGAATACTATTGGTACCAAAAAACCAATGTTTGGGAAAATGAAAAACTGTTGAAATATACTCCAAGAGGTATTATCGATGCTCGCTCAAGACACAGAACCATGGTTCCAGATGGCGAATATGAAAATGGACACATTTTGGTATCTGAAACCTGTAAAAAGTTGTCTGATGCTGGTGTAAAAGTGAATTTGGGTGCCCATGGTCAGTTGCAAGGTTTGGGAGCTCATTGGGAATTGTGGATGTTGCAACAAGGAGGCATGACTAACCACGAAGCCCTAAAAGCAGCTACTATCAATGGTGCGGATTATATTGGGATGGCCAAGAACATTGGTTCTTTAAAGGAAGGTAAACTGGCCGACCTTATTGTAATGGATAAAAACCCATTGGAAGACATTCAAAATTCTGAAAGCATCATTTACACTATGGTGAATGGAAGACTTTATGATACCGAAACCATGAACGAAATTGGTAACTCTCCTAAAGAACGCACAAAGTTCTATTGGGAAAACAACAAGTACAACCAAGCGTTCCCATGGCATGAAGAAACTCAAAGTTTTACAACACCATCCTGTAGTTGCCATACAGGAGTTGCCCACTAAACGATATATTAACATTAATTTCAGAGCCTTTTAACTTGATAATCTTAGCTTTGGAAAAAATTTGCCTATGAATTTATCTCAAATCAAATTGGTGGTCACCGATATGGATGGCACACTGCTCAATTCCAAAGGGGAAGTGAGTAGTAATTTTTATAAATTATTCAACGAACTTAAAACCAATAATGTCCATTTTATAGCGGCTAGTGGCCGTCAATATTTCAGTATCCTTGACAAACTGGGTTCTATAAAAGACGAGATTACCATTATTGCTGAAAATGGCGGTCTTACCAAACAAGGCGACAAACAATTGCACGCCAATTATTTCCCAATGGAAGATATCAATCGTCTGATTCCTATTTTGAGGGACATTGAAGATTCCTATATAGTATTATGTGGAGAACGTTCGGCCTACATTGAAAGTAACGATGAGAGTTTCATCAATATGTTTAAGGAATATTACACCGAATTTAAACAGGTTGAGGACTTGACCCAAGTTAGCGATGACAATTTCTTAAAGATTGCCGTTTACAGTTTTGGCGGTTCTGAGCAAAATATCTATCCTCACGTAAAGCATTACGAAGACCATATACAAGTGAAAGTCTCAGGATCTAATTGGTTGGATCTTTCGCATATGAATACCAATAAAGGTTATGCTTTACAACAAGTTCAGGATTTATTGGGAGTTTCAAGGGAAGAAACCATGGTTTTTGGTGACTACAACAACGATTTGGAAATGATGGCACAAGCAGCCTATAGTTATGCCATGAGCAATGCCCACCCAAATGTGAAAGAAGTAGCACGCTACCAAACCAAAAGCAATGACGAAGAAGGTGTAGAAGTTATTTTGGAACAACTTATCAAAGACAAGCAATCAATTGCCAAAGGCCGTTAATACCAAATGCCTTCCAGAGGCATGATTGCGATGTTCGCATAAATAAATACCTTGCCAAATTCCTAAATTCAATTGTCCTTGAGTAATCGGAATTTGAACAGAGGTTCCCATTAAAGAGGCCTTGATGTGTGCTGGCATATCATCAGGGCCTTCATAAGTGTGGCGGTAATATGGTTGATTTTCGGGCACCATTTTATTGATATGACTTTCAAAATCGTCACGTACTGTTGGATCGGCATTTTCATTAATGGTCAAACTCGCGGAAGTGTGTTTGATAAACACATGAAACAATCCCACGTTTATATTTTGAATTTCTGAAAACTGACTGAGTATTTCTTGGGTGACCAAATGAAATCCTCTTGACTTGGCCGAAAGCCGAATTTCTTTCTGAAAACTTTTCATGCTTATTTAGGTCTTCTGCTTTTTCTTCTTAGCGGCAGGGAACAATACGTTGTTCAATATTAATCGGTAACCAGGAGACGTAGGATGTAAATCCAATTCCGTTTTGGGGTCTCCTACCCTATGTGTGTAATCTTCTGGATCATGCCCGCCATAAAAAGTAAAGAACCCTTTTCCTTTTATTCCGTGAATATACTTCGCCTCACCATTGGTTTTGTTTTCTCCCATGATGAGCACATTCGACTTTATTTCATCACGTGTAAAGGCTGTAGTTTGCCCCATAAATCCTTTCACCAAAGCCGTATGATTTTGGCAAAGCATGGTTGGCACAGGATCCCATTTAGCTGAAAAATCCATTAGGGTAAAATAATCGGTTGTTTTTGGAATGCGACGCTTTTGGGTCATGTCTATCGATGAGAATTCATAAACATTAGGATTACGCTCCAATAAAAAGTCCTTAAAAGCAAATGTTTTGCTGAAATCAATTTTATTCTGATAAGCTGGATCGCTGCCATCACCATCAAACATTGGCTCACAAATATCCACACCTTCAGCACTTAATGCAATATCAAAACTATCGGTAGCACTGCACATGGCAAACATAAAACCACCTCCAACTACATAATCCCGAATCTTTAGCGCCACAGCCAATTTGGCTTCAGATACTTTATCATATCCCAATTTTGCAGCCAATTCTTCCGCTGCTTTTTTCTCTTCAATATACCATGCCGCCGATTTGAATGATCTATAGAATTTACCAAATTGCCCTGTAAAATCTTCATGGTGCAAATGCAACCAATCGTACAACAACAGCGCATCATTCAACACTTCTTCATCATAAACCGTCTCGTAGGGAATTTCAGCATAAGTCAACACCATGGTAACGGCATCGTCCCAAGGTTGCTTACCGTAAGGAGTGTATACGGCAATTTTAGGCGCCTTTTCCAAGACAACCGCCTCCATATTTTGAGAAGGACTACTGATGAATTCCAAAATTTCTTCGGCTTTGGAATTGGATAAGACTTCAAAGCTTACACCTCTTATCTGGCACTCTCGTTGGATTTCCTCCGCATCAGGCAACAAAAAGGAACCTCCTCGGTAGTTCAACAACCACTTCACCTTAAGCTGCTTTTCTAAGGTCCAATAGGTAATGCCATAAGCCTTTAGATGGTTTTGCTGCCCTTCGGCATCCATAGGAACCAAAATGTATGAGGCAAAACTAGCATTTGCACATAAAACCAAAAATACTACTAAGGCGACTATCTTCTTCATAGTGGAAAGATACTTAAAAATTAGCCGTCAATAAAAAGCTTTAAGGAAATATTAGACAAACCAACTAGGCAATTTAGACTAGGTTGTTCCCGATAACAAATCTGCAATACGTTTGGTATTGGGAAATTGCTCTAAGATAATTTTTATAAAAACAGTTATTGGAATAGCCATAATTAAACCAGGAATACCCCAAATGAATCCCCAAAGCATCAACATTACCAATACGGTAATGATATTGATTGAGAAGGATTTTCCCATAAAAATTGGCTCCATAATGGCTCCAAACAACACTTGAACACCTGTTATGGACAGCACAAAAAAGAACAAAGTACTACTAGGATCCAACTCCACAAAGGCAAATATGGCCAAAGAAATTACGGCAATAAACGAACCGACCATTTGCACAAAGTTAATGGCAAATGCAAACAAGCCCCAGAAAATAGGGAAGCTCACATCAAAAAACACACAGGCCAATCCGGTGCCAATCCCTGTAAGCAAGCTCACCAAAAACTTCACTTTAATAAACTTTATCAAGTCTTTTTCAATTTTGATGAAGGTCTTTACCGAGGTATGACGCTGCTTTAAAATGGTAGTATTCAACAGTTGGTGCATATTGATGGACTCTGCCAACCATAATACCACAAAAAAGGCTGTCATCAGTATGGATGTTGCCAATTTTCTGATAAAATCAAAGGTAGTTCCCAAATTTTCCTTTTGCAGAAATTGCGCCAGCACATTTTCGTTTTCCTTGAATTCCACACCAAAAGTTGTAGTGAGATAACTTTTTAAATTGAGAAGTTTTATTTCCGCCTTATCAAAAAATTCACTTTTAGTTGCCATAATCTGCTGGCTAGACAATTTTACCAACTCAATCCCTACCCACAATCCTAAAACGATTAACAAAACCACAATGACGATACTTGCCATTTTAGGAATATTTCGTTTTCCCAACCAACGCATCAATGGCAAAAACAATAGAGCTATAAACATTGAAAACACCAAGGGGATAAAGATAAACGACAGGGTTTTCAATAAATAAAACACCAATGGAATTACTATAATTAGCAATAACATGTTGGTAGTACGGGTTTGATTGATCATGTTGGCAATTTTTCTTTTATAACAGAGCGCAAAGTTACACCAAAATGTTTGGATTGTCTTCAAAATTCCCTCTATTACAAAGGTTAAAATTGTGTTTAAAAAACAGATTTTATCTCATCACTATATTCTAAAAGAATCCATAAAAAAACAGGAACCTTAGCTCCTGTTTCTTCACATCTTCAAAACGAGTAAAAACTCTATCAATTAATTAAAAAGGCACATCGTTATCGTCCGGTAGTTCCGGCGCTCCAAAGGCGTCGTGCGCCGATGGCGTAAAGTTTCCTGGATTGAAATTATCATCGCCTCCTTCATTCATTTTACTGTGGAATTCATTCCCAAATGGTGTATCAAATTCATCTAGGTTGTCAAATTTACCTAAATGTCCAATAAACTTAAGACGGATATTTTCCAAACCACCGTTCCTGTGTTTTGCCACAATAAACTCCCCTTGTCCTTCAGTTGGAGAGCGCTCTTCATCATCCCATTCCTCAATTTTATAATATTCAGGTCTATAAATAAATGATACAATATCCGCATCCTGCTCAATCGCTCCAGATTCACGAAGATCCGATAGCAATGGACGCTTACTACCACCACGGGTTTCAACCGCACGAGATAACTGCGACAGTGCTATTACTGGTACATGTAATTCTTTTGCAAGCGCTTTAAGGTTACGGGAAATCATGGAAATTTCCTGCTCACGGTTTCCACCTCCCTTTTGACTTCCCCCGGCTGTCATAAGCTGAAGGTAATCAATCATAATCATTTTAATACCGTATTGAGAGGCCAAACGTCTTGCCTTTGCACGTAAATCGAAAATAGAAAGAGACGGTGTATCATCAATGTACAACGGAGCTTTTTCCAACGACTTTACTTTCACGTTAAGCTGCTCCCATTCATGCTTTTCCAGTTTACCTGTTCTCAATTTTTCCGAAGATAATCCCGTTTCACTAGAAATCAAACGTGTGATCAGCTGTACGGAGGACATCTCCAGCGAGAAGAAGGCTACAGGTGTATTTCCATCTACAGCAATATTCCTTGCCATGGTTAAGGTTAAAGCTGTTTTTCCCATACCTGGACGCGCAGCAACAATAATTAAATCTGAAGGCTGCCACCCAGAGGTTAGTTTATCCAACTTTGTAAACCCAGTTGGAATACCACTTAATCCTTCTCTATTGGAAATTTCCTCAATTTTTTTCTTTGCCTGGATTACCAAACTTTGAGCCGACTCAGTAGATTTCTTGACATTCCCCTGCGTTACCTCGTAAAGCTTAGCTTCGGCATGATCCAATAGATCAAATACATCCTTGGTTTCATCGTAGGCTTCTTCTATAATTTCATTTGAAATTTTTATCAAACTACGCTGAATAAACTTTTGAAGAATGATACGGGCATGGAATTCGATATGCGCCGAAGATGATACTCTTTGGGTAAGTGAGATTAAATAGAAATCACCACCTACTAGGTCCAACTTCCCATCTTTCTTCAGTTGGGTAGATACCGTTAAAAGGTCAATTGGCTCACTGTTTTCAAAAAGTTTGAAAATAGACTCAAAAATATGTTTGTGAGCTTCCTTGTAGAAAGCATCGGGGCTAAGGATATCGATTACTTCGTCGACACCTTTCTTATCAATCATCATGGCGCCTAGTACTACCTCTTCCAAATCGATTGCTTGGGGTGGTATTTTGCCTTTCTCGAGGCTTATCAATGTACTTTTGTCGACTTTATATCCTTGTATTGGGTTTGGTTGTTTCATATATCACGAATGTAAATAAAATGATATGAAAGATTAAATAAATGGGGTTAATCAATCTTAACAATCCATCAACAATCTAACTGTTAATAAGTTAAAAAAATTGTTAATAGTGCCAAAAAAAACTGAAGCAACACACTTCAGTTTCCTTCTATTCTTTTATAAATGAATGTTTTAACCTTTAAACACCCCCATGTTAATGTACTTATCCATACGCTCGTTTACCAAGTCTTTTGGTGATAAGTTTTTAAGTACTTCATAATTCTTTTCGATGGCATTTTTAACGGCTAAAAAGGTTGACTCGCGATCGGTATGAGCCCCTCCAAGAGGTTCCTTAATAATGTCATCAACAAGTTTTTGTTTTTTCATATCGGGTGCGGTAAGCTTTAAGGCTTCGGCCGCTTGTTCTTTGTATTCCCAGCTTCTCCATAAGATAGAAGAACACGATTCTGGCGAAATAACCGAGTACCAAGTATTTTCCAACATTAACACACGGTCACCTACACCAATACCCAATGCTCCCCCAGAGGCACCTTCACCAATAATTATGGTAATGATAGGCACTTTCAATCTGGTCATTTCCAAAATGTTTCTGGCAATGGCTTCACCTTGTCCACGTTCCTCTGCTTCCAATCCAGGGTAAGCTCCAGGCGTGTCCACAAAGCTTACTACTGGAATACCAAATTTTTCTGCAGATTTCATCAAACGCAATGCTTTACGATACCCTTCTGGATTAGACATCCCAAAATTACGGTACTGTCTAGTTTTGGTATTGTATCCTTTTTGCTGCCCAATGAACATATAGGTTTGATCACCAATTTTACCCAAACCACCAATCATTGCTTTGTCATCTTTTACATTTCTATCGCCATGAAGTTCCAAAAATGTATCACCACAAAGTGCTTTGATATAATCTAAGGTATAAGGTCTGTCTGGGTGACGTGACAACTGTACACGTTGCCATGGCGTCAAGTTTTTATAGATGTCTTTTTTAGTCTCTAATAATTTCTTTTCAATCTTCTTACAGGTCTCACTAACATCGACTTCGCTCTCCTCGCCTATAAGTTGACATTTTTGCAATTGGTCTTGAAGTTCTTTAATGGGAAGTTCAAATTCTAAATATTCCATTGAAACTTAAGTTTAATTTTAGTTAGCCTACAAACCTACATAAATTTTCGTTTTTAACTCATTAAAAAATACGAAATGTAGGTTGCTGTCCTATGACGGGGCAAAATTAAATATATTGATGAAGAATAGAAAAACTTTAACGGGTTTTACCAATTAATTAGCGTTTTCTTTTATTGATTTCCGCTGCTTTAAAATGGCTTCCAAAACCAAAGTTCCTAAAACCAAAACAACGCCATAATAAAAATGGATTCCCATAATCTCTGTCTCAGGAAATAGCAATACCGCCAAGACAATACCATATACGGGTTCTAGATTATAGGAAAGAATTACAGTATAAGGACTGATATACTTCATAACTTTTACGGCTTCTATAAAGGCATAAGCAGTACAAATAGACCCTAAAATAAATAGGTATAATAAATCCATCCATGAAATCTGAAAGAATTTTGCATTAACTCCATTCTCAAACACCATAAACACACTTAAAAACAAAACACCACTAACAAATTCATAAAAGGAAATTACGGTTGCATTATACTGCTTAATAAAAGCACCATTAAGCACAGAGAAAAGCGTTGATAGCAAAGCCGACACAACGCCCAATATCATACCATTAATATAATGCAGTTCTCCTCTCGAGATTAAAAACACCCCAAAGATTACAATTAATCCAAAGATGATTTCGTACCAAACAATACGTCGTTTATGAATAAGAGGCTCTACAAAAGAGGCAAAAAAGGCACCTGTGGAAAACATAGCCAACGTGATGGACACATTGGATTGGTTGATGGCCTCAAAAAACGTGATCCAATGTAAGGCAATAAGAACGCCTGCCAATACAAACTTAAATATGGCTTTTGCATTTAAGCGAATTGCCAGTTTTTTATACTTGATATATCCAAACACCAAGATACTGGCAATGACCATACGGTACCAAACCAAATCCTTTGCCCCCACAGAAATCAACTCTCCAAGAATAGCGGTAAATCCTGCAATAAAAACCAAAAAGTGTAACTGCAGATAGTGTTTTAGCTTAGCGTTTGGCATTGTATAGAAGGTATAAAGCTAATATACCAAAGATTACATTAGGAAACCATACGGCCACCAATGGAGGGAAATCGGACTGTTCAGCCATTACCCCAAATACCTTATCAAAAAATACGTAGACCATGGCAATGGAAATCCCAAAAGCCAAATTCACCCCCATGCCTCCTCTTCGCTTAATCGAAGACACTGCCACTGCAATAATGGTAAGAATAAATACCGAAACAGGTAAACTCCACTTCTTGTATTTCACTACTTCATAACGTCCAATATTGGAAGACCCCCGCTTTTTTTCCTTTTCAATAAACCTATTCAATTCACCATACAATAAGGTTTCTGCCATGTAATTGGCAGGGGTAAGATCGTCTAAATCGAACTTAAAAAGCGTATCGTAACGTCTTATACTTTCCAAGACTTCGTCATTCTCGTCATAAGTACGTTTTAGGAAATTGGTTAACTTATAAGTGGTGTCTTGTTCCACATAAGTTATATTATCTGCGAATATTTTGTATTCCAACTTATTACCTTCATAATGTTCCAAAGTGAATTTATTCCCTCGTTTCATTTTGGGGTCAAAACGACTTACATAAATAATATCATGGTCATTGATTTGCCGGTAGATATCTTGAGTCTCTATAACCTTACTGCCCTTCTTAAGGTATTTATAACGGAACTCATTATACCCTTTACTCGCCAAAGGCGCCAAATATAATCCAAGAAGCAAGGCAAAAGCTGCCACAATACTTGCTCCAATCATATAAGGTCTTAAGAATCTAGAAAAGGACACTCCGGAACTCAAAAAAGCAACAATTTCCGTATTGTTTGCCAATTTGGAGGTAAACCAAATCACCGACAAGAACAAAAACAAAGGAAACAACAGGTTGGCGAAATAAATAGTAAAATCCAGATAGTATTGTGCCACAGCAGGAAACGGTACTTCGTTCTCCAAAATTTTTCCGATTTTCTCGGCTAGGTTAACTGTAATTCCAATAGGGATAAACAGTAACAACATCATTAAAAATGTAAACAAATACCGTTTAAGTATGTACCAATCCAGTATTTTCATAGGCTTATAAACGCTTGTCCATTTGTTTAACCATCATATCTTTCCAGGTTCTGAAATCTCCCGCTAATATATGTTTTCTTGCCTCTCTAACCAACCATAAATAGAACCCTAGATTGTGGATTGTGGCAATCTGTTTTCCTAAGAGCTCATTTACAGAGAACAAGTGACGTAAATAAGCTTTACTATACTCCGTATCTACAAAAGTGATGCCCATGTCATCAATTGGCGAAAAATCATCTTCCCACTTTTTGTTTTTGATATTGATGGTACCGTGGGCCGTAAACAACATTCCATTTCGGGCATTCCTTGTTGGCATTACACAGTCAAACATGTCAATACCTAACGCAATATTTTCCAAAATATTGATAGGGGTCCCCACTCCCATTAAATAACGAGGGTTATCCTCAGGTAAAATAGCCGTTACCACATCGGTCATGGCATACATTTCCTCTGCAGGTTCCCCTACCGAAAGCCCTCCAATAGCATTTCCAACAGCCCCTGCATTGGCTATATATTCAGCAGATTGTTTTCTTAGATCTTTATAGGTACTTCCCTGAACAATTGGGAAAAACGCTTGGCTGTAATCATATTTAAACGGCACTTTTTCCAAATGGTTGATACATCTATCCAACCAACGATGGGTCATGTGCATAGAACGTTTGGCATAGTTGTAATCGCAAGGATAGGGTGTACACTCATCAAAAGCCATGATAATGTCCGCACCAATACTTCTTTGGATTTCCATCACATTTTCAGGAGTAAACGTATGGTAACTACCGTCAATATGCGACTTGAACTTCACCCCTTCTTCCTTAATTTTTCTATTCCCTGAAAGCGAATATACCTGGTATCCTCCCGAATCGGTTAAAATATTTCTGTCCCAATTCATAAACTTGTGCAATCCTCCCGCCTTTTCAAGGATAGGAGTTTGCGGACGCAAATACAGGTGATAGGTATTTCCTAAAATAATATCTGGATTGATCTCGTCTTTAAGTTCTCTTTGGTGCACCCCTTTTACCGAAGCCACCGTTCCAACCGGCATAAAAATAGGCGTTTCTATGGTGCCATGATCTGTGGTAATTACCCCTGCTCTGGCACTACTCTGGGGGTCTTTCGCTTTTAAGTCAAATTTCATCCGTTCTACTGCTAATATCAACGTCCCTAAACTTCTTTTAAAGTCACCCTATAAGCAACTAATTTCAGAAGTTTTTAACGCTAAAAAAATGTATCAATCAGCAAAGATAATTAACTAAACACGATCTCTCTCGGTATTTAAAAATAAACTTTGAAAACTCTGTTGAAAATGCCCCTAAAATACCTCTGAATTCGTTTTGTTTACGGCCTATAAAGCCTTATTTTAGCGGCTTTAAAAAATACGTTTAAAAGATGCCAAAAACACAACAATTAGAAGACTTAGTAATTCAAGTGCGTAGAGATATTCTACGTATGGTACACAAGGTAAACTCAGGGCACCCTGGGGGGTCTTTGGGATGCACCGAATTTATGGTAGCACTGTACAATGAGATCATGGATCGTAAGGAAGGTTTTGATATGGATGGAATAGGTGAAGACCTTTTCTTCTTATCTAACGGACACATCTCTCCTGTATTTTACAGCGTACTCGCTAGAGCTGGATACTTTCCAGTAGAAGAATTAAACACATTCCGTTTAATTGATTCCCGCTTACAGGGACACCCAACAACACACGAAGGGTTACCAGGTGTAAGAATTGCTTCTGGATCGTTGGGACAAGGTATGTCTGTGGCACTTGGTGCTGCACAAGCAAAAAAATTGAATAACGACGCTCACTTGGTATACAGTTTACACGGAGATGGAGAGCTTCAAGAAGGGCAAAACTGGGAAGCGATCATGTACGCCGCTGCTAAAAAAGTAGACAACATTATTGCAACTGTAGATTTGAACGGACAGCAAATTGATGGTGCTACAGACGAAGTATTGCCAATGGGTAACATCCGTGAAAAGTTTGAAGCATTTGGTTGGACTGTTGTTGAAATTGAAGAAGGAAACAACGTAGAAGCCATCATCAAAGGAATGGCTGAAGCCAAATCAAAAACAGGTCAAGGAAAACCAGTTTGTGTTTTGTTAAAAACCATTATGGGTA
The DNA here is from genome assembly GCF_030908385.1 of Mangrovimonas sp. YM274. Lineage (NCBI taxonomy): Bacteria > Pseudomonadati > Bacteroidota > Flavobacteriia > Flavobacteriales > Flavobacteriaceae > Mangrovimonas > Mangrovimonas sp. YM274. The sequence goes on from NZ_CP133091.1 coordinate 2,560,901, forward strand.
ACGGTGTTGACTTTATGATGTACACTCACGAATGGCATGGTAAAGCTCCAAACGACGAACAATTGGAGAATGGATTAAACCAAAACCCAGAAACTTTAGGAGATTACTAATAACAACGCAACACACAATGAAAACATATACATATACAGAAAAGAAAGATACAAGAAGTGGTTTTGGAGCTGGTTTGGCTGAATTGGGACGTACCAATCCTGATGTTGTAGCGCTATGTGCCGATTTAACGCCATCCTTAAAAATGGGCGAGTTCATCAAAGAAAACCCGGAGCGTTTTTTCCAAATAGGAATTGCTGAAGCCAACATGATGGGAATTGCTGCCGGTTTCACCATTGGAGGTAAAATTCCTTTCACAGGAACTTTCGCCAACTTCTCAACAGGTCGTGTTTATGACCAAATCCGTCAGTCTATCGCCTATTCAGGTAAAAACGTAAAAATATGTGCTTCTCACGCCGGTTTAACGTTAGGAGAAGATGGTGCAACCCACCAAATCCTTGAAGATATTGGATTAATGAAAATGCTTCCAGGAATGACGGTAATCAATCCTTGTGATTACAACCAAACCAAAGCAGCTACCATCGCTATCGCAGAACATGAAGGCCCTGTTTACTTACGCTTCGGGCGTCCGTCTGTGCCAATCTTTACACCTGCCGATCAGAAATTTGAAATCGGAAAAGCGATTCAGTTAACTGAAGGAACAGATGTTACCATCGTAGCAACTGGTCACTTGGTATGGGAAGCTTTGGAAGCCTCTAAAGCATTGTACGAGCAAGGTATTTCTGCAGAGGTTATCAACATCCACACCATCAAACCATTAGACGAGAAAGCTATTTTGGATTCTGTAGCTAAAACAGGTTGTATTGTAACTGCTGAAGAGCACAACTACCTTGGTGGTCTTGGAGAAAGTGTTGCTAGAGTATTGGCAACAAACAATCCAACGCCTCAAGAATTTGTAGCAACTCAAGATACTTTTGGGGAATCTGGAACGCCAGCTCAATTGATGGACAAGTACGGATTGAACGCTGACGCCATTGTAAAAGCATCGCAAACGGTAATGAAAAGAAAATAATAACTGCTTCATAACGTTTTAGAAGGTATAACCCAAATCTAAAACAAGTATTTATGAAAACGTTACAGGATTCTTCGAATTTAAAAAAGAGGAACTATGGCAAACCATTCAAGCTTTTGTTTGCCATGTTCCTCTTTTCATGTTTTAGCCATAACGCTCTTGCTCAAGACCTAATTGGTTATGGACTGAAAGGTGGCTTGAATTACAGTACTAATGGCGAATATTTTGAAGCTGCTTCACTGAGTTACAAATCTCCAGACAGAAATATCGGGTTCCATTTTGGGCTCTTCGGAAAAATAGGTGGTCGTTTGTATTTTAGACCGGAATTGGTGTATACCAATACCAAAAGTGAATACGATAACGACGACCTTAAAGTTCAAAAGTTGGACGCCCCTATGCTTTTAGGATTTAGAGTTGTTGGTCCATTGCATGTTTTTGCAGGGCCATCTTTTCAATATATTTTAAAGACTGAATTTGCAGATAACACTATCGACCAGATTGAAAACGACTTTACTACAGGACTCAATATTGGAATTGGAGTAACCATCCATAAATTGAGTATCGATTTAAGGTACGAAAGAGGTTTCAATTCCAACGAAGCCCAATTTATAAATAATGACCTTAATGTGTTGCAAGACCGCATCGATACACGCCCAGATCAATTCATTTTAAGTTTGGCATTGTTTATTTAAATTGTGATTCACAAATTCAACGATAAAAAAAGGCCCCGAAATTACTCGGGGCTTTTTAATTTACTTCTTGTAATTTTTTATTTCAATGTTTCTATCAACTCTTGAAGAGGAATCGTTTCTTGCACTCCTGTTGCCATATTTTTCAAAGTATAGGTATTAGAGTTTAATTCAGACTCCCCTACCATCACCACAAAAGGCACTTCACGTTTATTGGCAAAGTTCATTTGCTTTTTCATCTTAGCGGCGTCTGGATACATCTCTGCAGCCACTCCTTGCTTACGAAGTTCCTTAATAGCCTTTAAACAACCTAAGGCTTCTGCTTCTCCAAAATTGATAAACAAAACTTTTATATTTTCCGTAATGGTTGGAGGGAATAAATCCAGCTCTTCCAAAACCAAATAAATTCTGTCCAATCCAAAACTAATGCCAACACCACTTACATCTTTCAACCCAAAAATTCCGGTTAGGTCATCATAGCGACCTCCACCACCAATAGAGCCCATAGCAACTCCCTCTGGAGCGGATACCTCAAAAATAGCTCCGGTATAATAGTTCAAACCTCTAGCCAAAGTCACGTCCAATTGCAACTTGGCGGTTTGCAGTCCTAATTCGGTAATCGCGTTGTCGATAAACTGTAATTCTTCGATACCCTTTTTACCTTCTTCCGAAGTATTTAAGATTTCACCTAGCACATCAACCTGCTCTTCAAACGTTCCAGAAAGTGAAAACAACGGCTGTAGTTTATCAATCCCTTCTTGAGGAATCCCTTTGCCCAACATTTCTTCCTTCACCTTCTCCTCGCCTATTTTATCAAGTTTATCCAAGGCCACTGTAAAATCGATCAATTTATCATGAGCACCAATCACTTCGGCAATCCCCGATAATATTTTACGGTTGTTGATTTTGATAGTCACCCCTTTCAACTTCAAAGCAGTAAATACCGCATCGTACAGTTGTACAAACTCCACTTCCTGCCATAGGGATTTAGACCCTACCACATCTGCATCGCATTGGTAAAATTCTCTAAAACGTCCCTTCTGCGGTCTATCTGCTCTCCAAACCGGTTGGATTTGGTAACGCTTAAATGGAAATTCAATCTCGTTTTGGTGCTGTACCACATAACGAGCAAATGGCACTGTTAAATCATAACGCAGGGCTTTTTCTGAAATTTTAGAGGTCAGTTTTTGAGCATCCTTTTCAGCATATAACTCATCATTCACCTTTCCTAAAAAATCACCAGAATTCAAAATCTTAAAAATAAGACGGTCACCTTCATCACCATATTTTCCCATTAAGGTTTCAGAATTCTCAAAACTTGGCGTTTCTATAGGTTGGAACCCGAAGGTTTCAAAATTTGCCTTAATCGTATTGAAAATATAATTTCGTTTTGCCACCTCCATGGGGCCAAAATCTCTCGTACCTTTTGGTATTCCTGGTTTTTTTGCCATATCTAACGTTATTGAACCACAAAAATATTATAATTTTTACTGGCAGTCATAAGTTATTTCGATTTTATAGTAACTTTATTGGGTATTTAAAGTCTTATTATAACAAGACACCAATTATTGAATTCCTATTGAATGTTTTCACTGGCTAAAGAAAATTTTAAAATCGCTCTGGACTCCGTAAAAAGTCAAGTATTACGAACTGTTTTAACTGTGTTGATAATTGCCATTGGCATCACGGCTTTGGTGGGTATTTTAAGTGCTGTTTCCAATTTGGAAAACACCATCTCCAGCGATTTTTCTTCTATGGGCGCCAATACTTTCAACATTCAACGTTACGAATTTACGGTGCAGCGTCATGGCCGCAGGGAACGCCAAAAAATAAACCCAATTATCACCTATCGCAACGCCAAGGATTTTGAAGACCAATACAACTACCCGTACACCAAAACATCTATTTCGTTTTACGGCACTTCAAGTGCGGAAGTAAAATACGAAAATCAAAAAACAGATCCCGAAGTAGCGGTTATTGGGGCCAACGAACAGTACATCCAAAATTCAGGGCTTGAAATAGAGGACGGTCGTGATTTCAACTATTTTGATATTGAAAACAACAACAGTGTTTGCGTGATTGGGAGCGATCTTAAAAAAGCGCTGTTGGATAATGTCAACCCTATCAACCAAACCTTAAGCGTTCGCGGTGCTAAATTTAAGGTCATTGGGGTGCTTAAGTCTAAAGGATCTACATTTGGCAATAATCAAGACCTTAGAATGATTATTCCCCTTCAAAAAGCCAGAGGGATGTTTACCAATTCCGACATCAATTACAGTATTAGTGTCAAAACCGATAAGAATGATATGCTTGAAGGAGCGCAAGACTATGCGGTAAGCACCTTTAGAAATATCAGAAAACTGACCCCGGTTGAAGAAAATAACTTTGGCATTGAACGCAGCGATGACCTCTTGAACCGCATTGGCTCCATAACCACTTACCTTTACCTGGCAGCATGGATCATTAGTATCATTACCATTATAGGCTCTTCCATAGCCTTGATGAACATTCTGTTTGTTTCCGTTACTGAACGCACCCGTGAAATAGGAGTGCGAAAAGCCTTAGGCGCCAAGCGTAAAACCATCGCTTTCCAGTTTTTTATGGAAGCTATTCTTATTGGCCAAATGGGTGGTATTGTAGGTATCCTGCTGGGCAGCCTTATTGGCTTTATTTTTGCAAAAGTAGCCGACTTTAATTTTGTTATTCCATGGTTGGCAATGTTCTCGGCTTTTACCATAGCGTTTATTGTGGCTATTGTGGCAGGATTGCTTCCCGCCATAAAAGCCGCCAAACTAGATCCAATAGAATCTTTACGTTACGAATAGATTAGTTTATCAATTTATCAAAAAACTGATAAAGCTCTCCTTTGGTAATCACTCCGCCTTGTTGAATAAGCTTAAACTTGTCTAAAGCTTTATCATCGGAATACTCTTTTTTAGCATTCAGAAACTCTACGTCTTCGTCCATTAAGTTTTCACGTAACCAATTAAATCCATCTCTTGTGGTTAGGTCGATGGCATTCTTTAGTCTAATGGCAATAAGTTGCATGTGCTCTTCGGTACAATAAAACAGGTGGATTTGTTGTGGAGAAATATGTTCCAAATACACAACCTTTCCCAGAACCCCTTCCCAAACCAAATCACTGAACACATCCAGTTCCTGCTCTGCTACTTCTGGTTTGTTAGTTTTGATATCTGCCCATTCCTCTGCGGTAATGGATTGCGTTGCCAAAAAATTTATAAACTCTTGATGCAATTCTTCAAATTGCTCCTTGGTAAGCCTTGAATATTTCATGTGTAGATTTTATATAATTAAAAAGCCTCAATCCAAAGGGTTGAGGCTCTTTTGTAATATGATGTTGCGAATTATGCTTCAGCAATAACTTCGAATGGTAACTCTACAGTCACTTCACGGTGCAATCTTATCACTGCCTCGTATTTTCCTAATCTCTTAACAGAACCACCAATTACATTGATGAATTTCTTCTCGATAGTGTGACCTTCTTTTTGTAAAGCATCTGCCAAATCCATGTTGGTAACAGAACCAAACAATTTATCTCCAGCACCAGCCTTAGAAGCAATCTTGATTTCCAAAGCTTTCAAAGCCTCAGCAATTTTAGTAGCCTCGTCAACAATTTTCTTTTCTTTAAAAGCTCTTTGCTTTAAAGTCTCTGCCAATACTTTTTTAGCAGAAGCTGTAGCCATTACAGCAAATCCTTGAGGAATCAAAAAGTTTCTACCATAACCGTTCTTAACTGTTACAATATCGTCTTTAAATCCTAAATTTTCAACGTCTTGTCTTAATATAAGTTCCATAGTTATTGGTATTTTATTTTAATAAATCTGCTACATATGGCATCAACGCAAGGTGACGCGCTCTTTTTACAGCTACAGATACTTTTCTTTGGTATTTCAAAGAAGTTCCTGTTAAACGTCTTGGCAACAATTTACCTTGCTCGTTAACAAACTTCAATAAGAAATCTGGATCTTTGTAATCAACATACTTGATTCCTGACTTCTTGAAACGACAATATTTCTTCGTTTTGCTAGTATCGATGTTTAATGGAGTAAGATACCTGATCTCTCCATCCTTCTTTCCTTTTGCTTGTTGTTCAATTGAAGACATAATTTACGCTTTTTGTTTGTTTCTATTTCTTCTCTTTTCTGCCCAAGCAATTGCATGCTTGTCTAATTTCACGGTCAAGTAACGCATAAAACGCTCATCACGTCTGAACTCCAATTCTAGTGGAGAAATAACCTCACCTTCTACGGTGTACTCAAATAAGTGATAGAAACCACTCTTTTTGTTTTGAATTGGGTAAGCTAATTTTTTAAGCCCCCAATCTTCCTTGGCTATCATCTTTGCCCCTCTAGAAACAAGAAAATCTTCGTATTTCTCTACTGTTTCCTTTACCTGAGTCTCAGATAAAACGGGATTTAAGATGAAAACAGTTTCATAATGATTCATATAAAAATGTATTTATAATTAAAAATGGGTGCAAAAATAACCATTATTTCCAATACAAACAACATTTTCCCAATTAAAAAACCGTCTTTTACCTTCAATAAATTTTTGTTAAAAATAACGTTTTACCGATGTTTTTTGGTTTTTATCCGAATTTTTTGTACTATTGTCGATATCTTAACCTAAAACACAACAATGTTATGACTTTAAACTGTGTAGTAGTTGACGATTCTGCAATCCAGCGCTTATCCATCGTAAAGTTAATAGAGAACCATCCTTCTCTAAACCTAATTGCAGAGTACAGCAGTGCTTTAGAAACCAAAAATGGTTTAAACACACACAAAGTAGATTTAATCTTTTTGGACATCGAGATGCCCGTTTTGAATGGGTTTGAGTTATTGGACGTATTAAATAATAAGCCCCAAATTATTTTTGTGACCGGTAAAACCGAATATGCCTTTAAAGCTTTTAACTACGATGCTACCGACTACCTTCAAAAACCAATTACCAGAGAGCGCTTTAATATTTCTGTAGACAAGGCCATTGAACAGCACAAACTTAAAATGGACTTTAACGAAACTGACGGCGAACATATATTTGTAAAAAGTAACCTAAAAAAACGAAAAGTATATATTAAGGACATTAAGTGGATTGAAGCCCTTGGCGATTACGTTAAATTGGTAACCGAGGAAAACAGCTTAGTGGTACTTTCTACTATGAAAGCTTTTGAAAAAGAACTTCCAGAAGGCAAGTTTTTAAGGATTCACAAATCCTATATTGTAAACCTTGACAAAGTAGACCGCTTTAACAGTAAAAATGTAGAAGTTGGCGCTTATGAAATTCCATTAAGTAGAAACAAAAAAACGCAACTTGTAGATGCGTTAAATAATATTTAATAAGACAACTTCTCCTAACTTATGTTTAGGATAAGATTTTAATAATTGTCAACATTAAGAACTACTCTTACAGCCCTAAAATCTTTAACACTATTGAAGCTATTGTTTATTTTAACGATAGCTTCTTTTGTTTTTCCCAAAGACTGTTTTTGAGGAATTTTAACCAAAATGTTTTTATGGTAATTATTCCTAATTCTTGATACTGGCGGAAACTCTGGCCCCAACACATACTCCCCGAAAAATTGACGCAGTGATTTAGCATACCAATCAGCAGCCACATTAACGCGGTTATAATCCTTATGCTTTAAAGTAAGCTTTATCAGCCTATATATAGGAGGATATTTAAAATTATAGCGTTCATCCAATTGTTCCTTGTACATATCCAAATAACTATTGGTAGACACCTGTTGCAGTATTCTATGATGTGGATCGTAGGTTTGAATCAATACCTTACCACGTATATCCGTGCGGCCCGCCCTACCTGATACCTGCACCATAAGTTGATAACTGCGCTCATGCGCCCTAAAGTCTGGAAAGTTCAACAAATTATCGGCATTCATCACACCTACCAGCTTAACGTTCCTAAAATCGAGCCCCTTGGTAAGCATTTGGGTTCCCACCAAAATATCTACTTCCTGTTGTTCAAAAGCCGTGATGATTCTTTCGTACCCAAATTTCCCTCTAGTGGTATCCAAGTCCATCCGCCCTATTTTATGCTCTGGAAACAAAGCCTTTGCCTCCTCCTCTACCTGTTCGGTCCCAAAACCTTTACTATCCAATTCGGCACTTCCACAAGCTTGACAGGATTGAAGCATTGCCATATGGTAGCCACAATAATGACAACGCAATTCATTTTTATATTGGTGGTAGGTTAAACTCACATCGCAATTTGGACATTGCGGAGAATGTCCACAGGTATTACACTCTACAATTGGCGAAAAACCTCTGCGGTTTTGAAACAAGATTACCTGATGTCCTTCTGATAGGGTTTCCGTAATTTCTTCAATAAGCCGATCGCTAAAATGACCGTTCATCCGCTTGCGTTTATGCTTATCCTTGATATCTATCAATTCAATATCAGGCATCAGCACATTATTATAACGATGTGCCAACTCCACAAAACCATACTTACCCTGTTGGGCATTAAAATAACTCTCTAAACTTGGAGTAGCAGAACCCAACAACGTTTTTGCATGAAACAAACTTGCCAACACAATAGCTGTATCTCTTGCATGATAACGTGGAGAGGGATCAAACTGTTTAAAGGACGATTCATGTTCCTCGTCCACAATAATCAATCCTAACTTATGAAATGGCAACAATACCGATGACCGCGCACCCAATATAATTTGAGCTTTTGGAACGTTGTTCAAAACATTGTTCCAAACCTCAACGCGTTCATGCGATGAATATTTGGAATGAAACACCGAAACCTTCTCTCCAAAATAATCCTGAAGCCTATTGACCAACTGGGTAGTAAGTGCTATTTCAGGCAGCAGATACAGCACTTGCTTTCCTTGATCCACCATCTCCTCAATAAGCTTTACATAAATTTCCGTTTTACCGGAAGACGTCACCCCATGAAGCAGCGTGATATTTTGTGTTTCAAAGGCATCCTTTATCTCTCGTAATGCTGTTTCCTGATGAGTATTCAGATTTTTGGAAGCCATATTTTCGTCGCCTTCATATTGTACGCGATCCGTTTGAATATGGTATTCCTCAAAAATACCCTTGTCGATCAAAGCCTTCACTATAGCGGATGATGCCCCACTTTCTTCTGTCAGCTCCGTAACCTTAACGGGTTTTTGGGTTTTGGCCGAAAGCATAAATAAGCTCATAACCACTTCCCGTTGTTTTGGTGCCCTTGACAATTGCTCTAAAAGCTCTTTCAGATTATCTTCTGAAGTATGCGAAGCCCCAAGTTTCACATACCGCACCAATTTTGGCTTATACTTTTCATACACTTCTTCTTCTACGGAAATGATTTGTTTTTCCAACAACCTTTTAATAACCGGAAGGACATTCTTTCGATCCAAAATACTTTCCAAATCCTGAAGCTTTAAGGACGATTGATGTTGAAGGGCCTCGTACACCAAAAATTCATCATCCTTTAACAACGTATCATCTTCAATAATAGCGTCTCCTTTGGTTATTATGGTTTCGCTTTCCAAAATAAAAGCTCCGGGAAGGGCTGCCCGCATAACTTCCCCTAAGGTAGACAGATAATATTTGGCTATCCATTTCCAATGCTGAATCTGTGTTGCAGTTACAATAGGCTCTTCATCCAAAATTTGATGAATATCCTTTGCCTCATACGCTAAAGGTTTTTGAGTATGTACACGCAACACTATGGCTGTGTAAATTTTACTCTTCCCAAAAGGAACAGAAACCCGCATGCCTGGTTTCAAAAAGTTTGATTCAGCCTCCGTGATATGGTAGGTGAACTGCTTTTCCAAAGGAATCGGTAATATGACATCAATAAAATGTGACATTTAAACACTTTTCTTTAAACGGTTGATGGTTGCGTTAAGCTCGTAGCCCAACAACAAAATATTGGAATTCAACCACAGGTAAAAAAGAAGAATCAACAAAGCTCCAATTGACCCGTAGAGCTCATTATATTGCGAAAAGTTTTCTATGTAAATACCAAACAGATAGGAATTCAAAATAATGAGTAAGGTTGTAAACAACGCCCCCACCGAAAAGAACTTTGAAGACTTCCCCTCTTTGGTTCCAAAATAATACAGTACAGCTGTTGCTAAGTATACCATTAATACAAAAAAGACATATTTGGCAACAATCAACCAAGTTACATTACTCTCTTTAGGCGCCAATCCTTGCTCATGCAAACTATCCAACAAGGGTTGGATGATATAAATTTCAAAATACCCAAAAATAGCGACTGTAATAATTAACAACAACCCCAAGATTAAAGCTACACCCACCGCCAACAAGTACTGTCTAAACACGCTTCTGGTTAGCTGTTCGTGATACGAGCTTTCAAAGCCAGAAAATACAGCACTTACACCATTGGCCATAAGCATGATGGACAGCAGAAACACCGACGACAGCAACCCACCGCGCTCAGTGTTTTCAATATTACCAAAAATATTGGCAAAGAAAAAATCGGAAGTTTGTGGCGGTAAAAAAGACTCCAAAAACATCAAAAACTCCTCTCTAAACCCATCAATAGGAATATGGGGTATCAGAATCAAAATAAACAGTAAAAATGGAAATATAGCAGTGAAAAAACTAAAGGCAATGGCACTTGCCCTCGAGGTAACTGCTCCCTTTACAATTCCAGTAATATAGAGTTTTAACAGGTCGTATAATGTCAATCCTTCTAAGGCGGGAAGCTGGATTTTTTTCAATAACCGCATAAGAGTACTTATTACAGGAATTGACTCTAGCTTTTCTTCTAAGGATTTGGTCATTGACTAAATTATTGTTTACTTAATTTTGAAGCAACCTCAATTACTCTACCGCCTTTAAACTTAGGTCCATGTTATTAACCGAATGTGTCAAGGCTCCAGAAGAAATATAATCTACACCGCATAGGGCATACTCTCTAATAGTAGCTTCGGTAATCCCTCCGGAAGACTCGGTTAAGCATACATCTCCAATCATTTCGACAGCCTTTCTGGTATCTTCGTAATTAAAGTTATCGATTAAAATTCGATAAATCCCTTCGTTTTGGAGAATTTCCCTTATTTCATCCAGATTCCTAGCTTCTACAATAATTTTCAAATCCCTATCGGTATCTTCCAAATATTGCCTTGTTTTAGTAATGGCCTTGGTAATGCCGCCCGCAAAATCAATATGATTGTCCTTCAACATAATCATGTCATACAAAGCGAAACGATGGTTTTCGCCTCCTCCAATTTTCACGGCCCACTTTTCCAAAGCACGAATTCCTGGAGTAGTTTTTCTGGTATCCAACAATTTGGTTTTGGTCCCCTCCAATAAATCTACATATTTTTTTGTTTTGGTGGCTATGGCACTCATGCGTTGCATGGCATTAAGCACTAAACGCTCTGCTTTTAAAATAGACTGTGAAGATCCCTCTACATAAAACACCACATCCCCTTTTTGCACCGTTCGACCGTCCTTGATAAAGGTTTTTACAGACAAGTTTTTATCCACACTTTTAAAGACCATTTTAGCAAAGTCCACACCTGCTATAATGCCATTGTCCTTCACCAAAAGTTTCGCCTTCCCCCTTGCTGTAATTGGTATACAGGCCAAAGAACTATGATCCCCATCTCCCACATCCTCTCGAATGGCATTGGTAATAATCAACTCTAATTCTTTATTAAATTGCGCCTTGGAAATCATGATTGCTATATTTTATGCTAAAATAAGAATAGATTTCCGATAATGGAATTCCCAATACAGATTTCAATTCACAATCTTTAGTTGTAATTTTGCGGTATGACCATAAAACTTTTAGCCATAGGGAAAACCGATTCTAAGGACTTGCAATCCCTAATCAACGATTACGAAAAACGTTTGGGGTTCTACATTAAATTTGACCTAGACATCATTCCAGACCTTAAAAAAGTAAAACACCTCAGCGAAGCCCAACAAAAACAAAAAGAAGGCGAACTGATTTTAAGCAAGCTTCAGCCTACCGATGTATTAATTTTGTTGGATGAAAACGGAAAGCAACTGGACTCCGTAGGGTTTTCAGAATACCTTCAAAAACATATGAATTCTGGGATTAAGCAATTAGTATTTGTAATTGGTGGGCCTTATGGTTTTTCGCCTGAAGTGTATCAAAAAGCACAAGGCAAGGTTTCCCTATCCAAAATGACCTTTTCACATCAAATGGTACGCTTGTTTATGATTGAACAGCTGTATAGAGCCTTTACCATCCTAAAAAACGAACCCTATCACCACCGCTAAGCTCAATCTGTCTCCCAGCCAAAGGTTGTTTGGAACACATAATCATTGGTAGAAGCTCCTTCAACAGGTTTGCTATCATAATTATAGGTAAGTCCCATTTTTATAAACAAATTAAATGGCAAGTCGTATTTTCCTGTAATGTTTAAATCTGTACGGAATCGATTCTTTTCCGTTAAACTGGGATACCCGGTTACATTGGTGTATAAGTCAAAATCATCGAAGTCGAATAAATTGGCTTCTACCGCTAAAAACGCCTCCAAACTGTTCCTGTTACTAATCGCTGGATCTGTATAACGCTCGTTGTTCCATGCCAATCCCCCACCTGAAGCCAAGTACATTCTGTTGGAATGGATGATATATTTCCCTATACCACCTTGAACAGCGGTACGAAGTTTTAATTTCTGTTCGTCATTGGAAAGGAAATTTGCAGAAGCCAAGGCAAACCAGTCCTTTTTAAGGAAATAACGGGATCCTAAAGTAGCATCGGTACGAATAGTCGACTCCACATTATCCTGACTACTACTCACCCTATTGTATCCCCCGTTAAAAAACCATTTGCTTCCCGTATAGGAAATTTTGCTATTAACGGCTAATTGCGCCAAATTATTCACCTTAGTAAAGTTGAATCCTACTGAAACCTCTGCATCTACTCTTGAAATGAAATCGGATTCCACCTCCTTAAAATAAACAATCTCATCCACTTTAACTGTAATGGATTCTGTTTCACTCACCAAAAGGACTTCATCAGGGTCGTCCTCAGACATTTTTATAGATCCATTAAAACGTGTACCGTTGGAAAGATTGATTAAAAAAAGCTGCATGCTTTTTACTTCTTTAACATGCAGCCATTTTATTCTAAAATCGTCTTTACTATAATCAGTTTCTATGGTCAATACCCCATTGTTCATTTCCTTCATAGTCCCAACAAGTGTATTGTTGTTCTTTAAAACAATGGTGTCGTTTTGTGCATTGAGTTGCAGTATCGCAACTATAAAGACCACAAAAGAGCAGAGTACTTTTTGTTTCATACGAGGCTTTGGATTTTTAACTAATTAATAATTAAGTCTAATATAGACAAAATCACTCACCTCACGAAATCAATAAGTTGCAAAAACTTGCTTTCTTTTTTTTAGCTGTTTTTCCAAATCACCAATAGTTTCTTTAACCGCCATTTCAAAATTCCTTTCAGTTGAAGAAGCAAAAATTCTTGGACCAGGTAAACTCAATTCCATATTACAAATTTTCCAATGTTTTTGATGATTGTTATCTTCTTTAAAAGAAACACTGCAATTGATTACCCAATCATATTTTTTTGCTAATCCTTCAAGTTTTTTAATTGTGTAAGTAGATAAAGAATTGCTGTTATCTAGATTTACGTATTGAATTTTGATTTTCATGATTGTGGCTTTTAAGGGTTAAACATATTGCAATTTACAGCCCTTAAACCAAACAAAATATGACCACCATCATAGTTACCAAATTACTCCAATCCTAAACTTTTTATATACGCTTCGTTGTTTGAAGGTCTTCCCAAAAACTCTTCCACAGCACTTACCACATCGCGTTGACTACCATTGGATAAGATCAACTTTCTATAGCGAACGCCCGTTTCTTGATCTGTCAAACCATTTTTCTCAAAAAGGGTAAACATATCTTGAGCGTATACTTCAGACCATAAATATCCGTAATAGTAAGTTGGGTGAGTGTTCACGTGAATCCAACTTCCTTGCGGATGTGTTCCTTCAACATACCAATCCATAACACCCATTTGTTTGTCGATATTCTTCCAAATCTCATCCGTATTTACAGGGTTGGCAGGATCGTATTTGTCATAAAGGTTCATGTCGTAGATACACTTTCTCAACATAGACTGTGCATTCAAACCAGAAGACACATTTTGGGAGGCTTTCATGTTATCAAACAACTCCTTAGGGAATACTTCTCCTGTTTTGTAATGTTTCGCAAAAGAACTCAACATCTCATAATTTCCAATCCAGTTTTCAAAGATTTGCGACATTGCTTCCACAAAATCGGAATTAGCCTGAGCCTGAACATTGAATTCTCCATCGTAAGACATGCTGTTTACAATATGACCAAACTCATGGAACAGCGTGCTCAATTCTTTATAGGTCAATAATGAAGGCATATCTTCAGTTGGCTTGGTAAAGTTCCCCAATAGCATAGCCACAGGCACCTCATATCCTTCCGCTGTTTGTCTACCATAAGTTAATGGCACCCCATAGAACCAAGTTTCTTTAAAAGGTCTTGGATATAAATCCAAATAGAAACGCCCTTTCAACTTGTTGTTCTCGAACACTTCGTAAGCTTCCACTTCTTCAGACCAAACTGAAGCATTTTCCGCCCTGCGGAACTCAAGTCCTAACAACTGCTGATAAATAGTAAACAAACCTTCCAAACAAGCATCCATTGGAAGATATTCCCTGATTTTTTCGTGGTCTACATTGTATTCGTTCTTTAAGATTTGATCTTTATAATATCCCAAATCCCAAGCGTTAACTGTTTGTCCTTTCTTGGCCGCGACAGCTTCCAACACTTTTAAATCTTCAACAGCCTTACCTTTAGATTCTGCTACCAAACCATCAATAAAGTTCCATACGGTTTCTGGAGTCTTGGCCATTTTCAATTTCAAATTATACTCTGCATAAGATTTGGCTCCAAACAACTGTGCCAATTGGTAACGCTTGCTCACCAAAGAATCTAAAATCTCTAAGTTCTTATCGGCTCCACGGTTGTCATACTTAATCGTGTAAGCCTTTCTAACCTCAGAGCTATTTGGGTTGTTCAACATGGTTACTCTAGTAGCATTGATTACAGGAATACCATAGGAACCATCTTCCTGTTTGTACTGAGCTTTGAAAGATTCTGGCAAACCATCGGTTTCTGCCTCAGACAAGGTCAATACTTCATTAGCTGTATTCATATTTGTTGAATACTGTGAAGACAAATCGCTAATTTCTGCTGTAAGCGTTTTAAACTTCTCAAGGTTTTCAGGGCTTAAATTAACCCCAGACTGCTTGAATCCTGCAATCACATCATCCACCATTTTCTTTCTATGCCCCTGTAATTCATTATATGCTTTGGAAGCCGCAAAGGTTTCCAACTTGTCAAACAATAATTTATCAGCCCCTATTACAGTTCCCAAAGAATCCACTTTCTGATTGCCTTTCAAACCTTCAGCACGTACAATAGAATCTGTAGATACCCAATACAACATAAAGGCATTATTACTGGCTTTGCTCAATTGGCTGTTAATTCTGTCGTAGGCTACAAACGTATTTTCAAAGGTAGGAGTTTCCTGTGCTTTGATAGCTTCTACCTCCGTCACTACATTATCGATAGTAGTTGCTACATATTCTTCTATAGCAGCACCGTCCACAGATGCGTAATCTATTGGTACATTTAATTTAACATTGAATGGATTATTTTCCGAAAGTGTTTTAAGCTGCACCTGTTCAGTCTTGGTATTATTAGCACATCCCATTAGCAATAAGAGTGTAAAAAGTGAATAAAAAGTAGTTTTCATTAAAGTATTTTTAAAAATCCGGACAAATATACTATTCCATAACTACTTTGTCTCCTAATAACATCTTAACTTTTTGAATTCCTTGTTCTACCAACTTTCTTTTCGGGCCTCGCTCTAGAGCAAGCTCATATTGTTGTAAGGCTTCTTCATAACGTTTTTGCGCTACCAGCCATTCCGCATACAACTCGTGTGTTGGTTTTTGAATGGATGGTGGCCCGTAGCTATAGCTCATGGCCTCTTGGGCGGCTACCGAAGCCTTTAAAAATGTTTCTGTTTTTTCGACATCCTCATTCAACCACGCCTGTAGCGCTTTGAGTTGAGTCAATATTACTGTTGAACCATCTATACTACGTTGTGTTGGTGTTTCCCTAGTCACCGAGGCACAAAACGCGGCTCCTTGTGAAAGATTATCAACCAGTAAACTTTCCTTTTGTATTTTTTCTTCTAAATCTACAATGAGACTATCCAATTGCTGTGGTTGCTTATCATAAAACGCTTTGTAACCATCTAAAAACTGATTCATGGCTTTAATTGAAATTCGCAACCCGGACACATCTATGGGAATCTCGACAATAGCATTATCCCAATCATCCGTTTCACACAAATAAGTTCCTTTTAAAAATACCATATGCGTTCTGGCACGTTTGGAAGGCAATTCATTGGTGTATTTCTGCATGTCCCAAACCATGTCCCTAGCCTTGTTGATGCTATCCATTTGCAAATAGCCATATTCCAACCAATGATAAGAATGATATCCTCTCGCATCATT
The DNA here is from genome assembly GCF_030908385.1 of Mangrovimonas sp. YM274. Lineage (NCBI taxonomy): Bacteria > Pseudomonadati > Bacteroidota > Flavobacteriia > Flavobacteriales > Flavobacteriaceae > Mangrovimonas > Mangrovimonas sp. YM274. Next base: position 2,577,249 of record NZ_CP133091.1, read on the forward strand.
ATCCAATTCTTTGGCATTCTTTCTAGTAATACTAGCTCCATAAGACGCCACGTTGGAACTTACCACCTCATCCCACATGCCCAATGCCACATAAATATGGGATGGCATATGCAAAGCATGGCTGGCATCTGGAGCAACTTTGGAATAGCTATTGGCGGCATCCAAAGCCAAATGCGCATGATAAGGATCGTCATAAGAATGTATCAAATAATGTAAAGCCCCAGGGTGCTTAGGATTATCTTCCAACACCTGTTTTGCTATCACAGCGCCCTGTCCAAAAATAGAATCATTCCTAGCCCCTACCACAGAGCCCAATTGAGAAAGCGCATAAAAAGAGGCTACTTCATTATTACCTGGATACTTTTCATACAAACTGCCCATAAAATCCCGATACTTTACATCACGTTCATTCTTGGACGTTTTGGGGGTATATAGTATTTCTACGGCTTCTATAAAGTCCTGCTCTATTTCGGACAACTCATCCAAATGCTCCATTTGTTTCAATTCTGCAATAACTGCATTAGCTTCTTCAAAGTCTTGCTCAGACCACAAACTATGATTGTAAGTCATCGCCTCTCCCCAATAGGCCATGGCCAAGTTTGGATCTAATTCCTGAGCCTTTTTAAAAGCTTCCCTAGCATCAACATATTCAAAACTATGCAATAGCAACAATCCTTTTTCAAAATATGGCTTTGCCTGTTCATCCCCATGGACAGTAAACTCTACACTTCCCAAGACCGATTCCTTGGGCACTTGTTCTTTACAATTAAAAAGGATAAGGGCTAACAAAAGAAAACAAAAAGGTTTCATAATAAGTCTATTTACAACAACGCTTTAAAGCACTATTTATAAGATTTATACTCAAATATAATCAATTATTAGTAGACCTAGATTCATTGAGAAAGTCTACTTGGGTTTTAATTTGAAATACTAAGTTGTACTTTTGAACTCTAAATTTCAAGCTATGAAACTGGTTTTTGCCACTAACAATCTGAACAAACTTCAAGAAGTTCAAAAGTTAATTCCCTCAAACATCCAATTGCTGAGTCTCAAGGATATTGATTGTTTGGAGGACATCCCTGAAACCCAAGACACCATTGAAGGCAATGCCATTCAAAAAGCCAATTATATCAAAGAGAATTATGGCTACGATTGTTTTGCAGACGATACCGGTTTAGAGGTTGAAGCTTTAGATGGTGCCCCTGGCATCTATTCTGCACGCTATGCAGGACCACAAAGAGATGCCAATGACAATATGGACAAGCTACTGGAAGCATTGAAAAACCATTCCAACCGAAAGGCACAATTTAAAACCGTTATTGCCCTTTCACTTAACGGAAAACAACATACTTTCACTGGGATTTGCAAAGGCAACATCACTCAAGAAAAAGCTGGCTCGGCTGGCTTTGGATACGATCCTATTTTTAAACCGGAAGGATACGAGCTTACCTTTGCCGAAATTTCCATGAAAGAAAAAAACCGCATAGGGCACCGTGGAAGCGCCGTGACACAACTCGTTGACTTTTTAAACCAATTGTAGACGCTCTTAACAAAATCATAATTATCGGGGAATTCCTGTTCTCTGAAATAAAAAGCGTATATTTGCCGGCTGAAACTCAAAACGTTGAGTCAAATTCCTCAGAGTGAGGATGTGTTACAGGAAGATTTAGGTTAAGTATGTCGATTCGCTTCTTATGTAACACTACAAAAACATAATCGAATACTTACAATCGAATGAACACATTCCAAGATTTAGGTCTTAATGACGACCTATTGCATGCTATTAATGATTTAGGATTTGAAACTCCTAGTGACGTACAAGCGCAAGCCATCCCTATTTTAATTGAAGAAGACACCGATTTGGTGGCCTTGGCACAAACCGGAACAGGAAAAACAGCCGCTTTCGGATTTCCAATGTTACAAAAAATAGATGTGGGAAGCAGAACAACACAAGGGCTTATCTTATCGCCAACACGTGAACTTTGTCTACAAATCACCAATGAGCTTAAACTTTATGGAAAGTACTGCAAAGGCTTAAATGTAGTCGCTATCTATGGTGGTTCTAGTATTAGCGATCAAGCAAGAGCTATCAAAAAAGGGGCGCAAATTATTGTAGCCACTCCTGGTAGAATGAAAGACATGATTAGCCGTAACATGGTGGATATTTCAAAAATTGAATATTCTGTTCTGGATGAGGCCGATGAAATGTTGAACATGGGATTCTATGAAGACATTACAGACATTCTATCTCATACACCAACAGATAAAAGCACATGGTTGTTTTCGGCTACCATGCCAAGAGAAGTAGCATCTATTGCCAAAGAATTCATGTATGATCCAAAGGAAATCACTGTTGGATCTAAAAATGTAGGTAGTGACCAAGTATCTCACGAGTACTATTTAGTAAACTCAAGAGACCGCTACCAAGCCTTAAAACGTTTGGCTGATGCCAATCCTGATATCTTTTCAGTGGTATTCTGTCGTACTAAGCGCGATACGCAAAAAGTAGCCGAGAACCTTATTGAGGACGGTTACAATGCAGGAGCACTTCACGGAGATTTAAGCCAAAATCAAAGAGATTTGGTAATGAAATCCTTCAGAAACAAGCAAATCCAAATGTTGGTAGCTACCGATGTAGCTGCTCGTGGTATTGATGTAGATGATGTGACCCACGTGATCAACTACCAACTTCCGGATGAAGTAGAAACCTACACCCACCGTTCTGGACGTACAGGTCGTGCAGGAAAAACTGGGGTTTCTATGGTGATTGTTTCCAAAAGTGAACTGAGAAAAATCAAAAGTATCGAGCGTATCATTAAAAAACGCTTTGAGAAAAAAGACATTCCTAGTGGTATGGAAATTTGCGAAGTACAATTATTATCCTTGGCAAACAAAGTCCACAATACAGAAGTAAACCACGAAATTGATAAATACCTAAGCAGTATCAACGAACTTTTTAAGGATACAGACAAGGATGAATTAATTAAAAAATTCTTCTCTGTAGAGTTTAACCGCTTCTTCAACTACTACAAAAAAGCCCATTCCTTAAATGTGGAAGAACCTCGCGGAGATAGAGAGGGTAAACGCTCATCCAGCAACGATGTCCGCTACTTTATCAATATTGGTAAAAAAGATGGGTATGACTGGATGAACTTGAAGGATTTCTTGAGAGACCTTCTTGAATTAGGCAAAGATGACGTCTTTAAGGTAGACGTTATGGACAGCTTCTCTTTCTTTAACACAGAGCCAGAATTACAAGAAAAAATCCTGAGCTTCTTCACAGACTTTAAACACGAAGGCCGATACGTTAATGTTGAGCTTAGCTCGGACAAAGGAAACCGTGGTGGCAAGAGACGTAAAGGTGGTAGACGCGACGGCGGAGGAAGAAGAAGAAGCAATGACGACTTTAAAGGAGGAAACTCACGCAAAAGATCGGAAAGCGGTTCTAAACCAAGACGCAGCGGAGGACAAAAAGCTAATACCGTAGCAGGTTCCAGACCAAGACGTTCTAGACGCTAATCAATAAAACACTAAAAGGCTATCCTATAGAAAACAGGATAGCCTTTTAACATTCAAATAGCCATTAATTAAGAAAAAGGCTTGTTAATTTTTAGTCAAAATTTTTTGGATGTATCAGTAATATATGTTTAGTTTATTACTTTTATACCTTACAAAGATTGATATGAAATACCTACTTCTGCTAATATGTACTTTTTTTATAACAAGCCCTGCACTCTCTCAGGAAGATGAATCTAGGGTAAAAGGTATTGTTGTAAGCTCAAGTACGGGAGAAACTTTGGAGAAGGTTAATATTGTTAATCTTAATCAGGTTATTGGTACTTCTACCGATGACAAAGGAGCCTTCGAAATTGAAGCTAAAGCCAACGACACTTTACATCTATCTTATCTAGGGTATAAATCTATCAAAGTAAGAGTTACCAACGACTGGATCAAGTTTGGAGAAACCAAAATAGAACTTACTGAGTCTGCCTTGGCCCTTGAAGAAGTTGTTGTAAACCAATTACGACTTACCGGCTATTTGGAAGTAGACGTAAAGCAGGTGCCCATAAAAACCAATTACAGATATAGTATCTCAGGTTTGTCCAATACCGGATATGAAGCCGGAAACAACTCACCAAATGCAGTTAACAAAGTTTTGGGAGCGATTTTTAATCCTGCTGATTTCCTTTACAATGCCTTTGGAAGAAAACCCAACGAAATGAGAAAATTACGCCAAATGAAGGAGGATGACGAAATCCGAAACCTTTTGGCAACCAAGTTTGACAGGGAAATGCTTACCGTCCTCCTACAGGTAGACCGGTATGATTTAGATGAAATAGTAAGCCACTGCAACTACTCAAAAGACTTTATAGAGACTGCGAATGACCTTCAAATTTTAGATGCTATCAGTGAGTGCTACGAAGAATACAAAGTTCTCAACAGAAATAGGCCGAGTAGGTTTTAAATACTAAAGAAAAAGTCGAAACTAAGTTTCGACTTTTTTTATGCTCTGGAGTGAAGGGCAATCCTATTGCCTTCAGAATCTATAAACGCGGCCATATAACCATGCTCTGGTGAAATTTGCGTTTTGGGCTGATAAATTTGCCCACCGGCGGCTTCAATTCTGTCTAATTCATTTTGCACATCTTCACTAATAAAATAAATAAGCGTTCCCTCTTGACTAGGGATATATGAATCCTGCTTAATCAAGGTTCCTTGGGCTCCAGTGACCTCTCCTCTATCTGGAAACCATCCCATCTGCAAGCCTCCAAAATCATGAAGAGCAATCTCTACCTGAAAAACCGTTTCATAAAAGGTTTTGGCCCGCGCCATATCCGATACTGGAATTTCAAACCACCCCACCATATTATGTGCCATGCCTTTTGAATTTATAATTATACCTAAAGTTACAAATTCTCCTTGTTATCATGATAGTGCGTTACGATTTTATCATAGCTTTTAATAGACTTTTTAATCCAATCCATACGCTTTTCCAAAATTTCTTCCTCCGTGAGTCTCCAGTCCAAATCGCTCAGTCTCATTTTTGAAGTCACATGCTGCAATATAATTGCTGCAGAAACCGAGATATTCAAACTTTCGGTAAAGCCTACCATTGGAATCTTTAAATAGCAATCAGCCTCCTTTAAGACATCTTCAGAAAGGCCTTCGGTCTCTCTTCCAAAAAAGAAACAGGACTTTTTAGTGAAATCGAATTCATGCAAATCGCAGTCGTTGGTATGCGGCGTTGTGGCCACAATTTGATACCCTTTGCTCTTTAAATCCTTTAAACACGATTTTACTGTGTGGTACCGATTGACATCTACCCATTTTTGGGCTCCCATAGCAATTTCCCTATCTATTTGTCTAGAGTTGCGTTCTTCAACAATATGTACTTCCTGTATCCCAAAAACATCACAGCTACGTATTACCGCACTGGTATTATGTAATTGAAAAACATCTTCTGTAGCCACCGTAAAATGTTTGGTACGCTGGGCTAAAACCTCAGCAAATCGCTGTTTTCTACTATCGGTAAGATACCCTTCCAGGTATTCTAAAAGTTTGAGATCCATCATGCTCCAAATATAATTTATAAATAGTAATTTTAGCCCATGAAACACCTCGTAGTACTCACTGGTGCAGGAATGAGCGCCGAAAGTGGCATCAAGACCTTTAGGGATGCCGATGGGCTTTGGGAAGGCCATGATGTTATGGAAGTGGCTTCCCCAGAAGGCTTTAGAGCCAATCCTGAATTGGTTTTGGACTTTTATAACCAAAGACGTCGCCAATTATTTGAAGTGATGCCCAATACGGCACATTTTGCTTTGGCCGAACTGGAAAAAGACTACCACGTAAGCATCATTACCCAAAACGTTGACGACCTTCATGAACGCGCTGGCAGTACTAAAGTCATCCATTTGCATGGAGAATTACTAAAAGCGAGAAGTACTTATGACGATACAGACATAATAGACTGGACTAAAGATATTGTAATGGGAGATAAATGCAAAAGAGGACATCAAATACGCCCACATATTGTTTGGTTTGGAGAAGCCGTGCCTATGATAGACCCTGCTATTTCTATATGTGACACAGCAGACGTACTGCTTATAATAGGCACCTCGTTACAAGTCTACCCTGCGGCTAGTTTAATGCATTATGCACCTACAAACACGCCCACATTTTATATCGACCCAAGACCAGCGGTTTCTAGCTCAGAAAACATTAACGTAATTGCCGAAAGTGCCACTCAAGGCATAGAAATTTTCAAGCAAAATTTAAAATCACTTCTTTAACTCAAGTTTATTAAAATCAGCCCACTAAACACACAAACACCTAATAAACAGCACTTAAAGACACTTTTCTTTGAGGTTAAATTAAGGTTAATCCGAAGCTTTTCACCATCTTAAAACTGAAAAGCTTGCTAATTTTAATTTACTAGCCAATTTATGACAGTAAAGATCATGATAAATATTATGCCTTTAAAAAAACAATTTCATTTCATAATACTATTACTAAGTACTGCCCTATCTGCTCAAAATGCCCTAAACTTTGACGGTGTTGATGATTATATACAAACAGACTACAAAGGCATTGAAGGCGATGGTGCACGAACTGTAGAAGCTTGGATAAAAGTAGAGCCTAGTGATACTTGGCGATTTATTGTTGACATGGGAACCTCAGGAATTGGACAACGATTTTCTTTTAAAATAAATAATAATGCACGCTTTATAAGAATTGAAGTTGGTGGCGGCGGTATTTACGGCAAAACAACCATTACAGACAACAAATGGCATCATGTAGCAGCTACCTTCGATCCTGAACTATCAGAAAATCAATTTAAACTATACGTAGACGGAAATTTGGATGGAGAAGGAGATCTTGATATAGAAGTTAACACAGTAACAAATAAGCCTGTAAGGATTGGCTATAGCAACTATAACTTAGGTCCTTTTGAAGGTATACTTGACGAAGTGAGGGTATGGTCTGTTGCCAGAACAGCGGAAGACATTAAAACCAATATGAATACCGAAATATGTGACGCTCCTAATCTAGAACTTTACTATAGGTTTAACCAAGGCTCTGCAAATGGCAAAAATAAACATATAAAAAATGCCCTGGAGTTAACTGGCAATGCACAAAACAGTGAGCTGATTGGTTTTAACCTCGCTGGCTCAACCTCTAATTGGGTTGCGGGAAGTCCCATTACTCCAACCCCCATTGACAACACCATTAGCATAAAAGGTACAACCCTTAGCGCCAATCTAAATGAGGCAAAATACCAGTGGGTTGATTGCTCCAACCATAACAATGAAATAAAGGGAGCTACATTGCAAACCTTCACCCCCACTACCATTGGCTGTTATGCAGTAAAAGTTACCGATGCCGATGGTTGTTTGAAGTTTTCAAAATGCATTGTTGTACCTTCCTTGAACAACAAAGCAAACACCTTTAAAGACCGTGTTAGATTTTCCAAAAACTATTCGGAAAAAACCATTGATTTCGATTTGGGAGCGTCTTTTCAAGAAATAGAAAGCAAACTCTTAGGTATGGATGGACACACTATATCCGAAAGTAAGTTTAAAGATATTGACAAGTTCGAAATGAGTATTGACCAATTACCTGGCTTATATTTCATTCAGATTTCAACCAACACTGGAGATTCGGGTATTTTTAAGATTATCACACAATAAAAAAAAAAGCAGCAATAGAATTGCTGCTTTTTTTTATAAGTTTAATTGACTTTTTACCGAAGGCTTTAACGCATCTTTATGTACCATTATTGAAATGGCTTTTAATTTAAAATAGGCCTCACTCATATAAATAAACCCTTCATTGGAAACACGCTTGGTATTTTTCCCCCAAGAATTTTTCACTTTATAATAAAGCGTACCATTTTGATCTTCCAGCATACCTACAATATGCATGAGGTGATCATCTGTAGTATTAAAATTCTCAAACTCCTGTTGACGATATTCCGGCGTCACCTCCTTTTCTTTCGAAATTTCTTTCAAAGCATGGACTCCTAAGGTTTCATCTTCCGGAATTACAGCAAGACCATATTTAGATGAAAAAGTATCTTCGGTAACATCACAATCCAGTTCAATGCTAAAACCTGCATTCAAGGCATCATTTGTAATCTGAGCCAACTCGTCCAAGGTCACATTATAATAACTTCCATTGGAAAAATTATCTGGAATCTCCAAAATAAAATTGCTGTGGTAAGGATGATGGGAAAAGGACGTGATACTGACATAATCCTCCAATTTAAGTCCTGTCATTTCCAAAAATGACTTTGGAGTATAGGCCGCTCCTTCATACTCAAATGTATCAACAGGTTTCCCCAAGGCCTCATCCAAAACAGCTTCAACGTTACTTTTCCAATCCCCTTCATAAGTAACTGGACTTTTAATATAAGCATCTAGAATTGGCTTTATATCTCCTACTATTTTTGAATGGTCATGTGTTGTATGGGAGCCTTGCAATCCCGTATATACCTCATTGGGAACCAAACCAAACTGCGAGATGCTATTCATTACATCATGAGCTAATCCTCCTTCGCTTAATTGTGCCGTTCCTTGACGCATGACATAATTCCAAGCCTTTTTAGGATAGGTCTGTCTGACATTATACATTTCAGATAAATCGATATGCTTACCGGTAAGTCTGATAATCTCACTTTCTAAAAACGATGACGTTGAAAAACTCCAGCATGTACCAGTTTTCCCTTGACTAATAACTTCGGTGGCTTCTAGATCTATAAGGGTTTTAAATTTGTAGGTTTGAGAAAACACTACCGTAGAGGTTGCAATAAGCAACAAAAAAATCAGGGCATTTTTATATGTCATTTTTCCTATACTTTTTTAGGTCTTCAAAAATAAGAAAAATGGAAAAACACTTTTAACAACCTTAATAAAAAATAACATTCCTTTACACTTTTAAATCACTTCCACAAAAAAACATAACTCACTCACTGTAAGAACTATCGGAAATATTTGTATATTTAAATACAACTAATCCAATTATGAAAAACATATATTTACTGCTCCTTTTTCTATGTGCCATCACTCCTAGTAAAGCCCAACAGGAATCTTCTAAAACAACCAAGGATTCCATGGTTCAAAAACCACATGAATTTACTGTAATGCCATACATAAGTTATAACAGAAATCTAGAATTCATGTTTGGCGTAACACCCATGTACATGTTCAGGACCAATAAAGACGATTTGAAATCGCCTAGGTCCATGGTGGGATTGGCTGGTGTATATACTACCAATAAATCCTATTTTATTGCAGCATTTTCACAACTGTACTTTAACGAAGATACTTGGCGGCTTCAAGTATTTGGCGTCACGGGTGATCATATCTCCCAATTTTATGCGGGAGACGTTGATGAACCAGGTTTTTATGATTATGCTACAAATACTACCATTATAAACGTGGGACTTAAAAGAAAGATTGTTGAGTATTTATATGGAGGGCTCGCCTACACCTATGCGCATTACGAAACAGATTTTTATAATCTGCAACCAGCCACCGAAACAACATCCAATGGCCTTGAAATCAATTTCATGATTGACAAGAGAAGTAATATATACTATCCCACAAATGGTTACCTAACCAAATTACGTTTAAAAATGTATCCTTTATGGATGGGAAACGATGAAAGAGCCAACAGGATTTTAAGTTCGCACAACCACTATTTTCCTTTTAGAAAAGACAAAGATGTTTTGGCCGCTCGATTTTCGGGACAATTTGGTGTTGGAAACATTCCTTTTGAACAACAGGTAACTATTGGTGGAAAAGATATTCGCGGTTACTCCGAAGGGAAATACCGAGGAGATGGGTTAATGGCACTTCAAGGAGAATACAGATGGAATTTTCACCGAAAAATGGGCGTTGTAGGCTTTGCTGGCCTAGCTACCATTTATGGATCTGACACCTCCAGCTTTGATTGGAAACTCTATCCTGGTGCAGGAGTTGGGTATCGCTATCAAGCATTTAAATCTATGAAATTTAATGTCGGCCTTGACGCAGCTATAGGTAAAGATGATTGGGGCATTTATTTTAGAATTGGAGAGGCATTTTAACAATTTTACGGCTTTTAAATTCATCGATAGCGTTTTTTGTTACAATTAAAAACAATATCTTTAAAGAAACCTTTGATTAGGTTACTCCTAAACGAATACAATACTTTAATGCTTACCAAAACAGAAAAGTCCTTTAGCCTCATCTACTTCATTATTGTCATAGCCGAATTGGTTTTTGGAAATTCTGAACGCCTGCACGCTTTGCATTATGTGAGCAAACCAGCCATTTTAACCACTTTAATTATCTTTTTTGTTGCACGAAGCAACCACCTCAACAAAACGTTGCGATTAATGGCCTTATTTGCGCTTTTATTCTCGCTTTTGGGCGATATAGAGCTCATGTACGCCAAAAGGGACGAACTCTATTTTATCTTTGGCCTAGTGGCTTTTTTGGTTTCCCACATCATGTATACCTTCGTATTCCTAAAAAACAGGGATCCCGAAAAAAAAGCATTCCCCTTTATAGGCATTCTGCTTCTCTTTGGAGCAGGATTATTATTTATAATTTACGAAGGATTAGGGCATTTAACCGTAGCTGTCGTTACCTATATGTTGGTTATCTTAACCATGGTTACAACAGCTTACCTCCGAAAGGAAACTGGAACACGCAACAGCTACTATTTGATATTCTCAGGCGCTTTGTTGTTTATGCTTTCCGATAGTATTTTGGCTATCGACAAATTTCACGAGCCTCTTCCCTATTCACACATCAGTATCATGTTTACTTATGCCTTGGCCCAATATTGTATTGTACTGGGATTATTAAAATCAAGGGACAAAAGTGAAATTCTTCAAAAGGCTACCTAACTTTTAAATTGTTAGTTTTCAGAAGTAAAAATGGAGCTTGTGTTAAAAATTTCAAAATTCTTATTTTAAATTGCCTCCAAAGTGTAACAACTTCACATTTGGGACTACATATAGACAGCTAACTACTAAAAATTTGGATAAAGAACTAGAACATAGTTTTGTAAAATTACTTGAAGAGCACCAAAACATTGTGCACAAGGTGTGTAGGCTATATACCAACAACCAAGATGCCCACAATGATTTGTTTCAGGAAATTACAATACAACTCTGGAAAGCCTATCCAAAATTTAGGGGTGATGCCAAGTTTAGCACATGGATGTACCGTGTTGGTTTAAATACAGCCATTACACTATATAGAAAATCTAAACGCCGAATTGCGACCCAGGAGTTTGATGCTGTACAATTCAAAATAAAGTCTGAAGTGTATGACGACACTGAAGAACAACAACTAAAGCTCCTGTACAATGCTGTCTACCAATTGAACGACATTGAAAAAGCCTTAGTGTTTTTATACCTAGAGGATAAAAACTACAAAGAGATTAGTGAGACCTTGGGGATTACAGAAGTGAATGCCAGAGTGAAAATGAATCGCGTGAAAACAAAATTAAAAACCATCTTAAATCCGTAAGCCATATGGATGAATTAGAATTTTTAAAGAAAGACTGGAATAAAAATGGGACAACCTATCCCAAATTATCCTATAATGATATTTACAAGATGATCTTGAAAAAATCTTCTTCTATCGTTAAATGGATCTTTATTCTTAGCATGCTGGAATTTGTATTCTGGTTAGGGATTTCATTTTTGTTGAAAGACTCTAAAAACCTTAAATCCTTTAACGAACTGGATGGGAGTTACCTTTTGATCCCCTTAACGGTTCTTGGATATATTGTATTGGCCTACTTCTTCCTTCTGTTCTATAGAAATTACCGAAAAATTTCGGTTACGGACAGTGCCAAACAACTCATGGAAAATATCTTAAAAACCAGAAGAACTGTCAAGCAATATGTGGCATTCAATTTAGTGTATATGGTACTTTCCAGTTTGGCCGTGCTGTTTATTGAATTTGACCAAAATCAGAATTTAATAGCCAAAGTAAATGAAGCCTCTGCCAATGGCCATATTTTAATGTTCTATGCCAAAGTTTTCCTATCCTTTGTATTGGTATTTGGACTAGTAATCCTGATATTGCTTGGCTTCTATTGGTTAGTTTATGGTATTCTACTTAAAAAGCTTAATAGAAACTACCACGAACTTAAAAAGTTGGAAATCTAAACAACTAAAAACTTTCTACCACTCACGTTGTTTATTGAGCTCTTCCAATTCCATGAGTTCCTTTTGGGAAATTACCTTTAAAAACGACGGATGCTGCTCGATAGCATATTCAATTTTTTCTACAATGTCTGCTACAGAATCATTGTCGTAATCAATTTCCAAAGGTTCCTTGATTTCAAAAGATTGCAAAACATTTTTCTTCTTTACACGGAGTCCCTTTTTATCGAAAGAACGTCTAAAGCCATCAATTACAATAGGAACCACCACAGGTTTGTATTTTTTAATGATATGGGCCGTTCCTTTTCTAATAGGTTTAAAAGGGGTTGTGGTTCCTTGCGGGAAGGTAATTACCCAGCCATCATCCAAGGCCTTTCCTATATTGGAAATATCACTCATTTTTACCTGACGGTTCACATCCTTGCCTTCGGCTCTCCACGTACGTTCAATACTCACAGACCCCACATAAGCCAAAACTTTAGGTAGTAATCCTGCCTTCATGGTTTCTTTGGCTGCAACGTAGTATAAATTCAATTTTGGGTTCCAAAGGTATCCCACATTTTTAATGGAATCTATTCTCCCACTTAAACTGGCGTTGAATACATGGAACATAGCCACGACATCCGCAAAATAGGTTTGGTGATTAGAAATGAACAGCACATTCCTGTCGGGAAGGTTCTTTATAATTTCAGACCCTTCAATTTGAAGTTCGTTAAACCCCCTAAAACGTCTGTGGGTAATAACACCCAAAACACGGATTAACCATTTCTTAATAAACAATATATGTCCAAAAGGATTTTTTTTAAACAATCCCATACCCTTTAAGTTTTTACAAAGCTACAAAAGTAACAATTCTATGATTTTATGACCCCTGTTTTAACAAGTCTTTTAACTCACTAAGCATCATGGCTGTAGCCCCCCAAACAATATGATTATTCAATTTAAAGGCAGGGACCTCCACTTTAATTTTGTAAGAAGTGTCTACAATGGCACTTGTTAGACAGCCATCATCAATAAAATGTCCAAAAGGAACTTCTATTACATCTTCTACCTCATCTTCCTGCTTGATGAAACTTGGGGTTTTGTTGGTGACACCCAAAAATGGGTATACAGTAAAATTACTAGGTGGGATATATAGGCGGGTCAAAGGTTTTACAACACTAATGTCTGAAATAGGCACTCCAATTTCTTCATGCGTTTCACGCAAGGCGGTTACCTCCAAATCACGATCTTCATGCTCGTAACGGCCTCCAGGAAACCCAACTTGGGCCGAATGTACACCCCGATAGGTTTTCCGTAAGATAAGCACCAATTTGGTATACAATCTTTCGTCAGGATAAAACAGGGCCATCACGCCTGCATTTTTAGAGTGTTTCATAGCCTGTTCCTGTTGCTTCATCAGCTCCAAACGGAACGGTGGCGACATTTTAACCTGCGAGGCTTCTCCCGGAAGTGGCAGATTTTTTATTTTTGAAACCAACTTAGTGAATGCATCAAACTCCATACGCTTTTTGTATTTGCCCAATCACTCAGGAAATTAACAAATCCGTAAATATACACAGATGTCCAATATTATCAAGACTCTAACAACAACAACTCTAATATTGCTCTCCTTTTCTGTTCTTACCAACTGTGAAGGTACGCAATCCAAGAAAAAAAACACAACTTCAAAGGTAGATTCCACAAGCACACCCCAGATAAAACCTAAAGTAAAGGCCACTAATACTACGCCAAAACGAAAATTCCCACGGCTTACCGATGACAATGTCATGGAATTCTTTTTGGAATACGAAAAAGAAAACAAGGAGAATAAGGTGCGTATTACCACCGATTTTGGTGAGATTGACATTTTACTTTTTGACGAAACAAAGTTCCACCGAGCCAATTTCATTTTCTTGACCAAACAACACTATTTCGACGATACTCAATTTTATCGTGTTGTGAATAATTTCATCATCCAAGGAGGGAGCTCCGATGATTATAACATCTCCAAAAAAAGGAGCAACATTGGTAAATACCTTCTTCCGCCAGACACCAAAAAAGGTTTCAAGCATGACCGTGGTATTGTAAGCATGCCTAGCAGCGAAATTGAAAACGCCTATAAGTTAGCTTCCCCTTATGAGTTTTTCATTGTCCAAAAACAAGGTGGCGCTCATCATTTAGACGGTGCTTATACAGCCTTTGGGAAAGTCATAAAGGGCATGGACGTGGTAGATACAATTGCGGCTCAAAAAACGGACAAGGCAGAATGGCCTCTTCACAATATCTATATAAGAAAAGTAGAAATTATCGATTAAAACCCTACTACAAGCTAAGGTTTTAACGAAAAATTCACGCAATATTCAACAGAGATTTAATACCTTCGAGGCCATTAATAAAAACTAATTCTAAATGAAACAAAAAAGTATCACTAAACACGTCCAGGCCTTTGGATTATGTGCTTTAGTTGCATTTACCTCTTGCAAAGATGTCCCTAATCAAACAGAAGACACTGCTATGGCAACCAATACCGAAAACATTTTGCTACAAGAATGGACAGGCCCTTACGGAGGTGTTCCTGCCTTTGATAAAATGAAGGTAACCGATATCAAACAAGCTATGGAAACGGCTATGGAATCGCACCTTCAAGAAATTGATAAAATTGCCAACAATCCAGAACCAGCTACCTTTGAAAATACCATTGTAGCTATGGAAAGTTCCGGAAAAACCCTGGATCGTGTATATGCTTATTACGGCATTATGAGCAGCAACGTTTCTACACCAGAATTTAGAACCATTCAAGCTGAATTAGCGCCTAAATTATCTGAGTACGGTTCTAAGATTTCACAAAACGAGAAGTTGTTCCAACGCATCAAAACAGTTTACGATGCGTCTCAAACAACACCTTTGGAAGCAGATCAACAACGTGTCGTTGACTTGACTTACAAGCGTTTTGAAATGAACGGTGCCAATCTTGATGCTGAAAAAAAGGCTCGTTATGCTGAAATCGATAAAGAATTATCAAGTCTTTACAACAAGTTTTCGGATAACTTGTTACACGATGAAGAAAACTATGTAACCTACCTTAACAAAGAGCAATTAGGAGGGCTTTCAGAAGGGTTTATCAAATCTGCAGCTAAAATCGCTACCGATAAAGGCCATGAAGGTGAATATGCCATCACCAATACGCGCTCGTCAATGGATCCGTTCCTTACCTACTCTACCGAGCGTGACTTACGCAAGCAAGTTTGGACCAATTACTACGCTAGAGGAGACAACGGCGATGAGTATGACAACAATGCTTTGATTGCCAAAATTCTAAAACTCCGTAAAGAGCGTGTTGGATTAATGGGTTACGACAACTATGCACAATGGCGTTTACAAGACCGTATGGCTAAAAACCCAGAAAATGCTATGGATTTAATGATGGCTGTTTGGCCAGCGGCTATTGGTAGAGTTGCCGAAGAAGTGGCAGACATGCAAGCTATTGCCGATGCTAATGGAGACAATATTACCATCGAGCCTTGGGATTACAGATACTACGCAGAAAAAGTACGTCAGAAGAAATACGAATTAGACAGTGACGAAGTAAAACAATACTTGCAATTGGATAAATTAACCCAAGCATTATTCTACGTTGCGGGAGAATTGTTCAATTATGATTTTACACCTGTTAAAGAAGGAAGCGTACCTGTATTCCACGAAGATGTAAACGTTTGGGAAGTAACCGATAAAGATTCAGGAAAATTAGTAGGACTTTGGTACCTAGACCCGTATGCACGTGAAGGAAAACGTTCTGGTGCTTGGGCAACCACCTATAGAAGCTACACATCTTTTGAAGGAGAAAAAAGCGTATTGGCTTCCAATAACTCCAACTTCGTAAAACCTGCTCCAGGTGAAGCTGTATTAGTATCTTGGGATGATGCTAACACCTTCTTCCACGAATTTGGTCACGCATTACACTTCTTCTCTGCTAATGTAAAATACCCAACATTGAATAGCGGTGTTAGAGATTATACCGAATTCCAGTCGCAACTATTAGAGCGCTGGTTATCTACAGATGCGGTTATCAACAAGTTTTTGGTACACTACAAAACAGGAGAGCCTATCCCGGCTGAATTGGTTGCGAAAATTAAAAAAGCATCCACCTTTAACCAAGGGTTTGCTACTACAGAATACTTGGCTTCTGCTTTAATAGACATGAAATTGCACTTAGCAGATCCTACAAACATCGATATCGACAAATTTGAGCGTGAGACTTTAGCAGAATTGAACATGCCTAAAGAATTGCCAATGCGTCATAGAACACCTCAATTTGGCCACGTATTCTCTGGTGAAGGATATGCCACTGCATACTACGGTTACATGTGGGCTGATGTATTGACGAGTGATGCATCTGAAGCCTTTGCTGAAGCGCCAGGAGGATTCTACGATAAAGAAGTTGCCGATAAATTAGTGAAATATTTATTTGCCCCAAGAAACTCGATGGATCCAGCAGAAGCTTACCGCTTATTTAGAGGCCGTGATGCCGAAATTGAAGCCTTGATGAGAGACCGTGGGTTTCCAGTTAAATAATTAAGACGTTCATTCCACAAAAAAACCACGCAAATGCGTGGTTTTTTTGTGCTCTATCTAATTTCTATTCTCTATACAAACTTGGTAAACTTATCTTGAATCTAACAGCTAAAAGCCTTATTACTATCACAACCAAAGCTGCCACAACAAAAATAAAATTCTCTTCGATGGGCAATTGCCTCAACACAAAATAGGTTGTCCCACCTAAAATACAAGCTGTAGCATAAATTTCCTTTCTAAAGATGACAGGAATCTCATTGCATAATATATCACGAATTACCCCGCCAAAGCAAGCGGTCATGGTGCCTAGGGAAATACAAATTAAAGGGTTTAGTGAGGCCACCAGCCCTTTCTCAATTCCCACCACAGTATACAGGCCAATACCAATAGTATCAAACAATAACAAAGAGGTTCTTAAATAGTTTAGTTTACTTTTAAATAAAACAGCAAATAAGGTGGCTCCAAAAATGACGTACACATAAGTCATATTAGTCATCCACGAAACCGGTGTTTGGCCAATTAGGACATCACGAAGGGTTCCGCCTCCAACCGCTGTTACAAAGGCAATAATAAACACACCAAAAGGATCCATCTTTTTACTCAAGGCCACCAAAACTCCTGAAATAGCAAAAGCTATGGTTCCTAGTATATCAATAATTTGAAAAAACATTACATCTGTTGTGTATAGTAGTTATAGTCCTTGATTACGGTGTCTACAAAATCAATTGGTTTTTCCTTGGGTTCAATACCAATCACTTTTACAATTTGATCATGCAGCATCACAATTACATTATGCTGCCCATTTCTCTTGGCATCTTGATATAACCCTTTTATGGTTTGCATATCACTGTCCTTAAACAAGGTAACTTGAGTATAGGTAGGTATATAATCCGTTGGCAAATCTCTTAACACCATATCATTCACCGAAATAAAGTCCTTTTCACTTATAACTGTAGTTCCTGCCGCCATATCTCCTAGGCGCTGCCCATTTCCTTTAAACAAAATGGTCAATATGGCTACACCCCCACTGGAAAGGCTCACATCGATAATCCTTAAAATCCATCTCACAAAATAATTGGCAAAGGTCGGTTTCGATCCATCCAATTTCACTACTCTTATTTTTAAGGCATACTTCCCTATAGTTTGTCCATTCCAAAAGGTTTCCAACAACAGATAATACAAAAAAGCAGGAAGTGTTACCAATAAGGATACCGCCCATTGATCTCCCAAGTCCATATCTAAAGCTGCTAAAAGCATAATTACCAATATAATATAACAGCCTACCACTAAAGAGTCCAACAAATATGCCAATATCCTATCCCCAATGCCGGCTACATTTTGATGGATGCCTACATTTTGCGCAGTTTCTATTTGAAATTTTTCCATATTTTCTTTTCTTTGAAAGCAAATAGCTACCTATGCGTGAAGCTGCTTTCGCCAAGCAAAATAAAAATAAATGGTTACAATTTGAAAACATTCTTTCAAATAAAACTACGGTAAACCCAAATGAGCTTTCCGACCTCTATATTGAAATTACTGACCATTTAAGCTACGCCAAGACGTTTTATCCCAACAGCAACACCGAACGCTATTTAAACCAATTGGCTTCTAAGGCACATTTAAAAATTTACACCACCAAAAAGGAATCCAAAAACAGACTTATCGCTTTTTTCAAAACCGAATTCCCTACACAGTTCTACTATCATCAGCGTGAATTGTTAATTGCATTTTTGGTTTTTGCCCTTTTTTCAATTGTCGGGGCCTATTCGACAGCCCATGAAGGCGACTTTGTTAGAGCCATAATGGGGGACAGCTATGTGAACATGACCCTTGAAAATATTGAAAACAACGACCCTATGGCCGTATATAAAAAGATGGGGGAAGTGAATATGTTTTTAGGCATTACCATTAACAATATCAAGGTAGCCATGATGGCTTTTGTTTATGGCATTTTATTTGGTGTTGGGTCCTTGTACGTAATGCTCCAAAATGGTATTATGTTGGGAAGTTTTCAGTATTTCTTTTACGAAAAAGGATTGTTTTGGGAATCAGCTAGAACCATTTGGATTCATGGAACCTTTGAAATTTCGGTAATCATCATTGCCGGTTGCGCAGGTTTGGTAGTTGGAAACGGCATCCTGTTCCCTGGAACTTATACCCGATTGGACTCCTTTAAACGAGGCATCATTAACGGATTAAAAATATTACTGAGCACCCTTCCGTTTTTTGTAGTGGCGGGCTTTCTAGAAGGGTTTGTGACGCGTCACACCGAAATGCCCGATTGGCTTGCTATTTTCATTATTGGCAGCTCCCTATTTTGTATTTTATATTACTACGTGATATACCCCATTCAATTACATAAAAAATCAACCAAAACACTAACCCCAAACCAATGAAATCCTATATAGAATTTAAACAACAGCGCGAACTTGGAGCTATTTTAACCGATACTTTTGCTTTTTTTAGAAATGAATTCAAGCCCCTATTTAAAGCCATTTTCCAAATAGCAGGTCCCTATATTGCCCTCTTTTTGGTATCTCAGGTATTTTACGTTTATACTATAGGGGACAGTTTTAATTTTGAATTAGGCAGTGGCTTCCCCGACACCAATCCATTGGTATTTGTTTCTGTCTATTTAATTTATTTGGTCTGTGCAATTTTGGCCTACACCACAACGACCTCTGCGGCATTGCACTATATTAAATCGTACATTAAAAATAAGGGAGAGACCAATATCCTGGAAATTAAACAAAATGTAAAACAGACCTTTTGGAGCTTTTTAGGACTTTCTTTCCTTAAAGGGCTTACCATCATAATTGCCGCGTTAGTATGCTGCTTGCCCGTGTTCTACTTTTTTGTTCCAATGGCGGTAGTATTACCTATTTTGGTGTTTAGAGAAATGACTGCTGGAGATGCTTATGGCTATGGGTTTACTTTAATAAAAGATGAATTCTGGATAACGCTAGCCACCTTAATTGTTTTTTATATCATTATTTTGGTTGCAGCCAGTATCTTTTCAGTTCCTACTGCAATCTACTCACTTATTAAATCAGGCGTCTTTAGCGGAGCTATAGATCCTGCAAACATGAACCAAATGAAGGATCCCGTAATGATTCTTCTCAATGTTTTGAGTTCCTTATTCCAATATGCCTTGAACCTTTTGGTTACCATTGGGACCTCTTTTGTATATTTCAATTTAAATGAACGCAAAAACTTTACAGGTACCATGGAACGAATTAAGGCCATTGGAAACACAGACCAATAAATGCGGTTTCAAAATTTCATAGTAACATTTGTATTTCTATTAGGATCTCTAGCCGTTGCGCAAAAAGATTCTCTAATGGTGCACTTAGACGACAGTCCTGTAGATGTTAAGCGCATTAGCCAGGAAGATCTTAGCAAATACAACGAAGACAGCGATTTCAACTATATTGAAACTCCTGAAGGCGACAATGCCATTGCCGAATTCTTCCAAAGTGTTTCCTCCTTTTTTATAGATATCTTGAGGGCAATTTTGGAAGCCATTTTTGGCGTGGGTCACGCAACGGGAATTTTGAACTTTATTTTGACTGCCTTTCCCTATTTGGCTTTTGCAACACTTGTTTTTTTATTCTTGAAATTTTTTCTGAAAGTCAAGTCAAAAAATATTGTTTACGGACAGGCTAATCCCCCTACAGTAAAGTTTTCGGATGATGAACATATCATAAAAAATGAAGACATTCAAAGTTTGATACAGAAAGCCATTTCGCAAAACAACTATCGGTTGGCTATCAGATATCATTATCTCCAATCGTTAAAGCACCTATCCGAAAAACAGATTATTGATTGGAAACAACAAAAAACCAATGAAGATTACATAAAGGAAATTTCGCAAGACCAATTAAAAACTGAATTTACAACCATTACACGCATTTATGATTATGTATGGTATGGAGAGTTTCCTATTGATGACCTTAAATTTGGAACCCTAAGTACCGTTTTTGAAAAATTAAACCTAAGCCTCAAAACAATTTGAATAGAAAGGGAAAAATATATATAGCCTTAGCGGTCTTTACTTTATTGAGCATCGTCGCCTTGGAAGCAACCAAACCCAATGAGCTCAATTGGTTCCCGTCCTACGCCAAACACCATAAAATTCCCATGGGTACTTATGTGTTCCATGAACAATTGGACAGGTTGTTTGCAGCCTCTAAACCTATCAATTTAGACCGACCTCCCTTTGAATATCTTGAAAACAATCCTGACGTCACGGGGACCTATGTCTTTATAAACAACGACATTAATTTTGGCCAAAGCGAACTGGACAGACTTTTGGATTGGACCTCTAACGGCAATACACTTTTTGTGGCATCTTCAGCTTTGGAAAACCAATTATTAGACACCTTAAAGCTGGAGACTTCATATTTAAGCCAACTTGATGGTTTTGGATTTGATTACGAACTTCAACTAAAAAACAAGGCCCTGTATACCGATAAGGTTACTTTCAACAATGAAGAAATACAGAGCTCCTTACTTTACTTCAGCTCGATTGACACTTTAAACTCCAAAGTTGTAGGCGTTGTTGAAAAAGTGAATAGTTCAGATTCGTTAAAAGTTGCCCACCCCAATATCATTAAAACCCCTTTTGGAGAAGGGACCGTTATTGTGAGCTTATTTCCACAGGCCTTTACCAATTATTTTATGCTCACAGCTCCAAACCAACAATACGCAGCAAGTCTGATGTCGTATTTTAGTGAGGAGCAGCCCATTTACTTGGACCAGTATCATAAATCTGGTAAAATATTTTACAGTTCCCCCTTGTACCTCATGCTTAATAACAAGCATTTAAAATGGGCCTATTACATCATGCTCATAGGTGTTGTCTTTTATATCATTTTTGAAGGCAAACGCAAACAAAGGGCCATTCCTATAGTAAACCCATTGCGCAACCAAACCCTTGATTTTACTAGAACTATTGCCAACATGTATTTTGAAAAAGGCAACCATCATGACATTGCACTGCATAAAATTCAGCATTTTATGGATTACATTCGCACCCAACTTTACCTATCTACCGAAACCATTAATACTGAATTTATCAAAAACCTAGCGGCAAGAAGCAACAACAGTGTTGAAGCTACCAAGACTCTATTGAACACCATTGAAAGCATATCAAATACACCAAACATATCCGCCTCGGAATTGGAAACACTTAACAACTTAATTGAAACTTTTAAATCCAAACATGCCTAAGGTGCATGCTTAAAATATTGTAATATGGACGAACAGATAACACCACAACAGGACAATTTGGAATTCAATAACCGCATTCCTCTCGAGGATCTAAAAAATGCCGTAGAACAAATTAAGGCTGAACTACAAAAAGTCATTGTTGGTCAAGACCAGTTTGTAGAATTACTTATTGTAGCCCTATTGGCCGATGGCCACGCCCTTATTGAAGGGGTGCCGGGAATTGCAAAAACGGTCACTGCTAAGCTATTTGCCAAGGTATTGAAAACAGACTTCAACAGAATTCAGTTCACCCCCGATTTAATGCCGAGTGATGTATTGGGAACTTCTGTATTGAACATGAAAACCTCCGATTTTGAATTTAAAAAAGGCCCTATTTTTTCAAACATTGTCCTGATAGACGAAATCAACAGAGCCCCAGCGAAAACACAGGCAGCCCTATTTGAAACCATGGAGGAAAGACAGGCATCCATAGACGGTACCACTTATAAATTTGAAGCCCCTTTTATGGTTTTGGCCACGCAGAACCCAATTGAGCAGGAAGGCACCTATGCCCTTCCCGAGGCGCAATTGGATCGTTTCCTGTTCAAAATAAAAGTGGATTATCCATCGTTGGAAGAAGAAATTAAAATTTTGGACACCCATCACCAACGTCAGGGCAAACAACCACAGACACTAATTTCTCCAGTTTTGGATGCGGAACAATTGGCCGCCTTTAAAGAAAAAACTCAAGCCATTTTGGTCGAGGAAAAGATTATAAAATACATTGCCGAATTGGTGTCTAAAACTAGAAATCACCCCCATTTATATTTGGGAGGCTCTCCAAGGGCATCCATTGCTATTTTAAATACCGCCAAAGCTTTTGCAGCCATTAGCGGTAGGGATTTTGTCATTCCTGAAGATGTTAAAAAAGCCATTGCACCTGTATTAAATCATAGAATCATTTTGACCCCAGAACGTGAAATGGAAGGTATGACCACAGAACAGGTCATCGATATGGTTGTACAATCTGTTGAAGTGCCGAGATAACCCATGAAGTTTATTAAATCCCTATACATCCACGGCCGTTTTTTTGTCTACATGGCAATAGTCAGTCTATGCTTCCTGGCATCCTATTGGCTGACTGCTTTATATGCTCTAGCATGGGCCATGGTACTAACCCTAGGCATTCTATTTGTAGTGGATTTAATATTGCTATATCGTTTTAAAAATGCTGTAGAAGGAAGGCGTATGCTACCTGAGAAATTTTCAAATAGCGATGAAAATGAAGTTCCTATTACCGTTTCCAACAGATATCCATTTAAAATTTCTATCCAAGTCATTGATGAACTTCCTGTTCAATTTCAAAAAAGAGACTTTTCATACACCTCTGTTTTGGAATCCAACGCTACCCATAATTTCAATTATTTGGTGCGCCCTGTAGAACGTGGTGAATATGTCTTTGGCCAATTGAATATTTTCGCCTCTACAGCCCTTAAAATTGTAAAAAGAAAGTATCAATTCCAGAATGAGCAAATGGTAGCCGTTTACCCTTCCTTTATCCAAATGCAGAAATATGATTTTCTGGCAATCGGCAATAAACTAACGGAATTTGGCTTAAAAAAAATACGCCGCATTGGGCATACTCTGGAGTTTGAACAAATAAAAGAATACGTAACTGGTGACGATTTTAGAACCATTAATTGGAAAGCCACTGCCAAAAAGGCCCAATTGATGGTCAACCAATACCAAGACGAAAAATCGCAGCCCATCTATTCAATTATTGATACGGGACGTGTTATGAAAATGCCCTTTAATGGACTGAAACTTTTGGATTATGCTATCAATGCCTCTTTGGCCTTTAGCAACGTTGCTTTAAAAAAACAGGACAAAGTGGGCCTTTTAACCTTCTCTAAAAATATTGAAACTCTCCTGCCAGCCAACCAAAAATTAACCTACCTCAATAGGATTTTGGAGGCTCTTTATAATGTCAACACCCAATTTACGGATAGTGATTATAGTTTGCTATATGCCCAAATCAAGAGAAAGATCACTCATAGAAGTTTACTGTTGCTATATACCAATTTTGAACATATTAGTGGATTGAAACGGCAATTACCATTTCTACAGGCCATTTCAAAAACGCATCTTTTGGTAGTTATTTTCTTTGAGAATACCGAATTGGAATCCCTAATTAGCACTGACGCCGAGGATTTACAAAGCATTTACCATAAAACCATTGCCGAAAAATTCTCCTATGAAAAACGATTAATGGTTAAAGAACTTAACAAGCACGGTATACAAACTATATTAACCGCTCCTGAAAATCTAACTATAAACACTATAAATAAATACCTCGAAATTAAAGCGCGAGGGCTCCTTTAATAAATACCATAACCAATATTAACCAACTATTTATGAAAAACAAGCTACTACCACTTTTAGGTCTTGTTACCCTGTTGGGGTATAGTCAGAAAAAATTTGACCCAACACCAGAACACATTACACAAGCAAAAGAATTAAATGAACAGTTCCCCGAAGAAGACGTTATTCTTTTAAATACTAAGGATTATGTTAAATTCGATATTGATAAGCGCAACACCTTGGTAACCGTTGACCATTCCCAAGAACAGCAAATGATGAACATTAGCAACCGTGCAGACATCCAGAAGTACGACTTTTACAACGGGGAAATAGAGATTGAGGATTTCTACTTTAGCCATAGGAATAAAGATTACGCATCGATACGAAACTATCGTGAATCCTACACCAGTAACGATCTATTTCACAACGACTCCAAAGTTATTTATGCAAATGTTGATTTTCCTGTCCAAGGCTACCAATATTTTTTTCAAGAGAAAAAGCACTACAAAGACATTAAGTATTTTACCTCCATCCATTTTACAGATGAATACCGCATTTTAGAAAAAGAAGTTGAAATTAGAATACCACAATGGTTGGAAATTGAATTCAAAGAAATGAACTTTGAAGGTTTCGATATTACGAAAAAAGAAAGCAAAGACGAAAAAACAGGAGATATTATCATCACTTATTCCGTTAAAAACCTAGAGGCTCGCTATGATGAACAAATGATGCCTGGGCCTAGTTACATCTACCCTCATATCTTAGTCTTATCAAAATCATTCACTTATGACGATAAAAAGCATAAGCTATTTGGAGAAACAGCAGACCTTTATGCTTGGTACAGCTCGCTGATAAATCAAATGAAGGACAACCCTGCCGAATTTAAAAGCAAAGTGGCCGACTTAACCGCCAATGCTAAATCTGATGAAGAAAAAATTAAGAACATCTACTATTGGGTACAAGATAATATTAGATACATTGCCTTTGAAGACGGTATTGCAGGCTTTAAACCCGACGATTCCCAAAATGTTTTCAAAAAGCGCTATGGAGACTGTAAAGGGATGGCCAACCTAATCAAACAAATGCTAGTGGAGGCAGGTTTTGATGTACGCCTTACTTGGATTGGCACCAAACATATTGCCTACGATTACTCTACGCCTTCCCTTTCTGTAGACAACCATATGATTTGTACCTTATTTAAAGACGGAAAGAAAATCTTTTTGGACGGCACCGAAAAATACAATTCCTTTGGAGAATATGCCGAACGCATCCAAGGAAAGCAAGCCTTGATTGAAGATGGAGACAATTTCATATTGGAACCAGTTCCAGTTTCTACTGCAGCAACCAATGCTTCTTCGTTTGTTTACAATGCCAAAATAGTTGATGAGGAAATTACAGGAACAGCCAAACGCACTTTTAAAGGAGAAAGTAGAGCATCATTTCTTTATCATTACCACAACTTAATGAATGATAAAAAAGAGGAGGCCCTAACCTACTATTTGGATGATGGTGATAAAAACATCAAAGTAGAGAACATCGTGACCTCTGATTTGGAAAATAGAGAAGCTGACATGGCTATAGATTATTCCTTGACCCTTAAAAATGCTATTTCCAGTTTTGATGGGACAATATACTTAGATCTTGATCCAAACAAAGAGTTCTCAAGTTACGAACTTGAAGATCGTAAAATAGACCTAATGTTCCAATACAAAACGCATTACCAATTTCAAATGAATCTAGAAATCCCTAAAGGTTACGCCATAGACAACCTTCCAGAAGCAATCGACATAGACAACGAAGACTTTAGGATTAAAGTGGAGCTTCAATTGCAAGACAACAAATTAGAATACAACAAATTGTTTGTTATTAAAAACGCCCAAATAAAGCAGCGTAATTTCCAACTCTGGAACAACACAATAAAACAGCTCAAAAAAATATACAATGAACAACTATTATTAACCAAACCAAACAACAACTAAAAACATGACAAAAAATTTAGCCTTAAGTCTATTATGCTTATTTACGGTATTCGCCCTACAGGCGCAATCTGAAGAACAACTCAAAAAGATAAAGAAAATTGAAGCCAAAATTTGGAGCAAAAGAGGTCCCTACAACGACGTTTTTGACATTCCTGAGAAATGGCAAAATGAATCAGCTGTTTATATAGTTCGTTCAGTAGACTATTACTACATACGTCCTCAAAACAGTATAGAATACACCAAATTGGTAAGAAACAGAATTAAATTATTAGATCAAGCCGCAGTAACAGAATATTCCGAATTTAAGTACAAAAATGACAACCAATACAGACGCATTGGTACCAGTGTAGTCACCAATACTTTTTATTTAGGAGTCAAAGTAATCAAACCCAACGGAGAAGAGTATATCGTAAACACCAAGGAAGAAATCATCGAAGGCGATGATGAAAGAAAAATTGCCATCCCAAACTTGGAAAAAGGAGATATTATAGATTACTACTTCTACACCGATATGATTCCAGGTGAAAATGACCTCTACCGTTTTAAATCAGTAGAGGGTATCGTAGAAGCTAACTACCCTATCATGAACTACGATTTCAAACTTCATACCGAAAAAGATTTCTTTATAAGTTTCAATACCTATAATGAAGCCCCTGAATTGGAGAAATACCCAGCTACAGGGAAAAAAGGAAGAGATTGGCACTACGGCTTTAAAATGAAAGATGTTGAAGAAAACACTTATCCTAGATGGTTTTACCCTTATCTAGAACTCCCTTGCTATAAGTTTAACGTCACCTTTGCGCGAACTCGCGGGAACCAAGAAGATGCTTATGCCTTTATCCCTGCGGAGGATACAACCATCAAAAAGAAAGTCTCCCAAGAAGAAGTTTTTGAATTTTATGAAAGTAGACTTGCTCCAGATGGAAAATTAAAAGATGTAAAAAAATATATCAACGACCATGACTTTAAGTCCAATGCAGAAAAAGTAAAGTCCATATTTTACTACATGCGCCATGCCTACCTGACCAAATACATTGAAGCCATTGTAATGGACGAGGCTAAAATCATCAATTTCTATCAACATTATGACAATTTTCCAACCTTATACAAAAGTGAAGAAAGGTTCATGCGTTATTTTACTAACGTCCTTAAGGATGAAAAAATTGATTACGATATCCTTGTAGGCACCAAACGCTACAATGGTACTATAGATGAACTTTTACTAGAACATAACACCGATTTTGTCCTGAAGATAAATACGGAAACACCCGTTTATATTGATTTATTTAACGCTTACGCCATGGCCAACAATATCTCTCCTCTTTTGGAAAACTCAAAAGCCTACGCTCTAAAAGTTGAAAAAAGAAAGAATATCGAAGGGATTGAACAATTTACATTTCCTAGCACAACTTACCAAGCCAACAATTCTAAAGAAGTTATGGAAGTGAGTTTTAAGGAAGATTTCATGGGGTTACAAATGAATAGAGTTTCCACACATACAGGGCATAATAAAACCGGTGAGCAAGAAAATAGGCTAGAATATTTCGACTTTATTTACGAAGATCACGACAAATATGAAACCTTGCCTATCCTAAAACATGTTAGAAACAAGAAAAATAGAACTCGATTAGAAAAAGAGTACGCTGCGTTATTAAAAAAGCTTAAAGAAAAGCAACAGGAAACTTGTAAGAAATCAACGGCAAATGAATACGCTTTGGAATTGGACGAGTATAACTTTGAAGTAATAAATACTGGACGTTTTGACATTAGTGATCCTTTAAGTTTCAAAGAGAATTTTACCACTAAAGGAGATTTAATCAAAAAGGCTGGTCCTAATTATATCTTCAATGTAGGCAAATTAATAGGTAGTCAATTTGAAATCAATGACAAAACTCGAGCCCGGACCCACAATGTATATTTGGGTAACCCTCGTTCTTTCACAAATG
Source organism: Mangrovimonas sp. YM274 (assembly GCF_030908385.1). NCBI lineage: Bacteria > Pseudomonadati > Bacteroidota > Flavobacteriia > Flavobacteriales > Flavobacteriaceae > Mangrovimonas > Mangrovimonas sp. YM274. The sequence goes on from NZ_CP133091.1 coordinate 2,605,469, forward strand.
AAATCAACATTGCCATTCCCGATGGTTTTGAGGTTACAGGTCTAGAAAAACTAAACTATCATATAGAAAATGAAACAGGCGCCTTTATTAGTACGGCCAATATAGAAGGAAATACCCTTACTATTAAAACCGAAAAGGTATATAAAAATTACTTCGAGCCAAATGCAAATTGGAATATGATGGTAGAGTTTTTGGAAGCAGCTAACGATTTTGAAGAGGCAAAAATCCTTTTAAAACGCAATAACAGCTAGTAAATCCATTAGAATGAATTAAAAAGCGCCACAATTAAATAATTGTGGCGCTTTTTTATAACAAAAACCACCGCAATTGCGGTGGCTTGACCAATCATTATCAATTAAAACTCGTTAGATGCTTTCATCCAACCAAGCTTTCATCATCCAAACGGTTTTTTCCTGTTCTGTGATAAAATCACTCATCATGGAGTTGGTTCCTTCATCATTGGCTTCATCAGAAGCTTCCAAAATCTCTCTTTCAATTTGTAACAACTCCTTTAAGGAATCTACTATTAAACGTACGGCCTTTTCATCTTGAGAAATATTTTTCCCAACAGGTACTTTGGCACTTTTAGTATAATCTTCAAAGGTGTGCAACGGTGTGGCTCCCAAAGTTAGTATACGTTCTGCAATTTCATCCACTTTCACATTAGCATCGGTATATAATTCTTCAAACTTAACGTGTAAATCGAAGAAGCGTTTACCTTTAATATTCCAATGTATTCCTCTTAGGTTTTGGTAATATATTTGAAAATTAGCCAATAAAACATTTAGGTCTTCTGCAATGGCTTTTGTTTGTTTAGTATCTAATCCAATACTATTAAATGTCATAACATATTGATTTTTAGGTTCAATACAAATTTACAGGATAATTAACACATTCACCCATAAGTTTTATTAATAGTTTTTATATTTTTATAGCTTAAATTAATAACCCATGACCATAACCCAGCTACACTATGTTTTAGCCATTGCAGAATACAAAAATTTCACAAAAGCGGCTGAAAAATGCTACGTTACTCAACCTACTTTGAGTACACAAATTCAAAAATTGGAAGACGAGTTGGATGTACTTATTTTTGACAGAAGCAAAAAACCAATCGAACTGACCGATGTAGGAAGAAAAATTGTACAGCAGGCACGTAATATTGTCAACGAATCTGACCGGATTCAAGATATTGTAGATCAACAAAAGGGATTTATAGGAGGAGAATTTAGACTCGGAATCATTCCTACCGTAATGCCGACCTTACTGCCAATGTTCCTAAAAACCTTTATTAAAAGGCATCCAAAAGTTAAGCTTATTATAGAAGAACTTACCACCGAAGAGATTATTACCCGTATTAGTGAAGGTCATTTAGATGCAGCCATTGCCGCTACGCCTTTGCAAAACGAGTTGATAAAAGAGCGTGTTTTGTACTATGAACCCTTTGTAGCCTATATTCCAGAGAGTCATAGACTTCACGAAAAATCGAAAATTAGCACCGAGGACCTTGAAATAGATGATATGCTATTGTTGGAAGACGGCCATTGTTTTAGGGATGGGGTCATTAATTTATGTAAGGTATTCAAAAACCATGTTGATGATAGTTTTCAATTGGAAAGTGGTAGTATTGAAACCTTGGTAAAACTCTCGAACGAAGGTCTTGGTATGACCTTATTACCATATTTACATACTATGGAATTGAATGATAAATTACAATCTAACCTGCGTCATTTTGAAGAACCATCCCCTGCCCGAGAAGTCAGTATCATTTACCACAAAAGTGAGCTTAAAATGCAAATAGTTGAAGCATTACAGTCTGTTATTTCGGGAATTATAAGAGGTGCCATTGCGTTTCAAAATGTTGAAATCATCAGCCCACTGCCTACTTCAAAATAAACACAAAACACTTAAAATCATTATATCTCAACTACAGGCTGTAGTTGAGATATAATGCATACTGTTGCTGGAAATTAACATTCCCTTCAAACAAATCTTGAGCAATGGGCAAAGTATATTTTACTCCCAAAACAAATTTTTCCTTGGAAACTTCAGTTCCCAAGGAACCATTAAACATATGTCCATCGGTATTGGCCAATGTCTCACTATACTGCTCTATATTTTCGTAGATATCTCCAGACACTCCAATAAAAGGCTTCAATATTATTGTTTTCAAACTCACGCTATAAAACACATTTGCAGCGCCGCTAAGCTGATTGCCGAACTTATAATCATTCTTATTTTCAGTCTTGAAATAATAAGCCAAACTAGCCCCTACTCCCAAGTTCTTCTTTTTATAACTATACAGCACAGTAGCCAAAACATCCCAACTTCCTGTTCCTACTTGAAACCCTGGATTGACTCTGTCGGTGAGCTGTTCCTCAAATTCACCTGTGGGAAGTTTCATTCCCAAACCAAAATTCAAACCGTGACCTGATAGTTCTTTAGTAGCAAACACCAAGCTATCGTTTTTCTGTTTTTTGTAAAAACTAAGCTGGTACCAGCCCATAACATTGACATCGCCCAAACCATTAATATGCTCTACACGATCATCAAAATGTCTATACAAATCCTGATACGGCACAATGGCACTCACATAAAACTTATCAGACAACGGAATTCTCCCCCACAATTGGTAGGTGTGAAATGTTTCCTCACTTTGGGGAGAGTTTTCAAAAATTCCATCCTTAGATTTATATCCCTGTTGAATATACCGTAGGCCAATAAAATTTGAGGAGCTTAAATCTCCAAATCCAGAACTAGCACTACTACTGCTACAACTGCATAAATCACATGCTTTCAAGCTACTTGTTAGCCCTAAACATAGAGCCAATACAATAAAAAGAGTATATTTTTTAATATTCTGAAAAACGGTCATCAGTCAAAAATTCATTATCGGTTAAAGTTTTCAAAAAGGCAATCAGACTTTCCTTTTCATAAGCATCCAAAGAGATACCATAAGTTTGATCCTCTCTCAATAAAAGGGGATCTACATTACCATTATCTACCATGCCATGGTCGTAAAAATCCAATACAGCCTCTAAGGTTTGGAACCTCCCGTCATGCATATAAGGATAGGATGTTTCTACATTTCGCAAACTGGGCACCCTAAACTTGTAAAGGTCATTAGGGTCTTCAAAAATGTCAAAACGTCCCTTATCATTCAATTGCGGATTGACCGGCAAACCATTATCACGATAACTTTGATCAGTAAACAAATCGGTAGCATGACAAGAAGCACATTTGTTTTCAAAAGTTTGCAAGCCATCCAATTCCATAGCAGATAAGGTAACGCCTTCTTCATTGCGCACATATTTGTCATATTTTGAATTGGAAGACACCATCATCACCATAAACTGGGATAAGGCCTTGAGCATATTGGCAGCGTTCACGGCACCGTCTTCAAAGGCCCTTTCAAACTGCTGTTGGTAATTAGGGTCGGCCTTTAACTTTTCAACAACATTTCCCATGGTTTCCCCCATTTCCAAATGGCTGGTAATAGGAATAATGGGCTGCATGTCTAAATGCGTGGCAGCACCATCCCACATAAATTCATTTAGAAAGGCTAAATTTTGGATGGGCAGCGAATTACGAAGGCCAATGGCGCCATCAACACCATGACTTAAATTATGCCCATGATGAGTAAAAGCAAAGGCCTGTTCATGGCAAAAAGCACAAGGAATAGCATCATTCACCGAAAGCTTGCCGTCATAAAACAAGGATTTGCCTAACTCAAAGCCAGCTTCGGTAAGTGGATTGTTGTCTAAATTATAGGCCAATTCAGGGAAATTGGAAGGTGCCTCCAAAGTTAAAGGTAATGGTACATAACCAACTTCCTGATCGTTGGAACAAGACAACACAAACACCTGAAGAAGCATCATTACAATGATCTTTTTCATCACAACGTCATATTAAATGATAGTGCACAGGCTGGAACCTCCTTTTGAATGATCCAGACAAACACTAACTTATTTATTAGTTATTATGAACGTGGTGTACTTCGAACATACCCGGAAGGTTGTTCGCAATTACCGGCGTAGTTTCTGAACTGGTGTGTACCTGACCATAACCATCGGCAAAATTCACGGAAGTTTCTCCATCAAACACCTTGGCAAAATCGGCCTTGATATGCACTTCAGGAAAAGCTGTTTCTCTTACTCTTACGGTGTTTGGAAATGATAAGGTTACTTCTCTATAGTTGTCCAAAGAGGTTCCAACGCTTCCCATATGAATGTTCAAAGGTTGGTCAACAAGCTCTCCTGTTGAATACGTACCGTCAAAACGTGTAAATTTATAGCCGGTTGCCCAAGACCACATCATTCCAGCTGCTTCAGCCTCTACAAGAAAATCGCCTTGTCCTTCAGCTCCCATCGCGAAGCGCTCTTGATCAATTCCAATACCAAAAGTAATTTCGACATAGTCGGCTGCTTCAACATTGTCCAAAGTCACAAAAATCTCACCGGCATTGTTACCATTGCTCTCATCAATAATAAAAGCGTTGCTTTCCGAAGGGTAGGTAAATGTATTCCCTTCGGCATCCTTTACGCGAATGTTGCTTATGATGTATTTAAGGGTTTCCAATTGATAGGATTCTCCGTTGGACTTATTATAGGTCACGCCAAAAATAAAATCTTGGTCACCTACACCGTTATCGAATTTTAAAGCTAGAGTTCCTGTTTGTCCTGTTAAGTCTGTTGTATTATTGTCATCATCAGATGAACATGATATAATTGAGGTGCATAGCAATACTGCAAATGCAAATTTGATAATCTTCATTTGTAAAATTTAATATTGGGGTGCTTTTAATGGCAAGCACCATAAGCCTTGTCAAAAAAATTGAATATTAAATTTTAGGCCATTGGAGGCTTGTAGATGGAATGCTCCACCAAATGGGTATACTGCTTATTGTAATGGAATTTTGATTTCTTCTGAAGGTCTAAATGGTTATTTTTAAAAATCACCTCAGACTGTTGAACCAAAAACACCGGAAAAAAAGCTTCTGCCAAAAATGTAGCATCGGTATTATCTTCGGAAGACGTTGAAGTAAGCTGCATTTGTTTTGCCAAATGACATTTTCCATTACACTGCAACTGCGGTTTGTCCTTATTGACACAATAAGTTTCAATAATGTAGTCGATATTCAACTCATAATAGCCTATCTGGCCCAAGTAGAACATGGGGCGTAATGAAAAGGCAACCAACAATATGAGAAGAAAAATCTTTTTCAGAATGAAATTTTCGGCAAAGATAACTCGCTAATCCTTATTATTCTAAAAAAGAGTTATAAAAAAGGCGACCAATTGGTCGCCTTTTTCTTTATGCTTTTAAATAAATTAAACATTGATTTAGTTCTGGGTTTTGCTGTACAAGCGAATCAATAAAGATTCTAAGTTCGTCAATTTCATATGGTAATAATCTATTGACTGCCTTTTGTACCTCTTTGCAAAACAACGTAGCATCAAAACTCACTTTTTTAAGGATTGTTTTGGTGTACTCAAACATTGCTCTTGCCATGCGTTTGTTAGGTTTTTAGGTTTAAAGTAGATTTATGTATAGGCTTAATGTTAAGTTTTCCATGTTTTAAATGTAGTAAAAAAACCTATATGTCTGACCAAAATCTCAAAATTTTAACACGGAAAAACAAACATTAATATAGGTTTAAGAAACTATTATAATGGGCTTAAAAACGGTTGTCTCCATCCAACAAATCTCCCAAACCTCCTAAAATACTTCCCTCTCCTTTACTTCTTCCTCCTGCCTGAGGCGCATTGGCCAATACTCGTCCTGCAAGTCGGCTGAATGGCAAAGATTGAATGTAAACAGTTCCTGGTCCCTGTAACCTGGCAAAGAACAAGCCTTCACCTCCAAAAATGGAGTTTCTAATACCGCCAACAAATTCAACATCATAATCTACCTCCTTGGTAAACCCTACAATACAACCCGTGTCAACCTTAAGGATTTCCCCCGGTTGCAGTACTTTTTTAGCTAAAGTTCCCCCGGCGTGAACAAACACCATTCCATCACCTTCCAACTTCTGCATGATAAATCCTTCTCCTCCAAATAGGCCTCTTCCTAAACGTTTACTGAATTCTATTCCAACACTCACCCCTTTAGCGGCACAAAGAAAAGCATCCTTTTGGCAAATAAACTTCCCGCCAAACTCCGTTAAATCCAAAGGCACAATTTTTCCTGGATAGGGAGATGCAAAAGATACATTTCGTTTTCCTGGTAGGGTATTATAAAATGCCGTCATAAATAGGCTCTCACCAGTTAAAATACGCTTTCCTGCTCCTAAAATAGAGTCTAGAAAACCGCCACTCTTTGTAGAGCCATCTCCAAAGATAGTTTCCATCTTTACACCGTCATCCATCATCATAAAACTACCGGCTTCGGCAACCACTCCTTCATTGGGATCGAGTTCAATTTCTACAAATTGCATTTCTTCTCCATAAATTCTATAGTCGATTTCGTGTGCTGTCATGGTTTCATTTTTTGATTAAACATCTATAAGTTGTTCTTTTTTAAACTTTGTTACAGCCGTTCCTTTAATTTAATGGTCCATTCAAAACTAAAGGCAGACACCTCTTCCCCTTCACTATTGATTCCTTTAGCATTCATTACAAAACTTTGCCCCTCCTTAGTAGCAATTGCCTTTTCTATAACTTCATCCAATTTATGGCCGTCCACACAGTGAAACATGATTTTACCCACCGCTTTTTTACTAAAAGTAGAACTATTGGAAACCACCAACATAGAAATTGACTTACCAGAAGCTCTTATTTTTGAAAGCACCAAGGCTCCTGTGGTTAATTCTGCTGCCATTCCCTGAACGGCCCAAAACATAGATCGAAATGGGTTTTGATTGATCCAACGATGCCTCACCTTAACCTCGCAACGTTCATCATCGATATAGGTAGCACGGACGCCCGTAAAGTAAGCTGCCGGTAATTTGGACATTAAGAAAAGGTTGATTTTTGCTGGAGTAAGCTTCATAATAACGATTAAAATTTCACTAAAAGTATTGAAAATTAAGGAATTGATTATTGTTAATATTTTGTTAATTTTAAGTACTTTGTATTGCATAATACCTTCTTTTAGATATATATTTGCATAAGAAACTATTATATGTTTTAAAATCATGCTAGACAATCACCAAAAAAATATCGCCACCTTCATTCATTTATCCACCTTTTCAAGGTTCGTAATCCCCATGGGTAACTTTATAGGTCCTGTTGTTTTATGGATTGCCAACAAGGATAAATCGGAGTTTGTAGACCAACATGGTAAACAGGCAATTAATTTTCAGATTAGCATTTTGTTATATGCCCTGATTATTGGAACCCTTACCGTTCCGTTTTTCGTTTTTAAATTTCTTCATGGCATAGATTTTATAGATTTTCATGGGTTACACGATTTCCACATCAATATTGGCAAACCTTCTCCCCTTCTCTATATAGGTGGTGGATTGGGGGTTTTGGCCTTTATAGGATTTATCTTGGAATTGGTTTTCATCATAAAAGCTAGTCTTAAGGCTAGGGATGGTGAACCGTTTCACTACCCATTTACCATAAATTTCATCAAATAATCAATCAAAAAATGAACAGTTTAACTTTTAATTCCCCAGTACCATGACACGAACAGTATCAGGAATTTTTCAACACAAAATTAACACAATGCCCACTGCGAGTGATCATTGAAAAAACAGCATTGACACATGAAAATAGAAAACACAAAAGCACAAATGCGCAAAGGTGTCCTTGAATACTGCATACTTTCCATTCTAAAAGATGACGATGCTTATGTTGCAGAAATTCTGGAGACCCTTAAAGATGCAAAAATGCTTGTAGTAGAAGGGACTATTTATCCCCTACTAACAAGATTGAAAAATGCTGGACTTCTCAATTACCGTTGGGAAGAATCCACCTCTGGACCACCAAGAAAATATTACGGTTTAACCGAAACAGGAAAACTGTTTTTAAAAGAATTAAATACCACTTGGAGTGAATTGCAACACGCCGTTAACCTAGTAACAAGCCAAAAAAACAAACAAAATGAATAAAACAGTCAACATAAATTTAGCAGGTATATTTTTTCATATCGATGAAGATGCATACTTAAAACTGCAACGCTATCTTGAGGCTATCAAACGTTCATTTACCGACTCCCAAGGTCGCTCAGAAATCATTGCAGACATAGAAGCTCGTATTGCCGAACTTTTCAACGAACGGGTACAGCACGATAAACAAGTCATTGGCGCTAAGGAAGTGGACGAAGTCATCGCCATTATGGGACAACCTGAAGACTACCTTGTAGATGACGAGATTTTTGAAGATGATCCAAAAACAAGCTACCAAAGCAAATCCAGATCTTCCAAAAAGCTATATCGAGACACCGACAACTCATACATAGGGGGTGTGGCCTCTGGTTTAGGACACTACTTGGGCGTGGATGCCGTTTGGATTCGTTTGTTATGGATTTTATTGGCTTTGGGCTCTGGGGGAACCTTTATATTTATCTACATCCTGTTTTGGGTGTTGGTCCCGGAAGCCGTGACCACTGCTGAGAAACTCACAATGACTGGAGAGCCTGTAAATATCAGCAACATTGAAAAAAAAATTAAAGACGGATTTGAAAATGTCTCCCAAACGGTATCAGATACGGTAAAGAATATTGATTTGCCGAAACAAGGCAACAAAATCAAATCTACTTCCAAATCGTTCTTTGAAACCATAGGAGACATTATCATGTTCTTCCTTAAAATATTTGCCAAGTTCATTGGTATTATTTTAATCATTTTTGGAGCAATTTTACTCTTTGGACTTATCATAAGCTTGTTTTCTCTTGGAGGCTCCAGCTTTTACAGTCCATGGTGGATGGATTACCCTGAAGCACTCAACACAACGGGATTGCCGCTATGGGTAGGCTCGGTCTTACTGTTCCTTTTGTTTGGAATTCCATTGTTTTTCATTTTCTATTTAGGATTGAAAATATTGATCAACAATCTCAAGTCTATTGGTAATGTGGCAAAATTTACACTATTGGGCCTTTGGTTATTGTCTTTGGTAAGCATTATTGTCATTGGAATCACTGAAGCTTCTCATTTCGCTTTGGAAAATTCAGTCACCCAAACCGAAACATTAGACCTTACCAAAAAGGATACCCTTTCCATTAAAATGGTATCCAGTGAATTTGATAAGTATAAATATGGCATGCACAGAGATGGTGGCTTTGAAATTAAATACAACGATGAAGACCAAAAGGTAATCTTCTCCAAAAATGTAATGCTCAATGTACGGTCTACCCCCGACAGTTTGGCTTATTTACAAATTGTAAAAGAAGCCAAAGGCAGCGACTATATTGAAGCTAGAGAAACCGCCGAAAAAATAGACTACGAGTTCGCGCTTAAAAACAACCAGTTATTGTTGAGCAACTATTTGCACACCGATTACAAAAACAAATTTGCCGACCAAAACGTAACCCTCATACTGTATTTACCAGAAGGTATGGTGTTCAACCTCCATGGTAATACAAGGTCTTATCTAAGACATCACAGAAACAATGACAACATCGCTACTTATGACGATACCTCCCACACTTTAAAAGTGATGGAAGACAGCAGCATTTGTTTGGACTGTGACGATGACGAGTTTAAAGTTAAAGTCAATATTAAAGACGACAAATCTGGTTTAAATATTGATGACGAAGGTGTTCGTTTCAATAAAGACAGTGTACAAATTGAAATTAACAACCAAGGCGTAAAAGCAAAAAAAGAAGATGTTAATGTAGATATCTCTGAAGATGGTATTGAAATTACCTCTGATGATAATTAAGCTACAATTCATCTTTAAAAATCGACAGCCCATACGTTTTTAAAAGTATTCATCAATAACATATCATACATTAGCACAACCAATTATCAATCAAAAAACAATCAGTTATGACAACCTTATCCAAAATTATCATCGCCGCCTTATTAGGAGCATTGGCAAGTTCCTGTAATATGGACTTTAAAATCTCTGGTGTTAAAGGCAATGGAAACGTAACTACTGAACAGCGCCAAGTAACGGGCGATTATAACCAAATAAAAATCAGTAGTGGTCTGGATGTTTATTTAACACAAAGTAACAACTCCAGTATTGAAGTAGAAGCCGACGAAAACCTTCAAGACATTATAATTACTGAAGTGGATGGCGAAGTTCTTAAAATTTATGCCAATGAAAATATTTCCAGTTCGGCCTCCAAAAAGGTAATGGTAACTTTCAATAAAGCAACTCGCATCAAAGCAACCAGTGGCAGCGATGTATACGGAACCAACACCATTGAAGGGGATCATTTTGTTTTGGAAACTTCCAGTGGGAGCGATATGGAATTAAGCTTAAAGGCCCAATCCATAGATTGCAGTGCCTCCAGCGGAAGCGATTTGGAACTATCTGGCTCTACTACAGATCTTATTGCCAAAGCAAGTAGCGGCAGCGACATCGACGCCGAAAATTTAAGCACCCAATCATCGCATGTTAAAGCCACCAGTGGAGCTGGAATTAAAGTTAACACCTCCAAAGAGTTAATTGCAACGGCCACTAGCGGCGGAGATGTGACCTACTATGGCAATCCTCAAAAAGTGGAAAAAAGCGATAACGTTTCTGGCAGCATCAAAAAACACTAAGCACAGGAATAAACACCAACAAGCCAATCATTTTGAAAACCATTTCAGGCTCATTTTAGAGTTTGGGATGGTTTTTGTATATATTTGCTTAACGAACCTTAAATAAACCTGATGAACAAAATCCTTTTAACGTTATGTATCGGCATAGGTTTTATTCTAACGGCCTCTGGCCAAAGTGACGATAAAATAAAAGGTGACAGGAATGTAACCATCAAACAAACCTACATTGATGCATTCAACAAAATTATAGTTGGTGAAGACTTCTCAATTGAAATCATCTATAATTCAAAACCTTCCGTCGAAATTGAAACTGATAGCAACCTCCACGAGGTTATTCTGTTTGAAGTCAAGGACAGCACCCTAGTCTTTAGTACTTCAAAAAAAATCACTTCGAAGAAAAAAATGCATATCACCGTTAATTATAGCCACGACCTTAAACATATTGAGGTGAAGGATGACGGCGAAATAAGGTCCTTGACCTCATTAGAGCTAAAGGATACCTCTTTAAAAACTATGGGGTCTGCTCGGGCTTATTTAAATATAAATGCAAGTAATTTTGAGTTTTCGAGTAACGACAGGTCCAAAGTCAAATTGAATGTGTCTGCCGATAGCTCTAAAATAATCCTTAACGACAATAGTAAAACGGAAGCCCTTATCAACTCCAAACATTTAAAATTGGATATGTACCAACGTTCTGATGCGAACATTGAAGGCGCTTCTAAATCATCTTTAATCCGTACGGACAATTCTTCCAGTTTTGAAGGCAAGGAGTTTACTACCAAAACCTGTAACCTGGTCAGCGACCTGAGTAGCTATGTGGCCATTGGAGTTGAAGAGACGGTAACTATAGATGCCTCTGGAAATTCAGAAATTTACCTCTATCACGAACCCAGAATAACAATCAATAGATTTACCGGGACAGCTAAACTTCAAAAAAAAGAAACTAATTAAATTCTATAATTATATAACACAAATGAGAAAAATAACCCCTTTAATTTTTCTACTTCTTACAATGCTAGCTTGTAAAGAGGAAGACAAGAAACCAGAGACGGCCTCCAATGTAAAAGAGGAAGCCCAAGCCTTTTTGGAAGACTATTCCAAAACTTATAAAAAACTATATTATGATTCCTCTAAAGCAGAATGGGCTGCCAATACCCACATTGTAGCAGGCGACACCACAAATGCTTACAACGTACAAAAGGCCAATGAAGCCTATGCAAAATTTACGGGAAGTACAGAAGTTATTGAAAAGACAAAACAATTTTTAGAGCATAAAGACGAATTGGACATCGTTCAGGTACGTCAATTGAATACCATTCTTTATGGAGCAGGTAACAACCCTGAAACGGTTTCGGATGTTGTATCCAAAAGAATTGCGGCTCAAAATGCACAAAGTGAAACGCTTTACGGTTTCGATTTTCAAGTGGATGGCAAATCGGTAACTACAGGAGATATCGACAAAGTGTTGAGAGAATCTTCCAACGAAACAGAGCGTCTTAAAAACTGGGAAGCTTCCAAAGCCGTTGGAAAAGATTTAAAAGATGGCTTGGAGAACTTACGTCAATTGCGCAACCAAACAGTGCAGGCCTTAGGCTACGACGATTACTTTAGCTACCAAGTATCAGAGTACGGAATGGACCGTAAAGAAATGCTTGCAGAAATGAACAAAATGGTGAAGGAAGTTTGGCCTTTATACCGAGAATTACACACTTGGGCACGTTACGAATTAGCCAAGAAATATAACGCAGAAGTACCTGAGTACATCCCTGCCCACTGGTTGCCTAACCGTTGGGGGCAAGACTGGAGCCCATTGGTAAATGTTGAAGGGTTAGATATCGACGCTGCCTTGGCTGACAAAGATCCTGAGTGGATTGTAAAAGAAGGAGAAAACTTCTATGTGAGTATTGGGTTTGATCCGCTTCCAGCGAGTTTCTACGAAAAATCAAGCATGTATCCACTACCTGCTGATGCCGATTACAAAAAGAACAACCATGCCTCTGCATGGCACATGGACCTTGAAAACGATTTGCGTTGTTTGATGAGCGTAGAGCCTACTGCAGATTACTATGAGACCATTCACCATGAATTGGGACATATTTACTACTATCAAGCCTATACCAATCCAAATGTACCGCCATTATTACGCGCTGGTGCCAATAGAGGATACCACGAAGCTATTGGAAGTTTATTAGGGTTGGCCGCAATGCAAAAACCTTTCTTGGCCAGTAAAGGTTTAGTTGACGAAAACGTAAAAATTGACGAGATCCAAAACCTTTTAAAAGAAGCCTTAAACTATGTAGTATTTTTACCATTCTCTGCAGGAGTAATGAGCGAGTTTGAAAATGCCTTGTATGCCGAAAATTTACCTAAAGACCAATACAATTCAAAATGGTGGGAATTGGCTAAAAAATACCAAGGTATGGTACCTCCATCAGAAAGAGGAGAAGATTTCTGTGATGCTGCTTCAAAAACCCATATCAATGATGATGCGGCTCAATATTATGACTATGCCATCTCATACATTTTATTGTTCCAATTCCACGATCACATTGCAAAAAACATCTTACACCAAGATCCTCATGCCACCAATTACTTTGGAAGCAAGGACGTAGGGACTTTCTTAAGAGGTGTCTTGGAAACTGGAGCTAACAATGATTGGAGAGAGCTTTTAAAATCAAGTGTAGGAAGTGAAATGAGTGCCAAACCTATGTTGGACTACTTTGCGCCTTTAATGGACTACTTAAAAGCACAGAACGAAGGAAGAACTTATACGCTACCAGAAACGATCTAAGTTTTAACTAAAGAGAAATAAAAAATCCGAAGCAATTTGCTTCGGATTTTTTTGTTGTAGTTATTGTAGTTTTAGTTGTGGTATAACTTATTTAGTTGATATCTCCTTGTATGTAAACTGATACAGGAATTTTTCCATCACCGCCAACAAACTCCGCATCAGGAACTTCAATTTTAAAGGAGTGAGTTCCTTGAGAGAGCGCTCCCAACTCATAAGTTCTGATTGGAATAACATCTCCTGGGCACCAATTGTTCCAAGCCGTCCACCAAGCCTCTGACTTTGGTGATCCAGTATAAATTCCATTCCCTTGAGTATTGTATTGACGGTAAGGTTCACAAGATTTCCCTCCAGGCATGTACATATCCAACTCACTGTTATCAAAATAAATAAAATGCTCTCTTCTTACATACTCCTCTCCCCCAGTGCCAGCACCATGGTTAGAGGTAATCAAGTGAATTTTAGCATTGCTTAGGTTTTCTTCAATCTCGAAAGTAAATGTCTTCGTAGTTTCACCTAATACATCTGTACCGTTGGAATTATAATTATTTACATTTATACTAGCTGCAATTGGCTCTAAATGTTGTGCCACATGCTCGTAAGTCTTATCTGTAGAAACAAATTTTAAAGTACCTAAGAAAGTATCAATTCTTCCAGCACATCCGGCAACCTCAGTTTGTGCCGCATAAGGAACTCCAAACACATACAATTCAATCCAAAAATCGTAGGTACTGCTAATTACAGGGTCGTTAAACAATAATGCTAAATTATCAACTTCAAATTCATAAGGCACCTCTGTAGGCTGAACATTTTTATTCATAAAAGGCGTGATAAAACGTCCTATTTCAATACGCTCCTCAACGGCAGCTGTACTAAATTCCGTCCCACTAGGCACCAAGTTTAAATACACCCCACCAATTCTATCATAATTGTCACATAAAGCTCCAATCGTTACTTGCATGGTCAACTCATCACTAAACAAATCAATAGCCTCCTGTGTTAACTTGGTAACATTTGAGGCATTGTTTTTTCTAATAACACCAGCAGGAACCGGTTCGCTAACCGTGGCGGCATAACCGTCATAAAAAACTACCTCATCAAATACAGTTACTTCTGTAGATTGGTACAACACTTCTAAAGAAAGAACCTCTGTTTCTAAAAGGGTTCCTTCATGCATATAGGTAGCCTTTACTTCATAAGTTCCTGTTTCTTCCGGAGTGTATTCATTTCCAGAAATTTCGGCATCATTGATATAATAAGTGGCGTCTGAAGTAACATCCGCCCCATTGTTTCCTATTACACTAAATGTAAAAGTGTCACCAATTTCAATACTTTCAGATGCAGCACTAATTTCAATAGAAGTCAAAAGCATTTCAGTTACAGTAAAAGTAACCATATTACTTGTTAAGTTGGAACCATTTAACGAATAGGTCGCCTTTGCTGTGTATTGCCCCTCTGCTTGTGGAGTAAATACATTGGATTGTAGGATTGTATTGTTCACCAAATAGGTAGCGCTTGTCGTTACATTTTGGTTCTCGTGCGTCATCACTTCAAAGGTGATACTCTCTCCCAAAGGAAGGGTCTCTACATTGCTCGATAAGGTAATTGCCGGAGTTATTGATTGGGTGCCATCGTCATCGCTACAGGAAAGCACCATAAAAAACACCGATAAAACACTGGATAAAAGTAATTTTGTATGTTTCTTCATAATAATAATTAGGGTTAATAAAGCCGCTAATTTAGAAAATAATAGTTAAGCCCAAAGTTTTAACAGGTCTTTAACCTTTAATTAATCAAGAATTGTAAAATTTTAATTTTTAGTCAGCTTAAATCGATAAACCCCATAAAAAAACCGAAGCGTTAACTTCGGTTTTTACATTATTTTAAAAAATATATTAGGCTTCAACTGGCGTTTCTTTAGCCGCCAAATAACGTTCGGCATCCAAAGCTGCCATACATCCTGTACCTGCCGCCGTAATAGCTTGTCTGTATACATGATCTGCTGCATCACCACTAACAAACACGCCCTCAACATTAGTTTTGGAAGTTCCTGGTTTGTTGATAATGTATCCTGTTTGATCCAAATCCAAATACTCTTTGAAGATATCGGTATTTGGTTTGTGCCCTATAGCTACAAAAAATCCTGTAGCTGGAATGGTTTTAAATTCTCCTGTAACGTTGTTTTTAACCTTTACTCCAGTTACCACTTGACCATCTCCCAGTACTTCTTCAGTTTCTGTATTGAATAGAATCTCAATATTCTTGGTGTTCTTTACTCTGTTAGCCATGATTTTAGAGGCGCGGAATACATCTCTTCTTACCAACATAGTTACTTTGGAACATAATTTGGATAGGTAATGTGCTTCCTCACACGCAGAATCTCCTGCTCCTACGATCACCACTTCTTGGTTTCTGTAGAAAAACCCGTCACATACCGCACAGGCAGAAACTCCACCTCCCAACTTTAAATATTTTTGCTCTGAAACCAAACCTAAATATTTAGCAGAAGCCCCTGTAGAGATAATTACCGTGTCACAATGTATTTCCTTATGGTCATTTACCCATACTCTGTGTACATCTCCAGAAAAATCAACTCTGGTAATCCAACCATCTCTTACATCGGTTCCAAAACGACTTGCTTGCTTTTGAAGTTCTATCATCATTTCTGGTCCCGTGATTCCATCTGGATACCCCGGAAAGTTCTCTACTTCATTAGTGGTGGTTAATTGCCCTCCTGGTTGGGTTCCTTGGTACAATACTGGTGCCATGTTAGCTCTAGCCGCATATATTGCTGCAGTATATCCGGCAGGTCCCGAACCTATGATAAGGCATTTTACTTTTTCAATTGTATCTGACATAATTTCTCTGATTTAATCATAACAAAAGTAGAACTTTTACAGAAAAACTTACCTCGAAGTTATTAAAAGTTATTATACAGGGATAGGATACGCCAATTAACCTATAAACCCAATAAAAAATCCCGAGACATTCCCATTTTATAAAATGTTCGGGATTTTAAATTTCTAATTTATTAGAGCTGTCTAAAACAACTTTTTAAACAATAAATAAGCGCCATATTTTCCAGCTGAATTCAACACAAACTGCATCCAATTGGAAGGCTGTAGATCTTCCTTTAAGCCTCCTTTAACTCCCTTCAACTCTTCCAAAGCAATCTTCCTTTCCAAATCCAATCGCTTTAAGTCATATTCTATTTCTGCAAACGAATTATACTTTTTCATAAAATTTAATTAAAGAATTTTTGAGACATGGTCTGGATGACCTTTTTATTGATAAGATGCCTAAATAAATAAACCAACAGAGCCAATAGCAAAAAGAAACCACCTACTATTGTGGTTGAAAGGGCAAAATCGTCCAATATACGCCCCAATGCTATGGCCACAGCAATGGCAAAAAAGAAAAAACCAATGAGAACAAAACTGCCAATGAGTAGGGCCTTGCCTAATAAGCTCATAGAAATGGTGAGCTGTTCAAAGACCTTTAGCTTGGCATATTCCTTAGATTTACTTAAAAATACTTCTCCAGAATCTACGGCTTTTGATGATGCTTCATTTAATGACTCAAACAAATTCATACTAGGCTTTTTGATATTTCTTGTTTTTAGCTTTTAAGTCGGCCAATTTCTTTTCCAACACCGAGATAATATCATCGGCTTTTACACTGGCTTCTTTTACCAAACTCTCCAAATTGGAGTCTAGTGTATCCTTATCGTTGCTTATAAAACTGGAAACTTTCTCCTTTAGGTCATGTGCAGTAGTACTGGCTTTATCCTTTAAATCATGTGCGGTACTGTTAAACTTGTCAGCTGCTGTCAAGGCTTCATCCGCAATACGCTGCCTAGTAGCGCTGCCCTTGTCTGGGGCAAAAAGAATTCCTAAAGTTGCGCCAACTGCGGTTCCTACCAAAAGTCCGAAAAGTGAATTACTGTTGCTCATAATACTATGTTTTTTATGGATTAATATTTTCAGTGCTTGCTACTAATCGAATGGAAACTACAAAATAAGCATTTTGTAGTTCACTTACTAAAATTAACGCTAAAAGCTTAATTAACAATGACTAAACTCCAATATTTTTCTGTACTTCAAAAAAAAATGGCCAATCAATTTTGATTGGCCATTCTCAATTAAAATATTTAAAAATCAACTTGTAAAATACGACAGTATGGCCACAACAATAATGATTAAAAGTACAGAAAGTACAATATCAACGGTACCATAACTGCCTTTGGTAGCTGCTCGGTCCTCTGCCGTCAAGGTCCCAAAGGACAACCCACTTATTTTCGCATAATTTGGAGCCCCCGTTACCAAGCTAACCGTGACGCATAAAATTACCGAGAAAATAAACATAAAAATGGCCATATGGGCAAAGTTAATGGAAGCAAAAGCAAACATTACACTGTCTACCGTCTCTCCGGCTGCAATTTGAGGCTGGTAATAAATTTCAGCTCCCAAGCGAAGTATCAACAATACCAATCCCGCCATTAAGGTTGTAATGGCTGCTTGGGAGTTGACACGTTTCCAAATAATCCCCAAAAGAAATACCGCTGTTACTGGAGGTGCTATGTACGACTGTACATTTTGAAGGTATTGATACATCACACCGCCCCCAATTTTTTCCATAATAGGAATCCAAATAATTCCCAGAACTACTATAAAGCCGGTAGCCACTTTACCAATGGTAAGCAATTCCCGTTCACTTTTTTGTGGTTTCAACTTTTTGTAAATATCGATGGTAAAAATTGTCGAGCATGAGTTGAACACAGATGCCAGCGAACTCATAAGTGCTGCCATCAATCCTCCTGCTACTAAACCTTTCAATCCTACAGGCAACAAGGTTTTCACTAACATTGGGAATGCTCTATCAGCTTTCTCTACACCAAACATTTCTGGATTTTGAATGGTCAAGGCAAAAGCAATGATGCCAGGAATCAAGAAAATCAAAATAGGCAATAGCTTAAGGTAAGCTCCAAAAATAGCTCCACGTCTACCTATTTTAATGTTATGGGCAGCCAAAGTACGCTGCACGATATATTGATCGGTACACCAATACCAAACCCCCACAACGGTCCCTCCAAATAACATCCCTGTCCAAGGAAAATCGGGATCACTTATGGGGCGCCACATATTGAAATGGTCTGGACTCACGGCTGTAACCGTTTCCCTTAATTGCGACCATCCACCAACTTCCTGCATTCCTAAATAGGTAATGATCATGGATCCCAAAATAAGGATAACCGTTTGAAGGGTTTCCGTATAAATTACAGCTTTCATCCCTCCTACTACGGTATAGATTCCTGTGAAGATCACAATGCCAATGGCTCCGTACCAAAAAGGAATTCCCAATAATTCAGAAACCACAATTCCTCCAGCATAAATGGTTACCGATACCTTCGTCAACACATAGGCCAACAATGAAAAAACCGACAAGAACCATCTCGAGCGACTATCGAATCGTTTTTCTAAAAATTCAGGCATAGTAAAAGCGCCGCTTCTAATGTAAAATGGTAAAAACAGCCACCCCAAAAGCAGTACAATCCATGCATGCAACTCATAATGTGCCATTGGAGTTCCCGATTCAAAACCTGTTCCTGCCAAGCCAACCACGTGCTCCGACCCTATATTGGAAGCAAAAATAGAGGCTCCAATAACAAACCAACCTACATTTCGACCTGCCAAAAAGTAATCCTCGGTATTTTTATTCTTTTGAAGTACAACCCATACTGCTACGGCAATTAGAGCCAAAAAATAGAGTCCCAAAACCCACCAGTCGGCGGTTTGCAAAACTGTTTCCATAAATATTAGTTTAGTTATTATTAGATGTTAATCTACATTATGTAGTGTTGAAAGTTAAGGTTTTTATTGAAACTGAATTTGATAATTTTTACGCACTAAAAAACATTGGAATTAGTCTTTGAATGACTAACTCCAATAAACTTAGGAAGAGTGAACGTCCATTTTAAATGTATTGGCTAATAATGTTCTCAAACAACTCCTGCTTACCACTTTGCAGAGGGATTTCTCCTTCTTCTGCAGCGATATCATATAAGTCTGACAGGTCCAATTTTCCTTTTTCAAACTCCTTCCCTTTACCTGAATCGAAAGAACTATAACGTTGTTTTCTTAAGGAATCGTAACCCGAATATGAAATGATTTTGTCCGCAGTAATCAAAGCCCTTGCAAAAGTGTCGGCACCACCAATATGGGCTAGAAAGAGATCTTCCAAATCTGTAGAATTTCGGCGGATTTTAGCATCAAAGTTAACACCTCCCCCTTGCAGTCCACCGGCTTTTAAGAATACTAACATCGCTTCGGTAACTTCCTGTATGTTGTTAGGAAATTGATCGGTGTCCCAACCATTTTGGTAATCCCCTCTATTGGCGTCGATACTTCCCAACATTCCCGCTCTGGCAGCCACTTCCAGTTCATGCTGAAAGGTGTGTTGTGCCAAGGTAGCATGATTAACCTCCACATTAATTTTAAAATCACGCTCCAAGCCATATTCCTTCAAAAACCCAATAGCCGTAGCCGTATCAAAATCATATTGGTGCTTAGTAGGCTCCATGGGTTTGGGCTCAATAAAAAAGGAGCCTTTAAACCCTTGTTCCCGTGCATAATCGCGAGCCATAATTAAAAATTGGGCCAAGTGGTCCAACTCCCTCGCCATATCCGTATTCAACAGGGACATATAACCTTCTCGTCCCCCCCAAAACACATAATTTTCACCATGTAAGGCAATGGTGGCATCAATGGCCAATTTCACTTGCCCTCCTGCCCTTGCCAAAACCTTAAAATCTGGATTGGTAGCAGCTCCATTCATATATCTAGGATGAGTAAAGCAATTGGAAGTGCCCCACAGCAATTTTTTACCTGTAAATTTTTGTTTCTGTTTTAAATAATCCACAATGGTACTTACTCGCTTTTCAGATTCGGCAAAGGTGTCTCCCTCCTTGACCAAATCAAAATCGTGCATACAATAGTAATCAAAACCTATTTTATCCATAAACTCAAATGCGGCATCCGCCTTATCTTTCGCCGCCTGAATGGGATCTGAGGATTGATCCCAAGGAAAGTTTTGTGTGCCAACGCCAAAGGGATCAGCTCCCTGCCCGCAGAAGGTATGCCAATAGGCCACCGCAAATTTGAAATGTTCCCGCAAGGTTTTCCCTGCTACAATCCTATTAGGATCATAATATTTAAATGCCAATGGATTATGGGACAAATTTCCTTCATATTCGATATGCTTGATACCTTTAAAATATTCTTTAGTTGCCATTTTTAATGTTTTTATTGATGTATACTGTGTTTCAAATTGTTTAAATATCGCTGGTTCAGGTCCTGTTCCCATAACTGAAAAGCCTCACTGTAAGGCCCCTTATCGGAAATTGGAGCATACGTGCATACTTTTTCATTATCTGAAAAAACATCCTCCAAACTTTTAAAGTCCCCCATACTAACACCAGCTGCCCTCGCCGCACCAATAGCCCCTGTAGTATCCAAAATGTCTATTTCAGAATCTATTAATGTTGCCAAAGTGGTGGCAAAAATTTCGGATCTAAAGAGGTTATCATTACCGGCCCTTATGTTTCCTACCTTCACACCGTCTCTCTTCATAATATTAACTCCATAAACAAAGGAAAATGCAATGCCTTCCAGAGCTGCCCTAAAAAGATGTCCTACCTGGTGTTTATTAAAATTTAAATTGAAGATAGCTGCCCCATCGTTGCCATTGTTCAGCATGCGCTCAACGCCATTCCCAAAGGGAACAACACGCAGTCCT
Source organism: Mangrovimonas sp. YM274 (assembly GCF_030908385.1). NCBI lineage: Bacteria > Pseudomonadati > Bacteroidota > Flavobacteriia > Flavobacteriales > Flavobacteriaceae > Mangrovimonas > Mangrovimonas sp. YM274. The sequence continues at coordinate 2,626,711 of NZ_CP133091.1, forward strand.
TCAGCTCCTATTGGCACATTAGCCGCCATGGAGTTCATTACCTCATAAGATTGAGCTCCCAGCACATGCTGCTTCATCCAACTGTACTGAATTCCAGCACCATTAATATTCAAAAGTTTACCTATCAAAGGTGTATCAGGAGTATAATTTACATGTGCAAAATTGTTGATACGTAGACTCTCCAAGCTTTGTTGATGGTCTGTTACCGCATATACCACGCCTGAAGTCCCCCCAGTTGCCGCTATTTGGCCAGGGCGCAAAACATTTAAAGACAAGGCATTGTTGGGCTGGTCTCCTGCCCTATACAAAATAGGAATGCCACTAGGCAACCCCGTAGCCTTGGCTGCTGTTTTGGTTACAGAACCCTGAACTGAGAAAGTTGGTACCATCCGCGGAATCAAACTTGTATCAATTCCCAAATGTTCAAACAACCATAACGCTGGAGTATTGGTTTTAAAATCCCACATAATGCCTTCAGAAAGCCCTGAAATAGTAGTCGTGGCTTCTCCTGTTAATTTAAGGGCAATGAAATCTCCCGGTAACATAAACTTATCAACCTTTTCGAACAGAGAGGGCTCATTGTCCTTAACCCATTTCAATTTAGACAGGGTGAAATTTCCTGGAGAATTCAATAAGTGCTGCATACAGGCGTCCTCTCCCAAATCACCGAAGACTTTATTTCCTATTCCAGCGGCCCTACTATCACACCAAATAATGGAAGGTCTCAAAACCTCCAAATCCTTATCTACCAAAACCAAGCCATGCATTTGATAGGCTATTCCAACACCTTTTATGGTCGTTTTGGATACTCCCGTTTGCCTTATCAACTTTTGGGTAAGAATTCCTAAATAGTCCCACCATAAATTGGGATCCTGCTCGGCCCAACCGGTTTTGGGAGACTTGATTTCCATTTCTGTTTCTGGGTATTGGGCCAGTCCCAAAACCTTTCCTGAAGCAGCATTGACCAATGCCGCTTTGATAGAGGAGCTTCCTAAATCATATCCTATATAATACATCTTATGGCTAGTTAGTAAAATACATTATTGTTAAAAATGATTTTTGGAAGCGTACATCGCCAACATACTTCCTACAAACCCTTTGGCAACTTTGGTGCTCAACAATGAGGCATCCACATTGGCCTTCAGCAATCGCCAATCGTCATGCTCATTTTGCTTGTAATAAAAATCATAATATTTGGTACGCCCCACAATTCTTACCAAAAGATCATCGTCTTCATTCTCCACTACTTTTGAGGCTAGAATCTCCAACGTTTCACCAAAACTTTGTTCTAAAAACACCTCTAAGTTCCCCTGTTCATTCCTACGCTTGCCTAAAAAGAGATAATGCTTCTCATTTTGAAAGGCCACCAATCCCGCCGCTTCTCCTGATTTGGAGGGAGCAAAAGAAAACTTCGTAGCCACTTCAAAATTGCTGTGTTGCTGACGTCTTCCAATAAAGGAAAATTTGGACACCTCATGCATACTTTCGGCTTGAGGTTCCATGACCAACGTGCCTCCTTCAATATCATAAAATTGTCGGTCCGGTGTTCTTAAAAAATTCCAAAGAACATCTAGTGTATCAGACTCAAAATCATCTCTAGAAACAAAATTACCCGATGTTGGTTCTATTCTTTCTTGGCTTAATGGCAATGCAGGCCTAGGATGAACAAACGGATGCGGTTGAGTCCCCTGCTGAAAGGTGGGCCAACCATTTTCTTGCCATTTAAGAGGTAACATAAACGTTTCTCTTCCCGTATTGTAATACTCTACCTCGTAGGGACGGCATCCCAAATACACGCCCCACCAGTCTCCATTGGGAAGTTCAACAAAATCGGCATGACCCGTCGTTGTAATTTGATGGGCACGATTCTTAGGCAAATGCCTTTGCGTTAAAATAGGGTTGTTTTCATAGCTAGTATATGGACCATAGATATGCCTACTCCTAAACACAACTTCTGAGTGCTGATAGCCAGTGCCTCCTTCGGCACAAAACAAATAGTAATAGCCATCCTTTTTGAACATATGGGGACCTTCAATCCATACAGGTTCCTTGGCCATATCGGTACCTCCATCTACTAATAATTTTTGATTGGATACTATTTTTTGTTGTTGCAAATCATATTCCCAAGTGTAAATAGCCCTGTGTCCATTATGCTTGGAGATATTATTCGGAGGTGGACCATTGTGAGTAATGTATACTTTACCATTATCATCAAAAAACAAATCGGGATCAATCCCATCTATTTCGGGTAACCAAATGGGGTCTGACCATCCCATTTCTGGGTTTGTACTTGTGACAATAAAATTTCCTTTAGAACTTACATTGGTACAAATAACGTAGAAAACGCCATTGTGATATCTGATGGTAGGAGCAAACAGCCCTCTCGATACACCGCCTGAAAAATTAGCTTGAGACGCTTTGGTTATAACATGTCCAATTTGTTTCCAATGCACCAAATCGGTACTCTTAAACAAAGGAAGCCCTGGAAAATAGGAAAATGAAGAAGTTACCATGTAATAAGCATCGTCTACCCTGCAAATACTGGGATCTGAATAAAAACCAGCTAAAATAGGATTGAAATAGTCGTCATTAGTTTTATCTGAACGCTCAAAGACAGCATCTTGCCCTTTATATTCAAACCAATCATAAGTTACCACATGCTTATACGCAATCGGTTGCTTAAATGAGTAAATTTTTTTGGAATGCGAAAGCATTGCCAAACCCAATGTTAGCAAGGCAACAGACATTATAAAATGATTTCTAAATAAATTCATGACTAGTTCTCAGGGATAAAACTCAACTTTTAATTCTTGACAATTTACAAAAGTTTTATGTAAAATTTAACAATTAAATAATATTTATCCTTAAAATTTTCATTTTGCCAATTTTAACACTAAAAAAATTCAACAATCGGTAATTTGTTAAAAAAGACTATTTTTGTAGGACGTTCAAAATTCCTGTATGAAACAAAAAAAGGACATTACCATATATGATATTGCCAAGGCCCTAAATTTATCGACTTCTACGATTTCAAGAGCCTTGAAAAACCATCATAGTATTAGTAAAAAAACCATTCAAAAAGTAAAAGAGGCCGCTAAAGAGATGGGCTACTCCCCCAATACTATTGCCGCCAGTTTACGGAACAATAAAACCTACACCATTGGGGTTCTTATTTCTCGGATAAACCGTCCCTTTATTTCAGATTTAATAAGCGGTATTGAAGAACGAGCCCAAAAATCAGGGTTTAATATTATCATTACCCAATCCAACGATTCCTACGAAAACGAAATTAATATGGCCCAGGCCCTATATAATAGTAGGGTTAGCGGTGTTATTTGTTCCCTGGCAATGGAAACCAAGGACACTGAACATTTCAAACAATTTATAGACAAAAATATCCCCATCGTGTTTGTGGATCGGGTGCCAAAAGATATTGAAACTTACCGCGTCATGATTGACAATTATTCTGCGGCCTATAAAGCTACAAAGCACCTCATTGAACAAGGCTGCAAGCGCATAGCTCATTTTGCGGGGTCTCAATACATGAATATATACAGTGAACGTAAAAGAGGTTATATGGAAGCCTTAAGGGATCATAATTTGGACATAGATGAAAACCTGATTATTTATTTCAATACATTGAGTTATGAAGAAGGGGAAAAAGCCACGAAAAAACTATTGAAAATGCAAAATCCACCGGATGGTATTTTCTCCGCGAATGACACCACTGGAGTGAGCGCCATTCAAATAGCCAAAAAAATGAACGTCAAGGTTCCGAATGAATTGGCTATAATAGGTTTCAATAACGACCCTATTGCATCCATCATTGATCCTGGATTGTCAACCGTAACACACCCCGCCTTTAAAATGGGGCAAACCTCAGCTGAAAAAATCGTCAACCACCTAAAAAATGCCTTGAACGATGATATCACCGAAATTACGTTTCTAAACACAGAAGTACTTGTAAGAGAATCTTCAAAACGAACCTAAAACAATTGTAGCTACTAATTATTTGACAACAACTGTTACCTCAGCCGGTTGGGAAGCACCCAAGTCATGACTTCTTTTCATTGGACTGGAACCTCCTATGTAAATTTTAAAAGCTCCAGGCTCAATAACACGCTCCCCTTTTGCATTTACCACTTCAAAGGCCTCTGGCCCCAGCTCAAAGGTTAGGATTTTACTTTCTCCTGCCTTAAAATGGCTTCTGTCTACAGCCTGAAGTTGAAAATTGGGAACTTTAAAACTCGCTTCCGTATCGGTAACATACAGTTGTACTACTTCATCGGAATCTACGTTACCTGAATTAGTAACTTCAACCGATACAGTAACCGTATCTTTGGAGGTAATGGTCTTGGAAGACAGCTTAGGTGTACCATAATTAAATGTTGTATAGGACAGTCCAAAACCGAAGGGATACAAAGGCTCCTTTTCCATATATTTATAGGTACGTCCATTCATAGTATAATCTTCATAGGCAGGAAGCTGGTCATAAGATTTTGGGAAAGTAATTGGCAAACGTCCTGAAGGGGACACCTTTCCAAAAAGGATATCCGCCACAGCATTACCACCTTCTTCTCCTGGATACCATACAAAGAGTACCGCATCAGACAAGGCTTCCACTTCTGCCAAATCAATAGGACTGCCTCCCGTAATCACCGTAATAATAGGTCGCTCACCTGCTTCTTTCCGTAATTTTCTTAAAAACTCCAATTGGTTCTCTGGCAATCCATATTCAAAACGGTCACCTAGAGTTGCTGAAGCAATGGATTCTCCTTCCTCTCCCTCCAACAGTCCTGAAATCCCTAAAACAGCAATGGTAGCATCACTTTTACCAGCATTTGGCGTGGTCCAGTCCTGAGGGTTAGCATTAGGTTGATCCAACATAATTCCCATTCTATATTGCAATTGACTGGCGTGGTCAACTGCTCCCGCAATACCTTCCAAAACAGTGACCAACTTAGGATTGACCCCAAAATAATTACCTAATAAAACATCAGAATTGGCTGCATGGGGCCCGGTTACAAAATACCGCGCCAAATCATTCTTTAAAGGTAAAGCCCCATTATTTTTCAACATAACAATTCCTTTTTGGGCAACCTCCCTAGCGAGGGCTCGATGCTCATCGCTATCAACAACATCTATAGAAATACTATCGTATTGATTACTCCCTTCTGGGTCAAAAAGTCCTAATTTAAATCGGGTTTTAAGTAGGGTAGCCAATTCCCTGTCTACTTCAGCTTCTGTTAATATACCCTGTTTTACGGCCTCCGGAATCCCCTCCAAATAGGTACTACCACAATTTAAACTCACTCTATTTTTAACCGCCAAAGCAGAAGCTTGAGCTGCCGTTTCCACAGTGCCATGCCCCCCTTTGTCGGAGGGAGTAAAAAAATCTACAATCGCCCAACAATCGCTCAACACATGTCCTTTAAATTGCCATTTTTCCAAAAGCACATCTGAAATTAAGTATTCATTGGCACAACACGGTGCTCCATTGGTACTGTTGTATGCACACATCACCGCTTCTACATCTGCATTCACTAAAGCCTCAAAAGCTGGCAAATAGGTTTCCCACAAATCTTTTGGATTGGCCTTAGCATCAAATTCATGGCGCAACTTTTCAGGACCACTATGTACAGCATAGTGTTTGGCGCATGCAGCCGTTTTTAGATAATTGGGATCTTCTCCCTGAAGCCCTTTTACAAAAGCAGTCCCCAACCGAGCTGTTAAATAAGGGTCTTCTCCATAAGTCTCCTGCCCCCGACCCCATCTAGGATCTCTAAAAATATTGATATTGGGGGTCCAAAAGGTCAATCCTCCGTAACGCTTGTAATATCCCTTGGCCTTTGCAGCATTGTACATGGCTCTAGCTTCATCAGAAATGGCTGAGGACACCCTTAAAGCTAGATCCTCATCAAAGGTCGCTCCCAATCCTATGGCTTGCGGAAATACCGTCGCCACTCCAGAGCGTCCCACACCATGCAAGGCCTCGTTCCACCAGCTATATGCCGGTATTCCTAGGCGTTCTACACCATTGGTATTGTGCATCATTTGATCGGCTTTCTCCTCCAGAGTCAATCTTAAAATCAAATCCTCAACCCGATCATCAAGGGGTAGTGATGGGTTGTAAAATGGAAAATCAAAATCTTGTTTGGCTTCCTCTAAAGTTCCCTCTTTCTCAGAATTTGAACTTTCTTTAGAATCAACTTGCTTCTGGCAAGCAACTGCAAACAAGAAAACCAGTATTAAACCTAGGGAAATAGAGTGAAATTTCGGCTTACGGATTGAAAAGCGCATAATTTTATGAAATTGATAATAAAACCAAATATCAATTAAAAAAACAATAAATGCAAACGATTGCATTTATTGTTTTGACAATAGCATTATTTTTGTTTATTTTACACTTAATTCAGTTTTGAGGTGTTTTAATATCTCATAATGTAATGTAAAACTAAAGCGTATACCTATGTCTAAATGTTTCAAATGGCTTTCTACTTTTGGTGTTATTTTAGTCTTTCATAGCATGACTTACGCAACCGATGGCTATAAATTATGGATGGACTACAAAACCATTTCAGACAGCGCGCTTTTGAAAGAATACCAATCGCTGATAGGAAGTGTTCAAACTTATGGCAACTCTGAAACAATGAAAAAAGCAACCACGGAAATCTATAATGGAATTTCGGGTATATTGGGGATGAAAAATCAAAAGCTCGATGGAAAATTTAGTATTATTCTTGGCTCTTACAACAACTTACCAAAAACCATTGCCCAACAACTTTCACAGGAACTGGAAAACCTTAACGAGGAAGGCTATTTAATCAAATCATTCTCTAACCATATCGTTATTACAGCCAAAACGGACATTGGAGTTTTGTACGGAACCTTTAACTTTTTAAAACGTCTACAAACCCACCAATCTATTGAAAATCTAAACATTTTGGACAGTCCTAAAATTGACCTCCGGATATTAAATCATTGGGATAATCTGGATCGAACAGTGGAACGCGGTTATGCTGGATTTTCACTTTGGAACTGGCACCAATTACCAGAGTACAAAGATGCTCGGTACGAAGATTATGCCAGAGCCAACGCCTCCATAGGCATCAATGGAACAGTGCTCACCAATGTCAACTCCAATGCATTGGTGCTAACCCCACAGTATTTGGAAAAAGTAAAAGCCTTGGCGGATATTTTCCGCCCCTACGGTTTAAAAGTATATTTAACGGCGCGATTCTCTGCTCCCATAGAAATTGGAGGACTAACCACTGCCGACCCTTTAGATGCGAATGTCAAAGCTTGGTGGAAAAATAAAGTTGAAGAAATATACACTTACATCCCTGATTTTGGAGGCTTTTTGGTGAAAGCCAATTCCGAAGGGCAACCAGGACCCCAAAACTATGGACGTAATCACGTGGATGGTGCCAATATGATGGCAGAAGCCTTAGCCCCTTTCAACGGGGTGGTGATGTGGCGTGCCTTTGTCTATTCGGAACATGATACAACCGATAGAGCCAAACAGGCGTATAGCGAGTTTGTACCCCATGACGGAGAATTTCAGGACAATGTCATCATTCAGGTAAAAAATGGACCTATCGATTTTCAGCCAAGAGAGCCCTTCCACCCTATGTTTGGCGCCATGCCCAACACCAATTTGATGATTGAATTTCAGATTACCCAGGAATATATGGGAGGTGCCACCCACCTAGTCTATCAACCTAAATTATTTGAAGAGGTTTTTGAATCAGACACCTACCAAAAAGGAAAAGGTTCTACGGTGGCAAAAGTGATTGATGGCAGCTTAGACAACAAAAAAATTACAGGAGTTGCAGGGGTTTCCAATATAGGAACCGATCGCAACTGGACCGGTCACCATTTCCTGCAAGCCAATTGGTATGGATTTGGCCGCTTGGCCTGGAATCCATATTTAAATTCCGAAGACATTGCCAAGGAATGGGTAAGAATGACCTTTACCAATAAAGAAGAGTCCGTAAATAAGTTAACTGATATAATGATAGCATCTCGGGAAGCCGTCGTAAATTATATGACGCCTCTAGGCTTGCATCACATTATGGCTACTGGACATCACTATGGTCCAGGACCTTGGGTAAGCGACCTATCTAGGCCAGAATGGAATCCCGTTTACTATCATAAAGCAGATAACAATGGTGTTGGTTTTGACCGCACACCGTCTGGTAGTAATGCTACAGCACAATATGCTCCTGAAGTAGCAACCATGTTCAATAATTTAGAGACCTGTCCCGAACAGGATTTACTATGGTTCCATCACGTACCATGGACCTATAAATTAAAAAGTGGCCATACACTTTGGGATGGCTTGGCTCTAAAATACCAAAAAGGTGTAAATGAGGTGGCTGAAATGCAAGCCACTTGGAATCAATTAGAAAATGAGGTGGATACACAACGCTTCAACGAAGTGAACATGCTACTAAGCATACAATATAAGGAAGCCAAATGGTGGCGAGATGCCTGCTTATTATATTTTCAACAATTTTCAAAAATGAAACTTCCTCAAGGAGTTGAGGAGCCAAAACATACATTAGAATATTATAAAAGTTTACAGTTTCCATATGCCCCTGGCATACGACCACAATGGTAATATAAAAATGACAAAAAGAACACATGAATAAAATAGCAATTGTAACAGGAGGAAATTCAGGTTTGGGATATGCCACTGCCAAAAAATTATGCGACAACGGTATTGTTACCTACATCATAGGCCGCTCGGAAGACAAAACCAAAAATGCCTGTAAAGAGATAGGTCCTAATGCAGTACCTGTAATTTTCGATCTGAACAACCTAAAGGAAATCCCCAATATGATTCAAGATATTGCTGGCGATGGAAATATAGACATCTTGGTCAATAACGCCGGTATTAACATGAAAAAACCTTTCGAGGAAGTATCTGATGAAGAATTTGCAAACATCATTCACACCAATGTACAGAGCGTTTTTGCGGTGAGCAGAGAGGTGGTCAAGGTTATGAAACAACACCAAGGCGGAAGCATTATCAATATCAGTTCTATGGCTTCCCAATATGGGATTCCAAAAGTAATTGCCTACACAGCAAGTAAAGGTGCCATTGAGGCCATGACTCGATCTATGGCCGTGGATTTGGCCCAATATGGTATTCGGGTGAATTGTATTGCTCCAGGGTTTATTAAAACCAAGATGTCTGCCAAAGCTTTGGATAATGACCCAGAACGCAAAAACAAAGTATTAGGCAGAACCCCAATGGGAGTTCTAGGAGAACCTTCCAATATTGCAGATGCCGTGTACTTTTTCGCCTTAAATGAAGCCAGCTTTGTCACAGGAACCGTATTACCTGTAGATGGCGGTAACAGTATTGGATTTTAAACTTGTAGGCCATGATACAAATGCAACAAACAATGAGATGGTTTGGTCCCAACGATACCATAAGCCTCGAAGACCTTAGGGAGTGTGGCATCACAGGGATTGTAAGTGCCCTTCACCATATCCCTGTGGGGGACATTTGGGAAATTGAAGACATCCAACAACACCAACAAACCATTGCTAATGCAGGATTGAAGTGGACTGTTATTGAAAGCCTTCCGGTGCATGAAGACATTAAGCGTCGTGCCGGAAACTACAAGACCTACATTAAAAACTATAAACAAAGCCTTAAAAATATTGCCCAATGTGGCATTAAGGTGATCACCTATAATTTCATGCCTATTTTGGATTGGGTAAGAACGCATCATAGCTTTACAAATCCAGATGGCACCAAAGCCCTTTTATACAATCCAAAGGCTTTCATCTATTTTGATGTATTTCTTTTAAAGCGTCCAGGAGCTCAGAGCGACTACTCCGAAACTCAAAAAGCCGATGCCTACGCATACGGGGAACAGCTTTCTGAGGCAGACAAAGCAACCTTGTTCCGAAATGTGCTCTTGGGACTTCCGGGAAGTAAAAAGAATTTTACGGCAGAAGAAATTTTGTCCCTTTTGGATAATTACAAAGGCATTGACGACGATGCTTTACGAAGTAATTTAATTCACTTTCTAGAAGAAGTAGCTCCAGTAGCCGAGTCCTTGGATTTAAAACTTGCCATACATCCAGACGACCCACCATTTTCGGTATTGGGATTACCAAGGGTCATGTGCACGTCCAAAGATGTGCAAGCCATTTTCGACGCGGTACCTCTTAATGCCAATGGTTTATGTTACTGCACGGGATCCTTTGGAGCCCATCCTGACAACGATTTGTTGCAAATGATAGACGACTTTGGAGATCGCATCCATTTCTTGCATTTGCGCAATGTTACTAGGGAAAAGGAAGGGATTTTCAGGGAATCTGAACACCTCCATGGAAATAATCCAATTGCTCAAATTATGGAACGTCTCATTATGCTAATGCAAGAACGACAAAGCAGTCTCCCCATGCGACCCGACCATGGCTTTTTACATTCCATTGAAGCAGGAAAGGAACAGTATCCTGGCTATTCGCTAGTTGGTAGATTGAAAGGTTTGGCTGAATTACGGGGACTGGAACTTGGTATCATTCATTCCATAAAAAACCATCAAGCCTGAAAAAGCTTATGAATAATTAAATATCTTTTAAACCATTAAAAGTGAAGACAATTGCCACTTACATACTAAATATTTCAGTAGGACTCATTTTTCTATGTTCAATACAAGCTAACAGTTCTTCTTCCGTACAAAGAAATGACTCCCTTAGCTATATTGCTACTAATCCAATTTCACAAGGATTTCCAATTTTTCACAATGAAAAAATTGCTCCAATAATACTAAGTGAAGAAGAATATCCTGGTGTAAAACGAGTGGCTTCCCACCTCCAAAAAGATCTGGAGGCCGTGACATTTTCCAAACCGGAACTTTTAATGGACATTCCTAAAAATGACAAGCACATCATTATTATTGGCAGTATAGATAGTCCAATCATTCAAAAACTTGCACACTCTGGAAAACTTGATATTACACCACTGAAAGACCGCTATGAAAAACACATCATCACAACCATTGAAACACCTTTTAAGGGTGTAGACAAAGCCTTGGTTATTGTGGGAAGTGATAAGCGCGGAACCATTTATGGCATGTATGACCTCTCCAAAGAAATCGGTGTTAGTCCTTGGTATTATTGGGCTGATGTACCTATTGTACAAAAAAAAGGTCTCTATGTAAAACCTGGAACGTTTTCCAAAGGAGAACCCAAAGTCAAGTATCGTGGCATTTTTATTAACGATGAAGCTCCAGCTTTAAGAGGATGGGCAAAGGACAAATTTGGCGGGTTTAATGCACTGTTTTATGATAAAGTCTATGAACTTATCTTACGAAATAAAGGCAATTATTTATGGCCTGCCATGTGGCAACCATCAGCCTTCGCCGATGACGATCCAGAAAACGCCCGATTGGCAGACGAATATGGCGTAGTGATATCAACCAGTCACCATGAACCCATGATGCGGGCACATGACGAATGGAAACGTTATGGAGAAGGTCCTTGGAATTACGTGACCAACAAAGAAAAACTACGTGACTTTTGGAGAGATGGGATTTTGAGAATGAATGACTACGAAAGCGTAGTCACTCTAGGAATGCGAGGTGATGGAGACGAAGCCATGGGAGAAGGCACGGCGATTGCTCTATTGCAAGAAATCATTTCCGATCAACGTAAAATCTTAACAGACGTGACCAAAAAACCTTTGGAAGACATTCCTCAGGTTTGGGCCCTCTATAAAGAAGTACAAGACTATTATGACAAAGGAATGCGGGTTGCCGATGACATTATGATTCTTTTTTGTGATGACAATTGGGGGAACGTTCGCATTTTACCCAAAAAAGAGGATATTAATTACAAAGGAGGATTTGGAATGTATTACCATTTCGATTTTGTAGGTGGCCCCGTATCTTACCGATGGTTAAACGTCACTCAAATTGAACGGGTATGGGAGCAAATGAACCTTTCGTATCAATGGGGCGTAAAAGATCTATGGCTCGTTAATGTTGGGGACATAAAACCCATGGAACTTCCCATTAGCTTTTTTCTGGATTTTGCTTGGAATGCCGAAGAAATCCAATCGAAAGACCTTCCCTCCTACTATAAAAATTGGGCAGCACAACAATTTGGGCCAACATATGCCAATGACATTGCCGAAATACTATCGCTCTACACCAAGTACAATGCAAGACGTACGCCTGAAATGCTAAAACCAGATACCTATAATATAAATAATTATAGGGAAGCAGATAGAATTATTGAGGAATATGATGCCTTGGTTGAAAAAAGCAAACGCATTTATCAAAACCTAGATGAGTCCTATAAATCGGCATTCTATCAATTAGTACTTTCCCCTGTTGAACTATGCAGTAATCTCAACAAAATGTATGTTGCGATAGGAAAAAATAGGCTATACCACCAGCAAGGAAGAAGTTCTACAAATATCTATGCTGAAAAGGCCAAGGACTACTTTTTAAAAGATTCCATATTAACTAAGCAATACCATCAATTGGAAGATGGCAAATGGGACCATATGATGTCGCAAACCCATATAGGGTATACCAGTTGGAATAATCCGCCAGTAAACAAAATGCCGGATGTTTCAGTTATCAAACCTCAGGAAAATGCCCAATTGGGGTACGTAATTGAACATGGCATCCCCTTGGACTCCCAAAAGGATAATGATGATAACTCAGGGCTGTATAGCCAATCATTTTCAACCTTCGACCCCATTAACAACCAAAACTATTATATTGAGATTTTTAACAAGGGCTTACAAACATTAAATTATACACTAGATACTCAGGAAAAATGGATAAAGCTTTCTTCTAAAGGTGGAAGTTTACAATATGAGGACAAAATATTTGTGACTATCGATTGGAACCTTGCTCCAAAAGGCAAACACTTTGGTCAAATTCTTATTGCTTCCAATGGAAAGGATTTTCCGGTTCAAGTTCCTATCCAAAATAGCCCTCAAAAAGTTTCAGGATTTATCGAAAATAACGGGGTAATAGCTATTGAAGCTGCAAATTATACAAACAAACACAACTCCAAAGATGTCCAATGGATTGAGGTGCCTAACATGGGAAGAACACACGCTGCCATGACCATGACACCATCCAATGCAGACAAGCAAGAACTAGGTAAAGACACCCCCTATCTGGAATATGAATTCACTACATTTAATACTAGTGACCTAAAAGTGGAAACCTATCTTTCTCCTACTTTGAATTATAAGAAAAAGGAAGGCTTGCAATTTGCCATTGCCATTGACCAAGAGGCCCCACAAATAATCAATATGAACGAAGGTGAAGATGTTCCGGATTGGGAATACCCCGCATGGTGGAACAATGCAGTGGCCGATCACATTAAGAAAAAGCTTTCAAAACATAAAAACATCACTGCAGGGACACACAAATTAAGAATTTGGATGATGGATCCCGGTGTTGTATTTCAAAGATTTGTTATCGACCTTGGAGGGTTACGAACTAGCTACTTAGGCCCTCCTGAAAGCATACATGTTAAAAAATAGTGGAAATAAGCCGAAAAACCACCTAAATTTTGGAGTAGGCATAAAGAAAAACCAATTAACAATGAAAAAGATATTTAAGCTACTTATCTGTGCGCTCATCGTTTCCTGTAGCAGTAGCGATGACGGAGGACCTAGTGTTGGAGGCCCAACCAACCCTACTGATGATGACCCTGTAGTAAATCAATACCTTCAAGAGTTTTCAGATTTTCCTATAGGCAACATTGTGTCCGCATCTAAGCTAAGTTCTAGTTCAGCTGCAAATACAACATTTAAGAATGTCTTATTAGATGATTATAATAGCATCACGGCCGAAAATGACATGAAAATGGCAAATATTTTTGTTGGTCCAGACACATTTGATTTTAGTGATGGTGATGCCATTGTTGCCTATGCCAAAGCTAATGGACTTCGTGTGCATGGCCATACACTACTATGGCATCCGGAATATGCCATTCCGGATTGGTTAGAAAATTTCTCTGGAACCGATGCCGAATTCGAAGCTCATATAGAAAACTATGTAAAGACAACAGTCGCTCATTTTGCTGCAGAAACTGATGGAAATGGAAATTCAATTGTTTCTGGATGGGATGTCGTAAATGAATATTTTGATGGATCGGACATTAGGTCAACTCTTTTTACCCAAAGAATGGGTAGCGATTACATTAAACGGGTTTTTCAATGGGCTCGTGAGGCTGATCCTAACGTAAAATTGTTTTACAATGATTATAATGTAGTCATCCAGACCAAACGTCAAGCAATCATTAACATGGCTAATGAATTTATAGCAGAGGGCATCCCTATTGATGGAATTGGTTTGCAGATGCACTTAAACTTTGAATGGCCTTCTGCTTCTGATATCTCCAATGCTTTAAATGATATTACCAATACCGGTTTGCTAGTTCATGTTTCTGAATTGGATATTGGGGCCAACCCTAATAATGATATCACATCCCTTACCAGTCAAAGAGCTGAGTTACAAGCCGACCAATACCAAAGAGTTTCTTATTATTATACAGAGAACGTACCAGCCAATCAACAATATGGTATAACGATCTGGGGGTTTAGAGACCAGGATAGTTGGAGGTATGATGGTGGGACTGATTGGCCTTTATTATATGACAATAGTTATAATACTAAACCATCTTATGATGGATTTAGTGCTGGCCTGAGTAGTATTCCCGTGAACTAATAATATTTTCAAACAAAAAACAAAGCCGTCATCTGCAGATGACGGCTTTGTTTTTTGTTTATTTCTAAACTTTGCCTGAAACTAAAACCACTCAATTTAATGAAAAGACCGCTTTTAAATTAGACACATTTCAATTCCATAAGAGACATTAGCAATAACCATAAATAATCATTTTTGCAGGCCTAAAAATTATTATGGCAGTTTCCTCCATTATAATATTGTATTCGATTATTTGTAACTAATCTATAACAATATCATTTGCAGAAGTAGCATATAGCCCCAATAAGCACCCCGTAAATCCGCCCGCTACATCAGTGGATAAAATATCACCTGACAATGTTCCTCCCAAATTTTCAAAAGCACTTCCATTGATAGCATAAGAAAAACTATAATCATCTCCCTTTGCTGAAATTTTCAACTTCACAGGACTTTTGACATCAATTTTTGTACTTGCAATTACCTCTGAAATAACAGGCCCTTTCCTCCCTGGCCATTTATTTCTTTCCAAAACCAAATAGGTGTCCTTCCCTTTTTTGGTAATACCAAACACATAATTAGATCCTTCATTTTGTAAGGCCACTACACCCGCCAAATCTTTTTCAGATTGTGGTTGATACTGTAAGGTTGTGGTAAAGGAAAAATTATCATGCTGTTGCCTGTGAAATAATGTGGAGGTGGGCTTTGCTTCTTTAATGTGAGTCTCAAAAGGCTGAATTTTTAATCCTTTTTTAGTGATTTCAATAAACTCTTCGCGAGGCCCTCTCAGCCCAATCCAACGATAATCAAGCTTATTTGAGGTAAAATTCTCCACAATCGTGAAATTTCCATTAGGCAAAAAACTATCCTGTCCCGTTTTATTCATAACACCCTTCGGCAGTTTCACTTTGGGTTCTATAGGCACCAATCCGTTCACAAAAACGGGATACTCCCCAGACCAGTCCACAGGCAAAATAAAGGTCTCACGCCCTGTATTTACCCTTCCCTTTTCATTTGGACGTACAGCCAAAAAAACGCCATAATACTCACCATTAGGCCCTTCAATCAGGTCTGCATGTCCTGCCCAATCTACTTTATTGTCCCTATCCTTACCAAAGTAGCGTTGGGTTAAAATAGGGTTACTTGGTGCTGGAATAAATGGCCCTTTGGGGCTGTCACTTTTAAAAATAACTTCGCTATGCCAACCGCCTGTACCACCCTCGGCACACATTAAATAATAGGAGCCGTCTTTTTTGTAAAGATGCGGAGCTTCAATCCAAATTGGTTTTTTAGAAAGATCGACACCGCCGTCCACAATAATTTTGTCTGTTCCATGAATAACTTTATCGTTTTCTAAATCATATTCCCAAATCTTAATAACTCGATGCCCGCTGTACAACTCTTTTCCTTTATCAGGCGCGTCATTATGCACTACATAGGCTTTTCCGTCATCATCGAAAAAAATGGAAGGATCAATACCTCCAAAACCTAATTTGATAGGACTTCCCCAACCTTGTTTAGGATCTTTGGTTTTAACAATAATATTACCGAGCCCACCTGAAAACGCTGTTACTATCATATAGAAAGTATCGTTGTGTGGGTTATAAGTTATTCCTGGCGCATAAACACCGCCGCTAATACCTGTATTGTGAGGGTTAAATTCTGACACATCATCAAGCACACCTCCCAAATCTGTCCAATTCACTAAATCTTTAGAATGAAAAATAGGCACCCCTGGAAACATAGCAAATGAGGAACAAACCATATAATAATCATCACCTTTTTTGGTAATTGCGGGGTCTGGATAACACCCTTGTAAAATAGGTGAGTAAAACTCATTGTCAGCTAGCGGATAGTCTTTATATACTTGATCGTTGCCTTGATAAATTACTTCTGTAAAAAGAGGTATGTTTTTATTTTGGCCTGTCGCCTTAAATATAAACGCAAGCAAGATCATAAACAATACGGATTGACCTTTGTTGGACATATTGAATAATTTAAAATTTGAAATCTTCATTGTTCTAATTCCTTATTTTGACTTTTACTTGAATCTCAAAATGAAAAGGAGTCTCTGAGTTTTGAAATTTCAGCTGAAATCCTGCTTAACCCTCTCAACAGCACTCCTATCTTGATAATTGCTTTGATTTAGTTGGACTGATTTTTCTTGATGTTTTCTATCACTTCAATCATAGAGGCCGTCCACACCTCATCCTCATGTTCTTTGAGATATTCTACTAATTGTTTGTGTGCCTCTAGGGAAACATTCATAGAGTGTTCGCCTCCAACCCCATGAAATAAGAATACTAACAACGAATTGGTTTCCACTGCCTTCTTTACCAAATCAATCATTTGCTCACCTGTTTCACCAACAATAGCATAAGAGTCTATATCGTAAATATCGATGTCTTCTAATTTATGCATTTCGTGTCTAACAGCACGCGCACCCGCTAAATCATCTTTTAAGTCATCAATAAAAAAGTCATTGCCGTTTACCGTGAAATCTCCACAAGTGAATGCAAAAGTTCGATTGGTTTTGCCATCAACAGCCTCAAGAAGTGTATTGTTGATTTTAATTTCATCTACCATACGTTCAACCGTATAGGTACCCATATCGTAATTTTTATTAACCCAAGGGCGCGTGTCTTTCCCTATGCAAGGATGAAAAATAGTATGATTTCCAAGTTCATGACCATTTTGGGCCAAACGCCTCCAATCGTTGATTCTATTTCTAAAAGCATCGGAATAAGTGGACACATAAAAGGTTGCTTTTAACCTATTCTGGTTCAATAATGGCAAGACATGGTCCAAATGCACATTTAAGGCATCATCATAGGTTAAAACAACCGCAGCTTGTTTACCTTGCCAAGGCCTATCATTTAACTTATCGGGATCATAAGTTCTAAATGGAGATGCCGGCAGCCCTTCCTTATTGTAAAGATTAGCTCCCAACGGATTGTCTGCCCAAGCATAGCGAACATATCTTGGATTCTTGACTTCCGGACTGGAAACCTCTACCGTTTCACCTACTATTTTAGCATCCGCCCAAACAAAATATTGGTCTTCTCCAGCAATTTCAAATCTACTTAAAGGTTCATCATCGATAGAGATTAATCCACTTCCCACAAAATCAAAAGACAACACAATTTTACCTCCTACAATTTTTGAAGATTTATAAATAGGCCCAGAATGGACAATATCCTCACCATAAGTCAATTTCATAGCCCCCAGAGCCAACCGTTTTCCAACATCTGCTTTGTTTAGGGGATGGATATCGTTCCATTCGCCTAAATCTATGCCAACAGCCAGAGCTGTATTGGGTAACGATAACGCCTTTAACTGAGCTTCCCGTAACTCTGCCCAATTACTTTCAGTAGGCAAGAAATCAATATCTCCAAAATTAACCAACTGCACAATCAAAAAAGGCAACTCTTCAGCATTCCATTGATTCCTCCAATCGTTTATAAGAGCTTTTAAATAGCCTTCGTAAGCTTTAGGGTTTCCAGTATTTGACTCGCCTTGATACCAAAGTACGCCTTTGATTTTTTGGTTTCTAATTGGCGCAATCATCGCATTATATAACGAGGTTGGTTGGTTTTGTGCATTGATTGGTCGAGACTCATTTTGTCTAACATTGTTGTAATTAAAAGGCTCAAATACCTCTCCAACCTTATATTGCCAAGTTCCTTTTAAATCAATCTCCTGACCTTTTGCGGTTAAATAATAAGGTTTATCTGGAACAAAACCTCCTTTGCCGCCTCTATTGGTAACACGAATAGTTATGATATTTTTTCCTGCTTTTAAAATACCACCTGAAACCGTGTAACGCCTTGGAGGATATTGGTAAGTGATATTACCTACTTTTATGCCATTTACGTAAACCTCATCCGCATTTATAATCCGCCCCATATACAATTTAGCTTCCGCTCCCGTCATGGATTCTGGCACATCGATTTCCTTTCTAAACCACACAACGCCATTTAAGTTTTTTAACCCTTGGTCCTCCCAGTATCCCGGAATATTATAATTGCGCCAACCTTTTGGAATATAGTCCTTTTCAAACCATTTTAGATCTCCTGAAAGACCTTTGTCTGCTGGTGTTGTATTATTGCTACTATATTGGCTGTTGCTGTTTGGTGTTGGCTTGGAATTAAGATGTTTTATATAGTCTTTATTTTCTTGAATCAACTCTAACTGGTTTGGAAATTCCTTATAACCTGCTTCACTAATCCAAGATTCAATTGGTGTACCACCAACACTGGCATTTATTAGCCCTATGGGAATACCATATTTTTCGTATACATCTTTGGCAAAAAAATAAGAAACCGAACCAAATCCCAAAACATCTTCACCAACTGCCGATTTCCATTGTCCTTGAGGCAAATCATTTTGCGGGCCTTCTAAATTAGTTTTTGTGGGAATGAAAAAATTTCTGATTTCCGGATAATTAGAGTGAAATGCTGCTTCTGGATATTTTTCTTTAACCCGCTCTATAGGGTTTACCATATTAGATTGCCCCGAACACAACCACACATCGCCAAATAAAATATCGCTTATTTCAATTTTATTTTTTCCTTGTAATTTCATTGAAAATGGTCCACCTGCTTTTTGTGGAGGCAAATTGATAGACCAAGCTCCGCTGCTATCAGCCTTAGTTCTATATTTTTTATTTTGAAATGTTAAGGTTACAGATTCATATGGCGATGACCACCCCCAAATTTTCACATCTTGGTCACGTTGTAAAACCATACCGTTGCTCACTAATTGAGGAAGTTTTATTTGGGAATATGAAACCGTAAATTGAAAGAAAAGAACAGCTACGAAGGCTATTTTTAATAATTTCATTGGTAAAATGCGTTAGTTTAGTGATACTCTTTCAAAAGTAAGCATTTAATATTATAGATGACAGCTCTTGTTTTGCTAATTGCAAGGCAAATACCAAATAGTTTTGTTAAGGTTTTGAATATTATTCTGATATTTTATAAGTATATTTCGCCTAAACCTATTAAGAGATTTGTTTAAATGAACATTTTGGGGATCTCCGCCTACTACCACGATTCTGCTGCTGCAATTATTGTCAATGGTAATGTATTGTATGCCGCTCAAGAAGAACGCTTTTCAAGAATAAAAAACGATGCTGCATTTCCAGAGAATGCTATTAAATATTGTCTTGATGAATCTGGCATTGGTATCGATGAAATAGACCTCATTGCCTTTTATGACAAGCCGTTTTTAAAATTTGAAAGACTTTTAGAAACCTATTATGCCTTTGCTCCAAAAGGATATAAATCGTTTGCTAAGGCCATGCCGTTATGGTTAAAAGAAAAATTGTTCACGAAACAAGTCATCCGGAAAAAGTTAAAAGAGCTAGGTCAATCAAAAACCAAAAAAATTGAGATCAATTTTCCTGAACACCACTTGTCTCATATTGCCAGTGCTTTCTACACTTCCCCTTTTAAAAAAGCTGCTTATTTAACGGTAGACGGTGTAGGCGAATGGGCTACAACATCTTATGGCATTGCTTGTGGAGAAAAAGGCATTCAAGTATTGGGTGAGCTACATTTTCCGGATTCGTTAGGATTGTTTTATTCTTCATTCACCTATTTTTTAGGTTTTAAAGTTAATTCCGGAGAATATAAAATGATGGGACTGGCTCCTTACAGCAATCCAAAATCCGAAAAGGTAAAACAATACATCGATAAGATAAAAAACAACCTTGTAGACATAAAACCGGATGGATCCATTCAACTCAATAGAAATTGGTTTGAATTTCCCGTTGGACTGCGCATGGTAAATCCAAAAAAATGGGAACCCCTTTTTGATATAAAAAAACGAGACCCAGAAGATCCACTGGAACAAGCGCATGCCGATTTGGCCCTTGCTGCTCAAAAAGTACTGGAAGAAATACTCATCAAACTAATTACGTTTGTAAAGCATCAAACTGGAGAACCAAATTTGTGTATTGCTGGAGGCGTTGCTCTTAATTGTGTTGCCAATTCTGTTTTGTTTAATCAAGGACTTTTTGATGATATTTATATTCAACCTGCCGCAGGCGACTCCGGTGGAGCTATTGGCGCTGCATTGGCAACTTCATATATAAAACAAAGTCTGTCTTTTGAGGGTTTAAAACAACCTTTTAATACTTATTTAGGACCTCAATATTCTAATTTGGATATAGAAAAACTGCTACGAAAACATCAATGCCAATATCTCTTTTTTGAAAAACAAGAAGAACTGATTCATACCGTAAGCCATCACATAGCGAACAAAAAAGTGGTGGGTTGGTTTCAAGGAAGAACCGAATTTGGCCCAAGGGCATTAGGGAACAGAAGTATTTTGGCAGATGCTACAGACCCCGAAATGCAATATAACTTGAACATGAAAATTAAATTCCGGGAAGGGTTTAGGCCTTTTGCTCCCGTAGTTTGTAAAGAAGACTATGACACCTATTTTGAAAAAGGAAAACACTCCTACTACATGTTATTTACCAGTAAAGTTAAAAACACATTAAGAAAACCTTTGCCGGATAATTTTGATGTTTTGGGTTTAGATGAAAAACGTCGCATTCCAAAATCCAAATTGCCCGCCATCACACATATCGATTTTTCTGCCAGAGTTCAAGTGGTACAAAAAGAATTTAACCCCTTGTTATGGAATTTAATTCAATCTTATAAAAAGTATACCGGAATGGGAGTGCTTATAAACACCAGTTTTAATGTAAAAGATGAGCCCATCGTGAATACTCCTGAAGATGCCTATCTTTGTTTTATGAAATCAGGTATGGATGTCCTTGTTTTAGAAAACTATCTAATTGTAAAATAAATGGAATTTATTATTGAGTTTTTTCAGTTTTTAAAAGAAAGAAAAAAGTGGTGGTTGATACCCCTTATCATAATTTTTGTGATTTTTGGGCTGCTTATTTTTTTAACCAATAGCACAGCACTCGCTCCGTTTATTTATTCTATCTTTTAAAATATGACTAAAGAAAAAGGACAGGAAACCATAATTGTATTAGCTTTAGTTTGCCTTGTCGCCTTTGTGAAATTTGAAGCTCTTTGGCTAATTTATGTAGCATTAAGTTTTCTTGTTATTAGTTTGTTATCTAAAAGACTAACTATTGCCATAGGAGCTTTATGGCTTTCTTTTTCCCATTATTTTGGTTTGATAATGAACTATTTTATCATGTTCTTTATTTTCTATTGCATTCTAACTCCCATATCCTTTTTTCAAAAGTTGTTTGGCCATAACCAAATTTTAAAAAAGAATAGACGTGGCTCTTACTTCCATGCAAAAAATCATTATTACTCCAATAACGATATTGAGAAACCTTGGTAATAATATTTAGTTGGTATTCTGATAGAAATTCCCTCTTTACCTTTTTTATAATTAAATCAACTAACTGAAGCAATAGCGACTAAAGTATTTGTCAATTTGAACTGACAATTATATTCCTATTTCTATACGATCTACCAAGTTGATCTACATTATTCAATAGACGATAAGTTCTTATCATGTTCTCCTGTTTTAAGTTTATAATATCGAAAATATTCATCTGTGTTAGTAACAACCCATAAATCCATCTACAAAAGTTTTTAATAAAAAAATGCAGGTTTTGCTAGATAGTAAAAAATTTTAAACAATCGGTTGCTTAATACGATCTATTGCTTATATTTGTTAAATTAATAATATTGAGGATTAATTTTTACTAAATCTTTATTTAAAAGCTATTTTAATTAAAACTTAAGAAATCGCTTAAATAAAATTTAATTAATCCGAAAGATTGGTTGAGATAGACGATAACCTATTTACAACATTTTTAAACTATTTCAATATGGCTTGTAGTTCAGATATATTATAAGTTGATTAAAACGATACAACTAACCTTAAATTCTAAAATTATGCCAAAAACTCTAAAATTTATCAGTAAAATTTTTGCAATTTTTGCGATTATTTTTGCAACAAGTTGTTCAGACGATGATGATTTTTCCCCTGTCGTCATTGAAAGTATTACGTCTGATCATTTTTATCCTGGTGAAGATGTAATTCTGACGGGAAGAAACTTTGATGATGTTTTATTTACTTTTCTGGAAAACAATCAGGTCCCTTTTCAATTGGAAGGTGATTCTATAATTTTCATGCTACCAGAATCATCTGCTATTGGAAACACGCTGCTTACTTTAGTAATGGCTGATGGTTACACAGTAACTGCCGATATAGAAGTTGTGGCTAGACCTTTTCCCATTATTCAGGCAGTATCCCCTAATATAGCAGAGGAAGGAGCTCAAGTTACCATTACGGGAACATCTTTAAACAATCTAATATCGGTAACAATTGGAGAGGTAGAAGCTAGTGTGGTGTCGTCTACAGCTACAGAATTGATTGTTACGGTTCCTGCAGGTCTTGCACAAAATGTACCCACCGAACTTAAAGTGGTTACAAACGGTGGTGAAGCAGTACCTACTTTACCGTTTTATGTTGGTACAAATTTACTTTTGAATGGAGATTTAGAATTGGGTAGTGGTGATGATTTTAACAATTGGGGTAAATGGAATGGAGGTGACGGAATGACCGCCACAACCGCTTCCGGTGAAGCCTATTACGGCAGATCGTTACGTGCTGAGGCTGCCGGTGGAAACCCTTGGAATACTCAGTTTGTAAGCGATCCTGCTCCTACAGAAGTAGGTTCGGAATATACTTTGTTTATGTATATCAAAGCCCAGCCGGGAACTCCTGGCGATGGTGGAAACATCAGATTTTCAACAAATCCAGACGCTCTTTACAGCGGTAATTATGACATCACTGGTGAATGGCAACAAATTGAGTGGTCTTTTGTTGCAAATACAACGCAAACAAGAGCTGTTCTAGATTTAGGCGTTGTGGCAGGTGCCGTATATTTTGTAGATAACATTACGTTAATTAAAACAGGGACACCACCGCCACCACCAATCAACACAAACGGTAGCTTTGAAGATTCCGATCTAGGAGCCGCAGACAACATTGCAGGCTGGGGAGGCTTAAATGGAAACCTAGTAAGTGGTGAGATTACGGATGTCCATAGTCATGATGGCGATAAAAGTCTTAAATTAACCATTAACGATATAGGAGCCAACCCTTGGGACATTCAACCTACTTCAAGCATGACTGTGGTAGATGGCGAAACCTACCATTTAAGCGTTTGGTTTAAAGGTAACGGAATAACGAATATTAAAATTGCCATTGACCAAGGAGGTGATCCCGGATGGCTAGAATGGGCTGCACCTGAACAAGGATTTCTTGATAACGAATGGACTGAGATTTCTTATGATTTTACTGCTGACACAACAAATAGCAGTGATGGTAACGCAAGATTCGCTATAAGTATGAGTTACTCAGGAAATGTTGGAGGAGTTATTTATATAGATGATTTGGAAGTAACCCCTGCCCAATAACATTAGCCCCAATAAAATAACTAAGATATACAAAACCGTTTGTCAATGACAAACGGTTTTTTCTTTGACATACCGATAGATAAAAAATAATTTAAGGCGTTTTAAGGAGCTAAAACAATGTAGTCTTTACCGTTTATCGGTTCATGGATTTCATACGCTAAAATCTATCTATAATTACGTTCAGAGCTAAAGTATAAACTTCATCTTCTGTCTACTTTATTCAATTTGACAGTCCATGACTGCTAGAATAAACTTTAGAACAAATCCGGACTAGAACTTGGGGAGTTAACTTTAAACAAAAAATACAAATCTTTTACATTTCTAATCTAACCTCCTCTGGCTGTATGGCTTGAGTAGCATCTTCTATTAATTCTTTCAAATTAGGCACCTCCAACCCTCTATTTCTAGCTTGCGCAAGTGTTTTTTTAGCTTGTTCCATTTGATTGGATTTTATATACGCAGTTGCCAATTCTTCCGCAGATTTACTACTATTTTCAAAATAATGATATCGATATAAATAGAAAACAGCTCTTTTGTAATCCCCTTTCTTCATACACATGTTTCCTGCCATTTGATAGACTGCTCCCTGCTCCGGATATTCAAAAATCAAAGATTGTGCAATGTCCAAACCTTTTTCATACTCTTCATCATGTTCATACATTTTATACGCAGTTGCCATGGCATGGTCCCATTTCATAATATCCATATTAATATCTTGTGCCATTTTTATTTCTGTGTATTTATTTTTCAAATCTTTATTAATAATGGAATCCCTTTCCTCCGCAATTTGATTAATATTATAAGGCCACGATTGTTTAAGTTTCTCTATAACCATGATGCCTTGAATGGAATCAATTTGAGAAACAGGAATATCTTGTATGGCGTCTTCATATGCGATATAATTTTGCCAACCATCCAATAATTTAAGTTCTTTTATTTTATTGTAAAAAGCATCTGCCATTAAAAACTGGCCTTTAATATTGGGATGTACGTGCTCTGTCATTAACTCGTCTCCTACAATTCCATTACTAGAATGTGTTTCAAAAACAGATTTCATATCTACCAATGATGTGCTGTATTCGTGAGATAATCCTATAATCGATTCGTTTATTTTTTCAGGCGCCCTAAACCTTAAAAGATCCAATTCTTTAGCGAGATGTAAATACTTTTTAGCGGAATCCCTATTTGTTTCCAAATAAAATGTACCCAAACTATAAGCGGCATGCGCATTATTTTGTGCTATTTTTTTAGCTAAGGGATTTTGTTCATTAACAGCTTCATTAAATTCCTCTATGTTGGGAATAGTGTCGCTGATGAAAGGAATAATATCCCTTTCGTTACTTACAAGGGTTGATAAAATTACGGGGATATCGTGCCTTTTGTATTTGGATAAAACCTTCTGCAAATTATTTCTATATTGCTCAACACCATCTAGGTATACTTTAGAATTAAACGGAATACGCTGCTCCTTAGCCATTACTTCCATTAAAGTTGTGGTTCTATTGGAGGGTTTTTGAGCACTTGAACTAGCAATTTTATAGTAAGCCTGTTCAAATAGTTGGAAAAAGCGCATCTCTTTTAACATGAGGTATGAGCGTACTATCGCGGGGTAGGAACCATAAGAAATTGAAGAACCTACTCCTAACGCCCCATAATACTCATTATGTCCTGCATAAATAATAACCAAGTCAGGCTTTTGTTCTATAATATCATCAGCTAAATCTAACAATGTGTATGAGTTCACCGCAGTCATTCCCGTATTTATAACTTCTATATTTTTGTTGGGAAATGTTAGGGCCAATCGGTGTTTTAACATTCTAGGGAATGAACCTCCTTTATAAAATGGAAATCCTACCACGGTTGAGGCCCCTTGTACAAACACCCTAAATGTACTGTCCGTTTTAGTTTCTAGGAATAAATCGGATTGATTATCAGCTCGCAAGTCATTGTCTTTAAAGTACTTTCTTGCCATATGCTTATTCATCACCAAATAATCTGGCTTGTCTTCCATCGACACTCTATGGAATAGTTGATAATCTTCACCATAGCCGGCTATCCTCAATAGCATTTCGATAATCAAAATGAAAATAACCGGTAAAAACACAGCAGTAAATTTAAAGATGGTCTTTTTTTTCATAATCGATAAAAATATCTTAAAGCTTATTTTTTTGTGTTTGTAAACGCAATAATAAAAGTATATAAAAAAAACTGCCCATTGTTTTAGATTCTAAAACAGTAGACAGTTTTTTACTTAAAACTAATTCAAAAATTTAATATTCTAATAGCCAGGATTCTGGTAAGCTGCTTTGTCTGCTTCAGACATATCCAAATTATCCAATTGACCTTGAGGTATTGGTCTTAAATAATGATGAGGCTGAATACTTCTGGTTGTTACTGCTGGTTGGTGATCTGCAGCATCATTACCTCCAATTTCATAAGAGTCTGCCAATTCGTTCCATTTTTGAGTACGAACTAAATCATACCAACGTTGGCACTCTCCAAAATATTCTCGCGAACGCTCAGCTAAAATATAGTCTACATCAATAGTTGCAGGGGTTGCAGCCATCATAGCAGAGCTATTATCTTCCATACGTTCTTGCTGCTCTCCATTATCAAATCTCCATTTTCCAGCACGTGCACGAATCACGTTTACCAAATCTCGTGCAGTATAACTTCCAGATGCCCCTTTAACAGCAGCTTCTGCAGCCACTAAGTACAGTTCTGAAAACTTTGCGATAGGAAAAGGACGGGTTAATGCGCCATTAGGAGACCCTAAACCACTGGTATGGTCGGTACGATAAGTTCCTAACTTCCACAAACCAGGATAAAATCTTCTGTTTATCTCATTTAAATTAATTACGTAATCTGATCTTCCAGGAATTTGTCCTCCTCCAATATTTCCGCCGTTAACACTATAATCAACAGAAGGATCATAATCATCCAAAAATGAAACAACGGGATCTCCAGGAGCTATTTCCATTCCATTAGCTGCTGTTATGGTTGGTGTTGTATCACCACCTTTATCCCAGTTACCTCTATAACTGGTTACAAAAGTACCGTCATAGCGAGAATCAAGTTCTTTTTCGGCAAACGTTTCTGTAAACACTTTAACAGGTGGTGCCATACGGGTCCACGGTCTTCCATAGCTTTGTGCCGCCTCACGTTGTACAGCCGAAACATCATCAACAGAAATAGTTGTATAGTTTGATGTTACCATCCAAACAGCTGTATTAGGACCACGACCATCCGTTGGTCCAGACCATCCTAAATCTGCGCCTCCATTATAAATTTGACTATCCTCAGTATGATCGGCATACAGCATCATTTCACTGTGACGATCATTAGAGGCAAGGTGAACATCATAAAAGTATTCCTGTAAAGAATAAGGACCAGGGTTATCGATTCCCTCAACTGCCATATCATAAGCTTCCTGAAAGTAATAGGAAGCACTGTTACCATCTGGATCTGTTCTAGATGTTTCAGGATACGTAGGAATTCCATTAGGATTCTCCAACCACCATCCATAAGTTAAATAGGCTTTAGCTAAATACAATCGAGCCGTATTTTTGGTTACCGCTCCTGTTACCCTTTGGTTATCAGGTAAATCATTAACAGCTATTATTAAGTCTGGGATAATTGCTTTTGTATAAACTTCGGCTACCGTATTACGTACAGAAGTTCTAACTGCAGATTGATTAAACACCAATTCTCCTGACCCCAAATCCAATGGTACACCTCCATAAGTTTGCACCAACAAGAAATAGTAAAAAGCCCTAAAGAATCTAGCTTCGGCAATTAGAGAATTATCAAGGCCAACGGCTTCTGCATTCTCAATGATGCCGCTTGCTGTATTGATGGCAGGAAAAGCAGACGACCAAACTTGACCAACTATATAACCACTATCAGGAGTTAAACTACCTTGGCCTGCAAAATCCAAATCATAAAAGTTATTATTGGCACTCTGGGCAGGCACATATTCGTCTGTTCCTGTTTCTGCGGTACTCATAAAGTATGCAAACCCGTATATGGACCTTAAGTTTTCATACAAATAAGTCAACCCTCCTTGAACCCCCAATTCAGATTCAAAAAACTCAGGGGTAAATTTCCCTCTTGGCTCTTCTTCCAATATATCATTTGAACAAGAACCTAGCAATAATGCGAGAGATAGCATTGCTACTGATATATATTTTATTTCAATCTTTCTCATCATAATTATTTTAAAATGTTACGTTTAATCCAAGCATAAAGTTTCTTGTTGTAGGAACATTGGTTCCAATTGTCGGTATTCCTCTAGAAATATTGGTCGTATTTACTGCTACGTTTTGACGCGTTCCATTATTATTAACTCCTGAATTGGTTTCTGGATCCATCCCAGATTCGTCATGAAAATCTGAAAATAATACAAATGGGTTTTGTACCGTTGCATATAGGCGAAGTCTTTCGAACCCAGCTCTTTTAAATGCGTCCTGTTCAAAATTATATCCCAATGTCATGGCGCGCACTTTTAAATAAGACCCGTCAAAATACCCTAAAGTACTAGCATATTTTTGGTTATCCCCACTTTGTATTCCTCCCGGCGCCGGATATTTGGCATCGGTATTGGTAGGTGTCCAATAATCAACATCCACATTATTTGTTCTACCCGTTAATAAATTAAGATAACCATTACCAGAATATAAGGTACTTACAAGAATACCGCCGCTTTGGAAAGCTCCTACCATACTAAAATCTAAATTCTTATAAGCAAAACGGGTACTGAAACCACCTTGAAAATCTGGGGTAGGGTCTATAATTTTTCTATCATCTGGACCAATTTCCCTTACAGGAGATCCATCCTCATTATACTCTCCAGTATAGCGCACTTTAATCATACCGGCATTACCACCTGGCTCTAAAGTTTGTAGATATTGATAATCTGGGTCAGATTCATTCCAAAGCCCTATATACTCATAATCATAAATCACATTAATTGGAGACCCCACAAACCAAAGAGCGCCTTCGTTTTCAGTTTGGCCTGTAGTCAATGAAACAATTTCGTTTTCATTGCGATAAAGGTTGAACCCTACATCCCATGAAAAATCTTCATTTTGTATAATGGTACCATTAAGCGCTATTTCAAAACCTTTGTTTTGAGTCTCCGCAAGATTACTGGTTACACTGGATACACCAGAGGTGTTAGGCAGAGGAAGGCTATATAAAATATCGCTGGTATCTGTAATATAGTATTCAAACGAACCTGATAAACGGTTTCTAAACAAATCAAAATCCAAACCAAAGTTATAGGTTTCTGAAAACTCCCAACCTAAACCTGGATTAGGCAATTGGGTTACATAGTAACCTGTAGCATATACGTCATCAAAGTTGTAATTTACTGTACTTAAAGTACCCTGAACTGAATAAGGCTCCACGGCCTGATTAGAAGTCTCTCCATAACCCGCACGCAGTTTAAGTAAGTTTACCCACTCCACATTTTCCATAAAAGCTTCATTACCTATGTTCCATCCTACGGAAACTGCCGGATACGTAAACCACTTATAACCAGGAGCCAATCTAGAAGAACCATCTGTACGCACAGTAGCCGTAATCATATAACGTCTGTCGTATTGGTACATAGCTCTGGCCATGTAAGATAACAACCCATTAACACTGTAACCGGTGCCATAGCTTGTAATATCTTCAGAAAGTGCTGAATCCAAATTATACCATAAGGAATACTCATCTGGAATATTTCGAACCGTTAGGCCTACATTGTCATATTGCGTTTCTTGTGACGAGAACAATCCAACAAAATTAACCTCATGCTTTTCAGCAAATGTTCTATCAAAAATTAATTGGTTTTCTATTACATAATCTCTTGTAATTGAGCTATTGTAGCTTGCAGAAGAAGGATTTTCTGGGTTATAGTTAAACACTCCCTCACCTGTAAAGTTACCATCTCTACTGGTGCGAAAATTCAATCCAACATTTAAACGATATTTTAAACCTTCAAGCCAAGGAATCTTAACTTCCCCATAGATATTGTTGTAAGAACCAAAATCCAGCTGCTCATTAGCTCTACCGTCGCCAATTCGGTTAATTTCATTCCTCGTAGGAATCCATAATTGGTCGGCCTCCGTTTGAAGGCGAACAGATTCAAGAAAATTCCCGTTTTCATCATAAGGACTTAAAAGCGGTGATGCACCTAATGAAATACCAACATAACTACTAGCTTTATTGTAGTTTGTTACCGAATTTAAACCGAAACGGAATAACGTACCAACCTCCTGGTCAATCTGAGCCCGCAAGGAATACCTTTGAAAATCATCTCCTGGCACAACAGAGGTTTCTTTAAAATACCCTAAACCAACATTATAAGACCCCTTTTCGGTTCCTCCCTGCACACTTATATCATGTGAAGTTTGAAGCCCCGTACCATATAACAAATCTTGCCAATCTGTATCATTAGAAAGGGCCTCATCCCCTCCCATGTTAAATAGAGGAGTTCCATTATTGTTAGCTGCAACATCTGCCCGTAATTGAATTAATTGAGCGGCATTCATCATCGGGTATTTAGCAAAAACCTCTTTTGTTGCATAATAGGTATTGTATGAAAACCTTGCTTTTTGCCCTTTAGAACCAGACTTTGTGGTTATCAAAATAACACCATTTGCTCCCCTTGAACCATAAATGGCTGTAGCGGAAGCATCTTTCAAGATGTCCAGACTTGCAATGTCGTTGGGATTAATGTCACTAAGCCCTCCAGAAAAAGGAATCCCATTAAGAACAATTAATGGATCATTGTTTCCCGAAAGTGAACGCACACCACGAATACGGATTTGTGGCGAGGCACCTGGTCTGGTACTGGTATTGGAAATTTGAACCCCAGCAGCACGTCCTTGAAGCGCATCCTGAAAATTAGCCGTTTGTACTTGGTTTAAGTCTTCCCCTTTAATGGAAACCATAGACCCGGTAACAGCTTCTTTTTTCTGAGTACCATATCCTACTACAACAACTTCCTCTAGTTGAGCAAGATCTTCTTGTAAGGTAACATTAATGGTACGCTGTCCATCAACAGCAATTTCCTGAGTAACATATCCAAGATAACTAAAAACTAAGGTCGCATTAGAACCAACATTATTTAGGGTATAGTTACCATCAAAATCGGTAGCGGTTCCTGTTGAAGTTCCTTTTACAATAATACTAACGCCTATCAAAGGGCCATTGGCATCGGCAACCTTTCCCGAAACACTCACCGTTTGTGCGTTTGCTGCCAAAGCAAAGGCCATGAGCAGCAATGTTAATAACCCCTTTTGGAGTTTGTTCCTGTAATTACTTTTGATTTGATCGGTCATTTTGTCAAAATATTAATTTAAGGTCTGTTAATTTAAGGTTATGGTATTTTTAACCTAGTATAATTTTGTTTTTGATAAATATACGCAAATATTTCATTTACTCAATCGGTTGCGTTATTTTTTTGTTAATTTTTTACAACAACGCAATGCATATCAATAATTCAAGCGGAATTAAATTACGATATTCGCATAAAAATCAGTATTTTTACATATGTTAACAGTTGCTGATTTTATCATTTTCTTCTAATTCGTTAACCTTAGTTCAACTTTTTTAAAGCGTTCCGTCATGAAAAAACTACTTTCCTTATTAGCAATTTCTATGTTTATTGTGGCCTGTAACAACTCAAAATCCTCCAAAGTCACGGAAGCTATGGAGCCTTTAAAAAAAGACAACCTAGTCCCAAAAAAATCTTTGGAAGGAGCTTGGGAATTGGTTAGTTTTTATAATTATGAAGACAACAAAATAGTAGACTCCTTTCAAACCCGTGAAGGCTATAGACAGGTAAAAATGTATACCAAAACCAAAGTCATGTGGTGTAAAAATGTGCCCTCAGATTCCTCGGAATGGTTTGGTTATGGCCGTTACGAAATTAATGGAGATACACTCACCGAAGTGCTAGACTATGGCTCTAGAGTCATGACCAAAATTATCGATTTAAAAACCGCATTCAACAACGAACTACATTTGGGAGAAGACAGCTTTACCCAAATTGAGATTGACGATGAAGGAAATCGTATTTATTCAGAAAACTACCGACGTATCGAGTAAATGGTCATATTGACCTCTACCCCTTTAATTTACCCTACAAAAATGTTTGAACCTTAAATACATCGGTTTGACCTTACCCACCTTATTTCTATTTCAAAAAATAACTCTAGGCTTACATTCCTTTTGATTATGCCTTCCAAAAGAAACGCCTTCAAAACCAACATCCCAACACCCTCTTAACAAACACATTATAAGATACTTGAAAATATTAACACATGTTATCAAGTATACTTTTTTAAAATTTTGCAACATAAGCCATTCAAACTAAAAAATTCACAAATAATTCCGATTAAACCAAAAACAACTTCACAATAAGCTAATTATCAACACTTTGCGATAAAAATTTAACTTGATTTGTTTATATTAGACACAGATTACCAGTCCCACTACCATTCTCCCCCCCTACTTTACAGCTATTAATCAATAACCTTTTAATTAATCCCAAAAATCATGAAACAACAACTTCACCCACTAAAGTTGTTTTTATTGTTGTTACTGATGCCTTTATGCTCTTTCAGTCAGGAAAAACCAAACATTTTGGTTATCTGGGGCGACGATATTGGTACCTGGAACATTAGTCACAACAACCGCGGTATGATGGGCTACAAAACCCCAAACATCGACCGAATTGCTAAAGAAGGCCTTGCCTTCACCGATTATTATGCACAGCAAAGTTGTACCGCCGGTCGGGCAGCTTTTATTGGCGGCAATGTGCCCGTAAGAACAGGAATGACCAAAGTAGGACTGCCAGGAGCTGCCCAGGGTTGGCAAAAAACAGATGTCACCATGGCAACCGTTTTAAAAAGTCAAGGTTATGTCACTGGACAATTTGGAAAAAATCACCAAGGTGATTTAGACGAACACCTTCCTACCATGCATGGCTTTGATGAATTTTTAGGAAATCTATACCACCTAAATGCCGAAGAAGAACCTGAAAATTTTGATTATCCAAGAGATATGAAAATGAAAGACGGCAAAACCTTTTTGGAAAAATATGGACCAAGAGGAGTGCTTCATTGTTTGGCCGATGGCAAAGGAGGCCAACGTATTGAAGATACTGGACCTTTGACAAAAAAACGCATGGAAACCATTGATGACGAAACCGTAGCGGCAGCTAAAGATTTTATCAGAAAAGCGGTAAAAGACGGCAAGCGCTTTTTTGTCTGGTGGAATGGTACCCGTATGCACTTCCGAACCCATGTTAGGGAAGAACATCGCCATCCATGCAATGATGAATATACCGATGGTATGATAGAACACGACGGCAACGTTGGAGAGCTCTTGGATTTATTGGATGAATTGGGCATTACTAACAATACGGTGGTGATGTACTCCACAGACAATGGTCCTCACTACAACACTTGGCCGGATGCGGGGACCACACCTTTTAGAGGCGAGAAAAACTCCAACTGGGAAGGCGCTTACCGTGTACCAGCCTTTATTAAATGGCCCGGACATTTCCCTGCTGATAAAACTTTAAACGGGATTGTTTCCCATGAAGACTGGCTACCAACATTTGCAGCCATTGCAGGCGCTACAGACATTAAGGACAAACTAAAAAAAGGTGTCTCCTTAAATGGCAGAAGCTATAAAAATTATATCGATGGCTATAACATGGTTGATTATCTCTCCGGTAAAACAGAAGAGTGTCCTCGCCACGAATTCTGGTATGTGAACGATGATGGACAAATTGTTGCCGCACGATATGATGATTGGAAAATTGTCTTCCTTGAAAATCGTGGTGAAAAATTTGGCGTTTGGATGGAACCATGGGTGGAACTCCGTGTCCCACTAGTTGAAAACCTTAGACGAGACCCTTTTGAAAAAGCTCAACACAATTCCAACACCTATTACGATTGGCTTTTGGACCGCGCTTATGTACTGGTTCCTGTTCAAGGTTTGGCTGCCAATTTCTTAATGACTATGAAGGACTATCCGCCTAGTCAAACTCCAGGCTCCTTCAATTTAAGTTCTGTTGAAGAAAAACTGAAACAAACCATAGGCGGCAATTAAAATGATTTTTAAGAGAGAACTATTCCAGTAACTTCTATTTAACATATCGTTACTGTCAAAAAAAAAGAGCCTTTAAGGCTCTTTTTTTTAGTGATGCATCTCAGAATGCTCTTCTGCTTTCACTTCCCCTGATTGGTTCATTGCCATACTATGGTCGTATTGGCAACAACCTGGCAAATTTTTGTAAGCCTCTTCATCCCCTGATACTTGCTCCGTATCATATCCGGAAGCTGCAATAACTTGATGAATAGCCATTACATCGGTTTTAGAACCATCAAAAGACACATCTATTTTCTTTTTATCCACATCCCAATTGGCACTGGATACCCCATCCACCTTGTTCACCGCCGTTTCAATGGTGGTTTTACACATTCCGCAATTACCTCGCACGCCAAAAGACACATCGGTCATGGCGATGTCTTTGGATACTTCAGTTGTTGTTACTTCAGCCTCTTGTTTGGCCTCTTGCTTACAACTTGTCAATCCCAATGCCACTATAGCGGCAACACTTAAAATTACTTTTTGCATTGTTTAAAATTTATTGATTATTACTTAAGTTAATTTATTCTATGATTTCAGTGACTTCACCACAACTTAGCATGGCATTTCCAAAATAAGGGTTAATGACCCTTTCTTCCTTGCTCAACCAATAACCTCCTTTATTGTCATCAGCCATTGGACAAAATTCCACATACACTTTTTCAGTTACCCCAAAAAGCTGAACGGTATGGATGAGCTGCTGTGATAAATACTTGAAATGATCCCTTTGCGTTTTTAAATCCTTAGATTTTGAAATGGACAAGGCCGAAGAATTCAAAGTCTTTTCCAATGACATCCATTGCGTATGGGCGTTTCCTTTAACCAAACTCATATCTACACCTTCCAATTCATTCAACATAGTTTTCGAGGCAAGGGTAATATATTTTGCATCCTCCTTAACCAAAGCATTTTTAAGGTCAATATAAGCATCGTACACCTGCTGTAACTGTTGCTGAAATTCCTTAGAAACAGTCAATCGTTTGTAGGTCGCCATTTCATTTTCAGGAGTACTTTCTTTATCGCGTTCCAATCCCCCATGACCTCCATGCCCCGTGGGGACCTTTCCTCCTGCCGCATTCATCATGGATTTCTTCCCCTGCAATTGTGCCGCAGCATCCACCGTAAAGGTACCATTGCTTACAATTTCGTTACCTGAATACAGACCTTCCAATACTTCAAATTGGTCTCCACTACGATTGCCCAAAACCACCTCTCGCATTTCAAAAACAGGTTGATTCGGGTTGGTTTTCACATACACCACTGAACGTTTTCCTGTCCAAAGAACGGCAGAAGCTGGGATACTTAAGGAAGTTTTGCCTTCTGCTACTTTATGAATTTGCGCCTCAACAAACATCCCCGGTTTCAGTAGTTTGTCTTCATTATTCAAAACGACTCTTAAGCCAACCGTCCTTGTTTGGCTATTCAAAACAGGATCGATAAAATCTACAGTACCTTGAAATTCTTTATTGGGATAGGCATTACTGCCAATCATCACTTCCTGCCCGTTTTTAAATAAATCCACCTGATTTTCGTACACGTCAAAATTTGCCCAAACCGTTTGGAGATTGGCTATTTTCAATAAAGGCTGCCCTTGTTTGATGTAATCGCCTTGACTTACCAATTTTTCAGTCACCGTACCAGATACGGTAGCATAGACCGGAATATGTTCCTGAACGTTTCCTGAAGTTTCAATGGCATCAATTTGCTTCTCTGAAAGTTTCCATAGTTTCAGCTTATTCCGAACCGCCTGGTACAATGCCGGTTGTGATGCTTTTAAAGACGCTGCCGTGAGAAGTTCCTGTTGGGCAGCATACAATTCAGGTGAATAAATAGTAGCCAACAATTGCCCTTTTTGCACGGTTTCTCCCGTAAAATTTACATTAAGGCGCTCAATGCGCCCCGACACATAAGACACTTGTACGGCATTGGCCGCTTCATTTTCAACAATCCTACCTGATAATTTAGTGGTTCTTCCTTTTCCAGTTCCTTCACCAACAACACTGGTTTGAATATTAGCCAAGGCCATAGCATTATCCGTAAGCTTAAATTGGTCTGCTGTGAGTCCGTCTGCCCCTGCCTCGGCAGGAATTAAATCCATACCACAAATAGGGCAATCCCCTGGTTCTGGTTGCATGATTTGAGGATGCATGGAACAGGTCCACATTTGAGTATTCGCCTGATGTTCTTCTTGACTTGGCTGAGTAAGCTCTTTCGAGCTTCCGCCAAACAAGAGCCAGCCCAACAGTACCCCAGTCAAGAGCACCACAACATATAAGAACAGTTTATTAGTTTTCATTTGATTTTTTTTTAGTATTAATACTAGCCTTCCTCAATTTGATACCTTTCGCCAATAGCTTTTAAGGCCGTTTGAAATAGCTCAACAGAATAGGTTTCTCCATTTCAATTGCGGCCTGTGCTGCTTCCAGATCCACAACAACCTGTACTACCCCATCCACTTTGGAGAGGATTGTTGCCACATGACTGCTGCAACCGCTACAGGTCATTCCTTGTATAGAATATATTTGTTTCATGAGTTACTGAATTAAATAATTGATGATACTGCTTTGTATATAATAACTTCTAACCACCTCTATTTGGGCCATTTGAAACTTTAATTGCAATTCCTGAATATCCAACACATCCTTAAAATCTATCGTCCCCGTTTCATAATTTTTTATAAGAATAGTTTCAGCATCCTTGGCCTGTTGTAAGTTTTTTGATTGTGTCCCATAACTGATTCGCGCTGAAGCCCGTTCAGTAAGGACTTTATCCAACAAGGTTTCCAAAGTATTGAGACGGGCTTCTTGTTCAAATTGAAGCTCCTGTTGTTGCAAGGCATTCTGTTTGGACACAGAAGCATGCTTTCTATTGAAAATAGGAATGGATAGTGAAACCATGGGCATGAAAATATCCTTTCCATTATCGCTAAAATCCATATCCGGACGCTTCTCCACATTGATAT
This sequence comes from Mangrovimonas sp. YM274, assembly GCF_030908385.1. Lineage (NCBI taxonomy): Bacteria > Pseudomonadati > Bacteroidota > Flavobacteriia > Flavobacteriales > Flavobacteriaceae > Mangrovimonas > Mangrovimonas sp. YM274. Next base: position 2,663,949 of record NZ_CP133091.1, read on the forward strand.
AATCCAAACCAAAACCAATCATGGGACTGCGCTCCTTTTGATTCAATAAATTGGACTGCTCAACAGATTGATAAAGCTTTTCAAACTTCAACAATTCCGGGTGCACTTTTAAATCTTCCGCAGATACTTCAAAATCTTCCGACGGAATGTACAATTCATCAACAACCGTAATAGGAACCTCCTGTTCTCTGTTAAGCAAATTGTTTATGTTGCTTTGCTCTGCTATAAATTGTTGCTGCAAAATATCCTTTAACTGCTGTAAATCATTCTGGCGCATTTGCAAACGCAGCACATCCACAGCAGAAGCTTTCCCAACTTCAACGGAGGTCAAGGCCATCGTTTCATAACTCTCCAACAACTGTATTTGCTCCTGTAACACAGCTTGCTTCGCTTGATTGGCGTACAAATTGTAATAGGATTGCGATACCGAAGCCATCAATTTTCTTTTTGCAATAACAATATCCTCATAATTGGCATCGGCCAAAGAGGCGACGTATTGTTCACGAGATGCAATGGAGCCAAACCAAGGCAGCATTTGCTTTACGGACACTTTAAAACGTTGGGCTCCCGTTCTAGTTTCTGGCTCGCTCACAAAGTAACCTGCTCCAAATTCGGTATTAGGCAATGTGTTCACCTCATTCACCTTTTCTGAAACCCTTTGATACTGCAACTCAAATTTTTGAATTTCGGGGCTATTGGCTAGGGCTTCATCAATAAGCGATTGCAATTGTTGTGCATTTGCAAAGAGACTCAGGAAAAAAGCACCAAGAGTCAAGGCGATTTTTATGGATACTACTCTGTATGTCATTTTACTGTTCTTTTAAGTTGAAGTTCCGCTTTCCAGCAATACAATACGGGGACCACAAACAAGGTAATTAAAGCTATCAGCATCCCCCCAAAACTTGGAATGGCCATGGGAATCATGATATCGCTCCCTCTCCCTGTAGAGGTCAAAACCGGCAACAGAGCCAATAAGGTAGTAGCCGTGGTCATAAGGCATGGACGGATCCGTTTTTCTCCAGCTTCCACCACAGAAGTCCGTATTTCCTCTATATTATCTGGGGTATTTCTATGAAACGTCTGGGTTAAATAGGTGGCCATGACCACACCGTCATCCGTAGCAATACCAAATAGGGCAATAAACCCAACCCATACGGCCACACTTAAATTAATAGGGTGCATTTGAAACAAATCCCGAAGGTTTTCGCCAAAAACAGTAAAGTTTAAAAACCATGTTTGACCATACAGCCAAATCATGATAAAGCCACCGGCAAAAGCCACAGCAATCCCTGTAAATACCATTAAGGATGTCCCCACCGAACGAAACTGAAAATACAGTATCAAAAAGATAATAGCGAGAGCCAAAGGCACCACTACCGACAAGGTTTTTTCGGCACGCAATTGGTTTTCATAACTTCCCGTAAATTGAAAATTAATCCCTTTAGGCACTACCAACGTTCCTGAATCAATAGCTTTTTGAATCACATCTTGTGCATTTTCAACCACATTCACTTCGGCATAACCATCTAATTTGTCAAACAAGACATAGCCTACCAAAAAGGTATCTTCACTCTTAATCACTTGCGGTCCCTGTTCGTACCTGATACTAGCCAACTCACTTAAAGGAACAGGACTCCCTGAAGCAACGGGCACATAAATCTGTTCCAAATCTCCTGGGTTTGCCCTCAATTCCCTAGGATAACGTACCCGTACCCCATAGCGTTCCCGACCTTCCACAGTTTGAGTCAATTCCATACCACCTACGGCTACTTTCAATACATTCTGTACCTCTTCAATACTCACACCATAACGGGCCAATTGCTCTCTATCAATATCAATCAACAGGTAAGGTTTCCCTACAATCCTATCGGCAAAGACAGCTTCAGTTTTGACACCGTCCGCCTGTTTGAGAAGGGTTTCCAATTGCATCCCAAAAGCTTCTATTTGTTTCAGCTCCTGGCCTTTTATTTTAATTCCCATGGGAGCACGCATCCCTGTTTGCAACATGACCAATCGGGTTTCTATAGGTTGTAGTTTTGGAGCAGAAGTCACCCCTGGCAATTTGGTCACCCTCACAATTTCATCCCAAATAGCATCTGCCGATTGAATGCTCGGTCTCCAGTTACGGTAATAAAGGCCATCCTCGTCCGGAATAAGTTGAGATCTATCGACCTTCGTTAAAACAGCATTTTCCGAAGTATTCGGATTGGCTATCCAACCACCTTCCTTGAGTTCAAACAAACCTTCCTCATTCACTTTATAGCGTTGGCGCTCGCCGTGTTCATTCAACATATATTCAGGTTTGTATTGAATGATATTTTCATACATAGACAACGGTGCTGGATCTAAGGCGGACTCTGTTCTTCCTGCCTTACCTACCACCGTTTCAATTTCCGGAATGTTGGCCACAGCCATGTCCAATTGCTGTAAAACGCGCTTGTTTTCCGCAACGCCGGAATGCGGCATCGAGGTGGGCATTAACAAAAAGGAACCTTCATTTAAAGAGGGCATAAATTCTTTTCCAGTATGTTTCATAATGAAAACGCCCGCAACAATAATGGCTGTAGGAATACTTAAAAACAATAATTTATGATGTAAGCACCACCTTAAAATACGCGTATAATACCTTAAGAATAGGGTAAACACCCCTAACAATCCAAAACAGATAATCCCGACAAAAACAAGGTTCATTATGAAGCTTTCACCAACACCTAACGGACGCCAATATTCAGCCAACAAAAACACGATGGCTGTTGCTGAAATGAAAACATTTACGAGTTGCTGTTGACGACTATCGATTTTACCTTGCAGATGCAACAAGCTTATAGCCCCAAATGCTATTAACATCAAGCCCAACCAATACCCATAGAAGACAGACGCCAACCCCAAAACGATTAACAGACCATTGAAAAAGTATTTCAATTGTGTTTTAGCTCCTTTTTTTCTAAATAAAAATGCAGCAAAAGGAGGAATTAAAAACAGTGCGACAATAATGGAGGCTGTCAAAGCAAAAGTTTTAGTAAAAGCCAAGGGCCTAAACAGTTTTCCTTCTGCGCCAACCATCGTAAACACAGGGATAAAACTAATAATGGTGGTCATGACTGCCGTAACAATAGCACCGGACACTTCCGATGTGGCATTATACACCACTTGGTTTATGGAAAGCCCTTCCTTATTTTCATCCAAATGCCTTATGATATTTTCCGACAAAATGACCCCTACATCCACCATGGTTCCAATAGCAATGGCAATCCCCGATAGGGCGACAATATTGGCATCTACCCCGAAAAATTTCATAGCTATAAACACCATCAATACAGCCACAGGTAATAGCCCTGAAATCAGTACCGATGCACGTAAATTAAAGACCATTACGATTATTACCAGAACGGTAATCAAAATTTCCAAGGTCAAGGCCTCGTTGAGCGTTCCCAGGGTTTCTTGGATAAGCTCTGTGCGATCATAAAAAGGTACGATAGTTACTTGTGAGGTTCGGCCATCGGCCAAAACCTTGGAAGGCAAACCAGCACTCAACTCCTTAATTTTATCCTTGACCTTAGTGATAACTTCCATAGGGTTGGCTCCATAGCGTGCCACGACCACACCACCAACCACCTCGGCACCTTCCTTATCCAATAAACCTCTTCTAGCGGCTGGCCCCACAGATACTTTGGCGATGTCCTTTATCGTAATTGGTGTAAAATCTTCTGAAGTAACAACCGCATTTTCGATATCTGAAATGCCTTTTACATATCCCAATCCTCGAACCAAATATTCGGCTTGATTAATTTCAAGGGTCTGCGCTCCAATATCTTTATTGCTCTCCTTAACAGCCTTTACAATTTGCCCTAAGCCAATCCCATATTGGCGCATCAATTCTGGATCCACATCAATTTGATATTCCTGAACGTAACCCCCAATGGACGCCACTTCAGACACGCCACTTGCAGACGACAAAGCATATTTAACATAGTAATCTTGTATGCTTCGCAGTTCCTGTAAATCCCATCCCCCAGTAACCTTACCCTGCTCATCGCGTCCTTCTAAAGTGTACCAGAAGATCTGGCCCAATCCAGTGGCATCTGGTCCCAAAGCAGGACTTACGCCTTCCGGCAACAAACCGCTTGGCAATGAATTGAGTTTTTCGAGAATGCGACTTCTACTCCAGTAAAATTCTACATCCTCTTCAAAAATGATATAAATACTGGAAAAGCCAAACATAGAGGAACTACGGATGGTCTTAACCCCCGGTATTCCCAATAACGAGGTGGTTAGCGGATAAGTAATTTGGTCTTCAATATCCTGCGGAGACCGCCCGTCCCATTTGGTAAAAACAATTTGCTGGTTTTCTCCAATATCGGGTATGGCATCTACCGCTACAGGGTTTCGAGGCAACACCCCCAGATCCCAATGAAAAGGTGCATTAACCATTCCCCACCCTATAAATAGAGCCAATAACAAAACGGCTACGAGTTTGTTTTCTATTAGAAATTTGATGCTTTTATTGAGCATTGCTGATAATTAAACAATTAGACATGCGTGTTAAGAAAACACCGGATACAACAAATTATCCGCAAAACATAAAGCTTCGGGATAACAAAGTTTCTCGTTTAAAAATCAAATTAAATAAGTCTCGTCTAGCTTATAGAGTTGCCTTATGACGAGTGGAGGTTTATAATCTTGATAGGAAGTTTCCTGATTCGTGTCCTCGTCAAACAGACTGAGGTATGTAAAAACCAAAGTGGTGATAAACACCTGTTGTTCAAATGAAATTTTATCAACGGACGTATGGAGGGTATCCTGTCCATCCACAACCACCTGTTGATCCTCACAGCAATTTTTTTTGGTGACAGAACAACTTTCCGTACCAAGTTGTTGCATTTCCATTCCACAGCCCTTAGCCTTATGGAACAGAGCAGTTTCTACCAAGGTATCCCCACAATAATGCATGTTTATAGTGAAGGACATTGTAGAAAATAGAACTACAAAGGCCATCAACAAAGACACAGTTTTATGGAATACGCTTTTCATATGTTAAACAAATGTATAAAATTTCGAGAAACCTTATGGTTGTTTAACAGAAGTTTAAAAAGAGTAGACATTTAATTTAATGAGCATTCTGGTTAGAATACCTTTGTATTTTAAGACTTACAGCAACAATTGCAGCACCAGTACGCTCACCACACTATTTGGTACCAACAATACTTTAGACCATTGAACTGGGAGTTTTTGCAAGACAATAAACAGAGGTTAATCAATTCTCTTTAACTATCTTTAAACCAACAATCGCACAATGCTATTTTTCATATAAAACTGACACGTATCACACGCACAATGAACAAGAAAACCATTATTCACATCTTAAGAATCGTAATGCCTACCATTGCCTTGATATGTATCATTACTTTACCACCTTGGATATTGTTAAGAGCCTGGATAGCTCCATTGCCCACAACCGTACAAGAGCAATTGGAAGATGGAATCGATTATGGATTGGATGGAATGATTGTTTATGTAGATCAAGCTGGGAAACCTCCGGTACACTACGCCTCGGGATGGCACAACAGAGAACATGAAATCCCAGCAAATCCGCAAGCCTTGTTTAAAATTGCCAGTATCAGCAAATTATATGTCGCAGCTGCCGTCACAAAATTGGTATCTGAAAAGCGTTTAGCTTTAGATGAAACTCTCGCCTACCATTTCCCTGAACTTACCAACAGAATAGAAAATGCCAACCATATTACTTTACGGTTCATGATACAACACCGTAGCGGCATTCCCAATCTTACCGACAATCCAAATTATCCTTGGGACAAGCCCCCAAAGAGCAGTCGTGAGGCCCTCGAATATGCCTTGGATCAACCTGCAAATTTTGCTCCTAATGAGGACTATGCCTACTCCAACACCAACTACCTATTACTTACTGAAATTATGGACAAGGTTTTAGGCTATAGTCATCAGCAATACATTAAGGAACAAATTTTAACACCTCTTCATTTAACCCACACATTTGGCTCGCTTAACGACGTTGATCCTAATGAGGTCATGAGTGGCTATTATGTTGGATGGGAACCCGACATTAAAATGAACAACCACGGGTCTATGTTGGCGACAGCAGAAGATGTTGGCATATTTTTGCGCGCACTCAATGACGGCTCCCTGTTTACAAATGAGGAGCAAGCCATTTATGCCTCTGTCTATTTTTACGAACATACAGGATTGGTACCTGGCTACCAAAGTATTGCCAAATACCATAAAGATATTGATACCGTAGTCATTCAGTTTGTAAATACCAGCGGTGGTGACATGTGGACCCTTTCAGAAATTCTTTATGACCGTATTGTAAACATATTAGAAACCAAAAAAAACAACGAAACTAAATAGCACTCAACAAGGAATTTGCACATTTTAAGCAAATCTTAAGACAGTCCTAATGAACACTTTAAAAACTCAAAGCATCTTTGTATTATGAGAATACTAGTAGTGGAAGACGAACCTGGCATTGCCTCCTTTTTAAAGCAAGGTTTAGAAGAAGAAGCCTTTGCGGTAGATGTCGCCAATAATGGCAAAGAAGGATTGGATCTAGCACTAACAGGTGAATACGATTTGTTATTGTTGGATTGGATGCTTCCCGGGGTTAGCGGCATTGAAATTTGCAGACAATACCGTAAAGAATCTACAGACACGCCTATCATTCTGCTAACGGCAAAAGACACCCTAGATGAAACCATTTTCGGGCTGCAGTCTGGTGCTAACGACTACATAAAAAAACCTTTTCATTTTGAAGAGCTTTTAGAACGTATCAGGGTGCAACTAAGGCCAAAATCGGGGAGCCATGCCGTATTTACACTTGGCCCTATAAAACTCAACATAGACACCCACCAAGTGTTTAAAAATGAAGAAGAAATCACCCTTACACAAAAGGAATTCGCCCTGTTGGAATTCCTATTGAGAAATAAAGGCAAAGTATGCAGAAGAACCCGCATAATTGAAAGTGTTTGGGACATCCATTTCGACTACAATACCGGAGTTATAGATGTCTACATTAACGCCCTCAGAAAAAAGCTTCTTTTATCCGAAGATGAAAACTACATTCAAACCGTACGAGGGGTTGGCTATATTGCAAAAGAGCTATGAATTTGAATTTCAAAAATAGAATTGCCCTTCATTATATGGTCGCCACCGCGTCCATAATGATTGTAATGTTCAGTACCATTTTCTTTGTGGTAAGGAGTGCTGTATTTAATAATCTCGATAGCGACCTATCCTATGAAGCCGAAAAACATGCCGGTGAAATCAAAACAATTGGAGACAGCATTCATTTTATCAATAAAGCCGAATGGGAAGAACGCGAACATCGTGAATTGCAAGTCAATCCCGTCTTCATTCAATTAATCAATAAAGAAGGGGGCGTGATGGATAAGTCACCCAACCTTAAAGAAGCCAAACTTCCATTTAAAAACATTGAGTTTGGAGGCCATTTCAATACGCAACTCAACGATAGAAGAATTAGACAGGTACAGATACCGGTTGAAAAAAACGGAAAAATCCACGGCTATATCTTGGCCGCCATGTCTTCTGAAGCCGCCTACTCCGTTATCCAACAATTAAGAAACATTTTATTGGTGTCCTTTGTTATTGTCTTAATTGGAATTTACTTTACGTCAAGGTTTTTGGCTGGGAGAAGCATTATTCCCGTCCAGGAAATCACTAAAACCATTACCCATATTTCTAAGGACAACTTGAAGGAACGAGTATCCCTACCCCAAAACCAAGATGAACTCTACATGCTGGCAACAGGTTTCAATGCCCTGCTTGAACGCATTGAAAATGCCTTGGAAAGGGAAAAACAGTTCACATCCGATGCCTCCCACGAACTGAGGACTCCCTTGGCAACCCTTAGAGGAACTTTGGAAGTGCTGATTAGAAAACCTAGAACCCAGGAGGAATATGAAGAAAAAATCAAGTTTAGCCTTAAAGAAATAGAAAGGATTACTTCCACCTTGGAGCAACTGCTTCATATTGCCCGATTGGAGACCTCCACTACCCAACAACGTACGGATGTAGTAGAGCTCATCAGTTTAATTAACGAATCCGTACTTAAATACAAAGCCGATATTACTGCTAAAAACATCCAAATTAATTTGGAAGCAGATACCTCCAACAAATTATTGGTGCCTCAGTATTACAGTAAAATCATCCTTGATAACATTTTAAGCAATGCAGTAAAATATTCTCATCAAGATGCTACGGTAAACATTAAGGCCAACATAACTCAAGAAAGGGTAACCTGTACCATTATCGATCACGGAGTTGGTATTAAAAAAGAAGATTTAAACAAAGCTTTCGACAGTTTTTTCAGATCAGAAGCCCTTAACCACAAACAAATTTCCGGTAATGGATTGGGACTTTCCATAGCCAAAAAATGTGCCGATGCCATTCAGGCTCAACTAAATATTGAAAGTGAGGCTGGCAAAGGGACTTCGGTTACCATTCTTTTCTAAAAAGATCTTCCTAAAACCCCACATCTTCAATCATAAACCTGCAGATTATCAAAATCTTAAGACAATCTTAAGAAAGCCCTCAGACAAGCTTTAGGTTCCTCCTCTACATTTACATTGCAAAAAAATAAAGCACATAAATGTTAGAGAAAATTATTCAATACAGCATTCACCATAAATTAATCATTCTACTGTTTTCTGCGGGAATCATTGGCTTTGGAATCTATTCCCTTACGGAAATCCCTATTGGAGCCGTACCAGACATCACCAATAACCAGGTGCAAATCATTACTACTTCCCGCAACTTGGCCACAGAAGATGTCGAAAAATTCCTGACCTACCCTGTAGAACTGGAAATGGCCAATTTACCGGATGTCAAAGAAATTAGATCCATTTCAAAATTTGGTCTTTCGGTAGTTACGGTAGTGTTTAAAGACAAAATAGGCACCTATCTGCCCAGACAACTTATCGCAGAAAAACTAATGGCTGCTGAAGAAAAAATTCCTGCAGGCTTCGGCAAACCTTTTATGGGCCCCATAACCACCGGTTTGGGAGAAATTTATCAATATGTTATCGATATAGACCCTGCCTATAAAGACCAATATACCCTCACAGACATAAGAACCATCCAAGACTGGGTGGTCAAGCGGCAACTATCGGGTATCCCCGGTGTGGTAGAAGTAAACACTTGGGGCGGTTACCTAAAACAATACGAAGTAGCTATCAACCCCGAAAAATTAAGAAGCTTAAACATTTCTCTATCTCAAACATTTACGGCTCTTGAAAAAAACAACAGTGTTGCTGGTGGCGGCTATATAGAAAAGACCAATCAAACCTACTTTGTGCGTGGGGAAGGGTTGATAGGATCCTTGGAAGATATAGAACATATTGTGATCGAAAACCGCCATGGCACCCCTATTTTCATAAGGGACGTCGCCACTGTAAAATTTGGGCATGCCACCCGATTTGGAGCCATCACGGGAAATGGTGAAGGCGAAAAAGTTTTGGGCCAAGTCATGATGTTAAAAGGTGCCAATTCCAAGGCAGTAATTGAAGCCGTGAAAGACCGTGTGGACCAAATTGCCCACTCCTTGCCTCCAGGAATCCGCATCAATCCCTTTTTGGAAAGAAGTGAACTTATTGGCAAAACCACTTTTACCATTGCTGAAAACCTCATCTTAGGCTGTTTAATTGTCATTTTCGTGGTAGTCCTATTGCTAGGTAATATCCGTTCAGGCTTAGTAGTGACCTCGGTCATCCCTATGTGTTTGCTCTTTGCCTTATCCCTTATGTATATTTTTGAGGTAGATGCCAACTTAATGAGTCTAGGGGCTATCGATTTTGGAATTATCATCGATGGAGCCGTTATTATCGTAGAGTACATTGCCTTTAAAATCACAGCAGAACGCAGCAAGCTTTTAGCGCTTCCTGCTTCCAAAAAGCAAAACTTCATCGATAACATTACCTACTTGGGAGCCAGCAAAATGATGCATTCGGCCGTCTTTGGGCAACTCATCATCATAATTGTATTCATCCCTATTTTATCCTTAGTTGGTGTTGAAGGTAAAATGTTCCGGCCAATGGCTTTGGTATTTTGTTTCGCCCTAATTGGTGCCATGCTGCTCTGCTTCACCTATGTACCAGTAATGGCCTCCTTGTTCATCAAACCAACAGATCCTAATAAATCTACCATTTCTTCCAAATTGGTAAATTTCTTGGAAAATAAATACAAGCCAACCATGGCTTGGGCCCTTAAAAGAAAGCAACTCGTGCTGGGCCTAGCGTTCTCCCTACTAATAGGTGCCGCCCTATTGTTTTCCCAAATGGGAGGCGAATTTGTCCCTACTCTAGATGAAGGTGATTTTGTGATTCAACCGGTTCTAAAAACAGGAACTTCACTGAGTAATACAACCCAAATTACCACACGATTGGAGAAGATTTTAAAAACCTTCCCTGAAGTGGAACAGGTAGTAAGCAGGATTGGTGCTGCCGAAGTACCTACCGACCCAATGTCTATGGAAGAAAGCGATGTCATCATCAAACTCATCCCGAAATCCGATTGGGTCTCTGCCGATTCTAAAGATGAATTGGCCGATAAATTTAAAGAAGCTCTATCGGAAATACCGGGAGTGGACTTTGAATTCACACAACCCATCGAAATGCGCTTTAACGAATTGATTACAGGGGTTCGGGCTGACCTGGCAATTAAAATTTTTGGGGAAGATTTGGATATTCTGTACAGAAAAGCTTTGGAAGTGGAAAAAGCCATCAAACATATTGATGGAGCGGCAGACATTACCGTTGAAAAAGTCGCGGGACTTCCACAAATGTCGGTTACATACGATAGAATGAAAATAGCAAAATACGGCCTCAACGTAGCCGATTTAAATAATATTGTCACTACTGGTTTTGCAGGCACCCCAGCTGGAACCGTTTTTGAAGGCGAAAAACAGTTTGATTTAGTAGTTCGTTTTGATCAAGACCACCATAAAGATATTCAAGATATTGAATCGGCCACTATTTTATTGCCCAATGGGAATCAGTTGCCCCTGAGTGAATTTGCCAGCATCCAATACACCAAGGGACCGGCCAAAATTTCACGTGATAATACCAAACGCCGCATCGTTGTGGGCGTTAATGTAAGAAATAGAGACCTTGAATCGGTTGTAGAGGATGTCCAAAAGGTGATTAATAGTCAAGTGAAACTACCTGTAGGCTATACCATTGAGTACGGTGGGCAGTTTGAAAATTTAAGAACAGCCAGAGAACGTCTTATGATTGCCGTTCCCATTGCCCTGATCCTCATTTTTGTATTGTTATACTTCGCCTTCGATTCGGTAAAAGAAGCCCTTATTATTTATAGTGCCATTCCAATGTCTGCCATTGGAGGGATCATATTACTCTACATCCGTGACCTTCCCTTTAGTATCTCGGCAGGAGTTGGGTTTATTGCCCTCTTTGGAATTGCCGTACTCAACGGAATTGTACTTATTGAAGAGTTCAAGGAACTTAAGGCACATGGTATTACCAAAATCAACGATCGCATCCTTATGGGAACAAAAAACAGATTACGCCCTGTATTGCTTACGGCTTCAGCTGCAGCCTTAGGGTTTCTTCCAATGGCCATTTCCAAATCGGCCGGTGCAGAAGTTCAAAAACCCTTGGCCACCGTGGTTGTTGGGGGCTTAATATCTGCCACGGCTTTAACCCTTATTGTACTGCCTGTACTCTATGCTCTATTCGACAGAAAGGGACACTTTACGAAACCAAAAACCAATACCATTGCCATAATAGCCTTGTGTATTGGGTTATGGCCTCAGGTATCAAACAGTCAAAATACCGAGTTGTCACCACAAGAAGCAGTAAGCATTGCTTTGGAAAATAACAAAGGCCTACAAGCCTCTGCCCTCAAGGTAGACCAAAGCGACCGGTTAATAGGTAGTGCCATTGATATAGGAAAAACCGAAATTTATTACAATAAAGACAATAATAATATTGCTGCCAACAACCTTCCCCTACACGTTTGGGGGATTAGCCAATCCATACAATTTCCTACGGTATACGGGGCTCAACGCAATGTTATGAAAAGTCAATACCAATTGACAGAAGACCAATACAAGATAGATCAATACGTTTTGAGCAAGGAAGTTTTAAAAACCTATTATGAAATTGCCTACTGGCAACATATGAAGCAAAACTTCACGTATCTAGACAGTCTGTACACGGCCTTTGAATATGCAGCTAACAGAAAGTTTGAGTTAGGAGAATCTAACTATTTGGAAAAGCTAACGGCCGAAACCAAAAAGAAAGAAATTGCGCTACAGTTGCAACAAGCCCAAGAGAATATTGTTAAAGCCAACATGGTTTTGGGCCAATGGCTTCAAACCGATACTACCTACACCATACCGTCATCGGCTTTGGTAAAGCTAGAATTAAAACCTATGGACACGCTCAATAATCCCGCATTGCAATATTACAGGGATGCCGCAGAACTCAGCCATTCGCAGCTGCAACTGGAAAAACAAAAATTACTGCCCGATCTGAGTGTTTCAGTTTTTAATGGGACCAACAATGGCCCAGATGCCAAATCTTATTCTGGTTTTCAAGTAGGGGTCGCCATTCCGGTTTGGTTTGGTTCGCAACGCTCTAAAATACGTGCCGCCCATACAGCCAATGACATTTTAAGCGCTCAAAGAGCCAATCAAAAAATACACTTGGCTTCTAAATTCCAATCGCTGCAATCTGACCTTAAAACATTCGAACAAAATCTTAGCTATTATGAGGAATCTGGCAAAGAGCTGTCACAACAAACGGTATTCCATGCTGTTCAAGCCTTTCAAAATGGAGAGATTAACTTTTTACAGTACATCCAGTTACTCGAAAATGCCAAGACTATAGAAACCAATTATCTAACCGCCCTCTTCCAATACAACATCACCGTTTTGGAAGCCAATTATTTGATCCCTTAGAATGAATACCCATAAAAACGCAATCATGAAAACCAAATTCACATACATCCTTTATACAACGGCCTTTTTAGTATTAGCGTCTTGTAATTCCAATAAAAACCAAACTGTAGAGGAAGAGACCGTTCCCGATATTGGAAACGACACCATTCAATTGTCTAAGGTACAATTTGAATCTTCCAATATGGTACTTGGCACTTTGCAATCGCTACCCTTCCAACAATATGTAAAAACCATGGGGATGATTGACGTTCCACCTGAAAATAAAGCCTCCATTAGCAGCTACTTTGAAGGCACGGTAAAGAACCTTAAATTACTTCCTGGCGAATATGTAAAACGCAACCAAACCTTGTTCACCTTGGAAAATCCTGAGTATGTACAAATCCAACAGGAATATCTCGAGGCCAAAGGACAACTTACCTATTTGAAATCTGATTACGAACGTCAAAAAACACTGGCTAAAGAAAAGGTTACCTCCCAAAAAACATTTCTCAAAGCCGAATCAGACTATTTGGTAACCAAAGCTAGGTTTGAGTCTATTGGCAAAAAACTTTTGTTGATGAACATTAATCCAGCAACCCTTTCCTTGGACAATATCCGTACGACCATTGCAATAACCTCTCCTATCGATGGTTATGTCACTAATGTAAATATTAGCACTGGAGCCTATTTAAATCCAACGGAAGTAGCGGCAACTGTGGTCAATACCGAGCATTTGCACCTAGAGCTCAATGTTTTTGAAAAAGACCTTCAAAAAATACAAATAGGTCAGCCTATCCTGTTCAAAATTCAAAATGACAACGAAGCCATTTATAATGCCAAAGTACATATCATCAATAAAGCTGTAGACCCAGAAAAACGCACTATTGGTATTCACGGTCACCTCTCTGAAGAGGCCGAAAAAATAGGTCTTGCCCCAGGCATGTATGCAGAAGCCAGTATTGTAACCAATTCGGTTTCCAAACAAGCCCTACCCTCTGAAGCCATTGTAGAAATGGATGGTAAAAATATGGTCTTGGTGCTTCAGGAAAAAACAGATTCAGGTTTTAGCTTCCTTCAGAAAGAGGTGCTTTTGGGTGATACGCACGACAACCAAACTGAAATTTTAAATGTTCAGGATTTTAATGGCAATACGCAATTTTTAGTGAGAGGCGCTTTTAATTTAATTACAGAATAATTATGAACTCGGCACAGTTACACTTGGCCTTGACCCACTTACCTTTAGTAGGCATACTTTTGGGAATAATGGTATTGCTAACTGGCATGATCCTTAAAAAAAACACCCTAAAAATTACAGCATATGCCATGTTCGCTTTTAGTGCTTTGGCTTGTGCTGCCGCATATTTTACAGGTGAAGGTGCCAAAATCGTCGTAGACAATACGTCCCAGGTTAGCGAAACCCTCATCCATAGACATGAGGAATATGCCGAAGTTTTTCTGGTCGCCACACTACTATTAGGATTACTCTCCTTATTAGCTTGCCCTGTAACTGTAAAATTCCCACAATATGCTAAAATAATCTTAGTATGTATCTTGCTACTAGCCATTATAAACGGCATTTTGGCCGCCTATGTTGGAAGTAGCGGCCATGCTATAAGACATTCGGAAATTAGAACCCACACCAAAGTAATTCCCTTAGAAATGGATAACTACCAATAAACTAAACATTGTCAAAATTCACATAAAAAGTAAAAACCATAGTAACCTATCTTCCATTTCATAATAAGTTTTAGCCACATGCCCCCTCTAAAAACCCTGATATTTATTCTTGCAACGCTACACATTAAGGCACAGACGCAAACACAAACTTCAGACAGTCTACAAAACAGTAAAAACTTAAAATTTAAATATGAGTCATTAATCATTCCTACAGCCTTAATTAGCTATGGCGTGATTGGTCTGGAAAGCCGTTCTATAAAACAACTCAATAGCACTACCAAAAACGAATTGACCGAACATATAGACTCTAAACTCACTATTGACGATTTTTCCCAATATGCGCCCTTTCTATCTGTTTATGGACTTAATGCCGCTGGGATAAAAGGTAAAAACAACTTCAAGGACCGTACAGTTATTTTGGCCACGGCTTATCTAATTATGGGTGGTACAGTAAACATTTTAAAAAACACGGGGAATGTAGTAAGGCCCGATGGTTCTTCCAAAAATTCTTTCCCCTCCGGACATACCGCAACCGCCTTTATGGGTGCCGAATTCTTATACCAGGAATATAAAGATGTGTCTCCGTGGTACGGAATTTCAGGTTACTTGGTTGCCTCCGGAACTGGAATTTTTAGAATGTACAACGATCGGCATTGGCTTACCGATGTAGCCGCCGGTGCCGGCATTGGCATATTGAGTACCAAAATTGCCTATTGGATTCACCCTCTGATCAAAAAAACCTTTCTAAAGGATAGCGAACAGGTCAGTGGCATTTTAATGCCGTTTTACAATGGGAAGGACTACGGACTTGCCTTTTCCATGACATTCTAAAAACATATTACATTGAAGTAAGCTATTTATTTATCCATAGTCATTTCAACGAACACCTATTCTATTATAAAAGAAAGCGCCTAATTAGGCGCTTTCTTTTATATCGCATATATAAACATGACTGTTTTGCTTTTCCAAAGCAATTGATTTCCTTGTTTTGGATATTGCAATAACAATCTGTCTTTTTTTAAACTTCTTCCAGTAACAGTCCTAGATGGTGATTCTCTCTTCAGTCATGGACCTATTGGCTTTAAACATACCATCTACTTTTGTTATAAAAGTCTCCTTGCTTTAATGGCGCCCTCCGCCATAAAAATCGACACCTACATGGGGAGACACATGAGGTCCATTAGGACCGAATCGCATATCAACCCCCACATTGGTATGGGCAGAGCCACAAGCCACTAAAAGAAAAAATAAAAAAACAACGAGTACGGAAAGGATTCTTTTTATGTTCATTTTAAGATGATTTAAATTTATTTATTCCAAATTTGAATGGCAAAAGGTGCCCCATTGGGATCTTGGATGATGGCTACAGAACCATTTCTAATGTTGTTCTGAGGTTCAAGCATTATTTTGGCTCCTAGGGAAGCTGCCTTTGTAGAAATGCTCTCTACATCAGACACTTTAATATAGGGCAACCAGGCCGATCGCATATTGGCAACCGGGTTTTTCATAACACCACACAATTTCTCATCTCCCGATTTTAACATAAAATAAGGTACCTTTTCTTCATTGTTTTCCACAGCTGCGTAAGGAGCTACACCCTTATAATAGTCCAGAGAACCTGACACATCGTTGGTCCAAAGTTCGTTCCATAGCCAGGAGTTATTGTAAGCTTGAAAATTAGGATCGCCACTTTCCGAGTGGACATAAGCAACGTAGGCGCCCTGTGGATCTTGAACAAGAGCTGAACGCCCTCTCCCCTTGAAATTGGAAGGCTTAAACAAGGTTTTCCCTCCTTTTGCAGTATTATAAGCAACCGCCTTATCCACATCGGCAACAGAAACAGAACTCAGCCATTCCCCAGAAGGATGGGTTGTTACATTTAAAGGAATAATCCCTCCAATAGCATGGCCACCACTAAATATAACATGGTAGGCCATATCATCCGTACCCAAAGACTTGTAGGTCCAGCCAAAAAGATCTGAATAGAAACTCATGGCCTGTTTCGGGTTAGGTGTGATCAAATCATGCCAAACAATCTGACCGTGATTGTATTGAATTGAATCAGTTGAGGACAAAGTAGGGTACTCCGTCTGATCGCATGAAAAAGTAAACAATAAAAAGAACAAGGCAATTAACTTGGGGACCAAATTTCGACTAATTTCCATATTTACAGAGTTTTACAATGAATATTTACACATATAAAGATAAGGATTTTGTTACAACAATTAAACGCGAATAAGATTAAAAGATTGATGGTGCCAAATTCAATGGAAAAGACAATTTTGCCTAGTAAAAAACTACGGGGTTACTATTCTGTAGAATTGAAACTATACATTGGAAATAAAACTATTAAGAACCCCTCAACAAAAAATATTTCGCAATGTTCGTATATTAGCGAATAAAACCACTCACAAGCATGCCGAACATACCTAAAAAGGAATACTTCTCAGCAGAACAAGAACTCACGGCAAGATTTGCCAAGGCATTGGCACACCCCGTAAGGATTGCCATTTTGGAATTGTTACATTCCCAAGCCTGCTGCTACCACGGTGATATGGCCGAAGAGCTTCCTATTGCCAAATCTACCCTTTCACAGCATTTAAAGGAGCTCAAAGGGGCTGGACTTATTCAAGGCGACATTACACCACCTTCTACCAAGTACTGCATACACAAAGAAAATTTTGCACTAGCCAAGTCCCTTCTCAACAAAGTCTTTGCCTAAACTTTTCCGAAAAATCTGTTCGTATTATTACGAATTATCGAACATTGTTCGTATCTTTACGAATAGAACCATTTTTAATAACAAAATGACCCATATAAAAGTCTTAGGTCCTGGTTGTGCCAAATGCAAAACCACCTATAACAATGTTCTGGAAGCCCTTAAACAAACCAATAGGGAAGCCCAGGTAGAAAAAATTGAAGACATTGAAGAGATGATGAAATACAATGTCATGACAACGCCAGTGCTAATAATTGACGATGAAATAAAAGTTAAAGGAAGAGTGCCGCTATCCAGTGAGATAGTTGACATTTTAAAAAATTAATTCCCTTTTCCAGAGTAAGAAGGGACACTAGATCTTTGTATGAATAGCGAAGATACAATACATTGCCCATGTTCCATTGGATACAACAGTTAGCGGACTGGCTCATTTATGCCGTTTTTGGCTTGACACCTGAAACGCATTTGGCAAAGGCTCTCAACTTCTTTGTCTACGACACCTTAAAGATTTTGATACTGTTGTTCCTAATGGTATTCTTAATGGGAGTTATTAATGCCTATTTCCCTGTAGAACGGCTAAAAAACTACCTTACCCAAAATAAACTCTTTGGCCTAGAATATATGTTTGCGTCCTTTTTTGGGGCCATTACACCATTTTGCTCCTGCTCTTCGGTGCCTTTGTTTATAGGATTTGTACAAGGAGGAATCCCATTAAGCGTTACCTTAGCCTTTCTCATCACATCCCCATTGGTAAATGAAGTGGCTGTAGCCATGTTTCTTGGCATGTTTGGTCTAAAAACCACCCTCATTTATGTAACATCTGGAATTCTATTGGGCACCATTGGCGGTTGGATTTTAGGAAAATTTCATTTAGAGCCTTTGCTCACAGATTGGGTAAAAAAACTAGTCGCCCAGAACCAACAACACATCCCATACCAAGAAGAAAAAACAAGCTTTAAGCAACGTTTGCCAAACATAACCAGAGGTGCTTGGCAGATTGTTAAAAGTGTAATGGTCTATGTTATATTGGGCATTGCCATTGGAGCCGCCATGCACGGCTACGTACCTGAAAACTTTTTCGAACACCATTTAGGTGGGGCTCAATGGTGGACAGTACCATTGGCCGTCCTACTCGCCGTACCCATGTATGCCAATGCAGCAGGTATTGTTCCGGTCATTCAAGTATTTGTGGCCAAAGGCATTCCCCTAGGCACTGCAATTGCCTTTATGATGGCTACCGTGGGCCTCTCCATTCCAGAGGCTACCTTACTCAAAAAAGTAATGAGTACAAAACTTATTGCTATCTATTTTGGCACGGTAACGCTGTTCATTATTGTATCTGGATTTTTGTTTAATGTCTTGCTATAAATATTTTTCCTGTTCATTTATATGGATTTCACTTGAACAATTCCAAACAATATAGCCACTGTTACAAATCCAATTATTTGTCGTCTTATAATCATGGAAACAAATAAGATGGCATTTTCAACAGAACAATTCTTATAATCCGGGAAAGATATTGAATATTCCAAAAAATGACTACATCTTATGTCAATTTGGCCTCTCGAAAAAAGTGTTTTTTACCAAGAAAAGTGCGGTTAGGCATTTTGCAATCGATTTAAAGGAAATAAAGAGAACAAATCACTTCAAGAAGCATCATTTTCTTATATTTAATCATGTCTTTTATTAAAACTTTTACCAACATTACTAAACCAACCTTTATATGAAACCTCAGTTTAACGAGCATCAAAAATTCACCCAATGGTGGCTTTGGCTTATTTTAATCCCCATAGGTGCCCTGCCCTTAGTGGGCATTTACAAACAAATTATACTTAATGAACCTTTTGGAGACAAACCCATATCTAACCTTGGTCTTATAGGGTTTGCTTGTTTCACATTCGCTTTACTTACTCTCTTTTTTGTCATGAAATTGACAACCAAAATCAACAAAGACGGTATTGAAATGCGTTTCTTTCCTTTTGTAAAGAAGACTACCAAATGGAGCGATATTAAAACAGCCGAGCTAATCAATTACGGATTTGTAGGTGGCTGGGGCATTAGGCTTTGGACTAAATACGGAACCGTCTACAATATGAAAGGCAACAAAGGCTTGGCAATTGAGCTATTAAATGGCAAAAAATTCCTTATTGGCACACAAAAGGAAACGGAATTAAAGGAAGTTCTAAAAAAACTTAAATTAAGTTTAATATCTCATAAACAGGAAAGCTCATTGTAAAAAACAACCGCCTTCCTGTTCTCTATAATATAATTACTTACAATTACCATCTGTATCGCAAGAAGCGCTATCATTAGCAATTACATGTATTTCATTTTGATGCTTCTCCCAACTTTCTTTAAGTGCACGTGTAAATACGTCTGCTGGTTGCGCTCCAGAAACACCATATTTGCCATCTATAACAAAAAACGGCACTGATGAAATCCCCAGGTTTCTAGCCTCCATTTCATCTTGTCTCACATCATATTTAAAATCATCAGATGCCAGCATTTGGTTAACCTGATTGACGTCCAAACCTAAAGATTTTGAAATGTCACTAAGTACATTGGTATCGTCTATATTTTTACCTTCACAAAGATGCGCTTTAAGCAAAGCTTCTTTGGTTTCGTTGGCAAGCCCTTGTTGTTTTGCTAAATGCAACAATCTATGGGCATTTAATGAATTAGCAGGAATGGATTGCTCTAAATTAAAATCAAGACCTGTGTTAGCCGCCATTGCCGTTACCTGATCAAACATTTGTTGGGCACGGTCTCTGTCTATGCCTTTGCTTTCAACAAAATGACTTAGCGCATCTGTGTGTGCTGCGGTTTGTAGTTTAGGATCCAACTCAAAGCTTTTCCATTCAATAGTGATACTGTCTTTATGAGGGAAACTATTTAAAGCCGTTTCAAAATGTTTTTTTCCAATATAGCAAAACGGGCAACGTATATCGGACCAAATTTTTATTTGCATATTTTTTTATTTCAAACGTTGGACGTAGGTTCTTTTTAAAACTTTCAGTAAAAACTGATAATTTTCCTTTCAGTTTTAGAATATAAAATTCAATTACAAGCTGGGCAAAACTAACATTTGTCGAAAAAACATAAAAACATCTCTTTCTGAAAGCAATAAATAACATAGAAATTAGGGCAATTTATGTAGGTTGTATTGAATTAAAACACATCTATCCTTACTAGTAATTATAATTTCGGAGCAAATTCTTCAGGTAATTATGAACTGAAATTCAAATCAAGTTATATGGTTAATTTGAGTATGGATTAAAACTTTAAAACAACATACAACACGTGTCTCTATAAACATAAATCAAAAAGTAAATTTCCTTTAACTATCTTTACCCTTTCCTAGAAACAAAATTAGCATTAACATTAGACCTTAAAAACAACCAAAAACCAAAATGGTCTTTTTAGCATGGAAACAAAAGCACCTTCAACAATTTCTTATCCGTTTCTAGTACCAGCAGAATGGTACTCGTTTCTGGAAAACCAACATCTAGGGGCATTTCAGCAGGAGACCTTTGAACTATACCCAACAATTGGGAAGGGGTATTTGCAATACCTAGAGTTCCAAAAAGGATTTTGGGCCCAGCAAATGAACTTTAGGCTTCAAAACGCATTGCCCTTAATCCAGACTCCCAGTAAAATAAACGACCTATTTATCATCAATTTTTACCTTACCAGCACATCTATTCATCAAAAAACCAACAAAAACCGGTTTGAATTTAATTTCGACAACATAAGTGTGATGCTAAGTTCGTCCGCTGCTGTTTTTCATTACAACATTCCAGCCAAGGAAGACGTGAAAATATTTCAGATAGGATTTACTAGAGAATGGCTACTTACCAACGCCTTTGAAGAGGTCTCTTCCGATCTTAAAAACATATTTATGGGCAACGACCCCATCTATATGGCGGAAAATCTAGATTACCAGTTCAAATATTTGGTGGAAGAAATGGATCTGCGCAATGCCAATCGCTTGTTTTTGTTTTCTGGAGCACTGCAACTGCTCAATACCTTCTTTACGAAACTGGAAAACAGGCAGCTAAACACAAAAGACCTTTCCAATATTCATCATACCGACCTCGAGAGCTTATTGCAGATACGCACCTTTATGGATGAAGATCCTTTAAAAGCCATTAGCTTGGATGCCCTTGCACAACAATCTGGTATGAGCCTTTCTAAATTTAAGCGTTATTTTAAGCAGGTTTTTGGTGTGACTCCATATCAATACCACCTGCAAAATAAACTGGCTGTAGCCTTCAATCGATTAGGTCAGAATTACAGTGTTTCAGAAGTCGCATTTCTATTGGGCTACAATAACCTTAGTCATTTTTCAAAAGCATTTAAAAAACAATATGGATTTTTACCCAGTGAAGTACAAAAGGAAGTCTCTTGACAAAAAAGGGCTCAAACAATTACTTCCTCATCGAGCCTTTTAAAATGCCCTTTTTGTTATCAACAATTATGTATTGGGATTGAATGCCTTCGCCAAAATTACGGTATTGTCTTTCGTCGAGTTGATTCTAAACGGACGAACCGATTGATATTCCTCGCTATTAAAACACTCCATTGCTATTTCCTGTGAAGGAAACTTAATGATGGAATGCATCATTTTCCTGTTACCTTCTATAACTACTGCTTCGGTATCAGACACCAGCAACTCACCGCCATATTGCTGTAATATTTCCCATACTGCTGGCGGATAGTTTTGAAACGTTTCAAAATCAACAATATCGTAACTGATTATAAAATAGGCTTCCATCTTATCTACTTCTGTTTATTGCTATGTGTTAATGTATTCTTTAATTATGCCTCGTTCAACAAAGCTTTACTGGTTATAATGCCCAGCTCATTGGCTGCTTTAGGACCATCTCCCGTTATCAGTTTTCTATCAACAATTACCTTTCCATTCATGGTTTTATTAACAACTTTAATGCCTAAACGGTTCAACCTTTCTCCAAAAAACCAAGGCATAGCTCCCGGTAGATACCCCGTAGCTGGCAGCAGTTTATCCATACCATCGGGACAAGCCGAAATGTTATACCCTTCATAAGGTGAAGGCTCACCAGTTGCCAAGAACGCCGAAGGCCCGTGGCAAATACTAATCATGTATTTGTTGTGTGCTGCCGTCCAATTAACCAACTTTGCAACAGCACTGCTAAAGGGCAAATCACCAACAGCGCCATGTCCTCCAGGAAAATAAACAGCTACATAAGGACTACTGTCATCCAATTGGCGAACCAATTCCCAAAGATTTAATGGGGTTTCTAGTCTTGTTTTATAGCTCTCATATAGCTCCATCACCGCCAGATCATCTGTAGGCATGGCCCAATGCTCCAAGGCCAATTCGCCTCCTGTTGGTGTTGCAATATCGATGGCAAAGCCCGCCGATTCCCAATGTAGCATAGGTATGAATAATTCAAAAGGATGGTTGCCTGTGTGGAACAATTTACCATTGGCCATTTTCAACAATTCTGTTTCAGTTCCAACAATTAAAATTTTCTTTGACGCATCTTGATTCCTTTTTTCAAAATTATAGGGAGCATAATCCGTCTTTGTATCTACCGCCAGTTTCAATGCCAAATTAGAAGGCGAATAGACATTGGGACTCTCTTCATAAGGTGCTACCCCAAATATTTGCTTAATGCAGCTCATGTAACTTCTTTTAATCGTTTTGTAGTATTCCTATCAATAAGCAGCAATGATAACACCATTAAACCATCAATAGTTACCCCAAGAAGACCAAGGACTAACGGTAAAGGGTTTATAAAACCATAAACATCATCAAATGCAACCTGCTCTAATAAGGTTGTATTCATGACATGGCAAGGAATGGGAATATTGAAAATCAGTCGAATCGAACAAAAAAACACTTAAAATATCGCGGTTTTACTACAGGTATAAAAAATTGCTCTAAAAACACGACTAATTAAGAGTTGTAGAACTCGTTCTATAAATACAGAACAAAAACACTATCTTTAACTAAGCATGACAACTACCCTTATCATCTCCTAAACAGCACCCTACCAAAGCAAAATACTTGAAAACAGATACAAACCATGAAAAAACTGCAATACAAGATCGATATTAAGGCATCAGCCGAAAAGGTCTATAATACCATGCTTGGTATGAACAATAAAGAGACCTACCAGCAATGGACAGCCGAATTTAATCCAACCTCAACCTATGAAGGCAGCTGGGAAAAGGGATCTAAAATCTATTTTATCGGGACGGATACCAATGGAAAAAAAGCTGGTATGGTATCTGAAATTGTGAATAACATTCCGTTCCAGATGGTTTCCATTCGCCATTATGGAATATTGGATGGTGACAATGAAATTACCGAAGGCCCAGAGATTGATCAATGGGCAGGCAGCATGGAAAATTATGCATTCCAAGAGCATGATGGCATAACAACTGTTACCGCCGAATGTGATATGGCTGAGGACTACATAGATTATTTTAACACTACTTGGCCGAAGGCCTTACAAAAACTCAAGGAACTTTCGGAAAGTTAAAATAATAACACAACAACAAAACATGACAAACTATATAGATGCCTTCGTCTTTCCAATTCCTCGAGTTTATTTGAATGACTATAAAAAGGTAGCGGAAAAAGTAGCTGACATTTGGAAAGAATATGGGGCCATTGCCTACTTCGAATTTATTGGAGACGAGTTACATTTAGAAGGCACCAAATCCTTTATTGAAACCGTAAATGCGAAAAAAGACGAGATAGTTATCTTTGGATGGACTGTATTCCCGTCAAAAGAAATACGTGATTTGGCCAACCAAAAAGTGCCAACCGACCCAAGAATAAAAGAATTGGTAGAACCCTTGACTAATCCTGAAAAATTGATTTTTGATGCCAGCAGAATGGTCTATGGAGGATTTAAACCATTTGTGGAATCAAAATAGTTCCGTTTAAAATATAAGAAACAATAGATACGCTGTAATAATTAAAAATGCTGCTATGTATCATAACATTCTTTTTTCAAGCTCTTCCCACTCCTCCAAGTAAAAGCAAACTCGCAGCAGAAAAATCACTAGCAAATACTAAAGTTGGTTCCATTTACCTATCTTTAATACAACCAACACTTCATCATGAATCTAGCCATCAAGCTTATAATCAATAAAAAATTTAACCGTTTCCAACCAACCACCAACCCATGATAAAATTCTTTAGGAAAACACGCTACAATCTGATGCTGCAAAATAACACCACTAAATACTTGAAATACGCCATAGGAGAAATCATTCTTGTGGTCATTGGAATTTTAATTGCCCTAAGTATTAACAACTGGAACCAAAACAGGATTGAACGCAAAAAAGAAAAACAGATTATCAAAGAACTCGTTGTAGACCTAGAGGATCAATCAAAAGTCCTGGCAACCTATATAGAAGTAGAATCGAGCTTTTATCAAAATGGCAGGGATCTTTTAAAATACTTTTCGGCAAATCAAACATTTTATGGTGCCGACAGTATTTATGGCAAACTGAATTCTTTGGCGTCAAGGCAAACCTTTAACCCTATAAATACCACCTTTCAGGAACTCATCGCAACTGGAACCATTGGAATCTTAAAAGATGAGACCACCAAAAGAAAAATCATACAATATTACAACGAGCTAAAAAGAATTTCCTTGGTAATTGGGAATAACAACATTCATATTGTAGATGCTATTTACCAACAGGAACTGTTGAAACAAACCACTTTTATTTTGGATGAAGACGATAGCGATTTAAAAACAATAAACGATGCTATTTTTAATGAAAAATCATTGGGCCGTATACGTCAAATATCGAAGAATGAACTGTCAACAGACAGCAATATGTTACACCTCTTCAATTTGTTGGAACAACGAACCATTGTTGCCATGTCGCATATGGAACTATACAAAACAGTCCAGAAAAATACAGAGCAATTACTTTCAGACATAAAAACACCAATGGACTAGCAAAGGAATAATAACATGAAGGCCTGCTTAAACATTTTTAAAAGTTAATGATCCTAATCGATAAACCAGCTCCCATTTCTTAGAGTAGGATTAGGGTTAAAACCGAATTTGATTTTTCTGCAATAAAAAGAAACAGGCTAAAAAAAAACAGACACCATTGAAGACATCCAACCAACAAGCAACCTAATTACCTGAAAGGTGAATTTAATTAACTATCTTTTAGCACAGCTAGGGCACATCCACCACTTACTTCTCATAAAATAAAAAACAACAGATGAACAGCGCAACAAATAATAACGAAAAGTACCTGTATCAGGCTATAAAAATAGTAAAGCATCATCCAGACACCTCAAAATTACCTTCTTTAAAAAGAATGTGTTTTTTCTTTTTTACAATAATAGTACTGGTCAATTGTTCAAATCAAAAAAGCACAAAGACAGCTACGCTTACCAAATCTCCAGAAGAAATTGGTAGATTGGTAATTGAAGACCTTCTCTCAAGAGATCAATTCTATCTCTATAAAGTGGAGGATGTAGAAGCTCTTCATTATGCGGAGGCTTGCACTGCTTATGGCGCCATCAAATTGGCAACGTCCTTACATGACAAAAACACCCTTCAAAAACTTCAAGAAAGGTACCATCGGATTGAAAGTGAAAATATACCTAATACAGCCAATCATGTGGATGCCAATGTGTATGGCATTTTACCCCTTCAGCTCTACCTCTACAACAATGAGAAGAAATATCTAGACCAAGGTATAGAGTTAGCAGATGGACAATGGGGCACTCCCTTACCCAATGGCATGAGTTCGCAAACTAGGTTTTGGATAGATGACATTTACATGATAGGAAGCCTACAGGTGCAGGCATATAGAGCTAGTGGAGAAATAAAATACCTCAATCGCGCCGCCCTGCAAATCGATGCCTATATTAAAAATTTACAGCAGCCTAATGGTCTGTTCTTTCATGGAGAAGAGGCTCCTTTTTACTGGGGACGCGGTAATGGTTGGGTGGCTGCCGGACTTGCAGAATTGTTGTCGGAACTACCACAAAGCAATCCTCATTATAATGCTATCCTAAAGGGGTATCAAAAAATGATGAAGACACTCCTCGAAAGTCAGGGAGCTGATGGTATGTGGCACCAGTTAATTGACCAACCGGCAACCTCATTTGCCGAAACGTCCTCTACTGCTATGTTCGGATTTGCCATGGCCATGGGCGTCAAGAATAAATTATTGCCAAAAAATCCATATCAAGATTCCTATATTAAAGCATGGAATACCCTAACACAATACATTGATAACGAAGGGAAAGTTAGCGAGGTGTGTGTTGGAACAGGACAAAGTAAAGATGTAAATTATTACCTAAACCGTCCAAAAGTTGTTGGAGACCTGCATGGACAAGCGCCTATTCTTTGGTTTGCAAATGCCTTATTGAAGTAGTTCTTTAGGCCCAAAATTATTGATAGAATATCAGTTGCACTCCACAACATGGAGTAAACCGACATACTTTAGGCTCGAATATAAACTGTGCCTTTTGAACAAACAACAATCCCTAATATACCCAACACAAGGTAGGGTATATTTTTACATCATGACCTACATGTAACCGCCAACAATAAATCAATGTATTTTCTTACATATTATAAAAAAACAACTAACTTTAGCCTGAATAAAAACCAACACAACATATAAAGAGGAATAGACATAATACTATTAACCCCTTTATTAGAACCAATTCAAACCCCAAAGATTAAATGAAAAAATTGAAGTTGCTAATTGTCCTTTTAATAGGACTAACAATCTATTCTTGTTCTTCAGACAACGGTACTATCGAAAATTCCAACAACGAAAAAGTTCTTACACAAATAATATATCAAAGTAACCCATATCAATTCACTCAGAACATAGAATATGATAATAATGGAAATGTTATTAAGATTGTAGACAGCAATGGACTTGTTTTAAGTTCAAACACATATAATTCATCCAACCAATTAACTAAACATGAATTTCATGAATATCAAAATGGAGCGCTATACTTCAAGGAAATTGATAATTTGTTATACAACGGTGATGGCAAAATTTCCAATATTGAGCACATCAGCCATTTTTACGATTCTGATGAAAATATTGAAAGTCAAAGCACTGTAAATAATAGCATAAGTTATTCAAACAACACTATGACTAAAGTTTCTGATGATGCATGGAACACCACAGTTGAATACGGTTTGAACAATGAATTAATTACGTCAATAAAAGTATACAAAAATGATGTCTTGAAAAGTGATATGATATTTAACTACGATGCCGACGGAAATTGTATTTCTGGTAGTGGCCCAATAGATGAAGGCTCTTTAGACACTACAACAGATGATATCAACTTAAATGTTACGTATGGCACTGAAGAAAAAAGTCAATTCTTCAACATGTTCTTCGATTATGAAATTTTGACTTATACAAGTTTCCATAATCTGAGGCAAGTTCTTGTAAATAAACAGGGAAACAGATACCCGGAAATAATTCAATGGTACCAGTTTAGTGACTATATCCATACAGAAACGAATGAAAACTTGTTTGATAACGATGGGTATATTACCTCTAGAATTCTAAGCGAATTTCCGGATTACCCAAATTACGGAACTATGAACTTTATCTGGGAATAAAAAAACAGGTGCTAACCACGTGTATAAATTATTGTTTCCCAATGTTCACGCAACCTAACCATATACAAACCGTAAGTATTTATTAATAACAAACCAAAAAAACCAATTTATTTTATGAAAAAAACATTAGTATTCAAATTATTAATCATTTTAGTCACATTAGTATCATGTGAGAGTGGAAGTGATGATTCTACGGACTCTTCAAATTTAACTATAGAAACAACAGAATTAAACTCTAATTCAGCAACTATTTCTTGGAATGCAATAACTGGCAGCAGTGAAGTGTTATATAATGTTTATTTAAATGAATCGTTAGTAGCCGAACTTATTCCGGAGCTAAGTTATTCCTTCATCAGTCTATCGGAAAACACAAATTATAACGGAACTGTTGAAGCTGTTGAGGGCTCAGTTATACTGGCATCTTCTAATGTTACATTCACTACTTCTGAAAACAATGCTAGTGAATTTTCCCCTTCAGATTTTGATGCATCTGTAAAGCATTTGGGACATATTTCAACAACTATTCAATGGACTAGCTCTTCAACTCCAGACAATTCTCCTATTACGTATAGCGTTTTTCTTGAAAACGACTTAATTGCATCTGATTTAACGGATTTAGAATTATATATACCAAATTTAGAAGCAAATACTACTTATAGTGGTTATGTAAGAGCTTATAATGGTGCTTTATTTACAGACTCTAGCTTCAGTTTCACAACGGTGCCTTCTAATTTGTTTGATGGAAGAGTGTACTTAAGAACACAACAAGAAGTTGATGATTTTGTGGCTAACCATTATACCGAAATAACAGATTGGTTAATTATCGGAAGGGATGATGAGGTATCAGATATCACCGATCTAGGTGGTTTACAAACTTTGGTTGCAGTAACGGGTTCTCTAATTGTTTCGTATAATTTCGACTTAGAAACTACACATGGATTACAAAACATCTCCAATGATCTAAATGCAATTGCCATAGTAGATAATCCATTGCTACACGATTTAAGTGGTTTTTCAGGTATAAATAAACTCCTAGGGTATATAAATATTGTTGATAATCCTGAAATAACAACGCTGGATGCTTTTTCAAATATGTCAAATGGCGTTATCCATGTCAATGTTGAACTTACAAACAATGACAAATTAGTAGACATAGATGGACTAAGTCAATTAGACCTTTTTTCTGTTTATATTAGAGACCATGAAATACTAAGTAATATAGATTTAATTAATAGTTCGGATAGTAACTCGCTAGGCCAATTATACATAGCGAATAATGCGAGTTTAAATGATTTTTCACCATTAAGCAATATTACGCTAATCAAAGGAGACCTGACTATTGCGTTTAGTAATCTAACCAACTTAGATGATCTTAGTAATTTAAATAGAACTTATGGAGATGTAAACATATTTTACAACAGTGAACTTACTGATTTTTGTGGTTTGCAAAATATTGTTCAAGCCGATAATATAGATGGAGAATATGATGTTCACGATAACGCCTATAACCCAACATTTCAAAATATAATTGATGGAAATTGCTCTAATTAAGAGGATCTAAAATAAAGAAATGCAGATAATGGTTATGAGTAATTACTAGTTTAAGGCATCTACAGAAATACTTACACCCCGACAACAATTGGGGTTCAGTTGGGTATTTTGGCCAAGGTAACTTTTACAAAATCAACTACTCATAGCCATTGTTGGCATTCATTTCATATCAAACTCTGCTTAAGGAACAAGGAATTTTATAAAACTAATTTGGGATACATGAAAAATAGAATTCAAACCAAATGGAAAGTTCTAACTTTAATTAGTTTAGTCTGTTTCATGATTCCTTTTTCAATTTTTAGTTTATGGCTTTACACTTTCAATTTAATGCCTACACAAGCCGAAAGAGTTTCTATTTTTAATACTTACTTTCCGGATTTTCTTCATGGAAGATGGGATACAACAATTATTAGTATGCTCTTCAGTATTTCAGCCGTGATTTTGAGTAGTATTAATCTAAAACACTTAGATAAAATATGGAAATTAGTTAACATACTTATTCTAATATTAAGCAGTCTGTTGTTATTTGTAAATCTATTACCCATGATGTAACATTTACTTATCACATTCATATAACACTGATAAACAAACAATTAAACCTTACCAATTAAGAAAATCTAAAGAATAAATCCCTGACCGAATTCTCTCAAACACTGAATAAGCTCAAAAAGTGGATTCTTAAGTATTAAAACTCTACACACCCCCTAAAAAGCAACATGGTGCATAATTCACCGCTCCTACCCCCTACTAAAAACCCTCGCACACTTTCTCTCAACTACAACATAAATAGCTAGTTGAACTCAATTTCGAATCCGATAACCAAATCTATTTTGTAATTTTAGGTAATACTAACCAATGAAAACACAACATGAAGATGATCAACAAAAACCATTACCTGTATTTAGGATGCATTTTATTAGTGTTTTTAACAATTGCCTGTAAAACTGACAAAAAACAAAACACATTAACAGAAACTGAACCCCAAGAGAACCATATTATCGAAGTGGTTACTAGAGGTATGGATTTTCAAACAGCAGACACCTTAAAATCTGGATGGAATACCTTTGCTTACAAAAATCTATCGGATGAAGTTCATTTTTTCCTAATGGATAAATTGCCGTCCGATTCTATCGCAGAAAGTGATATCAAGGAGGATTTATTACCTCCATTTGATGATGGCATGAAGTTTCTAATGGAAGGAAAATCGGATAGCGCAATGGCCGCCTTTGGAAAAATCCCCGCATGGTTCAACGATGTAAAGCGTTATGGTGGTACAGGATTAATATCTCCTGGTAAAACAGCCATATCCAGCATCCATTTAAAACCTGGAAAATATATGATGGAATGCTATGTGAAGGCTGCTAATGGTGAATGGCATACATCACATGGAATGTGGAAGTTTATTACGGTCCTTGATGAAACTACACATTTTTCTCCAGATGAGGCCAATCACACCATCAGTGTATCAAGTACCAATGGCTATGTTTTTGAGGCCCAACCTAAATTAGGCATCAATAAGTTTAAAGTAGAATTTATTGACCAAGTTCCTCATGAGCATTTATCTGGCCACGATGTCAATGTCATTAAATATGACGCTTCCGCAAATATTGATTCTTTGGTCCACTGGATGAATTGGATGAACCCAACGGGGTTAAGAACGCCAACACCTAAAGGCTTTACTTTTTTAGGCGGAATGAATAATTGTGAAGCAGGAAAAACAGGTTATTTTGAAGTTGTCTTAGAACCTGGCAATTATCTTTTAATTTCTGAAACGCCAAAGCCTGATGAAAAAGGCATGCTCAAAACGTTCGTTATAGAAGGTAATTAAAAAATGCCCCATAACAACCGCTGTCTCCATAGACATCCAACCTCTCCATCACTTTGAATCCTGCCGACGCAGGAAACATTGTATCGAGAAGGCACTACGCCGTCACCATGAGCTTGCCGAAGGGGCCAGTAGTCACTACTCTTTACTGGCAAATTTTAAGATTTATTTATAGAATTTTCTTACGTATCATTAATAAAAACGACTAATTTCATCAAAAAAACATACAACACATATATCTCCAACAATATGAAAAAAGCACCAACTACCCTATTAATGATCTTTGCTCTAAATTCCATTTTTGCTCAAATCGAGAAAAACATTCACGAATTGAATTCAATGGAAAGTCTTTTAACCAAAGATGTCAAAGAAATTTTAGACTCAAATTTAGCAGGCAAAAAAGTTGTTTTTTTAGGAGAAGCAGAACACCACATTGGCTCAGATTTTTTAGCTAAAACTCAATTTGTAAAGTATTTAGTTCTAGAAAAAGGATATAAAGACATTGCTTTTGAAGCCGATTTTTTCGGGCTATATTTTGAGCACGATAAAATTAACCTGTACTCCTTTTGGTCTCGCTCCGTACAATGCGAAGAACTATTTGATTTTTTAAAAGAACACAATGTAACAATTTGGGGGTTCGACAATCAAATGGGCTCTGGATATACTTGGGATAATTTCACCAGAAAACTGACTGAATTCCTAAAAACTAACTCGATTAGTTTTAAAGAAAATTTCATTGCAACAACTGAAAATTACATCAAAAACAGACAAAAGGCCAACAGCGTTCTTGGTAAAACAGATCTAGAATATTTAGTCTATGAAGTTGAAAAACTATTAAAAGATGACAAAGTTATTCAAGACAAACTTTGGCATCAATTTTTAGAAAGTTTCAAAAGTGATATTATCATAAATTCGACACACTCCAGAATTGCAAAAGCAATCCCTGTTCGGGATAATCAGATGGCAAAAAATCTTGATTTCTTGGTTAAAACAATGCCCGAAAAAAAATTCATTGTATGGTTAGCCAATGCCCATATGGCAAAATATGAATACGATTTTATGAAAGGCCAAACTATGGGAGGCCAGTTTGTAAATTTAAATCCAAATATCTCGTATCATATTGCAATTTCATCAATCCATATGCCC
This sequence comes from Mangrovimonas sp. YM274, assembly GCF_030908385.1. Taxonomy (NCBI): domain Bacteria; kingdom Pseudomonadati; phylum Bacteroidota; class Flavobacteriia; order Flavobacteriales; family Flavobacteriaceae; genus Mangrovimonas; species Mangrovimonas sp. YM274. The sequence goes on from NZ_CP133091.1 coordinate 2,696,450, forward strand.
TACAGAACAGGAAAAAAAATAGAGAAATGGAGCAATGACCAAGAAAACCTACTGAACCTCCTACCATCAACTGAAAACAACTACTTCATCGATTCCAAACAGCTCATTGCTGATCATCCAGATTATGTAGAAAAGAAATTTGAGGGAATGTTCAACCTTGAAGAAAACAAAACCAATTGGTTCAAGCATTTTGACGCCCTAGTTTTTGTTGGAAAAGGAGAAAAAGTAAAATATCCTGAAATAAAATAAAATATTATTGCCAACCCCACTGGTGCACGAAATCGAAGGTTCAGCGAAGCTAATGTATCGCATTCCATAATTATATCCGAAGAACTCAATACCCAATACTCACATCTAACCACTAAAATTCAATCCACAAAAAAAGCCGAACATGTCTGTTCGGCTTTTTGTCGGGGTGGCAGGATTCGAACCTGCGACCTCCTGCTCCCAAAGCAGGCGCGATAACCGGGCTACGCTACACCCCGAGTGGTTATCTAATCCATTAAGAACATCACAATGCCCTTAAATTGGGTGTGCAAATATATAGCTTTTCTTGAAAAACCAACAACATTTATTCATAAATTTAAAAACCTAAGAAAATTGCCTAATGACACTCAAAAAACTAGTAGCTGTAGGAGTGCTTATGTTTACCCTATACTCCTGTGCCCAAAACAATACGCAAACTAATGACAACCATAGTTATGAGCTGGTAGTTCCCGACCTTCAGATTCCATGGGGGTTTGTGTTTTTACCGGATAACGCGATGCTCATCACCGAAAAAAAAGGAGATATTATTCATTTTAAAAACGGTGTAAAAACCATTATCGAAGGTGTCCCTGAGGTCTACAACCGTGGTCAGGGAGGTCTTTTGGATATCCAACTCCATCCCAATTACAAAAACAATGGTTGGATTTACATCACTTACGCTTCCTCTGAAGGAGACGACAAAGGAGGCAACACCGCCCTAATGCGTGCCAAACTTAAAAACGATACTCTAGTTGAAAAGCAATTATTGTATAAAGCAACGCCCAATACTACGAATGGCCAACATTTTGGGTCACGTATCCTTTTCGACAACAAAGGAGATCTCTATGTCTCCATAGGAGAACGCGGCAACAGAGACGAAAACCCTCAAGATCTGAGTCGCGATGGGGGAAAAATATACCGATTTCATGACGATGGAAGCATTCCTTCGGACAACCCTTTTATCCAGACGCCAAATGCCAAACCCGGCATCTATTCTTACGGCCATCGCAACCCGCAAGGAATGGCCCTACACCCTAAAACCGGAGAAGTATGGATCCACGAACATGGCCCTAAAGGAGGAGACGAAATCAATATCATAAAGCCTGGAGCCAACTACGGATGGCCAAAAGTAAGCTATGGTGTAAATTACAGCGGCACTAAATTTACCAAGCATACGTCGCTACCGGGTATGGAACCTCCCAATCATTATTGGGTACCTTCAATAGCCCCTAGCGGAATGGCCTTTATCACAAGCAATAAATATCCTGAGTGGAAAGGAAATTTATTGGTAGGATCCTTAAAATTTCAGTACCTTGACAACTGTTACTTGAACCACGATAAAGTTATCAAGGAAGAGCGTCTATTAGATGGATTGGGGCGTGTGCGTTCTGTGGTTCAAGGACCGGATGGCTACATTTATGTAGGAATTGAAAACTTAGGAATTGTGAAACTATTACCCTCAAAACAATGAATCTTTACACACTCTTTATGGCACTCTTTCTCTCCTTGGGAGCAAACGAGTATACTTCCGTTCAAAATGCATCACACCAAGAAAGTATTAAAAAAGGTAAAGTGGTATATGAAAACTTTTGCATGACTTGCCACATGGCCAATGGCGAAGGTATTCCTAGAGCCTTCCCTCCCCTTGCAAAAGCCGATTATCTTATGAACAATAGAAAAGAAAGCATCAAAGCTATAAAATATGGACTCTCGGGCACAATTGTGGTTAATGGCGATACCTTTAAAGGTTCCATGGCGCCCTTAGGACTATCTGATAAAGAAGTGGCCGATGTTATGAATTACATTACCAATTCATGGGGCAACAAAAATGACAAAATGGTGACCGAAAAAGAAGTTTCGGAAATTCGCCCTTGATTATTCTTGTAAATATTTAAATTTGCTTCATCAATTAAAGAGGAATTATGCTAATTATAGGGATTGCAGGAGGAACCGGCTGTGGCAAGACAACGGTAGTAAACCAGATACTCGAACAATCACCTGATGGGGAGATTGGTATAATATCGCAGGATTCTTACTACAGAGACACCTCGCACCTGACTTTTGAGGAGCGTTCCGCCATCAATTTTGACCATCCAAGGTCCATCGATTTTGAATTGCTGGAGGAACACGTAAAAGAACTAAAACAAGGAAACGCCATCGAACAGCCAATCTATTCCTTTGTAAAGCATAACCGTACGGGCGAAACCCTAAAAACCTACCCTACAAAAGTGATGATTGTTGAGGGCATTTTAATACTCACGCACCCAGAATTGCGCAAACTGTTCGATATTAAAATCTATGTGCACGCCGATAGCGACGAACGCTTGATTAGACGTTTAAAACGGGATATCTCAGAGCGAGGAAGAGACTTGGACGAAGTCCTGTCACGCTATCAGGACACCCTAAAACCTATGCACCAACAATTTATTGAACCTACCAAGGAATATGCCGATATCATTATTCCTAACAATAAATACAATACGGTGGCCATAGACATTGTAAAATCCATTATCAACCAAAGTTTATAATCGCGTTGACCTTTAAAATTAAATACCTTAAGCCCCTAAAAAATCCATACGTGCTCCTGCTTTTGGGCTTTGCTGTTTGGATGCTCTTTTTTGATGCCAACTCTTGGTTTATACATCATGAACTTAATACCGACATAAAAGAATTGGAAGATGAAAAAGAATACTATAAAAAAGAAATCGCCAAAGACAAAAAAGCGATCAAAGCCTTAAGTACCGAGGAAGGACTTGAAAAATTGGCTAGGGAAAAATATTATATGAAAAAAGCTGACGAAGAAATATACATCATTGAATATGAAGACAGCTTAACAAAACAATCTTACCATGACTAAATTGGCGTTTAACGAATTTAAGGAAGTTTCGTCTAAACAATGGAAACAAAAAATACAGGTAGACCTCAAGGGTGCCGATTATAACGACACGCTTATTTGGAACACCAACGAAGGTATCGATGTTAGGCCGTTTTACCACTTGGATGAAATGGAACAAGCATTTCCAACCCCTGAAACCCAAGCCTCACAATGGACCATCAACCAGACCATTTTTGTGGCAGATGTAGAAAAGTCCAATGCCAAAGCTAAAGAGGTTTTAGAACGAGGAGCCGAAACCATTACCTTTATCATTCCCTCTTCAGGAATTAATCTTTCCACCTTAATGCAAGGCCTGCTCAATACGCACACAGTCTTTCATTTTACGCTACAGTTTTGTTCCGATGCATTTGTCAAAGACCTTAAAAAGCTCTTGGGCAATACTCCTTTTTTCGTCCATATAGACATTATAGGCAATTTGGCAAAAACAGGAAATTGGTACCGTAACCTCAATAGTGATTTTGAAGCCTATAAAAGCATTGTAGCTTTAACTAATGGCATTTCCATTAACGTGGGACTTTATCAAAATGCAGGAGCCAACCATATACAGGAGTTAGCATATGCCATAGCACATGCCACCGAATATCTCAACCACTTGGAAGGTCACAAGACCATTACGCCCACATTTCATGTGGCCATTGGCAGCAACTACTTCTTTGAAATTGCTAAACTTAGAGCCCTGCGCCTACTTTGGGCTTCCCTCGCTGCAGAATATGGTGTTGCGGAGTCCTGCTACATTGTAGCCACCCCTACCAAACGCAACAAAACCTTGTACGATTACAACACCAACATGCTTCGTACCACCACGGAGTGTATGGCAGCTGTTTTGGGTGGAGCCAATACTGTAGGTAATTTAGCCTACGACGCTATTTACCACAAGGACAATGAATTTGGCGAGCGTATTGCGCGCAACCAACTCTTGGTACTGAAACATGAAAGCTATTTCAACAAAGTAAACAACCCTGCCGATGGCGCCTACTATATAGAACAACTCACCGAACAATTAGCTGACAAGGCATTGGAGTTGTTTAAGGACATAGAACAACAGGGAGGCTTGTTACAACAATTGAAGGAAGGCACCATTCAACGAAAAATTAAAGAAAACGCTACCAAGGAACTGGAAGCTTTCAAAAGCGGCGAATTGGTACTATTAGGCACCAACAAACACCCTAACCCGGAGGATAAAATGAAAGACGAGCTGGAACTTTACCCTTTTGTAAAAACCAATCCGGTAAAGACCCTTATTCCACCAATCGTAGAAAAGCGTTTGGCCGAAGCTTTGGAACAACAACGAATCAAATCAGAATAACCAAATCATTTTACATTATGAAATTTAAATTAGTGACCTTATCAGTAATCTTAAGTTTTACATTATTCAATTGCAAGCAGGAATCCGCTGCTCCGGAGTTCCCATTACTATACGCCAACCGCAACGAAATCACACAATGTGCCACAAAGGACTCCTTACTGTTGAACGAGGCTCTGCAATCTTTCGAAACAGACCTTTTGGACACCTATGGTGACGAAAGAAAGAACAGTAACAGAGCGTATACCCAATTCTTTAATGCCATAAGAACCAAAAGAATTGACTACACCGTAATGGCCTCTGACCACACAAAGCAAATCATGGAAGCCTTAAAAACCCAACCTGGGTTATGGACCACAGATGGCACCGAATACAATTTAAACTATAGCAACCCTATCGTTGAGTGTATCGCCACAAACATGACGGACTCTGGTTTTAAAACCACCTTTAATGCCTTATTGGACACTAACAGCATGAGCTACAGAATGTACAGTGAAGCCATTAGAAAGCAAACTACAATGCTAAACAAAGACAAATATTTAGCGCTTTTTGTAGCCTTGGATATGTATTACGCCAAATTATTTAATGTAGATTTTGCCAAAGCAGAGGCAGCTGCATCAAACATCGATTTTAATGCAAAACCTCCTAAAAAAGAGGACAATCACGAAGGACACAACCACTAATTAGGTTAAAATCGCTGCCTCACAAAGAAAGCATAAATAAACACCCTGCTAAGAAGCAGTACCTAATGAAGTAACAGGTCTTCAAAAAAGATACGAAATGCAAAGAAAAAATCTTCAACATATCACCCTTAAAAGGACCACTAAACCTCAAGAAAAGAGCGGCCAGGATGCTTTTCAAACAGCCGAAGGGATCCCAGTAAAACCCACCTATACCAAAGCTGATTTAGAAGCGGTAGACCACCTAAACTTTGTCGCTGGAATAGCGCCCAATTTAAGAGGTCCTTACAGTACCATGTACGTAAGACGCCCTTGGACCATACGTCAATATGCTGGTTTTTCCACAGCACAGGAAAGTAACGCCTTTTACAGAAGAAATTTGGCCGCTGGACAAAAAGGGCTCTCCGTTGCCTTCGATTTGGCGACCCACAGGGGCTATGACTCAGACCACGAACGTGTGGTAGGTGATGTAGGGAAAGCAGGGGTAGCCATAGACTCCGTAGAAGACATGAAAGTGCTTTTCGACCAAATTCCATTGGACAAAATGAGCGTTTCCATGACCATGAACGGTGCTGTATTGCCCATTATGGCATTTTATATTGTCGCGGCCGAAGAACAGGGAGTAAAACCAGAACAACTTTCCGGAACCATTCAAAATGATATCCTTAAGGAATTTATGGTGCGTAATACCTACATTTACCCACCTACCCCTTCCATGAAAATTATCTCGGATATTTTTGAATATACCAGCCAGCACATGCCAAAGTTCAATAGCATTAGTATTTCCGGCTACCACATGCAAGAAGCCGGAGCTACCTGCGATATTGAATTGGCATACACTTTGGCCGATGGATTGGAATACATAAGAAAAGGATTGGATGCCGGTATGGACATCGACACCTTTGCGCCTCGCCTATCCTTCTTTTGGGCCATTGGAATGAACCATTTTATGGAAATTGCCAAGATGAGAGCTGCCAGAATGCTCTGGGCAAAACTCCTCAAACAATTCAATCCTAAAAATGAGAAATCACTGGCATTGCGTACCCACTGTCAAACATCCGGATGGAGTTTAACAGAACAAGACCCCTTTAATAATGTAGCTAGAACCTGCATCGAAGCAGCCGCAGCAGCGTTTGGAGGCACACAATCCCTGCATACCAACGCTCTAGATGAGGCCATTGCCCTCCCAACCGATTTTTCGGCACGAATTGCAAGAAATACGCAAATTTATCTTCAAGAAGAAACCCATATTACCAAAACGGTCGACCCTTGGGGCGGTAGCTACTATGTAGAAAAGCTTACCCATGATATTGCTGAAAAAGCTTGGGCACTAATTGAAGAAGTAGAAGCCCATGGCGGGATGACCAAAGCCATCGAAGCCGGTATTCCTAAAATGAGAATCGAGGAAGCAGCCGCTCGCAAACAGGCGCGTATCGATTCTGGACAAGATATCATTGTTGGTGTCAACAACTATAGACTAGAGCATGAAGCGCCAATACAAACCTTGGAGGTTGACAACCAAACAGTACGAAACCAACAGATAGATCGTTTAAATAACCTAAAGGCAAATCGCAATACCAACGCTGTAGAACAGGCGCTAGTCCAATTGACGGATGCTGCCCAAAATGGTTCTGAAAACCTTTTGGCATTGGCAGTTCAAGCCGCGCGCGAACGTGCCACTTTAGGAGAAATCAGTGATGCTTTGGAAACCGCATTCGGACGCTACAAAGCTCAAATAAAATCTTTTTCAGGAGTGTACAGTAAAGAAATAAAAGACGACAATTCCTTTAATAAAGCTAGGGAATTAGCCGATAAATTCGCCGAACAAGATGGCCGAAGACCCCGCATCATGATTGCAAAAATGGGACAGGACGGTCACGACCGCGGTGCTAAAGTAGTAGCAACCGGTTATGCCGATATTGGTTTTGATGTAGACATTGGTCCTCTGTTCCAAACACCTCAGGAAGCAGCCAAACAAGCCGTTGAAAATGACGTGCATGTGCTGGGAGTTTCTTCCTTAGCTGCTGGGCACAAAACCTTGGTTCCACAAGTAGTAGAAGCCCTAAAAGCCTATGGAAGAGAAGACATTATGGTTATTGTAGGAGGTGTCATCCCAAAACAGGATTATCAATATTTATTTGATGCAGGAGCCGCAGCCGTGTTTGGCCCCGGAACAAAAATTAGTGATGCTGCTATTAAAATATTGGACATTTTGATGAACGAATAACAATTACATCCCACATATTGCCCCAAAAACACCTTGCGAGCCCAAGACTACATTGAAAATAAACGTTTAACGTTTGTTAACAATTTCCGTTTTTTAAACTCGCAAATAATCGTATTTTTACCATGACAAAAACCAAATCAATTAATGGGTAAAATCATTGCAATTGCAAATCAAAAAGGAGGCGTTGGAAAAACAACGACCTCGGTAAACTTAGCCGCTTCATTAGGTGCTTTAGAGAAAAAAGTATTGCTTATCGATGCTGATCCACAGGCCAATGCAACCTCAGGACTTGGTATTGATGTTGAAGGCATTGAAGTTGGAACCTACCAATTATTGGAGCATACATTGTCTGTTGAGGAATGTATCATGCCCACCGAATCTCCGAATGTTGATATCATTCCTGCGCATATCGACTTGGTAGCTATCGAAATTGAATTGGTAGATAAAGACCAACGCGAATACATGATGAAAAAGGCCATTGGCCATTTAAAGTCAACTTATGACTATATCTTGATTGACTGTGCCCCTTCTTTGGGCCTTTTGACCTTGAACGCCCTTACTGCTTCCGATTCGGTGGTAATTCCTATTCAATGTGAATATTTTGCTTTGGAAGGTTTGGGCAAACTGTTGAACACGATCAAGAGTGTTCAAAAAATCCACAACCAGGATTTGGATATCGAAGGCATGTTATTGACAATGTACGATGCCCGTTTGAGATTGTCCAACCAAGTGGTTGAGGAGGTTCAAAAACACTTTAGCGATATGGTGTTTGAAACCATCATCCAGCGTAACGTACGTTTGGGAGAAGCGCCTAGTTATGGTGAAAGCATCATCAACTATGACGTGACCAGTAAAGGAGCCGTAAATTATTTAAATTTGGCGAAAGAAATCATTAAAAAGAATGAGTAATGGCGAAGGCAGTAAAAAAACAGGCCTTAGGAAGAGGACTTTCCGCACTTCTTAAGGACCCCACTAATGATATAAATTCAGTTCAAGATAAAAATGCCGATAAAGTTATTGGCAATATTGTGGATTTGGACATTATGTCCATTGAAATCAATCCATTCCAACCCCGTACCAATTTTAACGAAGAGGCCCTTCGAGAATTGGCCACTTCTATCAAAGAACTTGGGGTCATCCAACCTATCACGGTTAGAAAGTTAGATTTCAACAAATACCAATTGGTATCTGGAGAGCGTCGTTTTAGAGCTTCCAAACTATTGGGCTTGGAAACCATTCCTGCCTACATCCGTATTGCCAACGACCAAGAGTCTTTGGAAATGGCTTTGGTGGAGAACATCCAACGTCAGGATCTGGATCCTATAGAAATAGCTCTGTCCTACCAACGTTTGATTGACGAAATCAACCTGACTCAGGAACAAATGAGTGACCGCGTAGGAAAAAAACGTTCTACCATTGCCAACTACTTGCGTTTGTTGAAATTGGATCCAATCATCCAAACAGGAATGCGTGACGGCTTTATTTCTATGGGACATGGTCGTGCGATCATTAACATTGAAGACCAGAACGCCCAATTGGAGATTTACGAAAAAATCATTTCCAATAAATTATCCGTACGTGATACCGAAGCTCTGGTAAAAACTTACCAAGAAGAAAAAACCGTTAAAATACCAAAAAGTAAATCGGCTCAGCAAGAATTACCGGTGTTCATCAAAGATGGTATTAAAGAGTTCTCGGAATACTTTGGACACAAAATTAACGTTAAAGTTTCCAAGAATGGTAAAGGAACAATTTCCATCCCCTTCCATTCCGAAGAAGATTTTAACCGTATGCAAAAATTAGTCAAAGGTGTCAAATAAGCTTTTTTATAGTACGCTTTTTTTCATCCTATGTCATTTTTCAGGTAACGCTCAAACTCAAACGGACAGTACCGCTGTAGAAACCGACCTTATGGTGGTTCAAGACAGTGTAAAACGACGTCCGTTGAATATTTTGGCGCCTTCAAAGGCTGCTTTCTATTCTGCTGTGTTGCCTGGTTTAGGACAGGCCTACAATAAAAAATACTGGAAAATCCCTATTGTTTATGCAGCATTGGGAACCGGTATTTACTTTTATGTGGACAATAGCAAACAGTACGATCGCTATCGCGATGCCTACAAACGCCGGTTGGCCGGTTTTAAGGATGATGAATTTTGGGGAGAAGATAGCGAGGGCAATCCCCTAGACTCGCCTCGCCTGTCCAACGATGGCCTTGTTAGAGCCCAAAAAACGTTACGAAGCAACAAAGAAGTGTCACTATTGGTGACCTTGGGACTCTATGCCTTGAATATTATAGATGCCAATGTCGATGCGCATTTACTGCAGTACAATATCGACGAAAACCTGGCATTAAAACCGCACTTTAAATATAACGAACAAGATAATAGTTCCGATTTGGGACTTACCCTCAATTTTAAATTTTAGATCATGAAAATAGCCTTATTGGGATACGGAAAAATGGGAAAGGCCATCGAAGCCATTGCCATAGACCGTGGACACTCTATTGTAATTAAAGCCAATGCCGATACCGATGATTATGATATTACCGAAGCTGATGTAGCCATAGATTTTAGTGTTCCCTCTTCGGCATTTAAAAATATTTCAAGGTGCCTTAGCAACGGGGTGCCTGTCATTTCTGGAACCACAGGATGGCTACAGGACTATGACAAGGCAGTTGAGCTTTGTAATGCCAATGAAGGTGCCTTTATTTATGCGTCTAATTTCAGCCTTGGTGTCAACCTCTTTTTTGAGTTGAACCGTGTGTTGGCCAACTTGATGAAAGGACAACCGCAATACCAAGTGAGCATGGAGGAAATCCACCACACTCAAAAATTGGATGCCCCTAGCGGAACGGCCATTACACTAGCCGAAGGAATTATCGACAACAATGCCACCTACAACAATTGGACTTTGGAAGCGCCTCAAGAGGACCAAATCCAAATTGAAGCGAAACGTATTGCCGACGTTCCGGGAACCCACGTAATCAACTACGATTCTGAAATTGATTCCATTCAAATTTCACACACGGCGCACAACCGTCAAGGGTTTGCTTTGGGAGCTGTGATTGCTGCGGAATGGATTGTTGGAAAAAAAGGTGTATTTTCGATGAAAAATGTGTTAAACATTGGTTAAGGAGCGCTTTCTTCTTACCATTTTCAATACATTTTAACCCACTAAACTATAAAACATGACATTATCACAATGGTTTATCTTTTTCCTTGCCGTACAACTAATTCACGGCTTGGGAACCTGGAAACTTTATGTTAAAGCAGGACGTCAGGCATGGGAAGCATTTGTTCCCGTATATAACGCCGTCATCCTCATGAAAATCATTAACAGACCTTGGTGGTGGACCATTTTGTTATTTGTTCCTATTGTGAACCTAATCATGTTTCCGGTAGTTTGGGTGGAAACAGCCAGAAGCTTCAAAAAAAATTCTACCACCGATACCCTTTTGGCAGTTGCCACTCTAGGATTTTACAATTACTATTTAAACTATGTAGCGGACGTTACTTATGTTGAAAACAGAGATTTACATCCACGAACTGCTTTAGGAGATTGGGTGAGCTCTATCTTGTTTGCCATTGTGGCTGCAACCATTGTGCACACCTATTTTATCCAACCCTTTACCATTCCTACCTCCTCTTTGGAAAAGACTCTTTTGGTAGGAGATTTCCTGTTTGTAAGTAAGGTAAACTATGGAGCTAGAATCCCAATGACAACAATTGCCGCGCCTATGGTACACGATACCATTCCTGGTGCCAAAATAAAATCGTATATCCCAAAATTTGAATTGCCCTATTTAAGGCTACCTGGTTTTGAAGATATTGAGCGTAACGATATTGTGGTGTTCAATTGGCCTGTAGATACCATGTTGGACATGTATCACACGGACAAGTATTACTACAAACCGATCGACAAAAAGACCAACTATGTAAAACGTTGCGTGGGAATTCCAGGGGATTCTTTGGAATTAAGAGATGGCTATGTTTACATCAACGGAGAGCAAAATGACCTTCCAGATCGTGCCAAGCTGCAATTCTCTTATGAAATCTCTTTTAAAAGAGGCCTTCAAACCCAAGAAATTCTATCATTACTAAATAGATATGACATTTCTGATGGTTTCCGAATGAGAACTAGAGATATCACAGATTGGATTTGGGTTCCTGCAGCAAGTGATGAAGCCATCGCACGCTTAAAAAATCATCCGGATGTAGCCAATATCGCCACAACAAAACAGCCTAAAGGAGAACGCTCTCCCGGGATTTTCCCGAGTAATGTTGCCTACAACTGGAACAACGACAATTTTGGACCATTGTATATCCCTAAAGAAGGAGCGACCATTGATTTGAACCTTGAAACATTGCCACTTTACAAACACTTAATTACCCATTACGAAGGGCATAAATTGTCTGTAAATGGAAACCAAATCCTTGTAGATGGACAACCTACTACTAGTTACACTTTTGCCAAGGATTATTACTGGATGATGGGAGACAACCGTCATAATTCACAAGATTCACGTGTTTGGGGCTTTGTACCGTTTGATCACGTGGTTGGGAAACCTGTATTTATCTGGATGAGCTGGGGCAATGGCAAACCGCGTTGGGAACGTTGGTTCACCACTGTTGAAGGCAGTGGTAAACCTACTTCCTACTTGATACCATTTTTGGTATTATTGGCTGGCTGGTTTGGCTTCAGCAAATGGAGAAAACGCAAATCACAATAAGCATTCTCTAGCTTTTAATAGATTTTTAGGTAATATGGATATTGTTATACACCCCACCTATTTTCCCAATGTAGCGCATTTTGCGGCCATGTTGCAGGCAGATAATGTTATCTTGGAAAGGTGTGACAACTATCAAAAACAGACCTACCGAAACCGCACCTATATTTATGCGGCCAATGGTAAGTTACTGTTGAACATTCCTATTAGGCATACCCAAAAAAACAGACAGCTCTATAAAGATGTAAAAATTGCCAACGATACTGATTGGCAATTGCTACATTGGAAATCATTGGAATCGGCTTATCGCACCTCTCCGTATTTTGAGTTTTACGAAGCCGATTTGGAACCTTTGTTCAAAACACCTTTTGAATCGCTTTTAGACTTTAATATAAAATGCCTAGAAGCCATTTGCGAGTGCTTACAGGTTGAGATTGCGTTCACCAACACTTCTGAATACCAAAAGGAACTCGTAGCTCCTGTAGAGGATTTCAGAAATTTGGTAAATAGCAAAAAAGAACCCTCAAGAAAATTTGAGCCCTATACCCAAGTGTTTGGAGATAAACACGGTTTTATTTCTAACCTCAGTATTTTGGATTTGTTATTTTGCGAGGGCCCTAACTCCATTACGTATCTAGAGGCTCAGAAACTTCAAAAATAATGCTACAATCATTGATACATTATGGGATTCACTTTGTGCTTCCCCTGCTGGTTGCTGTGATCTTCTTTAAACCCAAATGGTTATTGGCAACAGGTATTATGTGGGCCTGTTTTGCCATCGACCTGGATCATCTATTGGCAACCCCCATGTTTGACCCCTCGCGTTGCAGCATCAATTTCCATCCGCTCCACTCCTACTATGCTATTGCAGTTTATGCCGTACTTTCGTTTTGGAAACCAAGTAGAATTTTGGGTATAGGTCTACTCATTCATATTTTGGCAGACTCGGTAGACTGTCTACTGATGTAATTTCAGTTTCGCCATAATGGGATAATGGTCTGACAGTTCTGCGTCAAAGGTTTTAAAGCTATTCACTTCAAAATCCTTATCGGCAAGAATAAAATCGATGCGAACAGGAAAAAATTTAAAGTTGAACGTCCTCCCAAACCCGTTACCGGCCTCCACAAAGGTATCTTGAAGCTCTCCTTTTATTTCTTTATACACATAGGAATAAGCTGTATTGTTGAAATCGCCACAGACAATCATTTTATAAGGGCATTGGGCCTTATTCCTTAAGAACAGTTCCGTTTGACTTTGTTGTTGCTTAAACGTACCTCCAACGCGCTTAAACAAGTTCTCGGAAGATTCATTGGCCAACTTCTCCATGTTGGGATCAATTCTTAAAGATTGTAGGTGTACATTGTAAATGCGTATGGTATCCTTCAATTTCACAATGTCCACATATATGGCGTTGTTGGAAGAATTGGGAAACTCAATGGAGCCCGAATTAACGATGGGGTATTTAGAAAATATAGCTTGGCCACTCTTTACCTTATTTCCTGAAACCTCTTCAAACTTATGGTAATTTTTGAGCTGCATTACCTCCTCGGGACGATACTCCTGAAGCGTTATAACGTCAGGCTGCTGCTCTTGAATTAAACTTAAAATATCGTGTTTAACATCTCTATCCTTAATCCATTCAAAAAGATTAAACAAACGAACATTATAAGTCATCACAGACAAGTTACCCGCATCTTCCACATCTTTGGATGCCGAAAATTTATAGAGTGAAAACAGATAGGTGTATCCAATACTAAGCACCAAAAGCGATAAAAGCATTTGCTTTTTCACCTTAAGCAACCAATAGATGACAAATAGAATATTGAGAATGATAAGTACCGGCACAGCTAAACTTAGCACGGATAAAAAGGCAAATTTACTAGGAGAAACGTAGGGTAAAATATAGGACAGCAGCAACATGGTTGCAACCACAGAATTAATGAAGAATACTAATTTTTCAATTATTTTTAGTCGCTTCATACTGTGCTAATCTTTTCCTGCTTTAAATAAAAATGATTTTTCTTCCTTCGTCAAACTTTCATAACCACTCTTCCCTATCTTATCCAAAATAAGATCAATACGCTTTTGTTTGCTAAATTCGTTAAACTCTTCTTTGTTGTGACCGGCAAACGATTTGGATTTACGTCTATGCACCGTTTTTAAAGGCGATTTAGGTTTAAACCAGCCTTCCACCTTACTTATAACGTTTTCAAACCACCTACCAATGTCCTTGCCCTTGGTGAGCTGTTGCGCGTAAACATACCCCAACAAACTTCCTCCCAAATGCGCCACATAGCCTCCTTGGTTTAAGCTAAAAAGGCCCAATACATCTATGACTACCATGGCCACGCCAATGTACCATAGCTTAATAGTAAACATCATCAAGCGCGCTTCCTTATAGGGCATATAGGCACTTAAAAAAATAATCAACGCCCTAACTCCAGCTGAAGCCCCAACAAGTGTTCCTACATTTTTCAATTGAGACTCAGGAAATAAGTTATAGACCAACAAAAAAGCCAGACCGCCACTCAAAATTCCCAGAAAGTAAATGTTGAGAGCCATTTTAGTCCGGAAGAGGTTGAGCATCATTTGGGAAATAAAATACAGAATGAGCATATTGAGGGCAACATGCCAAAAGCCATAATGCACAAAGCCATAGGTAAATATGGACCATGGTTGGTAAATAAAATTGTCAAAACGCTTTGGGAGTTCAAACCAATGCAAGCTGGTGCCGTTTACCTTTAATAGAATAAAGGCCAAAAGAAACACAACCACGTTAATGCCTATAATTTTTTCAAAGGCATTTAACCGCTTGAGTTTATATTGTATGTCTTGACTCAAAGAAGTCATATCAATACCATCTGTTTTTATTAAACTGTGTTTTCTTCCAATACCACATAATGATAAAGCCGGTCAAAGCCCCCCCAACGTGGGCCATATAAGCGGTATTGCTTGGACTAAAGAACGATTGTCCCGTAAGCGCCGAAATGACATCCAAAATGATAATTCCCGGAATAAAATATTTCGCTTTAATAGGAATTGGCAAAAAGATGAGCATGAGTTTTGCTTCGGGATTCATCATTCCAAAGGCCGCCAAGATCCCCATAATACAACCGGAGGCCCCTACCATAGAGGCGTAATACACATCAAACATTCCTTGTACATTTTTCATCTGTTCTGCAGAAAATTGCCGAGCACTTTTATTGGTGGTCAAGATTTCTTGTAATTCAGACACACCTATCCCGGATTCCACTAAGGACGACTGCAATGAAAAATAATGAAAATAATAAAATCCCAATTGAAATAATACTGCCCCCAATCCTGCCGAGATGTAAATAAATAAAAACTTTTGGCTTCCCAACTGCTGCTCCACAGCACTTCCAAACATCCATAAGGCCAACATATTGAAAGCAATGTGCATGACATTACCGTGCATAAACATATGGGTAATGATTTGCCAAGGCTGAAACAGTTCGTTTTTGGGAAAGTACAAGGCAAACCATTTATAAAACAATTCACCATTACCAATTGCAATGGTACCAACAAACATAATCACATTTATTATAATGAGATGTTTTACGGTATCGGTAATCCTAATCATAGTCTACATAAATTTTTTATCCAAATCGTCTACGCTCATAGTGATGAATGTAGGTCTGTTGGTTGGTGACACAGAGGGTTCTTTACAGGCAAAAAGGCTATTGACCATGTGTTCCTGTTCTAACTTGGTAAGCGATTGTCCCGTTTTAATAGCCAAACTTTTAGCTATAGATTTAGCTAAAAGATCGGTGGCACTAAAACTGCTGTCCGGGACTTCTTGTTCCACATCACTGATAAGCTGCTCCAAAATAATCGACACTTCACTTTCAGGCACATTAATAGGCACACCCGTAATTTCAACAAGATCCTCACCGAATTGGGAAAACACAAAGCCTGTGGACTCCAAATCTTCCTTAAGACTCTCTAAAATAGGAATTTCATTTGATGAAAAGTGCAATTCCAACGGAAAAAGTAGCTGTTGGCTTACCGCTTCCCTAACGGTCATACTTTTCAGTAAGTTTTCATAGAGAATCCGTTGGTGGGCACGGTGCTGATCGATCACCAACATTCCTGATTTAATGGTACTAACAATATACTTGTTATGAACCTGATACGTATTTTGTGTTGCCCCAACCTCTTGTTCCTGGAATAAAGGTTCCGTAGTTTCCTCACTTTCAAACTCTACTTCACTAAAATCATTTTCATCCCTTGTACCTTTCGATTCCAAGCCTACATACAAACTTTCCCAACTGGCACCAGCGTCCTTTTTATAAGACATTGCCGAACCATTTCCCCGACTTGACGACGAACGTCTAGGGGCCAATTCTTCAGCAAAAGGATTAAAGTTTCTATCTACTTCAATAGTTGGAGTTGATGCCGTCTTGTTTTTGTAATCATAAGGAGTATCCAAATTGGTGTCCAAATCAAAATCAAGAACAGGAGCTATATTAAACTGCCCCAAACTATGCTTTACCGAAGATCGAATAATGGCATATAGCGTATGTTCATCATCAAACTTAATCTCGGTTTTAGTTGGGTGAATATTGATATCAATGGTTTTGGGATCCACATCCAAATTCAAGAAATAACTGGGGTGCGCCCCATCTTTAATCAAACCTTCAAATGCTGAATTAATAGCGTGGTTGAGATAGGCGCTTTTGATAAAACGGTCATTCACAAAAAAGAACTGTTCGTTACGATTCTTCTTTGCAAATTCAGGTTTGCCCACAAACCCTGAAATCTTTAAAACTTCCGTTACCTCATTCACGGGCACCAATTTTTCATTGGTCTTATTCCCAAAAATATTAACTACACGTTGCCTGTAATTGCTTGACGGGAGATTGAAAGTTTCACTGCCATTGTGATACATCATAAAGGTAATATCTGGATGCGCCAAGGCCACTCTCTGGAATTCGTCGATGATATGACGAAGCTCCACAGCATTAGACTTTAAAAAATTGCGACGGGCAGGAATATTAAAAAACAGATGCTTTACAGCGACCGACGTTCCTTCTGGAGTTACCACCACTTCTTGGGCAGTAATTTCACTCCCTTCAATAGTGATTTGAGTTCCTAGTTCTTCTTGCGGTTGACGGGTTTTAAGCTCTACATGGGCAATGGCTGCTATACTTGCCAAAGCCTCTCCTCTGAAACCTTTGGTATGCAAACTGAATAAATCTTCAGCTGCCCTAATTTTGGAGGTCGCATGCCGCTCAAAACTCAAGCGAGCATCGGTTGGGCTCATGCCCTTTCCGTTGTCAATAACCTGAATAAGCGTTTTTCCCGCTTCTTTTATAATGAGTTTAACCTGAGTTGCGTTGGCATCAATAGCATTTTCCAAAAGTTCTTTTACCACAGAAGCAGGTCTTTGCACCACTTCTCCGGCAGCTATTTGATTGGCAACATGATCAGGTAAGAGTTGTATAATGTCTGCCATTGGGGTTTTAAAAGAATATAGACAAATCGAAATCGATGATAAACAGGAATATCAAAATCAAGATTCCCACAATAATCAAGACGCGCTTATTGGCGCCCATAGTATCCGGAGTGTTCTTATAATCATCCCAAGCATTATTGACTTTTGTTTTCAGACCTCTATTGTTGCCTACGGTCTGCCTGTAGTCATCAAACTTATGCTTCAGTTCATAAGGACTTCCTTCACCTTTATAATATCGTGGTGTATACTCGAATTTCTTGTTCTTTTTTAAACTAAATATTCCCATAGTGTATCTGTTATTCGTAACGACTTAAAATGTATAGTAGTACTAGAACAGCAATCAAAAATAAGACCAAAAAAGGAAGTGATGTGAAAAAAGACTTTTTTCGGCGGTTGGCATCCCTTACTTCCTTCCATTGCGACTCCATAGTGTCTTTGGCTTCCTTCTCCTCCTTTTTTAAATGTTTAGGAGTATAGCTGTACCGCTTGTTTTGTCGTTGGCCAAATAAATTCACTATAAAATTTCGTCACTATTACACTTCAAATGTACTTAAAATACAAGGAAATATCATGCTTGGCATGCTAAAAAATGTTAACACGCCCTGCTCTTAAAAAATAACTTTGGAATTGGATTGGTACTAAGCGTTTTGGCGCAACACAGCCATTTTTATGGCTGCCACAGCGGCTTCCACCCCTTTGTTACCATGCTTGCCTCCAGAACGGTCTATAGCCTGTTGCATGGTATTGTCTGTCAATACGCAAAAAATCACTGGTGTGTCGTGCTGTACGTTCAAATCCTTGATACCCTGGGAAACGGCTTCGCACACAAAATCAAAATGCTTGGTTTCTCCTTGAATCACACTACCAATAGCGATCACGGCATCTACTTTTTGTTCCTGCATTTTTTTGCTTCCGTAAATAAGCTCGTAGCTTCCCGGCACATGCCATTGCAGAATATTTTCGGGAAGCGTCCCGTGTTCTACCAAAGTGTCATAAGCCCCTTGAGCCAGTCCTTCGGTGATGTTATCGTTCCATTCAGAAACAACAATCCCAAACCGAAAATCTTTCGCGTTTGGGATTGTGTTTTTATCGTATTGAGATAAATTTGTCGTTGCCATATTATAGAGCTGCTTCCGCTCTACCTATGAAAACATCAATGTTTTTTGCTTCTGCAGAGTCTGGAAATTCATTTTTGATACGCTTAAAGTACGTTAAAGCTTTATTGGAATCACCCAATTTATTGGCCAAATTAGCCGCTTTAAACAAATACAAAGGCGCAGTAAATTCATTGTTTGAAGCATTAATAGCTTGCTCGTAGTATCCTAAAGCATCATCCAATTGGTTCAACTGCACAAAGGCATCACCAATACCTCCTTTTGCCAAAGGAGCCAACATAATATCGTTACTTGAAAAGCTGCTTAAATACTCGATGGCATTTTTGTAATCCTTAAGATTTAAGTAGGCCATACCGGCATAATAATTGGCAAGGTTACCAGCTGGAGTACCGCTATACTTATCGGCAATATCCACCATTCCGTATTTACCACCCGACCCTTCTAAAGCCAAGGTAAAAAGAGAATCCTTTTCAGTTCCATTTACTGCGTCGTCAAAGAATTGTTGTGCAACGAACATATCGTTCATAGCTTCTTCAGCTTTTGGCTCGGCAATAAATTTATTATATCCCAAATATCCCAATAGAATCAGCGCGACAGCTCCTACGGCAACCAAAATCGCCTTTTGGTTCTTTTCAGCCCATTCTTCAGTCTTAGAAGCAGATTCATCCAAGGTGTTAAACACCTCAGCTGTAGTTGAGTGCTCGTCTACAACCTCTTCCTCCTGTGGTTCTACTTTCGTCTTTGGTTTATATCCTCTTTTCTTGTAAGTTGCCATATATTCTGTATTAATGCGCCGCAAAAATAAAATTTTTATTGATAAATAAAAGGCAATTTTTTTGTTATTTTTAATAATTTGCACCGCCTTTTGCATAACTGGAGCAAAAACACATCTTACATTCTCATTTTATGATTTTAAAGTCTCTTTCATTAGTCAACTATAAGAATTTTGAAAGTCAATCCTTTACGTTTGATAGTAAAATCAATTGTTTTGTTGGAGCTAATGGCATTGGAAAAACCAATGTATTGGATGCTATTTACCATCTATCGTTTGGAAAAAGCTACTTCAACCCCATTGCTTCCCAAAACATAAAGCACGGTGAAGACTTTTTTGTAATTGATGGTGTTTTTGACCGTGAAGAGCGCTCCGAAAAGATTATTGTCTCGCTTAAGAAAGGACAGAAAAAGGTCATTAAACGCAACGCCAAGGCCTATGATAAGTTTAGCGACCATATTGGCTTTATCCCTTTGGTAATTATTTCACCTGCCGATAGAGATTTAATATTAGAGGGGAGCGAAACCAGACGCAAGTTTATCGACAGCGTTATTTCGCAAAGTGACAAGGTATATTTAAACAATCTGATCAATTACAACAAGGTCCTCTCCCAACGGAATGCCCTACTGAAGTTTTTCGCTTTAAACAACACTTTCAATGCCCAAACGCTGGAAGTTTACAACGAACAACTGCATCAATATGGGAGTGCTATTTTTAAAACCCGTGATGAATTTTTAAAAACATTTATCCCTATTTTCAAATCCCGTTACGACGCTATAAGCAATAGTAAAGAAACCGTCAACCTCAGTTACAAAAGCGACCTTTTTGAACATGACCTGCTAGAACTTTTTGCACAAAACCTCAACAAAGACAAGGCGTTACAATACACAAGCAAAGGCATTCACAAAGACGACCTTAATTTTGAAATAGAAGACTTTCCCATTAAAAAATTTGGAAGCCAAGGGCAGCAAAAGTCCTTTTTAATTGCCTTGAAATTGGCACAGTTCGATTTTATAAAACAGCAAAGCGGCGTTACTCCCATCCTACTTTTGGATGATATATTTGACAAACTTGACGAGCATCGCGTGGCACAAATTATTAGCTTGGTAGATCACGAAAATTTCGGACAATTGTTTCTAAGTGATACCCATGCAGACCGTACCGAAAACATCATCAAACAAATCCACCAATCTTATCAGATTTTCAAACTCTAAGTCCTTCCTGTAGTTAAAAAAGAAAATACAATTCTTGTATTTTCAACGAGGATAGTAGACCTTTGGATTTTAAAGTTGATGCATTATGAAATCCAAACTTTTCTTAACGGTTGTAGCCTGTTTTACTTTATTACACTGTGGTAAAAATCCAGAATCCTCCTTACAACATCTTAATGGCTATTGGGAAATTAAAGAAGTAACATTGGCCGATGGCTCTAAAAAGGAATACACTTTTAGTAACACCATCGATTACATAGAAGTCAATGACAGCCTAGTTGGTTTTAGAAAAAAATTAACCCCTACGCTGGAAGGCAAGTTTAAAACTTCAGGCGATGCCGAAAACATTAAGGCCATAATACAAAACGATAGCTTGATTTTAGAATACAAAACCCCGTATTCTAGTTGGAAGGAAACCGTGCTGAAAGCAACCGAAGACAAGCTTTTAATCCTCAATTCGCGGAAAGATTTGTACCTTTACAGTCGTTATGAACCTTTAGAACGCATGGATTAATGGCAAAACGGCACAGTGAATATTTAAGCATCAGTGAGATACTCAAGGAATTTGTGGATACCAATAATCTGCAGGACGGCCTAGACAAAATAGATGTAAGAGATGCCTGGGCAAAGATGATGGGAAATGGCGTGAACAACTATACTACCGCCATTCAATTGGAGCGTGATACCCTTTACGTACAATTGAGCTCTAGCGTACTTCGGGAAGAATTGAGTTACGGTAAAGAAAAAATCATTAGTATGCTCAACGAATCCTTGGGCAAGGAAGTTATCAAAACCCTAGTACTTCGTTAAAAACCAAGCTCAAGCTATAAAACACAAAAAACGCAACGTAACCGTTGCGTTTTTTGTGTTTATTGATGGATGGATTATTCCTTAAAACATTTCTCTTCCCGCAAAGTGGAATGCTCCTTCAATGGCAGCATTTTCGTCGCTATCACTTCCGTGAACAGCATTCTCGCCGATAGACTCTGCATACATTTGACGGATAGTTCCTTCAGCTGCTTCAGCTGGATTAGTAGCTCCAATCAAAGTTCTAAAATCCTCAACCGCATTTTCTTTTTCCAAGATAGCCGCTACAATAGGACCACGTGTCATATATTCTACCAACTCTCCAAAGAAAGGTCTTTCTTTGTGGATTGCATAGAAAGCCTCTGCATCTGCAGAAGTCATTTGAGTTAATTTCATTGCTACAATTCTAAATCCAGAAGCTGTAATTTTCTCCAAAATCGCACCAATATTCCCTTTTTCAACAGAATCTGGCTTAAGCATTGTAAATGTTCTATTTGTTGCCATTTTAATATATTAAATTATTCAGATATTACGTTTGTATTAAATTGCGACTCGTTCTTTTGGCTCTTAACCTTTAGGCGCCCCGTAATTTGGGTGCAAAAGTAATGTATTTCTTCATAAAAACCACACAAAGCATTATTAAAAAATTGTATCTTCGCCCTCTATGACAAAGCAAGATATCAAGAACATCCAAACGCTTTTAAGCAGACCAAAACACGTTGTAATAATCCCTCACAAAAATCCAGATGGCGATGCTATGGGAGCGTCCTTGGCTCTTTACCATTACCTTAAAAACATGGACCATCAGGTGGCAGTGATTGCCCCTAACGATTATCCCAACTTTTTGAAATGGATGCCCGCCGATGAACTTGTCCTTAAATATGAACTGCAGCGAAAAGAAAGTGATGAACTACTTAAAAATGCAGATCTAATCTTTACGTTAGATTTTAACGCCCTTAATCGCATAGGGGATATGGAACATGCCGTAAAAACTTCGGAGGCGATTAAAGTCATGATTGACCATCATCAGCAACCGGACGACTATGCCTTGTACACCTACTCTGACGTGAGCATGTCCTCAACCTGTGAAATGATCTATCACTTTATTGATATGTTGGGCGGTTTAAAGTCCATTAACCAAGATATAGCCACCTGCCTTTACACAGGCATCATGACCGACACAGGGTCGTTTCGCTTTGCGTCTACAACAAGTACTACCCACAAAGTAATTGCCCATTTAATGGATCAAGGCGCCCAAAATGCCCAAATCCACAATAATATATACGACACGAATTCCTTCGACCGCTTGCAGTTGTTAGGACGTGCCCTGAGTAATCTTAAAATATTACCCGAATATAAAACAGCTTACATTTCCTTAACTCAAGAAGACCTTAACACCTTCAATTTTAAAAAAGGAGATACTGAAGGTTTTGTGAATTACGGACTGTCTTTAGAAGGTGTTGTGCTAGCGGTAATCTTTATAGAAAACCAACAGGAGGGTATTGTAAAGATTTCTTTGCGAAGCAAAGGAGATTTCTCAGTGAACGAATTATCCCGTGCCCATTTTGAAGGAGGTGGCCACACCAACGCAGCCGGCGGCAAAAGCGATTTGTCCCTTGAGGCCACTATTGAAAAATTTATTAGTATATTACCGAGCTATAAACATGTCCTAAATCATGAATAAATATATACTAATAGGGCTCTTGGCAAGTTGCGCCATGGCATGCAAGTCTCCAGAGGCCCGAAAACCGGTCACGGTTAACAAAGGATCCTTTATCAATTTGTCGGTAGAGCGTAATATTAAGCTCAACCAAAAGGAACGCGAATTTATTGAAGGTATCATTCAAAAAGACACCAGCAACACTTATATAGCTTCAGAAAGTGGCTTTTGGTATTATTACAACACCAAGGTAGCCCAAGATACAATCACCCCAAACTTTGGAGACATCGTTAATTTCGATTACAGTGTCACCGATTTAAGTGGTAATCAAATCTATTCCGAAGAAGAAATTGTTCCCATGGATTATGCCATGGACAAGGAAGAGTTGTTCACTGGCCTTCGTGAAGGTCTTAAATTAATGAAACCGGGGGAAACCGTTACATTTTTCTTCCCTTCTCAAAAAGCCTATGGGTATTATGGTGATTCCAATAGAATTGGCACCAATACCCCACTTATTTGTAAAGTCACAGTTAATACTATAACCCAAACCCAAAATGATTAATATGAGAAACATGAAAAACAAAGTATTGCAATTATTTTTTCTTGTTGCCTTAATGACAACCACGGCATGTAATGACAAGTATCCTGACCTAGAGGATGGTTTATATGCTGAATTTGTTACCAACAAAGGAACTATGGTCGCCAAGTTATATTACGACAAAGTTCCGGTAACCGTTGCAAATTTTGTTGCCCTTGCCGAAGGAACCCACCCAATGGTAAAGGAAGAGTATAAAGGAAAGAAATACTATAACGGTACGACCTTCCACCGCGTTATCGACCAATTTATGATTCAGGGAGGAGACCCTACCGCAACAGGGACAGGAGATCCTGGATACAAGTTTGAAGACGAATTCAATCCAGACCTAATGCATGACAAACCAGGTATTTTGTCAATGGCCAATTCGGGATCTGCAACCAATGGAAGTCAGTTTTTTATCACCGAAGTACCTACTCCAAACCTTAACAACCGTCACGCTGTTTTTGGAGAGTTGGTTTTAGGTCTTGAAATTCAGGACAGCATTTCCAATGTGGAGACTTCTAAGCCTGGAGACAAGCCTAAAGAAGATGTAGTGATCCAAGAATTGAACATCATCAGAAAAGGATCGGAAGCCAAAAGTTTCGATGCACCAAAAGTGTATATGGAAGAACTTCCTAAAATCAAGGACAAACAAAAAGCCTTAAGAGAAGAAGCTAAGAAAAAAGCTGAAGAAGAGCGTTTGGAAAGAGAAGCTAAAAATGCCGAAGCTGGCGCTGCTTTTAAAGCAACTTTGGACGGATACAATGCTAATGCTACAACCCTTCCTTCTGGATTAAAAATGTATGTTATTAAAGAAGGTACTGGTGAAAAACCAAATACAGGAGACATGGTAAAGGTGAACTACGAAGGGTACTTTGCCGATGGTCGTTTATTTGACAGCAACGTTAAGGAAGTGGCAGAAAGACACGGTATGTTCAACGAAATGAGAGACCAACAAAATGGATACCAACCTATGCCAATGAAGGTAAGTCCAGATGCCAATATGATTCCTGGATTTAAAGAAGGTGTTGGAACCATGAAGGTAGGTGAGCGTTCCTATTTCTACTTACCATACCACTTGGCTTATGGCGAGCGTGCTGCAGGTCCAATTCCAGCAAAATCAGATTTGATTTTTATTGTGGAAATGGTTGAAGACACAAAACAATAATTCAATAGACACAAATAAAAAAGCCGCTTAATAGCGGCTTTTTTTTGTTGATATAATAGTTGTTATTTCTTTGGAATCGCTTTTAGAATTTCCAATACAAACTTCCAATATTTTTGAGCAGAAGAAATCTGTGCGCGTTCGTCTGGCGAGTGCGCTCCCTTAATATTTGGTCCAAAACTAATCATGTCCATTTCTGGATAGTTGGTTCCCAAAATACCACATTCCAAACCAGCATGGCAAGCGGCCACATGTGGCTCCTCACCTTGGTTCAATTCTTTATACAAAGGAACCATCACCTTTAAAATATCTGAATCCATATTTGGTGTCCATCCTGGATAATCCCCACTGAACTCTACTTCGCAACCTGTCAATTCAAAAGCTGCCCTAAGGGTATTGGCTAAATCCCATTTAGAACTTTCAACAGAAGAACGTGTCAAACAACCCACTTTAATTTTACCATCCTTAATCACCACATTGGCAATGTTATTGGAGGTTTCTACCAAACCAGGAATATCGGCACTCATACGGTACACCCCATTCCAAGCGGCATACAAAGCTCTGGTAAATCCTTCTTGAACGCCAAGATCCATAATACGCTCTGGAGTTTCAATTTTGGTCACGATGATTTCCAAATCTGGTTCCATGGTTTTCAACTCGGTTTTGATGTCATTAGCCAAATCATTGGTCTCTGCAATAAACACTTCTTCGTGCATGCTATCTATGGCCACAATGGCTTTGCTTTCTCTTGGAATAGCATTTCGCAAACCACCTCCGTTGATTTCAGAAATTCGCAAACCAAAGTTTTCAAACCCATCAAACAACAAACGGTTCATGATTTTGTTGGCATTACCCAATCCTTCATGGATCTGCATTCCAGAATGGCCCCCTTGAAGTCCTTTCACCTCAATTAGGAATCCCATTTTAAATTCTGGAGTTTCCTCCTCTTCATAACTACGGGTAGCCGTGACGTCTACACCTCCGGCACATCCTACACCGATTTCATCGTCTTCTTCGGTGTCAAGATTCAATAAAATCTCACCTTCCAACAAACCGCCTTCCAATCCCATAGCACCGGTCATTCCCGTTTCTTCGTCTATGGTAAACAAAGCCTCAATGGCTGGGTGCTCAATATCGCTGCTTTCCAAAATAGCCATAATGGTAGCCACCCCCAAACCGTTATCGGCACCAAGGGTCGTTCCTTTGGCACGTACCCAATCGCCGTCCACATACATGTCGATGCCTTGGGTATCAAAATCGAAATTGGTATCGTTATTTTTTTGGTGTACCATATCCAAATGCGATTGCATCACAATGGCCTTTCTATCCTCCATTCCAGAGGTTGCAGGTTTTTTAATGATGACATTACCTACCTTGTCCACAATGGTTTCCAAGCCTAGGTTTTCACCAAATGCTTTCATGAACGCAATCACACGCTCTTCCTTTTTTGACGGTCTTGGAACGGCATTCAAATCGGCGAATTTATTCCATAACGCCTTTGGTTCCAACTGTCTTATTTCTGAATTCATATGTATTAGCTTAAAGTTGCACAAAGGTACAAATTGAAGTCCACAATTAAGAGCCACAGATCTGCTTCTTTTTATTACATTTGAAGTATGCAGAACTTTGGCCGCCTCTTTATTGCCTTTTCCATTCTCCTTCAAATCGCCTTCATCAAGCTTATTGCGAAATTCCCCGAATTTGTCGAGCGTTGGTATAGTCATGGACTGTATGTTTGGATTTCCAAATCGATGCGCTTTGTTTTTGGATGGCTTCCTTTTTCGATTGGGGATGTGTTTTATACATTGGCAACCCTCTATATTCTAAGATGGTTCTATACCAATAGAAAACGTATGTTCAAGAATTTTAAGTCTTGGGCTATAGATGTTCTTATGGCCTTGTCGATGGGCTATTTGGCCTTTCATATGTTATGGGCCTTTAATTACTACCGTTTGCCACTGCACCAATCCCTCGGTTTAGAAAAAGATTATACCACTGAAGCCCTTTTATCAACTGCTGAACGCCTTACTGAAAAGGTCAACAGCTTGCATACTGCGATCACTCACAACGATACGCTTCCTGTGGTCATGCCTTATAAGAAAACGGAATTGATAAAAGCAGTTCCCAAAGGGTATGAAATACTGTCTAAAGAATACCCCCATTTGGCATATGCACCAAAAAGTATCAAATGTTCTATTTATAGTTTGCCACTCACCTATATGGGATTTAGCGGCTATTTGAATCCGTTTACCAATGAAGCTCAAATAGACGGCATGATTCCTATTTGGAAGTACCCCACAACTGCCAGCCATGAAGTAGCTCATCAATTGGGATACGCTGCCGAAAATGAAGCTAATTTTATTGGCTGTATGGCAGCTATCCACCATCCAGATATTTATTTTCAATATTCAGGACATGCCTTTGCCCTGAGACACTGTCTTTTGGAAATATTTCGAAGGGATCCTGAGAAGTACGATGTAATGCTAGCTAAGGTGAATAAAGGAGTTTTAAAAAACTACCAAGAATCCCGCGATTTTTGGATGCGTTACCAAAACCCATTAGAGCCCATATTCAAATCAACATACGATGGCTTTTTAAAAGCCAATAACCAAACAGACGGCATGCAGAGCTATAGTTATGTAGTAGCGCTATTGGTTAACTATTTTGAAGCCAACCCAGAGCATTAAACTTTTCTGCGCAACTATTTTACGACAAGTTTTTTAATGCTTTCTCTGGCTCCGTTATGCAATTGAATATAATAAATACCACTTTCCAAGGAAGACACATCCAATGCCATTTCTTGTTCTTGAGCATAGGACGTTTCCAGAACTCGCTTCCCTAACACATCAAAAACGTTTACCCTCAATTCTGAAGAAGCCTCTTCTATCTGAATATAGACCATATCATTTGCTGGATTTGGATGGATTGAAAACTCAGCAGTCTCCTGATCTTCTACCGAAAGTATCTCTACAAATTCGGTAGAGAATGTATTGGTAATTACAGGTTCATTAAAGTCGAAAAAGATAGCCGCTGAATTAGGAATAACATCTCCCACTCCATAACCTGAAACAGGTTTGATTTTAAAATGAACGTAACCGTGGCTTTCAGGCTCATCCATACTTTCACTTGGCAAATTAATATCATCGAACTGCCAAACCAATAGATTGCCTGTTCTAGTAACGACATAATCATGACTGGAATGCAACATTTCGAAGGTAGTTTCATCCAATTGAACATCCAGGACATCCTCAATTCTTACTTCGAAAGCTTCGGCTGTCCCCACATTTTGAAAGCGAATGGTATAATACAAATATTCATCTGAAGTTATAAACTCATCATAAAGAATTTGTGGCCCATGGCTTTCCATAATATCATTTGGATCATAAGATCCAACAACTGTTTCAGTTAAACTTGCAGTGTTATTGTTGGTATTTATTTCATCTGTATTTGATGTATAAGTCACAGAATTGGTAACAGTTTCTCCCAATGCTAGCGTTGTGGGACATTCCACTGTCACAGGTATATATATTTCAGAACCTCCCTCAATATCCATAAATTCCAATATAAACCCAGTCGAAGTGTTAATTATGGTATAATTGGGAGAGTCATTCACCACAAGTTCACTCAAAGGCAAAGATTCATCCAAAACAAACTCCAATTCTCCTGAATTAGGTTGAGTACCATAATTTTCTAGTTGAATCTGAATGTTATACGGAAAACCAGGTACTGGAGGAGAGTATGTGTAAAGATGGACATACA
Source organism: Mangrovimonas sp. YM274 (assembly GCF_030908385.1). Classification (NCBI taxonomy): domain Bacteria; kingdom Pseudomonadati; phylum Bacteroidota; class Flavobacteriia; order Flavobacteriales; family Flavobacteriaceae; genus Mangrovimonas; species Mangrovimonas sp. YM274. The sequence continues at coordinate 2,725,070 of NZ_CP133091.1, forward strand.
TATCCTCACAGTCCTCAATTTCCATAATTGGAAAATCAAGTGTTATTTCCGCGCCATTGGAAACGGTAATATCTGAGAGCGTTGTTGTGTTGGAATAATAACAATTTTGTTGTAAGCTTAAATTAAAGTCATAGGAATCGCTTTCCTGAGAGGTGTATAAAGTAAAACTCCCTGTATTGGACATTACACCACTAAAATAACCTGAATCATTCAACTCATAGGTTATTTGGGCTTGGTCAAAATAAGCCTCACCAGTATCAAAAACAGAATTACTATTGGCGTCCAAAAATATATTTACATGAATTAATCCTGAGTTTTCACAATCTATAAAATTCACTAAGGTGGCGTCTGCCCCAACTGGAACTTCCTGTATTGGGTCATAAATAATAACTGAATAATAAGCCGATTCGGTTACCACCAACTCATCTGTTGTTGCCCCAGAAATCAAGATGCCATCTTGATACCATTCATAATTATATGTACTAGTCGAAGATATTTCCGCCTGCAATAGTACAGCAGGTGTTTCTTCACATATATTCTGATCCGCTCCTAATTCCACATCAACAGCCTCCTGGAAATCAACACAATATACCATATAACTAATACCTTCACTAAACTCTAGTTCACCTGAGGCACAACTCACAGTTTCATTCGCCACTACAGAAAAGGTAATAGAATCTCCTATAGACATTATAAATGTTCCCGGTACAACCTGACCTGTAGGCCAATAAAGGTTCGTTGAGCCATCACTATCTAATATTTTCAAGGTGTCATTTCCATTCTCAATAGCCCCTCCTATTAGCATTAACATCAACGGATTTCCATTGGAACTTGTATAAGTGACTTCATTATAGCTATTGTTTTCGTAACAAGCCGTAACAAACAACGGCCCTTCATCACAATCAACAATTACCTGTGCTTGGAAACTAAAAAAGAAGAGGGATAAGCCTAAAAAAAGTAATTTTTGCTTCATAAAAATGTAAATTTGCATTAACAATATACTGTTAATAAGTGAGAAAAGAAATAATCAGTACTCAAAATTCCTACATTAAAGAGTTGTTTCAACTAAAGGAGAAATCCCGTGAACGTAAAAAAACAGGGCTTTTTCTCATTGAAGGAGAAAGAGAAATTGGCTTGGCACTCAAGGGCAATTATAACATTGATACTATTTTATTTTATCCTGAGTTATTTCCGGAAGCCCAACTTAAAACCTTGGCAAATCCATCTATCCCAACTATACAAATCTCAAAGGAAGTATATCAAAAGTTGGCGCACCGCTCTACCACAGAAGGTATTTTGGCTCTTGCTAAATCCAAAGCTCACAATTTGGCCCAACTTACATTTAAGTCAAAAACCCCATTAATCATGGTAGCCGAAGCCCCTGAAAAACCAGGAAACATAGGCGCTTTACTTCGTACGGCCGATGCCGCCAATGTGGATGCCGTGATTATTGCCAACCCCAAAACCGATTTATACAACCCAAATATCATTCGCTCCAGTGTGGGATGTGTCTTTACCAATACGATTGCAGTGGGCAGCACTTCCGATATTATTGCCTTTTTAAAAGACCACAACATTGCTATGTATTGTGCCGCGTTGCAGGCTTCGGTGGGATATCACACCCAAGACTACACAGGTCCTACGGCCTTGGTAGTGGGGACTGAAGACACTGGTCTTAGTGACGAATGGCGCACTAATTCAACTCAAAATATTATCATCCCAATGCAAGGTGCTATCGATTCCATGAATGTTTCGGTGGCTGCAGGCATCCTGATATTTGAAGCCAAAAGACAACGTCAGTTTTTATAACATAAATTCAATTTATTTTCTCTATACACTTATGAATTCCCAAACCCTCTTCTATATTATCATTGCCATTATTGTTCTGGATTTTATCATCGACAAAGTATTGGACGCCTTAAACGCGAAACATTTTAAGGATCCCGTTCCCCAGAAATTGCAGGATGTATACGATGAGGAAGCCTATAAAAAATCCCAGAACTATAAAGCCACCAATTACCGCTTTGGTTTATGGAGTTCTAGTGTTTCAATACTTACAACACTTGCCTTTTTAATCTTTGGCGGTTTTGAGTATGTAGACCAATGGGCCAGAAATTTTAGTGACCATCCTATTGTGATTGCCTTGATATTCTTTGGAATCATCATGTTGGCAAGTCAGTTAGTGAGTCTACCTTTTTCTTACTACCGAACTTTTGTAATTGAAGAACGTTTTGGCTTTAATAAAACCAGTAAGGGCACTTTTATTTTGGATAAGCTCAAAGGACTCCTCATGGGCGCTATTGTGGGAGGAGGTTTGATGGCCTTGATTATTTGGATCTACCAACTCACCCAAGAACGCTTTTGGCTATATGCATGGGGTGTTATTGCACTGTTCTCCATTATTATGAATATGTTCTACTCTAAGCTTATTGTTCCCCTATTCAATAAGCAGAGTCCTTTGGAAGATGGTCCCTTACGTGAAAAAATTTCTGAATATGCGCAATCTGTAGGGTTTCAACTGGACAATATTTTTGTAATTGACGGTTCCAAGCGTTCCACCAAAGCCAATGCCTATTTTTCTGGATTTGGAAGTCAAAAACGTGTGACTTTATACGACACACTGGTGAAGGATTTAGAAGATGATGAAATAGTAGCGGTATTGGCGCATGAGGTAGGACACTACAAAAAGCAGCATATCATTTTTAATTTGATTGCCTCTTTGTTACTTACTGGAGCAACCTTGTTTATATTATCTATATTTATTTCCAATCCTTTGTTGTCGCATGCTCTAGGGGTTAGCATTCCTAGTTTTCATGTAGGGCTAGTGGCTTTTGGATTATTGTATGCACCTATTTCGGAACTAACTAGTTTGGTGATGAACCACTTTTCTCGTGCTTTTGAATATCAGGCAGACAACTATGCTAAAAACACCTATAAAGCAGCTCCATTGATAAGCGGATTAAAAAAACTTTCCAAAAATAGTTTAAGTAATCTCACACCACATCCTGCTTATGTTTGGGTACACTATTCGCATCCTACTCTATTGCAACGGGTAACAAATTTAAATGACGTTTAGGAGGATCTATTTTACGTTAATTCAAATCGTCATCATCATCGTCATCCTCCAAAATATCCAAGTCTTCCAGATGCTTTTCAATGACCGCCGCTCGAATTTTTTGACGACGCTTTACACTTAGTCTCAAATTTTTAAGCCGTTCCCTATTTAGGGCTATTACCAAGTTGTAACACATCGCCAAGAGAATCAACGAAAACGGCAATGCCGCTAGCATCACGGCAGTTTGCAGCGTTACCAAGCCTCCACCAATTAAAAGGGTAGCCGCCAACAAACCTAAAAGAGCTGCCCAAAACAAACGCTGTAAAACAGGGGAGTCCATTTTTCCACCAGAAGTAATGAAATCCACCACTAAAGAACCACTATCGGATGATGTAACAAAGAAACTTACCAATAGTAGCACGCCAACAAAACTCATAATTTTAGACAAGGGGAACGCCCCCAACATGGCAAACAAGGCCGTTGAAATATTAGCGTCCACCTCAGCTCCTATAGGCGCCAGTCCGTTGAGCTCTAAGTACACCGCTGAAGACCCAAAAACAGTAAACCAAAGAAATGAAAAAGCACTGGGAATCAATATGACTCCGGTAAGAAACTCTCTAATAGTCCTTCCTTTAGACACACGGGCAATAAAAATGCCCACAAAAGGGCTCCAAGCAATCCACCAAGCCCAATAAAAAATAGTCCAATTGTTTTGCCATTTGGTATTACTATACACCTCGGTATAAGTCCCTAACTGTATGACATTCTGAAAATAATTTCCAACATTTTCAATTAAGGAATCTATAATAAATACGGAAGGCCCAATAATTAGCATTACCACCATAAAGATTAGTGTAAGCCGTATATTAAATACACTTAAGGCCTTCACCCCTTTATCCAGTCCCGAAGCAATAGAAAAGGACGCTATTACCGTAGCCACAATAATAAAAATTACATGGGTATATGTTGTGTTCGGTATGCCCCATAAATAATTCAGTCCAGAACCTATTTGAGAGGCTCCAAAGCCCAAAGTTGTAGCCAAACCAAACAAACAGGCTATCACAGCAAGCACATCTACAATGTGACCAAACAAACCATTAATTCGATGCTTTAGAACTGGAAAAAACAAAGACCGTACACTTAAAGGCAATTTCCTATTGAAGGTGAAAAATGCAAAAGATAAAGACACCATAGCATACACCGCCCAAGGATGAAAACCATAATGCAAAAAGGTAAATTTAAATGCCTGTTCCGCAGCCTTAGCTTCTGTTGCCACCGGAATGGGAGGATTAACCAAATGCTGAATGGGTTCCGCCACGCCATAAAAAATCAAACCAATCCCCATTCCTGCCGAAAACAGCATTGAGTACCAAGAAAAATCGGAGTAGTCAGGGACCGCTTTGGCACCTCCCAAACGTATTCTTCCAAAAGGCCCAAAGGCAATAAGAATACTCATGATTAACATTGTACTAACCGTTATGATGAACAGCCACCCTACCTGATCATAAAGTACATCACGCCACTGTTCAAAAAGACGCTCTACAGGATCTCCAATAATTAAGGTTACCAATACAAAGCCCAAAATTATTAAGGCAGCTGGAATGGTAACCGGATAATACAAATTAAAAAGAGCTTTCTTTTTTTTGTGTTCCATAACGGATGAGGATTTTCGCAAATGTTAGAATTGAATTCCTGAAAAGCACCTTGGAAAATCTTGACAAAAAGCGAACAGCGGGTGCAGAAAACTATTCAGGAACAAGGTCTTACAAATATACACATTAAAACACAAACAACTCCCCTTCAACCCATTAAGCATTTTCCATTCGAATTCCCGATAAACCAAAAACCTCTTCTGAACCAAGCCAATTGTCATACAAAATCCTCCCATTTCAACTAAAAAAATGTAATTTTAAATAAGTAACCTTCAACCAACCCTAAAAATGAATACTATAAAAAAGGGATTCTTATTGTTCCTAACACTATGCTTAATCGCCTGTAAAAGCCCTCAAGAAACTTCAGCGACGGAAAACTCTATTAGTGCCTTTGATTTTTCAACAGTAGAAAAATTTAAAACCACAAAGGCAACTGGTCAAATTGTAAACGACTACGATGACGTATTTACTTTAGAGCAAAGACAAGAATTATCCCAATTACTATATAACTACAACTTAAAAACTACAAGGCAAATTGCTATTGTCACTGTTGAAACTATTTCACCTTATCAGGATATTCAAAGATTTGCTACGGATTTAGGCAAATACTGGGGTGTAGGAACTAAAAAGGACGATAACGGAATGATATTTGTTATTTGTAACCCTTGCCGTCAATTAGGTATTGCTACCGGCACCGGAACAGAAAAGGTTTTAACCAATGACATTTGCAAAAGAGTAATCGATACAACCATTATCCCCCAATTTAAAAATGGCAACTTTTATGACGGCATTAAAAACGGAGTTCTTGAATTAATGGAAGAATGGAATTAAACCTTTAATATATCCCCTTAAAACCTTAATCCCTGGGCAAAAATTCCTTACTTTTATATGGCCTAAAAACCTTAACAAATAAGGTCCATTTTAAACTTACCAAATGAAAATATCTAGCATCATCAAACCCCTAGTTCTTGGACTAAGTTTAGCCCTTGTAAGCTGTGCCGAAACCGCCAAAACAAAAACCATTGCTCAAGAAACTCCAATAAGCAAAGAAGCCTTTGAAGAGGCCCACAATATTGTTTCCCAAAACTGTGTGACCTGTCATTCCCCCGCTGGCAATCCCACAACAAGAATTGCCCCCCCGCTCATTGCCGTCAAGGACCACTACTTAAAACCAGATATGACGGAAGCAGAGTTTGTTCAGTCTGTAGCCAATTTTTTAAACACCCCTAAAATAGAGAACTCACAAATGCCCAGAGCTGTAGAGCGTTTTGGCCTCATGCCTCAATTGGGGTATTCCAAAGCTCAACTGGAAGCAGTAGCCACCTATATTTACAGAGCCAAATTGGACCAACCGGATTGGTTTGAAACCCACCACCAACAACGGGAAGCTGATTTGATGAAATATTCTGAAACCGGTACCCAAGATTACCTCAAGAAGGGAATGAGCATTGCTCTATCCACCAAAGCGGTTTTGGGCAAAAACCTGCTAACCGCTATCCAAACCAAAGGCACTGCAGGAGCTTTGGAATTTTGCAATGAAAAGGCCATTGTCCTTACGGATAGTATGTCCAACGAACTTCACGCCCAGGTGAAACGTGTTTCAGATAAAAACAGAAACCCAAACAATCTGGCAAACACTAAGGAACTGGACTATATTGCAGTGGCCAAACAAGATATTGCCGCCACAGGAGAAGCAAGTCCTAAAATGATTGAAGAAAACGGAACATTGATTGGCTACTACCCTATTATGACCAATCAAATGTGTTTACAGTGCCACGGCACCCCCAACAAAGATATAACGCCAGAAACCTTAATGACGCTTAAGGAAACATACCCGCAAGACTTAGCCATAGGATATGATATAAATGAACTACGTGGTATTTGGGTTGTTGAAATGGATAAACCCGAGTAAGCAAAAAACTGCCTAAGGATTACATAGCCCCCATTGGTTGCTCCAATTCCTGCAGTAGTTTATAAAACCTAGGATCTTCTGGATACAATTCCATCAATCCCTTACAAATAACACGTGCCGTGTTTAAATCGCCTGTGTTCATGGCCGCAATCATTTTAATGTACAGTAAATCGGTATTGTTTGGATCGTATTGCAACGCCTTATCCAAAACTTGGGAAGACAATTTAAAATTCTTGGCCTCCTGTAATTTTAAGGCATAATTGTAATACGCCCGTAAATTAAAAGGCTCTTTTTGACAGGCTTCCGCTAAATATTTCAAGGACATCCCGTCCTGTCCCATTTCATTATAGAGCAAGCCCAACATATAATAAGGGTAACTGTTATTAGGTTCAAACTCCAGAATGTCTTTATAGTATTTTGCCGCATTTTCAAAATCGCCGTTTTGATAGTATAGCAACGCCAAATTGTTTCGGGCATTGTTATTATAACTATCAAACGATATGGCTTTTTGATAAGCTATAATTGCTTTTTCGATGTCCTTTTTCAAATAATGATGTTCCGCCATCTGTACCTGCCCCAATGAAAAATCGGAGTTCATTTCTTGAAACTCATCAAACTCTCTATGGGCCTCAGCAAAACCATCCAATTTAGAGATTCCATGACCATAGATGTCCAAATATTTAGCAGAATTAATACGTACCACACGCACTGAATCCCTCAAAAGTTTGGTAACTTCCTTAACACTGGTGGTATCTCCTATTTGAGTCAATGCGGTTACCGCTTCATTTCGAACCAAGGCTGACGAATCCTTCAAAAAGGCTTTCAATTGCTCCAATTCTTTTGAAGTCAAGGCCATGTTTCCATAATTGCTCAAAGCCGTCGCCCGAAGCAGCTCGGAAGCCTGATGATTTGAGGCCAAAGTGTGAAAGGCTGTTTTGTCCCCTGCATAACCCGCCAACAAATAATCGGAAGGATGGTCTTTGGCATCGATGGCCTTAGTTTGTCCCCATACCTTTAGAGCATTCAATGCCCATTCTGGTGTTTTATCTTCGTGGCATCTATTACACGCATTTGGTGTGCCGTAAGCCAAACTCTGATCAGGTCTTGGCACTCTAAAACTATGATCCCGTCTAAAATCATTCCCCATGTAAGTTCTTCCCGTCATATGACAGTTCACGCATTGGGCCGCCTCAGTACCTGCCGTATGAAAATGATGAGTTTCCGTATCGTAGACACTAGGCGCGTGACAATTCAAACAAAGAGCATTACCCTGCTCTTTCAACTTTAGGGAATGGACATTATGACAATCCCTGCAAGAAATCCCATTTTCATACATTTTACTCTGAACAAAAGACCCATAAACGTATACTTCATCATAAATCTGTCCGTCTGATTCATATAGAGGAGGCGTTAAAAGCGCTGGTAAATATTGATCCAAAAATGTTTCGTCATGTGTAAAATCCTTGGTGAGTTGAGTTCTTCTGGAATGACAACGTGCACATTGATTCACCAAGGTTTGCGGTGCCGTATCGGGCGTCATGGTCAATTTGCTTTTGTAGATAGGATTTTCACCTTCCTCATAAAATTTCACATGGTTACTGGCAGGGCCATGACAAGCTTCACAGCTAACATTGATAATTTTGAACGTAGTATTATAAGATTCTGAAACCGGATCGTAGTTTTTGTGTAAATCAGTAGAATGACAATCGGCACAGGCCGTATTCCAGCGCATTCCCCCTCCGGTCCAATGGATCCACTCATCACTTCGTAATTCCAAATCGGGATACAAATTGAACCATTGTTGCTTATCGCTATCCCAAGCAATGGTAAGACATTGCATTTTGCCTTTGTCCAACTCCACGATGTACTGCTGTAGTGGCGTGTAGCCAAACGTATATTTAATGGGATAATCTCGATAGGTATCATCAGGACCTGGAATATTCACATAGAAATCAGCATCCTTCTTGTAAAACGTAGCCTTGCCTCCTTTGTATGGAAATTCTACATTATTGAAATCTCCAAGCACCGAAACAGAATCGGCTACTTTCATGGCCAAATCGTGGTGAGATCCTTTCCAATCGTTATAGGCTTCCTGATGACAGGACATGCAGGCTTCATCTCCCAAAAAGGTAGCCGTAGGTGTTGCACTTGCAAGCTCTTGTTTATTGACATAGCCTTCATCTTTGCACGAAAAAACAGTAAAAAAAATAAGAAAAACAAGGGGCAAATAACGTTGTAATGGGAGCATATTGAATTATTTGGAACTCATTGATTATTACCAAATTTACAAATAAATTACATAGAACAACCGAAACACCTGTAAGAAAATCAAACAATAAAACATGGAAGGATTTCAAGGGGTTCAATAAGAAAAAAAAGGGTACCTTAGTAATTCCCTTGCCCCCATATGCTACCTAGTCTTTAAACACCTCACAAACGAAAAATATATACTCATGACACCAAAAGTAGCATTTATAACAGGTGGCAGTCGTGGCCTGGGAAAAAATATGGCCCTAGCTATTGCCAAAAAGGGTTTAAACATTGTGATTACATTCCATACCAATAAGGAGAAAGCCAGAGAATTGGTTTGGGAAATTGAAACCCTAGGGCAAAAAGCTATTGCCCTACCTTTGGATGTCAGCAATGGCAAAAGCTTCCCTTCTTTTGTAAAAGAACTGCAAACTGACATGACCACAGCCTTTGGGTCCGATAAAATTGACTATCTAATCAACAACGCTGGAATTGGTGTTTATGCACCATTTTTACAAACTACAGAAACCCAATTGGACAGCATGTTCAACATTCATTATAAAGGTGTGTACCTATTAACACAACAACTTCTACCTTTATTGAATGATGGAGGTGGTATTATTAATATTTCCAGTGGCTTGGCGCGTTTTGCTATTGGCGGATATTCAGCATATGCAGCAATGAAAGGGGCTATTGAAACCCTGACCATCTATTTGGCTAAGGAATTGGGCGAACGAAATATACGGGCCAACGTGATTGCTCCCGGGGCCATTGAAACTGATTTTGGTGGTGGCGCCGTTAGGGATAATGCCGAATTAAATGCTTTTATAGCCTCTATGACAGCCCTTGGCCGTGTTGGACTACCCGATGATATTGGAGGGGTTGTTGCTTTTCTGTGTACCGAAGACGCCAAATGGATTACCGCTCAAAGAATAGAAGTTTCTGGTGGGCAAATGATCTAACCTTACTGTCAAAGGAAGCATTGTTCCCTAAAACCTAACATTACTCCCGTACTGTTTTTAGATATTTTATACATTAGCCAAAACGCCTTTAACCAATTAATTTTCAATGACAAAAATTAATACTCCTAGAACCTTTGCCCGAATTGCAGGGTTTAGCTACCTCATTATATTTTTCACTGCCATTTTTGCCAATTTCTTTGTTTTGGAAGCACTCCTTAAAGCTCCGGAAGAAACCATTTTTAATAACCATATAATGGTACGCTTAGGGATTATGGCATTTTTAGTTACAGTTGTATTTGATGTTGTTGTAGCTTGGGCCCTAAACGAATTGTACAAACATCATTCCTTATCTCAACCAAGCACTTTATTTAGGATGATGCATGCCGCCATTATGGGAGTCGCTCTATTTCCTTTAGTTCAAACTTTGGAGGCCACTACTGCACACGACATATTACACTTGATAAAACTCTTCAATACCATATGGCTTATTGGCCTGTTTTTCTTTGGTGTACATCTCATTTTTTTAGGTAGGATCATAAAAACTCCAAAAGTAATTGCTGCATTTCTTGGAATAGCAGGACTGATGTATATGGTGGATACAGCGGCACATTTTTTAATGGCCAATTACGATTCCTATAGTAATATCTTCTTAGCCTTGGTGGCCATACCAAGTATTGTTGGAGAAATGTCCTTTGCGATATGGCTATTGATTAAAGGAGGAAAAAACATCAACTCCTAGATGACACCCATAATCAACAATACCCTTAAAGGCAACCATATACCCCTTTACAAAGTAGGTTTAAAGTAGTTTTGGACTACCCAAGCCCCCTCAAAAAGCCGTTAAAAGTATTGCGCATTTATTTTCTTTATCTTACATTAGTTTTATGACAGAAGTAGAGATAGAAAAGGAAAATGCGGCCATTGCCAAGGCTTACAAGGAACTTCTAAAAGTAAGTTACCAGACATTAAGTACAGAGGATAAAAAACTCATCCGCCATGCCTTTGATGTGGCTGTAGAAGCTCATAATGGACAACGCCGAAAATCAGGTGAAGCCTATATTTTTCACCCCATTGCTGTGGCCAAAATTGTGGCTCAGGAAATTGGGTTGGATGCAACCTCTATTGCGGCAGCCCTACTCCATGATGTGGTTGAAGACAATGAAAATTACACCAAGGATGACATAGAGCGTCTTTTTGGAGAAACCGTTGCCAGAATTGTTGACGGACTTACCAAAATTTCTTCATTAAGCAAGGAAACCGATGTCTCCACCCAAGCGGAAAATTTCCGTAAAATGTTGCTGACCCTTAATGACGATGTGAGGGTAATTATCATTAAAATAGCCGACCGTTTGCACAACATGCAGACCATGGATTCCATGCGAACGGACAAACAGGAAAAAATTGCTTCGGAAACCCTTTACATCTATGCACCTTTGGCACACCGTATAGGACTCTATAACATCAAAACTGAGTTGGAGGACCTTGGCTTGAAATATACCGAGCCCGAAGTTTATCATGACATCCTACACAAGATCAAGGAAAGTAAAGAAGAACAGGATGCTTACATTAAAGCCTTTTCCAAAGTAGTCGTTGACGCGTTGGACAATGAGGGTTTGAATTATGAAATCAAGGGGCGCCCAAAATCCATTTTCTCTATCAGGAGAAAGATGATTAAACAAGGGGTGTCCTTTGAAGAGGTCTACGACAAGTTTGCCGTAAGGATTATTTACAAATCCGATTTGGCCAACGAAAAGTTCCTCGCTTGGAAAATTTACTCCATCGTTACCGATCACTTTACCCCTAACCCTACCCGATTGCGAGATTGGATTTCATCGCCAAAATCTACTGGCTATGAAGCCCTTCACATTACCGTAATGGGCCCGAAAGGACGTTGGGTAGAAGTTCAGATCCGTAGTGAACGGATGAATGAAATTGCCGAAAAAGGCTATGCTGCCCACTACAAATACAAACACGGTAATGCTGAAGATGCCTTAGATACTTGGATTGACAAGCTGCAGGAAGCTTTGGAAAGCAACGAAAGCAATGCTGTAGATTTTGTGGAACAGTTCAAATTGAACCTTTATTCCAAAGAAATTTATGTCTTCTCTCCTAAGGGAGACCTTAAATCCCTTCCTAAAGGAGCCACTCCTCTGGATTTTGCTTTTAACATCCATACGGAGGTTGGGATGAAAACCCGTGGCGCCAAGGTTAATGGAAAATTGGTACCACTGAGTCAAGAACTTAAAAGTGGAGACCAAGTGGAAATCCTTACTTCGGAAAACGCCAAGCCCAATGCCAACTGGTTGGATTATGCCACAACGGCAAGAGCCCGAAGTAAAATTAAATCATCCCTAAGGGAAGAGAAGAAACGTATTGGTGAGGATGGAAAGGAAATTTTAAGGAGAAAATTAAAACAGCTAAAGATTCAATTGGATGAAAAAGCTGTCAATGACATGGTAGTTTATTTTAAACTAAAAACCAGTCTGGACCTATTTTATCGAGTTGGCGTAGGCACCATAGACAATAGTATGCTCAAGGATTTTGCAGCCTCACGCAGCAATGCCTTGATGAGTTTCATAAAAAACAAGATTACCAGAAGGCAAAATATATCCAAAGAAGAGCTTGACAAGGAAGAGGTGACCTCCAAATACGACATGCTTGTATTTGGTAAAGAGGAGGAAAAATTGGATTACAAGCTTGCCAGCTGCTGTAACCCAATTCCTGGCGATCCTGTATTTGGATTTTTAACCATCAACGAAGGTATTAAAGTCCATAAAAAGAACTGCCCCAATGCACTGAGTCTTCAATCCAACTATGCTTACAGAATTATGCAAGCTAAATGGATAGATTCTTCACAACAGGAGTTTTCTGCCATTATTACCTTATCGGGAATTGACAATTTAGGTTTAGTAAATCATATTACTAAAGTGATTTCATCCAACATGCACGTAAACATGAAAAGCATTAGTTTTCAATCTGATGATGGAATTTTCTCTGGAAAAATCAATGTAATTGTTAAGAATAATTCCATGCTAAAAAAGCTCATTGATAACCTGAAAAAAATTAATGGTATTGATAAGGTGAGTAGAGTGTAAAAAATGTGTAAATTTGCAACTTAATTATGAGTGTAAAAACAGAACAGACGAATCAGGAAATTGTAAAGAATGTATTTACCAATTTTCTGGAAGAAAAAGGTCACCGTAAAACACCGGAGCGTTACGCTATACTTCAGGAAATCTATGATAGCGAGGAACATTTTGATATCGAATCTTTGTATATTAAAATGAAAAACAAAAACTATCGTGTAAGTCGTGCTACCCTATACAATACTATAGAAATTCTTTTGGAATGCGGTTTGGTTCGTAAACATCAGTTTGGTCAAAACCAGGCGCATTACGAAAAATCATATTTCGACAAGCAACATGACCACGTCATCCTGACCGACACTGGTGAAGTTATCGAGTTCTGTGACCCTAGAATTCAATCGATCAAAAAAACGATTGAAGAGGTATTTGATATTTCCATATCAAATCACTCACTATACTTTTACGGAACGAAAAACAAACAACCTAACTAATTTTTATAATGGCAGTAGATTTACTACTTGGTTTACAATGGGGGGACGAAGGCAAAGGGAAAATTGTTGATGTATTGACCTCCAAATACAATATTATTGCACGCTTTCAAGGAGGCCCTAATGCAGGACACACGTTGGTATTTAATGGTAAAAAGCACGTGCTACACACCATTCCTTCTGGGATTTTTCATGAAGACACGGTAAATGTCGTTGGAAATGGGGTGGTAATAGACCCTGTTATTTTTAAAAAGGAATTGGACAAATTGGCTGAACAAGGCGTAGACTACAAAAAAGCCTTGTTGATTTCGAGAAAAGCCCACATCATTTTACCAACACACCGTTTATTGGATGCGGCCAGTGAAGCTTCCAAAGGAAAGGCTAAAATTGGCTCTACCCTTAAAGGAATTGGTCCTACTTATATGGACAAAACGGGTAGAAATGGTATTAGAGTTGGTGATATTGAATTGGCAGACTGGAAAGAAAAATACCGTTCTCTTGCAGACAAGCACGAGGATATGATTAAGTTTTACAACGTAGAAATTCAATACGATCTAAAGGAGCTTGAAGTTGAATTTTTTGAAGCTATCGCAACTTTAAAAACATTGACCTTTATTGATTCTGAAGAGTATTTACACCAATCCATGAAAGGAGGACAAACCATCTTGGCCGAGGGCGCTCAAGGATCGTTATTGGATATTGATTTTGGAACCTATCCATTTGTAACCTCCTCCAACACTACGGCTGCTGGAGCCTGTACTGGATTAGGAATTGCTCCAACGCAAATTGGAGAAGTTTTTGGAATCTTTAAAGCCTACACTACTCGTGTTGGTTCAGGACCTTTCCCTACAGAATTATTTGATGCCGACGGAGAAACCATGGCAAAAGTTGGGCATGAATTTGGTGCCACTACAGGTCGCCCAAGACGTTGCGGTTGGTTGGATTTGGTAGCCCTTAGATATGCCTGTCAGATAAATGGGGTGACTCAATTAATCATGATGAAAGGAGATGTTCTTTCTGGGTTTAAAACCCTAAAAGTGTGTACATCCTACAACTATAAAGGAGAAGAAATTACACATTTGCCTTTCAACATAGAAGAAGAAAACGTAACGCCTATCTACACTGATTTTGAAGGATGGAATGAAGATCTTACCGAAATGACCGAAGCGTCACAAATGCCAAAAGCACTGAATGACTACATCGACTTTTTGGAAAAAGAACTCGAAATTCCTATCACCATTGTATCGGTAGGACCAGATAGAAAACAGACCATCGTTAGACAATAATCTATAATCACAATAAAAAAGACCTGCTCTATGTTATAATTTAGCAGGTCTTTTGTGTTAAAAAAAGTGTTAAGGCTCACCAAAGCCTTTATTTAATAATTATTTTTGAACCAAATCTTTATAATTTGAAAGTCTACCCATTCGTATTAACTCTCCTATTATGTAGCGTTTTCAGCACTTCCCTTTGGGCCCAAAACAAACGTATACAAATTGAGTACTCAGGTTTTACGGTCAGGGACAGCACCATGGGCAAAGAAGTCACCACTTTCATAAGAGATGACAAACAGCAAATTCATGTTGTCCATGAAGGTATCAACATGTATTGCGATAAGGCTATTTACTATAAAAATGAAAACTTTATTGAAGCCTTTAGCAATGTAAATATGCAGCAGGGAGACACCATCAACATGACCTCCAAATATGTTGAATACAGTGGTATTACACAATTGGCTTTTGCCAGTGGTGATGTGGTTCTTAAAGAACCGCAATCCGTTTTAACAACCGACACCCTTTGGTTTGACAGAGCTAAACAACAAGCTTATTACAAAACTCGGGGGAAAGTGGTAAGGGATACCTCTGGCACTATTACTAGTCAAATAGGAAGGTATTACATGAATGACAAGAAATACCAATTTGTTCAAGATGT
Source organism: Mangrovimonas sp. YM274 (assembly GCF_030908385.1). Taxonomy (NCBI): domain Bacteria; kingdom Pseudomonadati; phylum Bacteroidota; class Flavobacteriia; order Flavobacteriales; family Flavobacteriaceae; genus Mangrovimonas; species Mangrovimonas sp. YM274. The sequence continues at coordinate 2,740,407 of NZ_CP133091.1, forward strand.
AGTCCTGGTAAACCCTCAATATACACTTAACACCCACCAACTAGATTTCTACACTGAAACTGGGGGCGCCTATATGTATGGTCCTTCAACCATTAAAGGGGAAAACAATAATATTTATTGTGAACGCGGTTTTTATGACACTAATAACGATACTGGGTATTTTATAAAAAATTCCCGCATCGATTACGAACAGCGCACCGTAGAAGGTGACAGCCTCTACTTTGATCGGGCCAGAAGTTTTGCTTCAGCCACTAACAACATTAAGGTTACGGATACCATTAACAACAGTATTATAAAAGGACATTACGCCGAAGTATACCGTGCAAAAGACTCTGTATTCATTACCAAAAGAGCCTTGGCAATAGCAGTTCAAGAGAAGGATTCCATTTATATTCATGCCGACACCTTAATGGTTACCGGAAAACCGGAGCATCGCATTACTAGAGCCTATTACAATGCTAAAATGTACAAAAGTGATATGAGTGGAAAAGCAGATTCCATTCATGCCGATCAGAAAACGGGACTGACACAGCTAATTAATCTAGAGCGCTACTCGTCAAAAGATATTTTTGCAACTAAACGCAATCCCGTAATCTGGAATTTAGGAAACCAAATGACGGGTGATTCCATCCATTTAATCACCGATACCAAAAGAGAAGCATTGGATTCCTTAAAAGTATTTGAAAACGCCTTCTTAATTAGTAAAGATACACTTGGGGACGGCTTTAATCAAGTAAAAGGACAGCGTCTTATTGGACTGTTCAGAGACAATGCGCTCTATAATGTCGACATTATCAAAAATGCTGAAGTTATTAATTATGTTAGAGACGATAAGCAGGAATTGGTAGGAATAGACAAGTCCAAATCAGGAAGCATCAACATTCAAATTGACGACAATACCATTTCTGAAATTAGACTGATCAATCAAATTGACGGGGAACTTTATCCAGAATCTCAATTTCCTGAAAACGCTAGAAAATTTAGAGGTTTTGACTGGCGTGAAGAAGAACGCCCAAAAAGCGTTGAAGATTTATTTAAAGACGACCCGCCATTAAACCTTCCTGTAATTAGAGGGCTAGCCCCTTATGTCCCACAAGAAGAATTTGTGGACGAAGCTATGCTGGAACGTGTAAAAGAGGCCGAAGAAAAGAACCCTGACCGAGAGAATAAAGCTGCGAGAAACATCCCTAAGCCTATACAAGACAGTATTCAACGCAAAAAAATCTTAAAAAAACCATTGTCTCAAACTTCCAAAAAAGGTTAGATATGGAGGATTTCATCAAATATCAAGCGCAGACTTCGCCAAATCCATTGGCGATGAAAATATCGCATGCCAAAGGTTCTTACATATACGACAACACTAATAAAGCCTATCTAGACTTTGTAGCAGGAGTGTCGGCTTGCAGTTTAGGCCACCAGCATCCTAGAGTTGTCAATGCCATCAAAGAGCAATTAGACCAATACTTACATGTGATGGTTTATGGAGAATACATTCAAGAACCTGCCGTAGAGCTCGCCAAACTCTTAGCCAATAATTTACCAGAACCTTTAGAAAGCACCTATTTAACCAATTCTGGTACCGAAGCTATTGAGGGCGCTATTAAATTGGCAAAACGCTATACGGGCAGAGGTGAAATTATTGCCGCTAAGTCTGCTTACCACGGGAATACTATGGGCTCCATGAGCGTAATGGGACACGAAGAACGTAAACAAGCATTTCGTCCTTTAGTTCCCGGTATCAAGTTTATAGAATTCAATAATATTGCAGACCTAGACAAAATTACCACCAAAACAGCTGGAGTAATACTGGAAACAATCCAGGGAGGCGCTGGTTTTATTGAGCCGAAGGACGGTTACCTTACCAAAGTTAAGGAACGCTGTGAAGAAGTTGGTGCTTTATTGATTCTAGACGAAATCCAACCTGGTTTTGGACGTACCGGAAAACTATTCGGGTTTGAAAACTATAATTGCACGCCACACATATTGGTGACAGGCAAAGGATTAGGAGGAGGTATGCCCATTGGTGCGTTTACCGCCTCACTTGAAATGATGAATACCTTACAACTGCATCCAAAGTTTGGACACATCACTACCTTTGGCGGGCATCCTGTAATTGCGGCTGCTGCATTGGCAACTGTTAGGGAAATCACGGAAAGTAATCTAATGGCCGAAGCCCTCGAAAAAGAAGCGCTTATACGTCAACATTTGGTACATCCATTAATTGAGGAAATTAGAGGAAAAGGACTCATGTTGGCTGCCATGACCCCTTCTGCAGACATCACTAACGAGGTCGTTTTAAGAAGTCAAGACCGTGGATTGATATTATTTTGGTTACTCTTTGAGCCTAAAGCGATTAGAATAACCCCGCCATTAACCATATCTAAGAACGAAATTATTGAAGGCTGTAATATTATACTTTCAGTCTTAAATGAAATTTCGAATGAACAAACACTTTAGAAACAAAAAAACAAACACTTGTTTTTCAAAGCCTTAAATGAACAAAAAATTGAAATAAACACCTGAATGTTAATTAATTTGTTAAAAACATTAACGTTAAAATCTTCAAAGAGCCAAATAGAAGAGTAAATTTATTTCAACAACAATAAAATCTGCTTATGGAGTTTAGCCACAGTAACGACCACAACAATGTATCGCTAGCCAGATTTGAGTCCATGTTAAAGACAAATAACGTCTTGTTTTTCGACTCCAACGAATTTGAGAACATTATCCACCATTACTTAGAAATTGGAAAGATAGCCTTAGCAAAGAAAGCGATTAAGATGGGGCTTGAACAACATCCCTCCTCCACTAACCTCCAATTGTTCCAAATTGAACTTTACGTTATGGAAAACCAATTGGAAAAAGCAGACCAACTTTTGGACAGACTTTATGAATTGGAACCATCCAACGAGGAAATCTATATTCAAAAGGCCAATGTGCTTTCCAAACGCGATGACCACAAAAGCGCCATTAACACCTTAAAAATTGCCTTAGATCTGAGTCAGGATCCAGATGATTCCGATTTATATGCCCTTATAGGTATGGAATATTTATTCTTGGATGAATACGATCAAGCAAAGGAATATTTCTTGAAGTGCTTGGAAGTAGACATGCATGATTATTCTGCCCTCTACAATATCATTTATTGTTTTGACTTCTTGGATGAAAGTGAGGAAGCCATCAACTTTTTAAATCAATACTTGGACAACAATCCTTATTGTGAGGTGGCCTGGCACCAATTGGGGAAGCAATATTTTGCTCTAAAAGATTACAAAAAGGCTTTAGTTGCCTATGATTTTGCCATCATCTCTGACGATACTTTTGTAGGCGCCTATCTTGAAAAAGGTAAAGTCCTTGAAAAGCAGAAAAACTTTGAAGAAGCCATTGAAAATTATAAAATAACTTTGGCCTTGGACGACCCAACATCGTTTGCCCTATTGCGTATGGGCTATTGTTACGAAAAATTGGGAGATAGAGAAATGGCGGTACAATACTTCTATAAAACCGTTCATGAAGATCCCTTATTGGATAAAGGTTGGATAGCTATCACCAAATTTTATTTGAAAGCTCGCAACTACCAAAAAGCATTATACTACATTAATAAAGCCATAAATATTGACAGTGAAAATGTGCTGTATTGGAAACTGTATGCGCAAATTAATCACCGTTTAAACTTTTTGGAAGAAGCCGAAAGGGGGTATAAAAAAACCTTAGAACTTGGCAATTACGAATTGCAGACTTGGTTGTCTCGATCGGATATTCTTATTCAATTAGGAGAATTTGAAGCCGCTATTTTCAACCTAATCCAAGCCGCTGAATTCTATCCTGAGACCGCAGAAATTGAATACCGTCTGGCGGGATTGCACTTTAAACTTTTAGAAAGTGAAAAAGGCCATTATCACCTTAAAAACGGCCTTCTCTTAAACGAAGAATTCGATTATATCTTAGAAGAACTTTTTCCCGAAATACACAAAGACCCCAATATCCATAAAGTGTTGGAAAGAACAAAAAAGTCTTCATCTTAAAAATAAACGCCCCAAAACTATTTGATAAAAAGCCAAGGATGCATTGCAATTCTTGGCTTTTTAATTTCATGAAAAACATTACTTACTTCACAAATAATTTTTAAGGTTACATTATAATTTTGCCCCTCGATACTCCAAGATGTTTGTTACCTTTACGCTTCTTTATTGAAACCGTACTATGCAAAGACGTTTACTAGACTACATTATTATAGCCCTTAAAGGAACTGCTATGGGAGCAGCCGATGCCGTTCCGGGTGTATCGGGGGGAACCATCGCCTTCATATCCGGAATTTACGAAGAGCTTATCGATAGCATAAGCAACATAAACCTTTCCTTACTTACAACATTAAGAAGCGAAGGGTTTTCTGCCTTTTGGAAACAACTAAATGGAAATTTCCTTCTAGCGCTTTTAACCGGAATCCTTATCAGTTTTGTCTCCTTTATGAGATTGGCCAAATACTTGATTGAAAACCACCCCATTCTAATTTGGTCTTTCTTCTTTGGCCTGATAGTAGCTAGTATCTATTTTGTGGGCAAACAAATTAAATCCTGGTCCTTGGGTACCATTATTTCTTTAATTATAGGAAGTGCACTAGCGTTTTACATTACCACTCTCCCTTCGTTGGGAAGTAATGAAAATCCTCTCTTTTTGTTTTTTGCCGGAGCTTTAGCCATTTGCGCTATGATTCTACCTGGCATTTCAGGGTCTTTTATTTTGGTGATTCTGGGCGCTTACAAAACGTTGAGTGATGCATTTCATGATTTTGACTTTAAACGAATTGCAATTTTTGCTTTGGGCGCTGTTGTTGGTCTGTTAAGTTTTAGCAGGGTTTTGAAATGGCTCTTTAAAAACTACCACAACACTACCCTCGCACTCTTAACAGGATTTATTTTTGGTTCCCTCAATAAAATATGGCCTTGGAAAGTTACCGATATGGTAATGGAAAAATCCAGCGGAACAGTCCTTCCATTTTCTGAAATATCCAATTTGGCAACACTTTCGGTGTACCAAAAACAAATCGAAAATTTTGATACCTACAAATTGATTTCAGAACACAGCATCCTGCCCTTTAACTATTCCGAGTTAAATAATCAATTGGTGAATAATCAACTTGGGGCAGCTATAGGCTTAATGATTCTTGGTTTTTTCACTATCTTCATATTGGAAAAAATAGGCTCCAAAAACGTATAGCATGCAAAGTACCAGGACACTTTCAGACCGCATTTTTCTTGTCGTTAAAGGACTTGCTATGGGTGCTGCCAACAAAGTGCCTGGGGTTTCTGGTGGTGTTGTTGCTTTTGTAGCGGGATTTTATGAGGAGTTCATTTACTCTCTACAAAAAATAAACGGGAAGGCCTTTAAACTTTTAATCAACGGACGTTATAAAAGTTTCTACAACTACATAAACGGTCGCTTTTTGGGACTCTTATTCTTGGGTATGGTTGTCAGCTACTTTAGCGTTTCCAAACTCCTAGACTACTTCATTGTTCATTACGAACTCTACGTTTGGAGTCTTTTTTTTGGAATGATAATAGGATCCATTTACTATATCCAAAAGGACTTTCACCATTGGAAAACCAATACCATTCTAGCCCTCATTATTGGAATTGCTCTAGGACTAAGCATCAGCTTTTTAGATCCAGCCACAGAAAACGACAATTTGTTCTTTGTGTTTTTTTGTGGGGTAATCAGTGTTTCCGGCATGACACTTCCCGGGTTTTCAGGTTCCTTTATATTGATCTTATTGGGTAATTATGTACTGCTGTTGGTAGATTCTGTCAATGCACTGTACGATACCATAACCGATGTTATTCGTGGCAACTTTCATTTTATAAATGATCCCCACCGAATCAAAATGCTAAAAATATTGGTAGTGTTCACCCTTGGCTCGGTAACGGGGCTGGTTACTTTTTCGCATGCATTGAACTTTATCATTAAACATTACAAGAATATTACAACAGCTAGCATCATAGGCTTTATTACTGGATCTCTTGGTGTTGTATGGCCATGGAAACGAACCATATTCAAACAAAATGACAGCGGTGAATACCTTTTGGATTCGGCTGGTCAAAAGATAATTGCAAATTACGAACGCTATATCCCTGAGCTAAATTCAACTACTTATTTAGCCCTACTATTTGTTTTAATTGGAATTCTTATAGTTTTGGGATTAGATAAATACGGACAAAAAACACGAAAAGCCCATGCATAAACTAGGATTATTAGGCAGAAACATTTCTTATTCATTTTCTAAAGGATATTTCAGTAAAAAGTTCGAAACTGAAAGCCTCCCCTATGTTTACGAAAATTTTGATTTGGAGCGTATTTCAGAATTCAATTCCGTTTTACAGAATAATCCAGAGCTTATTGGTTTTAATGTCACCATTCCCTATAAGGAACAAATCATTCCACTTTTAAATACGCTTGACGATACGGCCAAGGAAATTGGAGCCGTAAACACCGTTAAAGTTCAAAAGGACGGTACACTTAAAGGATACAACACCGATTATTACGGATTTCAGGCCTCATTGCAACCATTTTTGAAAGCCCAGCATAAAACAGCCCTCATATTGGGCACTGGAGGCGCTTCTAAAGCCGTGGCCTATGCCTTAAAGAATTTAGGGATCTCTTTTGAATTTGTGTCCCGAACACCTCGAGAAAATGTTAAGTTTATTTATAAGGATTTAACCGAGGACATTATCAAAGAACACACCGTTATAATTAATTGTACGCCTCTGGGCACCCACCCCAATGTAAACCAATGTCCAGATATCCCTTATGACGGGTTGACTCCAGACCACTTGGTATACGACTTAATTTACAATCCTGAACAAACAAAATTCCTGACTTGTGGAGATATTAAGAATGCTATCACCGTAAACGGGAGCAAAATGTTGGAGCTTCAAGCAGAAAAGGCTTGGGAGATCTGGAATACACCTTAAAATCGTTTAAAATCACTGCCGCTCCTTTTGTTATGTAAGCGCTTGTTAGTATATTAGCTTTCTAAGTATTTTCGAACTAAAACATTGTAAGAATGTCAGAGAAAGATAACCTGCAAAACGCAGACGGAAACAACGAACAAAACCCTGCAGAGATCCAAGATCAAAGCATAACCGACAACACTTCACAAACTCCAGAAAATGAGCAGCCAGCCACAGAAGTAGAATCTACTTCTGAAAATTCTACTGCCTCAACCACCGACGCAACAGACGAGAACGCAGCACCTGAAAAAGCAGATGCCCATGTAGAGGAAATTGACGAGTCCAATGCAGAGGATGCGGAAGATGAAGATAATAGCCAAAGACATACCGTAGAAAGCAAGGATTACCATGCCATGACCATGGGACAACTTGTTAAGGAATTTGATTATTTACTCAAGCACCATAAAATACAGACGATTAAATCTCAAGTAAATGAGATTAAATCGGAATTCAACGATAAATTTGGAGAACTTTTAGAAGAGAAAAAAGAAGACTTTATCAATGATGGCGGTAACGAAATAGACTTCTATTTTATTACGCAAGAAAAGAAAGATTTCAATTCTCTTTACAAGGAATACAAAAGCAATTTACATGCTTATTATAAAAATCTAGAGAATAACCTTAAGGACAATCTGGATAACCGCTTGCGTATCATTGAAGAAATTAAAGGCTTGATTAATGTTGAAGAAAACATCAACACTACTTATAAGCATTTTAAGGAACTCCAAGAAGAGTGGCGTAATGCGGGCCCAATACCTAGGGACAAATACAATAACGCTTGGAACACTTACCATCACCACGTAGAAATCTTTTATGATTTCCTTCATTTAAACCGAGATTTGCGAGACATGGACTTCAAGCATAATTTGGATCAGAAACTCAAAATTATTGAGCGTGCCGAAGAACTTGCCAAAGATGACAACGTGAACAGAAGTTTTAGGGAGTTACAGGTGCTGCATAAAATGTGGAAGGAAGATTTGGGGCCTGTTGCCAAAGAATACCGTGAAGAAATTTGGGAACGTTTCAGCAATGCTACAAAAATCATCCATGATAAGCGTCAAGCTTATTATGCAGACTTGGATAAGGCCTATGAAGCCAATTTGGAACGCAAGGAAGAGATTATCGCTAAAATAGAAGCCATTGGTCAAGACATTGCTAAAACCCATCAAGCATGGCAGAAAAAAATTAAAGAAGTTGAAGCCCTTAGGCAAGATTTCTTCAATGCAGGGAAAGTACCAATTAAGGTAAATGAAGCTACTTGGGCCAAATTTAAAGGAGCTGTTAGAGCCTTCAACAAAAACAAAAACGCTTTCTATAAAAACCTTAAAAAGGAACAGTACGATAATCTTCAGAAAAAACTGGACCTTATTCAAGTGGCCGAAGACAATAAAGACAGTGACGACTTTGAAACGATCACGCCTTTAATGAAGAAAATTCAAAGTGATTGGAAAAAGATTGGTCACGTTCCTAGAAAGGATAGCGATAAAATATGGAAACGTTTTAAAGCCGCTTGCAATGCTTATTTCGACCGTTTACATGCAGAAAAGAACGCGGCCAACAAAGAACAGTTTGAAGCTTTTGACAAAAAGAACGAACTTTTAGAAAGCCTTGGAAAACTAACTTTAAGTGGAACGGTAGAAACCGACATAGAAACTATCAAGGAAAAAATAGCCGAATGGCAAGCCATAGGCCACGTACCACATAACAAACGCTTTATAGAAGGCAAATTCAACAAAGCCTTGGATGAGTTATTTGGAAAGTTAGATATGGATCAAAGCGAAATTGAAATGATCAAGTTTGAAAATAAACTTGAGGCGCTCTCCCAACCCAACGACACCAGTCTTTTGGATAACGAGCACAACTTTATCCGTAAAAAAATTGATGAAGTTAAAGGGGAAATCAACCAGTTGGAAAACAATCTACAATTCTTCTCCAATATTGATGAAGAAAATCCAATGGTAAGAGATGTTCTGAACAATATAGAAAACCATAAAGTTACCTTAAGTACTTGGGAAGAAAAGCTTAAAAAGCTTAAGGAGATGTATTAAATAATCAAATCCTATCTGTGGTTGCCCACAGATAGGATATTGACCCCTAACTAAACTAAATTTAATACCTTAAAATAAATCCGCTTATTTTAAATTAAGGCTAACCTACTTATGATTATAAAACTATAATCATAGTTCTATATTACATATACGTAGCAACTCTTATATTTGGATTATCAAATGTGAAAAAAATTTAAAAATCATTGTTTTTTCGCTTCTTCCCAATACACATCCATTTCCTTTAGGGTCATATCTTCTAGGGATTTATTCAACTCCTTTGCTTTGGACTCTAAATACTTAAATCTGGAAATAAACTTTTTATTGGTACGCTCCAGAGCATTTTCGGGATTGATTTTCAAAAATCGTGCATAATTGATCATAGAAAAGAAAACATCTCCAAGCTCATTTTCTATCGCTTCCATATCCCCATTCTGTACTTCTTCATGAAGTTCGTGCAGTTCTTCTTCCACCTTTTCCCAAACTTGATGTGGTTCTTCCCAATCAAATCCTACACCGGCCACCTTATCCTGAATTCGACTGGCCTTCACCATGGCAGGTAAACTTCTAGGCACCCCTTCCAAAACACTTTTCTTGCCTTCCTTAAGCTTTAACTTCTCCCAATTGCGCTTTACATCCTCTTCATTCTCCACTTCTACGTCTCCATAAATATGCGGATGACGATCAATTAACTTATCACAAATGCTATTGCAAACATCGGCAATGTCAAAAGTTTGTGTTTCGCTTCCTATTTTTGCATAGAACACAATGTGCAAGAGAACATCCCCTAACTCCTTTTTGATTTCATCCAAATCATTGTCAAGGATAGCGTCTCCCAATTCGTAAACTTCTTCGATGGTAAGGTGCCTTAGGGATTCCATGGTTTGTTTACGATCCCAAGGACACTGCTCGCGAAGTTCATCCATGATTATCAGTAAACGTTCAAAGGCTTTAAGTTGTACTGTTTTATCTGTCATAACAAAGGCTTAGGTTTTCAATGACCAAAAGTACAACTATTTGTGTTTACCCAAAGACAAAGTGCGTCTTTAGGCAAACACTCTATTGGATAGTTTTATTCTTCTTCGGAAGCTGCTTCAGCTTCTGCTACAGCTTTAGAAGTCTCTTCGATGGCCGCTAACATATCATTACCTTGCAACAGGTTGTACCATTGAATAATTTTCTTGATATCACTAGCGTAAACGCGGTCTTCATCATAATCTGGAAGAATTCCAAAAAAGTACTCTTCCAAAGCTTCCTTACCATCTTTGTGGCTAACGGAAGTAGCTTGCTTGTCTTCTTTTTCCATTATTTTTTCAAACACTTTGAATAATGGTAATTCTTCAGACAAAGTATACACCGCAATCTCACTCAATACACTAATATTATTGTGTACGTTTACAGAAATACGTTTTTTATCGATAAGGGACTCTGCAATAATACCATTTCTTGTTTGAGTCACTATTTTGTATAATCCTGGCTTTCCTGAAATAGAAAGAATTTTATCTAATCCCATAAATTGTATTGACGTTTTAATTTTTTGTTGGCAAATATAATTTTTTGCCTAAGCTCTACTAACTCTTAGCGTTTCTTTTTTAAAAGTGGGAAACGCATTTTGTAATCCACCCTTATTTTACCTTTGGAAATATTGGCAAGCTTACCTTTAATCAATCGTTTTTTTAATGATGATAATTTATCCGTGAACAATACCCCATCAATGTGATCGTATTCGTGCTGAATAACCCTAGCCATCAGGCCATCAAATTCCTCAACCTTTGTCTCAAAATTCTCATCCTGATATTGAATCTTTATTTTTGGCTTTCTAAAGACGTCTTCACGCACATCCGGAATGCTTAAACAGCCTTCATTAAAGGCCCATTCCTCACCTTCCTCTTCCAAAATCTCGGCATTGATAAAGGTGCGCTTGAAATTTTTCAATTGCTCCTGTTCTTCTGCGGTAAACGATTCATCTTCAGCAAAAGGTTCGGTATCCACTACAAACAGGCGAATAGGCAAGCCAATTTGCGGCGCTGCCAAACCAACACCATATGCAGCGTACATAGTTTCGTACATGTTCGCAATAAGGGAGTCTAATTGTGGATAATCCTGAGTGATATCTTCACCCATTTTTCTCAAGACGGCGTCACCGTAGGCAACAATTGGTAAAATCATAGGTTTGTTATTTTCGGATGCAAAAATACAACTATTACAGCGTTTTTGAAATTTTCGTGCTTAATTTAATTAAGACATAAATCCCACAAATAATCAATGAATCCTCTTAATGTTGGGACGAAAGGTAACTTTGAAGAATTATGGTGGCACTTATCTCATCTATTAAGGCCTTATTTTGACGCTGTTTCTTTTTAAGACCGCTATCAATCATAGTTTGAAAAGCCATTTTGGAAGTAAAGCGCTCATCTACACGCTCAATGGGCACATTTGGAAACCGCTTTTCAAGCTTTTTTAAAAACGGCTGGATGGCGGCCTCACTTTGAGAAGGCTCGTCGTTTAAACGTTTAGGCTCCCCTACCACAAAACACACAACCTTTTCCTTGGATAGATAATCCTCCAAAAAAGGCAACAAATCTTTTGTAGCAACCGTAGTAAGCCCTGATGCTATAATTTGTAACTCATCCGTTATGGCTATACCCGTTCTTTTGGTTCCAAAATCTATCGCTAAAAGTCTTCCGTTCATGGCACAAAAATACCATTTTAAAATCCATATTTTCTAAAGTCTTTCCCAATTTTGTCCCAAATTCCCATTATTTGAACATCTCCTTTTTAAGTAAAAATTATCGACTTATCTTTGCATGAATTTTGAAATGACAACAATGAACGAATTACAACAGATTATTGAAAACGCTTGGGAAGATAGAGCTTTGTTATCAGAGCAATCTACCATCGACAGTATTAGAAAAGTGATCACTTTACTTGACTCTGGAGAGTTGAGAGTTGCCGAACCTACTACCGACGGGTGGCAGGTAAACGAATGGGTAAAGAAGGCTGTAGTACTCTATTTCCCTATCCAAAAAATGGAAACTTTGGAAGTAGGCATTTTTGAGTACCATGATAAAATTCCATTAAAGAAAGGTTATGCAGAAAAAGGAATTAGAGTGGTTCCTCATGCGGTAGCGCGTCACGGAGCCTACATTTCTGGCGGCACTATTTTAATGCCTAGTTATGTAAATATTGGTGCCTACGTAGACGAAGGAACTATGGTAGATACTTGGGCCACTGTTGGAAGCTGTGCCCAAATTGGTAAAAATGTACACTTATCTGGAGGTGTTGGAATTGGAGGCGTATTGGAACCTCTTCAAGCCGCGCCTGTAATTATTGAAGACAATGCCTTTATCGGCTCTCGTTGTATCGTTGTAGAAGGCGTACGCGTTGAAAAAGAAGCGGTATTGGGTGCAAATGTGTGCTTGACGGCTTCTACAAAAATCATTGACGTAACTGGAGACGAGCCTGTAGAAATGAAGGGAATCGTTCCTGCAAGATCTGTAGTAATTCCAGGAAGTTACACCAAAAAATTTGCAGCTGGAGAGTACCAAGTCCCATGTGCATTGATTATTGGAAAGCGTAAGGAGAGTACTGATAAAAAGACCTCTCTAAACAATGCGTTACGCGAATATGATGTAGCTGTCTAGTATCAATTATTTTATATCTAAAAAATGCGAAGATTTTGCTTGCGATTATTACGGAAAATGAGGTATTTACCTCCAAAAGTGTATGCGCATTTTCTTTATGAATATTATACGGGGAAAAAACTAAACCTTGATAATCCAAAAGAATTCAATGAAAAAATTCAATGGCTTAAAGTTTTTTACCACCCTAAAATATTAAATCAACTTGTTGACAAGTATGCCGTTAGGGAATACGTAGAGAATAAAATTGGCTCTGAATACTTAAATGAACTTTATGCCGTTTATGATAGTCCAGACGAGGTTCAATTTGATAAATTGCCAGAACAGTTTGTAATAAAAGCTACCCACGCCAGCAGTTACAATTTAATTGTTGACGACAAAAGCAAAATCAATATACCGAAAACCAAAAGGTTATTCAAAAAATGGCTCAGTATCAATCAGTACTACCGCACGGGTCAAGAATGGGCTTATAAAGATGTACAACCTAGATTGATTGCAGAAAAGTTCCTTAAAAATGAGGACGAAAATTCGCTGATAGACTATAAATTCTATTGTTTTGGAGGAAGCGCAAAATTTCTGGAAGTGCATTTGGACAGGGCTCAAAACCACAAAAGAGGCTTTTACGACCTAGATTTCAACCGTTTACCATACCGGTATGTATCGTTGGATAAAAGTATCTCGACCGAGGTTAAAAAGCCTGCAAATTTTGAAGAAATGATTAACTTATCCGAAATTCTTTCGGATAAGTTTCCTTTTGTAAGGGTTGACTTCTACTCTATCGAAGGCAAGGCCATTTTTGGAGAAATGACCTTTTATCCTTCTGATGGAAGAAAAGACTTTATTCCTGATGAGTACAATACAATCATTGGAGAATACATAAAACTTCCTCAAGTAGAAAAAGGACAAATAGTGACAGAGATAGCTTGACCTAGTCGGCTTTCTCCTAAGACATAATCAATGACAACAAACGGTTCGCAACAAAATCCTATTGATGCTGTTATTTTATGGGTTGATGGAAATGACAAAAAACATCAAGAAAAGATGTTACCTTTTCTTGAAAATAAAGCCATTGTTCAATCTAAAAAATTCAGGACAAGATTTGACCAGGTCAATGAAATTAAGTTCACGGTAGACTCTTTGTTAAAATATGCTCCTTTTATTAGAAAGATCCATATTGTTACAGATGAGCAAACCCCATCCTTTTTAAAGGACGAAGAAGCAAAACGCCAATACAGCAAAGTAAATATTGTAGACCACACTGAGGTTTTTTCTGAATATGAAGAATTCTTACCAACCTTCAATTGTAGACCCATTGAAACCTGTTTACATAGAATTCCGGATTTAGCCGAACACTTTATTTATTTAAACGATGATTTCTTTTTAATCAACGAAACCAAACCATCAGATTTTTTCCAAAACGGGTTCCCAGTTTTAAGAGGAAAATGGTTGAAATTTGATGAAGATATAGCTTACAAAAAATTTAAAAAATTAAAATACGGCCACAAAAGTGCTCAACAAAAGGCCGCTAAACTTATTGGTTTCAAAAAGTATTTTAACTTTAAACACACCCCGCACCCTCTAAGAAAATCTACATTGCGTGAATATTTCGAGAATAACAATGAGGTTTTTGTAGAAAATATAAAGTATAAATTCAGGAATCACAATCAATTTACACCACAAGGATTAGCAAACCACATTGAAATAAAAAACAAAACATGTGTCTTGCAAAACGACTTGCAACTTTTGTACTTTAGATCGTATAAAAAGTCCCTACTTTGGTATAAATACAAATTGAATTCCAAGAGTAAAAACAAATTGTTTTTGGGCCTTCAAAGTTTAGACCTTTGCCCTCCAAAAATTCAAGAATACATCTTAACTTGGCTAAAAAACCGCGTAAGCTAAATACCAAATGACCTATAATTTTTTAATTTATATATCATACAGTTATGCCTTACCTATTGGCAACCCGTTAGAGCAGGAAATTATAAGTCAAGGACATACCGTAAAATGGTTTAGTGATTTGACTGACGGTAAAAACGCTTTGCTAGATAAGGAGAACCATTTATTAACAATAGAAGAGGTTGTAAATTACAAACCGGATATTGTTCTTGCGGCAACAGATAATGTCCCCGATTTCATTACAGGACTGAAGGTTCAAATTTTTCATGGTTTTTTTGCTCAAAAAAGACCGGAAGGAAACAACAAATTTGCCCATTTTAGGATTCGTGGATTCTTTGACCTTTATTGCACGCAAGGCCCCACTAGCACAAAAGGTTTTTTGGAGAAACAAAAAAAGCACCCACATTTCGAAGTTATCGAAACAGGCTGGAGCAAAGTGGACCCCTTATTTCCAATTGAAAAAAGAGAAAGATCAAGTGGTGACAAACCAACTATTATGATTGCGTCTACCTTTACTGAACGCTTGAGTTTGGCCCACAGAAATGATGTTTATTTAAAAATCCAAGAGCTTTCTGAAACAGGTAATTATCAATTCTATATGGTTCTACATCCAAAATTACCACAAGACATTAAGCTTAAATGGCAAAAATTAGTAGGAGAAAATTTTGTTTATTATAACACTACAGATTTAATTCCTATTTTCAAAAAGTCGGATATTTTGTTTGCAGATACTACCTCTGCCATTCAAGAATTTCTACTTCAAGGCAAACCTGTTGTTACCTTCAACCATACCTTTGACCATGATTACCTCATCAACATAAAGGATGCTAATTCGATTGATTCAGGTTTTCAAAATGCCCTTACATACCCACCTAGTCTAATTGAAAACATATCAAAATTCATTAATCAATTACATCCCTATTTTGATGGTCAATCCAGTAAGCGTGTTGTTGATGCTACTATTGAATTTTTACAAAGAGACAAACACTATTTAAAAAATAAGCCTCTCAACCTCATAAGAAAATATAAACTTAGAAAACAGCTCAACTATTTTACTTTCAAAAGTTATAATAAGCCCTATACGTTGCCAAAAAACTAACCTTTTTCTATACCATGCGGTGTATAGGTAATTTTCTTGTTTTTAGACTGTTTCCTAATTGCCTTGTTCTTATTTAAAGCCTCTTCATTTTTATACGGACGCTCGTGATAAAGGTGAATACAAATGACACTATACCTAGCTTGAATGAACGTCAAACCTTTATTCATCAATCGTTCTCCAATTTCGCGGTCTTCTCCTCCATACCCCATTCGTTCATCAAACCCATTCACATCCAATATAGCTTGTTTCCAAGCAGATACATTCATCCCATCAAATGTAGCCTTTGTAGGAGTAAACGTATTTAAAAACCATGATTTTAACCCAAAGGAGGTCAACTTATTTAGCTTAAAGGTCTTTTTGAGCCCTCGTTCCAATAACCAATTCGCTTTAAAACAATTTTGACTTTTCACATCTGTTCTGGCAATATCCTTAGATATTTCTTCTGGCAGTTTAAAATAGCCTCCTGAAATCACACAATTGGTCTCCTGAAGTCTTAAATGGGTTTCAACAAAATCCTTTCTTGGAATACAATCACCATCCGTAAAAATTAAATATTCGGAGTTTGCCAACAGAACAGCTCTATTCAAAATTTTGGTCTTTTGAAACCCTTTATCTTCCTGCCAAACATGCGTAATACAAAGCGATGAATTCGATTTAAATCCATCAATTAGATGTTTGGTGTCATCGGTAGATCCATCATCTGCGATAAGGATTTCAAAATTAGTTTCGGTTTGTTCTTCATATCCCCACAATACTTTCTGCAACCATTCCGGTTGATTGTATGTACTAATGATTACAGTGGCCTTTGGTGTTTTCATTGCTGCAAAAATACTATTTTTACATCCAATTTGTTGACCATGCTCAAACTATCAGGGGTAATTATTACCTATAACGAAGAACGAAACATTGAACGCTGCCTACAATCTTTGGTAGGCGTTGTTGACGAAATTGTGGTGGTTGACTCATTTTCAACAGATAACACCAAAGCCATCTGTGAGAAATACAAAGTTACTTTTATTGAACAACGCTTTTTAGGTTATATAGAACAAAAAAACTTTGCCCTCCAACAGGCCTCTTATGATCACATTGTTTCCTTGGATGGTGACGAAGCACTTTCTGATACACTTAGAGATTCTATATTAAACCTTAAAAACAATTGGCAATGGGATGGATATTATTGTAACCGTTTCAATAATTTCTGTGGACAGTGGATCAAACATTCCGATTGGTATCCCAACAGAAAACTTAGAGTATTCGATCGTAGAAAAGCGTCTTGGAAAGGCATCAATCCACACGACAATGTGGTCTTGCACGACTCAAAAGCCAAAACGGGACAATTAAAAGGTGATTTATTGCATTGGACGTACCAAACCTATTCCGAATTCAATCAAAAAACGGAGTACTTTTCAAGCATTGCCGCCAAAGCTTATTTTGATTTAGGCAAAAAGGCTACTATTTGGAACATTGTCTTCAATCCTACTTGGGCATTTTTTAAAGCCTATTTTTTAAGATTGGGATTTTTGGATGGCTTAAACGGTTTGGTAATCTGCATTCAAACCGCCAACATTACGTTTTTAAAATATACAAAATTACGAGAACTCTCTAAGAAGAAATTTTGATTACTATTTCCAAAATTTAAGCATCTTTTTCAGACGCTGCTTTCTAAGATGCCTATTCTGGAACTCATTAGTGTATTGCCACATTAACTTACAAACTTCATTATAATCTTCACCACTACACTTTGAATATTCATCGCTCATTACTTCCACCATAGACTTATGGATTGTAAGACGAGCAAAGTTTTTAATTCGGGTTTCAAAATTCATGGGCCCAAATTTCATCCTATTCAGATCTACCAAAAAAAATTTATACTCATTCCCTTCCTTCTTTATTAAAGTATTACCTGGCGAATGATCTAAAAAGTTTACACCTTTTTGATGTAGTTCATATGTAAACCTAGTGAAACTGCGTAAAATAGTATCGTAATCTGGATAATCGAATTGTTTGGTTAATTCCCTGTAAGTTAAATCAGATTCCAATTGCTCACTCACATAAAAGCTCTTTTTAAACAAAAAAGGGGTAAAGGATTCAAAGTAGGCAATAGGCATTGGGGTGCCAATCCCTAACTCCATTAACCTATTAGCATATTCAAAGGAACGCTGGGCTTTACTTTTTCTAAAAAACCTGTAAACTATCTGGTTTATCAGGTTAGGAATTTTAAATGACTTGATATTAATAGTTTTTCCATCTAATTGAAATAACTTTAATTTATTCCTAGAATCTTTAATGGAATTTCCTGTATTGTCAAACTCATTTATGAATTCACAAATAGACTCGCTTAACCCAAGGTATTCACTTTGAAATACTTTCTTCATGAAGCAATATTACAAAGTTTTAAACAATGTAAAAAACTAATATTAACTTTGCTCTAAATTTATATTGAGATGCACAAGGAAGTCAAAAAAGCCTTTGAAACTTTAATAGAGGGCGGTACTATTCTCTACCCTACTGATACGGTTTGGGGCATTGGTTGTGACGCCTCCAACCCTGAGGCCGTCCAAAAAGTGTATGAGCTAAAACAACGCAGCGATTCCAAAGCCTTAATTTGCTTGGTCGCCGATGAGCGCATGCTCAAAAAGTACATCAAAGACATCCCTGCTGCCGCCCCTGACTTCTTTGACATTCCAGGGCAGCCTATCACCATAATTTATGACGGTCCACAAAACTTGGCTCCCAATCTCGTGGGCAGCGACGACACCATTGCCATCAGGATTCCAGACAACGACTTCTGTTTTCAGTTGCTGAGAAAGTTTAACAGTGCCATTGTATCCACCTCAGCCAATATCAGTGGGCAACCTACCCCAACTTCCTTCGAAGAAATCTCTGAGGAGATTTTAAAAGGTGTGGACTATGTTGTAAATTTGCCCAGCGAAAAATCAAAAACAAAACCGTCCTCTATCATTAAGCTTGGTAAAGATGGTGAAGTTAAAATTATAAGGAAGTAATCTCCTAAATTTCAATCGATCAATTTCAAACAAAGTCTAGAAATTGAAGTTTTGAAAACTGGCATTTCATTGATGAATTACAAAGAAGCACTCAAGCACCCCCTGTTTAAAATTGTATCTCAAGCGGCACAAGAACTTAACATCGATGCCTATGTTATTGGCGGCTATGTAAGAGACTATATTTTAGAACGAGATTCTAAAAAAGATATTGACATTGTAGCCATTGGAAGCGGTATTGCATTGGCCAAACAAGTCTCCAAATTATTGCCCAACAATCCCAAAGTTCAAGTTTTTAAAACCTACGGAACGGCCATGTTGCGTTATGAGGATATTGAAGTTGAATTTGTTGGTGCCCGCAAGGAAAGCTACCAAGAGCACAGCCGCAACCCCATTGTGGAAGATGGTACTTTGGAAGACGATCAAAACCGAAGAGATTTTACCATCAATGCTTTAGCCTTAAACTTAGCAGAAAATGCGTTTGGTGATTTATTGGATCCTTTCAATGGACTAAAGGACATGGAAGCCAAGATTATCCGTACACCTTTAGACCCAGACATCACCTATAGCGATGATCCGTTACGCATGATGCGGGCCATTCGGTTTGCAACGCAATTGGGCTTCAAAATTGAAAAAGCGTCTTTGGAGGCTATTAGCCGAAACAAAGATCGGATTAACATCATTACCAAAGAGCGCATCGTAACGGAGCTGAATAAAATTCTTGAAAGTGAAAAACCTTCCATTGGATTCCTTCTTTTGGAAAAAACAGGGTTGCTTCACTATATCCTTCCAGAACTCACGGCTCTTAAAGGCATAGATGAAGTGGAAGGGCAACGACACAAGGACAACTTTTACCATACCTTGGAAGTCGTCGACAACATTTCCTTAAACACAGATAATGTGTGGTTACGTTGGGCGGCCTTGTTGCACGATATAGGAAAAGCACCTACCAAACGCTTTAGTAAAAAGGTTGGATGGACCTTTCATGGGCACGAATTTGAAGGCTCCAAAATGGTATTTCATTTATTCAAACGGCTTAAAATGCCTTTAAACGACAAAATGAAATTTGTTCAAAAGATGGTGTTTATGAGCTCTCGTCCTATCATTTTGGCCAGCGATATGGTTACCGATTCTGCTGTAAGACGCTTGGTATTTGACGCAGGTGATTATGTGGAAGATTTAATGACCCTTTGTGAAGCAGACATTACTACCAAAAATCCAAAACGCTTTAAAAAATACCATAACAATTTTAAGATTGTAAGGCAAAAAATAGTTGAAGTTGAGGAGCGCGACCATGTTAGAAATTTTCAGCCTCCTGTTTCAGGAGAAGAAATCATGGCAACCTTCAACCTTAAACCTTCAAGAGAAATTGGCATCATTAAAGAAACCATTAAAGAAGCTATTTTGGAAGGCGATATTCCAAATGAGCACGAAGCCGCTTACCAATTGATGCTTAAAGAAGGGGAACGATTGGGACTTAAAGCTGTTAACGACCAAAATAAAATATCTAAAAAACCATAAACATTTATAACGTGGCAAACCCAACAAAAGACAACAGAAAAGTCATCTATTGGTTACTCACAGGATGCTTTCTTATTTTTATCATGGTAATTGTTGGTGGCATCACCCGACTTACAGACTCTGGACTTTCAATTTCAAATTATAAATTAATCACTGGAACCATTCCCCCTATTGGCGAAGCAGAATGGCAGGAAGCCTTTGAACTTTACCAACAGCATCCCGAATTTAAACATTACAATTCGCATTTCACTTTAGACGATTTTAAAAGTATTTACTTCTGGGAATGGCTGCACCGCCTGATTGGTAGAGTGATTGGCTTGGTATTTTTCTTCCCGTTTGTGTATTTTTTGGTGACCAAGCAACTCACCAAATCCACGATAAAAAAGAGTATTGTCCTTATGGGACTGGGTGCCTTTCAAGGATTTTTGGGTTGGTACATGGTAAAAAGCGGATTGGTAGATATGCCGGATGTTAGCCATTTTAGATTGGCAGCTCACCTTACAACCGCATTTTTAACTTTTGCAGCCACGCTGTGGGTAGCACTGGATTTAATTTACCCAGAACGCAAACCTGCCAACATTAAATTTAGAAATATCACTATTGTCGCTTACATCGCTTTAATAGTTCAAATAATTTACGGTGCCTTTGTTGCTGGATTAAAAGCAGGTTTAGTACATAACCACTGGCCTTTAATGAATGAAGGCAAATTTATACACCAGTCGGCTTATATTGTAGAACCCTTTTATAAAAACTGGATAGAAAACCCTAGCGGCATACAGTTTATACATCGCACATTTGCCTATATCGTGGTTGCTTTAATTGTGATTCTTTGGAATAAAGCCAGAAAAACGGCACTAACAGTACAACAAAAACAGGGTGTTAATTTACTGGTACTACTGGTTGGAGTCCAGTTTCTACTTGGAGTTTTAACCTTACTATTTTACGTTCCTATCTGGTTGGGCGTGCTACACCAAGTTGGTGCATTTTTCCTATTAAGCACCATGACTTTTACACTTCACAGATTTACCAAATAACCGAAAATAGATTACATTTGTAATATGATTTACAGATTTAGGATTATACTGGACAACGACACAGAAGATGATGTTTTTCGTGATTTAGAAATTCGCGAAACAGATACTTTGGAAGACCTTCATAATACCATTACCCAATCCTTCGGGTTTGATGGTACCGAAATGGCTTCCTTTTACATAAGTAATGATACTTGGGAACAGGGTGAGGAAATTTCATTGTTTGATATGAGCGACGGCATGAATTCCGTTCGCTTAATGAATGAAACCACGCTTAATGATGTGGTCCATGAAAATCAAACCAAGCTAATTTATGTGTACGATTTTTTGACCATGTGGACCTTTTTTGTAGAATTGGCCGAGATTGTTGAAGAAGCTGAAGGCATGGATTATCCTAACCTGATGTTTGTACATGGACAAATACCAGATGAAGCTCCTGAAAAAGCTTTTGAAGCGGATGATATGATGGACGACTTCAATGAATTTGATGACGATTTAGACCTAGACGATTACGAAAGTCTAGACTTTGACGAAAACTGGAATTAAGAACACCTTTAAAAGAAATTTTTCATATTCATGCCTTGGTAGTTTCGTTTTACGAAATCCAAGGCATTTTTCATAATAGTCCCCATACTTTCACTGCGCCTAAACTCTACATCCAAGGTGTATTTATAAATAGCCTCCCTTAATTGATTAATATGCTCAGGGATTGATAAGGTATCCTCCTCCATACACTCCAAAAGTTCAGAAATTCTGTCATGATAACTAATCATTCTTCTGGCCACAATTGAGCGTTCCTCAACTTTATATTGTTCGATGGATTCCTTCTGAATTTTCTCCCTTACCAGTTCCACCATTTTAAAGTTCTCCTTGAAAAATTGAGGTCTATATACATTAAACTTTCCTTCGTAGGATTGTTGGTCAAAATCTATAGCTCGAATTTTAAACACCACATGGTCAAAATCATGGGTAGGCACGATGACATAGTTATAGGAACGCATATCCCCTAACAACCTAATCATACAGCGCTCATTGAATTTTATAAACTCTTTAGCTATTTGCGATTTTTCGGAAGGGGAACATTCGGGCAGCATGTTCTTAATAAATTCATCCCCAGGAATACCGGCAATATGCTCTTCTATAAGAGTGTTTTTATACACTAGGAAGTTCAAGTTATACGGGGACAGCATGTGTTCAAATTCCAAACCATATACTCTGGAGGCATCAGCCTTTTTCACATAAAAATAGGTGTAATTATCATTTAGGACATTTCTAATTTTCACACGGAAAGGCTTAGAGTTTCCAAACGTACAAAAGTCAATGGCATCAACATTTAGGTACTTAAAAATATTTTCATTTCCATCGGATATCAGTATGGAATACACCCGTTTTAAACTTAGATCGATTTCCTCCCGTTCAAACTCGTTGTAATAAACACGAATCCAAAGGGTGTCCTCTCCTTGGTTGTCATACACCACCACGGAACCTTGAAACCGCAGTAAATCTTCATAAAAAATAGGCAGACGTATATTGCGGTTATACTCTTGCAAATAATTGTGTAACTTACTGCCTATTGGGTAGGAAGGCTTTTTTTTGGATATTTTTAAATCGTCCATAATTATAAAATTAGTCTAATTTAAAGCTTTTGCAAATACCTTGTAACAAAAGCCAAGGATGCTCGTCATATTTTTAACCATTCAATTATAAATACTTTGGAACCAATCCTTACTATTAACAATCTTACCAAAAAATTTGGCTATCTCACAGCCGTCAAAGATTTAAGTTTTACTATCAACAAAGGCAATGTTTATGGGATTTTAGGCCCTAACGGAAGTGGTAAGTCTACTACTTTGGGGATTGTCCTAAATGTAGTCAATAAAACCTCAGGTAGCTTTCATTGGTTTGATGGCAACATTAGCACCCATAATGCGCTTAAAAAAGTAGGAGCTATTATTGAACGTCCGAATTTCTATCCGTACATGACGGCCTACCAAAACCTTAAATTGGTGTGTAAAATTAAAGGAGTGCCATTTGAAAAAATTCAAGAAAAACTGGAAGTCGTTGGATTACTGGACCGTAAGGACCATAAATTCAAAACCTATTCCTTGGGTATGAAACAACGTTTGGCCATTGCCTCTGCCCTTCTCAACGACCCCGAAATACTCATTTTGGACGAACCTACCAATGGTTTGGACCCCCAGGGTATCCACCAAATAAGAGAGATTATAAAAAGTATTGCTGCTAACGGCACAACTATATTGTTGGCCTCCCACTTATTGGATGAAGTTGAAAAAGTATGCTCCCACGTGGTTGTCCTGAGAAAAGGTGTCAAGCTATATGCCGGCCGTGTGGATGAAATGATTAATAGCTATGGATTCTTTGAGCTAAAAGCTTCGGAAGAAAGCAAACTATTAATGGTTTTAGAAAACAATCCGGCCTTTGGAAAACTGAAAACCGAGAACGGTTTGATTACCGCCTTTCTAAATGAACCTATGGAAGCTTCCACTTTTAATAAATTCATGTTTGAACAAGGTATCACACTTTCGCATTTAGTAAAACGCAAAGAAAGCCTAGAAGAACAATTCTTACAACTTACCGACAACAAATAAACAGCAACCAATACCCTCCCTATGTTACGTCTTTTAAATCTGGAATTACAAAAATTATTATTGAACAGGGTAAGTACAGTACTCATTTTTATATCGTTTATATTACCCTTTACCGTATTGATTTTATCCTCAATAAAAATTAATTTCTTTAACCTCTTTACTTTAGAATTAGGTGAGCTTGGCGTTTTTAACTTCCCTATTATTTGGCATATTACCACGTTTTTTGCATCCCAATTCAAGTTTTTCTTTGCTATTGTAGTAGTTAGCATGATTGGCAACGAATACAGCAACAAAACCCTCAAACAAAACCTGATTGACGGATTGAGCAAAAAAGAGTTCATTCTATCCAAGTTTTATACCATTATATTTTTCTCTTTGCTTGCAACTATTTTAATTGGGGTTGCAGCCTTTTGTATAGGAATGTATTACTCCAGTTACAAAGAAGCGTCCATAATTTTTAGAGAAACCAACTTTTTATTGGCCTACTTTGTAAAATTGGTTGGCTTCTTTAGTTTATGTCTCTTATTTGGAATGCTTGTAAAACGATCCGCTTTCGCCCTGGCTTTTCTATTCGTTCTATATATTCTAGAATGGATTGTGTTTGGTTTATTAGTATGGCAAACCAATATGGAACTAGCCGAAAAGATTCAAAATTTCTTCCCCTTAAAGTCCATGTACAAACTCATCGACCAGCCTTTTCAGCGCATCATGATGACCAAATTTCCAGAAAAAATGGATTTGGCCTATGACTATGCCGTTCACTGGTATGAAATTGTTATTGTTTTAGGGTGGACAGCCATTTTTGTCATTTTATCCTACAAATTATTAAAAAATCGGGATTTATGATATATTTGATAGCCATAGCTATCTAGATGAAATATAAATTAATTTTTCCAATACTTTCCCTCTTTTGTATTGTCAATGTGTTTTCGCAAAACGAAGCCTCCAATTGGTATTTTGGCCAAAATGCTGGACTGCACTTTAATGGAGTTACCGGAACTGTAACCCCTTTAACCGATGGACAGCTCAATACACTGGAAGGATGCACTTCAATTTCAGACCCTGATGGCAATCTACTATTTTATTCTGATGGTCGAACGGTTTGGAATGCTGCACATCAGCCCATGGCCAACGCTAATGAGCTTTTAGGAACCGGACTTAAAGGCGATGACTCCAGTACTTCGTCTGGATTGATTGTCCCTAAACCAGAAGATCCAAATTCCTATTATATTTTCACCGTCGATGAACCCCATCATTTCAACTCTTCTGCATTTCCCAACAACCAAGATGGGGATGGTGTAAATGACGGTTTGATGTATTCTTTAGTAGACATGTCCCTTAATAGTGGGTTGGGAGATGTGGATCCTTTTGAGAAAAACGTACAATTGATTACCTACGATACCACTGATCCGGATGAAGTGGATTTTAAATGTTCAGAAAAAATAACCGCGGTAAAAGCCGATGACTGTTCTTCCTTTTGGGTAATTACGCATTTTACAGATAGCTTTTATGCTTTTAAGGTTGATATCAATGGTGTCAACACTACACCTGTTGTTTCTGTTGTGGGGCCAGAAGTTCCTGTGTCCGGTTATCGCAGAAACGGATTAGGCTATCTCAAAGCATCTCCTGACGGCTCTAAGTTAGCTGCTGCTCACCATGGTTTTGCTACCGAATTGGCAGGAGAGTCTGGTGGAGGTATTTATTTGTTTGATTTCAATAACGACACCGGAGAAGTCTCGAACTCACAGGAGCTCTACTCCCCTATCAACAACAATAGCCCATACGGTCTGGAATTTTCTGCTCAAAACAAAAAACTATATGCCACCATAAGCCAAGGAATCGATGGTGCTGGCACGAGTCAAGTGGTGCAATGGAATTTAGAAGCCAACAATATTCCTAATTCACAAACCGTAATTCATAGCTCAAACCAAATGGCTTCAGGGGCTTTGCAATTGGGAATTGACAAAAAGATTTACCGGGCACAAGTCAACTTTTCAAACATTTCAGGTTCTGGGCAGTATTTAGGCATTATCCATAATCCCGAGGCTACCGGTAGTGCTGCCAATTATGATGAAACAGGTATCTTTTTAGATATCAATGGTGGGTTTCAAAATATTAGTAGGATAGGCCTGCCCCCGTTTATTCAATCTTTGTTCAATACCGAAATTGATATCATTCAAAACGGGATTAGTACCACTCAACTGCTACTTTGCGAAGGCGATTCGTATACCTTAACCGCCGAGGATGTCTCGGGTGCCACATATAATTGGACCAAAGACGACCAACCATTATCTGAAAGTACTTATCAATTATTCGTGGATACTCCCGGGTTTTATGAAGTGTACATAGATCCAAACAATGGTGAATGCCCTATAGTAGGTGATGCCATCGTAAGTTATCATGCCATACCAGAAGCCCACCAACCAGAAAATATTATTGCCTGCGACCTTTCCACAACATCAACTTTTGATTTTACAACCCAAGACGCCACAGTTTTGGATGATCAAAACCCGAACAATGTTAGCGTGCATTACTTTACGTCGATAGAGGATGCCGAAGACAATACCAATGAAATTGAATTTCCCTTTAACAATACAGTAAATCCTCAGGAAATTTTTGTGCGAGTACAAAATTCAGCAAATCCAAATTGTTACGATACCACATCGTTTTTTGTTGAAGTATATATTGCCCCCATTATTAATGCTTTAGAAGACATAACAATATGTGATGAGGATTTCGATAGCAATCCTTTAGATGGCATTAGCACTATCAACTTGAGTAATCTCTATACCGACATCTATGGTAATCAAGATCAGTCGCTATACAATATTTCTTTTCACACTTCTCAAGAAAATGCAGATTCCAATTCATCTCCTTTACCTAACAACTTTACAAATTCAATAGCTTTTGAGCAGGAGATTTTTGTTAGAATAGAAAACAATTTTATTCCAGAATGTTATAATACCGAATCTTTTTTGTTGACAGTAAACCCCGCTCCAGAAGCCAATGAAACTACTCTATTACAATGTGATGAAGATGGTATTCCTGAAGGCTTTACAGTTTTTAACCTTATAGAGGCCGAGGAAACCATTACAGGTGGGGCAAGCAATAGAAAAGTTGAATATTACATTTCTGAGGAAGAGGCTACTTCTGAAGCTACACCAATTGAACCAAACGAATTTCATAACTACCATAACCCACAAACGCTTTACGTGTTGGTTACCAATTTAACTACAGGTTGCATCAATACCACAACCTTAACTTTGGAAGCTAGTACAACCTCAGCCAACAACACAATCTTGGAAAACTGTGACGATGACGGTATTGAAGATGGATTTTACACGTTTACTTTGACTGATGCCTCGGATGCTGTTCTAAATGCATTACCTCCAGATTTGGACCTAGACTATTATGAAACCTATGAAGACGCACTTCTGGAGATAAATCCTTTGGCTAGTTCTTTTACAAATACAATTCCATACAATCAAACCATATATGCCCGCGTAGAAGACAGCAATGCCTGTTATGGAATTTCAGAAATCCAGTTAAGCGTTTTAAAACTTCCAAATATAGAAACACAAGGTGAGGCCTATTATTGTACCAACTTATTTCCTGAAACGCTTACTTTAACAGGTGGTGTCATCGACGATTTACCAAACAATTATTATTTTAATTGGTCTACAGGAGAAACTACCACAACCATAGAAGTTGATTCCCCTGGAACGTATACCGTGAGAGTTACCAATACCCTGGGATGCTTTAAGGACCGTACCATTACGGTGTACCCTTCTAATAATGCCACCATAGAATCTGTGGAAGTCATAGATGCCTCAGAAAATAATATAATTACAGTATTTGTTAGTGGTGACGGAGACTATGAATATGCTTTAGACAACATTGACGGACCATATCAGGACAGCCCAACTTTTACTAATGTTCAAGCTGGATTGCACACCGTTTATGTTAGAGATAAAAATGGTTGTGGTGTCACCGAAAAATTAGTATCCGTAATAGGATTTCCAAAATTCTTTACCCCTAATGGCGACGGTTATAATGACTTTTGGCAGGTGTGGGGGATTAGCGACCAATTCCAACCTAATAGTACTATTTACATTTTTGATCGATACGGCAAACTAATCAAAGAATTAGATCCTTTGGGACCGGGTTGGGATGGCACCTTAAACGGCAAGCGACTTCCTGCAAGTGATTATTGGTTCTCCGTAACATTGACCGATGGCAGAACCTTTACAAGTCATTTTGCCCTAAAACGATAATTAATCTATATGAACAACCCCAAAAAACACATTGTGTTTAGCCTAGCCGCAATTCTAACTTTTATAAATACTTTTTCCCAAGAACCTACAGACTGCGTCAATTCGGTTACTATTTGTGGGAATTCCAGTTTAAACTTCAATGTAAACGGAATTGGTACTCAAGAATTAAGTCCTTTAAACAATAGCTGTAGTGCTCAAGAAAACAACAGTATTTGGCTAAAAGTTACTGTGACAACCAATGGAACCCTAGGGTTTACTTTAACTCCAAACAGTTCCAATATTTCTGAGGATTATGATTTTTTTGTCTTTGGCCCCAACGTACCATGTAACAATTTGGGACAAGCTATAAGGTGTTCAACCACCAACCCTGCACAAGCCAATTTAAGCAGTAACTTAACGGGGATGAATGGCTCTGAAACCGAGACTTCCGAAGGCCCTGGACCTAGCGGTAACAGTTTTGTGAAATGGCTTGATGTTAATGCAGGAGAGACCTATTATATTGCTATTGACCGTCCCTTGGGCATGAGCCCTTTTAGTCTTGAGTGGACTGGTACCGCCGAATTTTCTGAACCTCCTGTTAACCAAGTAACCTCTGGCACGGCATTAAACCTGGAAACCTGTGATACCCTTTCTCCTTTTGAAGATGGACTTTCCTCATTTGATCTAGAAGTCAATTCGGCTCCTGTTATTGGAGGACAAACCAATATGACGGTTACCTATTATGAAAATGAAAGCGATGCCAACCTTGCTACAAATGAAATTGTTGGCCCCTACACCAATACATCCAACCCCCAAACTATTTATTTTAGGATTACCGACAATGCCACTGAGTGTTATACTTTGGGAGAATTTAATTTAAATGTAAATCTTGGTCCCGCCTTCAATCAACCCAACAATTTGGAACTTTGTGACACACAAGATGATGGAGACCCCATGAACGGCCTTACTGTTTTTGACTTAGAAATGCTTACAGCTGACATTACAAATGGTTTTAGCGATCAAAATTTAAACATTTCTTATCATGAAACCATTTCTGATGCAGAAATAGGAGCAAATGCTTTACCTCAACAATTCTATAACACCACCCCAAATACACAAGAACTTTTTATTAGAATAGAAGATCCCTTTAATCCAGATTGCAGAGCAATTACTACCAGTACCCTAATTGTAAACCCATCACCCATAGCCAACCAGACCACGCTTATACAATGTGATGAAGACGGCATTCCTGAAGGCTTTACAACTTTTAACCTAACAGAAATCGAAACTGAAATAACAGAAGGCGCTATAAATTCAACTGTTGCCTTTTACCTTTCTCAAGAAGATGCTTTGGCAGATATACCTATTAATGCAAATGAATTTCAAAACTTTCAAAATCCTCAAATTATTTTTGTTACGGTTACAGATAGCCAAACAGGCTGTACCAGTAGTACAACCCTAACCTTGGAAGCCAGTACTACCGGAGCTAACAATGCTATTCTGGAAGCTTGTGACGATGACGGTTCTGAAGACGGATTCTATACCTTTACTCTTAGTGAGGCCTCTGATACTGTTTTAAGCAATTTGCCAGATAATTTGGATATGGCATATTACGAAACCTACGAAGCGGCTCTTTTAGAAACCAACCCATTACCAGACTCCTACACCAATACAACTCCCAACACTCAAACCATATTTGCTAGAGTAGAAAACAGTAATGCCTGTTACGGAATTTCTGAAGTAGAACTGAAAGTCCATCATCTACCAAATATTGAAACTGAGGCTGAGGCCTATTATTGTGTCAACCTATCACCAGAAACACTTACTTTAACAGGAGGTGTTATTGACGACATTCCCAACAATTATTATTACAATTGGTCAACAGGTGAAACCACCACTACCATTGAAGTAGATACCCCAGGAACCTATACGGTAAGAGTTACCAACACACTTGGGTGTTACAAAGACAGGACCATTACCGTTCTCCCTTCCAATGCTGCCACCATAGAATCGATTGAAGTGGTCGATGCCTCCGAAAACAATCTCATTACCGTTTTTGTTAGTGGAGATGGAGCCTATGAATATGCTTTAGATGCTATTGACGGCCCCTACCAAGATAGCCCTACGTTCACAAATGTAGAAGCCGGGTTGTATACGGTTTATGTAAGATCAAAACATGATTGTGGAATAACAGAAAAAATGGTATCTGTAATAGGTTTTCCAAAATTCTTCACACCAAATGGCGATGGCCATAACGACTTTTGGCAAGTCAAAGGCTTAAGTCAACAGATGCAATTCAACAGTACTATTTATATCTTCAATCAATACGGCAAAATTATAAAAGAACTAAGCCCTAGAAGCGCTGGGTGGGATGGCACCTTAAATGGAAAACCATTACCATCGAGTGATTATTGGTTTTCAGTAACTTTGGGAGACGGCCGAAACTTTACAAGTCATTTTGCTCTAAAACGATAACAGGATAATTTCTTAAATTGCTGATACAAACTAAGCATATGAAAAGCAACCAACCATTCCAACTACTACTATTCCTTTGCTTTACCATATATTCTTTTGGACAGGATATTTCATTGTATGAACAATTTAATGGACGTTATGATTATACCGCCATTGGAAACACGCTTAACCTAGTAGAGAATGGTACTAATGGTCCCTGTGAAATTCTCACTGCTTCTTCGGCCTCATTAAGTTTAAACGCTGGCCAGGAAATTGTTGCTGCCTATTTATACTGGGCGGGTACTGGACCTGGAGATTTTGAAATAAAATTGAATGATCTCGATATTAGCTCTGAAAGGGAATTTTCAGATGCTTTAGATGAAAACAGGGTTTTCTTTGCGGCCTTTGCCGATGTTACTTCTATAGTTCAAAATATGGGTTCTGGCTTATACATGGTTTCGGAACTTGACGTTTCTGAAGAAATCCCTCCCTACTGCTCTTCGGGAACCAATTTTGCGGGTTGGGCCATTACCATCATTTACCAAGATGACAATCTTCCGCTTAATCAACTTAATGTATATGACGGCCTTCAAAGTGTACCAGAAATGCTAACAATTACCTTGGACAATCTTAATGTTTTGGATAACGAAGATGCCAAAATAGGATTTATTGCATGGGAAGGTGATTCATCTCTAGCCGTAAACGAACAATTAACCATCAACGGCAATGTTATAGGTAACCCGCCGCTCAATCCAACCAACAATGCCTTTAATGGCACCAACAGTTTTACTGGGTCTTCTGAATTGTATAATATGGATATTGATTTTTATAACATACAAAATAATATCGCAATAGGAGATACCTCGGCAACAATACAGCTTACCTCCGGACAGGATTACGTTATGATTAACAATGTCATTACTGTTTTAAATAGTCAAGTTCCCGATGCCACAATAGCTTTAGATGCCTACACCTTGGAATGTGATGATAGGGCTATTGAAATAACCTATACAGTTTCAAACACCAATTCTACAGATATCCTTCCTTCTGGAACACCAATCGCCTTTTATGCCAACGACTTGATGGTTGGCCAAAGTGCCACCATCAACGACATTCCTATTGATGGTACGGAAACAAACACCGTTTCCTTATTAATTCCCGAAAGCATTGGTGATGCTTTTACTTTAACCCTCTCTGTAGATGATACGGGCGACGGAACTGGAATTGTCACAGAAATTAATGAAGGCAACAATACGGAGGATACAAACATTGAACTATTGATTGTTCCTCCATTAGAAACTTTAGACGACACATTAGCCTGTGATGAAGGATTTAATTCCGCAACTTTTGATTTGAATACTATCTTTGAAAGCTTACAGCCAAATCTACAAAACCCCATATTTTATATTTCACTGGAAGATTTGGAGAATAATGAAAATGAAATTTTCAATTCCTCAAATTACTCCAACGTAAGCAGCCCTCAAACCATTTTTGCAAAAGTGGAAACCGACCCATGCTATGAAATTTTTAGCTTCGATATCTTGGTTGAAAACTGTCCTCCCTTCGTCCCCGAAGGATTCTCCCCCAATACGGATGGCATCAACGACTGGTTTAACATTCAAGGACTTTATGATATTTTTGAAGAGCATAAACTAAAAATATTCAATAGATATGGTGTTTTAATTTTTGAGGGGAATAATGCAACACCTTGGAAAGGAAGGTCAAATCGAGGTATTAACAATGTAGGGAAACTAATGCCCGTAGGCACTTATTACTACATTTTAGAATTAAATGATCCCAATTACAAAGATATTATGGGATGGGTTTATGTTAATTATTAAAATCCCCAATAGCATTTAGTCGTATTTTTTTGCCGTTAATCCAATTTTCCGTACTTTTATCGGCTAAATAATTAGCTTGAAATTTGAAACCATGCCCCAATCAGCATGCCGCAGTATGGAAAGCTTTAACCTCTTGTCATGAAAGCATTCAAAATATCCTTACTAATTTTTGCCTGTTTTTTATGTAACCCAGTATTTTCCCAGCAAATTTCCGTAGACACCTCATATTCAGCTCAGGAACTTATTGAAGACATATTAGTACAAGGATGCGTTGAAATTTCAAATGTTACCTCTGCCGTAAATGGAAGTGGCAATGGTTATGACAGTTTTGGATATTTTGAAAAGGCCGATTCCAATTTCCCTTTTGATAATGGAATTATTTTATCCACAGGAAATGCTGCTTCTGCAGGGAATACTCCCAATCCAGATATTCTAAACGAAGGCGAACCAGATTGGGGACCTGACACAGATTTAGAAAATGCCTTAGGCATTAGCGGAACAGTAAACGCAACCTCTATTGAATTTGACATTGTATCCATCTCCAACGAGATACAGTTCAACTATATCTTAGCTTCCGAGGAATATTTCGGAAATTTCCCCTGTCAATATTCGGATGGATTTGCTTTTTTAATTAAAGAAACGGGCAACCCAGGCCCCTACACCAATATAGCGGTGATTCCAGGAACTTCCACACCTGTAAACACCAACACCATTCATGATGAAATTGCCGGTTTTTGCCCGCCTGAAAATGAAGAATATTTTGCAGGCTACAGTTTAGGAGACACCAATTTTAATGGTCGTACTACTGTTATGACAGCCACTGCTTCTATAACTCCAAATGTACAATATCACGTAAAACTGGTAATTGCCGACCAAACCGATGAAAACTATGATTCAGCAGTTTTTGTTGCCGGTAATAGCTTCAATACCACAGTAAATTTGGGCGATGACCTAACCACTTGTGCTTCATCAGTAACCTTAAACGCAGACATAGAAAATCCTTTAGCCGTTTATTCTTGGTATTTGGACAACTCTTTAATTTCAGGCGAAACCCAACCAACACTAAATGTAACTGAATCCGGAACCTATAAAGTAGTCATTGAAATCCCTATTTCAAACACTACTTGTACTATTGAAGACAGTGTTGTTATCAACCTTAGCTCTACCCAAACGGCTACGCCAATAGATGATTTTGAAATTTGTGATGACCTTAGCAACAATGGCGTTGAAACCTTTGATTTGAGTACTATGGACAGTGTCGTTTTACAATCTGTGCCGCAATCAAATTATGATATATCCTATCATTACTCCCAAAACGAAGCCAACAACAATACCAACCCTATAACCTCTCCCATTCAGAATACATCTAGTCCAGAAACCATTTATGTAAGAATTGAAGATATAGACAACGGATGTTTAGCATACAGTACCTTTAATCTTGTTGTCAACCCTTTGCCTGTCATTGTAGACCCTACGGATCTTTTGGTCTGTGACGACACAAGCCCTGATGGAGTTGCTCTAATCGACTTAACCGAAAAAAATGACGAGATTACCGCTGGCCAAACGAATCTCATTGTAAGTTATCACTATTCACAATCAGAAGCAGACACGGGAGCCAACCCTATTCCTTCGCCGTATACCAACACAAATCCTTCTGAACAACTTTATGTAAGAGTGATTGATGCGCAAACAGGATGTGCCAGTACTACCACCCTAAACCTTCTAGTGCAAAGTAATCCTGTGATCAACTCAGAAGATTTATATATTGACGCCTGTGATCCTGATCACGATGGTTTTGCCAGCTTCGACCTTAATAGCATTATCGATGAAGTACTCAACGGTCTTACCGGCGTATCCACTACCTTTCATGAAACTCCAGAAGATGCCCTTTTGGGAGATAACCCCATTCCAAACCCTTCCAATTATGATAATGAAACCTTTGAAGTACAAACCGTTTATATTAGAGTAGTTGACGATCTTACAGGTTGTGTATCGGTAGCTCCTGTTGAAATACATCCAAACCTTTTATTGACAGGGACCAATATCATTGATTTTTCACTGTGTGATGTTGATAGTGATGGAACCGAAAATTTTGATTTGGAAAATATGGCCATTACAATTGCCAATGATATTCCAGATGTATCCATTGCCTTTTACCTATCGGAAACTGACCGAGCCAACCAGGTCAATGAATTAGATCAAGGCACACCATTTTCACCAACAGAAATACCGCAAACCCTTTACCTTACTATAAGTAGCCCAACATGTGAGGAATATGCAGAAATAGAAATTAATTTGACAGGAATTAATGAGTTTGATTCTATTGGGACTGTTGAATATTGCGATAACGACCAAGATGGACTAACTTTAATAAACCTCTCTTCATTTGACGACTTGGTAACCGGCGGGCAATCTGGGTACACTGTAAGTTATTTTGCTTCAGAATCCGATGCGGAATCCAACATCAATGCCCTTCCAGATCCATACAATAACGTTTCAAACCCTCAAACATTCTATACTAGAATCCGATTCAATGATACTGGTTGCGCGAGCGTTAATTCATTTCAAGTTAGTATTCTATCGGCCCCCACAACAACAACGCCAACTCCAATAAAAATCTGCGACGATAACGACGATGGAGAATATACTGTTGATCTAACTTCAAAAATCCCTGAAGTTACTGCAAACACAGCAAACCAAACGATTACATTTCACAGTAGTTTTGAAGATGCTGACACCGGAAGCAATCCTATTGCCAACACAACCAATTACACAACGGCAACACAAACCTTATTCATAAGAGTTGAAAATGGTGGTAGCGCATGTTATTCTTTAGAGCCGTTAGAAATTTACATCAACACATTACCACAAATTTCCGAGCCTATAAGTGATTATAAAATTTGTGAACAAAATAGCGATAACATTGGCGACTTTACGTTTATTACAAGAGATGAAGAGATCTTAAATGGGCAAACAGACAAACAAGTATTGTACTTTGCTTCGCAGTCCGATGCTGAAAACCGAACGAACATAATCGATAAAACAGTACCCTATCAAAACACGGCAAACCCGCAAATAATTTATGTTCGAATCGAAAATATTACAGATGAGGGTTGTTACATAACCGCCTCTTTTTCCATAGAAATAGGCACCAACCCGCAATTCAATAAACCTTTGGACTGGTTTCTGTGCGACGATATTGCCAATGACGGTTTTGAAGAATTTGACCTTAATGTAAAGGCACAAGAAATGACCGACGGTATCAACGAGGATATTGAAGTTACTTTTTACCTTAGTATGACTGATGCTGAAAATGAGGAAAACCCAATTCCAGCCAACTTTACAAATACCACCAACCCTCAAACCATTTTTGTAAGCCTTAGCAACGGCTCCTTCTGTAACTCGACAACCAGTTTCGAAATAAATGTTATTCAAGCACCAGAAGCCAATCCTGCGCAACCATTAATACAATGCGACACAGATTTTGACGCTATTGTCACTTTCGATTTGACACAGGCAGAAGTCGATATTCTAGACGTAAGACAGGAAGATATTGTCATTTCATATTATGAAACGCTTGATGAGTTGGAAATTCAGGTTAATGAAATTCCAGATCCAACCACTTACAACAATACCACCAATCCCCAAACAGTATATTTCAGAATTACCAACACAACCTCTGGGTGCTATTTGGCAATTCCTATTGAATTAATCGTCAACCTTCCCCCTCCTATAAATCAAATAGGCAATATCGAAATCTGTGAAAATGAGGATAACTATTATGATCTCAATGAAGCTAGCAACTTACTACTAGATGACCTTAATGGCGTTACCATAAATTATTTTGAAACTGCTGCTGATGCAGAAGCCAATACTAATGCCATTTCTACAGATTACACCTATCAATCCTATAATGACATTATTCATGTTCGTGCCGAATATGACGATACAGGCTGTTTTGCCACGTACTTTTTCGTATTGAGAGTCAAATTATTGCCGAATGCCATTACACCTCCTGATTTGGTAGATTGTGATGATGATTATGACGGCTTTTTAACATTTGACCTGTCACAGCAGGACGCTGCCATTTTAGGCAATCAAAACCCGTTGGAGTTTACCGTTACCTATTATACTGATGAAGCTTCAGCAAATTCTGGAACTAATGCACTTCCCCTACCATCTAATTTACAGGATCAACAAACAGTCTATGCACGTGTAGAAAACAATGAAACCGGCTGCTATAGTCTTACTCAATTTATGGTTTTTATCAATCCAAAACCTGTTGTGGACATCCCTGATCAAGCCATTTGTTTGGATAATTTACCCTTAGTTGTAGACGCCAATACCTTTATAGATGGTGACACCTATTTATGGTCTACAGGAGCAACAACCCCAGAAATTGAAATTGACGAAATAGGCATTTATTCTGTAACCGTAACAACCATTGATGGCTGTAGTACCACTAGTGAATTTACGATTACCGAATCCGAACAAGCCAACATAGAATTTACAGAAATTTTAGACTTTTCAGATCCCAATAACGTAACCGTAACCGTTAGCGGCATTGGAAATTATTTATATCAATGGGATGATGAGGAACCTCAGGAATCCAATGTCTTTGAAAACGTAACTTACGGCTACCATACCATCACCGTTATTGATTTGAACGGATGTTCAGAAGTGGCAAAAGAGATTGTAGTTGTGGATGCTCCAAAGTTTATGACACCTAATAACGATGGTTATACTGATACTTGGCACATCGTTGGAGTAGAAACACTACCCGGAACTGTAGTGTATATTTTTGACCGATTTGGAAAACTGCTCAAGCAACTCTCTTCAGATTCCGAAGGTTGGGACGGAACCTATAACGGCCATTTAATGCCGGCCTCTGACTATTGGTTTGTAGCCAATGTAAAACGGGGAGATATTGAATTTGAAGTCCGTGGGCATTTTGCCCTTCGTCGATAAGTCTTTTTGAAAATCCAGCTGTTAAATTTATGCCAATCATCGCTTTATAGCCCTCATTTCTTTTTGTTCACGCAATGCAAACATGTAAATTTGCGCTATGCGTTTCAAAATAAAATCAGAATTTGGTCCTACTGGGGATCAACCTCAAGCCATTAAACAACTGGTTGCAGGTATTGAAGGAAGTGACAGATTCCAAACTCTTTTGGGAGTAACAGGCTCTGGTAAAACTTTTACCGTTGCCAATGTAATTGAAGAAGTTCAACGTCCTACTTTGGTATTGGCACATAACAAAACTTTGGCAGCCCAGTTATATTCAGAGTTCAAACAGTTTTTTCCTGACAATGCTGTTGAATATTTTGTTTCGTATTACGACTACTACCAACCCGAAGCTTATATTCCTGTCACAGGAGTTTATATAGAAAAAGATCTTTCCATTAATGAGGAAATTGAGAAGATGCGCTTAAGTGCTACCTCTTCCCTATTGTCTGGGAGACGTGACGTATTGGTGGTTGCTTCGGTTTCATGTCTGTATGGTATTGGAAACCCTGTCGAATTTCAGAAGAACGTCATTTCATTAGAAAGAGACCAAATCATTTCCCGAACCAAATTACTGCACATGTTGGTGCAAAGTTTGTACTCACGTACCGAAGCTGAGTTCAACCATGGAAATTTCAGAATTAAGGGAGATACTGTTGACATTTTCCCTAGTTATGACGATCATGCCTTCAGAATCCATTTTTTTGGAGATGAAATTGAAGATATCGAAGCTTTTAATGTACAGACCAATGAGGTTCTTGAAAGATATGATAGACTCAACATTTACCCAGCGAATATGTTTGTGACATCTCCAGATGTGCTGCAAGGCGCTATAAAAAGCATCCAAGACGATTTGGTAAAACAATATGATTACTTTACTGAAATAGGCAAACATCTCGAAGCCAAACGCCTTAAGGAACGCACAGAATTTGATCTTGAAATGATTCGGGAATTAGGCTATTGTTCTGGTATTGAAAATTATTCGAGGTATTTGGATGGTAGAGAGCCTGGAACCCGCCCGTTCTGTCTTTTAGACTATTTCCCTGACGACTATTTAATGGTTGTGGACGAAAGTCACGTTACTATTTCTCAAGTGCATGCCATGTATGGAGGTGACCGTAGCCGTAAAGAAAATTTGGTAGAATACGGCTTTAGATTGCCCGCTGCCATGGACAACCGCCCTTTAAAGTTTGAAGAATTTGAAGCGCTTCAAAACCAAGTCATCTACGTAAGTGCTACCCCTGCAGATTATGAATTGGAAAAATCTGGAGGTGTGTATGTAGAACAGGTAATTCGCCCCACAGGATTGCTGGATCCTATTATTGAGGTGCGCCCTAGTTTAAATCAGATTGATGATTTAATAGAAGAAATCCAACAACGGGTTGAAAAAGACGAACGTACTTTGGTGACAACGCTTACCAAACGCATGGCGGAGGAGTTGACTAAATATTTGGACCGTATTCAAATCCGTTGCCGTTATATCCATAGTGATGTAGACACCTTGGAACGTGTAGAAATTATGCAGGATTTAAGAAAGGGCTTATTTGATGTATTAGTGGGTGTCAATCTACTTCGTGAAGGTTTAGACCTTCCGGAAGTTTCGTTGGTAGCCATTTTAGATGCCGATAAAGAAGGTTTCTTAAGATCCAACCGTTCCCTGACCCAAACCGTTGGTAGAGCAGCAAGAAATGTAAACGGAAAAGCCATTATGTACGCCGACAACATTACGGGTAGCATGCAAAAAACCATAGACGAGACCAATTATCGTCGTGAAAAGCAAATTGCCTATAATACAAAACATAAGCTTACACCTAAGCCTCTCAATAAGAGTTTGGACAATGTACTCACCAAGAATTCTGTGAGCACTTACAGTTATGAACTCAAAGCTGCCAAAGCTGCGGAACCGGAAAGCGAATACCTATCCAAAGCGGAATTGGAGAAGAAAATTCGAGATAAAAGAAAGCTTATGGAAGAAGCTGCAAAAGCATTAGACTTTATGCTAGCCGCACAGTTTAGGGATGAAATTAAGGCCTATCAAACAAAATTAGATGCCTTAAAAGTATAATACCACTAATTATACTGAATTTTAAATATATCTATTAAGAAGTCTGGTGGTACAACTTTATTTGGGAAACTTTCCATTAAGTCCAAAACTTTATTGATGGACTCATGGCTTAGGCCCATTCGTAATCCAAAATTATGGAGTTTCACCAACTCTTTTCTCGATATTTCATTGTCCAGATTCATTAACAATACCAATCTGTGAAATTGAACAATGCGCTCACTATGAGATTTTAAATGCACATAGGTGACCGGGTGCTTAAAAAGATAATCGAAATCTTCTCTAGAAATATCCAACTGTTTGGCGACTCCCAAAAGAAATTTATATTCAATGATCTTAATACTGTCATCTGCTTGAGCAAAGGCAATCATCTCGGAAAGTAAGCTCAATTTTTCAACACGGTTTATCATACCTAAGGGATCTATATTTTACTTATTTTAAAATTAGGAAGATATTATTTTTAATTATCGTTGATTTATAGTCAGTTATCGAAAAAAAAAATACCATTCGTCCTCCTTTTTCTACTTTGGCATGCTATCAATCTCTTAAAACGCTGAAAAACAGCAATTTACATAAATTTTACCAAAACGTCGAATATTAAATTGCAAAAATCAAAGTTCGATAAACGGTACTGTAGTTATTTGGCTAACTTTGTAAAGCTCTTATTCCAAAATATAGTCATGAAGGTATTTATTCTCTTTTTATTTTGTGTTTTCACTTCAGTTGGCTCCTCAATTACCTACGCACAGAGCACTGCTTCTAAAAATGTATCTCATTTTAATATTGAAGCTCCGCAACTGGGGACTACTAAAACCATATGGATTTACCTTCCCAATTCTTACAACAGCAATCAACAAACATACCCTGTAATCTATATGCCCGATGGTCAAAATTTATTTGATGACAAAACCTCTTATGTAGGAGAATGGGGTATAGATGAATATTTGGACTCGCTTTCTTCCAACCAAGCCATAATAGTGGGTATTGAACATGGCAATGATAAACGACTTGATGAGCTCACACCCTACGCAAACTCAGAATATGGAGGAGGAAATGGCGATAACTACCTGAATTTTGTTGTCAACACCCTAAAACCTTATATAGACCAACAGTACAGAACAAAAACTGACGCTCATTATAATGCCTTTTGGGGATCATCACTTGGAGGATTAATGGCTTTTTATGCTACGGTAAAATACCCTAATATCTTTGCCAATGCAGTTGTCTTTTCCCCGTCATTTTGGTATAGTGACAAAATATATGACTTTACCCAAGAAACAACAATCCCGGAAACTTCAAGATTTTATTTTTTAATAGGTACTGAAGAAAGTGGCTCAGGGGTTGCAGACCAAAATAAAATGGTGACTCTTCTTAAATCCAAAGGTGTTACCGATAATAACATAGTAAACAACATAATTGATGGCGGACAGCACAATGAAGCTTTTTGGAAAGCTCATTTTGCCGATGCCTATAATTGGCTAATTATAAAATAACAGGATTAAATGACAAATAACGATATATTCAAGAAATTGAGAGTTGCCCTAAAACTTAGGGATGAAGACATTGTAAAAATTTTGGAACTGGTAGACTTCAGAATTTCAAAAAGCGAACTAGGTGCCTTTTTCAGAAAAGAAGATCACCCAAAATACATGGAATGCGGAGATCAAATATTGCGTAATTTTTTAAATGGTTTGGTTATTCATATGCGTGGTCCCATGCCCGATAAAAGCAATAAAACAAAAAACCAACAAAAAACTCCTAAACAATGATTGTTTAGGAGTTTTTCCAACATTCGGTAAAATTATTTACTCTTCTACATCCAGTTTTATTGGGACCAAAAAGGTTTGCTTTTTGTTATAGATATTAAAAGGTAATTTGTGGTAATTTAAACGTTCCTTCACGAATTCTTCAACGGTTTCATCTGGACTATCTACAGAAAGAACAACAATTTCATTGTCGTGATTAAAGGTAATGGTTGCATAAACCAACACATCTTTTTCTAACACAAAATTTGGCTCAAGCAAAAATTGCGAAATTTCATTTGTAATTGCAGTTGCTTCTGCACTTTTAGCTGTGGCATTTGCATTTGGCGATGTACTTGCCATTAGTACACTACTGCCGGTAATTGCTACCGCCAATAAAAGCCCTTTGATTGTTTTCATAAATGTTCGATTTTAAATGATTGATACTTAATAGACTATAAGTAAGCGAAAATGTTACACTTCAATCGAGCAATTAACGCAACCTTAACTACTTTTAACATTATTAACAAAAAAAGACTGAATCCCTAAGGCTTCAGTCTCTTTTTATATAATAGTATTTATGATTTTGTCTTACGACAACACTTGCTGTACTTTATCGGCAGCTTCCTGGAATTCAGTAGCACTCATTACATCTAACCCTGAATTATCGATCAATTCCTTGGCGATGTCTGCATTCGTTCCTTGGAGACGCACAATAATTGGCACGTTGATAGTTCCCATGTTCTTGTAAGCATCAATAACTCCTTGAGCAACTCTATCACAACGAACAATTCCTCCAAAGATATTGATTAAAATAGCTTTTACGTTAGGATCTTTCAAGATGATTTTGAAAGCAG
Source organism: Mangrovimonas sp. YM274 (assembly GCF_030908385.1). NCBI lineage: Bacteria > Pseudomonadati > Bacteroidota > Flavobacteriia > Flavobacteriales > Flavobacteriaceae > Mangrovimonas > Mangrovimonas sp. YM274. The sequence goes on from NZ_CP133091.1 coordinate 2,782,474, forward strand.
CTTCAACACGAGCAGCATCGGCAGTACCTCCTACATCCAAGAAGTTTGCAGGCTCACCACCAGCTTGCTTGATCAAGTCCATTGTTGCCATGGCCAATCCAGCTCCATTTACCATACAGCCTACATTTCCATCCAAATCTACATAGTTCAAGCCAACTTCTTTAGCTTCTACTTCAATAGGGTTTTCTTCACGTAAATCTCTTAAGTTTACATAATCTTTATGTCTGTAAAGTGCATTGTCATCGATAGTCACCTTAGCATCTACTGCCAAAATTTTGTCATCGCTAGTTTTCAACACGGGGTTGATTTCAAATAAAGACGCATCAGATTTCACGTAAGCAGTATACAAACTTGCAACGAACTTAGTCATTTCTTTAAACGCATTTCCAGACAACCCTAAATTAAAGGCAATACGTCTAGCTTGAAACGGCATAAGTCCAACCGAAGGATCTACTTCTTCAGTAAATATTAAATGAGGTGTTTCTTCTGCTACAGTTTCGATATCCATCCCACCTTCAGTAGAATACATGATCATGTTACGACCAGTACCACGGTTTAACAACACAGAAATGTAAAATTCATCTGGCTCGCTGTCTCCTGGGTAGTAAACATCCTCAGCAACCAATACTTGGTGTACTTTTTTACCTTCGGCAGAAGTTTGAGGAGTGATCAAATTCATTCCAATAATATCACCTGCCACTTGCTCTACTTCCTGAAGGTTTTTGGCCAATTTAACACCACCACCTTTTCCACGTCCACCGGCATGGATCTGTGCCTTAATTACGTGCCATCCGGTTCCAGTTTCAGCGGTTAATTGTTTTGCTGCTGTAACAGCCTCTTGAGCGTTTTGGGCCACAATACCTCTTTGGACACGCACTCCAAAACTGCTTAATATTTCTTTTCCTTGATACTCGTGTAAATTCATCTGTTTTAATCTATTGGTTATCTCCTCAAAAAGAGAATCACTTTTTAAAATTATAGTGAACAAAAGTAAACAACCTATAACTTTTAACCAATATTTTTTGGAGGGAAGTATGACCGGCTAAAAAAAGTTGTACAACGAAGCGTTAATACCCCGCAGATTATGGCCTTTATAAGGAATTCTTTTTTTAGTTTTGCGGCGTCTTAAAAACTTTTAAAATGAAAACAAACACCTTACTTGAAATCGCAGAGAATTTTGGGAGCCCAGTTTATGTTTATGATGCCGAAAAAATTGCTTCCCAGTATAAACGTTTAACATCCGCGTTTAGTAAGGTAAAACAGCTGAAAATCAACTACGCAGCCAAAGCACTTTCCAACATCTCCGTTTTAAAATTGCTGAACAGCCTAGGCTCTGGATTGGATACGGTTTCCATTCAAGAAGTACGATTAGGCTTAGCTGCTGGATTTACTCCAGAGCGTATCATTTTCACACCAAACGGTGTATCCTTGGAAGAAATTGAGGAAGCTGCTAAATTGGGAGTACAAATCAATATTGACAACCTTTCAATTTTGGAGCAGTTTGGGACCATTCACCCAAAGACGCCAGTTTGTATCAGAATCAATCCTCACGTTATGGCCGGTGGAAATACCAACATTTCCGTAGGACATATTGATAGTAAATTCGGAATTTCAATTCATCAAATTCCACACATCCTACGTATTGTTGAAAATACCCAAATGACCATTAACGGTATCCACATGCACACAGGAAGTGATATTTTGGACATTGATGTGTTCCTTTATGCAAGTGAAATACTATTTGATACCGCTAAGCATTTTAAAAACTTGGATTTCCTTGATTTTGGATCAGGATTTAAGGTTCCTTATAAAGAAGGAGACATTGAAACCAATATTGAAGAATTTGGAAAAAAATTGACCAAGCGCTTTACTGAATTCTGTAAAGACTACGGCAAAGAGCTAACCTTGGCCTTCGAACCAGGGAAGTTTTTGGTGAGCGAATCTGGATTTTTCCTAACCAAAGTAAATGCTATCAAACAAACTACCTCAACAGTGTTTGCACAAGTAGATACAGGATTTAATCACCTAATCCGTCCTATGCTTTATGGAGCACAGCACGAAATCATCAACCTTTCCAACCCAAAAGGAAAAGAACGTTTTTATTCGGTAGTTGGTTATATATGCGAAACGGACACTTTTGCCAACAACAGACGTATCAATGAAATTACAGAAGGTGATATCTTGGCATTTAAAAATGCAGGAGCTTACTGTTATTCCATGGCTTCCAACTACAATTCGCGTTTTCGTCCAGCCGAAGTACTTTGGTACAAAGGAGCAGCCCATTTAATTAGAAAAAGGGAAACCTTTGAAGACATTATCAAAAATCAAATCGAGATTGAGCTATAAAAACAAAAAGCGCTAATTAACAAATTAGCGCTTTTTTTATATATTTATTGAACTCAAACTCATCTTATTGAGGTTAGTTTTTGCTTTTTTAAACCATTTATATGACGCACAAGTTTACTATCAATAAGAACATCCACGAGGCTGAGACCTTACCCGCATATTTTTACAGAAGTCAAGACGTTTTTGACAACATCAAAGAAGCCATCTTTTTAAGGTCCTGGCATTGGGTTGGAGATACTCAGTTAGTTCCATTTGCCCAAACAGTGCATCCGTTATTCTTATTGGACAATTACCTTTCGGAACCTTTGGTATTAGTCAAAGCTTCCGATCAAAGTATAAAATGCTTTAGTAATGTATGTACGCATCGTGGCAATATTGTGGTTTTAAATCCAGGCAAGCAAAAAACCTTGCAATGCATGTACCACGGAAGAAGATTTCATCTTGATGGGACTTTTAAATCTATGCCCGAATTTGATACTGCTGAAAACTTCCCAAGGCCTTGCGATAACCTTCATGAGTTTCCTACGGCTATTTTAGATCCTTTCATTTTTGTTAGTCTCAATCCATTGTTTGACTTCAATTCTGTTTTGAATGTAATGAAAGAACGTATTGGATTTTTGCCCCTACACCAATTCAATCACAGGAGCGACCTCAGTAAAGACTATTTGGTCAACTGCCATTGGGCCTTATACTGTGACAATTATTTAGAAGGCTTTCATATTCCTTTTGTGCACGACGATTTAAACAGTGTTTTGGACTATGGAGATTACACCACAGTTTTATATGACCACTGCAACCTCCAAATTGGATATACCAATGAAGGCGAAGAAGTATTTGACCTGCCTAAAAATCATATAGATTACGGCAAACAGGTGGCTGCCTATTACTATTGGATATTCCCAAACATGATGTTTAATTTTTATCCATGGGGTCTATCTATCAATATTGTAAAACCATTAGGCATCCATAAAACCAAAGTGTCTTTTATCACATATGTATACGACGAAACTAAATTGGATAAAGGTGCAGGTGCACTTTTGGACAAAGTAGAACGAGAAGATGAATTTGTTGTTGAACTCGTCAATAAAGGTATGCAGTCCAGATTTTATAATACAGGAAGGTTTTCTCCGACAAGAGAACAAGGTGTGCACCACTTCCATTCTTTACTATCAAAATATCTAAATTAATCCACAGCAATATGAAACAAATAGCGCCATCAGTAATCCGACAGGTCTTTCTTCTTATTTTAATTTCCTTTATAGCCTATCTCATTTGTTTGGAGCTGCTTCCTTACCTAACAGGTGTTTTGGGAGCTATCACCATTTATTTTCTTTTCCAAAAATGGATGACCTATTTGGTAAAAGTTAAACGTTGGGGGGTTAATGCGGCTGCAATTTTTCTAATGTTCCTTTCGTTTCTTATTATTCTATTACCCGTGGGAGGAATTATATGGATGCTTGGCAATAAAATTGGGCATGCTGTGGACAACAGTACTGAAGTTATCAATGCTTTCAAGGAGCAATTTGGTAAAGTTGAACAATATGTTGGATTCGATATCAACTCCCAAATTGACACTTCAAAAATTACGGGTTGGCTTTCCGAGAATCTACAGGCTTTTGCTGGAGGCACTTTTAATGCCGTTATTGCTGTTGGGCTGATGTACTTTATGCTCTATTATATGCTCACCAACCGCAGAGAGTTAGGCACCTCTATGAATAAATATGTTCCAATGAATAAGGAGGGTTTGGTTGAAGTTGGCAAGGAAATCAAAGCCATGGTTAGATCCAATGCCCTAGGAATTCCTTTAGTTGCCATAGCGCAGGGGATTGTAGCACTAATAGGTTTTCTCATTTTTGGTGTGGAATCACCATTTTTTTGGTTTGTCATTACCATTATAGGTTCCATGATTCCTTTTGTGGGGACCTTGGTAGGAATCTTACCTGTATTCCTAATAACCTTATCAGCAGGCCATACGGTTCAAGCTTGGGGAGTTCTTATTTATGGCTTTGTGGTTGTAGGATCTACCGATAACATTATCCGTCTTTTTATATTAAAGAAATTGGATAACGTACACCCTTTGATAACCTTAGTTGGAGTTATCGTAGGAGTTCCTTTGTTTGGCTTTATTGGCTTAATTTTTGGGCCTTTGCTCATAAGTTTATTCCTAATTCTAATCAAAACTTATAAAGCCCAATATGGTGCTAAAGAGCCTCTAGAATGGCATCCTTTACCCAAAGATGAAAATAAATTATAAGCCTATTTCTTTCGGTTATTAAAAACAAATCAAACAAAACTCGAAGTATGTTGTAATTTTTCTTACCTTTAAAACACCCTAAAGTCTTTTAAATAGTTAAATAAGGCTTGTATGACTAAACGACTAACACTTTTGTTTGCTCCCCAGGGAGCAACAACTTCTTTCTTCTACCAGCTTAGTATATCAAAAAGGCTGCTTGATTTAAAACTGCATGTGTTTTCGATACCCGCCTTCTCATTATTAGCAACATTTAAGGGCTCCCCTTCCCTTTCTGATTTCCCCTGTCTTTTAAAACATATACCCCTTAATCTTATTCGACAAAATTAGGCTTAGAAACTTTTGCCTTAGATAACCTATAGCTCCAGCTACCCTGTTTTCAGTGCACGACAATACGTACGCTTGTTATGTAATGCTATTAATCTAAATAGACTTGGATATATATTTTAAGTCTATTTTAAAACCAATGAATTATGAAAACAAAGTATCAATTCCCCAAAAGTTTCCTACATGTCCAAAAATTTACCGTGATTCTACTTCTAGTTTCACTTTGCTTCCCCATGTCCTTGCTTTCACAAACAAACCGCCGAATGCTCAACATGTCTGAGTTCACTGTAAAAATGGGACATAACTCCCAGTTTAAAGAAGGGGTTAAAATGTGGAAAAAGTGTTACAATGACAATAATGGTACCTTTAAATGGAACATGTGGCACCGCTTTCAAGGTGAAGGTAATGTGTATGTCCTTACTAGTACCATGAACAATTGGGCCGAACTAGACAAAGAGGATAGCGATGAGGCCAGTAACAAATGCCGTTCTAAAGCGATGGATTTTATTTGGCCGCATGTTGATAAAGTACAATACAATCTTGCCGAAACAATGCCTGAAATAAGTAGACCAACACCCAAGGAAGGCACCAAGGTGGTTTGGGTATATAATGTTAAAATCTCCAATTATTCCGACTTTAAAGACGTTACCAAAGAAATATCCTCTACAATGCGCAGTTCTGGTGGTGGTATTAGAGGGACCTGGTACAATGTTGTTGGTGGCGGCCCCGACATTGCTGATTTCTTTGTGGCCATTCCTTTTGTAAACTTTGCTGAACTGGACGAAGATAGAGATGGTGTTTGGGCCATCTACGAAAAAGCTCATGGCAAAAAGAAGGCTGATGAACTTCGTGCTAAATTTAGATCTGCCCTAAGTTCTGATTGGGCCTATCTATACTCTCTTATGGAAGATCTCTCATCCAACTAGGGGTTTACCATGTTTATAAAAACCAAAAAAAATGCTTTGAAACCCTTCAAAAATGGATGGATATTATCTGAAAGTGCACTGACAAGATATATTACCTTTTCTATTTTATATGCAGCTCAAGGAATTCCTGAAGGCATTACTTTTTTTGCAATACCCGCTTGGTTAGCCATGAATGGTAAATCCCCAAGTTATATTGCAAGCTATGTAGCCGTAATAGGAATTCCATGGAGCTTCAAAATTCTTATTGCTCCAATTATGGATCGTTTTACATTTTTACCCATGGGAAGAAAACGCCCCTGGGTTATCTTAGGCCAAATGGGGCTTATTATTAGTTTTTTATCCATCGGTTTTGTTAATAATCCTCTTAACAATCTCCAAGGACTAATGATTGCCGGATTCTGCATCAGCTTCTTTGGAGCCTTTCAAGATGTAGCTACCGATGGTATGGCTGTAGATTTAGTTCCATCCAAACAACAAGCTCGGGCCAATGGCCTCATGTGGGGAACAAAAATTATTGGCACTTCTGCATCCTTAGCCATTGGCACTAGTTTGCTCAACAGTATTGGGTTCCATAAAACTATTAACTCGCTTGCTATAGTAGTGTTCTTGATCATGTTGGTTCCCTTATATTGCAGAGAACGTCCTGGAGAAAAATGGATGCCCTGGTCCTTAGGGGAAGCTAGTAAAGCTACTAAATCCATTCAGCTGTCCAATTGGAAAACCATATTTAAAAACCTTACAAAAGTCGTTATACTGCCCTCTAGTCTAATCTTGAGTATTTCCTCATTTATTATTGGAATCATGTACGGCTTGATAGACACATTACTTCCCATATTTACTGTTCAGGAATTGGGGTGGACCAACACGAAATTCTCACAGGTTTTTTCTGTCATGACCATCCTAGGAGGTCTATTGGGAATGTTTGTTGGAGGTGCTATGGTAGATTTCTTGGGAAAACTTAAAATGATGTCTTTATATCTAATATTTCTTGCAATTTTAATAATAGGTTTTGGCATATTTCCAAGCCTATGGCATCATAAAGCAATGATTTACGGGTTTATACTGAGCTATTATACGGGATACACGTTTTTATGTATTTCCATTTTTGCCACGGCCATGCATCTATGCTGGAAAACAGTAGCCGCTACTCAATTTACTCTTTATATGGCTCTTAGCAATATGGGCCGCGCTTCTGGATCTGGACTATTGGGGCCTTTAAAGAACAATTTGAGTTGGGAACAAGTGTTTTTTGTAACGGCACTAGCGCCTTTAATTATGCTTTTTATGATTAGGTATATCAATTTTTTGAAACATAAAAAATCCATCAAAGCTTTTGTAAAAATATCTCCTGTAACACTTGACTCCAATTAAACAATACTCACAAAACCATATGAAAATCAAACTAGCCATTCTTTCCCAACCAATACTCTTCAACAACAACTTTCAAAAAGGGTGTAATCCAATTTTGAAACTTTTATCCCAAAAATTTCTTCGAATAAACCATATCAATATTAAAATGTACATCTAAAGCCTATCAGAGTGAGAAGCAATTACTGAACCCATCAAAAATCTCTAACACAATGGAAACAACTAATCAAACAATATTACAGCCGACAAAATCCAAAGAGCGCATCAATTCTCTGGATGTCATTCGAGGGGTTGCTCTTCTAGGAATTCTCTTAATGAACATCAATGGCATGGGGCTTCCCTTTGCCTATATGGACCCTACTATATCCGGTGGAGCCGAAGGCTTAAACCTAAAGGCTTGGATCATGACCAACATGTTGCTTGAAGGGACCATGAGAGGCCTATTCACCTTACTCTTTGGAGCTGGTGTTATTTTGTTGACCTCACGTTTAGAAAGCCGTGGCGCAGGTATTAAAACAGCAGATATTTTTTACAGACGCCTTTTATGGCTTTTAATTTTTGGAATTATCAATGCCTACGTTTTTTTATGGCACGGAGATATTTTATTCCATTATGCTGTGTTCGGACTTATGTTGTTTCCATTTAGAAATACACCGTCAAAAAAATTAATCATAGGCGGTTTGGTCCTCATAAGTTTAGGAGTTGTATGGACTTACAGTGAATACAGAGACAATCTAAAAATCAAAAAAGAAGGACTTGAAGCCGCTGTCTTAAAAAAAGCCAACGATTCCCTGACCTCAAAACAAACAGCTGCTTTAGGAAAATGGGAAGAACTAAATACCAAAATGCCCCAAGAAAAAATTGACGACCAAGTTGCAGAAATGCGCAATCCCAGCTATTGGTCCATTTTTAGTTACAAAGCCAAACACTATTCCGAACGCCAAGGTTGGTTTCTATATCGGTTTGATTTATGGGATGTTTTCAGTTATATGCTGCTTGGCATGGCCTTTTTCAACCTTAGAATCTTTCATGGTGAAAAATCTTTTAAATATTATGGGCTAATGGCACTCATTGGTTATGGCATAGGGCTTTCGGTTAATTATTATGAAACGTCACAACTTATCCAAAGCTATTTTGATCCCATTGTAACGTCCAAAACCTTTATCACCTATGATTTGGGAAGGCTATTTACAACACTAGGACACGTTGGATTTATCATGCTTTTTATTAAATCCGGAATATTGGGCTTCCTTCAAAAATCGTTAGCAGCAGTAGGCAGAATGGCCTTAACCAACTATTTAGTACACAGTATTATTGTAGCCTTTATTTTTCTAGGATTTGGATTTTCACTCTATGGCCAATTGGAACGCCATCAACTTTATTACATTGTTTTTGGTATTTGGATTGCACAATTAATCTATAGCCCCATCTGGTTAAAATACTTCAGATATGGTCCCTTTGAATGGCTATGGCGCTCTTTAACGTATCAAAAAAAGCAGCCTTTTAGAATTGAAGCCAAACTACCCTTAACGGTTAAAGCGACGGAATCTTGAGTTTACAATTTCAAATGAATCTAACAATCAATAGATTATTATACCTATATTTATGACAGTAGCACAAATTCCAGGTTTAATACTTGATAGTCGCCTATGCTCATAAAAACCAACCGAATTGAAACGATTGACCTCTTGCGGGGAGTGGTCATGGTACTCATGGCATTGGACCACACTAGGGATTATTTCCACATAGGAAATTCCATTAGCAGTCCAACCGATTTGGAAACCACTACTCCATTTCTGTTTTTCACCAGATTTATAACCCATTATTGTGCACCTGTTTTCATTTTTTTGGCGGGAACTTCGGCTTTTCTTTACGGAAGCAAAAAAACAAAACCTCAGCTCTTCAAATTCCTTTTTACAAGAGGATTATGGTTGATCTTCCTTGAAATTGTCTTGAATAATCTTATTTGGCAATTCGACCCAGAATACAACCTCATTGTACTTCAAGTAATATGGGCTATTGGACTTTGTATGGTAGGCTTGTCCTTTTTAATTTTCCTTCCAAAAAAATTGCTTTTGGTTATTGGAGCCATATTGATTGCAGCCCATAACTCCTTTGACAGCTTTACTTTTGAAGGCTCCAATATTCGCTCCATCCTTTGGTATATATTTCATCAGCAAAAAGGCATCCCTCTAGGGGAAGATCACTTTATCATTTTTGCCTATCCTATTGCCCCTTGGTTGGGCGTTATGGTTTTAGGTTATTGCTTTGGAGTTCTTTACAGTAAGGATTTTAATGCTACGACGCGAAGGAAATGGCTACTCCAATTTGGTGTTTTTGCCATTGTAGCCTTTTTTATTATAAGGGGGCTTAACATTTATGGAGATATGGTGCCGTGGACCAAACAAAAGAACTTTGTATTTACGGTTTTATCCTTTTTCAATGTCACCAAATACCCGCCTTCCTTACTATACGTATTGATAACCTTGGGACCTTCAATGCTTTTTCTATATGTCTTTGAGGGAATTAAAACTAAAATCACAGATTTTTTTATTGTATTTGGAAGGGTGCCACTGTTCTATTATTTCCTACACGTATTGCTCATCCATGCTTTGGCCATTTTGGCTATATTGGTTTTGGGAGGTAACTGGAATGATTTAACAGCATCAAAAGGAGGGCTTTCGCCATCAAGTATTGCTGCTTACGGATATTCATTATTTGTGGTTTATATAGTCTGGATCATCATTATTGCCATTCTTTACCCTATTTGCAAAAAATACATGAGGTATAAGGCCAAAAACAAATCTAAGTGGTGGCTTAGCTACCTTTAAAGTGCCTCATAATATGACTGTAAAACAAGACAAAGGCCTTAAACGATCAATTGGATTATTAGGGCTGTCAGCTAATATTGTCAATATTATTGTAGGGGCAGGAATTTTCGCCCTTCCAGCCCTTATTGCTCAAAATATGGGAGCCTCCAGTATTATAGCCTATGCCTTTTGCGGAATTCTTATGGCATTGATCATGCTTTGCTATGCAGAAGTTGGTAGTAAAATAACTAATACCGGTGGCTCATATACGTTTATTGAATCGGCTTTTGGAGATTATGCAGGCTTTTTAGCAGGTATTTTCACCATTAGCAGTTGCCTTTTGGCAGACGCAGCAGTCTCCAATGCTCTTGTGGATGTTTTAGGCTCTGCCCTACCTTTATTTGAAATCCAGTCCGTTCGAATTTTGACCCTTTTCATCATCTTCTTCGGACTGGCTTATGTTAATGTAATTGGCATCAAACAAGGTATCGGGCTTGTCATGTTCAATACCTTTGCCAAACTCATTCCCTTAATACTGTTGATACTGTTGGCGTGGAAAGATGTTTCACTTTCCAATTTATGGTGGACAGATACTCCCACAATCAAACAATTAGGAGAAACCTCTTTAATTCTATTTTTCGCCTTTCAAGGAGGTGAAGTTGGCTTAACCGTTGGAGGTGAGGTGATCAATCCACAAAAAACCGTGCCTAAAGCTATTTTTATAAGCATTTCAACTGTAGTCATCCTTTACATCTTGATACAAATGGTTTCTCAAGGTGTTTTAGGAGATACTTTACCAGAATACCAAGCTGCTCCTTTGGCTGAAACCGCAAAAGTAGTCATGGGCAAATTTGGATACCTTTTACTCCTAGTCGGAGCCGTGATTTCCATGTTTGGAAATTTAAGTGGTGAAGTTCTCAATAACCCAAGGGTTATCTATGCTTTAGCGAGAGATCGGGTACTACCCTCCAAACAATTGGCAAGAATACATAAATCATTTGCAACTCCATATATAGCTGTTATGGTTTATGCCTGTCTTGGTTTTATTTTGGCATCCACCGGTACTTTTGAACAATTGGTTCCTATTGCTACGGGAAGTCTTTTAATTGTCTATTTAGGGGTTGTCCTTTCGGTAATTAAATTAAGACGGTCCAAAAAAATCAATCAAAATAGCTTCAAAATCCCAGGAGGCCTCATAGTTCCAGTTCTGTCCTCTTTCATCATTCTTTATTTTTTATCCTACCTCTCATTCTCCGAAAAAACAGGAACATTGATTTTTATTGTCCTTCTCAGCCTTTTATATGCTTTTATCAAGGTTTTCAACAAAACATAATTCATTACAAATTCTCATTACTACAATCAAAAAACCATAAAAACACATGAAAATCAAACATTTCCGCATATAATATCCGATTCTTTAGTATATTTAATACAATATCACAAACCAATTATTCTCCCCATTCATAAGAACATTTTTTGTGAAACTTAAAATTTGACATTATGAAACCTGAGGCAAACACTTGGACTAAGACCGAATTACAAGTCTATATTCTACTACTTTGTGCCAATGCAGATTCTCATGAATCGGAGGCTGAAATCAACCTGATCAAATCCAAATCTACTCCGGATACCTTTGAAAAAATGTATCAGGAATTTTCAAATGACACAGAGGAACAACGTTTTGAAAAAATTGACGACACCATACAACTGCACCACTATTCCAACATTGAATTGGCACAATTGCGACGAGAGATGTATGAAATATTTTTCTCTGACTGCAATTTTGCAATGATGGAACGCAACTTGGACAAGATTATGGATAATATCCTGTATTAAACCACCATACAATGTGATTCACTTTTTTCATTCCATCCGCAAACAACTAGCCGCACAAAACAAGGTAGCCGCCTACATGCGCTATGCCATTGGGGAAATTGTGTTGGTGGTGATTGGAATTTTAATTGCACTTCAAATCAACAATTGGAATTCCTACAGGAAGAACAGACTTCTTGAAAAACAATATTTAGAAAACTTCTTACAAGATCTCAAAAGCGATTCTATTAGTTTAACTTATTTCTCAAATTCCTCTCCTAAAAAAATCGAAGTACTGCTCATGGCCAGAGATCATGTACTTCATCAAACACCAATAAAAGACACTCTAGACTTCATCAATAAAATGGGATATGGAGGGGTTGGCAGCAGAGGAACCATGGTAGAATCCAAAAGCACCTATGATGATATTATAAGTACAGGAAATCTTCTTCTATTGAAGAATGAAAATCTCAAACAACATTTGCTTTTTTATTATCAATTCTCAGAACATACTAAACGGTATCTAGGAAACCTGCAAACAGAATACGCCACATTTATGAATTCCTACTTCCCTTTTGATAGCGAAGGAACTTTTAAAACAGTCCCTAAAGAGATCCCGCAAATTCTCGAGGCTCTTAAATCTGAAGAGTTTTTACGACTGGCGAATTCCGAATTAACTTATGCCTATGCCTTAAGAACTAGAGTAGAAATTATTTCCAAACTAAACGAAGCAACCAAGGCACTCATTAAAACCGAACTGAACTTCCACAACCAATGATGCACTTCTTCTCCAAAATTCGCTACCAACTAGCCTCCGAAAATAAAATCTCCAAATACATGCGTTATGCCATTGGAGAAATTGTCTTGGTGGTGATTGGTATTTTGATAGCGCTTCAAATCAACAATTGGAATGAAAACAGAAAGCTGCAAATTGAAGAACAGCAAATCTTAAGCAGTTTATTGGAAGATTTAAAAGCAGCCAAAAAACAATCGGAAGAATCCATAATCAAAGAAAAGTTGGCCATAGACGAAATGGAAGCAGCTTTGGGCAACAAAGAAAAACGAACAAACTTCTTTAACAAAGAAAACAACAACCCCCTTTATCATAATATCTTTTGGGGTTTTGAAATTGATATTCCCGTCATAAACGCCTACGAAGAAATTAAAACCTCCGGAAAAACAGACCTCATCAGCAACAAAACTATCCGAAGTCATTTTACCAATCTGGAACGCAGCATCAACAACCTCAACAACCTCATGGACGACCGAATAAGAGTACATCAGTTACGCATAGATGAAATTGTAGTTGAATACCTCAACTTTTTACCCCTCCTTAAAGCTGAATTTCCAAAACTCTCCATTGAAACGGGACCTCCAATTGATTTTGAAGCTATTATGGAGCAACCTAAAATAAGGAATTTGATAGGCATAAAACTGGAGCTCAGTACCAGTGTTTACTATTACAGAAAACAACTATCCGATGAAATCCAACTGCTTATCGAACTCCTCGAGAAAGAAATTAATAAACCATGATTAAATTCTTTAGAAACATTCGCAAACAACTAGCTGCACAGAACAAAACTGCAGCCTATTTGCGCTATGCCATTGGCGAAATTATATTGGTGGTCATTGGCATATTGATTGCCTTACAAATCAACAATTGGAATGAAAACAGACTTGAGAAACGTTCCGAAAATAAAATTCTTGGCAACCTCCATTCAGAATTTGCAGAAAACCTAAAGGACCTTGAAAACATCAATGTACAACTGCAGGAAACCATCAATTCCATGGAAAAGATCTTTGAAGTATTCCGAATGGAAACCCACCCATACACTCCATATCAAATTGACAGTCTGCTTTCCGAATCCCTAAACAGCCCCACTTGGAAGCCCAGTGATTTTGTGCTTAACGAGCTCAAAAATTCTGGAGGACTCTCAAAATTGGGTAATGAAGATTTAAAACGCTTATTGTTTGAATGGTCCCGCTCCTTTGCCGAATTACAAGAAATCCAAACGCAAACAGAAAACACCAATATCGAACTCATTGATTATATCAAACAACATGGTTCCCTTAGAAACATTGATCACCTGGGTAAGTATTTCAGCTACCCCAGGTCAAACATCCACCAAGGCAACCAAATTTTATTAAAGGAATTTCAGTTTGAAAACTATATTGATGATAAATTATACATTTTAAAGCAACAGGTGGAGTTTTACAAAACAACCAAATCCTTAATTTCAAAAATCCTAAAGCTTACCAAAACAAGTTAAACCACTCAATGACAAACGTTAAATTCAGCATAAAGAAGCGATAAAACCTTGCCCAAGGCAATACCTTTGTAGTATAATTAATAGCACATGGACAATTTTAATATTGTTGTTTTAATCGCAATACTCCTTTTTGCCCGTTTAGGAATTAGACTTTATACCAAATATCAGGAACGCAAAAAAGAAACAGACAGCGATACTTCCAAATAGAAAACTATATACCTCTTGACTGATATCTTATTTCCTTTTGAACTTATTTAAGTTGAAAAAACCTATTGTTTTACAATCCCATTAAACTGACTAATGTTGGAATTGATAGGATTCCCTGAACTTCTTCTAAAAGAAGCTATCTGCCCAGCATGCCAAATGGCATCCGCTAAAGGACCGTTAATGGCATTCCAAAACGGAAATTCGTTCTCTCCAAAAACGATTTTGTAATCGGATAAATCGTTACTTGCACGTAATATATCCGCAGTTTGCTTGAGGTTCAAAAGCGTTTGTTTACGCTTTTCTTCAAAACTCGACATTGAAAAATCCCTTTTAGTGTTAGGCTGTTTAAATGTTGCATCCAAAACCACATAACTCAAGTTCAAAATATGGTCAATAGTCTCTCCTGTAGAACGCACTTCAGTGCTTGGACTATAAGTCAAATCGGCTTCCGTTAAACCTTCGGTTGCCCAATAATACCGAAATCCCAATCCATCTACCATTCTAGCCGCCACAGTGCCTGCCGTGTAGGTTTGAGATGCTTGAGGCAATTCATAATAAGGTAATGTTGTATCCATATCCTTTTGAGCAAAAATAAGGGATGCCATTAAAAGCATCCCTCCTGTTAAAACTATCTTCATTTACTAATCGTTTAATTCAGAAATATCCGAAATGGTTCCTGTCCCATATTTGTCAAACAAATATACCAAGGCTGTCATCGTAGCAGCTCCCAGTTCCAGTTCACGCTTATTCACGTGCTCAAAGGTATCATTGGATGCATGGTGATGATCAAAATAGCGTTGTGAATCTGGTCGTAAACCGGCCAAAACCATGTCGCCACCTTTCAGCGGACCAATATCTGCACCACTACCTCCTTTTTCAAAATAATGAATTAAGTAGGGCTTGAATAAAGCTTGCCATTGCTGTACTTTATTGAACACCGCATCACTACAATCGAATGAAAAACCTCTAGGCGTGAATCCTCCCGAATCACTTTCCAAAGCAAATACATGATGCTCCCCATTGGCCTTAGCTACTTCAGCGTATTTTTTTCCGCCTCGCATGCCATTCTCTTCATTCATAAATAACACCACTCTAATACTTCTCTTAGGTTGGATTCCACTCTCTTTCAACAAACGCAATACATCCATTGACTGAACAACGCCTGCACCATCATCATGAGAACCGTCACCTAAATCCCAAGAATCCAAATGACCTCCAACCACGATATATTCCTCCGGGAATTCAGTTCCCGTAATTTCTCCTATCACATTATAGGATTGTACATCCTTTAATTGCTTACAATGCTGACTGAAATAAAACTTTAACTGACTATTCAAGGCCAGCATAGAACTCAACAATTCTGCATCATTGGTACTAATAGCCGCCGAAGGGATGCGTTGGTCATTTGGCAAATCGCCATAACTCATGGCTCCGGTATGTGGAAAATCGTCCAAGCGCAAGTTCACAGAACGTACGATAACGCCCAAAGCTCCATACTTAGCAGCTTCCTTTGCCCCTGAATAACGCTGGTCTACACAGCCTCCATAAGCTTGGAATGTATTTATCAAATCGGCTTGCATTGGGCGATTAAAAAACACAATCTTCCCTTTGATGTTTTCACTTCCCAAAGCTTTCAATTCTTCGATACCTTTTACTTCCACAACTTCAGCCTTCAAACCTCCATTAGGTGTGGCAATCGAACCTCCCAATGCACAAATATTTACATTGGTTGTAATTCCTGGAGCAGTTTCAACATAAGCAAATTCTGGAGCACCTCTTACCCACCTAGGTACCATGACAGGTTGCAACCAAACTTTATCCAAGCCTAATTGCTCTAATTCCTCTTTGGTATATTCCACCGCCCGTTCGGCATTTAAGGATCCTGACAAACGCCCTCCAATTTGATTGGATAAATGGTCCAACCACTCGTAGCTTTTGCCATTGGTTAAAGATGTCGTATAAATGGTCTTGATGACGTTGGCATCGGTAGCTGTTTGGGCTTGTATTTGAAAAGAAAACAAAACAACCAGGATGGTAATGATATGCTTCATAAAAAATATTTTTGGGCTCTAAAGATAATAGTTCTTAATGGGCATCTTCTAAAAGAAACCTTAAAATTAATATTGCTATTCAATGCAATTATTCATTTTCCAATTGCCTTTTATACGTCTCAAGATGCGCTTTGATATCATCATCCAATTCTGGTTCCTCAATATCATTATAGGTTTGTAAGGTGTCCAATAAAATTCTGGCAACAATATATCGCGCCGTTGCTTTATCATCAGAAGGAATGATATACCAAGGCGCATGGGATTTGCTTGTTTTATTGATAGCATCTTCATAACAATGCTGATAAGTGTCCCACAATTCTCGTTCCTTAAGGTCGCCTGGGGAAAATTTCCAGTTTTTTTCCTTTTTCTCCAAACGACGCAGCAATCTATCTTTTTGCTCACTCTTGGAAAGGTGCAGAAAAAACTTAAATACAATGGTACCATTGTCTGCTATATGCTGTTCAAAATTATTGATTTCCTTAAAACGCTTTTCCCAAAATGCTTCATCTATATCCTCCAAAGAAGTAACGTTTGGCAAATTTTCTCCCAGAATATATTGCGGATGTACACGGGTTACCAAAACATTTTCATAATGGGTTCTATTGAAAATCCCAAATTTACCTCTAGCTGGAAGCCTCAAATAATGGCGCCATAAATAATCGTGCTTCAATTCAAGTGGTGTTGGGGTTTTAAAACTATGCACCACAATTCCCCGCGTATTGAAATCCTTAAAAACCTCCCGAATCATACTATCCTTTCCTGCTGTATCCATCCCTTGGATACACACCAAAACAGCATATTTACCATGTGCATACATGGTATCCTGAAGTTTTCCCAAGGTCACACGTACCTCTTCCAGCTCCTTTTCAATCTTTTCTTCGGAAGCTTCTAAATCGTAGGTAGTTTTAAGCTTTTCCAAAGCCACCGAATCTGTTACCTTAAAACGGTCAATTTTTATCTTTTTCATCAACTTGATATTTATGGTATTAGTACTTACTATATATAGGAAAATTATGATTTAATCAAAAAAAACATACCGTTTAGCGATTTTTTCCTACTTTTATCGAGCCTACTTAATTTTTAAACCCAAATCTCTATGAAAAAAATCTACATTTTCTCATTAGTTTTATTAATCAATGCTGTATCGTTTGGGCAGTCCTTATGCTCGGATGCTCAACCCAATGCTGTGTATGCCTACTCGCATGTTAAAACAGCTTATGACTCCAACAATTTAACTCACCTAAAGCAATATTCCAAGCGTTCTTTGGAAGCTTTTGAGCGCGTTAAAACCACTTTGGAAAATTGTGGCGGGTGTAAAACCGCCTACAACAAAGCGTATGATGGGGCTGAATTGTTAGCCAAAGTATCATCGGCAGAAACTTTTGAAGACGGCAGATTTTATGTAAAAAAAGCCAAAGAAATTGCTCAGGAAACCATTACTGAACTGGATCTTTGTACTAAAAATACAGGGACTTCAGATAATCAAGACCTAGCCGATTTGGAAAGCGCACAGTTTGAATTGGAACAACAACAATTGGAATTACAACGCAAGCAAGAAGAAATCAAACAAAGACTTGTGGAGCAGCAACAAAAGGAAATAGCCATTAAAAAGGAGCTGTTGATTAGCGAAGCTGGATCTTCTATTACTGAAAACATTAAATCCTACAACAAAGTGTTATCCTCTTGTGGCTGCCAATCAGAGAACATTAATTTTGCAGAAAACAAAACCGAATTGATGGATAAGTCCTTAGAAGAAATTAGATCATTCTACATTAATACTATGGCCGCTATTACCAATACCTATCTAGAACGTTTAAACTCTTGTAAGATGTAATTTTACAGGATAACTTATAAAAAAAAGAGCAACGAATGGTTGCTCTTTTTTTGTTGATACTATTATGTTACTTTATTTCGCAGCAAAAAGCTTTACATCATCCTCGCTCACTTCCTTTCCTCCCAAAATGATCAGTCGCTCCACGACATTTCGCAGTTCACGAATGTTTCCTGTCCAATCATAATGCTGTAATAATTTCACAGCGTTATCTGAGAAAGCCTTTACACCTGTCCCCTGCTCCGAAGCGATTTTTTGAGAGAAAAAGTCAATCAATAAAGGGATGTCCTCACGCCTGTCATTTAAAGACGGAACTTTAATTAGAATTACCGCCAAACGGTGGTACAGATCTTCACGGAATCTGCCTTCGTCTATTTCCTTCTTTAAATCCTTATTGGTAGCAGCTACCACACGGACATCCACCTTAATATCCTTATCACTACCAACACGTTGAATTTTATTTTCCTGAAGCGCCCTTAGCACTTTTGCCTGAGCAGACAAACTCATATCTCCTATTTCATCCAAGAAAATGGTCCCGGCATTGGCTGCTTCAAACTTACCGGCCCTGTCTTTAACCGCACTTGTAAAGGCACCTTTAATATGTCCGAACAATTCACTTTCTATCAACTCCGACGGTATTGCGGCACAATTCACTTCTATTAACGGGCCTTTGGAGCGTTCGCTCTTTTCGTGCAACCAGTGGGCCACCAATTCCTTCCCAGTACCATTGGGCCCTGTAATTAGTACACGGGCATCTGTAGGCGCTACCTTTTCAATCATGTCCTTGATTTGTTCAATGGCGCCACTTTCACCTACCATTTGGTAACTCTTGCTGACTTTCTTTTTCAGCATTTTATTCTGCACTACCAACTCCTTTCTGTCCAAGGCAATCCTAACGGTATTGAGTAATCGGTTCAAATCTGGTGGCTTCGAGATATAATCGAAAGCGCCAAGACGCATGGTGTTTACAGCCGTATCCAAATCGCCGTGACCGGAAATCATCACCATAGGAATTTCTGGTTTCAACTTCTTAACCGCTTCCAAAACTTCCACACCATCCATTTTTGGCATTTTGATATCGCAAAGGATTAAATCATAATCGTCCTGTTTTACCTTTTCAACTCCCGCCAAACCATCTTCGGCTTCTTCTACCACATAACTATCATTTTCCTCGGAAAGGATTTTCACCAAAACTCTTCTAATGGCGGCTTCGTCTTCAATGACTAATATTTTTGGCATAGTATTTTGTTTCGGTTATTATTTTTTGGGTTCTATAATATGAATGTCCCTTTGAGGGAATGGGATAGCCACGTTATGTTCGCGAAATAAACGATCAATTTCGAAACGGATATCACTCTTTGGAAAAGCAGCCTTAAAACTATCGTTAAGGGTAAAAATCAATTTAAAGTCCAGCGAACTATCTCCAAAATTGATAAACTGCACCGATGGCTCAGGATCCGGCAGCACCTGTGGGTGCGAACTCGCTGCTTGCAACAAGAGTTCTTTCACTAATTGCACATCACTTCCATAAGCAACACCAACCTGAACACTTTCCCTTGTAGTCGTGCCATTTTGTGTCCAGTTATACAAACTATTGGTAAGATATAAGTGGTTAGGAATTACCAGTACCTTATTATCGACAGTAACGGCTCGGGTAGTTCTTAGTTTAATTTCTTCCACGCGGCCTACTTTACCTTCAATTTCAATAATATCATTAACCGATACCGTTTGATCTACCAAAATGAATATTCCGGAAATGATATCTTGGAACAAGGTCTGTAAGGCCAGACCAACACCTATTAACAGCGCTGCTGAGGCTGCAAAAATGGCCGTAACATTTACCCCTACGGAATCAAACACCACAAGGAGCACAATTAAATAAATTAGCCATCTGGAAAACGAAAATACAGTGTCAAATTTCACCCTATTTTCTTCCGGCATACGCTTGGACACTAATTTTTTTAAAAATGTCAACACCACCGAAGTAATCCCGTAAATAATAAACACCAACAAGATTAATCCTATGGTAATTCTTATACTATTATCTTCATTAGCATAAATTACCTTTCCCAAAAAACTGGTAATGGTATCCCAAACACTACTTTCGGTTACAATTGTTTCTATTTTGTCTATAGGGTCCTGCATAACTTAGTATTTTAACCATTTATACAATTCTTTATAACTAGGCTTTTTGCCATACATCAAAATACCTACGCGATATATTTTGGCCGCAAACCAAACAGTGAATACAAAGGTACCTATCAATAATACTAAAGATAGTAATTGCTGCCAAATGGGAACCCCAAATGGAATTCTCATCAACATTACAACCGGTGAAGTAAAAGGAATAAATGAGAATACTGTAGATACCGTTCCATGTGGATCTTCAATTACAGTAAATACTCCTACATAAACAGCCAAAATAAGCGGCATTAATATAGGCATCATGAATTGTTGGGTATCGGTTTCGTTATCTACAGCAGCGCCGATAGCCGCATATAGTGAACTATACAATAAATAGCCTCCCACAAAAAAGAACATAAAGGCTACAATTAGGTTGGCAATTGGCAAATTTTGAAAAGCCATAATCCCTAACTTCAATTTCGATTCAAACTCTGGAGATTGCACAGCCTGTTGCATAATTTCTTGCTGCGGCGTATGCATATCCATGATACTGATCCCGAAAATAGCGGAGACCACACTCATAAGCACACCACCCAAAATAATCCAAATGATAAACTGGGTAATACCAGCCAAAGAGGTGCCAATAATTTTACCCATCATCAATTGAATGGGCTTAACAGAGGAAATGATAACCTCAATAATTCTACTGGTCTTTTCTTCAATAACGCTCCGCATGATCATATTCCCATAAATAATAATGAACATGAACAGCAAATATCCCGCCATACCACCAAAAGCCAATTTTAATACATTGTCAATCTTAGAAGTAGTTTCACCAGAGAACGTTTCCTGAGCAATGTCGATACTGATTCTAGATGAATTAATCATATCAATATCAACTCCTCTATTTTCCAATTGCAAATCTGTCATTTTCTTTTCCAACTTACCTTCCAGACTGGACATAACGGTTAAAGAAGGTGACTCCTCAGAATAAAAGGTAATACCTTTTGATGCAGAAGTAGAATCTACCTGTTTAGGAATAAAAAGCAATCCATAATCCTCCTGAGCCTTGACCAATATTTTGGCCTCCTCTAGGGACTTATTGGTTAAATAATTATAGGTTGTATTATCAGTACTTTGAAACACTTCCTCCAACAAACCTGTTTCATCCAATACCGAAATGCTACGCTTTTTGTTGTTATTCAATTGGGTTAAATAAGCTACAACCGCAATAAGCGCAATCATGATCAATGGACTCAATATTGTCATGATAATAAACGATTTATTCTTAACTTTTGTCAAGTATTCACGTTTTATGATAAGAGGTAAATGGTTCATGCTTAATTATTTTTCACGGTTTCAATAAAAATATCACTGGCACTTGGAATCACTTCCACAAAATGGTGTACTTCTGCCTTAGAGGTCAAAAAGGTCAACAAATCATTGGAAGTTGCGCTACCATTTAATTTGATATTTAGTTTTAAATCATCGTTTAAATTCTTGAAAGTCGCCGGCAATACTTCAAACTTATCCTGAATAGCTCTTGTAACACCCTGCACATCATTAGTTTGTAATCCAACTTCAAACGTATTGGTTTTGTATTGCCGCTGGATATCGGTCAACTTGCCGTCCAAAATTTTATTGGATTTGTTGATTAAGGCAATATGGTCACACAATTCCTCGACAGATTCCATACGGTGTGTAGAAAAAATAACCGTAGCGCCTTCGTCTCTTAGTTGCAGGATTTCATCCTTAATTAAATTAGCATTGATAGGGTCGAAACCGGAAAATGGCTCGTCAAAAATCAACAATTTTGGACGGTGCAAAACCGTTACCACAAATTGGATTTTTTGGGCCTGCCCCTTACTTAGCTCCTGAATTTTTTTGTTCCACCAATCTCCTATTTCCAATTTATCGAACCAATATTTCAATCGTTGCTTGGCTTCAGCTTTACTCATCCCTTTCAGTTGGGCCAAATATAGGGCCTGCTCACCCACTTTCATCGATTTATATAGGCCACGCTCTTCCGGGAGGTAACCAATATCCCTGATATGGTCCTCTTGTAAAGCCTTACCGTCCAGCATTACACGACCAGTATCGGGCATGGTAATTTGATTGATGATTCTGATTAAAGTGGTTTTTCCTGCGCCGTTAGGGCCCAAAAGACCAAAAATACTGCCTTTGGGAACGGCAATTGAAACGTCATTTAGCGCTTTAAAGTCTCCAAATTTTTTGGAAACAGCCTCAGCCACTAATAAATTGTCCATAGATTAATTTTCTGCTAAATATGTTGTTTGTGCTGTAAAGATATTAAATGTATACCAAGAACATTGCCTTAGATAAAAAAAGTAAGCCCTATTACTTGTAAATAGCGCGTTATAGATTCTTCCAAAAGAAAATAACCTAACTTATTCTATTTGCTCATTTTTAAAAGCGGAATACCCTCTCAAGTTCTAAACGTGACTTTTCGAGATTCCTGTAAAAACAAAACCCACCCTTAAAAGGATTAAGGATGGGAAAAAATTGCTATGAAAAAGAAAAATTACCACTAATATTTAATTAGTGACAATCAAATATAGTGTTTTTTATTAAATTAACAGATTATTAAGAAAACATATCTTTTACTTTTTCAAAAAAAGACTTATCACTGCTCTCTGGTTTTGGTGAAAAATGGTCGTCATTTCTCATCTTTTCGAAGAATTCACGCTGCTGTTTGTTCAACGTTTTAGGAGTCCAAACGTTTACATGAACCAACAAATCGCCAGTACCATATCCGTTAATACTCGGAATTCCCTTGCCTCTCAGGCGTAAAATTTTTCCAGATTGTACGCCTGCTTCAATCTTGATTCTCACTTTACCTGTAACGGTATCTATTTCGGTAGAGTTTCCTAATACGGCATCCGGCATACTCACATAAAGGTCGTAATGCAAGTTATCCCCTTCACGTTTAAGGGTTGGGTGATCCTCTTCCTGAATTGCCACCAATAAGTCTCCCGGAATTCCATTTCCAGGGGCATCATTACCCTTTCCTGTAACTTTAAGCTGCATGCCATCGACCACCCCCGCAGGAATTTTTACGGATACGGTTTCCTCTGCAACCTTTAAGCCTTGCGCATCAGCATCGGCAGGTTTTTGGTCTATTGTTTGCCCTGCACCACCACAAGCATTACAAGGAGAAGCCGTTTGCATACGTCCCAATATGGTATTGGTCACTCTTGTTACCTGTCCTGTACCATTACATGTACTACATGTTTTATACGTAGTTCCCGGTGCTTGAACTTTACGCTTTACTTTGATTTTCTTTTCAACACCATTGGCTATTTCTTCTAAGGTTAGTTTTACCCTAATACGCAGGTTACTTCCCTTGACACGTCTTTGGCCTCCGCCAAATCCGCCGCCAAATCCAGAAAATCCACCGCCGCCAAAAGCGCCGCCAAAAATATCGCCAAACTGACTGAAGATGTCATCCATATTCATGCCACCTCCGCCAAATCCACCACTGCCATCAAAGGCTTGGTGACCAAATTGATCGTAACGTGCACGCTTGTCCGGATTGCTCAATACTTCATAAGCTTCTGCCGCTTCCTTAAACTTAGCCTCCGCTTCGTGGTCTCCCGGATTTTTATCAGGGTGATACTTTAGTGCCAGTTTACGGTAAGATTTTTTAATTTCTGCAGCAGATGCTGTCCTCTCTACTTGTAAAATCTCGTAATAATCAGTCTTTGCCATGTATTCAATTTATTGTCCTATTACTACTTTTGGGAAACGAATTATTTTATCTCCCAACTTATATCCTTTCTCGATAACATCGATAATTTTACCTTTTAAATCTTCATTTGGCGCTGGAATTTGAGTTACCGCTTCATGATCATCTGCATTAAAGGTATCTCCTGCCACCACTTCAATCTCGCTCAAACCTTTTTGTTGAAGGGTCGACTTTAATTTTTGTCTAATCAATTCTACCCCTTTCAATAAATCACTGGCATCGCTTTTGGAAATTTCGGCATAGGCCCTATCAAAATCGTCCAAAACAGGCAACATTGATTTCATTACATCTTCGCTAGCTGTTTTAAACAACTCCACACGCTCCTTAGAAGTTCTTCTTTTGTAATTTTCAAACTCGGCAAACAAGCGCATAAACTTGTCCTTCTCTTTTGCTAAGTCTTCATTTAACTTATCCTCGATAGACACCTCTGCTTCAGGAGTTCCTTCAACCTGTGTATCTTCTGCCACAGGCTGTTCTACCTGTTGGTCTTCTATGTGCTGTTCGTTTTGTTCCTTTTTGCTCATGCTAAACCTATTTTTAACTTCAATAACAGTTGGCAAAAGTACTGCCATTATTATTAAAATGTCAAAATGTCACGAAATAATTTTTAGTACAAATTTTATCTATTGGAACATTTCTTATTTTTGTTTTTTAACAATTCATTAAAAACACTAATTACCATGAAAAAAAGAATTTTCAACGTATTTGCCGTATTAGCTTTAACCGCTTCGGTTGTTAGCTGTCAAGACAAGGGCAAAGAAGCCAAAACAAAAGAAGCAGAACCGGTTGCCGAAAGCACTGTTGCTACTGAAAAGTATAATCTAGACCTTGCAGAATCTACCATTTACTGGAAAGGGTTTAAACCTACAGGTTCCCATCACGGAATCGTGAAATTGGAAAAAGGAGTTTTCAAAGCCACTGGAACCGAATTGGTAAGCGGATCATTTTTGATTGACATGACCTCTATCGAGGATCAGGATTTAGAACCTGGCGACATGAAAAACAACTTGGAAGCCCACCTAAAAGGAACCGTTGAAGGAAAAGAGGGAGACTTCTTCGATACAACAAAATTTCCAACAGCAGCTTTTGAAATAACAGGTGTTCAACCTACTGAAGGTAATAAAAGCCTTTTATC
Organism: Mangrovimonas sp. YM274; assembly: GCF_030908385.1. Classification (NCBI taxonomy): domain Bacteria; kingdom Pseudomonadati; phylum Bacteroidota; class Flavobacteriia; order Flavobacteriales; family Flavobacteriaceae; genus Mangrovimonas; species Mangrovimonas sp. YM274. Next base: position 2,807,698 of record NZ_CP133091.1, read on the forward strand.
TGGTAACCTTACTATAAAAGGTATCAAACAAAATATTACTTTCCCGGTTACTGTAATTAATGAAGGAAACACCATTTCTGTTATGAGTGACACCTTTACTATTGATAGAACTCAATGGGAAGTGAATTACGGTTCTAAATCTGTTTTTGACAATTTAGGAGATAAATTCATCAACGATGACGTGCAATTGAAATTTGCATTGAAAGCTACAAAAGCATAATGCAACGTTTTCCATTAATAAATAAAAGGCCGTTCTTTAAGAACGGCCTTTTATTTTCTCCTATTTAGTAATTCCTATAAAATATATTGAAATTGCAAAACGGCCATCCATTTATTGCTCGTTCGAAAGGTACGGCCATCTACTTCTGAAAACACAGGACGGTTTTGTCCATCCAAAGTAAATTTCATACGCTGTGCATTCACGTACCAATTAACACCAAACCTATAACAAAATGCTGCTTCATCCAATGCCTTAAATTGCCCCCATTGGCCAGCCGTGTATAGCTGTAAGTTATCAATAAACCGTCTACTCTCCCCATCGCCTAATAATATTCCAGTTTGGTAATATATAGCAGACCCCGTTCCTATAGCAGGAAAACTATTGCCCTTTCCATTAATTTCTAAAATACCATCACTAGTTCCAAAGGCAGGATTATTTACACCCAACATTCGCAAATAGTTTGGTCCCATATTATAATTGTAATACGCTACATATCCTGTAAGTGCCTTTGCAAATGATAATTTCAAAGGTTGCTCATAAAACAAGTCCAAAGACCATAAGTTTAAATCATGATATGCCAACTCCGCATTTTTAAGAGAGGCCATAGCCGACTCTTGGTATTTAAAGCCTGCTCCAAAAGTCAACAGATGTCTTTTTCCTAAATAAGTCCCCGTAAAATTAGGTCCGAGAACCGACTCCTTCTCTAAAAAGTCATATTTCACATAACCCGTATATTGCAGCTGTAAATCGTGATATGAAAAATCTGCCGTTCCTTCCTCAAATTTAGACACCGATGCTCCGGTATAGCTTTGTTTATAAGGTACAATAAGACCTATTCTGTAATTGAATTGGCCAACATCACCAAACAAAAAGCCTCCAAAATTTCGAGTGATATCATCTGTTTTATTAAGAGTAGGCTGTGCCATTAAAGGCAAATCCAAGGCCAACATTCCTGTTGTAGAAGGCGCTGTATAGCGCGAAAGCCCATCCCAAGTAGATTTTCCTAAGGCCAAATAAAGGTTCTCAAAAAATCTAACACTACCATATAGATCCAAAAATTTTGGCTTTGGCAATGCATCACCATAATTATTATAATTATTTTGACCTAAAACCGCATAAAACTCAAAGCGACTTCCCAGCTTCCAGCTCGTTCCTATTCGGTAACGCCTCAGTGACATGTCAATGCTGTAGGGTCTGAACTCTCCATTTTCAGAAATACTTCCGGGATTCCATTGCGTGTAACGCAACCAGGTTTGTACCGAAGCACTAAATTGTAATTGAATATCTGGGGCCTCATTCAAGCTCCATTGCAGAGGAGAATCTTCCTTTTGTGCAAACAATTCAAAATTGGTCCAAGTAAAACATACTATTATGGACAAAATTATATTCGTTTTTTGAAAATATGCCGAATTCGTTTTTATAAGAAATTTCATACCAATTAGTCTTTTTAATTTTGTAGGTTCAACGAAATCGTTTGAAATAGCACTCACACGTCAAAACCCTGTATATCAAAGCGAAAACAGCACGAAACTAACCTTAAAATCACTCTTATTTTATGATATTTCTCATAGTTTTTAAGGCTATTTGACTCTACATTTGATACATCAAAATCCAAGTATCATGAAAACTATTTCAACAATTTTAGTCCCGTTCGATTTTTCCGAGGTCGCTCAAAATGCTCTGAAATATGCCACACATTTTGTAGAAAACAACCCCCAAGCAAAAATTATACTTGCCCATGTGGTGGAAACCGAGCAAACTCCAGAATTGGAAGCCAAGCTCAATGATATTGTTCAACTCTTTGGTAAAAACCTAAAACATCCCATTACCCCCGTAGTGGTTAAGGGTAAAATGATAGATGCTTTATTAGATATTGAACATACCAATCCTATTGATTTAGTTATCATGGGAACTTGCCCAAAAGGAACCGACTGCAACTTACAGACCAAAACCTCTGAGTTTGTATTAGTATCAAAAAGTCCGGTAATTGTCATTCCTGATGGCTATACAAAAATTACACCTAAAAAGATTTCCTTAATTATTGATCAAGAGGAAATACACAACAAAAAACTATTAGAGGTCCTTTTGGATGTAGCAAGACGCTTTAACGCAATGGTAGATGTACTAACCATTGTTAACAAAGAAGAAAAACATTTTGGGTATTCTGAAAACGATGAGAACAACGAAAATGCCATCATCTATTATTTGGAGAACTTTTACTCTCACCATGCTTTTATAGAAGATGACAATATTATAGACGGTATCTTTTCCTATGTAGACCATAACGATATTGACCTAATCGCCATTTTACCAAAAAATCACGCTATAAAACCAATTGCCTCTGAAGGCAAGCTAACGAGAGCATTAAGCCAACAATCTAAAGTACCGTTATTGGCGATAGACTTATAACACCTACGGGATTACAATTGGTAGTCATGTATGGATTAAAATCATAATAACATAAATTATCATCATACCGTTGGTATGACCATTTCAAAATTATAACAAACAAAAATTAACCTAAAACAAAAGTCATGGAAGCAGTAGTAAATCAAGCCAAAACACTGGATTTAAGCCAATATGGTTTAAAAGATGTTACAGCTCACTGGAACCTTTCACCTGAAAAACTTCAGGAAATTACCCTGGAACAGGGAATGGGAACAGAAACCGAAAATGGAACTCTTTGCGTTAACACTGGTAAGTTTACCGGAAGATCGCCAAAAGACCGCTTTTTGGTTAAAGATGCCTATACAAAAGACAAAGTGTGGTGGGGACGAATCAACAAACCTATTGCGCCAGAACAATTTGACGTTTTATATAACGAAGTAACCCAATACTTATCTGGAAAAGATGTCTATGTGCGTGACGGCTATGTATGTGCACACCCAGAATACCAAATGAACGTTAGAACCATTACAGAATACCCATGGTCTAACTACTTTGTAAAAAACATGTTCCTTCGTTTTAATGAAGAGGAACTTGCAAATTTTGAAGAAGAATGGTTAGTAGTATGTGCCCCTGGATATGAAGCCCCAAACCCAAAAGAAATGGGCTTGTTAGATGGCAACTTCTCTATCCTAAACTTCACAAAAAAAATTGCTCTGGTTGGAGGATCTGCCTATACCGGAGAAATGAAAAAAGGAATATTCTCTGCCTTAAACCTTATTCTTCCTATAGAAAAAGACGTATTACCAATGCACTGTTCTGCCAATGTTGGTGAGGATGGCGATACTGCCATATTCTTCGGGCTTTCAGGAACAGGAAAAACTACGCTATCTGCCGATCCTGATAGAAAACTAATTGGAGACGACGAGCACGGATGGACCAAAGAAAATATCATTTTCAACTTTGAAGGAGGTTGCTACGCCAAAGTAATCGACCTTACCGAAGAAAAAGAACCAGACATCTTTAGAGCAATTCGCCCCGGTGCTTTACTAGAAAATATTGTGTTTAAACCAGGAACTAAAGAAGTAGATTATGCCGATAGTTCCATTACACAAAACACTCGTGTAAGCTACCCTATTGACCATATTGACAACATTCAACAACCATCATATGCGGCCAACCCTAAAAACATCTTTTTCTTAACCTGTGATGCTTTTGGTGTGCTGCCTCCAGTATCTAAATTAACTCCTGGACAAGCCGCTTACCACTTTATCTCTGGCTATACTGCAAAAGTGGCCGGAACAGAGGCTGGAATTACTGAGCCAGTACCTTCCTTCTCTGCTTGTTTTGGTGAACCTTTTATGCCCCTACACCCAACCGTTTATGCCGAAATGCTAAGCGATAAAATGCAGGAAGCTGGTGTTAATGTGTGGCTGATTAACACTGGATGGAGCGGTGGCCCTTACGGTGTTGGTTCCAGAATTAAACTAAAATATACACGTGCTATGATTTCCGCCATTTTAAAAGGTGAATTGGAAAACGTACCACTTAAATCGCACCCAATCTTTGGATTGTTCATGCCGGAATACTGCCCTGGCGTACCAACCGAAATTTTAGATCCAATTAATACCTGGTTGCAAAAAGGCGTGTATATCAGTAAATCTATTCAATTGGCGCATTCCTTCCATATTAACTTCGATAAGTTTGCCAACCAAGCTTCCGAAGAAATTATTCAAGGAGGACCACTAATTGACACTCATCACACTTTAGGTGATACTTTTTAAGTTTATTTGATTGTTTAACTTGAAAAAGGTTGTCTGTAACGGACAACCTTTTTTATTTGTTTAATTTTTAATTTCTACAGCAAGTCGTTTAAGGCCATTTCCAATTTAGGGTACTTAAAAGAAAAGCCTATGGCCTCCACTTTTTTACTGCTCACCAATTGACTTTCATAGAGCAGCAGGTGCATATCTCCCACTACCAACTTCATAAAACCCTTTGGGATATTGGGCATAATTAAAGGCTTACCCAATTCTTTCGCTATTATATGTAGCATCTCCTTATTGGTAACAGGATTTGGAGCCACTCCATTAAAAATACCAGAAGTTTCATTAGTCAAAACATATAAAAACAATCTAGCCAAATCCTCCACATGAATCCAAGATTGCCATTGACTACCATCGCCAAAAGTAGCTCCAAGCCCATAGCGAACAGGCTGAACTAATTTAGGTAAGGCACCTTCCTTATCATCCAAAACCAATCCAATTCTAATTTTAGAGACCTCTATTCCTAATTCTATAAAAGTATCGGCTGCTGCCTCCCATTGCTCGGTAACCGTTCCCAAAAAGGAGGTGGATACTTCCTTAACGCTTTCTTCATAATACCGTGTAAGGGAATCAGGGTAAATTCCAATAGCACTGGCACTAACAAGCTTTTTGATTGAAAAACCATGCTTAGAAATACACTTTTTCAATAAATTCAATGAAGATATTCGGCTCTGCAAAATGATCTCTTTATAACTTTTAGTCCATCGTTTGGAAATGGAGGCGCCAGCCAAATTAATAATGGCCTCGACACCTTCAAAACAAGCCGCATCAATTTCTCCCTTTTCTGGGTCCCAATAAAATCCTTTGTATTTGGGTTGAGTTTCGAGCTTATTCTTGGAAGTAGTCAAATAATGCACAACAATGTCTTTTTTTACACATTGTGCCACAATTGCTTTTCCAATAAGACCCGTAGCGCCTGTAATTAAGATTGTCATAAAACCTTTTTTATAAAGTTAGGAAAAGCCATCGGGATACGACTTCCTTTTAATTAAGGTTTAACAAAATTTTCTTACAAACAACACGTTTGCAGGCTCGCAAGAATTAAAATAGTTGGGTTAATCCACCTTAAACAGCCTTATAGGCTCGTAGCATTTCTCTTTTCCCTGGTGGTCCAGGAAGTTTATCCACCTTAAAACCTACTGCTAACATGGCACGACGAACACTTCCTTTGGCAGAATAGGTAACCAATACTCCATTTGGCCTTAGAGCCTCAAACATTATTCTAAAGATATCTTCTGTCCATAGCTCCGGTTGTACTCTAGCACCAAAAGCATCAAAATAGATTAAATCAAAATGATTGATTTCAGAAATCTCTTTAAAATCCTTTTGTTGCTTTTGAAGAATGAAATTAGGTGTAATTTCATGTTCACTTTCCCAAGCTGTGTCATGCAGCGCCTTAAACTTAGACTGATAAGCTTCTTTAGATAGTTGCTCCGTATAATTCAACAGTTGCAGCTCTTCCTCTTTTACAGGAAAGGCTTCAACCCCTACATAGTTAATTGCGCGATTAAGTTTTTCAGCCTCAATCATGGTTAAAAAAGCATTCAGCCCAGTTCCAAATCCTATTTCCAAAATACAAATTGGTCCAGACGCAGAACTTGAAAACCTCTCATTGGTGTATTGAAGTCCGTGTTTTATAAATACATGTTGTGCCTCTTGTATGGCTCCATGCTTGGAATGGTACTGCTCATCCCAATCTTCAATTTGGATGGTCTTGGAACCATCTCCCGTAGTAATGATTTTTCGTTTCACTAATTATTTAATCAACAATTTTTGAATTCTTGGAATTGGCCCTGTGCACCCCATATTATGACAGGAAATACAAAGATTGACAGCTGTGTTAAAACGAGTTTCTAAAGACTGTGTTGCTGTAGAATCAAAAAGGCGCTGCTCGGCTTCAATAAATGCTTTAGACACGGCTTCAAAGGCTTCTGTGCGATCTTTAAAATCTGACAGTTCTGCAGTATGAATCTTTAAAAATTGTTCAGGAAATTCTGTTGGTACGGTTCCCGACAAAATATCACTTTTAAGTTCAGCCTTATAATTGTACATCTCATTCATAAGGTTGGCCATTTCTGAAGGCACGTACATATCATACTTGATGGGTACCTCCTTTTCCACAATAGCTTCCTGCTTGGTTTCTTGACCACAGCTACATAAAAAAGCAAATCCAATAAGGATTATAAAGCGCATCATACTACTCATCTTTTAGAAGTACGCCATCTGCTAAAAATGCATACGTACGCTCTGGGTCGGTAATTTTAGCTATCTCTTCTTCACTTTCTCCTGCATCTTGGGCATAATGACGTAATTCTGCCACAGACGTCTCCGATACATAAGCCATACCATTTATAATTACTTCCTGTCCCGCTATATTTTTAGGAACAAAAAAACCATAATCTTTAAATTTTACCATAACCTGCTTTTCATCTCCCAAATCCAATTTCATCCAACATCCTTTTGCTTGGCATACCTCATCAACTTTAGCGATAACTTTAGTAGCCAAACTATCACCTGCTTTTAAGGATTCATATTGGCTTGCAAGAGCAGAAGCTGCTAAAGCGTTGTTTGCTTCTAATGGAGCTCCAAAAGACACATAAGCTACTTCTTTTTGATTTTCTTGTTTTGCCAATTCCTTGGACTCGTTTTTACAGGATACCAATAATAGTGCGATGGTAAATAAGGACAGAAATGTTTTCATTTGTATAATTATTTATGAATCTGGCTACTAAGATACTTCTTTTATTACAGAATTTAATGATTTCAAATCTCTATAAATTTCATAATTTTGTAAGCATACCAAAAACACAACTATGCAGAATACAACAGACATTCAAGATATCGAAATCACGAAATGTGAAAACAGCAAAATAAACGAAATCGACTTTGACAATTTGGCCTTTGGAAGTGTCTTTTCAGACCATATGTTGGTTTGTGATTATAGTAATGGCGTTTGGGAAACTCCTAAAATTGTTCCTTACCAGAATATTAGCTTGGCACCTTCAGCAAAAATATTGCATTACGGACAATCCGTTTTTGAAGGCATGAAAGCTTATAAGGACACCAACAACGAGACATTCTTGTTTCGTCCTTTAGACAATTGTAAACGTCTTAACATCTCTGCCAAACGATTGGCTATTCCTGAAGTTCCAGAAAATTACTTTATGGAAGGACTCAAAACTTTATTAAAGGTAGACGACCAATGGATCCCAAGTGCAGAACAAGGTTCTCTGTATATTCGTCCATTTATTTTTGCTTCGGGAGAAGGCTTCCACGCTTCGCCTGCAAACAATTACAAATTCATTATTGCAACGGCACCTTCTGGCCCATATTTTTCAGGAAAAGTAAGTGTTTTGATTGAGCAAACCTATTCGCGCTCTGCCAATGGCGGAGTTGGATATGCCAAGGCTGGAGGTAATTATGCTGGGCAATTCTACCCTACACAACTAGCCATTGAAAAAGGCTACAACCAAGTGATCTGGACAGATGATAGCACTCACGAATATATCGAAGAAGCTGGTGCCATGAACATCTTTATCAGAATAAAAGACACCTTGATTACAGCCCCAACCAGTGATCGTATTTTAGATGGTATCACTAGAAAAAGTATCATTGAAATTGCAAAAGCCGAAGGCTTTAATGTAGAAGTACGTCCACTTTCGGTGCATGAAGTTGTTGAAGCGGCTCAAAAAGGTGATTTAATGGAAATGTTCGGTTCTGGTACAGCAGCCGTAATTTCTCCTATTGCATCTTTTGGATATAAAGATAACGACTATGACCTGCCTCAATTAGAAAACAGCTATGCCTCTATATTGAAAAAACGAATCACAGATATTCAATACAACAGAACTGAAGATCCATTTGGATGGCGCGTAAAAATTTAATCGTATAAAGAAAAAAGAGAAGCAAATAGCTTCTCTTTTTTTATCCCTCAAGAATAGTTTTAATGTCGGGTTTAAAATAATTGGGACCTTTCAACACTTTTCCATCCTCTCTGTAAATGGGTTCTCCATCCTCTCCTAATTTACTCATGTTACTGCGTTGGATTTCATCAAACACAGCTTCTATTTTATGTTGTAAACCATGTTCAATGATGGTCCCGCATAAAATATAGAGCATATCTCCCAAGGCATCGGCAACCTCAACCAAATCACCATTATTGGCTGCCTCCAGATACTCTTCGTTTTCTTCCCGCATCAATTTGTATCGCAACAAGTTTTTGTCTTGTCCCAGATCAGCTTTAGGGGTTTCTCTATGTCCAATTTTGAATGCCGTATGAAAGGCTTTTACAGCCTCAATCTTTTTCTTCATTGCAGTAATCCTATTTTTTATTGCAGTTTTTTGAATTGTTTATTAACTGTTTGTGTATTTTTGCTTAAAAATAGCCATATGTTTACAAAAGGTCAATGGATTTTTGGGATTTTATTTGCCATTGCATTTATTGCCATTATTACTTATACCTACCGAAAGGATTTAAAACTTCACCGTAAGTACTACAAAGGGACGGTTTGGATTCTTATTGGCTTTATTGCCTTCATTTTATTTATTGCTGCCATCAAGTTTGTATTTATGTAGTAAAAAACTTAGTTTTAGTTTTTTATTAACGTTACCTATAGTATTATCATCGAACAAAATATCCCTTGTATCGGGGATGGTTTTATGTTTGGTTATAATGTTAATTCGCAACATTATTTTCTATTAACTTAACAAATTATTTTATGGCTATTTCTCAAAATTTCATTCCATTGAGCGACATCAAACGCTATGGAATTGCTCCAACCAACTACTTTGATGGTTCTTCAAAAAAACTTTACCTGCAAATCCCTGCGACAGATAGAGGTCTAACGGCTTCTGAAAGCGATATTTCAAGCCCTAGCCTTTGTGCAATTGCCATTGAAATATCTGGAGCTCCAGCAACACCTGCCTCACCTATCGTTGGCGTTATTGACGTAACTATTGATTTAAACACAGTTTCCGGATTCCCTACAGGCAATCTACGTGACGATTTAATTGTATACGTTTTTCTAGATTCAAATGCTACTTCAGCATTGTCCACCTTAAAGAACCTTGTTTCCTCTTTTGGGAACACCTACCCTTCTCCATTACCAATGCCTAATGCAGGTGTTAAGGAAATAGATGGAGATATCATTATTAATAAAGCTTAATGAACATTTTTTATAGATCCCAAATTTTATTCTTTTTGCTCCTGACCACCATAAGTTTTGGGCAGGAGCAAAATTTATTCCAGACCCTAGATTCCTTAAAGCGAGTAGAGAATTATAGGGCGATTATCCAATACCGTCATACCATTGATAATATTCCTAAGACTAAAGTTTCTAAAGGTAACTATCAATTAGCCCTAGCGGAAGCCTATAACAACTTCAACCAGGCAGATTCTGCTTTTTTGTATTATAAAAAGGCTTTAAAATCGTTTACTCTTCACCGCAAGCAAGAAAAAATTGCCAAAACCAATTATGAAATCTACGCCCTATTAGATTCTCAAAAAAATTTAAAATCTGATAAAGAAATTTATCTAAACAATCTTATAACCTATGCCCAAGAACAAAATTCAACAAAATGGCTAGGGACAATTGCCAATCAAAAGGCCATTGCATTTCATTACGCTCATGAATTAGATTCTGCAAAATATTTTTATAACAAGGCACTTATCCATTTTAAAAAAATGGATAGCACTCAAATACAAATCGGGATTTTATCCAATTTAGGGTCTATTAGTAGCAAAATATATAAAAATCAAGATTCTGCCATATTTTACACCCAATCCGCCTTAAAACTTTTTGATCAAGACACCTCAAAAAGCAAAAATTTAAATTACAGATTCGCATTTTACAACAATTTGGGAAATTACTATCGTCGAGCAAAAAACTACCCAAAAGCTCTAGAGTATTACACAAAGGCAGAAAACATGGACTTATCCAAACAAGCCCACTCAAACTATCTAACGCTCTATCAAAATCTGGATTCAACTTATATTGAATTGAACGACTTTAAAAATGCCCATAAATACTTTTCCAAATCCGACTCCATTCAGCAAGTCATCAACCTAAAAGACCAAAATGCCTCAATTACCGAAGTAGAAGCACGCTACGAAAACGAAAAGCTAAGAGCCGACAACCTTGAAGCTGAAGCAGCCAGGAAAAGAAACCGAAACTTCTTAATTTTAACTATTGTTCTTTTAGTATCAGGAACTGTGGTAGCTGTATTGTTTCAAAAAAACACACGTAGAAAACAAAAACTAGCCGAAAACGAGAAAGAACTCCAAACGCAAAAACTGGCTACAGTTTTAAAGGAACAAGAATTGAGGGCTATAGACGCCATGATTGAAGGTCAGGAAAAGGAACGCTTACGCATTGCCAATGACCTACATGATGATTTAGGTGGGCTTATGGCCAATGTAAAATTACACTTCAACAGTTTAAACGGTCACCAAAACCAAGAACTTTTCGAACGGACCAACACCCTTATTGATGAAGCCTATAACAAGGTACGCTCTATTGCCCATGCGAAGAATTCTGGTGTAATTGCGAAACAGGGATTATTAAAAGCGGTACAACAAATGGCAGATAAAATATCCTATGCCAATAAAATATGTATTGAAGTCATCGACTATGGTTTAGAAAATAGACTAGAAAATAGTTTAGAGCTTACCATTTTTAGAATTATTCAGGAATTGACAACCAATGTTATCAAACATGCCGAAGCAAATGAAATCACTATCCATTTAACCAACCACGACGATAGCCTGAATATCATGGTTGAAGATAACGGCAAAGGTTTCAACCCCAACAAAATCACCTTAAAAAGTGACGGAATGGGACTTGGTAGTATTGATAAACGTGTAGACCACCTCCATGGATCCATGGCCATAGAATCTGAACCCCAAAAAGGCACCACCATAATTATTGATATTCCCCTATGATACGATTAGCAATTGCAGAAGATCACCAATCTCTAATAGACGGTATTCAATTACTGTTGGAATTTGAAAAAGACATTGTAGTTGTTGGCACTGCCAATGACGGTGAAAAGCTATTGGATATTGTCAATAGTAAAAGTCCCAATGTTGTTTTAACAGACATCCGAATGCCCATAATGGATGGTATTGAAGCTACCAAACAAATTAAAAACCAGTTTCCAAATACTAATGTCTTGGCTTTTTCAATGTTTGATCAAACTGAGGCTATTTCTCAAATGCTTGAAGCCGGAGCCTCAGGTTACATTTTGAAAAACTCTCCACTAACAGAAGTCTTAACCGCCATCAGGTCCATAGCTGAGGGTAACACTTACTTTGATGCCAACATTAACACCAATGCGCTAAGCTCGGAGCAGACACCTACAAAAAAAGGTATTCTTACTAAACGACAAATAGAAATTCTAGAGCTCGTGGCTCAAGGCAAAACCTCAAGAGAAATTGCAGAAGCGCTTTTTATAGGCGTCCGCACAGTGGAAACCCACCGAAAAAACATGATTAAAATTCTTGGACTTCAAGGTAAGGGTGAATTAATGCGTTACGCCCTTGAAAAAAAATATCGTTTTTAAAAATATCCCCATTAATACGTATGGTTTCGTATAGGCTGGTTTGCTAGTTTTACCTCGCTATTTAGAACAATGCCTTCGGGTCAATCTAAACTTGCTCAAAATATATTTGAGCACTTTAGTTGAAACATCGTTTAGATTGAAGGGAATATTTTATGATTTCAACTACTAAAAAATCCCCTTTTTTGGGGATTTTTTAACAATAAAAGCCTTAGTATCTTTATACTATTCTTATATGCTTAATGCTACAAGATCTTTGATACAACCAACCAGAAGCTAAATACCCCTTCTCCATTAACCTAAATTATGGAAGCAGTATAATTTTTATACATTCAATTGTTTTTAGCTAATGAAATCCCCGTTATCGGGGATTTTTTTTATCCCACAACCCTTACAATATAGCTTTCAATAAAATTAAATTTCTTCAAAATTGATTACCTTTGATAGAACATCAATGCTATCTAAATGAAATTTTTTAAATACTTTCTCTTTCTGTGTTTGATTGCTTGTATTGCTTTAGCTATCTATATTGCAGTACAACCAAATTCATTCAAAGTAAGTCGTGAGCATGTCATGGAAACTCCTGCTTCAGTTGCATACAATAATGTTGTTGATTTCCAAAACTGGGAAGCTTGGTCGCCATGGATAGAAAAAGATCCCAATACCTCCATTACTTTGGGAGAAAACACCTTAGGAGTTGGAGGGAATTACTCCTGGACTGACTCTCAAGGTAAAGGATCCATGAAAACCAAAGAGGTTATTGAAAACAATGAAATTGACCAAGAAATACAATTTGACAATTACCAACCCTCCAATTTAAATTGGAAATTTGAAGCATTAGAACCCGCAAAAACAAAAGTTACTTGGACCATGACCGCTGAGAAACTTCCCTTTATGTTTAAAGCCTATGCTTTAGCCAATGGAGGCTTTGACGCTATGATAGGACCAGATTTTGAAAGAGGCCTGGTTAAATTGGATAGTGTGCTTCAAGAATCCATGAAAGTTTATAATATTAAAGTGAATGGCGTAACCCAACACAGTGGCGGTTTCTATTTGTACAATACTACTTCATGCAAAATTTCAGAAATGGAGAATAAAATGCAGGAAATGCTTCCCAAAGTTTTGGAATATGCCAAATCCAATAACATTGCTTTAGCCGGCGCTCCATATATTAATTATCTTAAATGGGATGAAGCTAACAATGCAACTATCTTTTCCTGTTGCGTTCCTACTACTGCTCAAGTCATTACTGCTGATGACAGTGATATACTTACTGGATATATGGATGCCTTTAGAGCTGTGGAAACGACTCTTACAGGTGATTACAACAACCTAAAAGAAGCTTGGGACATTGCCATGAAATATGTGCCAGAGCATGGGTATGAATTTAAAGAGAATGGACCAATGCTGGAAACCTACCTTACAGACCCGATCCAAACACCAAATCCTGCAGATTGGATCACTAAAATATACATTGCTATTAAAGATGATAATAGTACCACACCCCAAGAAACAACCAGCCTTTAATATACATGAAGCATTTATTACTCGTATTTCTTGGTGGAGGCTTTGGAAGTGTACTTAGATTTGGAATAGGCAAACTTTGGAACAGCCACGAAACCGGTATCCCCTATGGCACTTTTGCCGCCAATATATTGGGCAGTTTACTTATTGGCATTATTTTAGGATTGGCTGCAAAAAATGATACCCTTACAGAAAGCCAAACCCTGTTTTTGGCAACTGGCTTTTGTGGTGGATTTACCACTTTTTCAACCTTTGCCTATGAGAACCATGTATTTTTAAGGACTGGTGATTTTACAAGCTTTGCCTTTTACACCATTGCCAGTTTTATCATAGGCTTTCTAGCAGTGTTTTTGGGCATATTCTTGGTGAAATAGTTTCCGTGATTATTTCTTTTTATAAGCCTTTACCCCTGCCCTAATCTCTGTATCAAGATAATTGTACCGTGGCACAATAGGACAAGAATATTTTTCATTATAGGCGCAATAAGGGTTATATGCCGTATTAAAATCTATTGTTAAATGATCTCCTTCCGGAATTCTTAAATCGATATAGCGACCTCCCCCATAACTTTCGGTTCCATTGGTAGCATCCAAAAAAGGTAAAAACAAATAGTCTTGATACTCCTCTTGTGCCATCAATTCTTCTCCTTGATACACCTTGAGTTCGTAGAACTCTCCTTTTAACTGAAACTTTAATACTCCATAAACGCGCTCTTTTGATTCGCGATCTGTAGTTGTTTTCATTAAAAACCATGGTGAATCTGGGGTCCGTTGTAATGTTGCTGTTACCACATAAGAAGAGTCCACTTCAAAAAACGACAGGCCCTTGAACCCCTTTCGATCTTTATCTGTCAATGGAGACTTTGTAGCATCCCTAAATTCAGCATTCAACCTTTTCTGAAAGGCTGTTTTCCCCAATATGGGTTGCTTGTCTTGAGCACATCCCAGAGCAAAAGCCCCTAAAATCAAAAAAATTAAGAATCTCATATACATTTTTTTCGCCATCAAAAATACAACTTAAACTTATTTTACATAGATTTGACTTTCAAACTTTTAGCAAACTCATGATTTCAGTCATCACAAAAAATAAGCAAACCTATACAGCTTCTTACAGAAGCCGGACGCTTAAATGATTGTGTTGATTACATCTTAACAATATATCTGTAAAACGTCCGGCTTATGTCGGACATTTTTTTTCATTTTACATCAATCAAACATGAAACAAATTTTTAACAGTTATATCGATACTTTCAAGGGACTCTCTACAGAAGTTTGGTGGTTGGCCCTAATTACGCTTATTAACAGAGCAGGAACCATGGTAGTACCTTTTCTATCGCTCTACCTCACTAAAAGCCTAAACTTTTCATTAAGTGATGTGGCATGGATCATGTCTGCCTTTGGAGCGGGTTCTGTTTTAGGCTCTTGGCTAGGAGGCAAATTGACCGACAAAATTGGTTATTACAAAGTTATGGTGATTAGCCTTATAGCCTCAGGCTTCCTTTTTATAGGGTTGCAATTTATCAACACTTATACAGGGATGATCTTTGGCGTTGGATTATTAATGGCAGTTGCAGACATGTTTCGTCCCGCCATGTTTGTTGCCCTTAGCGCTTATAGCAAACCCGAAAACAAAACTAGATCGGTAACCTTGATACGTTTGGCCATTAACTTAGGGTTTTCAGCTGGTCCAGCTATTGGTGGTATAATTATTCTCTCTTTAGGGTATGCTGGCCTTTTTTGGGTAGATGGCATTACCTGCATATTAGCAGGTATTTTGCTACTCAATGTACTAAATCCCAAAACAGCCAAAGTTCATGACGAGATTACCGTTCCCAACCCTAAATCGGCCTATAAAGATGGGGCCTACATCATATTTTTAATCGCTATGGTATTGTTCAGCATTGTATTTTTACAATACTTTTCCACCATGCCGTTATACTATGAGAAAGAACGATTACTTTCAGAATTTGAAATCGGTCTACTCATGGGAATGAATGGCTTATTAATTGCCATATTTGAGATGCCTCTAATAAAATGGCTTGAAGGGTTAAAATATACCAAAACAGGACTCATTATTTATGGAGCCTTGCTAACAGCCCTAAGTTTTTTGGTGCTCAATCTTAGCTCATGGTCAGGAATCTTAATCGTTGGAATGCTCTTAATGACAGTAGGTGAAATGATAGCTTTTCCCTTCTCCAATGCCTTTGCCCTAAAAAGGGCAACACGAGGCAACCAAGGAGAATATATGGCTCTGTACAGCATGGCTTTTGCCATTGCACATATTTTTGGCCATAATACCGGAATGCAGCTCATTAAACTAGTTGGTTTTAAAAGCACATGGTATATTATCATAGCAATCATGCTAATTTGTGTGCTACTATTAGTATTTTTAAAGCGTAAAATGGCTTATCGAAACATAAGCCAATAACTTAAATATTTAGGATTTTGAATATCGAGAAAGACATCATCATAATAGGCGCCGGTCCCATTGGAATTGCCTGCGCCCTTGAATGCAAACAAAGAGGGTTTGATTATGTGATTTTAGAAAAAGGAGCTCTTACTAATTCACTTTTTAACTATCCTTTAAATATGACCTTTTTCTCTACTTCTGAAAGATTAGAGATCAATGATGTCCCTTTTATAAGTAACAGTCCAAAACCTAACAGAGATGAGGCT
The DNA here is from genome assembly GCF_030908385.1 of Mangrovimonas sp. YM274. NCBI lineage: Bacteria > Pseudomonadati > Bacteroidota > Flavobacteriia > Flavobacteriales > Flavobacteriaceae > Mangrovimonas > Mangrovimonas sp. YM274. The sequence goes on from NZ_CP133091.1 coordinate 2,823,885, forward strand.
TTGGAATACTACAGACGTGTGGCAACCTCCAATCAACTAAACATTAATTTATACGAAGAGGTTTTGGGTATTCTGGAGCACAAAGGACAGTTTGTAGTAACTTCCGAAAAACAAAACTACCGTGCCAAAAAAGTGATTATCGCGACAGGGTTCTATGACATCCCTAAATTGTTGAATGTTCCTGGAGAACAACTCCCAAAAGTATCCCATTATTATAAAGAGGCGCATCCATACAGCATGCAGAAAGTAATTGTAGTGGGAGCCAGTAACTCCTCAGTAGATGCCGCTTTGGAAATTTGGAGAAAGGGAGGAGAAGTAACCATGGTGATTAGAGGCAATGACATAGGAGAGCGTGTAAAATACTGGGTACGCCCCGATATTCTAAACCGAATTGAAGAAGGCAGCATAAAAGCCTATTTTAATTCTGAAATACAAGAAATAAAAGAAGAGGAAGTCTCCATAAATACTCCTAAAGGTATCATTACCCTCCCAAATAATTACGTAGTTGCCCTTACCGGTTACCAACCCAATTTCAAACTCCTTGAAGGGGCCAATATTACTTTTGGTGAGGATGAAAGACATATTCCTACCTATAATGCTGAAACCATGGAAACCAATGTCCCTGGATTGTATCTAGCTGGTGTAATTTGTGGTGGTATGGAAACCCATAAATGGTTTATAGAAAATTCACGTATCCATGCCAAACAAATCGCTGAACACATTTCACAAACCCTTTAATAACTATTTAATAGGCTTGATATAACCATTTTTAACTACAACGGACAACACAATCTGCGTTTTACTTTCACCGTAAACTATTAATTGGTCAATAAAAGCTTCCAAGTGTTTTTGGTTTTTAAGAATAACCACCATTACAATATTCTCATTGCCCGTAATCCGGTAACAATTAATTACCTCATCATAGGTTTTAACCTTTTCCAAGAAAGGTTTAAGCTTCCCCATAAATGCACGTAAGGTAATAATGGCTTTTAGTTGGTACCCTGCCTCAAAATAGGAAACCGTGGTATGGTAATCTTCAATAATCCCCGAATCTTCCATTTTTTTGATACGCTCGGAAACTGCTGGTGAACTAATGCCAACTTGCCTCCCAATTTCAGCATTGGATTGCCGTGCATTTTGCTGCAAACATTTCAATATTTTCCAATTCAAAGTATCAATACTCATTTTTAAAGTTTTTTCAATAAAAAAAATAATTTTTAAACCAAATATACATTTTTACTTTAATTATTAAAGCTGAATCTGAAATCTTGTCCTTAATTTTGATATAAATTGCTATTACACTATGTTACCTCATTTGCCACACCATTTTTCAGAACTCCCTGTGTATCAAAAAGCTATAGATATCATTATTTTATCTAGAAGCATTTCGTCATACTTAAATCAGGATCTAAATTACCTCCGAGAGGATGGCACCGAAGACCATCATATTTACTTTTCAGGAGACCTTGTACAACAATCAGCATCTTTGGCTCCAGAAATTGTCAAGGCCGAAATGGAACGCTATTCCGAAAGGCGTCATAAACACATTGCTGCTCTAAGAAGAATGACCAATAGACTATACAGAAATTGTCGCAGATTGGAAAAATGTAACAGCAACGGAAAGGATTATATCCCGTTGTTAAGACGTGAACTTAAAACCTTCAAAAGACTACAGCACTCATGGATGCTTACGCTGTAAACTTGAATTTAAACAAAAAGAAACACTGAACATACTATACGGAAGCCCAACAGCTTCCGTTTTTTATTGTTAAAAACTTTGTGTATAACTCACCGAGCAATTCCTTAGACAACAGCATCTTATTATTAACTTAGAATTGTCTCTAAGAACTTTTTATTGCTAAGCCCTTCCTACTTATTTGGTTGGTTAAAAAATACAGGAAGGGCTTTTTATTGAATTTAGAAAAGAATCTAAGGTATTCATCAAAAATACACACTACTCTCTTCAATTCTCAAGCCTTCATTATGTGTGTACATCTAAAATGTAGATTTTAAACACCATTATAATCATCCCGACAAGTCCCCCCACTAAAGCTCCATTAAGCCTTATATACTGTAAATCTTCACCAACCTTTTCCTCTATTTGTTTTACCAGCTCTACATTGGAAAGTTTAGCCAAGCTTTCTCCTACCAATTCCCCAATACGATGGTGGTGTTTATCTATCAACTCCAATAAGGTGCTTTTTAACCAAGCATCGGTGCCCTCCACTTTTGAAACATCATTGTAAAAACCATGCAACATTCTATTCACTTTCTCCTTTAAAAGTTGTGTATGTTCTGTTTCCCCAACAAATACTTGTTCGTGGATGATTTCTTTCACTCTTGTTAAAGCCTTTTTTACAATGCCAGAATCAATCAAACGCAACAGGAATTGCTCACCAAACTCATTAATGGTTTCAATAGCAGGATCCTCTTCCGAGGTCAAACGCTCTCCATACTCATAAAGTTGCCTATCTAGTGCTTGAATAATTTTATGATCTTCAGGTGAACTGCGCATTTCCTCAACAAGTTCGTATAGTTGCTCTTGAATACCTTTGGCTATTTTAACAGGTTTTATAGCTCCCAATACCTGACCTGCTCCCACTAAAACGCCCTTAAGCACGGAGCCTTTTTTCTTTTGATTTTTTACTTGCAATTCTACTTCGGCCGTTAAAAATTCCAAAGTTGCTGGATCCGCAATTTTTTCTTTCAGCACCTCCAAAAACACCTTGAGCATCCCGTGATGGTCCTTATGTTCTATTACTTGCTTTAAAAACCGACCTAAAGGCTCCGCTAGGTTATTCCCCTTGCAAGCGGGCCGCAATAAATCCTCCAAACCAGACACCACATTTGGAGCTTCCAATTGCATCAGTAAAGCTTCCAATTCTGGCTTTAGGGTCTGTTGAATGGCTGTTTGATTGTTCCCTTCCATCAAATATTCAAGGATCGGTTTAGCCAATGATACTCCTTCAATTTTATCCCTTAGCATGTCTTTGGAAAGCCATTCGTTATTCACCAAGTCTACAATACCGGCAGACAACTTTTCCCTGCTTTTTACAATGATATTGGTATGGCGTTTTACATAAGGAATGGGGATTTCCTGAAACAGCGCCCTTACAGCAAACCAATCGGCGACACCCCCAACAACCGCGGCCTCAAAACCTGCCAACAGTATCTCCAAAAGGTCACCTTCATACAAATGCAACTTCTTAAAGACAAGCCCAATGGTCATGAAACAAACCGCCAAGGCCAAAGACAGGTTTCCTAATCTATTTTTTTTCATGTTGAACGTTTGGTCTTTCTAAGGTCTTAAAAAATACTGAAAACTAAGGCTTTATTGACACAAAAAACTTTCTTCTGATTTTAAAAGCCATAAAAAAATCCCGAGAAATAGCTCCTCGGGATTTCAGTAAATATTATGTTTTCAACCTACATATTCCGTCTATACTGCCCTCCTACTTCAAACAATGCATTGGTAATTTGACCAAGTGAGCAGAATTTCGTGGCTTCCATCAACTGTTCAAAAATGTTTTGGTTATTGATGGCGGCGTGCTGTATTACTGACAATTGTTGAGCAACTTCTTTAGCATAATGCTCATGGAGATTTTCCAACGTTTTAATTTGGAATTGCTTTTCCTCTTCCGTTGCACGGATTACTTCCGCAGGGATTACCGTTGGAGAGCCCTTACTGCTCAAGAAGGTATTCACCCCAATGATTGGGAATTGCCCATTGTGCTTTAAGGTTTCGTAATACAAGCTTTCCTCTTGAATTTTAGATCGTTGGTACATGGTTTCCATAGCCCCAAGAACACCCCCGCGTTCTGTAATTCTATCAAACTCTGCCAACACAGCTTCCTCAACCAAATCGGTCAATTCTTCAATGATAAAGGATCCTTGAATTGGATTCTCATTTTTAGCCAAGCCTAACTCCTTGTTGATGATCAACTGAATGGCCATAGCACGACGTACGGACTCTTCCGTTGGCGTTGTGATAGCTTCATCATAAGCATTTGTGTGCAACGAGTTACAGTTGTCATAAATAGCATAAAGCGCCTGTAATGTCGTACGGATATCATTAAAGTCAATCTCTTGGGCATGCAAGCTACGTCCTGATGTTTGAATATGGTATTTCAACATCTGTGCTCTTGGATTGGCTCCGTATTTATGCTTTAAGGCCTTGGCCCAAATTCTACGAGCCACACGACCAATAACTGCATATTCAGGGTCGATTCCATTGGAGAAGAAGAACGACAAGTTTGGTCCAAACTTATTGATGTCCATTTTTCTAGACAAGTAGTACTCTACATAGGTAAAGCCATTGGCAAGGGTCAATGCCAATTGGGTAATTGGATTAGCTCCAGCCTCCGCAATATGGTACCCAGAAATAGACACCGAATAAAAATTGCGAACATTGTTCTCGATAAAGTATTCCTGTACATCTCCCATCAATCGCAAAGCGAATTCCGTAGAGAAAATACAAGTGTTCTGAGCTTGGTCTTCCTTAAGAATATCCGCCTGAACTGTTCCGCGCACCTGAGCGATGGTTTTAGCTTTGATATCGGCATAGACATCGGCAGGCAATACTTGATCTCCTGTAACGCCCAACAGCATCAATCCTAAGCCGTCATTTCCTTCAGGTAATTCACCATTATATTTTGGACGCTCTTTTCCTTTATAGATTTTGGCTATTTTGGCCTCCACTTCTTTTTCAAGACCGTTCTCCTTAATGTAAATCTCACATTGTTGATCGATTGCGGCATTCATAAAGAATCCTAGCAACATTGGTGCAGGACCATTGATGGTCATACTTACCGAAGTCATGGCATCGGCAAGATTGAATCCTGAATACAATTTCTTGGCATCATCCAAACAGCAAATAGAAACTCCCGCGTTTCCAATCTTTCCGTAGATATCAGGACGATGGTCTGGATCGTTTCCATAAAGCGTCACCGAATCAAATGCTGTCGACAGACGTTTGGCAGGCATTCCTAAACTTACGTAATGGAAGCGGCGGTTGGTACGCTCTGGCCCACCTTCTCCGGCAAACATACGTGTTGGATCTTCACCCGTTCTCTTAAACGGATATAATCCTGAAGTATATGGGAACTCCCCTGGAACATTCTCCTGCAAGCACCATCTTAAAATATCCCCCCAAGCTTGGTACTTTGGAAGGGCCACTTTAGGAATCTGTGTATGCGACAAGGATTCTGTATGTGTTTCTATCTTTATTTCCTTATCTCTTACTTTAAAGGAATAGATTGGATTTTTATATCGGTTTACCTTTTCATCCCAACCGGTAATTACTTCCCAGTTGTATGGGTCAAGGTTCATTTTCATTCTGTCGAACTCCTTAATTAGAAGTTCCAATAATAATTTGTTCTCTTCTGAAACTACCAAGGCTTCGGTATCCACTCCTGAACGTGTTAATACCGGTGCTGAGCCTACCACCGTTTCAATGGTTTTATAAATTCCATATAGCTTTTGAGCTACCTCTACTTGTGCCGTAGCAGTAGTATCATAAGAACGGTTGTTTTCTGCGATTTCAGAAAGGTAACGGGTTCTGGATGGAGGAATCACAAAAATCTTCTCGCTCATTTCCTTGGTGATTTCAAAAGTCGACTTTAAATCACTCTCCGACTTTTCAACCAAAGTATCCATAATGGCTTTGTACAACGAGTTCATTCCTGGATCGTTGAACTGCGATGCAATCGTTCCGAATACCGGCATATCATCCGGGTTGGCATGCCACAGATTGTGGTTGCGCATGTACTGCTTCTTCACATCACGCAAAGCATCCAAAGCGCCACGTTTGTCAAATTTGTTAATCGCCACCAAATCGGCAAAATCCAACATATCGATTTTTTCCAACTGGGTTGCAGCACCAAATTCAGGAGTCATGACGTATAAAGACACATCACTGTGCTCCAAAATTTCTGTATCGGACTGACCAATTCCAGAAGTTTCCAAAATAATCAAATCGTACTCGGCTGCTTTTAAAACTTCCACAGCCTCATTAACGTATTTTGACAATGCCAAATTAGATTGACGTGTTGCCAAACTGCGCATGTACACTCTAGGGTTATTAATGGCATTCATACGAATTCTATCCCCCAATAAAGCGCCACCCGTCTTTCTTTTGGAAGGGTCCACAGAAATTATCCCGACTGTTTTCTCTGGAAAATCGATTAAAAAACGTCTTACCAACTCATCCACCAAAGAGGATTTACCGGCACCTCCCGTTCCTGTAATTCCGAGTACTGGGGTATGGCTGTTTTTATTTTTAGCATGAATATCTTCTAAAGCAGCCTTGGCAACTTCTGGGAAGTTTTCCGCGGAAGAAATCACTCTCGCAATAGCTTTTGGATTCTTCTCTGCTAAATGACTTACTTCTCCATTCAAGGAATCCCCAATGGCAAAATCGGATAACATTACCAAATCATTGATCATTCCTTGAAGGCCCATTTCACGACCATCGTCTGGCGAATAGATTCGGGTAATCCCGTAATCCATCAATTCCTGGATTTCTTCTGGAAGGATGACTCCCCCACCGCCACCAAAAATCTTGATGTGGTCTGCGCCTTTTTCCTTCAACAAATCATACATGTATTTGAAATACTCATTGTGTCCTCCTTGGTATGAGGTCATGGCTATGGCATTGGCATCTTCCTGAATAGCCGTGTTTACCACTTCTTCTACACTGCGGTCATGCCCCAAATGGATTACTTCCACTCCTGTGGCTTGAATAATGCGGCGCATAATGTTTATGGCAGCGTCGTGCCCGTCAAAAAGCGAGGCAGCGGTAACAATTCTTACTTTATGTTTAGGCTTATAAGGTGCTATCTGTTTCATCTGTAGTAGCTATTGAATTAGTTTTTAAACTGAAAACCAAGACCATACATAAAACCCATTAGCGTTTTAGGTTATTAATCAAATGATTCTTTGATAATTTGTCTTGATTTTCGAATCGCAAATTTAAGGATAATTCAAAAAAATAACCGGTTTATCTCAAATTATCTAAAACGATTGAGAATAACGGTGAGCTTGATGATTTTCAACTAATTTTAATACTCTCCAAAAGCTTTTGTCATGACAAAAATCACCATTTTAATTCATTGCAAGGATCAACCTGGAATTATCGCTTCCGTTACAAACTTTATTGCCAACAACAATGGAAATATTGTGTATATAGACCAACATGTAGATCGTGAACAAGACATTTTTTTTATGCGTCTAGAAAGTGATTTTAGAGAAGACCTATTTCAAGAGAATACTTTTAAACAAGCTTTTGAGATTTCCTTATCTACAAAATTTAATATGAAATGGCGTATGTATACCAATAATGACCTTCCTAACATGGCCATTTTTGTTTCTAAATACGACCATTGTCTTTATGATATTCTCGGGCGCTATAATTCTGGAGAATTACAGGTTCATATTCCTTTTATAATAAGCAACCATAAAGATTTAGAACCGATAGCCAAAAGTTTTAATATTCAGTTTTATCATATTCCAGTGAGTAAGGAATCTAAGGTAGATGCAGAAAAAAAACAATTGGAACTATTGACTCAACACCAAGTCGATTTTGTTGTGTTAGCGCGCTACATGCAAATTGTATCGCAAAAGCTTATAAATCACTACCCAAATAAAATCATCAATATACACCATTCTTTTTTACCTGCATTTATTGGTGCTAAACCATACCATTCGGCATAAAAAGAGGGGTTAAAATCATTGGAGCAACAAGTCATTATATTACAGATGATCTTGATGCTGGCCCTATAATTGCCCAAGATGTCACCAGCGTATCCCACACACATTCTATTGCCGACTTTATTGCCAAAGGAAGAGATTTAGAAAAGATTGTGCTTTCCAATGCCATAAAATTGCACATAAACAGAAAGGTTCTTGTTTACAACAACAAGACCGTAATTTTTTCATAAGGTTTAATTATTATTTCGGGAGCTCATAGCCTCGCGTATCAAGGCCTCGACCACCGGTTGGCTGTCCTCCTCAATATTGGATGCGGTAAGCGACATAATGAGGGGTAATAAATGGGAGGTTGTTTCACTGGAAATGCTTTGAGGAACTTTAATAAGTTCACGTTTCCACAGTGAGAGCAATTGATTAATTAATTTTGAAGATGGATGGTAATGATTTTTAATTTGATGAGTCAAGCTCTTCGAGTAATTTCTAAATAACAAGGGATTTTTGATGAGCTTCAAAAAAAATCTTTGGGTTTCATCTACAATAGCATCCTGATGATTTAATGATTTAATGATAAATTCCTCACGATGCTGTCCATTGCAAGTCTTCAAAAGTAAAAAAGCATCTACAATTAAATTAGTATGATCAACAATAGCTTGATAATAAATATCCACACCGAGGTTCGTATTGATAACCAATACCTCATCTTTGATAACCCCCTTAAGAAACGCCCCTAAGGTTGTGACCTCTGAGTTTGATATAAGCAAATGCTTTTTATAACCTTTACTATAAATGCTTACCACTTTTAAACCATGAGTTTCCATACACTCTTAAATTACATATTTGACATTTTATTTGAGGTAAATTTAAAATATCAACAAAAACACTTTGTATAAATTTAATAATTAATAATCAACACTCCAATTTCAAAGATTAATATTCTCTATTGAAACATAATCTTTAGCTATCCAAAAATTATGGAACCACTTTTGTATTTTTGAAACCATTAAATTAGAAGCCCTATGAAAAAACTTATTGCACTCTTTATTTGTCTAATTTCTCTAAACACTCAAGCTCAACTCAAAGAACTTTTTAACAAACTCCCTACCAGCACAGAAGAAGTGCTTGGTAATGCCGATATAGCAGAAGCGCTGAGACAAGCTTTAGACCAAGGAATAGAAAAACAAGTAGACAAACTCACAGAGACGGATGGTTTTTACAAAAACGAACTAGTAAAAATCTTGTTTCCAGAAGACATTCAAAAGGTCGATAAGGCATTGCGCAATATGGGCCTCGGCAAATTGGCCGACGAAGGGGTAAAAGTACTTAATAGAGCTGCTGAAGATGCCGTGAGCGAAGCCACGCCTATTTTCGTCAATGCCGTAAAGGAAATTACTTTTAATGATGCCAAAAACATCCTTATGGGAGAAGACAATGCAGCTACCTTATATTTAACCGACAAAACCCAAACGGAGCTTTATCAGAAGTTCCATCCAGTTATTAATGCATCCTTTAAAAAAGTAGGCGCTGATAAAATTTGGGAAACTTTAATTGATCAATACAACAACCTTCCCTTTACAAAAGATGTCAATCCAGACCTTACCGATTATGTTACCAAAGAAGCCTTGGATGGCGTCTACACCATGATTGCAGTGGAAGAATCTAATATTAGGACAGATATTTCCTCTAGAACAACAGATTTGCTTCAGGATGTTTTTGCTATGCAAGACTAATACCTTTATTAAAAATAAATCAGACGTTTCTATTTTTGGCACAACGATATACATTTCAATTTTAACCAACTCATTATCCATAAGTTATTAAATGAAAGTTAATCCAAACCTAATATTTACATAACATTAGTTTTTGTAAAATGTACCATCTTTGTAGTGTTAGCAAAAAAATGAAAGTTTCTTCACAAAATTAGAATTAGTAAGTTAGTTTTAGATCGGTCTTCATACGAAGGCCGATTTTTTTATAAACAAAGCAATAATTTAACTTGTTGATTAACAATATTTTAAATATATTTAAATTCCTTAATTGTTGTAGAAATGAAAACGTCGTCCGAATTAAAAAGCTACCAGCAAAAGCTCCTTACGAAATACAAAGAACTTATCGAGCAGGCTTACAATTTACGTCAAACAGATTCGGCACTTAGCGACATTTCAGAATACAAAGCCATTAAGCTGCTCAACAAACTTAATCGCCTCAAGTATCTTAGCAGAGAAAGGGAACTGTCTCAGCACCCTACCCCTCCTGCTCCTTTAAGTTGAAATTTTACATTTTTTTAACTAACCCAACACATCTAAACCCCTCATAGGGGCGTATTTATAGTATATAAAAGCAACAAATAAATGAACAAACATTTCTGTAAAGTAGGAACCATCAGACCAAACCTTGAGAAGGTTTCCAGTCTGAACGATTTGGAAAGAAAACATTCCAATTTCATCGAAGAAGCATATAATCTAACACAAACCGATTCTGGACTGAGCGACGTGTTATACCATGAAGCTTCAAAACTTAGAAGAAGAATCTCGCGCCTTAAAGGTATTAGCTCAAATACTCTTGATGCAGCCTTTTGAAGTACACAAATGCTTGGGTGAGCCTTGAACCGTACCATGAGAACATTTCTCCATCTACCAATAATATTTTGGCAGAGGGCACAATGTCCTTTAAAATGTTGGTATCGTCCTCTTTAAACGGGTAAGGCTCACTGGATAGCAGAATAAGCTCGACACCTTCCAAAGAACTTTCATCAATCTGAATTTCTGGATACCTTGATAAATGACCAAAGTGATTGTCAAATCCCTGAATTTCCATTAAATAGTTTATAAAACTATCATTGGCAGCTACCATCCAAGGTGATTTCCAAATAAAATAAGCCGTCCTAAATCGAGGGTAATCTTCCACAAACTCTTTAAAATCTAAAAGCTGAGCCTGCAAGCGCTCCTGTAATTCCGTAGCACGAGTTTCTACACCAAAGATACTGCCATACATACCAATTAGTTCCAAGCAATCCGAAAACCCTAACACATCACTAATGTGCACAGGAGCTATCTTTACACATTCCTGCACAATCTCCAAAGTGTTCTCTTCCTTATTACACAGAATAATGTCTGGCTGAAGTGCCCTTATTTTGTCCAAGTGAATTTGCTTGGTTCCCCCAACCACCGTCACCTCATCCCGAATACTCCTTGGATGCACACAAAACTTGGTCACTCCAACTAAGTGGTCTTTCAAGCCCAAATCGCATAACAGTTCTGTTTGGCTTGGCACCAAAGACACTATGCGCTTGGGTTTGTCATGTAAAACAACAGACCGGTATAGCTGATCTTTGTAAATATTCATTGCAACGGAGGAAGCTAATTTTTGACTATTTAGACCTTTAAAAGTTCTTGCATTTGCTCTTGAAGTGCCTTTGCTTCTTTAGCTGCAGCCTCGGCAAAATCCTCACCTTTAGATGCGTAAATAATTCCTCTTGAAGAGTTGATCAACAAACCAACTTGATCATTCATACCATATTTGCACACCTCCTGTAAGTTACCTCCCTGCGCTCCAACACCAGGTACCAATAAGAAGCTATTTGGAATAATGGTTCTAATATCAGCAAGATATTCTGCTTTGGTAGCCCCCACTACATACATTAAGTTTTCTGAGTTCTTGTAAGTCTTTGAGGTTTCCAAAACATGCTTGTACAATTCTTTTCCTTCTATAAGCTTTGTTTGGAAATCAAAAGCTCCTTCATTGGAAGTCAAGGCGAGTAATATTGTATGTTTATCCTCAAAAGCTAAAAACGGTTCCACAGAATCCTTTCCCATATAAGGAGCAATGGTAACACTATCAAAGGCTAAATCCTCAAAAAAAGCCTTGGCATACATGGTGCTTGTATTACCAATATCACCACGCTTGGCGTCAGCTATGGTAAATAGCTCAGGATAATTTTCATTAATATAGGAAATGGTCTTTTCCAAAGCTTGCCACCCTTTCAATCCATAGGCTTCAAAAAACGCAATATTAGGCTTGTAAGCCACACACAAGTCATGTGTAGCATCAATAATAGCTTTATTAAAAGCGAATATAGGATCCTCTTCTTTAAGCAAATGAGTTGGAATTTTGTTAAGGTCTACGTCCAACCCTACACATAGGAAAGAGTTTTTTATTTTAATCTGTTCTACAAGTTGCTCTGTGGTCACAATACTTAATTTATAGCGTTATTTTGATTTAAATTTTTAGGCACAAAAAAGCCTCAAAAAAGAGGCTAATTGTTATGGTTTAGATGACATCGTCACCTGCTTTCAACTTCTCAGTGTTTTCAGCAAGCATCAATTCATCAATTATTTTTTGAATATCTCCATTCACAATATTGGATAGATCGTAAAGGGTCAACCCAATTCGGTGATCAGTTACACGACCTTGTGGGTAGTTGTAAGTTCTAATCTTGGCACTACGGTCTCCAGACGACACCATGCTGCCACGTTTTGCAGCGTCTTCCTCCTGCTTCTTGGCCAACTCCAGATCGTACAAACGCGAACGCAATACCTTAAAGGCTTTTTCTTTGTTTTTATGCTGTGATTTTTGATCCTGACACTGCGCCACCAAACCTGTTGGAATATGCGTTAAACGCACCGCAGAATAGGTAGTATTCACCGACTGACCTCCTGGACCAGAAGAACAGAAGTAGTCAATTCTTACATCCTTAGGGTCAATTTGCACATCAAATTCCTCTGCTTCTGGAAATACCATTACCGTAGCAGCACTTGTATGTACACGTCCCTGTGTTTCGGTTTGAGGTACACGCTGTACACGGTGCACACCTGCCTCAAACTTTAAGGTTCCGTAAACATCTTCTCCCGAAACTTCAAACTGAATCTCTTTAAAACCACCACTGGTCCCTTCACTATAATCTACAACATCTACTTTCCAGCCTTTGCTCTCACAATATTTGGTGTACATTCTAAACAAATCCCCGGCAAAAATACTGGCCTCGTCTCCTCCTGTTCCCGCACGAAGTTCCATCACTGCGTTTTTAGCATCTTCCGGATCTTTAGGAATCAAAAGGAACTTGATTTCGTCTTCCATTTTAGGAATACTCCCCTTAGCCTCTTCAAGCTGCATTTTGGCCATTTCTACCATTTCAGGGTCGCTTCCATCGGCAAGAATCTCTTCAGCCTCCTTAAGGTTATCAATCAGCGTTTTATATTCTTCACGCTTATCAACTAACAACTTAAGGTCCTTATATTCTTTATTTAATTGTATATAACGCTTTTGGTCTGCAATAATATCAGGTTGGATGATCAAATCACTGACCTCATCAAAACGCTGTTTTACGATATTTAATTTATCTAACATTTGCCTTTTTAAATTGTGCCGCAAAAATACGATAATTTATGAATTGTTGAATTGATAATATCCACAAATACGTTTCGCATGGCATTTAAAGGGATTCAAAAAAAATAAAAAAAAGCACCTTTACTCAAAATAAAGGTGCTCTCTTTGTTTTAATGCTTATTTATGCTCTATCCGCACTTGGAAGATCCACAATCTGTACAGGTCAAACAACCTTCTTGGTAAATCAAGTTGTCTGAATTACAGTTGGAACATTTTCCTTTGGCTTTGGTTCCATCCTCTACGTATCGTTTGATAGCTCTTACTACCCCATTCTTCCATGTACTAATAGACTCACCGTCCAATTGCAAACTGTTAATCAAGTCAACAATCTTCTCAATTGGCATACCGTGACGCAAGGTACTAGAGATTAACTTAGCATAGTTCCAGAACTCTGGGTTGAATTTATGAGATAAGCCTTCAATAGTGGTTTTGTAACCTCTTTTGTTTTGATATTGGAAATCGTAACGAGACGTACCGTCTTCATTTCTATTTTTAATGATTACACCGTCCGTAACCCATCTTGGAATCAAGATCCCATCTTCATCATCGGCTAAACCTGTAAAAATTTCATAAGGCTGTCCCTCAATCAAACCAATGAAAGCAATCCATTTTTCCTTATTGTTTTGAAACCTTACCACATCAGCTTCCAATACTTGAGGGCGCTTTGTTGGGAATGCCGTCAACGTTTCGTTTTCATCTTCTTTCTTTTCTGAATTAGAAATCAATACACCAGAACGAGAACCATCTCTATAAACGGTTACACCTTTACAACCTACTTCCCAAGCTTTCAAGTACAGTTCACCTACCAATTCTTCCGAAACGTTACTTGGCAAGTTAATAGTTACACTAATAGAGTGGTCTACCCATTTTTGTACAGCTCCCTGCATACTCACCTTACTCAACCAATTTACATCATTGGAAGTAGCCTTATAATATGGAGACTCTTTTACCAATTCATCCAATTCCTCTTGTGAGTAATTTTTTGTAATATCATGTCCCTTAACTTGCATCCATTGCTTAAAGCGGTGGTGGAATACCACGTACTCTTCCCAAGAATCACCTACCTCATCAACAAAGTCTATGCGAGCTTCCTTGTCGTTAGGGTTTACTTTTCTACGACGTTTGTAAACTGGTAAGAATACAGGTTCAATACCAGAAGATGTTTGCGTCATTAAACTTGTAGTTCCCGTTGGAGCAATAGTTAACAAAGCAATGTTACGACGCCCGTATTCCATCATTTCATAGTAAAGCTTTTCATCAGCTTCTTTCAATCTTAAAATGAATGGATTGTCTTTTTCAAGTTCAGCATCGTAAATTGTAAAAGCTCCACGTTCCTTAGCTGTATACACAGATCCTCTATAAGCCGCAATGGCCAATGTTTTATGAACTTCTACAGAGAAAGCATTTCCTTCTTCAGATCCATATTGAATCCCTAAGGCAGCTAACATATCTCCTTCTGCCGTAATACCAATACCTGTACGACGTCCTTCGTAAGCCTTTTGACGAATGTTCAACCAAAGGTTTCTTTCGATAGCCTTGATTTCATCAGATTCTGGATCGGCATCAATTTTAGCTAGGATTACATCAATCTTCTCCAATTCCAGGTCAATGATATCATCCATCATGCGTTGTGCATAGGCTACGTGCTTTTTGAACAACTCGAAGTTGAAAGAAGCAGTGTCCGTAAATGGATTTTCTACATAAGAAAATAAGTTGATGGCCAGTAATCGACAAGAATCATAAGGACATAAAGGAATCTCTCCACATGGGTTTGTGGATACTGTTTTATAACCAAACTCGGCATAACAATCCGGAATAGACTCTCTAGCAATGGTATCCCAGAATAAAATTCCCGGCTCAGCTGATTTCCATGCGTTGTGAACAATTTTCTTCCAAAGCGAAGTCGCGTCGATTGTTTTGCTTGCTTGTGGGTTATCACTAAAAATAGGATAGGTTTGTTTGTACTCAGTCCCCTCCTTAACGGCTTTCATGAACTCATCATCGATTCTTACAGAAACATTGGCTCCTGTAACTTTTCCCTGCTCAAGTTTTGCATCAACGAAGGCCTCAGAGTCTGGATGGTTAACAGAAATAGACAACATTAAAGCTCCACGACGTCCGTCTTGTGCTACTTCTCTTGTTGAATTTGAATAGCGCTCCATGAAAGGAACGATTCCTGTAGAGGTCAAAGCCGAGTTTTTGACATCGCTCCCTTTAGGACGGATGTGCGACAAATCGTGCCCAACACCTCCACGACGTTTCATTAACTGCACCTGCTCTTGGTCCACTTTCATGATTCCTCCATAGGAATCAGAATCTCCTCCGTTACCAATTACAAAACAGTTGGACAAAGACCCTACTTGGTATTTATTTCCAATCCCTGCCATAGGACTTCCCTGTGGCACGATGTACTTGAAATCCTTGATTAAATCAAAAATTTCTTCTTCACTCATAGCATTAGGATAACGGGCTTCTATCCTTGCTATTTCACTAGCGATTCGCCTGTGCATATCATTTGGAGTGAGCTCATAAATATTACCATCTGAATCTTTTAAAGCATACTTATTCACCCATACGCGAGCGGCTAAATCATCACCCTTAAAATAGTCTAATGAAGCTTGAAATGCTTCTTCTTGAGTATAAATTCTTTTGGACACTGGAGAAGTATCGACTTTCATAATAGCTGAGTTTTATATTAGAAAAGGTTATTTAAATCGGAATGATTTTCTAGATGTAAAAGTAGATTATTTTAAAACACCCTTTACATCACAAAAAATAAAGTTATCAATAATCACTTGTTAATTTATTGATAATCAAATAATTAAAAAATAATAAATTTCAAAAAGTTGACAAATAATAAAAACGGCTTGTTTTTGTCAGAATAACAATTCTTAGTCTAAAAAGCCACAACGACACCAACTCCCAAGAGTTGCTTCCATTGAATACGGGCTCCATTTTTTTCATATTCCCCTTCAACTTCTGTGGCTTCCAGATTTTTAACATCGTTGTCGTAAATGAGGTGCGACCCAAAACTGGTCTTGACATATTTATTGACCTTAAAATTTAGAAGTAATTCCCAATCTATATCAATGTTTCCAAAACTATTGATGTAATCGGTATATAAACTAAGACGGTTAATTAAATTGATATTTTCATAAACCGGCGTTTCATAGGCATTGGTAAACAATATTCCCATTTCTGTCCTAACCCGTTGTCCGGGACTAATCACATTACCTTCTAAATCCAAAACAGCTGGTGACACACCAAAAGATCCCGCATTAGCCAACGCCTCATCCAAAACGAATGTAGACTTAAACGTCATTGGCGAAAAATAAAAAGAAAGCTTTTCTATATTTTTTCCATACTCGACACCTCCTCCTAGAAAGAGATAACCGGGCGCCATAAATTGGGAAATCGGTTTACTGGTTTCTGGATATTTGTAACCGTTGGTAAGCTGCGTTTTAAAATTGAACCGCGCCGAATAAAACCAATTGGTTAAGGTATCCCTTCGATACCCTAGATTAGACACTAGTTCTATTACATCATCCGTCTTTCTCATTTCCTGCCCTTGCTGCTTATTGATTCCATAACGCAAGGTTCCGACAGACTGCCATGAAAAGTTTTTGTACTTATATCCTAAATTAGACACCAGCCCCAATAAAGCAGATATAGAATTACTACCCCCAGAGTTCCAATTAACGAAGGCTACTTCGCTAAGATCAAAACCAACTTTATTACTCTGGGTCCATTTTGGTTTAACATCATGTTTAATTTCTCTTTTTACAAATAATGAATCGGGTTGCGCCCAAACACTTTGCACAAAAAGAATTAGAAAAAGAACTAGAACATTTTTCATCAAAACCAAAAACTTATAATAGATTAAAATTCATTAATAGTTGAACGTTCCAAATTCACTTTCTATTGTAAGTTTTTTATTTTCCGAAGCCTCTACCCTTCCAACAATTTGGGCATCGACATTGAAAGATTTCGAAATAGCAATAATATCCTCGGCAATTTCTGGAGAGACATACAATTCCATTCTATGACCACAGTTAAACACTTGGTACATTTCTTTCCAATCGGTTTTTGATTGTTCTTGGATTAGTTTAAACAGGGGTGGTACAGGAAACAAATTATCCTTAATCACATGAAGGCTATCTATAAAGTGTAATACCTTAGTTTGGGCTCCACCAGAACAATGCACCATTCCATGGATATTTTCACTGGTATATTTTGACAAAATTCTTTTGATAATTGGTGCGTAGGTTCTTGTTGGCGACAATACCAACTTTCCAGCATCTAAGGGAGAATCTTCAACAGCATCAGTCAATTTCACTTGCCCAGAATACACCAATTCCTCTGGTACAGAAGCATCAAAACTCTCTGGGAATTTTTCTGCCAAATATTTATGGAACACATCATGACGGGCTGATGTTAAACCATTACTTCCCATTCCACCGTTATACTCCTTTTCGTAACTAGCTTGCCCAGAAGATGACAATCCAACAATCACATCACCAGCCTTTATATTAGCATTGTCTATAACATCAGTACGCTTCATTCTAGCTGTAACCGTAGAATCTACAATAATGGTACGTACCAAATCTCCAACATCGGCAGTTTCCCCACCTGTTGAGTGAATCGTTACTCCAAAATCCTTTAATTCTGAAATCAATTCTTCCGTTCCATTGATAATAGCAGAAATCACTTCCCCTGGAACCAAGTTTTTGTTTCTACCAATTGTAGAAGACAACATGATATTATCCGTAGCCCCCACACATAAAAGATCATCAATATTCATGATCAATGCGTCTTGAGCAATCCCCTTCCAAACAGACACGTCACCGGTTTCTTTCCAATACATATAGGCCAAGGAACTTTTGGTCCCCGCACCATCAGCATGCATGATCAAACAATAATCCTCATCGTTGGTAAGAAAATCAGGCACAATCTTGCAAAAAGCCTTAGGGAACAACCCTTTATCAATATTCTTAATTGCATTATGGACATCTTCTTTGGAGGCAGAAACACCTCTTTGCGCGTATCTTTTACTTATATCTTGGCTCATGAAATCTAATTATGGCACAAAAATAAGGATTGTAATTTATTTTTCAGAGGAATCCGGACTTACTTATGGCTTTTAACAGAAAAAAAAGACAAATAAATTAATAAGTAATTTACTTGTCTTTTTCGTACTAAAACATTAAACTAAAAACTTAAGTTTTAAATACATCTTGTAGCAGTAAAAGAATGTTACATATCGGTTGGAGACTTCCCTTTCTGAACCGAAACTATATTGTCCGTTTTTTTCAAATCGTCTTTAACATCTTCGGAGTCTTCCTGGGAAAACAACAATGTAGCAAACAAGAGTACGGCTACGCTTAGCAGTAACTTCTTCATTTTACAAATAATTGATTAATAGCATTGTAAATGTAACAAATTATGTCTGCATTTGTAAATGTTTCACTGCTTTTTTATCCCCAAAAACCAATAATTTCGATTATTCGTAAAATACTAAGATGAAATGCACTACCAACAAGTTTCATGTACGTATTATTACGTAGCCCAAACAAGAAACATATCTATATCGTCTCTAAAAACAAAACTTAAACAGCACATTATCAACTACTTAACAAAAAGTAATTCACGATATTTAGTTAACGGCCATAGTTCATCATCCACCAATAATTCCAATTTATCACAGTGATATCTTATTCCATCAAATAATGGTTTTACGGTGTTACAATAGGCCAACGCCTTTTTATCTATCTTTTCAATTTTATTAGCCTCTTTCCTTACTCCAATCATTTTAGTTACATTGGCATTTATAGCCTCAATATGACCTGAAATTTCCTTGATAAGATTTAATTGTTCTTTTGCCAAATCCTTAAACTCGGCTCCAAAAATCTCCTTAAGCCCCTTTACATTCTCTATTAACCTATTTTGATATCTAACAGCCGTAGGCACTACATGATTTCGCGCAATATCCCCTAAAACTCGTCCTTCTATTTGAATGCGGTGAATATAATCTTCCATCTCAATTTCATAACGCGCTTGAGATTCAATCTTATTCATTACCCCTAAGCCCTCAAAAAGCTCTATAACTTTAGGAGACACTTTTACCTTAAGAGCTTCAGGC
Source organism: Mangrovimonas sp. YM274 (assembly GCF_030908385.1). Lineage (NCBI taxonomy): Bacteria > Pseudomonadati > Bacteroidota > Flavobacteriia > Flavobacteriales > Flavobacteriaceae > Mangrovimonas > Mangrovimonas sp. YM274. The sequence goes on from NZ_CP133091.1 coordinate 2,843,113, forward strand.
GTTGTTTTATTGTTACTCAACTTTCGTTTTTTGGCTTCCTTTTCCCAGGCTTCGCTATATCCATTACCTTCAAATAAAATAGCTTTTGAAATTTTGATATACTCCCTCAACACATTAAAAATAGCCTCATCCTTCTTCAGTTTCTTTTTATCAATCAATACATCAACCTCCTGCTTAAAGTCCATTAACTGTTTCGCTACAATGCTATTCAACACTGTCATAGGATTAGCGCAATTAGCCTTGGAACCAACAGCGCGAAACTCGAATTTATTCCCTGTAAAGGCAAAAGGAGAAGTTCTATTCCTATCGGTATTATCCAATAAAATTTCAGGAATTTTTCCAACAACATTCAACTTCAAATCGGTCTTTTCTGCTGGAGACAACTTTCCGTCTGTGACATTCTCAAGTTCATTCAATACACTGCTCAATTGCTGACCAATAAATACCGACATGATAGCAGGAGGTGCTTCATTAGCCCCCAACCTATGGTCATTACTAGCTGAAGCCACGGCCGCTCGCAATAACTCTTCATTATCGTGTACAGCTTTAATAGTGTTTATGAAGAATGTTAAAAACTGAAGGTTGCTCATAGGCGTTTTCCCCGGGCTCAATAAATTTACCCCAGTATCAGTACCCAAACTCCAATTATTATGTTTTCCTGAGCCATTCACTCCCATAAAAGGCTTTTCATGGAACAAGACTTTAAAATGATGACGTTCGGCCACCTTACTCATTACATCCATTAAAAGAGAGTTATGATCTACCGCTAAATTGGCTTCATCAAAAATTGGAGCCAATTCAAATTGATTTGGAGCCACTTCATTATGTCTTGTTTTCACCGGAATTCCCAATAGCATACATTCATTTTCCAAATCGCGCATATAAGCCATTGCCCTGTTTGGAATAGTTCCAAAATAATGGTCGTCCAATTGCTGTCCTTTTGCAGCAGAATGCCCTAACAAGGTGCGCCCAGTAAGCACAATATCCGGCCTGGAAGCCACCAAACCACTATCAATTAAAAAGTACTCCTGCTCCCAACCTAATGAGGCATTTACCTTTCTAACATTTTTGTCGAAATATTTACATACCGCAACAGCTGCCGTGTCTACTGCTTGCAAGGCACGCAACAAAGGGGTCTTGTAATCCAATGCTTCCCCTGTGTAAGCCACAAACACCGTAGGTATACATAATGTCGTTTCATATATGAAGGCTGGAGAGGTAGGATCCCAAGCAGTATACCCCCTTGCTTCAAAAGTATTTCTAATACCTCCGTGCGGAAAACTGGAAGCATCAGGCTCCTGTTGTACCAACTGTCCTCCATCAAATTTTTCTATGGCAACTCCTCCTCCCAAAGGCTCAAAAAAAGCATCGTGCTTTTCGGCTGTGGCCCCTGTCAAAGGCTGAAACCAATGCGTATAATGAGTAGCCCCTTTGGAAATAGCCCATTCTTTCATTCCTGCAGCTATATGGTCGGCAATGGTACGATCTATCTTAAATCCAAATCTGCTAGCATCCATGACACTATTACAAGCCTCTTTGGTTAGATATTGACGCATGGCGACCTCATTAAAAACCTTTGCACCAAAAATAGCAGACCGACGTTCCTTAAAATCCATTTTCAAGGGCACTCTATCAAAAGACTCCTTGACAGCATGAAATCGTAATGTTGACATATATAATTATTTAGACCACAAAAATAGTTTGTAGCAACCTGTTGGTAAAAGTAATTTCACCATAATTATTAACAATATCGCATTTTCAAGCTTAAAAACATCCCCATTTTAGAAATAACCCTAAAAAAATAAGGGTATGACTAAAAAATTAATCAGCTGTTAATAAAATCACCCCTAAAAAAAGGTAGTTAATATCAAAACTTTTATATTTGCCCTATTAATTGATAATATTTTTACACAATGGCAAAATCAAAACTTGAGTACATTTGGCTAGATGGTTATTACCCTACTCAAAACATGAGAAGCAAAACTAAAATTGAAGAAGATTTTAGTGGTAAATTAGAAGACTGTCCTGTTTGGTCTTTTGATGGAAGTTCAACAAAACAAGCTGAAGGAGGATCTTCTGATTGCCTTTTGAAGCCAGTTGCTATTTACCCTGACCCTGCAAGAAAAGACGGGTACTTGGTAATGACAGAGGTTTTAAATGCTGACGGAACACCTCACGAATCAAACGGAAGAGCTACCATTGATGATGATGACAATGATTTCTGGTTCGGATTCGAACAAGAATACTTCATCATGGACACGCATACTCAATTGCCATTAGGATTCCCTATTGGAGGCTACCCTGGTCCTCAAGGAATGTACTACTGTTCTGTAGGTGGAAGAAACACTCACGGAAGAGACATCGTTGAAGAACATGCTGACTTATGTATCGAGGCCGGTTTGAACTTTGAAGGGATCAATCAAGAAGTTGCCTGTGGACAATGGGAATTTCAATTATTCGCCAAAGGTGCTAAAAAAGCTGGAGATGAGATTTGGATTGCTCGCTACCTAATGGATCGTTTAACCGAAAAATACGGATACTATATTGAATACCATCCTAAGCCAGTAAAAGGTGATTGGAATGGTTCTGGAATGCACGCAAACTTCTCTAACTCTGTGTTGAGAACTTGTGGAGACAAAGAAACTTATATGAAAATTTGTGAAGCTTTCCGTCCGGTTGTTGATGAGCACATTGCTGTTTACGGTGAGTTCAACGACGAACGTTTGACTGGTAAGCACGAAACCGCTTCTATCAACGATTTCAGCTATGGCATTTCAGATAGAGGTGCGTCAATTAGAATTCCAATTATTACCGTTGAGAAAGGTTGGAAAGGATGGTTGGAAGATCGTCGTCCAGCATCCAACGGAGACCCATACAAAATCGCGGGTAGAATTGTAAAGACAGTAAAATCTGCAGTATTGGATTAAATTTGTTCTTAACCATAAATGGTCAAAAGCTTACATTAATTTGTAAGCTTTTGTTTTTTTTATGACACCGATAAATAAACAAACACCAAATAGGCCCCAAACAACACCATCCCCTTTAACCTACCTATTTCATATCGTTTCGGAGTAAATACCATAGGAATTAAAATAGCCGCAAACCCAATCATCCAGAAAATATTTGTAGAGAGAATTTCAGGTGTTTCAGGATTTACAGCTATTGGCTTTACAATTGACGTCAACCCCAATACCGAGGCAATATTAAAGATGTTAGATCCTATTAAATTCCCCAAAGAAATGGCTTTTTCCTTTTTTAACGCAGCAATTACAGAAGCCGCCAATTCGGGCACGCTGGTCCCTATGGCAATCACTGTCACAGAAATGGCATATTCACTGATCCCCACAGCTAACGCCAACTCCTTAGCTCCCATCACAAGCCATTCGCTTCCAAAATAAAGTGCTGCTGCACCAATTAAAAGCCAAATAACGATTTTAAAATTTGAGGTTTCCTGAAGTGCGTCGTCCACTTCTTCCAGATTAACCTTAATCTTCTTTCTGGAATCTCTTATCATGATGACCAAAAAGACCGTTAAAGCCAACATAAAAAATACGCCTTCCCAGGCACTCAATAACATATCTTCTCTTAAAAAAGCATAAAGTAGCATAGACAAAATCATCATCATAGGCCAATTCAACCTATAAAAATCCCTATCAACCACAAGTGGGGAAATGAGCGCCGTAATCCCCAGCACCAAACCTATATTAGCAATATTGGACCCGATTACATTTCCAAGAGAAATATCGGAAGAGCCCTCCAGGGCAGCCTGCAAACTAACCAATAGTTCAGGTGCTGAAGTTGCAAAAGACACTACGGTCATACCAATAACCAGTTTTGACAACTTTAACTTAAAGGACAAGGCCACAGAAGATCTTACTAAAAACTCTCCACCAACCACAAGTAGCAATAATCCCAATACCACCCAAACAATGCTCATCATAAATTATTTTTTTGCGAATATAACCAACAATCGAGAGATACGCCTTGTATTTTTTTGCAATTGAATCCCACTTAACAACATCAACTATAAATTACGTTAAAAAACTATTAAAGCAGTTGTATAACTATAAAAATAGTTATAAGTTTGAACAACCTATAATTCCTTTACCATGCAAAAGTTAACAAACAAAGAAGAAGAGATCATGCACATTTTATGGAAGCTAGAAAAAGCTTTTGTAAAAGATGTTCTAGCGGAAATAAAAGAAGACAAACCACATTATAACACCCTTTCAACCATTATAAGAAATCTAGAGGACAAAGGATATGTTAGCTATCAAGCCTACGGTAAAACCCACCATTACTTCCCCATTGTAAGCAAGGAAGATTACAAAAAGAAGTTTATGAATACTGCCATTGAAAACTATTTCAATAATTCCTATAAAAATGTGGTATCGTTTTTTGCCAAGGAAGAAAAGATTAGTATTGAAGAGTTGAAAGAGATCATTTCCTTAATCGAAAACAAGTCGTAACCATGGAATATTTATTGAAATCATCAGCCATTATCATATTATTCTATGCTTGTTATAAATTGTTCCTGCAAAAAGAAACCTTTTTTCAGTCCAACCGCGCATTCTTAATCTTAGGATTGGTTTTGGCGGCCATCTTCCCTTTAATCGTTATTCCTATTTATGTGGAATATACACCTGCACCCGTGACGGCCAATTTCACCCTAGAACCGTTGGCACAAACTGAATTGGAGGATGCCTGGGAACTAACAGATGTGTTACCTTGGATATATGGTCTTGGGGTAGTATTCTTTTTATCTAAACTCTTGTTTGAAATCAATTCCCTCCTCCTCCTTTTGAAAAACCATCCAAAACAAGCTTTTGGCAAATACACCCTTATAGAAACTAACAAAAATCTAACGCCGTTTTCATTTTTCAACCGTATTGTTTACAACCCAACCCAATTTACCAAAAGTGAACTCCACCATATCATCAACCACGAAAAAGTGCATGCACAACAACTGCACTCTATAGATGTACTGCTCATTCAATTGGCTACAGCGCTTCTTTGGTTTAATCCATTTATTTGGCTTTACAAAAAAGAACTTTCCCAAAACCTTGAATTTATTGCCGATGGTAATGCACAACATTATGCCCGTTGTGAAAAGAGCTATCAAATGGTTTTGCTTAAAACCTCAACTACAAATCATCAATTGGCCTTGGCCAACAATTTTTATACATCATTAATCAAAAAACGAATCGTTATGTTACACAAATCCAAATCACACAAATTAAAGGCCTGGAAGTATAGTTTGATACTGCCTGTCCTAGCTTGGTTTTTAATGAGTTTCCATACCAAAACCGTGCTTGTTGAAGCCAACGTAAACAATGAGCTCCTCCCCAATGTTCCTGAAACAGCAACCACTATTAATGGAGCTCCAGAAACTACCGAACTAAAAATTATCATTACCAAAGATTTCTCTGAAAAGGAATTTGAAACTGTCAAAGCTGCGGCGAAAAAAGAAGGTGTGACACTCAGTTTCAGCAATATTGAACGTAATAGCAAAGGGGAAATCATAGCCATTTCTGCCGAGGCCAAAACTGAAAAGGGATCTAGCAACTTTAACCTTAATGGTACAGAACCCATCAAACCTTTTGTGTTCAACTATAACGAGAAGGGTTTTAGTTTTGGAACAGTATCTACAATGAGAGAAGCGAAAGCCTCAACCATTTCAGGAGAAGACAAAAACATTTACTTCGTTACCAGAGACACCTTAAAAGAAGAAACTCCGACAAAAATCATCATTAATAAGCAAAATATAACAACGGGAAATAATGATGTCTACTTTTCCCCAGAAAGCAGTGACTCCATTTATATTGTTAAAGATATTTCAAAAGCAATTTGGACAGATAAAAATGGAAAAACAGTAGATATTCATGCCTACCAAAACGACCAGGTAGCCACAACAATGAAATTAAAAAGCTCAGACAACATCCTTTACATAATAGACGGAAAAAAGGCCACTGCTACAGAATTGCACAACCTTGCACCCAACGCCATAGAATCTGTAAACGTATATAAAGACAATAAGGCTGTTGAATTATATGGCGCAGAAGGAAAAGAAGGGGTCATTATCATTAACACTAAAGGCAATAATACTTGGACTACAGATGACGGCTCTAGTATCGTTATCAGGAACACATCAGGAAACAAAACTTATGAAATTAGAAATAATGAGCTCTACGCCCCCTTTGAAATTTCCAAAGAAACTTCAGACTCCGCATTGGAAGCACATAAAGAGGCTTTGGCAAAAAAAAACGTAACGGTAAAATACTCCAAACTGAAACGCAATAAAGCAGGAGAGATTATCAAACTAAAAATATCCCTAAGCACCAAAAACGATAAAAAATCAAGTGCCACTTTTGAAGACCCCGATGGTATTCCAAATATCGTCTTTGGCAAAAACAAAGACAACGTTTTTGTGAAATCGATCAACTAACAAAAAAGTCCCAACAATTGCTTGGGACTTTTTTTTATTCCTTAACTCCCAATAGCCATCTCTAAAACCAACATTCGCCACCTTAAAACAAAAGGTCTGGTCTACTTACATTTTCACCATTCTCTATTTCCCCTAAAGATGAATTCCTTAAAAAATGGCACTTTTTAGATCATAATTCCCCTAGAGTTTCAAAATACCTCCCAAAAAAGCCCTACAATTATTACATTTTAAAACACAAAACACACTTAAAGCCTACATTTAAAAACAACAATGAAGATATAAGCATGTCAATTTGAAACAAATAGCATTTTATTACTTATAACTTCGAAGCCAATTTCATCAATTTCCATTAAAACGTTTGGAAATAAGCTATTCCAACCAATATCTTTAAAAAACAATCAAGAATTGAATCTATTTATTAACCCTTAAAACCTAAAAATTATGATAACTCTTGCGAAAATTTTAATCGATATAATATTCTCTATCAAATAACAATTTAGCACCTTTATAGTAAAACTTAGTTCTAGAATAAGTTTTGCTATTTTTAAGTTCTCAATATCTTAGCGGAATGAAAAAACAACTTTTTAAGGGCCTCGCAAAAATGAATAAACTCTTACTTCCAAGTTTTAGCAAACAGCAACTAGACCTAAGTAAAGCCAACAAACTTCAATTGGCTATTATTGGCTGGCGTACCTATATCACAAAAAATGCGCTGGACTAAACCGCCATAGAACCTATTCTTCATCAATAAAAACCAGCTTAAAAACTTAACATTGAAAGTAACCTTCAAAGTTGCTCAACTACAATCCATAGGTTAATTTTGTGTTTACATAAACACACCAACCATGGTAGAATATTCTAACCCCAAAGAACTTTTGACTTCCTTTCTTCATCAGCTTGATGATTTTAGTGCTTTAGACACCTTCAAATTCCTTGCGGAAGCCAGTAACCAACATTATCATAGTTATCAAATAACCTATTGGACTTTAGACAAAGAATTCAAAACACTTTTAGTTGAAATAGATCTTCTTAAAGGAAAAATGTCTTTTGGACCATGGGGTACTTGCGCTATGGAAACAGTGAAATTATAAGTCGCTTATTTTTACTCCTTAATTTGTCAGTTTTAACAAAACAGAAAAAGGCACATTCCTAAGAACATGCCTTTAGTAAAAAATTCCCTAATGCAATTAACTAATAGCATGTCAAATATATCCCATGCTTTTTAATATCTTTTACGGGTATCCGTAAACTGAACTATTATTTTCTTAAATCAACCCTAAATCCTTTACAATTGACACCAAATGAATGGCATTATTGGCATTAAACTGAAGCCGTAATCGATTGAGTCGTTTTTCTATAGAACTCAAGCTATTTGGATACACATTGGACTCTTTGAACAACTTACTAATTTGATCCTGCGAATACCCCAGAGACAATTGCCTAATCAATTCGATATCAAAATCTTCAATCTCCATCTCTGATTTTTGGCTCAAAGCATGAGAAACCTCCTTTGACAGGTATTTTTTTCCATTATAGACCTCACCCAAGGCCTGCTGCAATTCCAGCAAACCTCTGCGTCCCTTGCACACATAAGCATCAACCCCTAAATCCAGCAACTTCTTTACGGTTTGAGTTTTATCTTCAATGGAGTACACTATTATTTTAAGTTCAGTAAAATCCTCGCGGATTGCCTCCACCAAGCTCTCTCCTGAAGTAAATTCCTGTTCTCTATGATCCGATTTAAAAGAAAGGTCGGTTATCAATAAATTAAATGGGGCTTTATCTAATTTGGCCTTTTTAAGCTTAAGATAAGCCTCATCACAGTATTGCGCCTGTACCACAGTGCCAACATTTAAAGTTTGTAATACCGAAGCAACCCCTTGATTGATACTTCCTAAATCGTCAACTATTAAAACTTTACTGAACATACTATCAAATTCTTATTGATGCCTTAAATCCGGCGTCATTATTACTTTCAAAGGTAATTGAACCTTTAATGGATTTCATACGGTTTTCCGTATTTTGAAGTCCACCTTTCTTATAAATCGCAGTTCCAACACCATTATCGGTGTACTGAATGGCCATACTTTTTCCTTTTTGCTCAAATTTCAATACCACATAAGAAGCCCTGCTATGCTTTCGCATATTAACCATCAACTCCTGCAACACTCTATAAATGGTAGTTTTCTGCAAATTAGAAAAGTGCCTCCAGTCAACTTTGGAAATACTTTGTACGATAACCCTAACTTCATCATTATTGAACCCTTTCAATAACTCCATCAATGTCTCTGAAAAATTTCCTTCAACATCAATTTCACTATGTTCTTTGGAAATATCTCGGGTTTTACGGTATACTGCCTCCAGATGGTCCAAGACCTCTTCGGTTTCATTATTAGCCTGTAACTTAGCCATGATTTGATACATATCATTAGCTACCTCATCATGCACTTTTTTGGAAATACGCGTTTCGGTTTCATATACTTTCAGGAGCTTCTCCTTATTGTGTTTTACCCTTCCTACAACATAAATTGCAACAAACACCAAAATCACCAAAATCAGTGTCAAGAAGAGTTTTTGACGCTTAAATTCACTTTCCTCAAACAAACGCTGCTGTTCACTAAACTGATACCGATAATATTCAAAATTATCTTTCGCCCTTACACTAGCCTTTTCCAAACTATCCCTTAACTTTTTATACTGAACTACTTCTGGCGTACCATTTAAAAGAACCAATGTCGCCAAGGTGCTTTCTAAATATTGCGGGTTATTGAGTTGTTTTGCCTGTTCCAAAGCCTTTTGGGCATAATCTTGAGCTGTCTCCCTATCTCCTTTATCTAAATAATAATCTGACAAGTGACCATAACTCGTAATAACTCCGGGAATATAATCAATGGTTTTCCTCAAGGACAAAGCTTCCAATAAATTGGAAAGCGCGCCAGGAAGTGTTAGTTTGGCTTGTGCTAGCCCTAGATTATCCAATACTCGCGCCTTCATCTTAAGGTCTAAACGAGGTGATTTTTCATATGCTTCTTCAAAATACACCAAGGCCCTGGAGTATTCGTTTTTATCCAAATACAAATTCCCTATATTATTCAACAATGTCGCCTTGCTAGCCTCATCCTCTACCAGTTCGAGACTTTTGCTGTAGAATTCCAAAGCTTTTGAAAAATTATCCAAACTGCGATAAACAATCCCCAAGTGGTTATAAATACCTATCCTATTTTCCTTTATCATTTCAGGATTCGTCATCCCATCCAATAACCTTAAAGCTTCCACGCTGGAAATTTCACTATCGGAAAGTAACCCCATTTTCTTTTCTATGCTAGCCAACAACCTTAAATGGAAAACAGCCTTTTCAATATCCTTTCGCTTTATGCTTTGCTCTTTTTGCTTTGTAAAAAAGTTATAGGCTTTCGCCAGTTGAATATTGGATTTTGGCTGATTAACTACTCCATAGTAATAGGTCAAACTATCAACTTTAGATTGCGCATGAAGATGCAGCACCATTCCAAAAAAGAAGAAAGAAAGGATTATAAAGGTTGGTTTCATGCCTCTAAAATAACAATAAAAACAGGAGTATATCTCTTGTCTTTTATTAGAGCAATAAAAAAGACACACCATAACAGGCATGTCTTAATCAGGTTGGTTATTTGCTTCCAAATAAACTATTGGGGTTACAATGATATATGTTTATAACGGAATATTATTACGGGAATCCGTAACGCTTGTATTTTTTTTAGCCATACCAATGTTTCTACCTCTCTTGCCTCAAACCCAACTTCCTGCTCCAATTAATATCCAGACTACAAAAGCCATGATTTTCCGTAACAGGCATACACACCAATACCATGAATGGATAAGTTTATAAATTATAAAGTAAAATTAGAACAAAGACCTATGATGCCACTTCTTCTTTCATAAACTGTACCTCGTATAGATTTTTGTAGTAGCCATCCGTTCTCTTAAGCAATTCTTTATGGGTTCCCTGCTCCACGATTTTCCCTGCATCCATCACCAAAATCATATCGGCCTTTTTGATGGTTGCCAATCTATGGGCTATGACAATAGAAGTCCGTCCTTTGGTGATTTTATCTGTAGCATCCTGAATCAATTGCTCGGAATGGGAATCGACTGAAGAAGTCGCCTCATCCAACACTAACACACTAGGATTTGTTACATAAGCCCTTAAAAAGGATATCAACTGACGTTGGCCCGATGACAACATCACACCACGCTCCTTCACATTATATTGATAGCCATTTGGCAAACTCATAATGAAATCATGAATCCCTATATTTTTTGCTGCGGTTTCCACTTCTTCCTGAGTAATGTCAGGATTGTTTAAGGTGATATTGTTAAAAATGGTATCAGCAAACAAAAACACGTTCTGTAACACCACCGCAATTTGTGCTCTTAGAGATTTGAGCGTCATATCCTTGATATCGATACCGTCAATTAAAATATGTCCACTTTGAATGTCATAAAAACGGTTCAACAAATTAATGATAGTTGATTTTCCTGCTCCAGTAGCCCCAACAATAGCTACGGTTTGCCCGGCCTTTACCTCAAACGACACGCCTTTTAACACCTCTTCATTTTCTACATAAGAAAACCGCACATTCTTAAAGGAAATATCCCCTTTAAAATGTTCGGCTTCCAAAGTCCCTATATCGTCAATTTGGGAAGTAGTATCCAACACTTTAAATACCCTATCAGCTGCCACCATCCCCATTTGCAATGTATTGAACTTATTGGCTATTTGGTTTAGAGGTCTAAACAACATAGGAATCATCATTATAAAAGCAGTCAATTCTCCCACTGAAGCCGTACTATCATTTATAACTTGCAGCCCCCCGTACCATACTACCAGTCCAATGGTTATGGAGGATAGAAATTCTGCTACAGGAAAGAAGATGGAGTTATACCATACCGTTTTCAACCACCCCTTTTTATGTCGTTCATTAATGGTCTTAAAGTTTTTGTATTCAATATCCTCCCGGGTAAACAACTGCAAAATTTTCATTCCGGTAACACGTTCCTGAACAAAACTATTAAGATTGGATACCTCTGTTCTTACATCCTGGAATGCCAACTTCATGTACTTCTGGAAAATTCTGGTGGCAATTAAAACCAACGGTAAGGTTGTGAAAACGATTAGTGACAATATCCAATTCATATAAAACATCATACCTCCTACTGCCAACATTTTCAAGACATCACTAAAAATCATAAAGAGGCCTTCTCCAAAAATATCCGCAATTCGCTCCATATCGGTTACGGCTCGGGTAATCAAAATTCCCACCGAAGAATTGTCAAAATACTTCATTTTGAAACTTAGCATGTGCTTAAAAAGTTTCACCCTAATATCCTTTACCACAGATTGCCCCAACCAAGAAGCGTAATAAATAAACAATAACTGGCAAACCACTTCCAAAACCAAAACCATTACCATTAACAGGATATAGTTTAAGAAGCCATCATACTCGTGTTTCGCCATTTTAGTATCAATGGCCAACTGTAATATTTTTGGCCTTAAAGCTCCAAAAACAGCAAGTCCTAAAACAAAACACAAACTCCACAAAAACACATTTTTATATGGGCGTGTATAATGCAATAAACGCTTGAATAAGGTGACATCAAAAACATTTCCTTTCTTGGCCATAACTTGCTTTATAGTTTTATTGATTCGGGATAAACCACTTCGGTTAGATAAAGTCCATGAGCTGGCACCGAAAAACCAGCTTCACTTCTACTTTTGGATGCGATAATTTGATGAAGATCTTCCAAGGAAGTTTTTCCAAGACCTATGTTTACCATAGTACCTACAATAGCTCTTACCATATTTCGCAAAAACCTGTCCGCAGTAATGATAAAAGTGAGCTCTCCATTATTCTCCATCCACCTTGCCTCCTTAATATCACAAATGTATGTCTTTACATCTGTATTACTCTTAGAGAAGCATTGAAAGTCCTCATACTGTTTCAACACTTCACAGGCTTTATTCATTTTATCCACATCCAAAGAGACAGTCATTAAATAAGCATAATCAAAAGTAAATACATTTTTACGATTGGATATTTTGTAATGATAAGTTCTTCCTGTTGCATCAAAACGTGCGTGAGCATTCTCCTTAACCCTCAAAATATCATGAACGGCAACATCCTTTGGTAAAAATGAATTTAGTCTATACACCAAATTAAGATCCTCAACCACTTTTTCTGTATCAAAATGAGCGAACATTTGCGAGGCATGTACACCTGCATCTGTTCTTCCAGCCCCTACAATAGCAATCTCTTCCTGCAACAGCATAGACAAAGCCTCTTCCAAAACTTCCTGCACAGAAATAGCATTGGGCTGGTTTTGCCAACCGTGATAGGCCTTCCCGTTATATGATAATTCAATAAAATATCTCAATCGAAAATCTTAATTTTGCTTATGAAGCCACAAAGATAAAGTTATTCCCGCTAAGGCAGGAATCTAATATTTAAAAAAAGGAAAAGTGGTTTCCAAGACTCTTTAAAATGAAACGGATACTATTACTTTCAGATACCCATAGCCATATAGACGACAACATTATAAAATATGTCAAGCAGGCCGATGAAGTTTGGCACGCCGGAGATATTGGAGACCTAAAAGTTACCGATGCCATAAAAAAGCTTAAACCATTAAGAGGTGTTCACGGTAATATTGATGACACCACTGTAAGAACTGAATTTCCAGAACACAACCGTTTTATGTGTGAAGAGGTTGACGTATGGATTACCCATATTGGCGGTTATCCACCTCGTTATAACCCAAGGGTGAAACCAGATATTTACGAGAATCCTCCCAGATTATTCATTTGCGGCCATTCTCATATTCTTAAGGTTATGCCCGATAAAAAACTTAATTTAATTCATATGAATCCGGGTGCTATAGGTATACACGGGTTTCATAAAGTAAGAACCATGCTTCGATTTACCATCGATGGCGCCAAAATCGACAACTTGGAAGTAATAGAATTTAAACGATAAAAGGTCTATAAAGCTACTTTATAAAAAAACCCAGAGCTTTCACTCTGGGTTTTTTACGCACTAAAATAATTAAGATATAAGGTTTTATCGCAATCGATCTACAGATTTTACAAGATCTTCATCCTTTTTTATGGCTTTATTGGCTAAAACCAAAAATACGATAGAAAATATAGGAAGAAGAATCCCAATACCTTTCTCTGAAACATCAGCTTCTCCAGATAAATTTAGAGATTGATATACAAATAATCCTAATAAAATAAAGTTCAATATGATGTTAAGTCGCCCCAAAACAAATTGAGACTTCCTATTTTTATAACTAAAAATCGAGACCAAAGATAATATTGCTGACAATAAAAACAAACCTAAATACAATATATTGTCCTTTGCAAAAAATGGTGCTCCTTCCGCGGTTGTCCACAAGTGGAAAACAAAACTTAAACCGGCCGCAATACCAGTCGCTATCAATAAATAAACAGTTTGAATACGCTGTAACATCTATTTTTTCAAATTTAGCCACAAAACTAAGAGTTTCTTTTCAAAAGATATATTAAAATATAAAATAAAATTGTATTATTGCATAAGTAAGCTGCTACCCAAAAGGTTTACAGCCTATTAAATCTTCAGATTTTTTTCTAGTTTTTCCCATTTATTTCAATTTCAGAAAACTTCGAATCAAATCAATTCAGTAAATATTACATTATTTTTTATTAATATACATGTTTGAAATTTCGCAATTAAAGGAAAAGAAGCTTTCCGAGTTACAGGAAATCGCTAAACAATTGGAAGTGCCTAAATTCCGCACTCTAAAAAAACTGGATTTGGTATATCAAATTTTGGATCACCAAGCAGCCAATCCAGATGCCGTAAAAAAAGAAATCGTTGCCCAAGCAACTAGCACCCCCCCTCAAACTGAGAAAAAGGAAACGGCCCAAACTCAAAAACCACCCAGAAAAAAAAGAGAACGTATAAAAAAACCTGTTGGACAGAACAAGGAGCAACAGAAAATGGAATTTTCAGAAGGCAAAAAAGATTCTGCCCCTGCAGCTAAAGAGCAAAAACCTTCAGAAACCAATACCCCTCCGACTCCTCCCGAACAAAAGAAAACCAACGAAAAAAACACAAAACAACGTCCAAAAGATTCTGACAAAAAACAGCGTAACGATAACAAACAGAATTCAAGAGACAATAAAAACGACCATCAAGGGAACAACGGAAACAAAGATACAAGAAACCGTTACCGTGAGCCTGATTACGAATTTGACGCCATTATTAAAAGTGAAGGTGTCTTAGACATTATGCAAGACGGCTATGGTTTCCTACGCTCATCGGATTATAACTATTTATCATCTCCAGATGATATTTATGTATCCCAATCGCAAATTAGATTATTTGGATTAAAAACGGGAGATACTGTTTTAGGACATGTACGTCCACCTAAAGAAGGCGAAAAATATTTCCCTTTAATTAAAGTAAGTAAAATAAACGGCCAAAAACCAGAAGTGGTAAGAGACCGTGTGTCTTTTGAGCACTTAACGCCATTATTCCCGCAGGAGAAATTCAACATTGCAGAAAAGCAAGCCACTATTTCTACAAGAATTATGGATTTGTTCTCTCCTATTGGTAAAGGGCAACGTGGAATGATTGTTTCGCAACCAAAAACGGGAAAAACAATGCTTCTTAAAGATGTGGCCAATGCAATTGCAGCCAACCACCCCGAAGTATACCAAATGATCTTATTGATTGATGAGCGTCCTGAAGAGGTTACCGATATGCAACGAAATGTGCGTGGTGAAGTAATTGCCTCTACATTTGATAAAGAAGCTCACGAACACGTTAAAATTGCCAACATTGTCTTGGAAAAGGCAAAGCGTCTTGTAGAATGTGGTCACGACGTAGTAATTCTTTTAGATTCTATTACAAGATTGGCCAGAGCCTATAATACCGTACAACCTGCTTCTGGAAAAATATTAAGTGGTGGTGTTGATGCCAATGCGCTTCACAAACCGAAACGGTTCTTTGGGGCCGCACGAAACATAGAAAATGGAGGTTCTTTAACCATTATTGCTACCGCATTAACGGAAACTGGTTCTAAAATGGACGAGGTTATCTTTGAAGAATTTAAAGGAACTGGTAACATGGAACTACAATTGGATAGAAAAATTTCTAATCGTAGAATCTTCCCTGCTATCGACCTTACCTCTTCTAGTACACGTAGAGACGATTTATTACTGGATGATAACACCATTCAAAGAATGTGGGTAATGAGAAAATACCTTGCCGATATGAACCCTGTGGAAGCGATGGAATTCATTAATGATCGATTTAAGCAAACCAGAAATAATGAAGAGTTCTTAATCTCTATGAACGGATAGAAATTGCGAGCTTAAACAATTGTATATTATAAAAGCCCATGATTATTAATCATGGGCTTTCTCTTTAATGACATTAAAGAATACCTGTCTTTTCTTAAATATACTCAATACTCTTGAATGCCTCAATATTACTCTCTCACTTAAGTTTAAAGCAAAAAAAGTCCTTCCCTAAGGAAAGACTTTCTTATCTATCTTTTTCTTCTTCTTACAAAGAAGCTACATGCTTAGTCAAACTAGACTTCAAGTTAGCAGCCTTGTTAGAGTGAATTACATTCTTTTTAGCTAACTTATCAATCATAGAAACAACAGATGGCAAAAACTCCTGAGCCTCTTTAGCCACTTCCATTCCACGTAACCTTTTGATAGCATTACGAGTTGTCTTGTGCTGATATCTGTTAGTTAAACGCTTAGCTTCGTTACTTCTTATTCTTTTTAATGCTGACTTATGATTTGCCATTTTCTTTCTATATTAAAAAATTGTAGCCCGTAGGGGAATCGAACCCCTCTTACCAGGATGAAAACCTGGCGTCCTAGCCGATAGACGAACGGGCCATTAATGTTTCGTTTTCGAGAGCGCAAATGTAAAACATATTTATTACACTTACAACTCCTCTCAGTAAATTAATGTACTTTATTTGTAGCCCGTAGGGGAATCGAACCCCTCTTACCAGGATGAAAACCTGGCGTCCTAGCCGATAGACGAACGGGCCATTGTATTTATTGAACTTGAAATTATTTCCTTATTCAACTTTGTAATACGTTTCAAATAACGAGCAATTTCTCAATTGCGGTTGCAAAAATACAACTATTTTTAAATGCTGCAATACCTAATTCAACTTTTTTAAAAAAAATTTCTAGTAGGCTTTAGCAAACAATACTCTTCCCTTTGAAGGTTTACCCGAATACACACAAACACCTTCCTCTTCTTCCCTATCCAAAGGAATGCAACGAATAGTCGCTTTTGTCAATTCTTTAATTTGCTGTTCTGTTTCAGGAGTTCCATCCCAATGCGCAGAAATAAATCCTGTTTTGTTTTCCAAAACGTCCTTAAACTCGTCAAACGTATCAACCTCTGTTATATGGGTATTTCTAAAGTCTAGGGCTTTATTAAATAAAGATTCTTGGATCTCTGTCATCAAACCGTCTACTACCTCTACCAAATCATCCATGGCTACAGATTGCTTGGAAAGCGTATCTCTTCTCGCCAACTCAACAGTTCCGTTCTCCAAATCCTTTGGACCAATAGCTATGCGCAACGGCACTCCTTGTAACTCGTATTGTGCAAATTTGGCACCTGGGCGATGCGTTGTTCTATCATCGTATTTACAACTCACACCAATTTTACGCAATTGCTCCATAATGGATTGCGCCTTTTCAGAAACAGCCTCCAGCTGTTCTTCCGTTTTATATATAGGAACTATGACCACTTGTATTGGGGCCAAGTTTGGAGGTAATACCAACCCCTTGTCATCACTATGTGTCATGATCAACGCCCCCATAAGTCGGGTTGACACTCCCCATGACGTAGCCCAAACATAATCCAGTTTTCCCTCACTGTTGGTAAATTTCACATCAAATGCCTTGGCAAAATTTTGCCCAAGGAAATGTGAAGTTCCTGCTTGAAGTGCTTTTCCATCTTGCATTAAAGCTTCAATACAGTAAGTCTCTACAGCTCCTGCAAAACGCTCGCTTTCTGTTTTCATGCCTTCAATAACCGGTATAGCCATAAAGTTTTCAGCAAACTTGGCATAAATCTGGTTCATTTGTATGGTCTCTGCTAGCGCTTCTTCCTTAGTGGCATGTGCCGTATGACCTTCTTGCCATAAAAATTCAGCAGTTCTTAAAAACAATCTAGTACGCATTTCCCAACGCACTACATTAGCCCACTGATTGATTAAAATTGGTAAGTCTCTGTAACTCTGAATCCATCCTCTATAAGTATTCCAAATAATAGCTTCACTTGTTGGTCTTACCACTAATTCTTCTTCAAGTCTAGCTTCTGGATCAACTCTTAATTTCCCGGTATTGTCAGGGTCATTTTGTAACCTGTAATGAGTTACTACAGCACATTCCTTAGCAAAGCCTTCGGCATTTTTTTCTTCGGCCTCAAACAAACTTTTTGGAACAAAAAGTGGAAAATACGCATTTTGATGTCCTGTTTCCTTGAACATTCTATCCAATTCGGCCTGCATTTTTTCCCAAATTGCGTATCCGTATGGTTTGATTACCATACATCCTCTAACGGCTGAATTCTCAGCCATATCTGCCTTCACAACCAATTCATTATACCATTTTGAATAGTCTTCGGCTCTGCTTGTAAGATTTTTGCTCATCGTAAGTGTTTTGGCACAAAAATTGCGCTAATGTTAAATACAAGAATAGTTCGGCAAAACTAACTATTTTTGTAATGTTCAACAATAAAAATAAAAGAGATATGCAATTTAAAAGCTACGTCAAATCAAAATTGCCATTATTTGTTGTACTGGGTTTTGTATTCCTGTTAACCTCTTGCGGGTCCTACCAATATGCAGGTTATGATAACGATGGTATATACAACTCAAATGGTGTCGTTTATGAAGAAACTCCTCAAGTAGAAACTTCAGCTAATAATAACGGTTATTATAAAGCTTATTTTACCGAAAAATCCCAACAATATGAGGAAATCCCACAATCTGAAGAAATCATCTTTACCGATATTGAATCTTATGAAGGGGATTATTACAATGAGCAAGACTCAACCCAAGTAGCAGATTCCTACAAAGGATATGCCGGATGGGGTGATAATAGCACTGAAGTATCTATAAACTATTACAACAATTTTGGATATGGTTTTTGGGGATACAACTATTGGGGATATAATCCTTATAATTGGAGGTATTGGAATTATTCGCCTTATTGGAATGTTGGTTGGAATTCCGGCTGGGGATGGAACGTTGGCTGGGGATGGGGTTATTATGACCCTTGGTACTCTCCTTATTATGGAGGCTATTACGGTGGTTATTATGGATACCCATACTATGGTTACCCTAATTACAGAAGGCCTTACGCCACCTACAATGCTGGCAGAAGAGGATATCCTGGAAGTTACAACAATGCTGGAGGAAGAGTGGCAGTAAACCGAAGCAGACAAAACTCTACTTTAACCAGAGATTATAGATCCTCTGTAAGAAGAAACACTAACACTTTAACAAGATCTACCAGTAGGTCATCCTCTATTCAAAGTAATAGATCCTCAAATACGGTAAGGAGAAATAGTAATTCTAATTTTACAAGAAGAAATAATAATTCCAATGTAAGACCAAGGAACTACTCCACCCCAAGCAGAAGCACTCCTAGCATGCGCAGTGGAGGCTCTTCTAGAGGTTCTATGGGAACAAGAGGAGGAGGGTCGCGATCTTCTTCAGGAAGAAGACGTTAATTTTGGCCAAAGTAAATTTATAATCCAATTAACCAAATTGTATGAAAAAGTTAAGTTTCCTAATTATAGGTGTGCTTTCTATGTCCCAACTTATGGCTCAGGATATTTCCGAAGCACTAAGATATTCTTCTGACGACATACAGGGAACCGCTAGATTCAGATCCATGTCTGGTGCATTTGGAGCCCTAGGAGGTGATCTTTCAGCACTAAGTATAAACCCTGCCGGGTCTTCCATTTTTACACGAAGTAACATTACGGCTTCATTATCTGTTCAAACCTTAAACAATGATGTAAACTATTTTGGAGGCCATAGGTCTTCTTCCGAATCAAAATTTGACTTGAACCAAGTAGGGGCCGCATTTGTGTTTACCAATACCAATATCAACTCTCCCTGGCGTAAGTTTGTGCTTGCGGTTAGTTATGACAAAGTTTCTAATTTTGAAAATGACTGGGTTGCCTCTGGAACCAATACAAGCAATTCCATCGGTTCCTATTTTAGTGGTTACGCACAAGGTTTAAGACTTGATGAAATCTCAGCCTTTCCTGGAGAATCGTATTCCGAAGCTTATTCCGCAATCGGTTCGGCCTATGGCTACAATCACCAACAGGCTTTTTTAGGTTATGAATCATATATCATAGACCCAGAAAATGATGTAGACAGCAATACTACCTATATATCCAACATTGCTCCGGGTTCTTACCAACAACGGTACTATTATTCTGCAAGAGGCTATAACGGAAAACTATCTTTCAACATGTCTTCTCAATTTAAAGACAAATTGTATTTAGGCCTTAACCTAAACACCCATTTCATTAATTATGAACGTTACACCTATTTAAACGAATCCAATAATAATACGGGCTCTTTAATTAATGAAGTAGGTTTTGAAAATGGTTTATATACCATTGGAACCGGTTTTTCCTTCCAACTTGGCGCCATAGGAAAGCTAACTGAAGCTTTTAGATTAGGGCTTACGTACACCTCCCCTACTTGGTACACAATAGCTGAAGAAACTACGCAATACCTAGAAACCTATCGAATTGAAGCAGGCCAGGAAATAGGACAAGTTATCAATCCAAATATTATCAATATTTTCCCTGACTATAGATTACAGACACCTGGGAAATTTACAGGAAGCTTAGCCTATGTTTTTGGAGATAGAGGACTTCTTAGTTTTGACTATTCCATTAAAGACTATTCCAATACTAAATTCAGACCAAAATCCGACCCGTATTTTTCCAGTCAAAATTCTTTAATAAGAAATACACTTTCCACAGCTTCCTCTTATAGAGTTGGTGGCGAATATCGGATACAGCGCATAAGCTTAAGAGCTGGTTACAGGTTTGAAGAAAGCCCTTATCAAAATGACAGTCTTTACGGAGACCTAAATGGCTACTCATTCGGAATTGGATACAACTTTGGAAATTTCAAAATTGATGCAGCTTTCGATCAATCCAAACAAGATATTAACTATCAGCTTTACAACGTAGGACTTACTGATAGTGCGCTAATTGATTCTAAAGTGAGTAATTTTGTAGTATCCCTTAGCTTTAATCTTTAATCAAGAACTTTTTTAATAAAACAGGCCCTTGAATTTAATCTCAAGGGCCTGTTCCTTTTTACCACAAACTACAATATTCTAACTTTGTTAATTTCCATAAATAGATAAAATGTTTCTTTTACCTAAAGTTCCCAAAAACAATAGGTCTACCCCATAATTAAAATCATTTTCCCAATAGTATGCTTATACAATAAAAAAAATCCCGAACCATATAGTTCGGGATTTTTTGTATCGTTTTATTTTATTTTGAACACTTATTAACGTTTCAGGGTAAAGTGCGCCTTGAACTCTTTGCTCTGCCCCGTCGATGGTTCCACGTACTCCACAACAAACCAGTAGTCGCTGCTCGGCATCGCTGCTCCGTTGTACGTTCCGTCCCATCCTTCGCTAGATGGTGAGATCTGCTTTATAAGCTTTCCTTGCCTGTCGAAGATGAAGATCCTAGTCGCCGATTGGTCACTAAATCCAACAATGTTCCAAGTGTCGTTATAACCGTCACCGTTAGGCGTAAAGAATAACGGATAATCCAATACTGTCACTCTGGTGCTAGCCTCTCCACAGCCCAAAATATCTCTTGCAGTTACCGTATGCTCTCCCCATGGCACGTTCTCGAACACACCGCTCTCCTGCCATGGCCCGTCGTCCAGACTGTACTCATAGCTGCTGTCTCCGCTGGCCGTGGCCACCACGACATGGTTGTCTGCAAAGGCCTCGGTCACCACTTCCGCTACAATGCTCGGCGGTGCGCTCTCGATCACCTCAGTGGTGTCCGTGCGCTCACACATGGTCACCGTAGAAGTCGATACGTCGATTACCGTTACACTGTAGATTCCCGCTTCTGTCGGTTCATAGCTACCGCCGGTAGCCCCCGCAATCTCCTGACCGTTGAAGTACCAGATGAACAGATAGTCAGGTTCCGTTAGCCCTGTCTCCAATACCGGTGGGTCGATCGCCTCGGTTCCGTTGGTATCCAGACACAGCACATAGCTGTCGTAAAGGTCGAACACCGGCTGTGGGTTCACCTGAAGGGTCAGCTCTGCCACCGCGTAACAGATGGAGTCCGGTGTGGTATCGTTGTCCACACGGGCATAGATCACCTGTGGGTTGACCACGTTCTCATAAAGGGTCGGCAATGGGCTTGTACCCGCTTCGGCATCCGCCTCGCTGGCATAGTAGCTCACCGTATAGTTTGCTGGGTCCTGTCCGTCCAACAGTTCCGCGTCCATGGCAGACAGGTCGAACTGCACGCTGTCGTCGGTCGGATCTCCGTCCACTTCCATATTGTCATCACAAAGCTCATAGAGGATGGCCTCCATGTCCGGATTGGCCTCCGCCGCTTCCTGTACCTCCACAAAGAAGCTCTGAGTACTTATCGAACAGCCTGTATCCAGATTGGTGATCGCCACAAAGATCTGCTGCGGGTTCACGGTGTTGGTGAACGGGCTCACAAGGTCGTTGTCCCCATTGTCCGCATCCAACTGCGATACGTGGTAGCTCACCCCATAGAGCGCAGGGTCCTGTCCGCCCAGCACCTCTTCGTCCTTCTGAGACAGGTCGAAGGCATAGGCCCCTTCCGTGTTGTTCTCACAGGCCACGATGTCCGTTACGGCAACTGCCTCCGGCAGTGGGTTCACCAAGATATCAAAGTCCACGATCGTATAACAGTCCGTGATGTCGTTGGCCACGCGCACATAGATGGTCTGTGGGCTGGAAATGTTCCCATAGGCCGTTGGGTCAGGGATTGCATTGGTATCCTGTTCCGCATCAAAAAGGCTCTCGTGGTAGCTCGCCGATACACCGGCCTCTCCGTTGATGATATAGGTCTCGTTCTCCGTAAGGTCGAACAGCTCCACCTCGTCTCCCGTGTTCTCATCGTCGCACAGTGCAATATCAGATGGGTCCTGGCTCGGGGTAGGGTTCGGCAATACGCGGATGGTCAAGGTCGTCTGGTCCGTACAGCCCGTGTCCGTATCGGTAACCACCACATATAGGGTCTGTGGGTTCGCCGCCACTCCGTTAACCGAAGTGTTCACATAGGCCGTTGGGTCCGGGATCGCATTGGTCCCCGCATCGGCATCAGCCTGGGTCTCGTAGTAGCTTACGCTCCAGCTCCCCTCATTGCCCGTGATCTCCCCGTCCTTTACCGTAAGGTCGAACACCGTCAGCTCATCCGCAACATCGTCGTC
Source organism: Mangrovimonas sp. YM274 (assembly GCF_030908385.1). Taxonomy (NCBI): domain Bacteria; kingdom Pseudomonadati; phylum Bacteroidota; class Flavobacteriia; order Flavobacteriales; family Flavobacteriaceae; genus Mangrovimonas; species Mangrovimonas sp. YM274. The sequence continues at coordinate 2,866,109 of NZ_CP133091.1, forward strand.
GCAAAGCTGCAGCGGCGTTGGCTGCACCGCTACCGGTGGCAGTTCCACACGGATCTCAAACTCGCCCGTGCTCACACAGCCGTTGTCAAGGCTCTCCAGCCTTACGTATATCATCTGTGGGTTGGTCTGGTTCACATAGCCCCATGGATTGGCGATCGGTGCCGCTCCGGACTCTGCGTCCGCCATGGTAAGGTGGTAGCTAAGCTCGAACTGCGATGGGTCCTGCGCACCGAGGATCTCGGCATCCATACCGGTCAAATCGAAGCTTGCATAGCCGTCCGTGTTCGTATCGCAGATTACATAGTCCTCGATGGCCGTTGGCACTACCGGTGACGGCAGTACGTTAAGCTGTAGGCCAACCACGCTGTGGCAGCCCGTTACCATGTTCTCCGCTCTGGCATATACCACCTGGGCATTGGCCACTATATTGTCATAAGGGCTCAAGAGCACATTGTCCCCGCTCTCGGCATCCGATATCGTCTCATGGTAGGTGATGGCAATGTCCAGCTCACCGTTGATGATCTCCTGCGTGCGCTCCTCCAAATCGAAGCTCGCATAGCCGTCGTTGTCACCGTCACATTCCTCCAATGGCGTCGGGTCTGCCTCCGGTGACGGGATCGGGTTCACCCTCAGGTCCAGGATCACCGTGCTGTAGCAGCCCGTATTGCTGTTCTCCGCTCTCACGAAGATCGTCTGTGGGTTGGCAATGTTCGTATAGGGGCTCACAAGGGCATTGTCGCCGTTTTCGGCATCTGCCAGCGTAAGGTGGTAGCTCAGTACAATACCCACCTGTCCGCCAAGGATCCCGTCGGTACTCTCCTCTAGTACAAAGGACTCCTGCTCGTCGCCCGGGTTGTTGTAGTCACAAAGCTCCAATGGCAGCGGCTGCATCAATACCGGCAGGGCGTTCACGATAAGCTCCAATGGTACGACCTTGTGGCAGCCGTTGGCACTATCCTCAACGCGTACCCACACCTGCTGTGCAAACGGTACCGTATTGGTAAAGCTCAATGGGTTGGGGATGGCAGAGGTGCCCGATTCGGCATCGTCCTCAGTCAGGTAATAGGATACGCCGTACTGTACCGGGTCAAGCCCGTCAAGTACCTCCGCGTCCTTGAGCGTCAAATTGAACTGTGCATAGCCGTCGCCGGAGGCGTCGTCGCAGACCTCAAGGGCCGTTGGCTCCTCCAACTGTGGGGTTGGGTGCACCACAAGCACAAGCTCCACGATCGTCGCACAGTCCGTTGCGATCGTTGCGCTCTCAACACGCACATAGAGCGTCTGGGTATTGGCCACAATATTGTTGTAAGGGCTCGACAGGGCGTTAACGCCGTTGTCCGCATCCGCCTGCGTCTCGTGATAGGTAAGTACCAGTCCCGTCGTACCTCCCGTGATACCGGCATCCGCATCAGACAGGTCGAACACGCCAAAACCGTCGCTGTCCGCATCACAGTACTCCAATGGATCTGGAATGTTAGCCTCTGGGGCCTGTTCCACTACAAGGCCCAAGGTCGTCGTGCTGTAACAGCCCGTTTGGATATCTTCTATGCGTACGAAAACCGTCTCGCCCGTAGTCCCGAAATAAGGGATTGCAAGGGCATTGGCTCCAGACTCGGCATCGGCCAGGGAGCCATGGTAGCTCACCGCATAGGCAGGATTGTTTCCGTTGATCTCCGTATTCTTTATCGTAAGGTCAATGTCAGTCATTCCGTCAGGAACGTTGTCGTCACACACCTCCAATGGGGTTGGCGCCACATAACTTGGCAGTGGGTTCACCTCAAGCTGGAAACTTGTGGTCCCGTAACAGTCCGGATAGGCAGGGTCCTCTACCCTTACATAAATGGTCTGTGGGTTTGTTGTGTTTCCATAGGCCGATGGCGTGGTGATCGCTCCCTGTGCCAATTCGGCATCCGAAAGACTGGTATAATAGCCTACATTGTATACCGATGGGTCCTGCGCCCCCAGGATAAAACTGTCCTGAACGGTTAGGTCGAAAGTAGCTTGCTCTGGGACAGAAGGATCTTCTGTACAAAGTGACAAACCTGATACTTCGAAAGCCTGAGCCCTATAATTTACTACCAAATTGAAGACAGGGTTTGCAGATGCAATATAACAATTGGAATCTCCTATACTTTCTACCCGAACATAAATAGGCTGAGGATTAACCGTATTGACATATGGACTTACTAAAGCTCCTGTACCTGCATCGGCATCAGCAGAACTTGTATAATATGTCACTAAAAAGTTACTACTCGGCTGTAATCCTAAAATTCCAAAATCCTGAGAGTTCAAATCAAAAGATTCAAAGCCATCATTACTAATATCGTCACAAAGTTCTAAATCCAGAACTGGGTTTATAGTAGGCTGCCCCGTTACATTTAAAGTAAAAGACAACACTTCATAACATCCAGAATCTAAATACTCTACTCTAATATAAATACTTTGACCATCGGTTCCCGAATATGCTCCTGATGTTGTAACTTCATTAATATCATCCTCAGCATCTTGTTGAGTTTCATGGAAGGTAACTTCCAATTCATCTAGGTTGGTTGCACTAGCCAATACAACAGATGTATTGGATTCTAAATCGAAAATATATGGAGGTACTCCGTTATCACACACATATAAATTGTTTGGAGCTTCCGTAACGATTTCAGGCAATACTTCAATACATACTTCTTCTGAATATTCACAGCCAAAACTATCAACAGATGTATAGGTATAACAATGCATTCCTGCAGTTGAAGGTTGCACTGTAATAACATTATCCGTTGTATCTATGATTGAAGCATCTGCCCCCCACGATTCACTTTCAATATCAGCGGTAAAGGATAACTCAGGAGGTTGAATATTAGGATCAAAATTCATTCCCCAAGAGAAAATATACCCATTATCTATACTCAAATTATCAACAATTTCAATACACCAATCTCCATTTAATGGACTTCCTATTAAGGATGCAAAGGACTCTATTGGCAAATAGGTTCCTGGAGCCCAAGAATTGCCAGGAGGATTTGACCCTGCCGTAATTGTTGGCGCATTTTGAAGCAATGTCGTTCCTGACATGGACCAACAATAATCAGCTCCTACACCTGGAGTATTTGAATTATCATCGTTGGCGCCTCCAAAATACGTTCCTCCACCAGCCTGTACAAACAATTCGGCTTCCTGACCATTTGGAGAAATAATTGTAATGTCCAAGTCTCCTGAATAAGAGTGTTCCATATTCACACAAACATCCAATAATTGATTGGCATCTGTCAAGGTTTGATCTGAAGCAAAGCAATCTACCGTGATACATGTACTATAAACCGCTCCCGAACCATCAGGCAAAAAGGTAGTTCCACTTACTGGAGGGGTACATTCATTTATATATTCAACCGCATTTACAACACCATCAATTGTGGTTGAATCTCCAAAACAGATCACACTTTCAGCAGCTTCAGTTCCTGTAAAATCAGGTGCTGGCGCAACCTGTATCACTTGATTAATTAAATTCGTATTAGCACAACCCTCTGGATCCACACTGGTGTTACCGTCCCTTACATTCAAGTTAAGAAGGTATACTCCTGGCTCGGAAAAAGTAAATGATGCTGTCTGCCCCTCTACTATTTGTCCATCACTAGACTCCCACTCATAGGTTGCTCCCGTACCATCAAATTCAAAATCTCCACTACCGGTAACTGTTACTGGCTCATTAATACACACTTCAATATAGCCGTCGTCATTAGGTTCCGGAGTAGCCGAATCCAGTTGTGACACAACCGTTTGACAAGGTGTCATACACGATATTTCTGCAGCCCATCCTGTTGTAACACCTGAGTCGTTTGATACAAACTGAATGGTTAAACATCCTGACGTATTATCTGGTGTTGCGGTTACAAACCCAGGATTATTAGCCCCATCAAAAGTTCCAAAAGCATCCGCTGCTACACTATCCCCATCATATATGGTCATAGTATCTGCGCCTAATTGCGTACTAAAGGCTGTAAAATTAAGCTGTACAAGCTGCCCATCACTTTCAGGACATATGGTAATAACAATATCTTCTCCCGAAGCATAATTTCCTGCGGCTCCTCCTGAATCATAGAACATACCAGAACACTGAGAAAATGTTCCATCCTGCATCACGAGGTCCTGTGAAAATGAGACAAAAGAAGATATCAAGAAAAATACAAGTAACGTTTTTTTCATAATTAATTTTGTAGTGAGGGGTTATTTTTGAAATTGAGACTTTATAATAATGAAGTAATTAGTATTATCTACTCTATACATTTGTCCCGAATGACCATTTACATTGAACAAATATTTTAATGGATTAAAATTTTCAGGACTAAAAACTGTATCCCTTTTTAAATTGTCCACATAATAGTTACACAAAGGAACTTCAGACAAAAGGGGACATTCTTTTTGATCTTGAGGATTTGAAATCATTTGAATCGCTATACGGTTTCTAAGCAAATTCTTTATATCCTTAACGCGTTGTGGATAATTAAAAACATATTTCTTTGATTGATTCCCGTATACCTCATCAATCTGCGTTAATTCCTTTGTAGAAAAAGGGGCATTAACATTGTCCTTATATACCACGTGGGTAACGGTTTGCCTATTTTGAGGAGTCTGCGAGACCGAATAATTAATGGAAAAAAAAGTAAAACCTACGATAAGTAGGGAGGGTAGTTTTAATTTCATATTGAGTTTAGCTTTTAAAAAGTGCGGAATTTAAGGATTTTTTAATAAAACATTAGCACTCTATTAATGATTTTAACACTTGCTTTGTGTAATGATATAACAGCTCAAATTAAAAAACCCCTACCCGCAATTTGATTTTTTTAATTGCTTATCTTTGCAATCTGTTTAATAAGAGCTTATTTTGAATTTTTGAAATGAAAATAGAAAACGACATAGAAGATTTTGAAGCTTTAGGGAACGATCATATTGGTACTTCGGCAAATACACCGATGAGAGAAGATGCCTTCAAACTTTCCAATGATGAAAAAATCGATATCATCAAGGATGATGTGCGCCATATCATGGAAACTTTAGGTTTAGACCTAACCGATGACAGTTTAAAAGGCACCCCAATGCGTGTTGCCAAAATGTTCGTAAAAGAAATTTTTGGAGGTCTTAATCCCGACAAAAAACCTAATGCTTCTACTTTTGATAACAAATACAAATATGGAGAAATGTTGGTGGAAAAAAACATCACCGTATACTCCACTTGTGAGCACCACTTGCTTCCAATCGTAGGAAAGGCCCATGTTGCCTACATCTCTAACGGAACGGTAGTAGGGCTTTCAAAAATGAACCGTATTGTTGATTATTTTGCCAAACGTCCACAAGTACAGGAACGTTTGACCATTCAAATAGTAAAAGAACTTCAAGAGGTTTTAAATACCGAAGATGTTGCCTGTGTTATCGATGCTAAACATTTATGTGTGAACTCTAGAGGAATCAGAGATGTGGACTGCAGCACAGTAACTTCGGAATTTGGCGGAAAATTTAAAGAGAAAGAAACCCGTAGAGAATTTCTGGATTATATTAAATTAGACACCCAATTTTAGTTTAAAAACCTAACGTAATATATCAGCATGCAACTTTACCAGCAACAACCTATTTCTATATACAATTCACTTAGCGGACAAAAAGAAGCGTTCAAACCTATCAACGACGGCTATGTAGGCATGTACGTTTGCGGGCCTACAGTTTATAGCAATGTCCATTTAGGAAATGTAAGAACCTTTATGTCCTTTGATGTTATCTTTAGATATCTAAAGCATCTTGGCTATAAAGTTCGTTATGTTAGAAATATTACAGATGCTGGTCACTTAGAGAATGATGCTGATGTTGGTGAAGACCGTATTGCCAAAAAGGCACGTTTGGAACAAATTGAACCTATGGAAGTTGTACAACGTTACACCGTTGATTTCCACAACATCCTAAATACTTTCAATTTTTTACCACCGAGCATTGAGCCTACGGCAACAGGTCATATCATAGAGCAAATTGAACTCATCAAAAAAATCATTGATAATGGGTTGGCTTACGAGGTAAATGGGTCTGTTTATTTCGATGTTTTAAAATACAACGAAACCAAGCCTTATGGTATCTTGAGTAAGCGTAATGTAGAAGATTTAATTCACAACACGCGTGCTCTTGATGGACAAACAGATAAGAAAAACCCGCAAGATTTCGCCCTTTGGAAAAAAGCAGAACCACAGCACATCATGCGTTGGCCTTCCCCTTGGAGCGATGGATTCCCTGGATGGCACTTGGAGTGTACGGCCATGAGCACCAAATATTTGGGAGAACAATTTGATATTCACGGAGGCGGAATGGATTTAAAATTCCCTCACCACGAATGTGAAATCGCTCAGGCAGAAGCTTGCAACAGCCATGCTCCAGTAAACTATTGGATGCATGCCAACATGTTGATCATGAACGGTAAAAAAATGGCAAAGTCTACTGGAAATTACATTTTGCCAAACGAAATTTTCTCTGGAGACAATCCTCATATTACAAAAGCTTACTCACCGAGTGTAGCTCGTTTCTTTATGCTTCAGGCGCACTATAGAAGTGTCTTGGATTTTACCAATAATGGCTTATTGGCAAGTGAAAAAGGTTTCTACAGGCTTATGGATGCCATAAATGTATTGGATAGTATTACTCCTTCGGGCAATTCTACATTCAATGTTTTGGAATGGAAACAGAGCTGCTACGACGCTATGAACGATGACTTTAACACCCCTATTTTGGTTGCCAACCTGTTTGAGGCCGTTAAGTTCATCAATCAATTGAAAGAAGGAAGCGCGAGTATTTCCGAAGAAGATTTAAAGACTTTAAAGGAAACCATCCATGCCTTTGTTTTTGACATTTTAGGTTTGGTGAATGTAACTTCAGAAGATTCTGGAACAGATAAACTTTCTGGCGCTGTAGAACTATTGATCAAATTAAGACAGGAGGCAAGAGCCAACAAGGATTTTGCCATGTCCGACAAAATTAGAGATGAATTGGCTGAAGCAGGCATTCAGTTAAAAGACGGTAAAGACGGCACCACTTTTACGACCAACTAATTGGTTGTACAATCTAACTATATCATAAAAGGGTGCAATAGTATTGCGCCCTTATTTAATTATAATTTAGCCTCATGAAAAAGTTGCTCATTGCTCCTTTTCTATTTCTTATAAAGGTATATCAAACAATGATATCCCCGTTTACACCGTCTACTTGCCGTTACCAACCAACCTGCTCACACTACACCAAAGAAGCTCTCCAAAAACACGGCCTTTTTAAAGGCGGTTGGCTCTCCTTAAAACGGATTTTGAGCTGCCATCCGTGGGGAGGCAGTGGTTATGACCCTGTTCCCTAACCCAACACATTAATTTACCAAAACCATAACGTGTAGTCTTTTTCAAAGTGCTATATTTACCCTTGAAAATTTTTATCATATGCATTTTTTATCCTTCGTTTGGGACCCTTCAAAAGGAATCGATTTAGGCTTTTTTACCTTACACTATTATAGCATGATGTGGATTGTGGCATTTGTTCTTGGACTTGCCATTATGAAACGTATCTACAAGCATGAAAACCAAAGCGACGCCTCTTTGGATTCGCTTTTTATTTATTCTGTAGTAGGTATTATGCTGGGTGCTCGATTGGGACATGTGATTTTTTACCAACCAGAACTGTTCAAAGAAGACTTTTTCAGCATCTTTTTACCGTTCAGTTTTAAAGGCGGCATTCACTTTACTGGCTTTCAAGGTTTGGCCAGTCACGGGGCTGCCATTGCCATGATTGTTTCCATGTATCTTTATAATAAAAAAGTACTTCACAAATCAGTTCTATGGATTTTGGATCGCGTGGTAATTCCTGTAGCTTCTGGTGCTGTATTTGTAAGATTAGGAAATTTCATCAATTCTGAAATCATCGGAAAACCAACAGGGAGTGATTATGGCGTGATCTTTAAGCAATTGCCTCAAGACATGCAAGTGCCCAGACACCCTGCGCAGCTTTACGAATCCTTCTCATATGTATTCGTATTTTTGATTTTGTGGTATTTCTACTGGAAAACCAACAAAAGCGAACAACAAGGCTTTTTGTTTGGTTTGTTCCTAGTGCTTTTGTGGACCATCCGTTTCTGTGTAGAATTTGTGAAGGAAGCCCAAAATGCAGAACGTGCCGATTGGGCGTTGAACACAGGCCAATGGCTTAGTATTCCATTTATTCTTATTGGCCTTTACTTCATGTTTGTATACAAACCGAAAACTGAATTGAGCTAAAATGCGTAAAATATCTTTTGGCGGCCTTCTTCTCCTTTCCATGTTTATGGCCCTAACGGCTATATCCTGTAAGGACGAGCCCAAGGTTGTCAAAGAGATTATTGTTGAATTTAAGAAAGAAGGCACGCTTAGTCTTTACAAAGCAGCTTCCGACTCCCTAGTAAAAACCATTGCCATTGAAATTGCAGACGACGACTACCAAACCCAAACGGGGTTGATGTATCGCAACAGCATGGAAAACGATCAAGGCATGTTGTTTATATTTCCAAGGGAAGAATTCCATAGTTTTTATATGAAAAACACACGGATTCCTTTGGACATTATCTTTATTGATAAAGATAAAACCATTATCAATATCCACAAAAATGCCAAACCTTTTGACGAAAGTTCCCTGCCGTCTACTGCCCCAGCCCAATATGTCTTGGAAATTAATGGAGGTCTGTCTGGCGAATGGAATTTAAGTGCTGGAGACCGTATCGATTTTACCAAACTCTAAAGACAACGGTGGACAACTATAAATGATTTCTGTTTCACCATAGGGTGTTGTGATATTGTCACTTTTTTCAAAGCCACTTTTCACATAAAAATCATGTAATGTTTCATCTTCAATAGCTAACCAAAAGCCATTTTGAGGATAAGATTCCCTTATTAACCTAAGCCATTCTGAACCCAATTTCTGTCCTCTAAAGGCTTCCATGGTGTAAATAAAACCTAAATAAAGGTATCCTTTGGTGAACCAATTTTCAGCCCCCCTTTTGTAATACAATAAATCTGGTGGGCATTGCTTAAACACAAGCCCTCCCACCATAATTTGATTGTTGTTTGTAATTACATACAGTTTCGTAGTTTCTTGAATGTCTTCCCAAAACGGCTCGATTGCGTCTTGCCAATCCCGAGGAAGTTTTTCAAAAAAAAGATCAACTTTATCCGTGTAGTCTAATAGTTCCATCACCTATAGCAGTCCCCAAGACCATAATTTATCGGAATCCTCAAACCAACGATCACCAATATCGGTTCTGTAATATCCATTGTTAATGATGACGTTTTGAATCCTGTTATACATTAATCGCTGGGCATCTTTCATGGTGAGCCCTGAACCTGTAACCAACACCGCAATTCCGGTATTTCCGGTAATCAACCATTCATTATTCACGTTCTTTAAGTGCATTGGATGCACCCCTTCCTTGACGTTCTTTTTAAACACCACCACGGCATCTTTTGAAAAGAGTTCAAAGGATTTTTTATCGTTAAACGGGAAGGGAGGCACTACAATAAACGCCCCCACATGAAAGCCTTTCTTTAAAGAAATCCTAAACTGTTGCCCTGAGGCTATTTTATATAGCATTTCGCCAATTGGCTCAACAATGGAGGACCGTTGAATAAAGATTTGTGGATAGCCAAAACGTGAGGTAAACTCCAAAGGATAAATTCCTTTGCCATTAACGATACAATTCAGGTCGATATGCCCCACAAACTTATGTTTCGACAAGGTGGTTTTAAAATGTCTTAAAGTAGCTTCAAAAATTGGCGATTTGTCAGCCCAAAACATGCTCGTACCCATTTCTCCTGTAGACACCCCAAGCTCCTTTGGAAATAGCTTCTTATGCTCAAACGTGATGTTGATTGGTGCTAGAAAATCGGTACCATTGAAAAAGGCAGAAACCCCAATCTCTACACCCTTTACTTTTTTCTGTAATTGAAACGTTCCAAATTGGTCTCCCCAAGATTTTTCGTATGCTTTCAAAACCCTAATGACATCCAAACCTTCATCATCACTCCCCACAAACAGCAATTGTTTGATGTCCTGAGTTTCGCCACAGGGTTTAATAACATAAGCATTGGGATGCTGTTGAATGTATTGAATAGCCTCTTGAAAACTAAAGAATTCCTTATAAGGCAAGGTTTTTATCTTGTGGCGCTTCAATTCGCTTTGGCCAAAATCCCTATCGAGTTCCAATCTATCGGTATATTCAGTGCCACCAAACACCAATTTACCTTGAGCCCGCAAGTCTTCACATTCCCTTCCGTAACCGGTATAGTCAAAAATTATAAGATCGGCCCAATCGACTTGCGCTTTCCAATCCCTAACTTTTTTAAGGAACCCGAAGCCAATTTCTCGGGAGTCCTTATCTTCAATACACATTTTTACTTGATTGCCTTCTAGTGAAGCTGCATAGGCAATATCCAATATTTCTCCCCATCGAGAAACAAAGAGGAGTTTTCTAGGAGATGTATGTTGTGCTTTCACACTCCAAAAAGTCAAAAATAATCATAAACGTAATGTCTAATTTTTCAATTCAAAATTAGTCAAATAATCGATTCAAAAATTAGAGGGCAGCGTAATTTTTAGTTAACAATTAGCCAATAAAAAAGGCTACCAAAACGGTAGCCTTTTTCAAATTATATAAAGAAATTGTTAGTCTTCTTTTGGTGCTTCACCTTTATCTTTTAAAGAATCATACATGATAGGCGTTGCAATGAATACAGAAGAGTAAGTACCTACTACTACCCCAACAATCAATGCAAACAACAAACCTCTCAATGAATCTGCTCCAAAGGTAAACATGGCCAACAATACTACCAAAGTAGTAAGGGAGGTGTTCAAGGTTCTACTCAACGTGCTGTTAATTGCAGTGTTGATATTAGTTCCTCCTTTAAAGCCAAGTTTCTCTGCAAGCACTTCTCTAATACGGTCAAATACAACCACGGTATCGTTAAGCGAGTAACCAATTACCGTTAAGATGGCCGCGATGAAAGCTTGATCGATTTCCATGCTGAATGGCATGAAAGAATGCGTGATAGAGAATACACCCAATACAATGATAATATCGTGGAATACCGCCGCAACAGCACCCAATGAGAATTGCCATTTCTTGAAACGCAACAAGATGTATAGGAATACTACAACCAAAGATCCTAATACTGCCCAGAAAGATTCTTTCTTGATATCATCGGCAATGGTTGGACTTACTTTACTTGACAATACTTTACCAATACCGTTTTTACCATCGGCAAAATCTTGGTAAGCCATTCCTGAAGGCAAGTAAGGCGTCAAGGCGTCAAATAACATTGTTTGTACTTCCTCATCAGCTTCTGCTGAGTTTTCGTTTACTTTATATTTAGTAGAAATTTTCAACTGGTGTGAGTTTCCGATAGTTTTTACTTCAGCACTACCAAACTTATCCATCAAATTAGCTTTAACTTCTTCTGGCTTCACGTCTTCAGTAAAACGCACTTGGTAAGTTCTACCTCCAACGAAATCGATACCTTGATCCAAACCTTTAGTAGCTAAAGACCCGATGCTCAATACCAATAAAATTCCAGAAATGATGTAAGCAACTTTTCTTTTGGTGATAAAGTTGATGTTCATGTTTTTGAACAATCCTTTTGTCAATCCAGTAGAGAATTCTAAAGACTTCCCTTTGTTTACATACCAGTCTACTAACAATCTTGTAATGAAAATTGCAGTGAACAACGATGTTACGATACCAATTAATAAAGTAGTTGCGAATCCTTTGATTGGCCCTGTACCGAATACAAATAAAATGATTGCCGTAAGACCTGTAGTGATGTTAGCATCTAAAATTGAAGACAATGCGTTTGCGAAACCGTCTTTAATAGCTTCTTGTTGTGTCTTACCTGCAGCAATTTCTTCCCTGACACGCTCAAAGATAAGTACGTTAGCATCTACCGACATTCCGATAGTCAATACGATACCCGCTAAACCAGGAAGTGTCAATACTGCACCCAATCCAGAAAGCACACCAAAAATCAACAAGATGTTGAACATTAATGCGATATCCGCAAAGCTACCCGCAACACCATAGTAAAGAATCATCCACACCAATACTAAAGCCAAGGCAATCATGAATGATTTGACACCGGAGTCAATAGCTTCCTGACCTAAAGATGGTCCAACCTCATCAGCTTGAACAATATCAGCAGATGCAGGCAATTTACCAGCTCTCAATACGTTTGCTAAATCCACTGCTTCATTTAATGTGAAAGCACCAGAAATTTCAGAGTTACCTCCAGAAATAGGTCCCGTACTTACACCAGGTGCAGAATACACAATATTATCTAATACAATCGCAATTTGGCTTTGTTGTTGGTAAGCTCTACCGGTCATTTCTTCCCAAATCTTAGCACCTTTACTGTTCATTTGCATGCTTACAGAAGGCTTCCCTAATTGGTTGTAAGATTGACGTGCATCTGTAATTACGGCACCACTCAATTCTGGCTCGTTTTCTCTGTTTCCAACCAATGCATATAAATCTACATAGTCACTATCCTTAGGTTGGATACCCCATGCAAATTTCACATAACGTTGCTCTGCTGGCAACAAAGCTCTTACTTTTGGATTGTTTAAATAAGATAGAATTAAATCTTTGTCCTTAGCTTCAAATGTTGCTACTGAAGCACCTCCTGCTCCGTAACCTCTCAATAAATCCAAAATTGGATTCGCTTCCACATCTGTAGAATCAGCAGAAGTTTCACCTACCAATTTATCCAATAAATCAGCATTTCCTTCTTCTGTAGTTGTAGAATCTGTTGCCGTTTCAGCAACCTCCGCTACTTCTGTTTCCGTTTTCTTATCTACATTTACAATTGGCTTCAACACCTCATTGGCTTGTGCCAAGAAAGGCAAGAACTGCTCACCTCTATAAGCATCCCAAAACTCTAATTGAGCTGTACTTTGTAATAATTTTTTAACACGCTCTACATCCTTGGCTCCTGGAAGCTCTACAAGGATACGACCTGAGTTTCCTAAACGTTGAATGTTTGGTTGTGTTACACCAAACTTATCGATACGCTTGCGCAATACTTCAAACGCAGACACAATAGATTCGTCAACCTTCTTTTGAATGACATCCTTAACTTGATCGTCAGACATATCGATAGTAACTTCTTCACTCAAAGTACGGTTGGCGAAAATGTCTGGAGACGCCAATTTTGTATCTCCTTTGATAGCGTCAAACGCTGTAAAGAAAGACTCCAAATATGGCTCTTGAGCATCTTTTTGGATTTCCTCAGCATCAGATAATGCTTTGTTGAATACGGGATCTGTAGTATGGTTAGCCAATCCTTCCAAGATATCCTTAACCGAAATCTCCAAGATTACGTTGATACCTCCTTTAAGGTCCAAACCAAGGTTCATAGCCTTGTCCTTAACCTCATTATAGGTATAATCTGCAATACCTATATCAAATACTTTGATACCTTGTCTTTTTCCGTCCACCTCAACTTTATAGGTTTGAAGTGAATCCAAATAACGAATCTCCTCAGCATTGATTTCTTCTGGAGAATCGTATTTACTAAATGCTGCTTCCTCGGCAGCTGCGTCTATTTGATTGGATTTAAAGGTAAATGATAATTGATAGATACTTACCAGTCCAAACAATAGTGCAAACAATTTTACTAATCCTTTGTTTTGCATTTTTAATTATTTATTGGTCAATTTTTTAATCGGGCAAATATAGAATTTACCCTTGATTTGACAATTATTCTAAATGATTTTGTAAGTGGTTAGCCGTTTATGGAATTACACCATAAAGCGAACTTTGTTTTTGAGGCTTCCATTGTACTTTTTGATTGACATTGAAAGCTTCTTTTGAGATAATTAGTGGGAAGAATTTATCCTAAGCTCCCATTGATACTGGGGCCAGCCCTTACTTCTGGGATTTTTTTGGATATATTGTCTATTGCAAGTGCAATATTTTTATAGAATTTATAAGCTACCTTAATGTCTGATGAAACCGTTTCAATACTGAACACCTCCACAGATAAGGATTCGTGTGCCATGAAAGAACGATCGTGGTCTGCTTTCAATTCCACAGCCATCTTTCCGCCTAAATCAAAAGCGGAATGATCTCCCTTGTGGATTTCATAAACATCTAGATCATACTTAATCGAAGGATCGTTAACTGGAACTTTTGGAAATTGCCCTTTATGCTCAACTCCAGTATACCCCAACTCCAACAAATCATCTTCTGCCAATAACTTTTTGATACTGGCTACATCTGTATCGCTGTAATAGGTAATTTTTAACTGTCCGTCTTGAAGTTCACTAACCTTAATATGTTCAACCCCTACTTGTTGTAGTTGTTCGGTTAACTCTACAATGGTCCTTTTGGCTTCTACAGATGATACATCCCCATTGGCAAACTGCAGCACGATTTCCTGATTTGGAACAGGATTGTGCTGTTTTGTAGCAATTCCCCCTAAAAGTGAAAGGATAATTATTAAAGTACTAATGTACCATCTTGAATTCATGCGCCAAATATATAAAAATTTCAAGATTGAACTCACTGAATCCCGCATAAATTAAGGTGCTATATCAGATTAAAAACCTCCTTACAAATAGCTTCTTACAAAAAAAGGCTGCCTAATGGCAACCTTTTCAATCTTTTATTGTTTGGGTGATTACACGTCCAACAAACCGTTGGTTTTTGTAACTCCTTCTGCACTAGCAGCCATATGTGCTTTTTCAGCATCACTCAATTCAATTTCTACGATGCTTTCAATACCGTTTCTACCTAAAATTACTGGTACCCCGATACACAAGTCAGACAAACCGAACTCACCTTCCAACAACGCAGAACATGGGAACATTTTCTTTTGGTCGCAAGCAATAGCCTGTACCAAAGCGCTTACTGCAGCACCTGGCGCATACCAAGCAGAAGTACCTAATAATTTGGTTAAAGTAGCTCCACCAACCTTAGTATCTTCCTTAACTTGATTCAATCTTTCTTCAGATAAGAACTCAGTTACTTTAATACTATTTCTAGTAGCATGAGCTGTTAAAGGCACCATACCTGTATCGCTATGTCCACCAATTACCATTCCGTCTACATCACTGATAGGCGCTTCCAAAGCCTCTGCCAATCTGTACTTGAAACGTGCTGAATCCAAAGCTCCTCCCATACCGATGATACGGTTTTTAGGAAGTCCTGAAGTTTTGTGCACCAAATAAGTCATAGTATCCATTGGGTTACTCACCACAATGATGATTGTATCTGGTGAATTTGCAATCAAGTTTTCAGATACTGTCTTAACAATTCCGGCGTTGATTCCAATCAATTCCTCACGAGTCATTCCTGGTTTACGAGGAATTCCTGAAGTGATCACACAGATATCACTACCTGCTGTTTTTGTGTAATCGTTGGTAACTCCTGTAATCTTGGTATCAAACCCGTTTAAAGAAGCTGTTTGCATCAAATCCATAGCTTTACCTTCCGCAAAACCTTCTTTGATATCCAACAAAACCACTTCACTTGCAAAATCCTTAATTGCAATATATTCCGCGCAACTGGCACCAACCGCACCAGCCCCAACTACTGTTACTTTCATATAAAAAATTTTTTAGTATTTGTTGATTTTAAGTGTTCCCAAAATTACGAATTTTTATACGGTTAAGGAAGCCCAAACAAATAAAATAACCTTGATAATTCAAACTATTTTGGAAGGCTTACGAAAACCAAAAAAACAGGGATTACCGTCCTCAACTTTCACCAATTTAAACTTAAACCCACAAAAAAAACCCGTACTTTTATTGGTTTCTTTTTTAATTAAAAATCAGTACACAAAAATGGAAGTTATCAAAGCAGAGGAAGGGTTTCAACCTGTCAATTCCAATCCCAATATCCAACGAAAAGTTATTCACCTAAATGACTTGATGGTTACCATTATCGATTTTCACAATGGCCCAATGGAAGTCCCAGATCCTTTTCATCATCACCCCCACGAACAAATCACTTATGTAGCGTCTGGCTCTTTAAAGTTTTTTATTGAAGACAGACAATACACGCTGCATACAGGCGATAGTTTTAAAGTAGCTTCCAACCTGAAACATTCCATACAAACCCTTACGGAACATGTTAGGTTAATTGATAGTTTTTCACCTATCAGGAAGGATTTTCTATAAATAAAAAAGAGTGCTTAAAAGCACTCTTTTTTATCTTATTTCTGTTTGCAATTACGCGTCGATGTTTGCGTAAATAGCATTCTTTTCAATGAATTCTCTACGTGGCGGCACCTCATCTCCCATCAACATTGAGAAAATACGATCGGCCTCACTACCGTTGTCTATATTCACTTGACGTAAGGTTCTAAACTCAGGGTTCATGGTTGTGTCCCAAAGCTGTTCTGCGTTCATCTCTCCAAGACCTTTGTAACGCTGTACATTTACGCTTCCACCAAATTCTTCTGCGATGGTATCACGTTCCTTATCGTTCCATGCATACTGCTTTTTGTTTCCTTTCTTCACTAAGTAAAGTGGCGGCGTTGCTATGTAGATATGACCATTTTCAATCAACTCTTTCATATATCTAAAGAAGAAGGTCAAAATCAAGGTTGCAATGTGGCTACCATCAATATCGGCATCACACATGATCACAATTTTATGATATCTTAATTTTGAAAGGTTCAAGGCTTTACTATCCTCTTCGGTTCCAATAGTTACTCCAAGTGCTGTAAAGATGTTTTTGATTTCTTCATTTTCAAACACCTTGTGAGTCATCGCTTTTTCCACGTTCAAGATTTTACCCCTCAGTGGCAAAATAGCTTGAAACGCTCTATCACGACCTTGCTTGGCAGTTCCTCCTGCCGAATCCCCCTCAACAAGGAACACTTCACATTTTGCTGGATCTTGCTCTGAACAATCACTTAATTTCCCAGGAAGTCCCCCAATGCTCATCACCGTTTTACGTTGCACCATCTCACGGGCCTTTTGCGCCGCGTGACGAGCTTGAGCAGCTAGAATAACTTTTTCAACGATTGTTTTAGCATCTTCAGGATGCTCTTCCAAATAATCTGTTAGCATTTCAGAAACAGCCTGGCTTACACTGGCAGACACTTCTCTGTTTCCTAACTTAGTCTTGGTCTGTCCTTCAAACTGAGGCTCAGCCACTTTTACCGAAATAATTGCAGTTAACCCTTCACGGAAGTCATCTCCGGCAATGTCAAATTTCAATTTATCCAACATTCCAGATTCATCAGCATACTTTTTCAGGGTATGGGTCAATCCTCTTCTAAAACCAGATAAGTGTGTCCCTCCTTCGTGAGTATTAATATTGTTTACATACGAATGTAAATTTTCAGCATAAGAAGTATTGTAGATCATGGCTACCTCAACTGGCACACCATTTTTCTCGCCTTCAAAGGCAATGGCCTCCTTCATTAAAGGTTCGCGGTTTCCATCCAAATAGGTAATGAATTCCTTCAACCCGTTTTCAGAATGGAAGGTTTCGCCTATATATTCTCCTTTTTCATCCTTGTTTCTCTTATCCAACAGGTGAATTGTAATCCCCTTGTTCAAGTATGCCAATTCACGCATTCTACTTGCCAAGGTATCGTAACTATATTCTAAAGTTTGTTGGAAAATGGTAGGGTCCGGTTTAAATGTAACCACCGTACCTCTAAGCTCTGTTTCCCCAATGGTTTTTACAGGGTATAAAGATTTTCCTCTTTCGTATTCCTGTTCCCAAATTTTACCATCTCTATACACAGTAGCTTTTAAATGCTCAGACAAGGCATTCACACAACTCACACCTACCCCGTGCAGACCTCCCGAAACTTTATAGGAATCTTTATCGAATTTTCCCCCAGCACCAATTTTAGTCATTACAACTTCCAAGGCTGAAATTCCTTCTTTCTTGTGAATATCTACAGGAATACCACGCCCGTCGTCCTCACAAGTAATGGAATTATCTTCATTGATAATAACCGTAATTTTGTTACAGTGACCCGCAAGAGCTTCATCGATAGAGTTGTCGACCACCTCATAAACCAAGTGGTGCAACCCTCGTACTCCTACATCACCAATATACATGGACGGACGCATACGTACGTGCTCCATCCCTTCAAGCGCCTGGATACTATCCGCCGAATAATTGTGCTTGTTGAATTCTTCCTTCATGTATTTATAAGTTATATTTTCTTTAAAATCTTACAAAACCCTGTATTTCAACCAGTTTAAAAAACTCAGGTTTACTAATGCATTAAAACACAGGAACTATTTTTATAATGCTACATAAAAAAATGCCTTGTACGGCATCTTTTTGTGTACTTACAAAGATAAGAAATTAAGATACCATTAAAAAGGATTTTAGAGAGTTTGACTCAAAATTATCAACAATTGTTAATTACTCAAAAGTGTCTTAAAATGGCTTAAAATGGTCTTAAAATTGATTTTTACGGTTTTTACCTTCCATTTAAAAACAGAAAAAACCTAAAATCTCGCAGAAACGATCTTTTAGGTTTCAAAAACAAAACTACGAAATCTAATTGAGACCTTAATAGGCCTCTGCATGCACATTTGCAACAGCTCTTCCTGATGGATCATTCATGTTTTTAAAGGCCTCATCCCACTCTAAAGCAACTTTTGTGCTACAAGCCACACTAGCTTCCTGTGGTACCGATAAAGCGGCCGCATCACTTGGGAAATGTTCTGCAAAAATGGAACGGTAATAGAACTCCTCTTTATTCGTTGGCGTTTGAATTGGAAACTTATACTTAGCATTGGCCAATTGTTCATCGGTTACGGCTTCGCCCACCAATTCCTTCAAAGTATCAATCCAACTATAACCAACACCATCGCTGAATTGTTCCTTTTGTCTCCATGCAACACTTTCTGGCAAATAGCTTTCAAAGGCCTTTCGAACGACCCACTTTTCCATACGCTCACCATTGATCATTTTATCCTGCGGATTGATACTCATGGCCACATCCATAAATTCCTTGTCCAAAAACGGCACACGCCCTTCAATGCCCCAAGCCGCCAAACTTTTATTGGCCCTTAAGCAATCGTACATATGAAGTTTGCTCAACTTACGTATGGTTTCCTCATGAAACTCCTGTGCATTTGGAGCCTTATGAAAATATAAATAGCCTCCAAATAGCTCATCGGCTCCTTCTCCAGACAATACCATTTTAATCCCCATAGACTTGATCACTCTGGCCATTAAATACATAGGCGTACTTGCCCTAATGGTTGTAATATCATAGGTTTCTAGGTTATAGATGACATCCCGAATAGCATCCAAGCCTTCTTGAATAGTAAACTTTATTTCATGGTGCACTGTTCCAATATGGTCCGCCACTTTTCTGGCAGCCGCTAAATCTGGTGAGCCCTCCAACCCTACAGAAAAGGAGTGCAATTGAGGCCACCAAGCATCAGATACATCATCGCTTTCAATACGCTTTTGAGCATATTTTTTAGCAATAGCAGATGTTACTGAAGAATCCAAGCCTCCAGACAGCAGTACGCCGTAAGGCACATCACTCATCAATTGTCTGTGTACAGCAGCTTCTAGGGCTTCCTTAATTTTTTCAATACTGGTTTCATTATCCTTTACAGTATCAAAATCAACCCAGTCTCTTTTATACCATTGCACAAACTCCCCATCGCTACTATGTAAATAATGCCCCGGAGGAAACAATTCAATTTTAGTACAAATGCCCTCAAGCGCTTTCAATTCGGAAGCTACATAAAAAGTACCATTGGCATCCCAACCTATATATAAAGGAATGATCCCCACATGGTCACGAGCCACAAAATATTCATCCTTGTCTGCATCATATATGGCAAAGGCAAAAATGCCGTTTAGTTCATCTACAAAATCAACTCCCCGTTCTTTATAAAGCGCCAAAATAACCTCGCAATCACTTTCAGTTTTAAACTCATAACGATCAGCAAACTGCTTACGTAATACCCTATGGTTATAAATTTCACCGTTGGCAGCCAATACCAACTTACCATCATCACTCAAAAGCGGTTGTTTTCCAGAAGCGGGATCAACAATAGCCAAACGTTCATGCGCCAAAATTGCCTTTTCATTATTAAAGATCCCATTCCAATCTGGTCCGCGGTGACGGATTCGTTTTGACATCTCCAATACTTGGGGTCTTAAATCTTCTGCTTTCTGTTTTAAATCGAATGCACATACAATTCCACACATAATATTAAGTTTTAATTACATGTCAAATATTAATTTATGATGTCACAATAAAAACATTAAGCATGATTATGCTTTCAATTTGAAACTTTTGTAATAATTTTATATAAAAAACGTTATTCAAAATGTATCATTTTCACCTATCCCCATTTCAATTATCAATTCAAAATGTATGATTTTTCGGAATCTATTTTTCTAAAATCTTATATCTTTAAACAATCAAAAAAACTTTTTTATGAAAAACAGAATCATTACAACCCTTTTACTAGCGTTTACTCTATTGCTATCAGAAGGCATTGCAGCTCAAGAATTCAGTGACTTAGACAAAAGCCCGATGGATGCAGTAGCATACCCTACTAGTCACAGAGAAAGCAACAAAGCAATAAAAGTTATATATAGTAGACCACAATTAAAAGGACGCCCACTAAGCAAATTGACTCCAGATGCTAAAGTTTGGCGTACTGGCGCCAACGAAGCAACCGAAATTACATTTTACAAAGACGTTAATTTTGCAGGAAAGGATGTAAAAGCAGGTACTTATTCCATGTTTACCATTCCCGGAGACAAGCAATGGACCATTATTTTGAATTCTGCAACCAATGTTTGGGGCGCTTATTCTTATGATGAATCTCAAGATATTGCACGAGTGACTGTTCCTGTTAGCGAAGACAAAAAAGCTCTAGAAGCATTTTCTATTACTTTTGACAAGGATGCCACCATGTATTTAGGATGGCATACCCTACGCGTTGCAATCCCAATACAAGTAAAATAGAAATTCTACAAACAAAAAAAGGCCTTGAATTTTCAAGGCCTTTTTTTTGTTAAGGTATATTTAAATATTTATGGGTTTGTAAGGACACTTTCCACTTTGGGTTCTTCATAACATAATCCACAATTTCCGGAATCACCTTTTCACGCTTACTCCACTCTGGCTGTAGATATAAAATACAGTCTTTGTTTACTTTGGCCGCTTGTTCTTCAGCAAAACGGAAGTCGTCCATATTATAAACAATGACTTTAAGCTCATTGGCATTATCATACACTTTTTGAGTTGGTAGTTTTAATTTTTTTGGAGACAAACAAATCCAGTCCCAAGTTCCGCTCAATTCATAAGCTCCAGATGTTTCAATATGAACTTTTAACCCTTTTTCCTTCAACTGCCGTGTCAGCGCTGTCATATCCCATGTCAAGGGCTCGCCACCAGTAACCACAATGGTATCGCTATATTTTGCAGCGTTTTCTACAATCTTGGACGTTTCGGTGGGTGGATGAGTTTCGGCATTCCAGCTTTCCTTAACATCGCACCAATGGCATCCAACATCACAACCACCTACACGAATAAAGTAAGCCGCTGTCCCTTTATAAAATCCTTCCCCCTGAATGGTGTAAAACTCCTCCATCAAAGGCAGCATTAGTCCCTTGTCTACCAAGGCCTGTACATCTTGTTTCATAGAGTGCAAAGATAGGTTACTAGTAGAAGTTTCTTGTTAAAATATTGAAAAGATTTTCCAGCGTATTGCTGCAAGATTAGTACTTTTATAAAAATTTTGGGACTATGGGCAAAACGGAAGACTTTCTCAATATCATTCAAGAAGGAAACACTTTTAAAGGAGACTATATCACGGTGGGATCGGCCATGTTGGATGGAAACACATTGCCCAAAGCTTTTGTAAATATTCCTTTAAAAACCATGAACCGTCACGGCCTTATTGCCGGTGCCACGGGAACCGGAAAAACCAAGACCCTGCAGGTGTTGGCGGAAAATTTATCAGAAAAAGGAATTCCTGTATTGCTAATGGACATTAAAGGTGACCTTAGTGGTTTAGCCAAACCAAGTCCAGGTCATCCAAAAATTGAAGAACGCCACGAACTCATTGGCCTTCCTTTTAAAAGTAAAGCCTTTCCGGTTGAAGTCCTCACCCTTTCCGAACAAGATGGCGTTCGGTTGAGAGCTACAGTGAGTGAATTTGGCCCCGTGTTGATTTCCCGAATTTTGGATGTTTCCGAAACCCAAGCAGGGATAATCGCCGTTATCTTTAAATACTGTGACGACCACCAATTGCCGCTGTTGGACTTGAAGGATTTCAAAAAGATCCTTCAATATGCTACCGATGAGGGCAAAGAAGAATTTGAAGCTGCCTATGGACGTATTTCAACTTCATCTACGGGAGCCATTTTGAGAAAAATTGTGGAACTGGAACAACAGGGAGGCGATTTGTTTTTTGGTGAACGCTCGTTTGACCCCCAAGATTTGTTACGTGTAAACGAAGAAGGCAGAGGGTACATTAACATCATCCGCCTTACAGATATTCAGGATCGACCTAAACTGTTTTCAACATTTATGTTAAGCCTTTTGGCTGAAATCTATTCTACATTTCCAGAACAAGGTGATGGCGAAAGGCCAGAATTGGTATTATTTATCGATGAGGCCCATCTTATTTTTGATGAAGCTTCCAAAGCCTTGCTCAACCAAATAGAGAGTATCATAAAACTTATTAGAAGTAAAGGTGTCGGGATTTATTTTGTAACGCAATATCCTACCGATGTACCAGAATCCGTTTTGGGACAATTGGGACTTAAAATACAGCATGCCCTAAGAGCCTTTACTGCCAAAGACCGAAAAGCTATTAAGCTTACCGCTGAAAACTATCCTCAAACAGACTATTACGATACAACGGAAGTCCTTACTTCTTTGGGAACAGGTGAAGCCTTGGTTTCGGCATTGGATGAAAAAGGAAGACCAACGCCTTTAGCAGCAACCATGATGCGTGCTCCTATGAGCCGCATGGACATTCTAACCGAAACAGAGTTAAGTGAATTGCTCTCCAAGTCTAATTTGATCAAAAAATATAATGAGACTGTTGACAGAGAAAGTGCCTATGAACTTCTAAACAAAAAAATTGAAGTAGCTCAAGCCAAAGAATCTCAAGAAAAAGCCCAACAGGAACAAAAAGCCATGGAGAAAGCTCAAAGAAAGCAGACAACTTCTCCCAAACGCGACACCTCCATGGATCCTTTAATTAAAGTATTGACCAGCGCCACTTTTATCCGTGGTGTCTTCGGTATACTCAACAAAGTTTTAAAATAAACCTTTAACCTAATATTAATTACAAACCATTTTTTAAGAAATGTACAAATCTATTTTAAGCCTCAGCATTCTATCAATTTTAGCGGTAAGTTGTAAAAAGGAACAAGATCCTTTTGCCATTGAAAAGCAACATATTGGATTACTTACTGATTCGACACAAGTTAAAGATCTCAAAATGATTTTTGCTCAGGATTCCGTTGCTCAACCAATTACAGGCGATGAATATATGAGTGGAGGTAGCGATATAGAAATTTTCACAAAAACGGGAGACAAATTATTGGTATTAACACCAACCCAAGCTCTCGATTCTACAGCCACCATAGAAAGTGTTCGCATCATGGACCCTAGATATAAAACGGCAAAAAGTATTTCTACTGTGAGTACATTCAAAGAGATCCAGGATTCTTATAAAATTTCAAGAATCAGCAACCTTATCAATACTGTTGTGGTGTTTGTAGATGAAATCAATGCCTCATTTACCATTGACAAGAAAGAATTGCCTGCCAACTTAAGATTTGACATGAATTTAAAGATTGAAAAATCACAAATTCCTGACAGTGCAAAAGTGAAATACTTTTTCGTACACTGGAATTAGACATATGAACTAAAGCAATGAATCCTTTTTTTTCAAAACTACTCGCCAACATTGCGCGCAAACGCCTTGAAATAGATCAAAAGCCTGTTTCTAAAAAGCAAATCGAGCCAATGGTTAAATCCATACGGGTAGAATTGTCACATGCCATTAGGTCTTACTTTTACATTTGCATTGGCGTATTTTCGGCAGGTTTTGGATTAAAAGGGTTTTTATTGCCTAATCGCTTCATTGACGGCGGCGCTACGGGTATTTCACTTTTGTTGGAAAATATCACCCACATTGAATTGGGCTATCTCCTTGTCTTGGTCAACATTCCTTTTTTAATCTTGGGCGCTCTCACTTTCAACATTAAGTTCGCCTTAAAAAGTATTAGTGCCATTGCCTTTTTGGCCTTTGTAGTCCATTTTGTGGAGTACCCCACCATTACCGATGACAAACTGCTCATTGCTGTATTTGGAGGTTTTTTCCTAGGGTTGGGAATTGGAATGGCCATGCGTGGCGGCAGCGTTATAGACGGCACCGAAGTTTTGGCCATCTATTTAAGTAGAAAACTATCTATGACTGTTGGTGATGTCCTCTTGGTGACCAATATTATTATCTTTTCATTTGGAGCTTATATTCTTTCAATAGAAACAGCACTCTACGCCATCCTCACCTATCTTGCTGCTGCCAAGACTGTTGATTTTGTTGTTGACGGTGTGGAAGAATATGTTGGCGTGACCATTATTTCTGAAAAACATGAAGAAATACGAATCATGCTTATTGAAAAGTTACGCCGCGCCTGTACCATTTATGCGGGAAAAGGCGGTTATGGCCAACACGGAAAAAGCTACGACAAAGACATTATTTATACTGTAGTTACCCGTTTGGAATTGGCTAAATTACACACCGAAACTGATAAGATAGACAAAAACGCTTTCATTATTATGGGAGTTGTCAAGGACATTAAAGGAGGCATGATCAAGAGAAAACCATTAAAATAAAGTTGATGAAAAATTATACCGTCCAAGACAATCCTTTTGTTGTCCCTACCGATGATGGCAAAGTGATTAAGGAACATTTTGGAGTAGCCACCAATGGCGATAACCAATTAAGTATTGCCCATATGGTTGCACCTCCCGGCTGGAGCGAACCATTCCAAACACCAGAATTTGATGAATATACTTTTATTATAAAAGGGCAAAAGCAATTCATTATTGAAGGAGAAATCATTGTACTAAAAGCAGGGCAATCCATAAAAATTAACAAGCATACAAGAATACAATACTCCAATCCATTTACAGAACCATGCGAATACCTTGCCATTTGCAAACCCGCATTTTCAATGGAATTGGTCAACAGGGAATCATAATGAAAAATACTTTGGTAAAACTTGTGGGACTAAGTGTGAATACCTCAAGTTTCATATCGAAATCTTTTGCTGCTGAAAAGGCCTTGGATATATTTTCAACCCCTTTAAAGGGAAAGCCTAATGAAGAACAATCTGATTTTTTAAACACCGCTTTCAAGGAAGAATTGCAACACAACAACACCCCAATTATGACCTATCGGTGGTTGGGAAAGAAGGAAACAATTTTATTGGTTCATGGTTGGGAAAGCAATTCGGCTCGATGGAAAAACCTCATCCTAGAATTAAAGGCAAAGGATTATAACATCGTCGCTTTAGACGCTCCTGCTCATGGCAATTCAGGAAGCAAGCGCTTCAATGCCCTCCTCTATGCTGAATTTATACATGTGGTGGCAAAAAAATACAACCCAAGCATTATTATTGGGCATTCGGTTGGCGGCATGGCTTCGGTTTATTTTCAACATACCCACCAGATTTCTTCCGTAAAAAAAATGATCTTGTTAGGAGCTCCTTCAGAATTTTCTGGAATTCTCAATCGCTATGTAGAAATGTTAGGATACAATAGAAGAGTGACCAATCAACTGAACTCGATAATCAGAGATCGATTCGGCGTTACTCCTAAGGAATTTTCTACATCAAAATTCATTTCTAGCATCAAACCTAAAACCTTGATTATTCATGATGAATTGGATAAAATCATTCCTTACCAAGACGCTCTCCTACTAAAGAATGCTCACAGCAACAGTAAATTGATTACTACCAATGGTTTTGGGCATTCACTCAACAATGCTACGGTAAGCAATTATATTCATTCCTTTTTAGAGGGTTAAATACTATCTTTGCGCTATGGAAGATCAATTAAAACGACTTAATAAATACCTTAGCGAAGTTGGCTATTGCTCAAGAAGGGAAGCCGATAAACTTATTGGTGCAGGACGTGTGACCATAAATGGAAAGGTTCCTGAAATGGGCACAAAAGTAGCTCCCACGGACGAGGTACATGTAGACGGAAAATTAATCAAAAATACCAAAGAAAGGTTCGTATACCTAGCTTTCAACAAACCTGTTGGTATTGTATGTACTACCGATACCCGAGTTGAAAAAGACAATATCATTGACTTTATAAATTACCCTAAACGTATTTTCCCTATAGGAAGATTAGATAAACCTAGTGAAGGATTAATCTTGTTGACCGATGACGGTGATATCGTAAACAAAATTTTGAGAGCCAGCAACAACCACGAAAAGGAATATATTGTAACTGTTGACAAACCTATTTCGCAAACGTTTATTGAGCGCATGTCTAACGGTGTTCCTATTCTGGATCAAGTTACCAGAAAATGTAAAGTTGAAAAGTTAGGCAAATATGAATTCAAGATTGTATTAACCCAAGGGCTTAACCGACAAATACGCCGCATGTGTGAATACTTGGGCTACGAAGTACAAACCTTAAAGCGTGTAAGAATCATGAATATCAATCTTGATGTACCTCTTGGAGCATACCGTGAACTTACCAAAGAGGAAATGAACAGACTTGAAAAGTTATTACAAGGTTCAACCAAAAGCTATACCCCAAAACCACCAACAAGACGTAAAAATCCTTAGATATTTATAAAAAAAGGAGCTCGATGAGCTCCTTTTTTATTATATATAAGCAAAACTTCTATTTTGCTACTTGATGTCTTTCTCTTGCCAATAAGGTATTTTTAAGTAACATGGCAATTGTCATAGGCCCTACACCACCTGGAACAGGGGTAATATAACTAGCCTTAGGACTTACACTTGCAAAATCCACATCACCAGCCAAACGGTAACCTGCTTTTTTAGTCTCATCTGGCACACGAGTAATTCCAACATCGATAATTACCACACCATCCTTAACCATATCACCTGTAAGGTATTCTGAAATACCAATAGCGGCTACGATAATATCGGCACTACGAGTAATGTCTGCCAAGTTTTTAGTACGACTATGAACCACAGTAACTGTAGCGTCACCAGCCTTACGCTTTTGGCTCATTAAGATACTCATAGGGCGACCAACAATATGGCTGCGCCCCATAACCACCACATTTTTACCTGAGGTTTCTATATTGTAACGCTCCAACAATTCCATAATCCCGAATGGAGTCGCCGGTAAAAAGGTTGGTAAATCCAAAGCCATTCTTCCTACGTTTGTAGGGTGGAATCCATCAACATCTTTATCAGGATCGATTGCCATCAATACTTTTTGCTCATCGATATGCTTCGGCAAAGGTAACTGAACGATAAATCCATCGATATCATCATTCGTGTTTAATTCATGGATTTTTTCCAATAAAACGGCTTCCGTGGTTTCTTCTGGCAGGTCTATCAAAGTTGAATGAAACCCGATTTTCTCACAAGCTTTAACCTTAGCATTCACGTAAGTCATACTCGCACCATCGGTCCCTACTAAAATCGCAGCTAAATGTGGTACTTTCTCACCATTAGCAATCATGCCTTGAACATCGACCGCTATCTCATCTTTAATATCATTGCTGATTTTCTTACCGTCTAAAATTGTCATTTCTTCCGTTTTGGTTGGTCACTCGCAGAATAGACCAAAAACTTTTCATTAAAACCTCACCCGCCTGCGTACAGGGAGACAACCTTTATAAGTTGATATTTTATCTCATATTCTTCATGGCCTGCATCATGCGTTTACCGCCGCCACCTTGCATCATCTTCATCATTTTGCTCATTTGGTTAAATTGCTTCAGCAATTGATTAACCTCTTGAACCGATGTTCCTGAACCTTTACCTATACGTTTTTTACGACTGGCATTGATAATTGAAGGGTTAGAACGCTCTTCTGGAGTCATAGAATGGATTATCGCTTCAATTCCTTTAAAGGCATCATCATCGATATCTATATCCTTCATCATTTTACCTGCACCAGGAATCATCCCGATAAGGTCCTTCATATTACCCATTTTCTTGATTTGTTGAATCTGCTTTAGGAAATCATCAAACCCGAACTGGTTCTTTGCAATTTTCTTTTGAAGTTTACGTGCTTCCTGCTCATCAAACTGCTCTTGCGCACGTTCAACTAAGGACACAACGTCTCCCATCCCCAAAATACGGTCGGCCATACGTGAAGGATAGAACACGTCTATCGCTTCCATTTTCTCACCTGTACCAATAAACTTGATTGGTTTATTTACAACAGACTTAATTGAAATAGCAGCTCCACCACGAGTATCCCCGTCTAATTTAGTAAGGATAACACCATCGAAGTTCAATACATCGTTAAAGGCTTTTGCCGTGTTCACCGCATCTTGACCAGTCATGGAATCTACCACAAACAATGTTTCTTGTGGCTGGATAGCATTATGGATGTTTGATATTTCGGTCATCATGGCCTCATCTACAGCCAAACGACCCGCGGTATCGATAATTACCACATTAAATCCGTTGGCTTTTGCATGGGCAATACCGGCTTGAGCAATAGCAACCGGATCAGGATTTCCCTTGTCGCTATAAACCTCAACATTAATCTGCTCCCCTACTACGTGCAACTGATCAATCGCCGCTGGACGGTAGACATCACAGGCAACCAATAACGGACGCTTGGTTTTCTTGTTTTTAAGGTAATTTGCTAATTTTCCTGAAAAGGTAGTTTTACCAGACCCCTGTAGACCAGACATCAAAATAACGCTTGGGTTTCCAGATAGGTTAATTCCTTCGGCATCACCTCCCATTAACTCGGTCAATTCATCCTTGACCAATTTTACCATTAATTGCCCTGGTTGTAAAGACGTTAAAACATCTTGGCCAAGAGCTTTTTCTTTTACCCTATTGGTAAATTCTTTGGCAATTTTAAAGTTAACATCGGCATCTAACAAAGCACGTCTTACTTCCTTTAGGGTTTCAGCAACATTTACTTCGGTAATACTTCCATGCCCCTTAAGAACGTGTAAGGCTTTATCTAACTTTTCACTTAAATTATTAAACATATTATTCCTGAAATTTTAAGAAGTGCAAAGTTAACAATTTGTAATATATTAAAGAAGTAAACCTCTTAATTCTAAAAGAAAAAAGGGCTACTATGGCGAGTAACCCCTTTTAACAACCTAAAAACTAAAAAAAAACTATCTTAAAGACACGTGAAGCAATCTGCTTCCAGTGTAAATAACTCACCTACTTCGTTTGGACTGAGGGTTCTTTTATAAACCCTTAAATCATCCAAATGACCAATGAACCATTGACCCGAAATGTAATTTTCCAATGGGCTTTCATC
The DNA here is from genome assembly GCF_030908385.1 of Mangrovimonas sp. YM274. Lineage (NCBI taxonomy): Bacteria > Pseudomonadati > Bacteroidota > Flavobacteriia > Flavobacteriales > Flavobacteriaceae > Mangrovimonas > Mangrovimonas sp. YM274. The sequence goes on from NZ_CP133091.1 coordinate 2,895,634, forward strand.
AATATTGAAATCTGAATTTTCATCAACACTTCTCATCACACCATCTCGATAAAGCCTCACAGTATTTTGTGCATCAACTGTAAGCACTAGATGATGCCAATTGGTAATATCATACCATAAATCTGTGCTAGCATTCCAATCCATATCCCAGAGACCGTAACCGTCTGTAGTATCACTCACCACAGGAGTATTTCCATCGTAAACAGCCAATTGAAAACCCTCATATGGAGTTGCCCCCTTTTGAAACAGTTGTTCATAATTACTCATTTCTGTATTTTGCATTTTAAACCATAGACTTACTGAAAAGCTATCTCCTTGAATTAATTGATTTTGCTCTGTCACGGCTATTGAGAAATAATCTTCACCAGAAAATGCTACCGCACAGCTTGGGTTTCCGTTTCTATCCTCCACAAAATTGAAAGTCTCCCCATCTGCTTCACTACCGTCCATTAAATTAATAGCTTCATTGGAAAAAGGCATATAAATGATCAAATCATTGGTCATGATTCCGGGATTTGCACAATCATTACAATCCTCTACTTTCAATTCCACCTCAAAAATTTCAAAAGTATCCGTGCCCGCCAAGGTTACTCTCGCATAAATAATTTGCGGATTGGATAGGTTGGTATATGGTGAGATTAATTGATTTAATTGCATTTCAGCATCCGAAACAGTTTCATAAAAGTCTACCTCAACCTCATCGGTTACACAATTTTCGTAAACAGTGTTCAAATCAAAACTAGCTATACCGTCAAATGGCTCTTCATCACAAATGCTGATTTCGGCATCATAATAACATTCAAAAGCCGATTCACTTTCACAATCCTGTGTTAAGGACAACTGGGAATCCCCGATTGCAAATAGTAAGGCATCCTCTTCGCACCCCATAAGTTGCCAAACACCGTTATATGTATCCATTTCTGAAAAACTAATATTCAAAAATATGTTCCCTTCCTCCATATAAAGTTCCCAGGTACCTGAATAACTATTGTCTCCATCCGTTTCTAATTGATTATTGTCACTGAACAGGAAAAGAGTTGATGATGGCGGCAAACTATTTAGATTTGGCATAAGGGCGCATTCTTGCAAATATTCCTGCACTTCTTCAAGACTACAATCTTCACCCTCCTCACATTCCTGTTCCAAAACTATGGTTGTTTGTGTATCTCCAATCACCTGCTCCAACTCCAATTGCTCATCACTACAAGCCACCACTAACCAATTGCCTTCCAAGTCATCTGAAAAAGCAGTTAATTCAGATAAAGTTACAATCACTCCTTGATCGGACGTAGAGGTTTGCCAACTACCAGCAATAGCAACTGTTGTATCTCCATCCTCAATAGATAGACTTCCGTTTTCTTCAAAGTAAACTTTCAATGACCCAAAATCATCAGAACCGTTATAACTTTCCACTTCCCAGTAGCAATTTGTTAAATAGCTATCCACATCGACTTCCAAACAACTATCATCATTACAACTTGAAGCTGCATTTTCTATGGCCTCTAATAAAGCATCATTGGAGCTTACCTCCACCACATTGCCATTTGCCATCACCATACTAATAGGATAATTTAAACTAGCCAACACTTGTGCATCGTTAGAGATCTGCAATCCTTGGAGCAATTCATAGAGTTCCCAGTCACTTTCAATGGTAACGGTATCAATAATTTGGGAGTTGGTGTCAAACACCGAAAATGATATTGGATAAACAAAATCGATACAATCAATAACCTCAAATGCATTTTCACATTCATCAACCCAAGCTTCCAGTTCCTCCTCATTTTCTATAGTTATCACTGTATAGTCATTCAGCATAATGGTAATGGGATACATAAATTCCAGCGTATCGTCATCGGTTTCATACTCATCAAAAAGATCCTCAATCTCCTGTAAATCCTCTAACGAATTGATCGTGATAGACGTTTCGTTAACCAAGACAGTAACAGGCAAATCAACCGACAAACAACTGGCGTTGTCCAAAATATCATCCAAAGTGCCATTATTTGCAGTGGTCAACTCCAAAATATTGACTAGCTCGGCATTAAAATTTACAACATCAGTTGCGTCTGGTTCATTTGGCGCCGCATCATTATCTTGACAAGACACAGCCATAATTAGGCATAAAAGGCAAAAAAAGGTATTCTGAAAAAATTGGTTGGTAATACGATTCATAGTAAATAAAAGTTCATTTTCAATAATAGAACAAGAACCTTCAAAAAATTCCTACCATAACATTTATTTTTAATAAGTTTATGACCTGAAAATCAAACTATGCCCAAACAATTACATGATAACATCTGTGCCGAACACCTGTTTTCGTCGTTGTTTAAAAAATATTCTAAAGATCTTCATGATTTTTTATACTTCAAGTTTGGGGAGCGCTTAAACCCTAGTGATAAAGTTCAAGATGCCTTTATCAAACTATGGGAAAATTGTGCCAAAATTCCACCCAGCAAAGCCAAAAGTTTTTTGTTTACCACAGCAAACAATTTAATGCTAAACGAGGCTGCTCACCAAAAGGTTGTCTTTAAACACCAACAAATAAAACCAAAGTCCTACACTACCGTTACGCCTGAATTTTTAATGCAGGAAGAAGAATATTTAAAAAAGCTGGAAAAAGCATTGAGCAACCTTACCGAAGCGCAAAGAGTCGCTTTTATGATGAATAGAGTTGAAGGGAAACGTTTCAAGGAAATTGCGGCACTTTTGGACATTTCTACAAAAGCCGTTGAAAAGCGTATTTATGGTGCCTTAAAAAAATTGCAAGAGGACATAGAAGGATTTAAATAAAACCAATAATTTAAAGTATTTATCAAAAATAGGTAGGAAATTGAAAAGCCCAACTGTTATATAGGTGTAACGAATACCATGGAAAGAGACGAATTGATACAGAAATGGCTAGACCACAGCCTTACCAAAGAAGAACATGAAGCTTTTAAAAAGCTTGATGATTATGGTGCTTTGGTACAATTGAACCGATCTCTTCAACATTTTCAAGCCCCTAGCTTTAATGTTGATGAAGCGCATTCAAATGTATTGGGTCGTATTTCCAAAAAGAAGAAAGCATTTCGATTCCCAAAGTCTATTTATCGAATTGCAGCCGTTTTAGCCATCTCTTTAGGCATCTATTACGTTGTCACTTCTCAAGACACTACTGTCACTACCTTAGCTTCCGAAAAGTCAACCATCTCACTACCGGACAAATCAATCGTCACACTAAACGCTTTGTCATCGGTTGTTTATAATAAACGGCATTGGGAGCAAAAAAGAGAAGTACTATTGGACGGAGAAGCTTTCTTTAGAGTAGCAAAAGGAGCCTCCTTTGATGTAAAAACAGAACTTGGGACAGTAACGGTATTTGGAACACAGTTTAACGTTAAAGAACGTAACAATTTTTTTGAGGTTATATGCTATGAAGGTTTAGTAGGCGTTACCTACGACAACAAAGAAACCAAATTACATCCCGGAGATCATTTTTTAGTAAGAAATGGCCAACGCATAAAAACGGAAACCTCAAACAGCTCCGGCCCTTCCTGGCTTCAAAATGAAAGTTACTTTAAAAGTACACCATACAGTGAGGTTCTTGCTGAGTTTGAAAGACAGTACAACGTGACAATCAACCTCCAAAATATAGATACTTCGCAATTATTCACAGGAAGTTTTACACATAAAAATATGGATGTTGCCTTAAAATCCATTACCTTACCACTCCAATTAAGATTTACTAAAACAGCTAATACCATTACTTTGATACGTGAATAAAAAGGAAGTTATTTTTCTTTTCATATCATTGTTCTTTTTAGGCATCAACAAAATAGTAGGGCAGCAAAATTCCAAAGCCGAAGTCCCCCTTACATCTATTTTAAGCACTTTAGAGGACCGCTACAACATTCATTTTAGCTACATAGACAAAACGGTCGATTCCATTTACACAACATTACCTCCCGATCATATCTCACTGGAGGAAGCCTTGGCACTGCTTAAAGCAAATACCAATTTAGACTTCATTCTCATAGACAAAAAAAGTGTCGTTATATCTAAACGGATCAATCCTTTGAGCGAGGTTATCACCCAAAAATTAGAAGAGGTCGTTGTCAGCAACTATTTAACTCGAGGTATTTCTCTTAAAAATGATGGTAAAGTGACTATTGAGACTAAAAAATTTGGAATTCTGCCTGGACTAATTGAACCAGACATTTTACAGACAATTCAGGCCTTACCAGGGATTATAAGTGTTAATGAAACCGTTTCCAACATTAATGTGCGCGGAGGTACACACGATGAAAATCTAATTCTATGGGACGGCATAAAGATGTATCAATCCGGTCATTTTTTTGGACTAGTTTCCGCTTTCAATCCTTATTTGACCAAATCTGTAGACGTTTCCAAAAATGGTACCAGTGTAAGGTTTGGAGATGGCGTTTCAAGTTTAATCAACATGAAACAATCCAACAGCCTTGACCAAGATTTTAAGGCTGGCACAGGCTTTAACCTTATTAGCGCCGATATATTCTCAAAAATACCGCTTTCTGAACAGACAGAAATCCAAATTGCAGCGCGACGCTCCATTTCAGATTTGCTCATTACCCCAACCTACGATCAATACTACGAAAAGGCTTTTCAAGATTCTGATCTATCGGGATACAATAACGAAACCTCCCAGGTTACCAGAAACAATGAGCATTTTTACTTTTATGATATCTCCACCAAATTTTTATATGACATAACTGATTCCGATCAATTACGGTTTAATTTTTTAACCATTCGAAACGACTTAAATTACGACAAACAAACAGACAACAACGGTACTCTTGAAACCCTAAAAAGTAGCCTTCAACAGGACAATCTAGCCTTGGGAACCGAATATTTGAAATATTGGAACAGCAAATTAACCACAACTACTCAGGTATATTGGTCTAGTTATCATTTAAACACAACCAACCACGATCTTATTAACGACCAGCGCCTAAAACAAAAAAATAAAGTGAGTGATTTAGGCATTAGAATTAATGCTACAAACCATTTGGACAAAAACCTAAAAATTCATGGTGGTTATCAATTTAATGGGGTTGTGGTGACAAATTCTGAAGATGTCAATAATCCCCAATATCAAGACTACTCAAAGGAAATTAACCGCACCCATTCACTTTATGGTGAGGCCGAATTTACATCGGCCAATAAAAACACTTATGCTCGTATTGGATTGCGAACCAATATCATTGAAAAATTCAATGATGTCTACACAGAACCTAGGTTATCTGTAAGCCATAAACTAAACAAAGACTTTAGAGCCGAAGTTCTGGCTGAATTTAAAAGTCAAACAATGGCACAAATTATAGATTTACAAAATGACTTTTTGGGTATTGAAAAACGACGCTGGATGCTTTCTAACGGTGATAATATTCCAATTATTGAAAGCAAGCAAGCGTCTGCTGGTATTCATTATAACAAAAACAAACTGCTTATTAGCACTGAAGTATTTGTAAAAAACGTGGAAGGTATCAACAGTAGAAGTCAAGGCTTTCAAAACCAATATCAGTTTCTAAACACTACGGGATCGTACTTTGTAAAAGGCATAGATTTTTTAATCCACAAACAATTTAAATCAACAAGCGCTTGGCTGAGCTATTCCAACAGTAGTAACAACTATAATTTTGAAGAGTTCAATGAAGGCAACAACTTCCCAAATAACCTAGATATTAAACACGCCCTTACATTTGCCGGCACCTACCAAATGAACAATCTTAAAGTGGCTCTTGGAGTGAATTGGCATAGCGGCAAACCTACTACTCTGCCTGCAAGTATTCAGGACACTTCCAACAACACTATTGAATACAGCTCTCCAAACAGCAACAACCTAAAAGACTATTTAAGAACAGATGTTTCTGCCAATTACTCCTTCAGAACAAGTCAATCTTCGCACGCCATCATAGGTATGTCCATATGGAATTTACTCAACCGCAAAAACGTAGTAAACACCTATTATACTTTAAATGAAGATACTGTCTCTAAAGTGGACATTATTTCTCTTGGGATTACTCCAAATGTAAGTTTCAGATTAAATTTTTAAGAAGCCCCTAGGATTTACATACGCTCAGGAACATTAATTCCTAAGAGACTAAAAGCATTCTTAACTACTACACCAACCATTTTTGACAATTGCACTCTAAAGTTTTTATCATTGTCATTGTCGGCACCAAGAATAGATACATTTTGGTAAAAAGAATTAAACTCCTTTACCAGATCATAAGTATAATTAGCAATTAATGCCGGGCTATGGTTGAAAGCTGCGTTTTGCACCACTTCTGGGAACAACTGTAGTTGCTTTAAAAGCTCTTTTTCCTTTTCGTGCAATTCAATATCAGCATATGCTCCTTCTAATGCACTTCCTGCTTTTCTCAAAATAGATTGAATTCTAGCGTAAGTATACTGAATAAATGGCCCTGTATTTCCTTGAAAATCGATAGACTCTTTTGGATCGAACAAGATTCGTTTTTTAGGATCTACCTTTAAGATATAATATTTCAAAGCTCCCAAACCTATAGTTTTATAGAGTTCTATTTTTTCTGCTTCGGTATACCCATCCAATTTTCCTAATTCATCCGAAATTTCTTTGGCTGTAGCGGCCATTTCATCCACCAAATCATCAGCATCCACTACGGTTCCTTCTCTACTTTTCATTTTTCCGGAAGGCAAATCCACCATTCCATAACTTAGGTGATAAAGATTTTTGGCCCAGTCAAATCCTAGCTTTTTTAGAATCAAAAACAACACTTGGAAATGATAATCCTGTTCGTTACCTACAGTATACACCATCCCGCCAACATCCGGATGGTCCTTGATTCGCTGAATAGCAGTACCAATATCCTGAGTCATGTAAACGGCCGTTCCATCAGCTCTTAGCACCAACTTTTCATCCAACCCATCTTCTGTCAAGTCGCACCACACAGAACCGTCCTCTTTCTTATAAAACACTCCAGATTTTAACCCTTCGGTCACAAACTCCTTTCCTAACAAATAAGTTTGGCTTTCGTAATAAAGATGGTCAAAATCGACACCTAAATTCTTGTACGTAATGTCGAAACCATCATACACCCAACCGTTCATTTTGGTCCATAAATCAACAACTTCTTTATCTCCTGCTTCCCATTGACGCAACATATCTTGGGCTTCCAATAGAATAGGCGCTTGCTTTTTGGCGTCTTCTTCAGATAGTCCCTGAGCAACTAAATCTTGGATTTCATTTTTGTACTCCTGATCGAACTTCACATAATAGTTTCCTACCAGTTTATCACCTTTCAAACCTGTACTTTCAGGGGTTTCACCATTACCATATCGTTTCCAAGCCAACATACTTTTACAGATGTGAATTCCACGATCGTTGATAATTTGTGTTTTGTAGACTTTTTTACCCGAAGCCTTCAATATTTCAGCAACACTATATCCTAACAAATTATTTCTAATATGTCCCAAGTGCAATGGCTTATTGGTATTTGGTGAAGAATATTCTACCATAATAGCCTTATCGTTAGGCTCTGGTGTTACAAAGCCGTAGTCCTCATTTCCTGCAATGGATGTAAAGAAGTTTAAATAATAAGCATCATCAATTTCAACATTCAAAAATCCCTTTACAACATTATAGGCCTTCACCTCCTCAACATGCTCCACCAAATAGGCTCCAATCTGTTCTCCTATTTGGACAGGATTGCCCTTTACCACGCGTAACATAGGAAACACCACGACAGTAATATCTCCTGCAAACTCCTTACGGGTTGCCTGAAATTCCACAGCTTCCAATTCAGCATTAAATATATCTTTAACAGCTTGTTTTACGTATTTTGATAAAGTGTCTTGAAGGTTCATTTTGCTTATTTTTAAGTGTGCAAAGATAGCACTTTTAACAGTATTACAATAACATTCATTGACAACAAGACTTCTTTGATTAACGCCATAAATAGGTATTCGTAAAACTAAAAAGGATAAGCTTCAATTAAATCTTGAAAAGAGATCGTTCAAATTTGCATAAGTACTAATTGGGCCTACAACACAAACACCTTAACAGACTATATAACAGGCACTTAAAAATTAAACTGGATATTATTGAAAAGAATCATGAAATCAAGCAAAATTCCTCAGAAAAATTGCCAATTTATTGCATTTCGTCGATAGTTTCATTTTTTAGTAGGAGATACCGTTCACTTTATCTAATTTTTTAGCATTAAAACCCAAAAATTAGATTTTTACTTGGCTTTTAAAGATTTTTGAAGGGAGCTATTAATCAAAGTCCCAAATATTGATGATACTTAATATTCAACCCCTAGTAGGATTGTTATTATTGTATTTTGTGTCCTTACTTCACCTCTCCCTCAAGGCAAGTTGGCTTAAAAACAGTATTGCAATAAGTAAAACATTATTTGGAAAATGAAACAGTTAATCACCCTAGCTGCTTTATTTTCTGCCCTTCTTAGTTACTCGCAAACTAGGGAGATAGACAGCCTTACCCTAGAATTAGCGTATCAAAAACAAGATTCCATCAAGGTTGAGACCTCCTTATTACTTATAAAAAACCTTTACAAGTCCAAAGAGTATCAAAAGGCTTCAATGTTTATCGATCAAACAGAGCGCTTGTCAAAATCACTTAATTACACCAAGGGTATTGCTGAGTCTGTTTACTACAAGGCATTGATTTATTCTCAAAGAGGAGATTACTACAACTCTATCGACAGCTTTAACCGGTCAAAAAGATTATACCAACAACTTAACGACACTTTAGGAATTGCCAAGGTGAGCAACTGTATGGGTCTTATTGAAATTAAGCGAGGTAATTACATTGTAGGTTTGGAAAATTCGCTTTCAGCCATCAATATCTTTGAAACCAAAAATCTCAGGGACGAATTAAGTTCAGCCTACAACAATTTGGCCGAAGCCTACTATAAAACACAACAAATAGACAAGGCTATTGAATTTAATTTAAAAGCCTTAAGCGTTCGCGAACAACTACAAGATAGTACCGGCATTAAAATGTCAACCAAAAATATTGCACACTTATATTCCTTAAGAAGAGAACACCGCAAGGCCATTGAGTATTACGAAAAAGCTATGAACTTACTCAACCCCGAAAAAGACCTAGATCTTAAGGGAGAAATACTACCCAGAATAGGTGAAGAGTACTTACGCTTTAAAGATTATGACAAGGCTGCCGAATATTTGGTTGAGGGTTTAAAATTCAATCGAAGAAGAAATAACAAAGAAGGCCTAATAAGGTCTCTTAACTCTGTTGGAAAATTAAACCTTGAACAAAACAAAACGCGACTGGCCGAAAAACAATTGGACGAAGCCTATGCATTAGCTAAGGATGGCAGTTACAAGCTGGAATTACTAAAAAATTACGAACTCCACAAGCAACTGGACTCCATGCAGGGCCAATTCCACAATGCCTTTTTCTGGCAAGGCAAATACTATGGACTTAAAGAAGAACTCAATAAGCAGAATCAACCAAAAATTCCTGTTAACACAGACGCCATCATAAAAGATGAACAGTCGCATGCCATTGCAGATCAGGAAGAACCTTCTTCCGTTATACCTGCCCTATCCTCTAAAAACAGTAAGGAAGTTAAAAAGCTAAAACTTATTTCCTATGTCTTGGTGGCTGCCTTTTTAATAGCACTAACGTTTTTAATGCTCATCTATTTAAGAAGAAAAAGTAGATTGGCATACACCAAGGAACTCGAAGAAAAGAACAAGCAAATCCAAATGCAAAACGAGGCTATTTTAGAACAATCCCTTCATTTGGAAGAAATCAACAAAGTGAAGGACCGTTTATTTTCTATTGTTTCTCACGATTTAAAGGATTCTGTATCCTCTATAAAAGGCTTTATTGATCTATTAAAAGAGGATAGTTTATCAAAAGAGGAATTCTACGAGCTTATCCCAGAGCTTAGCGAGAATGCCAATAACGCTTCCCTGTTACTATTTAATTTATTGAACTGGTCCAAATCGCAAATGCAAAATCTGGAACCAAACCCTGAGCTGTTCAATATCCAAGAAGTCTTTCAAACCAAAATCAGTTTGATTGAACAAAAGGTCGAGCAAAAACGGATCGTTTTAATCGACGAGTCCCAACGTGATTTCATCTACGCCGACAGAAGCATGGTTGAGATTGTCATTCAAAACCTATTGACCAATGCCGTGAAGTTCAGTAAAGTTGGAGATATCATAACGGTTTCCAATGTTGACAGAAATGGCAAATCCCTAATTTGTGTGGAAGACACAGGTGTCGGGATTTCACCTGAAAACATGGAGAAGCTCTTCAAAAACAATACCTTCACCACTGTTGGCACAAAAAGCGAAAAAGGCACTGGCTTAGGACTTACCATCTGTAAAGAATTGGTAGAATTGAACCACGGAAAAATTTGGGTAGAAAGCACTCCTAATGTAGGAAGCAAGTTTTTTGTGGAATTGCCCAAAACGAAGCCCTCCAAGTAAAAAGCTGCCATAACCCATCAAAATACAACAAAGTAGCTACCTTCCTTTGTTGCATTAAATAATTACAAAATTTAAAAAGTGATCATTAAGCCAATCTTAATCCTGTACGCGGCAAAAACACTTCCGCCATCATACAACGGGCACTTCCACCTCCACAAGTTTCAATAGTTTCAAGCGAACTAGACAAAATAGCGCAGTGCTTTTCAATTTTAGCAATTTGGTCTTTGGTCAAACTATCGTATGCCGATTGACTCATCACCAAGAAACGCTGGTCATTTTCACCTTTTACCTGGAGCATATTGCCTGCAAACTGGTGCATTTGAGCCTCTGTAATGACAATAACTTCCTTACCATCGGTTTTCAAGTGATTGGTTACATTTTTACGCTCCTTTTTATCATCGATACTGTCCAAACATATTACAGCAAAGGTTTCAGCCAAACACATCATTACATTGGTGTGGTAAATAGGCAAACGCTTCCCCTCCACTGTCTGAAAAGCCGTAAATACTACTGGCGTATATTCAAAATCTTCACAAAACTCTATAAACAACTCTTCATCTGCTCTAGCAGACAACGCACAATAAGCCTTTCTGTTTACACGATCCAAAAGCAAACTACCAGTGCCTTCCAAAAACACACCTTCCTCTTCTGCACTAGTATAATCTACGATGTTTTCAATAGTAAACCCTTCCTTTTCCAAGGTCTCTAAAACATCTTCGCGACGTTCCCTTCTCCTGTTTTCAGCAAACATAGGATATAAAGCCACATCGCCGTTTTCGTGAAAGCTTACCCAATTATTAGGAAAAATGGAATCTGGCGTATCCAAAGAGGGATCGTCATTTACCACAACCACATTAATCCCAACCGCACGCAGCTTTTCAACAAAAGCATCAAATTCCTTTTGAGCCTTTGTATTGATTTCTGCTTGTACCAAATCCAAATCTTCCTGGAAGTAGTTATTTACAGCTGTCTGTTCGTTCATCCTGAAATTTACAGGGCGAATCATTAAAATGGTATTTGTAGTTTGTGGCATACTAGTAAAAATTTGCAGGCAAATTTAAACTTTTTTGAATGAGATACTTGTCAAAAATGTTAAGATTCAAAAAGCAAACTCAAGAGCAAGCTACATAAGGATTTTAATATTAGCGTAGGAATTGGCCATAGCTTTTTCTTGCTGGGATTGATCTAGCCACTCCACCTTGGTGATCCCCTCATTTTCTTGAGGTTCTAATTTGCCATCGTAAGTTGTTGTCATTTCAAACCAATGGGTAATCTTTATTTTGTGCTTTCCATTACGTTTAAAAATGTGGTAAGTAATATCTAAGGGCTTTGTAATTTCAAGTCCTGTAACCCCTGTTTCCTCCTCGACTTCTCTAACAGATGTCTCTTCGATAGACTCTTTACCTTCAGCTTTACCTTTAGGCAAATCCCATTTTTTATTACGGTAAATAAATAGTACCTCTCCTTTATCATTAACAACCTTCCCGCCTCCGGCAACCACATTAGGCAGCTTCTTTAGGAACTTTTTCAAAAGTTTGTTGGGATTTTTGTGAATAAGCCTCACCTCTTCCAAAGCGGTTGTATTGAGTTCCTTAATTACCTTACTTATGTTAACTGTATCTAGCAGGTAATTTTTAAAATTGGTTTCCTCACTAACAACCGTCGTTAATATAATTGGTTTGTCGTTGACAAAGACTTGGTACATTGATTATGCTGATAGTTATAAAGCTGTAAAAATATTACTTTTTAATTCATACAGAGGAATTCCAATTTAATTTTATTTGAAATTTTCAAATTTACTTATGCCAAAAATGTGTAGTTTTGTCCTATGATTTTTAATAAACATACCGCCAAAAAAACCGCAGAAGTTTTATTGCAAATCAACGCTATAAAACTTAGCCCAAAGGAACCGTTTACTTGGGCTTCTGGATGGAAATCACCCATCTACTGCGACAATAGAATTATTTTGTCCTACCCGCTTATCCGCAACTATATCCGCGAAACCATGGCCAAACAAATTGAAAAGCAATATGGGAAGCCAGATGTCATTGCAGGCGTTGCCACTGGAGCCATAGGGATAGGAATTCTGGTAGCTGAGTACTTAGGACTACCATTTGTTTATGTGAGACCAGAGGCAAAATCGCATGGACGCCAAAATCAAATTGAAGGCCACCTTGAAAAAGGACAAAATGTTGTTGTGGTTGAAGATTTGATCAGCACAGGAAAAAGTAGCTTAAATGCTGTAAAAGCACTTAAAGATGCCGAGGTAAACGTAAAAGGCATGATTGCCATTTTTACTTATGGCTTCGAAGTTTCCAAGCAAAGTTTTGAAGAAGCTGACATCCTATTGCAAACTTTAGGCAACTATGAAAGTTTGTTGGATCAGGCTTTAGAAACCAACTATATCACCAAAAAGCAACAGGAGCTTTTGGCGCAATGGAATGCCAATCCTAGTGAATGGAGTGCTAATTGATATAGGAATTAAAAAATAAGTTATGAATTTAGAATCTCCAAAAGTAATAGTAGATAAAACGCCTCAAGAAACCTTTGATTTCTTATCGGAAGTCAAAAATTTCGAAAAGTTAATGCCAGAAAACATTAGCAAATTTGAAATCTTAGGGGACGATACGTTTTTGTTTGCCCTTAAAGGAATGCCTGAAATTATTTTGAAAAAGAAAGAAACCGAAGCACCCAATAAAATTGTATTGGGAGCTGATGGAGGGAAAATGGACTTTTCATTAACAGGAAACATTCAGGAAACTACAGACAATAAAAGTGAGGTGCAGTTGGCTTTTGCAGGCGATTTCAACCCTATGATGGCGATGATGGTTAAAGGACCTATCTCCAAGTTCATAGAAACGCTTGTAACCAAAATGACAACCTCCGTTTAATATAACAAGGTTATTTCTTTTAGATCGAATGTTTTAATAATTTCGTCCTCCAAAAGAACCTCCAAGCTCCCTGAGTTTGTAACACCTTTGATAAAACCAGCAAATAAATGGCCTTCTACATCCTTAAATGTTGAAGGCTTATTTATTCTAAACAGGCGTTTCTCATACATTTTTTTCAATTCATGCCCTTCACCATGTTCCAACAGGGTAAAGTAATCTTTCATTTTTTGCACGATCATATTCAAAATTTCATCGCGATCATAAATTTTTCCTGTCATTAAACGCATGGAAGACGCTTGTGGTAAATTGGGATACTCGGTTTGGTTAACGTTTAAGCCAATACCAATAATAGTATGCTCAATCCGGTTTTGTTTTATGACATTTTCAATGAGAATTCCTGCAATTTTTTTGTTTTCTGACAAAATGTCGTTTGGCCATTTTATCTTCACCCTTTTTAAATTACAGTACTTCAACACATCAGAAACAGCCAAGGCAACTGCCATACTGATATAAAACTGTTGTTCAATTTTCAAAAATGAAATATCCTTAAGTACACTAGCAGTAAGGTTTTTGCCCTCTTGTGCGGTCCATTGCGTCCCCATTTGCCCCCTCCCCTCTGTTTGTCTTTCGGTCAAGACAACGGTATAATCTTCAAGCACTTGGGCAGCACTCAATTTCCTTAAATAACTGTTTGTGGAATCAATGGCACTAAGTTTGATAATGTGCATTAGGATAATATTTCTTAATTTATAATATTCTTAATAAAAATTAAGGTTCAAAAGAACCAAAAAAATAATAACTTTGCACAAAACTAAATCAATTTAATGGCTAAAAAAAACAGTAATGTAGACCAATTAATAGCAACAATATTAGCTGGTATTGAAGATGTTAAAGGAAAGGAGATTACAATTCTAGATTTACGAGAAATTGAAAACACTGTCTGTGATTATTTTATTGTTTGCGAAGGAACTTCCAATACGCAGGTAAACGCCATAGTCAATTCCATCCAAAAAAAGGTTAGTAAAACATTAAAAGATAACCCATGGCATGTTGAAGGTGTCGACAATGCTGAATGGGTACTCATCGATTATGTTAATGTAGTAGTACACGTGTTCCAAAAACACATAAGGGAGTACTATGACATAGAGAGCCTTTGGGGAGACGCAAAAACAACCGTTATAGAAACCAGTTACTAAAAGAGCATTAATGGCAAACGACAATAAGAACACCAATAAAAAACCAAAATTTAACCTCTATTGGATTTATGGAATCGCAATATTGGGAATTTTAGCAGTACAATTATTTGCGGGTGGTTTTGGAAGTGAAGCTACGGCAACCACAACCCCTCAACAGTTTTTGGAATTCCTTAAAGATGGTGATGTTTCCAAAATTGAAATTATCAATAAAAGAGAAGCCAAGGTTTATTTAACCGACGAAGCCGAACAAAAAGAAATTCATAAAAAAACAGTTCCAAACAGTATTTTCCCGACCGTTTCGCCTTTGCCAAATTATTCATTTGAATTTGGTGACCTTCAAAACTTTGAAAAAGGCATAAATGAAACTATTAAGGACAATAATTTAAATACCGAAGTAAAATATAAAACAGAAGAGAACCTTTGGGGCAATTTCCTAATTTCTCTGTTACCGTTTGTATTAATTATTGCCGTATGGATATTTATCATGCGCCGTATGTCTTCAGGTGGTGCAGGAGGAGCTGGAGGCCAGATTTTCAATATTGGAAAATCCAAAGCCAAACTCTTTGATGAAAAAACAGATGTAAAAACATCCTTTAAAGATGTAGCCGGATTGGAAGGTGCTAAGGAAGAAGTACAAGAAATTGTAGATTTCCTTAAAAATCCAGAAAAATACACTTCATTAGGAGGAAAAATCCCTAAAGGAGCCTTATTGGTAGGCCCTCCTGGTACCGGTAAAACTTTATTGGCAAAAGCCGTTGCAGGTGAAGCCAAAGTACCGTTCTTCTCATTATCTGGATCTGACTTTGTGGAAATGTTTGTTGGAGTTGGAGCATCTAGGGTAAGAGACTTATTTAAGCAAGCTAAAGAAAAGTCGCCTTCCATCATTTTTATTGATGAAATTGATGCGATAGGTAGAGCTCGTGGTAAAAGTAATTTCTCAGGTTCTAATGATGAACGTGAAAACACACTTAACCAACTTTTGACTGAAATGGACGGTTTTGGAACCAATACCAACGTTATTGTATTGGCCGCTACCAACAGAGCCGATGTTTTGGATAAAGCCCTAATGAGAGCAGGTCGTTTTGACCGTCAGATTTTTGTGGATCTTCCAGATGTAAGGGAACGTAAAGAAATTTTTGAAGTTCACTTGAGACCAATCAAGCAATCTGAAAAATTGGATATCGATTTTCTTGCCAAACAAACCCCAGGATTTTCAGGAGCTGATATTGCCAATGTATGTAACGAAGCAGCCTTAATTGCCGCTAGAAATGGTAAGAAAGCGGTAGATAAGCAAGACTTTTTGGATGCTGTAGACCGTATCGTTGGTGGTTTGGAGAAGAAGAACAAAATAATCACTCCGGAAGAAAAACGTGCCGTGGCATATCACGAAGCTGGTCACGCCACCATAAGCTGGATGTTGGAGCACGCTGCCCCTTTGGTTAAAGTTACTATTGTGCCCCGCGGACAATCGCTTGGTGCGGCATGGTATTTACCGGAAGAGCGCTTAATTGTCCGTCCAGAACAGATGTTGGACGAAATGTGTGCCGCTTTAGGAGGAAGAGCTGCGGAAAAAGTGATTTTCGATAAAATATCTACCGGAGCTTTGAGCGACCTTGAAAAAGTGACCAAACAAGCCAGAGCAATGGTGACCATTTATGGACTTAGTGACAAGGTAGGTAATTTAACCTATTACGATTCTTCAGGACAGTCAGAATACGGATTTACCAAGCCGTATAGTGAGCAAACTGCTGAATTGATTGACAAGGAGATTTCGGATATTATTGAAGAGCAATATGCTCGTGCCATAAAGATTCTTGAAGAGAACAAAGATAAGCTAACTGAGTTGGCAGAAGTGCTTCTTGACAAAGAAGTCATCTTTAAAGATAACCTTGAAAAGATCTTCGGAAAAAGACCTTTTGACAAGGTAGAAGAAGCATAGGAAAAACACCTAATGTTTTTATAAAAAACTTAAATTAACCATGTGTTAGTTTAAGTTTTTTTATATTTGAATTAATACAAAAACGAATAACCCGGGTAATAGCAATTCATACATGAGTCTATTTCGTAAAATCTTCGGACTTAAGTCTGATAATGAAGAGGATAACATAAAAAACGAAGAGAGAGGCAAATATATGCCGGAGATCAAGCTACCTGTAGATGAACGATTCACTATCAATTTTAAGGCTAATGGTGGCAAATTCCTGTATTGCGAAAATCTAGATGAAATTAGGGAAAGTCTAAGGTTAATTCTAAACGAAAATGATTGGCAAAATGAGCCCGCATTGTTGTTGGACGACCGCCTAAAAGAACTTTTCAAAGGAATGGACCACCAGTCTACAAAGAGCCTTTCTGAAGCGACTTATTTTTTATCTACTTGTGAATATTTGATTTCCGACGATGGTTCTTTATTGATTTCTTCCAATCAAATTGCCGAGAAAAAACTTAAAGAATTACCTCCAAATTTTATCATTTATGCCACTACCAGCCAATTTGTTGAAAACATTGGTGAAGGTCTTCGTGGTATTAAAGGGAAAAACAAAGAAAAGATTCCTACTAACATTACTACCATTAAGCACTTTAAAGCTCCTGCTGAAGATAAAGATTTCCTTTCCTATGGAAGTAGTTCAAAAAACTTATATTTGCTACTTCTTGAGGATTTGTAGGCATAAGTCTTAATTCTTTCTTCTAGCATTTTAAAAACAATTCATGAAAGAACTTGTTACCAGGACCTTATCGGGTATTTTATATATCAGCTTGCTTATGCTCTCCCTTTGTTGGAAAACAGCGTTAGCAATTCTATTTTACTTGTTTGGTTTAGTTTGTTTGGCTGAGTTCAAGAAGTTGATTGGCCTAGAGAAATTTTTGCCTTATGTAATCTTCACAATTTTATATTTTGTATTTGGCTATTGGTTATCCATTGTCAACACAACGTCAGGTTTCAATGATTCCATCCAAATACTACATGTCATCACCATCTTTGTACAATTATTTTTAATTAAAGATTTATTTTCTGAAAAGACCATTCCGCTTTTCAGCTCCAAACGCTATATCATAACAACTTTTTATCTATCGAGTGGGTTTGTCTTTTTATTTTTAATTGCCAATTACAATCATAATTTTACGCCTCTACTACTTTTAGGCACCTTTATAATTCTTTGGACTAATGACACGTTTGCCTATTTAGTTGGGAAGAACTTTGGAAAACAAAAGCTTTTTGCCAAAGTTTCTCCAAAGAAAACAGTAGAAGGTTTTTTAGGAGGATTGTTTTTTTCCTGTGTGGCTAGCTATTTTATTGCTAAATTTACAGATACATTAAATTTCAATCATTGGCTAGTATTAGCCATTATCGCCAGTGTTTTTGGCACTTTAGGTGATTTGATTGAATCTAAGTTTAAAAGACAAGCTAACGTAAAGGATAGTGGTGTAATAATGCCAGGACATGGAGGCTTATTAGATCGTTTGGACAGCATTATATTTGCAGCACCTTTTATCTATTTATATTTAAGATTTACTTATGTTTCATAAAGAAGGCCATAAAATTATTTTCATTACTCTGGTTATTGTTGTTGCACTTTTAATGACCATTGACTACACTGTTCACTTACCTTGGCTAAGAACGGTTTTAATGTTAGCCGCCTTAGTGTTTCTAATTCTGATTTTACAGTTTTTCAGAAACCCAAAAAGAAAGACGGTCCCAAATGAAAACCATGCCCTATCGCCTGTAGACGGTAAGGTTGTAGTTATTGAAGAGGTTTTTGAAAAAGAATTCTTTAATGAAAAGCGCATACAAGTATCTGTATTTATGTCGCCTTTAAATGTTCACGTAACACGTTATCCTGTTAGTGGCAATGTCGTTTTTAGCAAATACCATCCCGGAAAGTACTTGGTAGCTTGGCATCCAAAAGCAAGCGAAGAAAACGAACGCACCACGGTTGTTGTAAACAATCCAAAGTTTGGAAACGTGTTATACAGACAAATTGCTGGAGCACTGGCAAAACGTATTGTAAATTATGCCAAGGTAGATGATAAAGCCATACAAGGAGCCGATTCTGGTTTTATTAAGTTTGGCTCTAGAGTAGATGTATTTTTACCATTGGACGCCAACATAAAAGTTAGTTTGAATCAAGTAGTAAAAGGAGGCGAAAGCATTATAGCAGAAATATAATGACACCTGAAGAATTGGATATCGAGTTTAAGGAAGCTGTAAAAATGGTTAACAATTATACGGAACCATTTCCCGCAGACTTTTTATTACGCCTCTACGCTTACTATAAAAAAGCTACCGGTGATTACGGTAGGCCAAGCAGCCGAAAGCCTATAATTAACGCTTTTAAAACAAATGCCCTTTTCCAGGTTCAAAATGTGAGCCGTGATGAAGCCAAGCGCATTTATATTGATTTGGTAAAAAATTACTTTCTTTACCGTAAATAAAAATCACTTCTTGTTCTCCTGTATAAGCCTAATCTCTTATTAAAGGCATTGTAGAGCATCGCAGTAAACCTTCTTGTTTAGCAATTTCGGCATAGGGCACTTCCTCAACCGTAAAACCTTGCTCCCTTAACCAAGTATTCAATCTTGTAAAATTGCGTTCGGAAATTATTACATCTTCTGAAATTGAAAACACATTGCTATACATGTTGTACATTTCATCTTTTGTAATTTCAAAAACATTCTCCTCACCAAAAAAATTCACTAGCCATTTATATTCACTCTCTACCAAAAAGCCATTTTTATGAATAATGGCCTTGTCCTTCCCTATTGGTTGGAAACAACAATCCAAATGCAACGCGTTTTCTTTGGCATTTGTATTTGATTTTCTAAGCTCAAAAGCCTTTACTGTTTTCTCTGGAAACAATTCCTGAAGGGCAATAACCGCATCCATATTGGTTCTGGCCGTAATATAATTTGAATAATCCGGGCCAGAATAAGTTCCTACAAAAATAAAATCGCCACAAGGCATTACATCTCCCCCTTCTACATGACAATCCTCCGGAAGCGTAATGACATTTTCTGCTGGAATTTGATCAATTACATGCTGTATCGCTTCTACTTCACGCTCTCTATCAGGAAGAATATTTGCCTTAATTAATTTATCCTCGATAACAAAAGCAATATCTCTAGCAAAAATTTGATTATAATCCTTTATGGTTTTAGGACGGAATACCTGCACCTCATATTTCTCAAACACTTTCGCTACTGCGTCCATTTCTTGAACCATATCCGCTTCTTTTGGATAAGTCCCGGCCTTAATATGCTCTATTGATTTAGGGTCATAAGCTTCTTCTTCTGAAGGAATTGGACCAATGCTTTCAGCAGTTCCTAAAACAACCGCTCTAAGACGTGACGTCTCATTTGTAACATGTAATTGCAACATAAAGTGTGATTATATGATAAAAAAAAACTGCCCAAACAGCATATGCAATTTTAAGGCAGTTTTTTTACTTATAAAATATTTTATCTGTCTTTTATATCTTTAAAAGACCTCAGTGTTTCACCAACATAAATTTGACGAGGACGTCCAATCGGCTCTTTACGCAATCTCATTTCTCTCCATTGCGCAATCCAACCTGGTAGTCTTCCTAAGGCGAACATAACCGTAAACATATCGGTAGGAATTCCCATAGCTCTATAAATGATTCCTGAATAGAAATCTACGTTTGGATACAACTTTCTATCTACAAAATAGTTGTCTTCCAAAGCCTCTTTTTCCAATCCTTTTGCGATATCCAAGATAGGATCTTCAATTCCTAAATCACCTAACACTTCATCTGCAGCTTTTTTGATGATTTTAGCTCTAGGATCAAAGTTTTTATAAACACGGTGTCCGAATCCCATCAAACGGAATGGATCGTCTTTATCTTTGGCTTTCCCCATGTATTTTTTGGTATCGCCACCATCTGCCTTAATAGCTTCCAACATTTCCAAAACAGCTTGGTTAGCTCCACCGTGAAGTGGTCCCCAAAGTGCCGAAATACCAGCTGAAAGTGAAGCAAACAAACCTGCATGAGATGACCCTACAATTCTTACTGTAGACGTCGAACAGTTTTGTTCGTGATCAGCGTGAAGAATCAACAACTTGTCCAAAGCATTGATCAAAATTGGATTTTGAACATATTCTTCGTTTGGTTGCTTGAACAACATTTTCAAAATGTTCTCTACATAACCCAAATTCTTATCTCCATAATCTAATGGCAATCCCAATTTCTTGTGCATAGTCCAAGCTACCAATACCGGGAACTTAGCCAAAATTCGAACAATGGCATTGTACATTTCTTCCTCAGAATCTACATTTACCGAAGAAGGATTAAATGCCGTAAGAGCACTGGTTAAAGAAGATAAAACTCCCATTGGATGGGCTGATCTTGGGAAGGCATCCACAATCTTCTTGATGTCATCATCTACAACAGAATGTTTCTTAATATCTGAGTGGAATTTGTCCAATTGCTCTTGCGTAGGCAATTCTCCAAAAATCAATAAATAAGCTACTTCCAAAAAGTCGGCCTTCTCGGCTAATTCTTCAATAGAATAACCCCTGTACCTCAAAATTCCCTTTTCTCCATCCAAAAATGTAATGGCACTTTCACACGATCCTGTGTTCTTGTAACCCGGGTCAATGGTAATCACTCCATTGGTAGCACTCCGTAAATTTTTGATATCGATTGCAACTTCATCTTCTGCCCCTGTAATTAAAGGAAACTCATGTTTTTGACCGTTAATTTCTAATATAGCTTTATCTGACATATTTCAATAAAAAGTTTTTAAATTGTTGTCTTGAAACGACAGCTCCAAATTTATGAAATATCTCACGATTATTAAAGCTTCTCAACAAAGGATTTACCTATTGAAATATTCATAAAATTGATACTTAAAATAGTAGGAGAATTAAGGATTTCATAAGTAGCTTATTTTCAACAACTAGCCTCTAATCCTTGTAATTTTTCATTTTTACTTCCAAGCGATATAATTTTTTGTAATACTCTATCACTGAAGATTTCCAAGTGAATTTTTGTGATTTAGCATTTAGACAAATATCATCCCATTTTTGTTTGTCTTTGAAAAAAACGCTTAGGGCTTCTTGAAATACCTGAATAAAATTTTGAGTTTTTTCATCTATCGTAGCACCGTCAAAAGCAAAGCCTGTTTCCATATGTTTCACGGTATCTTTCAATCCCCCAGTATGATGTACTAAACAGGGTTGGGCATTGCGCATGGCCAACATTTGACTGATCCCGCAAGGCTCAAAAAGGCTCGGCATCAAATACAGGTTGGATTCAGTGTAAATTGAATCGATAACTTCTTCAGACTGGCCATTAAAAAAGATAAAATTTTCGTGTTCGTAACTAATTTTATGCAATAGTTCTTCATACTCCGGAGCTCCAGTGCCTAAAACCGCATAAATTCCATTAACCTCCTTTAACTTTTCAAGAATCGTAACTAAAAGTTCTGGCGAGTTTTTATAAAAATAAAATTTCTGTTCGGTCAGCCTTGCTACGCTGGCACAAACAAACTTTGCCGGATCTTTGATAAGTTTTACAATCTTTTCCCCTGTATGAATTAAAAAATTGGCTTTATACTCCTTTTCTGGTTCCTGAAGCCATTCAAAAATAGCTTGGATGGCATTTACATAAAAGGCACCATGCGGAACAAGATTAATATTCTTATAGTTACAGCCATTTAAAATACCAAATAGGCGTTTTTCTTCATTGGCCTCTCTTAGAATACCTTCCAACCCCTCTCCTCCTATAAAGTTCGGGAAATCGCTTGGATTCATGATATCTTCCTTATACGAAGGGGACACAGTATGAACCGCATTGGCAAACTTAATCCCCAATGCCATTAGGTTAATACAATCATGGTATCTCGGGTCCTTTAATCGATCGTAATCAAACTCAACTTCTGGATAAAAGGCCTTCAACGAAGACCTACTGCCTTCAAACGGTCTAATTCCCTGAATTGCCAAATTATGGATGGAATATACAAACCTAATGTTGTTCAAAAATCCATAAGCCGGATGGTAAGCCCTTAAAAACAATAGCAAACTAGAATGCCAATCGTGCAAATGCACCACATCTAAATGCCCAAAAACATCTTGCTTAATAGCTTGTGCGACTGCAATACAAAACAGTGAAAACATGCAGGCATCTGTATAAAAGGGCTGTTCAGGGTCGTTGAAATAAATATGGGCAATATTTCCAGAGACAATTTCGGGATGATGTATTACGTAGTGAGTAATATTATTGAAATCCTTTTTGGGAGCGACCTTATAAACTTCAGCCATTTCAATATTACCTCTATAGGAAAAGTGAAGCTCAGTCAATTTTTCTCCATTTACATGTAATCTATTATAGGCTGGGGTAACCACATGCGCCCAATCTCCAAAAGCAGCAATTTGCCTAGGCACATCCCTAACCACATCTCCCATTCCTCCTGCTTTACAGTTTTTGATTGCATCATTTTCGGCTGAAACAAAAAGAAAGTTTGAATGCATGTATCAAGGTTTAGGCGTTAACAATATGATTTTGAGTTTTATTTCTTGGAAAAAACTAGCCAATATGTAGTTTATTCAACGTTGAATATTTCAACATAAATTACTTAAAATAAATTGAGTAATAAAATATTTACATATTATTTCATTATTAATATTAAAATATCTTTTCTTGATAACAAAAAGAGCCCTCTGTTTAAACAGAGGGCTCTTTTAAATGTATTATCCTTAATATTATGCTTATTTCACTTTAAAAGCATTGGTTTGTGGATAGTAGGCAACATCTCCCAATTCTTCCTCAATACGCAACAATTGGTTATATTTTGCCATACGGTCACTACGTGAAGCAGAACCTGTCTTAATTTGTCCAGTATTTAAGGCTACAGCCAAATCAGCGATTGTGTTATCTTCAGTTTCTCCTGAACGGTGAGACATTACGGAAGTGTATCCAGCGTTGTGTGCCATATTTACAGCCGCAATAGTTTCAGAAAGTGTACCAATTTGGTTTACTTTAATCAAGATAGAGTTTGCTATTCCATTCTCAATACCTTTTGCCAAGCGCTCTACGTTAGTTACATAAAGGTCATCTCCAACCAATTGAACTTTATCTCCGATAAGCTCTGTTAGATACTTCCATCCATCCCAATCGTTTTCATCCATACCGTCCTCGATTGAAATAATTGGATATTTTGCCACCAATTCTGCCAAGTAATTCGCTTGCTCCTTAGAAGTTCTTACAACTCCCTTATCGCCTTCGAATTTTGTATAATCGTATTTTCCATCCACATAAAATTCTGCGGAAGCACAGTCTAAAGCGATCATTACTTCGTCTCCAAATTTATATCCTGCTTTTTCAACAGCTTTTTGGATAGATTCGATAGCATCTTCCGTACCATCCAATGTTGGCGCAAATCCTCCTTCATCACCTACAGCGGTGCTTAAACCTCTATCATGTAATACTTTTTTAAGGTTATGGAAAATTTCAGTTCCCATTTGCATAGCATGCGTAAAGTTTTTAGCCTTTACTGGCATCACCATAAACTCTTGGAATGCGATAGGCGCATCACTGTGAGAACCTCCATTGATGATGTTCATCATTGGTACGGGCAATGTCTTAGCTGACACACCACCAACATATCTGTAAAGAGGCATTCCTAATTCATTAGCAGCCGCTTTAGCTACAGCTAGAGATACTCCTAAAATGGCATTGGCTCCTAACTTTGATTTATTTGGAGTTCCGTCCAAATCAATCATCATTTTATCAATTACATTTTGTTCGAAAACAGAAACCCCTAGCAACTCTTGAGCAATTACAGAATTCACATTGTCTACGGCCTTTAAAACACCTTTCCCCATATATGAATCGCCACCGTCTCTAAGCTCCACAGCCTCATGCTCACCTGTAGACGCTCCTGATGGTACTGCAGCTCTTCCCATAATGCCGTTTTCTGTTACTACATCAACCTCTACGGTTGGATTTCCTCTTGAATCTAATATTTGTCTTGCGTGAATGTTAATTATTATGCTCATAATGTTTAGTTTAAGGTTGATTACTTTTTACTAATTTTTCTTTAACAAATTTACAAAATAGTTATCCAAATAACGGGTGCCAAACCATTATTATGCATTAATCTTACTACATTGTTTTCGAATAAAAAAAACCTCAAAAAAAAGTGATTTTCTTTGAGGTTTTTCTATTATTTATTTTTGATGTTTTCTATAAATTGATCAAACAAATAAGATGAATCATGAGGACCTGGACTTGCTTCTGGGTGATATTGCACCGAGAAGACATTTTTGCTCTTCATTTTAATTCCTGCAACCGTATTGTCATTAAGGTGAACATGACTTATTTCAATATCCGGATGGTTTTCGGTTTCTTCTCTGTTAATGGCAAAACCATGGTTTTGAGAAGTAATTTCTCCTTTACCCGTAGCTAGGTTTTTAACCGGATGGTTAATACCTCTATGCCCATTATACATTTTATAGGTAGAAATACCATTTGCCAAGGCAATAACCTGGTGTCCTAGGCAAATTCCAAATAACGGAAGGTTTCTTTCAATGATTTTCTTTGCAACTTCCTGAGCAGCTTCCAATGGTTCCGGATCCCCAGGACCGTTAGATAAGAAATAACCATCAGGATTCCATTCGTTCATTTCTTCAAAAGTAGCATTGTATGGGAATACCTTGATGTACGCATCGCGTTTTGCAAGATTACGAAGGATATTCTTTTTAATACCAAGATCTAAAGCAGCAATTTTATAGGTAGCATTTTCATCTCCATAATAGTAAGGCTCCTTTGTTGACACCTGAGAGGCCAACTCCAAACCATTCATTTGAGGTACTTTTGCCAATTGCTCCTTTAACCCTTCAATATTATCAACATCTGTAGAGATGACAGCGTTCATAGCTCCATTCTCTCTAATGTAGCTTACCAAGGCGCGGGTATCCACATCTGAGATTGCCAATACGTTGTTCTTTTCAAAGAAATTTTGCAAAGAATCATCAGCAGCCTCACGTGAATAATTGAAACTAAAATTTTTACATATTAAACCTGAAATCTTAATCGAGTCAGATTCTACTTCATCCTCCTTGGTACCATAATTCCCAATATGGGCATTGGTGGCTACCATGATCTGTCCAAAATAGGAAGGATCTGTAAAAATTTCTTGATACCCTGTAGTTCCTGTATTGAAACATACTTCGCCAAAAGCGGTTCCTGATTGTCCGATAGATTTACCATAAAAAATGGTTCCGTCAGATAATAATACTAAAGCTTTGTCTCTTTTATTGTACTTCATTTGTTCGAAAAGTTTTGCAAATTTCCACAAAAAAAAGGACAAACTAAAATGTTAAGGGCTATATTTTAAATTGACAAGGAACTATAATAAGTTAAAATTTTGTCAACGTCCGTTTCGTTATTGTAGTGAAGCCTATTATCCTTGACATACGCCTTAATTTCCTCTTCTTTTGAACCCACTAATTCCAAAACCGATGATTTCTTCAATTTTATAGGTTCCAAACCTTCATTCCCGTTTAGTTTAACAAAAAATTCTTCATGTTTTACATATTCATCTGGCTTCGTTTTTTGTTGGGTCATAGGATTAAAGGTTCCTTCCTTGATACTAACTGAATATTGTTTTAGCAACAATAAGTCTTTGGTTGATACTACCGTTTGATAAAAGCTTAACTTTTTGGTGGTGGGACTATAATATTGAGCCAATTCTACGTTGTGAATCTTGACCTTTAAAATTTTTTGAGGATTAATTACTAAAACTGAATCCTCAGAAAACTTAGCTTCCAATTGATCCTTGTCAATATTATAATTAAGATTTGATATTTGATATGAGGTGTCCTTAAGGTAAATGGTAGAAATATTAACCCATCCATTAAACAAATATACACTGCCCTTAATATTCGAATTTTTAGTGCTGTTGGACACCCAAATACTTCCTCCTTGAGCAAGATCGCGCCTTAAATCGTTGCTAGTTTGCCCTGTACTAAAATTTTGAGCTGTTCCCCCATTATATATAATGAAAATAAACACAATGAGTAAGTTTTTCATAATAACTTGATTTTATGGTTAGTTACTTTAAAGATGGACAAAAAAAAAGGGATAAACAAATTGTTTATCCCTTTTGAACTTAAAGTATTAAAGTACTTTCTATTCTTCTTCCTCGTTTGCAGTTTTAGTTTCAGCAGCAGCTGGTGCAGGAGCAGCAGCTTTAGATCCACCTCTTCTACTTCTACGAGTTGATTTCTTTTCTGGTTTCCCAGCATTATAGATTTCATTGTAATCAACCAACTCGATCATTGCCATATCAGCGTTATCCCCTAGACGGTTACCCAACTTAATAATTCTTGTGTATCCTCCTGGACGATCACCAATTTTGGCAGCAACATCTCTAAACAACTCAGCAACCGCTTCTTTTTGTCTTAAACGAGCCATAACAATACGTCTGTTATGCGTAGTGTCTTCTTTTGATTTTGTAATCAAAGGCTCAACAAATTGCTTTAAAGCTTTAGCTTTAGCAACAGTGGTATTGATACGCTTGTGCTCGATTAAAGAACAAGCCATATTAGCCAACATTGCTTTTCTGTGAGCTGTCTTTCTTCCTAAATGGTTAAATTTCTTTCCGTGTCTCATGACATTTGATGTTAACCTTCATCTTGCTCAACCCATGCTAGGGGAGCAAATTATGAAGGAATTTGTTTGTTAGTCTTTATCTAATTTGTATTTGCTCAAGTCCATTCCGAAACTTAATCCCTTAACAATTACAAGTTCTTCCAACTCTGTTAAGGACTTTTTACCGAAGTTTCTGAATTTCATCAAATCATTCTTATTAAAAGAAACCAAATCTCCCAATGTATCAACTTCAGCTGCTTTCAAACAATTCAATGCTCTTACAGAAAGATCCATATCAACCAATTTGGTCTTCAATAGTTGTCTCATGTGAAGTGATTCTTCATCATAGGTCTCTGTTTGCGCAATTTCATCAGCTTCAAGAGTAATGCGCTCATCAGAGAACAACATGAAGTGGTGAATAAGGATTTTGGCAGCTTCTGTTAAAGCATCTTTTGGGTGTATTGATCCATCTGTAATGATTTCAAAAACCAACTTTTCGTAATCGGTCTTTTGCTCAACACGATAGTTTTCAATACTATACTTCACATTTTTTATTGGCGTATAAATTGAATCGGTAAATATAGTACCAATTGGAGCAGAAGCTTTTTTGTTTTCCTCAGCAGGTACATATCCTCTACCTTTTTCAATAGTAATTTCCATGTTGATGTTCACTTTAGGATCCAAGTTACAGATCACAAGATCTTTGTTCAACACTTGGAAACCGGAAATGAACTTTTGGAAATCACCTGCTGTGATTTGCTCTTGTCCAGAAATAGAAATAGAAACAGCTTCGTTATCGATTTCATCAATTTGGCGCTTGAAGCGAACCTGCTTTAAGTTCAAAATAATTTCTGTAACATCTTCCACTACTCCTGCAATGGTAGAAAACTCGTGATCCACGGTTTCTATTTTTACAGATGTAATGGCAAATCCTTCCAAAGAAGATAATAACACTCGTCTTAAAGCGTTACCTACTGTCAATCCATATCCTGGTTCTAAAGGTCTAAACTCAAATTTACCTTCAAAATCAGTAGAATCAATCATGATTACTTTGTCAGGCTTCTGAAAATTTAATATTGCCATATTGTGTGTTTGTTTCTAGTTATTATTTAGAGTATAATTCGACGATGAATTGCTCGTTGATATTTTCTGGAATTTGCACTCTTGCAGGAACAGAAACATAAGTTCCTTGCTTGGTCTCGCTATTCCAAGTAATCCACTCATATACTTCACTAGAATTAGCCAATGAATTTAGAATGGTTTCTAAAGATTTTGATTTTTCTCTTACTGCTACAACATCACCAGCTTTCAATTGGTAAGAAGGAACGTTTACGATTTCTCCATTTACTGTTATGTGTCTGTGAGAAACCAATTGTCTAGCACCACTACGAGAAGGGGAAATACCCATTCTGTAAACTACGTTGTCAAGTCTAGACTCACAAAGTTGTAACAAAACCTCACCTGTAATTCCAGGAGCTGCAGTTGCTTTTTTAAACATGTTTCTGAATTGCTTCTCCAAAATACCATACGTGTATTTTGCTTTTTGCTTTTCCATCAATTGGATAGCATATTCAGATTTCTTTCCACGACGCTTGTTTACACCGTGTTGACCTGGAGGATAGTTTCTTTTTTCAAAAGCCTTGTCATCTCCATAGATAGCTTCACCAAACTTACGGGCTATCTTAGTTTTAGGACCAGTATATCTTGCCATTTGTTAAAATTAATTTTGGGAGTGTTTATGAATTAAGGTCTTATTCTTATCCTTCGATAAACAGTCAATCTCCCGTTAATACTTGTTTATAAATTTTTCAGCTTGCAAATTTAACAGAAATAATTAATATCAATTGTAAAAACAATTGATATTAATTATAAAATTTTCTGAATAAATTATACTCTTCTTCTTTTTGGAGGTCTACATCCATTGTGTGGTAGTGGAGTAACATCAATGATTTCTGATACTTCAATACCTGAGTTATGGATAGATCTAATAGCAGATTCTCTACCGTTACCAGGTCCTTTTACATAAACCTTCACTTTTTTCAAACCTGCTTCTTTAGCTACACCTGCAGCATCCTCTGCAGCCAATTGCGCAGCATATGGCGTGTTCTTTTTAGAACCACGGAACCCCATTTTACCGGCAGATGACCATGCTATAACATCTCCTTTTTTGTTTGTCAAAGAGATGATGATATTGTTGAAAGAGGCTGCAATATGTGCTTCTCCTATAGAGTCAACAATTACTTTACGCTTTTTAGTTTTAGTATTTGACTTTGCCATGTTACTAATTATTATTTAGTTGCCTTTTTCTTGTTTGCAACTGTTTTTCTTCTACCTTTTCTTGTTCTAGAGTTGTTTTTAGTACGTTGACCTCTTAAAGGAAGTCCAGCTCTATGACGAATACCTCTGTAACATCCAATGTCCATTAAACGCTTAATGTTCAATTGAGTTTCAGAACGAAGCTCACCTTCAATAGTATAAGCTGCCACAGCCTCACGAATGCTTCCGATTTGATCGTCTGTCCAGTCTTGTACTTTTGTGCTTTCGTCAACCTTAGCTGCTACTAAAATTTCTTTCGCTCTACTTCTACCTATTCCATAGATATAAGTTAAAGAGATAACTCCTCTTTTCTGTTTTGGTATGTCTACACCTGCAATTCTTGCCATAATTACCCTTGTCTTTGTTTGAATCTAGGATTCTTTTTGTTAATCACGTAAAGTCTACCTTTTCTGCGCACTAGTTTACAGTCTGCGCTTCTTTTTTTAACTGATGCTCTTACTTTCATCGTATTAGTATCTATAAGTTATTCTAGCCTTAGTTAAATCGTAAGGACTCATTTCTAATTTTACTTTATCTCCTGGTAATAGTTTGATATAGTGCATACGCATTTTACCAGAAATATGCGCAGTCACAATATGACCATTCTCCAATTCAACTCTAAACATTGCGTTAGACAATGCTTCGATAATTGATCCGTCTTGTTCTATTGCTGCCTGTTTTGCCATAGTATAATATTTTTAAGCTACTGCTTTTCTATTTTTACCAGTTTTCATCAAGCCATCATAGTGTTTGTTTAACAAGTAAGAATTTACTTGTTGCATGGTATCTATTGCAACTCCTACCATAATTAGTAATGATGTCCCTCCAAAAAATAAGGCCCAACCTGCCTGTACATCCATAAGCTTAACAATGATGGCTGGGAACACAGCTATCAAGGCCAAGAATATAGAACCAGGTAAGGTAATTTGCGACATTATCTTATCCAAATATTCTGAAGTTTCAGATCCAGGACGTATTCCTGGAATAAAACCACCACTACGCTTTAAATCATCTGCCATTTTGTTTGTTGGAACAGTAATAGCAGTATAAAAATATGTAAATACAATAATCAATACTGCAAATACAACGTTGTACCAAAATCCGAAGATATCAGAAAACTGTGTTTGCATCCATGTACCTACCGCTCCAGAACCAAATGATTTACCAATTAAACTAGGCACGAACATAATAGCTTGTGCAAAGATAATTGGCATTACTCCTGAAGCATTCAATTTTAAAGGTAAAAATTGTCTGGATCCAAAAACGTTCTTTTCGTATCCACCTGTTGCGGTACGTCTAGCATACTCAACAGCAACTTTACGCACACCCATCACCAACATGATAGACCCTAGGATAATCAACAACCAAATTACAAGTTCAATCAAAATCATGATTAAACCTCCGTTTGATTGCGTTACTCTAGCCGCATATTCTTGCAAGAAGTTTTGTGGTAACTTAGCAATAATACCTACCATAATCAATAATGAAATACCATTACCAATTCCTTTGTCGGTGATTTTTTCACCCAACCACATTGCGAAAACAGTTCCTGTAACCAAAATGATTATAGATGAAAAATAGAACATTCCTCCTGTACCTAGTAAAAAGGCATCTTGAGGAATACCCAAAGTAGGTAAACTTGCCAAATATCCTGGTGCTTGAACCAAACAGATACCAATGGTTAACCATCTTGTAATCTGGTTGATTTTTTTACGCCCACTTTCTCCTTCTTTTTGTAATTTTTGAAGATAAGGAATCGCAATTCCCATCAACTGCACTACAATGGAAGCGGAGATATACGGCATAATACCCAATGCAAACACAGAAGCATTAGCAAATGCTCCTCCTGTAAAGGCATTTAATAAACCAAGTAGTCCATCACCTGTACTATCAGCCAAACCTCCTAATTTAGAAGCGTCGATACCAGGTAATACCACTTGTGCACCAAAACGATAAACCAAAAGCAGGCCGAGCGTAAGCACGATCCTGTCTTTTAGTTCCGTTATTTTCCAAACATTTTTTAAAGTGTCTATAAATTTCATACTCTAATTGGTCTTATAAAGTTACGGCTTCTCCACCTGCAGCTTCAATTGCAGCTTTTGCTGAAGCAGTAAATTTATGAGCAGATACTTTTAGTTTAGATTTCAATTCTCCACGACCTAGGATTTTCACCAAATCGTTTTTACCAGCCAAACGTAGTTCAACCAATGTATTAAAATCAACAGTATCCTTCACTTTATTGTCATCAACCAACTGTTGTAATGTATCCAAGTTAACACCTTGGTACTCTACACGGTTAATATTAGTAAACCCAAATTTAGGTACGCGTCTTTGAAGTGGCATCTGCCCACCTTCAAAACCAACTTTCTTAGAATATCCAGAGCGAGACTTAGCTCCTTTGTGTCCACGTGTAGCGGTACCACCTTTACCAGAACCTTGTCCTCTACCTACTCTCTTACCTTGATTTTTAACTGAGCCTTCAGCTGGTTTTAAATTACTTAAGTCCATTTCTATGCTGTATTATTTTGTTTCTTCAACAGAAACTAAATGTTTAACTTTATTCACCATACCAACGATGTTTGGAGTGGCATCATGTTCAACAACCTGACCGATTTTTTTCAAACCTAAAGCTTCCAAAGTTCTTTTTTGGTTTTGCGTACGGTTGATTGCGCTTTTTACTTTTGTTACTCTAATTTTAGCCATCGTCCTATAAATTAACCGTTAAATACTTTTTCAAGAGAAATTCCTCTATCCCTAGCTACAGATTCTGCGCTTCTCAATTGTAACAAAGCATCAAAAGTCGCCTTTACAACGTTGTGTGGGTTAGATGATCCTTGAGATTTAGACAATACATCATGTACTCCAACTGCTTCCAAAACTGTTCTCACAGCTCCACCAGCAATTACCCCGGTACCAGGAGCTGCAGGAATAATATTTACTCTAGCACCACCATATTTACCTTTTTGTTCGTGAGGTAAAGTTCCTTTGATGATTGGAATTTTCACCAAGTTCTTCTTAGCATCTTCTACAGCTTTAGCGATAGCAGTTGCAACATCTTTAGACTTCCCTAAACCGTGTCCTACTACACCAGCTTCATCTCCAACTACTACGATAGCTGAAAAACCGAATGCTCTACCTCCTTTTGTTACTTTAGTAACCCTTTGTACACCAACTAAACGATCTTTAAGATCTAATCCACCTGGTTTTACCAATTCTGCGTTTTTATATTTTTGATACATAATTTCTTAGAATTTTAGTCCTGCTTCTCTAGCACCTTCTGCCAATGATTTAACTCTTCCGTGATATTTATATCCTCCTCTATCAAAAGAAATAGTATCAACACCTGCCTTTAGAGCTTTCTCTGCGATTGCTTTACCTACCAAGGCAGCAATTTCAGTTTTGTTCCCTGTTGCAGAGCTAATGTCTTTATCTCTTGAAGATGCAGAACTGATAGTTGTACCAGTTACATCGTTTATAAGTTGAGCATAAATTTCTTTATTGCTTCTATATACAGCCAATCTTGGTCTAGCTTCAGTTCCTGAAACTATTTTACGGATTCTGCTTTTTATTCTTAGTCTTCTCTGATTCTTTGTCAATGCCATAACTTAACTATTAAGCTGATTTACCTGCTTTTCTTCTTAATTCTTCACCAACAAACTTGATACCTTTTCCTTTGTAAGGCTCTGGTTTTCTGAAACTACGGATCTTCGCAGCTACTTGTCCTACCAACTGTTTGTCGTGAGAGGTTAATTTAACGATTGGATTCTTTCCTTTTTCAGATACGGTCTCAACTTTAACTTCAGGAGCTAAATCTAATATAATATTATGAGAAAAACCTAATGCTAAATCCAATTTTTGTCCTTGGTTTGATGCTCTATAACCAACACCTACCAACTCTAGTTCTTTGGTCCATCCTTCAGATACACCCTTAATCATATTGTTAATCAAGGCTCTATAAAGTCCGTGCTTTGCTCTTACGTCCTTTTTATCTGAAGCACGCTCAACTAAAACGTTTCCTTCTTCTACTTTAATTTCTACACCAGAAAATTCTTGAGTTAATTCACCTAATTTACCTTTTACAGTAATTACATTGTCTTTAACTTCAACTGTAACTCCTCCTGGGATAGCCACTGGGTTTTTACCTATTCTTGACATGTCTTTTCTGTTTTATAAATTAGTAAACGTAACACAATAATTCTCCACCAACGTTTTGTTTTTGCGCTTGCTTTCCTGTTAACACCCCATGAGATGTGGATACAATTGCAATTCCAAGACCGTTAAGGATTCTTGGCATTTCATTGGAACTTGCATATTTACGTAAACCTGGTTTACTGATTCTTTGAATCTTCTTGATTACAGGCTCTTTTGTTTCTTTATTGTACTTAAGAGCTATTTTAATAGTCCCTTGTACTGAAGAGTCATCGAACTTGTAACTTAAAATATATCCTTGGTCGAATAATATTTTAGTAATTTCTTTTTTCAGATTGGATGCTGGAATCTCAACCACTCTGTGGTTGGCTTTCACGGCATTTCTAATTCTTGTTAGATAATCTGCGATAGGATCTGTATACATGTATATTAATTTTCGGTTTTGGTTTTCGGAGCCGCAATTCGGCTCCGAACTTCAAACCAGTTTATAATTATTTTTTACCAGCTAGCTTTTTTCACTCCTGGAATAAGTCCTTTATTTGCCATCTCACGTAACATTACACGTGAAATTCCAAATGTACGAACATACCCTTTTGGTCTTCCTGTAAGTTTACATCTGTTGTGCATACGTACTGGAGAAGCATTTTTAGGTAACTTTTGTAATGCTTCGTAATCGCCAGCTTCTTTTAAAGCTTTACGTTTTTCAGCATATTTAGCTACTGTTTTTGCTCTTTTTACCTCACGGGCTTTCATTGATTCTTTAGCCATATCTTAATTCTTTTGAAAAGGTAATCCTAATTCAGTTAATAACGAATGTGCTTCCTTATCAGTCTCTGCAGACGTTACAAAGGTAATGTCCATTCCTGATATTTTGTTGATTTTGTCAATATCAATTTCTGGGAAAATGATTTGCTCGGTAATACCTAAGTTGTAATTACCTCTACCATCAAATCCAGTAGCTTTGATACCACCAAAATCTCTTACACGTGGTAAAGCCGAAGTAATCAAACGATCTAAGAATTCGTACATTCTCTCTCCTCTCAAGGTTACACGGGCTCCAATTGGCATTCCCTTACGTAATTTGAAAGATGCTACGTCTTTTTTAGAAAGGGTAGCTACAGCCTTTTGTCCAGAGATCTTAGTTAATTCTTCAACTGCATGATCGATTAATTTCTTGTCAGCAACAGCAGCTCCAACTCCTCTAGATAAGATGATCTTTTCTAGTTTAGGAACCTGCATTACGTTTTGATAACCGAATTCTTCTGTAAGAGCTGAAACGATTCTGTCTCTGTACTCTTGTTTTAATCTTGGAGTATAAGTCATAACTACTATATTACTTCATTAGATTTTTTGGCAAATCTTACTTTTTTATCACCTTCCATTTTGTACCCAACTCTAGTAGTTTCTCCTTTAGAATTTACCAAAGATAAATTTGAGATGTGGATTGGTGCTTCTTTCTCTACGATACCACCTTGAGGATTTTGTGCGCTTGGCTTAGTGTGCTTCTTCACAATGTTTACTCCTTCTACGATGGCCTTGTTCTTATCTACAAATACTTTAAGTACTTTACCTTCTGATCCTTTATTGTCTCCGGCAATTACTTTTACGGTATCTCCTGATTTTATTTTAAGCTTTGTCATCTTGGTTTAGTCATTAAAGCACTTCAGGTGCCAATGATACAATTTTCATGAATTGTTTATCACGAAGTTCTCTAGCAACAGGTCCAAATACACGTGTACCTCTCATCTCACCTTGAGCATTTAAAAGTACACAAGCGTTGTCATCGAATCTAATATAAGATCCATCTGGGCGTCTTACTTCTTTTACGGTACGTACAACCACGGCAGTAGAAACTGCACCTTTTTTTACGTTTCCGTTAGGAGTTGCATCTTTTACAGAAACAACAATTTTATCTCCAATAGAAGCATATCTCTTTTTAGTACCACCTAGAACACGTATTGTCAATACTTCCTTTGCTCCAGTGTTATCGGCTACTTTTAATCTTGATTCTTGTTGTACCATAATTACTTCGCTCTTTCAATTATTTCTACTAATCTCCAACATTTAGATTTACTCATAGGTCGTGTTTCCATGATCCTTACAGTATCTCCAATGTTACAGTCGTTTGTTTCATCGTGTGCAACGTATTTTTTCGTTTTCAACACGAATTTTCCATACATAGGGTGTTTTACTTTCTTAACCTCAGAAACCACAATGGACTTCTGCATTTTGTTACTTGTAACAACTCCTATACGTTCTTTTCTTAAGTTTCTTTTTTCCATCTTTCAGCAGAATACAGTTATTGTAGTTCTCTTTTAGTTAATTCAGTCTCAATTCTTGCTATTGAACGTCTTACAGAACGCAATTGAATTGGATTTTCTAAAGGAGATATTGCATGAGCCATTTTCAGGTCTGCATAACTCTTTTTGGTCATACCAAGTTGTTCTTGTAACTCGGCTGTAGATAGCTGTTTAATTTCTGATTGCTTCATAATACATTCATTCTTATTGAGCTTCGTCGTAGTCTCGAGCTATAATAAACTTAGTTTTAACTGGAAGTTTTTGAGCAGCCAAACGCAAAGCTTCTTTTGCGATTTCTAATGGCACACCTGTAACTTCAAATAATACTCTACCTGGTTTAACAACAGCAGCCCAGTACTCAACAGCACCTTTACCTTTACCCATACGTACTTCAAGAGGTTTCTTTGTGATAGGCTTGTCTGGAAAAATTTTAATCCAAAGTTGCCCTTCTCTTTTCATATAACGAGTTGCAGCAATACGAGCAGCTTCGATTTGACGCGCAGTAATAAATTGAGAGTCAAGTGATTTTATACCAAACATTCCATTTGAAAGTACATGCCCTCTTCCGGCATTTCCTTTCATGCGACCTTTCTGTTGCTTACGAAACTTTGTTTTCTTTGGTTGTAACATCTTCTTTTACTTTTTAAATTACTTTCTTCGTCGAGATTTGTTATTACCTCCACGTCCTCCTTTTCCTTGCTTTTTGGATAAACCAACTAGCGGAGAAAGTTCTCTTTTACCATATACCTCACCTTTCATGATCCATACTTTAACTCCCAATCTACCGTAAGTAGTGTGGGCTTCTACCAAAGCATAGTCAATATCGGCTCTAAATGTAGATAATGGAATACGACCTTCCTTGTAGTGCTCAGAACGTGCCATCTCAGCTCCGTTCAAACGACCACTGATCTGTACTTTAATTCCTTCCGCATTCATACGCATCGCAGCCGCGATAGCCATTTTAATTGCACGTCTGTAAGAGATACGGTTCTCTATTTGACGAGCAATACTTGATGCTACCAAATATGCGTCAAGTTCTGGTCTCTTTATTTCAAAGATGTTTAATTGAACTTCCTTGTTTGTAATCTTCTTAAGCTCTTCTTTCAACTTGTCTACCTCTTGACCACCTTTACCGATAATGATACCAGGTCTGGCAGTAGTGATAGTAACGGTTACAAGTTTAAGCGTACGCTCAATGATCACTCTAGACACACTAGCTTTAGATAAACGAGCGTGAACATATTTTCTAATCTTATCGTCTTCAGCAAGCTTGTCTCCATAGTCATTGCCTCCGTACCAGTTAGACTCCCATCCTCTGATGATTCCTAAGCGATTTCCGATTGGATTTGTTTTTTGTCCCATATCTCTATCTTAGCTTTGTGTATTGTTATTTAATGCTCCAATCACAACTGTTACGTGGTTAGAACGTTTTCTAATTCTGTGTGCTCGACCTTGAGGAGCTGGACGCAATCTTTTTAACATTGTTCCACCATCTACTCTGATCTCTTTTACAAATAAGTTAGCTTCTTCGATGTTAGCATCTTCGTTTTTAGCTTGCCAGTTAGCGATTGCTGATAGTACAAGTTTCTCTAAACGACGTGATGCTTCTTTCGAGCTAAATCTAAGGATCTGAAGAGCTTTTTCAGCTTTTTGACCTCTTACCAAATCAGCTACTAAACGCATTTTTCTTGGTGAGGTAGGACAGTTGTTCAATTTTGCAAACGCAATTTGCTTTCTGTCTTCTTTCATAGCCTCTGCCATTTGTTTTTTACGACTTCCCATAGCTCTTCTTATTTTTTACCTTTATTTTTTGCACCTGCATGCCCTCTAAAAGAACGTGTTGGTGAAAATTCTCCTAATTTATGACCTACCATGTTTTCTGTTACGTAAACTGGTACAAACTGACGACCGTTGTGCACTGCAATAGTTTGTCCTACGAAGTCTGGAGTAATCATAGAAGCTCTAGACCAAGTTTTGATAACTGTCTTCTTGCCAGACTCAACATTTTGTTGAACTTTTCTATCTAATTTATAATGAACGTAAGGTCCTTTTTTTAATGATCTTGCCATGTCCTATTATTTCTTTCTACGTTCTACAATATATTTATTACTCGCTTTTGTTTTAGAACGGGTTCTGTAACCTTTAGCAGGTAAACCTTTTCTAGAACGTGGGTGTCCTCCAGATGAACGACCTTCACCACCACCCATTGGGTGATCTACTGGGTTCATTACAACAGCTCTTGTTCTTGGTCTTCTACCCAACCATCTGCTTCTACCTGCTTTACCAGATACGATCAACTGGTGGTCAGAGTTAGATACGGCTCCAATAGTAGCCATACAAGTTACAAGTACCAATCTGGTTTCACCTGATGGCAATTTAATGGTAGCAAATTTACCATCTCTCGCCATCAATTGAGCAAATGCCCCTGCACTTCTAGCCATAACAGCTCCTTGTCCTGGGTGCAACTCAATGCATGAAATAATAGTTCCTAAAGGTATTTCGCTTAAAGGCATTGCATTTCCAATCTCTGGAGCTACTCCTGTGGCACCAGATACAACGTTTTGTCCAACCTGTAAACCATTTTGGGCAATGATGTATCTTTTCTCACCATCTTGATAGTTCAACAATGCGATAAAAGCTGTTCTGTTTGGATCGTATTCGATAGTTTTCACTTCAGCAGGGATTCCCGCTTTGTTTCTTTTGAAATCGATGATACGATACTTCTTTTTGTGACCACCACCAATGTAGCGCATGGTCATTTTTCCTTGACTGTTTCTACCACCAGATCTTTTTTTCGGAGCAAGCAAGCTTTTCTCCGGCTTATCAGTAGTAATGGCGTCAAATCCATTAACTACTCTAAAACGCTGAGCTGATGTAATCGGTTTTAATTTTCTTACTGACATTTTCGTCTAATTACATGTTACTGTATAAATCAATTGTCTCACCTTCCGCCAGTTGTACAAATGCCTTTTTGATAGCATTTGTTTTACCATGCTGAATACCTGTTTTTGTATAACGGGTTCTTCTATCTGGACGGACATTTATAGTACGAACTTTTTCAACAGAAACGCCATAAGCAGCTTCTACTGCTTTTTTAATTTCTACCTTGTTCGCCTTTGTGCTCACTTCAAAGCTAAAGCAGTTGTTCAACTCACCTTGAGTTGTTGCTTTTTCGGTGATGATAGGTTTAATTAAGATACTCATGACTTTCCTTATTTACTTAAATTCGTTTCAATTCCCTCTAGAGCCCCCTCTAAAAGGACTACTTTATTTGCATTCAAAATTTTATAAGTGTTTAATTCTGAAGCAGTTACAACTTCAGACCCTTTAAAATTGCGCGATGACAAATATACATTATTATTTGACGCTCCCAACACAAACAAAGATTTTTTGTCTTGAATATCAAGGGCTTTCAATACCGCTGTGAAGTTCTTGGTTTTTGGAGTGTCAAAATTGAAGTCTTCCAAAACTACGATTGACTTGTCATTTGCCTTAATGCTTAAAGCTGATTTACGAGCCAAACGCTTAAGGTTTTTGTTCAATTTGATTCCGTAGTTTCTTGGTCTTGGTCCGAACATACGTCCACCACCTTTAAATACTCCAGACTTGATACTTCCCGCACGAGCTGTACCAGTTCCTTTTTGCTTTTTAAGCTTACGAGTACTTCCAGAAATTTCTGCTCTCTCCTTTGCCTTGTGTGTACCTTGACGTTGGTTAGCTAAATATTGCTTCACGTCTAAGTATACAGCATGATTGTTAGGCTCTATAGCAAACACATCCTTAGAAAGCTCTGCTTGTCTACCTGTGTCTTTTCCGTTTATATCTAAAACTGCTACTTTCATTATTTCTCAATGATTACATAAGAGTTTTTGTGCCCAGGAACACATCCTTTAACAACAAGAAGGTTCTTTTCAGGAACTACTTTGTAAACTCTTAAATTTTCAACTTTCACTTTTTCACCGCCCATTCTTCCGGCCATCTTCATTCCTTTGAATACTCTCGCAGGATAAGAAGCTGCACCAATAGAACCAGGAGCTCTTAAACGGTTATGTTGACCATGCGTAGCTTGACCAACTCCACCAAAACCATGACGTTTTACAACACCTTGGAATCCTTTTCCTTTAGATGTACCTGCAATATCCACAAACTCACCTTCAATGAAGTGCTCTACTGTGATTGCATCACCTAATTTGTAATCTCCTTCAAATCCTTGGAATTCAACGACTTTTTTCTTAACAGAAGTACCAGCTTTTTTGGCGTGACCAAGCTCTGCTTTTGTAGCACTTTTTTCTGTCTTGTCATCGAAACCAAGTTGAAGAGCATTATACCCGTCAACCTCTTCGGTTCTGACTTGGGTAACGATACATGGTCCAGCTTCGATTACTGTACATGGAATGTTTTTTCCATTTTCATCAAAAATGCTGGTCATACCGATCTTTTTTCCTATTAACCCAGACATATTTATTAATTATTAAATTGATTACTATTTTATTTTAAAAAATTCAGGGTCAAAAATACGTTTCAACCCTGAATTGTACTTTTTCCGTTTTTCCTTTGCACGAAGCTCCGGACATGTTATCAAGAACTTAAATCCTTGATGTGCTTACTTACACCTTGATCTCTACTTCAACTCCACTTGGCAATTCAAGTTTCATCAAAGCGTCGATTGTTTTAGAAGATGAAGAGTAGATATCCAATAATCTCTTGTAAGAGCTTAATTGGAACTGCTCTCTAGACTTCTTGTTTACGTGCGGTGAACGTAATACAGTGAAAATCTTTTTGTGAGTTGGTAATGGAATTGGACCCGTTACCACAGCACCGGTACTTTTTACTGTTTTTACAATCTTGTCAGCCGACTTGTCAACCAAATTGTGATCGTAAGACTTTAATTTTATTCTGATTTTTTGACTCATTTTCTTAAGATTTAAGCTTCTACTCCTTTTGCTGCCTTAATCACCTCTTCTGCAATGTTAGAAGGAGTTTCAGCATAATGTGAAAATTCCATAGTAGAGGTTGCTCTACCAGAAGACAAAGTACGTAAAGCCGTTACGTAACCAAACATTTCAGATAATGGTACGTGTGCTTTAACAACTTTAGATCCAGCTCTATCGCTCATGTCGTTAACCTGTCCACGACGACGGTTAAGGTCACCTACGATATCACCCATGTTTTCTTCTGGAGTTAACACTTCCAATTTCATGATAGGCTCCATGATTACGGCTTTAGCAGCTTTAGCAGCAGCTTTGAAACCAAGTTTAGCAGCCAATTCGAATGATAACTGGTCAGAATCCACATCGTGATAAGATCCATCTGTCAAGGTAACTTTCATAGCGTCTACTTCGTAACCCGCCAATGGACCGTTTACCATTGCCATCTTAAATCCTTTCTCAATTGAAGGGATAAATTCTTTTGGTACGTTACCACCTTTGATCTCAGAAACGAATTCAAGACCAACTTTACCTTCTTCTGCAGGCTCAAGAGTAAATACGATATCTGCGAATTTACCACGTCCACCAGATTGTTTTTTGTAAACTTCTCTGTGTTGTGCAGTTTGAGTAATAGCTTCCTTGTACTCTACTTGAGGTTGTCCTTGGTTAACTTCAACCTTGAACTCA
The DNA here is from genome assembly GCF_030908385.1 of Mangrovimonas sp. YM274. Lineage (NCBI taxonomy): Bacteria > Pseudomonadati > Bacteroidota > Flavobacteriia > Flavobacteriales > Flavobacteriaceae > Mangrovimonas > Mangrovimonas sp. YM274. Next base: position 2,937,197 of record NZ_CP133091.1, read on the forward strand.
CGCTTCAAACGGTCAACAATAATATCTAAGTGAAGCTCTCCCATTCCAGAAATAATAGTCTGTCCTGAAGCCTCATCAGTTCTTGCAGTAAATGTTGGATCTTCTTCTGCCAATTTAGCCAAGGCCATACCTAACTTATCAACGTCAGCTTTAGTCTTAGGCTCAACAGCGATACCGATTACTGGGTCTGGGAAGTCCATACTTTCCAATACGATTGGTGCTTTTTCATCAGAAAGGGTATCTCCTGTTTTGATATCCTTAAATCCTACTGCTGCTCCAATATCTCCAGCTTCGATAAAGTCGATCGCATTTTGCTTGTTAGAGTGCATTTGGTAGATACGAGAGATACGCTCTTTCTTACCTGAACGGTTGTTCATTACGTAAGAACCAGCATCCAATCTACCAGAATAAGCACGGAAGAATGCCAAACGTCCTACGAAAGGATCGGTAGCAATCTTAAATGCCAAAGCAGAAAACGGTGCATCTACATCTGGCTTACGAGTTACAGCTTCACCTGTATTTGGATCTGTACCTTCGATAGCATCTTTATCTACCGGTGAAGGTAAATAACGACATACAGCGTCCAACAAGAACTGTACTCCTTTATTCTTGAAAGAAGAACCACAAATCATAGGAATGATAGCTCTATCCATTACAGCAGCTCTCAATGCAGCGTGCACTTCGTCTTCAGTAATAGAATCCTCATCTTCCATAAATTTCTCAAGAAGGTTCTCGTCGTAACCAGCTACCTCCTCGATCAATAAAGCTCTGTATTTCTTCACTTCATCTTGCATGTCTGCAGGAATATCAACAACGTCAAAAGTTGATCCAAAGTTGTCATCATGCCATACAATAGCTCTATTCTTTACTAGGTCTACAATACCTTTAAAGTCTGCTTCATCACCAATGTTCAATACAATTGGCACAGCGTTAGACCCCAACATATCTTTTACTTGTTGACAAACAGCCAAAAAGTTAGATCCTTGACGGTCCATTTTGTTTACGAAACCAATTCTAGGTACTTTATAGTTATCTGCAAGTCTCCAGTTAGTTTCAGATTGTGGCTCAACACCATCAACCGCACTAAACAAGAATACCAATCCGTCCAATACACGTAATGAACGGTTTACCTCTACTGTAAAGTCAACGTGACCAGGAGTATCAATAATATTAAAGTGATAATCCTTAGTATCTGGCAATGGCTGTGCATTTTCCATTGGGAATTTCCAAGTACAGGTTGTAGCTGCAGATGTGATAGTAATACCACGCTCTTGCTCTTGCTCCATCCAGTCCATTGTGGCAGCACCATCGTGCACCTCACCAATCTTGTGGGAAACTCCAGTATAAAAAAGAATACGCTCAGTTGTTGTTGTTTTACCAGCATCAATATGAGCAGCAATTCCTATGTTTCTTGTATATTTTAAATCTCTTTGTGCCATTTTTATTAGAATCTAAAGTGTGAGAATGCTTTATTAGCCTCTGCCATCTTATGAGTATCAACTCTCTTCTTCACGGCTGCTCCTTCTTCTTTAGCTGCTGCTAAAATCTCAGCTGCCAATTTCTGAGGCATAGATTTTTCATTTCTTTTACGCGCGTAACCAATCAACCACTTCATTGCAGTTGAAATTTTACGGTCTGGACGTATTTGCATAGGAATTTGAAAGGTTGCACCACCAACTCTACGACTACGCACTTCTACGTGAGGCATAACGTTTGATAAAGCATCTTTCCAAATTTCCAAAGCTGTTTTCTCATCATCAGCTTTCTTAGACTCTACAATATCAATAGCATCATAGAATATTTTAAAAGCTACAGACTTCTTACCGTCCCACATCATCATATTAACGAAACGTGTTACCAACTGATCGTTAAAGCGTGGATCTGGTAAAAGCGGTCTTTTTTTCGCTTGTCTTTTTCTCATGTCTTCTTCTTAAAGTTTTTTTAATTACTTCTTAGGGCGTTTTGCACCATACTTAGATCTACGTTGTGTTCTTCCAGATACACCTGCGGTATCCAAAGCTCCACGAACGATGTGATATCTAACACCTGGTAAATCTTTTACCCTTCCGCCTCTAACCAATACTATCGAGTGCTCTTGTAGGTTGTGCCCCTCACCTCCGATGTATGCGTTAACCTCGTTACCGTTTGTTAAACGAACCCTTGCTACCTTACGCATTGCTGAGTTAGGTTTCTTAGGCGTTGTAGTATAAACACGAGTACACACACCACGTCTTTGTGGGCACGAATCTAAAGCAGCCGATTTACTCTTCTTGGTTATTTTGGCTCTTCCTTTTCGTACTAATTGTGAAATTGTTGGCATATATTACTATATAATTTTTATTAAAGCCTCTATTAGAGGGCTGCAAAGGTAGGAATAAAAATCAATTTTTCAAATGTTAAGTGATTAATTTTAAAAAGTTTGGTGAATTATTTTTTGCTCCAGATATTTTTGTTGGATTATTTGCGTTAGCTTTGAAATTAAATTCCTTATGATGCCCGCCTCAAAATTGTTATTGCAATTGATTTTTTGGACGTTGCTAAGCAACATTGCTATTGCTCAACCACTTCACTTGAGCATACTGGGCAAAAATGAAACCGAGAACAAAACCATCGACTCGATTGGCCATAAAAAAAAGTTTGAAAACTTCAAAACACTTCAAACAGAACTAACTTCATTTCAACAAACCCTTAACCGTTTAGGATATTTAGAATCCAAACTTGAGAACCTAGAAAGAGAAACGGACTCAACTTATATTGCACAGTTCCAATTAAACAACAAATACAATTCTATTCATATATATTATAGTGACCTACAAGCAGATTTGCTTAAAACCTTAAACATAGCATACCATAATGGCTATTTCATCGCTTCCATTTCCGAATTAGAAACCACATTGGAAAAACTTAACATAGCAATTGCGAATTCCGGAGACCCTTTCAGCACATTAGAGCTAACCGACTTCAACAAAATTGACAACAAAACGTTAAGTGCAACACTTAAAATAACCAACAACAAAACCCGAACTATTGACAATATCGTCCTTAATGGCTATGAGAAATTCCCAAAATCATACATTAAACACTTCCTAAAAATAAAAAGACAGCAAAGCTTTAACCTTTCCAAAATAAAACAGCAAACCAACCTATTAAACGACATACAATTTGCGGATCAAATAAAGGAACCCGAAGTTCTTTTTACAAAAGACTCCACTACCCTCTACCTATATATTCAAAAGAAGAAAGCAAACACTTTTGATGGCTTCCTAGGTTTTGGCACAAATACCGAAAACCAAAAACTGGAATTTGATGGCTATTTAAACTTAGCATTGGTAAACAACCTTAATTACGGAGAATCTCTCAAGCTACTTTATAAAAGTGACGAAAACGACCAAAGGACTTTCAACCTGGACCTAAGCCTTCCGTACCTCTTTAAATCTCCTATAGGTCTAGAAGCCAACCTTAATATCTTTAGAAGGGACTCCTCTTTCGTAAATGCCTCCCAATCTGTTAACACATTTTACCAGATAAATTCCAAAAACAAATTGTCTGTCGGCATAAGCTCTTTAAATTCAAACAATTTATTAGACACACCTTCCACTACTTTAGAAGATTACAACTCCGTTTTTTACAATTTTAACTACAGCTACATCAAACTACAAAATTACGATCCTCTATTTAGAACGAATTTCCTATTTGAACTTTCAACTGGCTTTGGTAACCGAACCTTTAGCAACACCAAGGAAAACCAAATTGACCTAAAAATACGCAGCTCCAAAATTTTCAATCTCAACGATAGAAATAGCTTCTTCACAAAAATTACCGGAGCCTATTTAGATTCAAATAATTATTTGGAAAACGAACTTTATCGATTTGGTGGCATAAACTCCATTAGAGGCTTCGAAGAAAACAGCATTTTAGGCAACCTCTACACTGTATTAAATACCGAATACCGTTATCGACTCTCCACTAACCTTTACGTGCACACCGTTTTGGATGGCGCTTATTTTGAAAATCAGTTAAACAATTCCAAAGAAAAACTATTCGGTATCGGATTTGGTTTTGGACTTCTTACCAACACTGGACTATTCAAGCTAAATTACTCTAACGGAAAGACTGAAAGTCAGAAATTTAAATTTTCGGACTCAAAAATTCATATCAGCGTTTCTTCTACGTTTTAACATATTATCTGAAATTCTTCTTGAAATTTTAGCTTCACTTTATTGTTTTATTAACTTTTTATTAAGATATTGGTGCTGGCTAATTCAAATTAATTTAAATATGAAAACAAAGTTTAGTGGAATTCTAACGCTAATACTGGCGTTTGTCGTGCAGCTAACTTTTGCACAAGAAAAAACAATTTCAGGAACGGTTACGGATGAAACCGGCCTACCGCTTCCTGGGGTTAACATCATCGTAAAAGGAACTACCACAGGAACCCAAACAGATTTTGATGGAAACTACTCCATCTCTGCAAAGACTGGTGACGTATTAACTTTTACCTACATCGGATTAAAATCTCAAGAAATCACGGTAGGCTCTTCAGACACTATTAACATCACCATGTTGGAAGATGCAGCAGTGCTTGACGAGGTCGTAGTGACTGCACTAGGAATCAAGAGAGAGGAGAAAGCTCTTGGTTATTCCGTACAAAGTATTAAAGGTGAAGGTATGACCGAAGCCCGAGAAAGCAACATATCAAATGCCATTAGTGGTAAAGTTGCTGGGGTACAGGTAACAGGTACTTCTGGTAGTGTAGGAGCCTCTTCCCGTATTGTTTTAAGGGGTAACTCCTCGATTACTGGTAACAATGAGCCACTTTATGTAGTTGATGGTGTGCCTATTGACAACCGATCTTTTGGTAACGCTGGAAGCGGCGGGGGTGTGGATTTACCCAATGGTGCCGCAGATATCAATCCAGACGACATTGAATCTGTAACAGTTCTTAAAGGACCTAACGCAGCCGCTCTATACGGTTTACGTGCTGGTAATGGAGTTATAGTAATTACCACAAAAAGTGGTAGTGGAGCTAAAAAATTTGGAATTTCAATCAATACTAACGTAACTTTCTCAAACCCATTATTATTACCGAACTACCAAAACTCTTACGGACAAGGAGGTGATCCTAGTTACTTTGAGTTTGTTAATGGTGCAGGAGCCGGTGTAGGCGATGGTGTAGATGAAAGTTGGGGACCTGCACTGGATACAGGGCTGGAATTTATACAATGGAACTCCCAGTTAAACGGAGGCTCCCCTCTACCTTGGCAATCATACCCAGATAACGTAAAAGATTTCTTAGACACCGGTATAAACATTAGTAACAATGTGTCTTTGACTACTGACAAATTAAGATTATCTATTGGTAACAGTGATGAAAAAGGAATGGTTCCTTTTACTGAATTGAAGAAAACAACTTTTGGACTTAATGGAACTCTTGATTTAGGAGAGCGCTTTACAGCCGTGGCTTCTGTGAACTATTTTAATATAGATAGTGATAACCTTCCCGTAACAGGATATAATAACGAAAACCCTTTCCAACAGTTCATCTGGTCCGCAAGACAGGTTAATTTTTCCGACTTAAGAGATTGGAGAAACTTCCCATTGGCTCCTGTAGGGACCGCTGCAGAAGGAACTCCTCTTAACTGGAACCACAACTTCCAAAATAACCCTTATTGGGTATTGGAAACCAACACCAATACGCTTGAAAAAGATCGTATAATTGGTAATGTTGATTTGAGTTATGAAGTTTTGGATTGGTTAACCGTTGGCGCTAAAGTAGGTATCGATTACTACAACCAATTTGAAACAAGAAGACAGGCAAAAGGAAGTAATAATGCTCCAGATGGTTCATACTATGAAATTGAAAGACGCTTTGAAGAAATTAACTCTAGTATTTTGGTTAGTATTAACAAGGATATTAATGATGATTTTAACTTCTCCTTGAATTTAGGAGCTAACAAAATGTCTCAAAAGAATAGCTTAACATCAGGATTCCTTCCTGCCTTGGAGCTACCAAATCTTTATACACTTTCTAATTTGCAAACTGGAGCCACTGCCGGGACCAATGTTAGTCCTACAGGAGCTCAATATTTATTTCCCCAAAGCTCTCAAGAAATTAGTAGTTTGTACGGATATGGGCAAATCGGATTTAGAAACTTCTTCTTTATTGATTTTACAGCTAGAAATGACTGGGCCAGTATTTTACCTATAGAAAACAATTCTTTCTTCTACCCATCTGTAAGTGGATCTATTGTACTTACTGATGCCTTTAATATGACTAGCGATGCAGTTAACTTTTTGAAAATTAGAGGTGGTTGGTCTAAAGTAGGTAGTACCGGAGCCTTAGGCCCATATAGATTAAACTCTATTTATAGTTTAGGTAATAATTCATTTGGAAATCAAGCTTCAGTTCCAGACATTCAATGGAATCCAAATTTGAAAGCTGAAACAGTAACAGGAGTAGAAGTTGGTATCGATGGTAAATTTTTCAAAAATAGATTACGCTTTGGATTCACTTACTACGATCAAAAATCAGAAGACCTTCTAGTGCCTATTCAAGTAACAGCAGCTACAGGTTTCACTAATGTATGGGACAACATAGCAGACATGACCAATAAAGGTTTTGAAGTACAATTTGGCGCTACCGTTATAGAAACAGAAGATTTCAGTTTTGATGTAGACCTTAACTGGGCTACGAATGATAACGAAGTAACATCTTTGGGTGAATTAGACACTTATATCTTAGGAGGCCAGTGGGGATTAAACCTAGAGGCTAGACCAGGTATGCCTTACGGCGTTCTTGTTGGTAGAGATTTTGAAAGAACAGAAGATGGACAAGTAATTTACGAGGACGGTCTTCCTGTTATCGACCAAGAATATAAAGTCTTAGGAGATATTGCTCCAGATTGGACTGGAGGTGCAAACTTTGCTATCAGAATTAAGAACTTTGAGCTTTCAACCCTTATTGACGCAAAAATAGGAGGAGATGTACATAGTATGACATACGCTTGGGGTAGATACGCAGGTACCTTGGAAGAATCCCTAATAGGAAGAGAGACTGGTGTAGTTGGAAATGGTGTAATGTCTGACGGTAACGGAGGATATGTACCTAACAATGTTGTAGTAGACGCTAAAGTATTCAACCAAGCATCTTATAGCAACGATGTAGAATCCAGCTCAATTTTTGATGCCTCTTATGTCAAATTAAGACAAGTAACTCTAGGATATTCACTTCCGAAGAAATTTTTCAAAAATTCAGCTATTGAAGGAATAAAGTTTTCTGTAGTAGGAAGAAACCTAGCGATGTTGTATAAAAAAGCGCCGCACATCGATCCAGAAACAGGATTTAGTAGTGCCAATGGACAACAAGGCCAAGAATTTGGTCAGTATCCTTCCGCTAGAAATATAGGTTTCAACATCAACTTAAAATTCTAAAAAAATGATTATGAAAAAAATAAAGTTCATTATTTGCACCTTTATCACATTATCAGTGATAACAGGATGTACAAAAGATTATGAAGAGTTAAACACAGATCCTAATAACCCAGTTGCAGTACCTGCCCACCTTTTATTAGGAACCACGCAAAGAGTATATATGAATGTTATGCATGGTGTTTTAGGAGGTGCCGGTGGCGACATGGGTTCTGTTTGGGCTCAATTATGGACAAAAGTCCAATACAATTCTGAAGAGCGCTACATACCAAGACGTACTGTTATTGATAATATTTGGGACAACGCCTTTGCTAGTGTAATTGCTGAAGCTGACGCCATGGAAAAGTTAGCTATTGATGAAGGCAACACTAACCTTCAGGCTGCCGCAATGATTATGAAAGCCAGTGGATTTCAATTTTTGACGGAACTTTTTGGACCTATTCCATTCACCGAAGCCATGGATCCAACAATATTAAAGCCTGTTTACGACGATGAGGCCACCATATATAACGGTATTATCGATATGTACACCGAGGCTGCTTCTATGCTTGCCAATGGATCGGGTGAAATAGTTGCTTCTTCCGACTTATTTTACGGAGGCGACGTAACTAAATGGAGAAAATTAGCAAACTCATTAAAATTTAGAGCTTTAATGAGAATTTCTTCAACTCAAGATGTAAGCTCTGAATTACAAGCCTTAGTGAATGGAGGATTTCTAATGTCTTCTAACGATGATGATGCTCAAGTAAACTATACTGCTACCCAACCAGACGCCAACCCTATCTATGAATTGATAGACTTTGGGTCTAGATTGGAATACAAAGTTAATTCCCTTGTAGTTGATAGAATGGTCACTTTAAATGATGACCGCTTACCCTTATATGCCGCCCCAGCTGAATCTGATGGAGCTTATAGAGGAAAGCCTGCGGGATATGGAGACCTTACCGCTCTACCTAACGAAGGATTGGGTTATACTTATGCTAATATTTCAGGAATCGGAGAATTTTATTTAAACCCTGAATTACCAGGTGTTTTAATGTCATTCTCAGAGCTTAGCTTCTTAATGGCCGAAGCGGCTAACGAAGGATATATCTCTGGAGGTCTTGACGCTGCTTTAGATTATTATTATACAGGAATTGAAGCCAGTTATGAATTCCACGGTATTAGTTCATCATCATACCTTTCTCAAGAAGGTTTGGGATTTGCCAATCAAAACGATGCTAGAGAAAAAATTGGTGAAGAAAAGTGGTTAGCCTTATTTGGGCAAGGTTTTGAAGCTTGGACTGAATGGAGAAGAACTAACATACCAGTTCTGACTCCTGCCATAGAAGGTGACATCAATCAAATCCCTTCTAGATATTACTACCCAACTACAGAACCTTCTCTTAATGGAGATAATCATGCTGCTGCATCATCTTCAATTGGTGGTGACGAATTGACTTCTTCTTTATTTTGGCAATAACAAACCTATAAATTTACAAGTATGAAAAATATAAAATTCTTAATATTAATGTTGTTTTCATTGTCAATGGTTGTATCATGTATAGACGATGATAATGACGAACTAACTGGTGGGGCATCTACGGGTGGGCTAATCACTCTAAACAACGCGGCCATAGGTTATGTTGTAGGTAACGGCGCTACTTATACGGCCTCTGGAAGTGTCTACCAAGGCAACACAAAGACTGTAAATATTGACATTTATAAATCTTTTACAAGTTCTGCCACGGGAAACAGTACTGAAGAAATCCTGTATGACTCAGTGGAAATTACAGAAACTGATTTAGGGACCAACGCTCCTTTTTCAACATCATTTACATATGAAGATTTAATTGAAGGATTAACCTTAGACGGAAGTCCGTTACCAGCAAGTGATAGCGAGCTAAACATCGGAGACTTTTGGACACTGCGCTATGAAGCTACCCTTGATACAGGGGAAGTTTTTGCCAGTGCTGCAAGTACAAAAGTTTCAGTTGGAACACGTTTTGCAGGCCTATACCGATGCTTGGAAGCGGAATATTACAGAATCGGTGTTCTTACATACACCGCTTCAGATTGGCCTTCAGAAACTACCATTGAATCTGTAGATGCTACTACCTATAGAGTTGTAGAATATTTTGGAGCATTTAACGGTAATGAATGGTATTTTCAAATTGACGAAAATGATAAAATAACCTATCCAGATGAAACTCCTAGCGGTGATGCTCAAAATGGAAATGGCCAACCTTTGATTACTTGTGAATCTTCTCCCGCAGACATGAGTAATGTTCCATGTGGTGCCGAAACAAATATTGTGGTTAGAGATGAAGTTAATGGGGAAGATTTACTGTATATGTCTTTTGGATATTATACTTCAGGTTCTGGATCAAGAGAATTCTATCAAGTCATGGAAAAAATTGTAGAATAATAAATGAAAAAACATGAAAAATAAATTTATAAAAATATCTCTTATGGTCTTTGCTATTATTGTTACTACTGCCTGTAGCGACGATGATTTAACAGGGCACAGCACCATGGAACCAAGCACGCCTACACTTAGTGTTGCATTGGATTTCGCCAATAACCAAACATTGGTCGAAGAAGAAACAACTTATGGTTTCACAGTAAGTATAAGTGAACCTCAAATTGTAAATGTTAGGGTTTATCTCGAGCAAACCGCAGGAGATGCAATTGACGGTGAAGATTTCTCATTCCCTCATAGCGTCACAATTCCAGCAGGATCCACTTCTGTTTCCGATGTTATAGCCATCCATGCAGATGATCTTATAGAAGAAACTGAAACTGCTACCATTAGAATTGGTACAGGTAACGAATCAAATGTTTCAGCTGTAAATGAGCAAGTAGTTACTTTCAATATTCAAAACCTAGTTGAAGGAGACTTAATGGTAGGTATGTCATGGGAAACAGCAACAACAGTTACTGATAACTTTGGCACAGAATTAGATGCTACGGATGTTGCTGATTTACGACTATTAATAACAGATGTACCCTATACAGAAATTATTGGTGGGGCAGATGGAGGAAGTTTTGAAACCTACACCCTTTCTTCTGATACTCCTGATGGTGAATACTATGTCGTAGCTGATTATTATTCCGCTATGGATATTCCAGTAGACCTTAACCTTCATTTGACATTTGACCAAATTGGAGTCATCAACGGAGAAGAGTATAGTTTCGCAGGAGCACTTAATACCGGAAACTCATGCTCTAGTGTATACTACATTATGGCTCAAATAACCAAAATGGGAGATAATTATACAATCACGGAAATTGGAGAAAGTAGCCCAGTTACGGCGGCACCTTTCATTGGAACAGCAACTGTTGTAACCGATGAATGGGCTGATTATGATCCAGGAGAAACTATAGAAATTGAAGAAGGCTCAAATGAAAATGAATTTTGGATAAGAGCATATGGTAATCCATATATTGAAAATCCTGATACAGCATACTTTATAGTTACTATTGATCCTGCAACCGCAAATGTCACCCTTATGTCCAATGAAGACTTTCAATACGGATGTAGTGAAGGTGTCGTAACTGGTTCTGGAACTGTAAATGCCTGTGCAGGTACAATTGACCTTGTCTTAGACTTTGGTCTTGGTAATTGTGGGGATTATCCTGGATATGGTTTCTCACTACAATTATAAACTCTGAATAATTAACCAATTATTATAGTTAGTCTTTAAACCACCTCTAAGAGGTGGTTTTTTTTATACAAGTACCCTAGGATTTATAGCCTCAATTACATTTTTGAAAATTAGATTTTCATACCTTTGTCCCAATGGAAAAAGAGACTACAATTTTTGGAATTAGAGCGGTTATTGAAGCTATTAAATCTGGTGAGAATATCGACAAGATTTTTATTCAAAAAGGCCTTCGTGGAGATTTGTTTTCAGAATTGGAACAGCTTCTTAAAAAAGAGCGATTAAACACCTCATTTGTGCCAATTGAAAAGCTCAACAAACTATCCAAGAAAAACCATCAAGGGGTCATTGCCCAAATTGCACCAATTACCTTTTACGATTTGGAAGATTTGGTAATGGAAGTGACTGAATCTGGAAAAACACCTCTCTTTCTGCTACTTGATCAACTTAGTGACGTTCGTAATTTTGGTGCCATTGTTAGGACGGCTGAATGTACAGGGGTTTCTGGAATTATTATCCAGAAAAAAGGAGGAGCACCTGTTAATGGCGATACGGTAAAGACCAGCGCTGGAGCCATCTTCAAAATGCCTATTTGCAAAGTCGATCATATTAAAGATGCTGTATTCTATATGCAGGCTTCAGGCATCAAAGTCATTGCTGCAACAGAAAAAACAGATCAAACACTATACGATGTTTCGTTTACAGAACCATGTGCCATCATTATGGGGTCTGAAGGAAAAGGAATCAATCCTTCCGTTTTAAATGTCGTGGACGATAAGGCTAAGCTTCCTATTTTAGGGGAAATCGAATCGCTGAACGTTTCTGTTGCTTGCGGCGCTTTCTTATATGAAGCAATTCGCCAAAGACGTTAATCTCCCCCCGGGTTTTCTTTAAAATTATAAACAATCTTTACTTGGCTTTGAGTTGAGAGATCTTCTGGAATGTCTTCAGGTTCCTCTTCTTCCTTAAGTTCAATAAAATTACCATTTTCATCAAAATGCCTTAAAAATGGATCGTCATCCTCATTATAATCGGGTTGTTGCCACACATAACGTTCCGGTTTAGCAATAGTCTTTCTAAACAATAACGAAAACAAAAAACCCGTAATCAAACCTGCTAAGTGACCTTCCCAAGACATTCCCCTCTCCCCCGGAAAAACATACCAAATCATACTTCCGTATAGAAAAACAATCAAAAAGGAAAGTGCCACCAACCTGTAATATTTGGCAAAAACCCCCTTAAAAAAAATAAAGCTTACCAAAACATAAATCAATCCACTAGCACCAATATGGTTTGCTGGCCTACCAATGCACCAGGTTATAAAGCCCGATAGTAGAATACCATAAAACAAGACCTTCCATGCTATTGTTCTGTAGAAATAGAACAAGGACATGGACAAGATTAAAAGCGGAAGACTGTTATGGTACAAATGTTTAATATCCGAATGAATAAAAGGGCTAAACAGCACACCTCGAAGCCCCTTAAAAGTCAGGGGATATACACCAAAATTTTTGATATCATGAAAAAACCTTACTTGAAGCCAAAACACAATCCATAGTGCAAGCACCATAAAAATAGGATAAGCAACGACTCCCGTCGAATATTTAAACTGTTGAGAATTATCCATACTTAAATTTATAATATTCTTTTCAAAATACTAACCATTTATAGGTTTTATGAAATATTGTCATCTTCATACTGTTCATGCAAAAGGAAAAATAGAATTGAGACCACTTTATAAAACTTGCCTTTCAATTTTGTAATTTTACCGCTATGAATGAACCTTTAGCAGAACGACTCAGACCCAAACACCTAAAAGAGTATCTAAGCCAAACTCACTTGGTTGGAGAGCAAGGCGCTCTTGCGCAACAATTGAGAAATGGTGTCATACCATCTATGATTTTTTGGGGACCTCCTGGGACTGGAAAAACCACATTAGCTAATATTATTGCCAACGAATCAGACCGTCCATTTTACACTTTGAGTGCCATTAGCTCTGGAGTGAAGGATGTTCGAGAAGTTATTGATAAAGCCAAGCAAAGTGGAGGTTTGTTCACCACAAAAAACCCTATCTTGTTTATTGATGAGATCCACAGGTTTAGTAAATCGCAACAAGATTCCCTGTTACAAGCTGTAGAAAAAGGTTGGGTAACTCTTATTGGCGCGACTACGGAAAACCCGAGTTTTGAAGTGATTCCTGCACTTATATCCCGCTGTCAGGTTTATGTATTGAATTCCTTTAGCAAAGAGGATTTGGAAGCGCTTCTTAATAGAGCCATTCATGAAGATACCATTCTATCCGCTAAGAATATCCAACTTAAGGAAACTGAAGCTTTAATTAGACTTTCGGGAGGTGATGGCCGAAAGCTTCTCAATATTTTTGAACTTATTGTCTCTTCATTCGGAGAAGATCAGGACATTGTCATCACCAATGACGATGTGTTTAAAAAAGTTCAGAACAATACAGTTCGATATGACAAAACCGGCGAACAGCATTACGACATTATTTCTGCATTTATAAAATCTATCAGGGGAAGTGATCCCAATGCTGCCGTATATTGGTTAGCCAGAATGATTGAAGGGGGAGAGGATGTTAAATTCATTGCACGTCGACTTCTTATCTTGGCTAGTGAAGACATTGGAAACGCCAACCCAACGGCCCTTGTTATTGCTAACAATTCCTTTCAGGCGGTTTCTACAATTGGCTACCCAGAGTCTCGCATAATTTTAAGTCAGTGCGCCATTTATTTGGCTACATCTCCCAAAAGCAATGCTTCCTATCAAGCTATTGGTAAGGCCCAACAACTTGTAAGACAAACGGGCGATTTATCGGTGCCATTGTCCATAAGAAATGCCCCTACCAAACTTATGAAAGAGTTAGGTTATGGTGAAGATTACCAATATGCCCATAATTACGAGAATAACTTCGCACCCCAAGAGTTTCTGCCAGATGAAATTAAAAACACCAGGTTTTACGAACCGGGAAACAATGCCAGGGAACAATCTCAACGTGAATTTTTAAAACAGCGTTGGAAAAACAAATACGGCTACTAGAACTTTATATTTAAACTTTTTGAAGCTATTGATGTCCCATCGTTATGAGAATAATACCATATTCCATTTTCCTTATACACAATGGCATTGCTTCCTTTGACCACAAAGACATCTGGTTTGGAAGTTTCCAAAAGAATCATCACTACTTTAGGTGTTCTATCCACTAGCTGAAATCCTTTATCCAAAGGCTGGGCATACAAAGTTTCTGTTTCTGCTACCGTTGAAGGATCTGATTTGATAGTATTGCTCACCGAAGCAGAAGTAGCTACTACCGGCGTACTTTTTGTTACTGAATTTGAAGTAACCGGAGAAGTTTCTGTCACCATTGCAGTTGTTTGGTTCGCTCCTGAAACTGGCTCATAAACATAGCCCATATACTGGAAGGTTTCAAAAGCATCTCTTAAGGCCTGGTTGTAGGCCGTATCGTATGATTTTTCTCTGGACTCCCCTACTTGTGATGATTCAATAATCTTTCCATCGCAACTCTTTAAGTCTATCTGCAATTTGGTTTTAAAGAGCCCGCCCTTTTCTTCCGTAACATCTACATATAGCGCCAAACACCTATTAGCCTGCAAGTCTGACGGAAGGGTTTCATTATTGAGAAAGGCCGTAAAACCATATTTATTAAACAGGAACTTGGTTAAAGAATTTAATTGATATTGATCTATTTCCTTTAAAAAACCATATTTGGTTGGAACAATAATATATTTATAGTTGTTAACAGCATCCTGAGCAAAACTCCCAAAAGAACTCAAAGTTAGTAATAAGAGTACAAGAAAACGTTTAGGAAAATTCATTGTATTTATATTTTAATTTTAAAGTTAGTTAATGTAGGCTAAAGATAGTTTTTTAATTGGATAAGATGACGCACTTGTTTTACAGATTGCCCTACATCTTCATTCCTACAGTTAAAAAATATGGCATCCAAACCAACTTCCATAGCCCCTTGAACATCTGCTTCTAAACTATCACCCACCATAATGCTCTCTTCCGGTTTGGCATTGGCTTCATTTAAAGCAAACATAAAAATTTCTGGATTGGGTTTCTTAACTCCAACGACTTCAGCGTTGGTCATAGTTTTGAAAAAATGCCCCATTTTTGAACCATCCATCTTTTTGTTTTGGGCCTCCTTAAAACCATTAGTAATGATATGTAGTTCATAGTTAGGTTTTAAATAATCCAAAATTTCCAAAGCTCCTTCATACACATGATTGAAGGTGGTTAGATAGGTTATATAATCTATCGACAATTGTAAAATAAGCTCATCAGATGCTTCAAACTCGATACTATCAAATGTGTCACGCAACCTCCCGTAACGTAACTTTTCCTTGTCTACCTTTTCATGCCTATAGAGTTTCCAATAATTTCGGTTCACTTCGTTATACACATGCAAAAAACTATCCAATGGCGCCTTTACACCATGAATTTGAAATATCTTTTCAAAGGTTAATGCCGAGTTTCGGTCAAAATCCCAAAGGGTATGATCCAAATCAAAAAATATATGCCTGATATTATGAAGCTTCATTTACAGAATCCAAAACAATGTTAAACAATTCCCTAAACCCTTTCCACCTATGGTTCTCACTAAACGTATAGTTGTGGAAAATAGGTGTAAAAGTACCGTTTACTTTTTGTACACTATGCATCAGTCGCTGTAATTCTTCCTTTTTATCTAAAAGAGATTGCTTTTTCAACAATGCAAAATCGATACAATGGAAGGAATTGATTTGCAGGGGGGTTTGGATTTCATAATCCAAATCGTAAAACTGAAAGGGCGTACAGGTACTTGCCCTAAAACCCAATTCGTTAATATAGCCCATGGTAAAATCCTGTGTCACTTCCAATTCAATCAAATTTCGATAGGTTTCCGGTAGATTGATTTTTGAAAACGAATTCCGGGATGCTTCCAAATTATAATTGGTAATGGCTTCCATTTTGGCCTTTTCTTTCTTCAAAACGTCCTTGTTGTCCAAGGCAAAATACGAAACCTTAAGTCCTACCTTACAATAGTCTGCCACCGATTTGATGAGAGCCACAAACTTTTTCTTGTTTACATTGATATTCTTATCATATGTAGAAAAATCCCCAATGAGGAAAAACACCATGAATTTCTCCTTGAATTGTTTTTGCCGGTTGATGATCCACTTAAAGTTATCGTAGGGATCTCTTTGGAACCCGAAAATCACCAAAAAACGGGTGTAGACACTTTTTAGTTTGAAGCGAATTAAATCACTCATCGTCCCCCCAATAGTCCTCAACAACCCTTTTTGTTTGTAGTAATAGGCCATTGGTACATCTATCACAGGTTGTACCCTATACTTCTTTTCAGGAAACTGAAAGGTTTCAAATTGCTCTTGAATGACAGCCTTGAATTTATAGGCCCAAATATCGATAACCGGTTGATTGAGAAACCCATTTTTATAGGCCAGACTTTCCTTGGCCACAAACCTCCCATATGGATCTTTTACGTGAGGCATATATTCCTCATAACGGCACAACAGATAAAATGCTGCAGCAAAAATATCGAAAGGCAAACTGCTTTTATCACTCGTGGTAAAAAAGCATTTGGTATCGTCCCACTCCATCACGTTAATTTCCACATCGCTCAGCCCCTGCTCAAACAACAACTCATGACTTCTTATAAAAATTTCATTGCCCAAAGGTTGTTTGGTATACGACATTTTAATGTCATCGTGTGCAATAAACTCTTCAATAGTAGTAGTAAAACCAACAGGTATTCCCAAAATCCTAGTGCAGATATGCTTGAAAGTATAGGTTAAACGCGGGGTTATTTTATGGGTATAGACTAATAGCATAGATAGTATTGGAAGGCCTCAACCAGTGTTGTCAATCAAAAATAAGAAATTCCGAAAGTCCACCGATAGCATCTCCCTATAAATTTAATTTTACAGAATGCCTTCATCGGCGAAACTAAAATAAGCTCTTTCGGTAATGATTAAATGATCCAACACTTTTATATCCAAACTAGAACTTGCCTGTTTTAATTTTTGGGTGATTTGTTTATCGGCTTCGCTAGCCACCAAAGTCCCAGAAGGGTGATTGTGAACCAAAATAAGTCCCGTGGCTCCCACCTGCAAGGCCGTTTTCAAAACCAATCGTACATCAACCAAAGTTCCTGTAATTCCACCTTTACTCAACAAATTTTTCTGAATTACCTTATTGGAATTGTTGAGATATAGTATCCAAAACTCTTCATGGGGCAACTCTCCCACAATGGGCTGCATAAGTTCAAACACCGAAGCACTCGAGAGAATTTTTTGTTTTTCCAAGGCTTCCTCTCCTCGTCGTCTTCTCCCCAATTCCATCGCCGCAACAATGCTAATGGCTTTGGCCTCACCGACCCCTTTGAATTCCATAAGCTGAGTGATGCTCAATTTTCCCAGATTGTTAAGATTGTTCTCTACACTGGCTAAAATGCGTTTGCAGAGTTCCACAGCACTTTCACTTCTACTTCCCGAACCTATTAAAATCGCAAGCAATTCCGCATCGCTCAATACCGATTTTCCTTTGTCTCGTAATTTTTCTCTGGGCTGGTCATGTTGCGACCAATTTTTAATGGAGAATGATGGCTGGTTATTCTTCATAAAGAAAACTTAAGGGTTAGTGTTCCATAAATTTACACAAAGTAAATCAAACATTTAAGCACTTAATTTTAGTTCAATAATCTTTCAAACTCTTTTTATTGTAAATTTACCCTAACACCATTTCAAACCCTATTATGAAATCCCTTTTTGACTCTTCGGCCCATACCGAAATTCTAGAGCGCATGGAAAACATTCAAGAACATAGTATTCCTCTTTGGGGAGAAATGAATGCAGCAAAAATGTTTGCTCACTGTTGCGGTCCTTTAAAAGTGTCGTTGGGGAAGCTTGAATTGGAAAAACCCAATTTTATGATGAAGTTTATGTTGTCATTTTTCAGAGCTTCCCTCTATGATGACAAACCCTGGAAAAAAGGGCTGCCAACCACCAAGGAATACAAAATTACCCAAGACACCAATTTCGGCAGTTCCAAAAAAGAACTGATAGACCTCATCAACGAATTCCATGCTAAAAAAGACCAAACCACTTGGCCTGTGCACCCTTATTTTGGATCCTTTACCCCCGAACAGTGGGGCATGATGCAGTATAAACATTTAGATCATCACTTTATACAATTTGGCGTATAACGGTTTATGGCCTATCCACCAAAAACATATCAGGACAGCTCTTTACCTCATTTGCTCGAAGTGATAAAAGCATATCCCTTGGCGACGGTAATTTCTGTAGAAAACAACCGTCCAATAGTTACTCATATCCCATTGGTCTATAAAGAGGGTAAACTCATTGGCCATTTGGACAAACAAAATCCGCAAGCTGAGCTTCTAAAAAACAGCCAACCGGTTACAGCTATATTTTCTGGGCCTCAAGCATACATTTCTCCCAGTAATTTTGAGTCGGAACAACTACCAACATGGAATTATATTTTTGTGCACGTTCAAGGAAATGCCATTGCAATTTCAGATGTAAATGCCATCAAGGACTCCATGGTAGCCATGACCCATTTTTTAGAAGCTCCAGACCATAAATACATTTTGGAACAGGACAATCCAAGAATGGAGCAACTTATCAACTACGTAAGTGGCTTTGAAATAGACATTACCCATTGGGAGGGCAAATTCAAACTTTCGCAGGACAAACCTCATCAAGAATTTGAACAGGCCAAAGAAGCCCTTATCACTGAAAACCAAAAGAGCATTCAAGAGTTTTTGAGGAGACTCTTTAAGTGAATGCCCTTTTCAAAAAATGATTTAAATTATTCCAAATGAAAGGAAACCAATCGTCTTTCTATGGCAGGAATGTCTAACGCTACATGTGATGGAGTATCCTTTACCAAGCCAATTCCTTCGGCATAGTAATAGTTAACTTTACCCGTATACATAGTTTCATCTTCATCATATTTCAAATAATACTCCATTTTCAAACATTCAAAATTTCCTGATTCCACATCAACCATAACAGGGTTTTCATCAACTTGAATATAATAGGAACCAAAACCTTCCAATTCCCTAACCAGAATTTCATCAAAATTGTTGTTTATAAATTTGATACTGTTATCCTGGTCTATTAGCGAGCCTTTATAAGCCCTTAAATATTCAAAGTACTCTCCGTTGGGATTACAGTAAGTTATCTCTGTATCATTTCCCGTTGTCTTTGTTCTAAACTCAAAATAAGAGTCCCCATAAATATTCTTTGTACCAACTATGGATACAGAATCTATAATGCCAGTATCTTCATATACGTGAGATGTTGTATTATATTTATAATTCTTATACACCCAAGAATTCCCCACTTTTAAGGCATAAAAGTCTTCAGGCGAAGGACCTGAATCGTCACTAGAGCTGCAAGACACAAGAAGGAACGTTACCATTATTGAGAATACAGATGCTTTCATTTTCATAAGCTATTAATTGTTAATTTCATAGGAATCCAATCTTCTATAAACAGATGGCACGGACTGACTGACAAACGACACCGTACTCAAAACCAAACCAATACCTTCGGCATAATAAAAACGATCTAGTCCTGGCAATTGTTCTCCAGAAGCAATGATTAGGTACATTTCAGAATTGATACATGTGAAAGTTCCCGCCTCAACCGTCAGTTCAGTAGTCCCCTCCACCAAGCGTTCATAAACCGATCCCCAATCCTCTTCCCAAATCAATCGTTCTGAATAATCATTATTTGTAAATTTCACAAAGCCATCATCCCGTAAAAGAGTCCCTTCATAATCTCTCAACAACTCAAAATATTCTCCATTGGCATTGTAAAGAGTGCTACCAGAGTCATTGCCTGTAGTCCAGGTTCGAACTTTATAATATGTATTACCATAAACTTGCTCCTTACCCACAATACTTACGGAATCCACGACACTGGTCTCCAAATACTCGTCTAGAGAAGGACTATATTTATAGTGTTTATAAACCCATGAGTTTCCAACTTTCAAAGCATAAAAATTGGAGGATTGATTGGAGGATTCATCGTCGCTCGAGTCACAGGCAATAAATAACGCCCAAAAGCATAAACAGAAAAGAATACGTTTCATAATTGATTGGTTAAAATTGATTAATTAAAAAACGTAGTTGTACTCTATGCTTGTGATTTTATGATTTACAATTCATTTAACGCAATAATTCCTACAATATTATTGAATTTTAAAATTTCTTATTCAATACTACAAGACTACAAACTACACCATTCATTTTCAATAAACTAAATATTTTTTAAGGGAATAAAATAGTATATTAGCTATGTAAGTCCATGGCCAATATTTATGTTTAAAATTTCCTCGCACACATATAAAACTATTGTATTTCTTGCGCTTCTTATATTTCCTATCCTTACCTACGGACAGATTTTGGATACGGAAATTCCCAATGTAATATCAGACTCTATAAAGAAAAATAAAATAAAGGTCATTCCCCTCACACATATTATAGAAGGAATAGAAATTACCAACAAGGAACTGAAGAGCATCCAAAAAAAAATCAACAAAGACACGAAGATTACTGAAATAGACTCTTTATTTCCTTTCTATGAAGAATTTTTGAAAATCCAAAAAGAGGAAGTTGACAAATTTCTAAAAGCCGACCCTAACCGTGAAAAAATTGACAACCTTATCATTAAATGGGATGGTTACAGTGAATATCTTGAAATCTGGCAAACTGAAATCAACGATTTTCAAGAACGTAACTCTAGACTTTATGAAACTATTGAACCTTCAGAAACCATTTGGAATTTAACCTATGACAATGCCCTAGAGGAAAATGCCCCGCCCGAAATTTTGAACAATATTGTAGCCATTAGGGACAGCGTTGTAAAACTCAAGGATATCATACTTAAAAACAACAATGACTTTTTGAGTATGGAGGCAAGGATTAATGTGGAATTAAATGAAATTGATGAAGTCATTGAAGAACTAACCTCTTTGAAAGATTCAGATGTATACAATTTGTTCAATCAACGCCTCACACCTGTTTGGACCACTTCCTTCAGTAATATTTGGGAACACTCCGGGACCAACAATATTGATACTGTCAAAATGAGCACCTTGGGAAATTTCGATTTTGTAAAGACCCTTAAAAGATCTCTTCCCCTCTTTTTGATTTTTGTAGCCTTAATTACACTCCTTGTACTCTACTTAAAAAAGGCTTTTGAAACCTATCCTTTTACTGAAGAGAATGCCGATTTACAACATGCAAAAAGCACTCTTACTGAACATTATTTGGCAACCATTTTCTTCCTTGTATTTCTGTTGGCTAGGTTCTATTTTGTGCCCGCTCCAAAATTATTTCTGGACATCTTGACCCTTTTTTCTCTGTTTTCGGCCATTGCATTGGTGAAACCTTTAATGTACAAGCGCTTTAAGAAACTTATTTATTTTGCCATATTTTTTTATGTTTTTGACTCTATCAAAACCTACGTTTGGTTCAATGCAGAACAATATAGACTGTATACATTCATAGAGGCAATTTTAGTTATAGTGGTCGTATTTTCCTTTACCCATCCGTATAGAGAAACGCTCAAAATGAAGATGGAAATTTTTGGAAAATTCCTATTGCGATTCACTCCATTGATTTATGTTCTGTGTGGTGCCTCCATACTTGCCAATATATTGGGATATATCAATCTAACAGACTTATCTCTAAAAATTAGTACCCGCAGTGGTGTATTCATCATTTTGTTTTATGCCCTATTGATTATTTCCAATTCCTTATTCCTCAGCATAATTCACAGGCATTTTAGTGTACAGTCATCCTTTGATCCTGATCACAAGCTACAAACAGAAAAGAAAGTCCTTAAATTCAATAGGGTAACTGTCATTATCATCTGGTCATTGGTCTTTTTAAAAATGATAGACCAATTAGCTCCTATCCTAACCTTTTTTACAGACACGTCCAGTGAACCATATAAGTTTGGAAATTTAACATTCACTCTCAACGAAGTCGTTTCGTTTTTACTAGTCCTATTTATCTCCTTTGCCTTAACCCGGATTGTCTCCTTCCTCATCAATGACGGACAAGGAATTTTAAGAGTCTTCAAATTCCCTAAAGGTATCCCCGCCGCTATCTCCCTTGTGATACGATATTTAATTATCGCTTTCGGAATAATCTTGGCGTTATCTTCCCTAGGAATCGACCTCAGTAAATTTAACCTTATGGCTGGAGCCCTTGGTTTAGGAATTGGATTTGGCTTACAGACGGTAATCTCCAACTTTGTTTCTGGACTGATTCTAGTTTTTGAGCGACCAATATTACAAGGAGATACAGTAGAAGTTGATAATCTGCTAGGAACAGTTAACAGAATTGGCGTTAGATCTTCCTCCATTACCACCTTTGAAGGTGCCGAAGTGATTGTACCCAACAACAACCTAATATCAAACGACCTCATCAACTGGACACTTTCCAATAACACGAAACGTGTAGAAATATTGGTAGGTACTTCTTACAGTTCTGATCCCAACCTCGTCCTTAAAATATTATATGAAGCGGCCAGCAACTATGAAGACACCCTTAAAAATCCACCTCCACAGGCCTTATTTGTAGACTTTGGGGATAATTCACTGAATTTTACACTTCGGTTTTGGGTACACTATGAATTATGGCTTCAGGCCAAAAGTGATGTCTCTATTGAAGTTTATAACCAATTTAAGGATGCAGGTATTGAAATTCCTTTCCCACAAAGAGACCTTCATATTAAAAATATTCCAGAAATTGTTTCCAATTACAAAACGCCACCACCCCATGATCCACCTGAAAGTGAAACCAATATGGACGACACTGAGATTCCGAAAGTGGTGATTCCAATTGAGCACAGAGATCCAGGACACGATTTAGAAGTAGAGGAAAAGGAAAGTGAAGCAAACGAAAATCAAGAACCAAACAATGACAACCAAGAAACCCAATAAATCATGAAACAAGTTACAATATATTCAGCAAAATCAGATGTTAAAGCCATGGCAATAAAGAATTTGTTAGCCGACAACACTATTTCCTTTACAGAAATTGATAAGAGAGACACCTCTTATGCCAATCTTTTTGGGAATATTGAAATTTCAGTTGATGAAACCGATGCTGAAAAAGCCCAATCTCTTATTGAAGAGCTTCAGTTTGAGGAATAAACTATAAAAAAGAAGTCTATTGGATCTTTGTTATTTCCCCAATAGACTTTTTTTCGCTGAAAGAAAATTTAATTTACAACTCCAAGTTCTTTCTTCTCAACAATATTTTAGCGTAATCTCTACTCAAATCATCTCCATAATCGCGGTAGGCACGTTGGGCCCACTCCAAAGCCAATTCGGTATCTCCCAACACTTCGTAAGCCACCGCAATATTTAAAGCAGCTCTTCCCGCCGACTTACTGCCAAAATCATTAACGATGTTTTTCCAAATTTCTATGGCGTCATTCCATTTGGCAACTTCGGCAGAGCGCCACCCCATTTCAAATTGTCGTTTATCAGCACCTTTTCCCTTTTTGTACATGTCTCGTTTCACTCTGTAGTAACTTGGCAAAAACCTAGACACATAATCCTGTCCAGCTGCATAAGCAGTCTCATGAAGTGCATTCAACGGCGGTAGACCATTTATTAAATTGAAATCCATGAAATACGTCTGTTGAAAATGGTCTGAAATAGTTTGGGTTGCGGGATCATAAAGTCTCCAATAACTTCTCACATCAATTCGTGCTTGGGTTGGGAATCTTGCACTAGGTTTGCCCGTGGTAATCACAGCGTTTACTTGATCTGCTACCGCCGATCTCAGAAGATCGGAATTAGAGTCGAAAGTTTCCAAAACCAACAGCATATCGGCATTGGCAGTATTACAGATTTGCGCCACCTGCTCCCAACTTAATCTATCAGGCGTTTGACGCGTTCCTGTACCATACATTCTTAGTGTGTCCGGGATAATAATCTTTAAATGACTTTTATTCTGCAAACCATCAAACACACCTTTAATAGCTTCATCAGAAGCCAATTTATCAGAGCCTGCTATTTCTCCAGTAGTGATGGCTTCAATTGCTTCAGAATTTTTATCTTCTACCCTTGTGAGCGATCTGTTCACTACTACAATATCATTGACTTCTCCAGGCAATGATACTATTGGAGCTTGCGGATAATTTAAGCGAACATATCCATATTTACTGCATGACGTAAGGCCCAGCAACACGATTGCCAAGCCTAAAAAGTAGATTTTTTTCATAATAATCGATTTAGTGCTGCTATGCAATTAACAATAAATATGCCATTTTTCGAAGAAAAACTGTGCCTACCAAATACAGTTAAAGCTCCAATCCAAGGTTTTACGCTTGGTTTGAAGCTTCAAAAAATATTATTCAACAAAAAGTTTATCTAAAAATCGAACTGGTAAGTTGCTCCTCCCAAAATCTGTAAACCTTGAACAGGGTAATTCATCCAACGTTCGTAATCCTGATTGAACAAGTTATTCCCTTTAAGGAAAATAGACAGTTTTTCGTTCACTCTATAGCCTGCATGTAAGTTGACATCAAAATAACCATCAAGCGTTCTGGTTTCTTCAATAGGCAACACCAAAGTACCTTCTTCATAAAACACATCCTTACGCTCCCCTACATAGAACAAACTAGCACCAGCAAACCATTGTTCGGTAATTTGATAATCCGCAAACAAAGAGGCCTTAAGTTCTGGAAGGTTCCATGCCTCGTCTTGATTATTCGTATTATACATAAAATATGCGGCCTTTGCTCCAAGGTTGAAATTTCTATTGATGTCTACGCTAAGCTCTCCTTCAAAAGAAAAGGTCTTGACATCGTCATAGACAACTCCAAAAGAGTTTCCGTATTGGTAATCTTCAGTGGCTTCTCCCAATACACTATTCGCCTTGAAAAGCGCTTTATTTCTATCGGCTGTATAATTTCCACTAACACTATACCCAATGGTATTGGTCAGTTTACCTTTCAAACCTAAAGTAGCATTGTACTGTTGGTCTGTTGGCACCACCAATAAGGTTGGTGACACAAATGGATTTTCCATTGCAAAATCCTCGTACGTGTTTTGAATCAAGCGACCTTCAATGCCTCCAAATGCAATCATCAACTCATCTACCAAACGGTAAGATCCCGTAATATTTGGATATATGTACAGTTTATTGTCACCATCTTTTGTATTGTTTAAATACACCAATCCAATTCCTAAATTAAGGGTTAAATCATCCTGCACCAACTGATAGCTAGGCGCTAATCCAACATTGAAATTACCGTATTCCAATTTATCCTCGGAATAATAGTTTCTTTCAAAAGAACCTCCCAAATAATCCACGGTTACTTCTGTTTTAATGGTTTCGTCCATTACAGGAATACCAAAAGTTCCTTTTACCAGCAAACGGTTTTCACTTGAACCTTGATCATCCCCAAAATGCCTAAAACGCAAACTAGCCTCCTCTGCTATGGCATCATCAAAAATAATCTTACCTCCTACATTGGCATTATAAAACGCATGCTTCACATTTAAATCGTTGGCGGTAGTTCCATCAAAATACGGTTGCGGCAATCCATACCAATTATAGGTAAGGAATTTTCCTCCTCCATCGACACGCCAAGTATAATCGCGCTGTCTTTGGGTAAAATTGGCGTGAAGGTTGGTATTTGAAAATTTATCATCCAATAGCAACCCATCGATGCCTCCTTGAGACGAATGGTGACTAAAATACCCACCAACCGTTTCAGTATTGCTCAATTTATGGTTTAGATACACTTCCCCTAAAATGGTCGTAAAGGTCCCCAACCCCAAAGAGGCATAATTATCATACAACTTTACAGATTTGGTCTTAGCAACTGCCTCTGCTTTCCCTTTGGCAGGCGTAAACGTGGACGCCACAGGAATAGAGAAAATATTGTATTTCACCTCCTTTTTGGTAGCGGTGGTTTTATCATCCAAAGTAGGTTCTTCCTTTATTTTAAAGGCATCGGAAATGGTAGGTGTATACGGTTTTACTACAGTTACCACTTGGGTGTCGATGGTGTCATTGGTTTGTTTACGCTCCTGCGCATAGGTTTGACATACAGTTCCCGTAAAGGCCGTAAGTACTATATATTTAAATTGCTTGAACATGAATATCTATTATTTGTTTTGAGGGAAAAATTAGTTGCCTGGTTCTGAAATTACCGATGAATTGGTCTTGGCCTGTTCGGTTTTGATTTTGTTCAATTCCTCTTGGGCTTCTTGCACAACATCATCAAACTCTACAAAGTTCTTGGTAACACTTTCCAAAATATAGGTAGCTTGGAAAGCATCATTCAAAGCATAGAAGTTTTTGGCCATGATCACCAAACCTTTGGCACTGTAATACTTGTAGCTGGAGTAATCTTTGGCCAATTGCTGAACCGTTGCGTTGGAAGCTTCAAACTGTCCTTCCTTATTTTTGAAATAGGCATTGTAGTAAAGTGCCTCTGCTGCCAAAGAACCTGTTGCTATCTTTTCAACATTGGCATAGGCCGTTTTAGCCTTGGCTTCATCACCTGTTTTAATAGCCGAACGCGCAATAATAATCTGGGCATCACTTTTTACCTTATTGTCAATTTTTGAATTCGACAATACCTTTTCGGCATAGCCTACTGCTTCTGAATAGTTTTCCTGCTTGTAGTACGCATTCATTAAGTTGGATTGCGCATAAGTGATATTTTGAGGATAATCCGCTTCGGTTTCCAAACGCTTCAACAAGGGAATGGCCTCATCCAATTGAGAGGTATTCAAATAAATTTCGGAAAGCTTTACCATGGCCTGCTCGGTGTATTCATTTTTCGGTTTGTCCACCACATATTCATAATGAGATTGGGCATTCTCTGGCAAATCCTTTTTGGTATACAGTTCTGCCAAATAGAAATGTGATTTCAAGGCGTGAATCCCATTAGGAAATTCCGTCAAGTAGGTATTGAATTGCTTGATGGCTTTTTCAGAATTATTATCCAAATACTGCTTTTCGGCAGCTAAATAGGATGTATTGTCCAACTCGGCATCGGAAACATCAATATAATCTAGAGTTCTTACCCATTCAGCATATTCGTCCACACGTCCCAAATCAATGTAAATCAAACGTGCTGTCGCAACCGCCTGCACTGCTTCTTCCGAATTTGGAAAATCCTTGGCGACTGTTTTAAACTTGGTCAAAGCTCTATTGTTATCATTGGTATTGTAGTAAGACAATCCCTGACGCAATAATGATTTCGAAACGAAAACGGAGTTTTTATATTCTGAATTCAATCGGTCGTACATGGCCATAGCCTTATCGGTTTCACCTACCTTTACATAAGAATTAGCCAATTCGTACATGGCATCATCACGTAACGAAGATTTAGAATAACTATTGATAAAAGCATTAAGCTCTTGGATTTTTTTAGAACCTTGTCCCAAATAACCATAACTCATCGCCTTCTGGAAAAATGGATAATCCGATTCCAAAACTTTAAGAGCAATCGCCTTATCATACGCAGCAATGGCATTGCTGTAATCGCTGGACACGAAATAACCGTCACCAAGTCTTAGGTAAGCGTCATTCACCCTTAATTTGTCATCTTTATTTGAATTGATAAATTCTTGAAAATGCTCTGTAGACTTCGGGTAATTTTTCAGTTTGAAATAGGTATAAGCCAAGTTATAATCTATATGCTCCATTTCTGGTACATTGTTGGCCTCTGCCTGTTGTAAAAATTGCTTAAAGCCAATAAGTGCATCGTTAAAATTATTCAACAAGTAATCTGTTTCCGCTTTCCAGTAAATAGCCCTAGCTGTGAACACGGGGTCCTTCGCTTCTTGAGCCGAACTGGAGAACATACCTTTAGCTTCGTTATACTTAGCCTCGTTGTACATTTCAATTCCGCGGTAAAAGGTCACTTTTTGATACGCCACCCTATTTTCGAAGCTGCGCTTTCCTTTCAACAGCTCCAAAGCCTCTTCATAATTTTTTGAAGTAATGTAAGAGTCAATCAATAAGGTCTCCACCTCTTCCTTATAAGCTGTATTAGGATACTTTTCCAGATAACCTGTCAATACCTGCGGCACGGATTGGTACGGATTTCCAATTTCATAACTGATCTTGGCATAATTCAACCAAGCATCTTCCTGAATTTTCAAATCGAAATCCATTTGAGATGCATTTCTAAAAGCATTCAAGGCTTCCTGCTTTTTATCCAAATTGATGTAACTTTCTCCTAAATGATAATAGGCATTTTGCGCCACACTGTTTGTTCCGTCTATAATTTTATTGAACTCCGAAATGGCACTTTCAAAATCATTTTGCTTGTAATAAGCATAACCCAACTGATAGTAATCTGTATTGGTCCACTTGCCCTTTTTACCCCTATAAGCTTTTAAATAAGTTACAGCTTGATCATATTGACCCAAATTAAAATAACTCTCCCCAATAATTTTGGAAAGGTCAGACACTTCATCACGATTCCCTTTTGCCATTTGGGCTTTGGCAAGTTCAATGGCTTTTTCAAAGTTTCCTAATTTGAAATTTAAATCCGCTTGGTAATAGGAAAGTTTTTCTTTGTAACCTTCTTGGTCGCTAACTTGGTCGAAGTATTCATTCGCGGTATCATAATCATCTCCTTCATAGGCCATATAACCAATATAATACTTAGCCTGTGACCCGTATGTTTTTGAATTGACCACACGGTTCAAATACTTTTGGGCTTCCACCTCTTCCTTAGTAGAATACAAGGAATACCCGTAGTTGAAATAGAAACGATCGCGCTCTGTACGCGAAATACTGTTTTCTTCCACACGCTCATACCACTTGCGAGCATACGAATATTTACCGTTGGCGAAATAGTAATCGGCCACATCCAAAAACGCCGTATTGCGCTTGGTACTCGTTGGATAATTGTCCACAAACTGCTGCATTAAAAAATCAGCATTCTTTTGATTCAACCGTACCGCACAATTGGCAATGTAATAGGCACAATCAGATTCCACCTGCTCATTATCGGCCTGGTCCTTAACCTGATCGAACAATGTTTGGGAAGCTTGGTACTGTTTGTTGTTGTAAAGTGTGAGGGCTTTTTGGTAATCCACCAAATCGTTGGTGTAAATTGAAGATTCCTGTGCTTGTATATAAACGTTTAGCATCGCAAAGCTTGCTAAAGTGATTATTTTTTTGTGAGCCATTAAGTTCGTTTTTTTGATGTTCAAAGATAAATGAATCCTTATACTATAACGACGGATTTTACGTATAATTATAAACGGATTTATTAAAAATTCCGTTTATAAAAAGAAGCTAAACCCTTACATTTTTGAATACTTACAATTTTCTGTTTGACGAATTCAAGTTGACATTCAGCCCATAGACTTTGGAAAACATAAAATTTGAATTTTGAATTTTAAAACAATACATTTACAACGCTTAAAAAATACCCCACTACAAAATGTCCGAAATGGTTTTACAATTAAAAGATGCCTCTATTTTCCAAGGAGAAAACATGGTGCTCAGCAATGTGAATTTTGAAATGCACAAGGGTGATTTTGTGTATTTAATTGGAAAAACCGGAAGTGGAAAAAGTAGTTTCATGAAAACACTTTACGGCGATTTGGAACTTACCAAAGGAGAAGGCTCCATTGTGGATTTTGATTTAAGAAAGCTAAAGGAAAAGGACATTCCTTTCCTACGTCGCAAGCTTGGAATTGTATTTCAGGATTTCAAATTACTACCGGATAGAACCATCAATGGCAATCTGGAATTCGTTTTAAAAGCAACTGGCTGGAAAAACAAAAACGAAATCACCGAACGCATCGATAAGGTATTGGACAAAGTAGGTATGAAGACCAAAGGGTTTAAATTTCCACATGAGCTTTCTGGAGGGGAACAGCAACGTATTGCTATTGCCAGAGCTTTATTGAACGAACCTGAACTCATCCTTGCCGATGAGCCTACTGGAAACCTAGATCCTCAAACTAGCATTGAGGTAATGGAAGTGCTGCGTGAAATCAACAAAAATGGCAACACCATCCTTATGGCTACACACGACTATGCCTTGCTTTTGAAATACCCAAGCAAGACCTTAAAATGTGACGAGAATAAGGTTTTTGAAGTGGTGCAGCGCAGAGGGTAATTTTTTCAATTAAATATTTCTGAGTTTCTTCAAAATGCTTTCAATACTAATTCCAACATACAATTATAATGTATTACCATTAGTAAAAAGTCTTTCGGAAGAAATTGCATCTCTGTCATTCCCTATTGAGATTATCGTTATAGATGATGCTTCCCCTGCCCCTAAAAATAAACAAGAAGATTTCATTCAATTTTCGCACGTTAATTTCTCAGCTTTAAATTCAAATCTAGGGAGAAGTAAAGTCAGAAATCTACTTGCCAAACACGCTTCGTTTGACAATCTTATTTTTTTGGATAGCGATACCCTTCCAGTCAACAATGACTTTATTTACAAATATCTTCAGTATTTCAATAATCATGAAGTTATTTTTGGAGGTATCGAGTACGCTCAAAATAAAAACCCAAAATTTTCATTAAGACATAAATACGGAACAAAAAGGGAAGCGATCCCATTTAGATCAAGGCAAACTAGTAAAATCCTTCATTTTACAACAGCTAATTTTGGGATTAAAAAATCGCTTTTCAACTCCATAATGTTTAATGAAACGCTTTCTGGCTATGGTTATGAAGACATTATATTTTCCAACAGCATATTAAAAAGAGGCTTCAGCATCAAACAAATCAACAATCCTGTTTACCATTTGCAATTGGACAATAATCAAGTCTATCTTGAAAAGATCAAACAATCTATCAAAAACTTATATACTTACAACCTAAAAAAAAAGGAACCGCCTCTTTCTATTAAAATATTAAAATATTACAATTTTATAGAATTGCTGCGGATACAACAGCCAATATCCTACGGTTTCTACAAGTTTGAAAAGCTCCTTTTAAAAAACCTACTCTCAAAAAATCCGAATTTATGGCTTTTTGATATGTACCGTATTGGATATTTCTGCACTTTAAAAAACAAAAATGATTAATATCTCCATCGTCATATCGGTCTATAACAAGGAAGGTTACCTAAAAAGCACCATTGAATCCGTACTCAATCAAACCTATCAAAATTTTGAGATTATTGCAGTTAACGATGGTTCTTCAGATAATAGTCTAAATATTCTAAAAGGGTTTTCAGACCCTCGTTTACGAATTATCACCCAAACCAACCAAGGTGCATCTGCTGCAAGAAACCAAGGAATTAAAGAAAGTAAGTATGAATATATTGCACTTCTTGACGGAGATGACTTATGGCTACCAAATTATTTGGCAGAAATGGCGACAAGCATTCAAAGATTCCCAAATGAGGCTGTTTTCGCTAGCGCCATTGCCAACACCTATGATGATAAAATAGTCCCCGTATCTTACGCCGTTAAGAATACTAATGCCATAAAAGTTATTGATTATTTTAAAAACAGTACTTATAACTACTCCCTACTTACCAGTTCTAGTATTATTTTCAAAAAGGAAATCATAAAAAAAACGGGGTGGTACGACACATCGATAGTCTCTGGACAAGATGTTGATTTTTGGATAAAAATAGGCTTAAATTTCCCTGTGGTTTTTATCAATAAAGTTCTTGTGCATTATAGGTTTAACGACTATAGCCTGTCCAACACTACTTTTGACCCTAAGTCCAAACCTAAATTCAACAATTATACAACTCAAGAAAACAACAATAAGCATTTAAAAAAATTCTTAGATGTCAATCGATATTCTTTAGCCCTAATGTGTAAGCTCCATGAGTATAACAATGAGTTTTCTGAATACAAGAATGCAATTGACGTAAAAAACCTAAAATGGCGTCATCGCATTTTTTTACAAAGTCCCAAATGGTTTTTGAAAATGCTTTTGGATTTAAAATCCTTAAAAAAAGAAAAAGTATATTACAAAGCCTTAAATCGTAAATAATCATTATAATCCCTAATATATTCAGCTTCCTCAAACTCCGTCGAGGCTAAGACCAAACACACAGCTCCTGCCGAAAAATTTTCCAATTCGCGCCACACTCCGGTAGAAATCAACAATCCTTTATCTGGTTTATTCAACATAATCCTTTCCTTCTTCAAACCATCATCTATAACAACTTCAAAACTACCACTTAAAGCAACCAAAAAAGACTC
Organism: Mangrovimonas sp. YM274; assembly: GCF_030908385.1. Lineage (NCBI taxonomy): Bacteria > Pseudomonadati > Bacteroidota > Flavobacteriia > Flavobacteriales > Flavobacteriaceae > Mangrovimonas > Mangrovimonas sp. YM274. Next base: position 2,969,524 of record NZ_CP133091.1, read on the forward strand.
CTGTTTTTTATGAGCATGCCCTCCTCTGTAGGCGTCACTAGGCACATCAAATAAATAGTACACCCTTCTAATTTCAAACGGGACACAATCTTTTTCTATAATAGCAAGGTTGCCCCTTGCATCTTTTATTTTTGGAATTTCAATAATTCTAACACTATTTTCTGTCATAATATTTCTTGTAAAAGGATATCCCATTTTTCACATACATTGGCTATAGAAAACTCTCCTACACTGTCTTCTGCATTTTTTTTACAAAAAGCATACACCTTCTTATCCAAAACAAATTTATTCATTGCTTCAGCTAAAGACTTGACATCATGATTAGCAACCAAACACCCGTTGTACCCATCTTTTAAAACCTCTCTAGAAGATGGTAAATCTACAGATATTACTGGAGTACCTACAGACAGGCTTTCCATAATTACCATAGGAAATCCCTCATATTTACTGGTTAACAAAGTAAACCTCGCTCTTTTTATATAAGGAAATGGATTTTTAGTATAGGGTAAAAATAATACGTATTCAGATAGCTTCAGGTCACATACCTTTTTCTCTAAGTAATTCTTGTCCACACCATTTCCCAAAATCACCAACTTAACATTTTTAGACTTAAGCTTAGACAGATGATAAGCATCTATTAAAAGAGACACATTTTTTATTTTATCTACAAGCCTGCCAAAATACAAAACAAACTCATCTTCTATGGAAATCTTGTCTTCAGCATCTAATTTGTTGTTAACTATGTCTACAGCGTTATGAATTGTAGATACATTTGTAAGTGCATATTTCTCTCTCACCTTACTTTCAATAGATGTACTTACACAAACAAAATGATCCTCGGGTTTAAACATTAACGGTAACGCCCTTTTGCTCTTGGGTAGATATAAATCCAATTTTGAACTATGAACAAGATAAAGGACCTTACAATCCTTATAAATTAATCTTTTTATAGCTATCTCTTTTAAAAGAATTGGCCTGGATCGACTATCAATAATAAGATCAAAATGATGTTTATCCAAATAGGCCTTCATTACTTTCAACCTATTAAATCTACCGAACAAGCTATCATTCTTATCCTTTAAAGCACCTAAATTTAACAGTTTACCTTCAAAAGAATAATCAATAGCATTTAAAATAGATATAATATGAATATCATAACCCAAATTGGACAACATTTTAGAGAGTAATGCCGATGTTCGTTCCGCTCCTCCATTCGCTAATGAGGACACTAATATTGCTATTTTAATATTCTTTTTTTGCACAGCCAAACACTATCTTTGACAAAGATATAATTTAAAACACGTGAAGATATTATTAATTGGGGAATATAACCGTTCCCATAAATTCTTAAAGGAAGGCCTAATAAAATTAAACCACGAAGCTATCGTGGTTGGACTTAATGATGGTTTCAAAAAAGTAGACGTGGACCACCTTATAAAATCTTTCCCCAGCAATTGGATGGCAAGAAAAACAAGAACAGCACTATATAAAATCTTCAAGATAGACCTTCACTCCTATTATGTTAAAAGACAGGTTTTAAAACTCAAACCGTTGCTATCAGGATATGACATCGTCCAGTTTATCAACGAATCTCCTTTTTTGTGTACCCCAAAAGTGGAAAAGGAATTATTTAAATTAATTTCCTCTTGGAACAAGAATATCTTTTTGTCATCATGTGGTTGCGATTACCCCAGCGTAAAATACGCCTACGATAAAAAATTCACCTACTCCATTCTAACACCTTATTTTGAAAACCGAGGAACTCCCTTTAACTACAACCATGCCTTAAAATATTTGGAACCAAATTTTGTGGAGCTCCATAAATACATTTACAACACCATTAATGGAGTCGTTTCATACGACCTTGATTATTATTTACCTTTAAAAGACCACCCTAAACACCTTGGACTTATCCCGCACCCCATAAATGTTGACAGCATCCACTATTCAGAATTAAACATTGAAGATAAGATTGTAATTTTCCACGGCATTAACAGAACTACCTATTTCAAAAAAGGCAATGATATTTTTGAAAAAGCCTTGGCTATAGTTCATAAAAAACATAAAGATCTAATTGAAATAATCACCGTAGAAAGTGTGCCTTACCACATATACATCAAAGCGTTTGATCAAGCTCACATATTACTTGACCAAGTTTATGCCTACGATCAAGGCTACAATGCCCTTGAGGCTATGGCTAAAGGAAAAGTGGTCTTTACCGGGGCAGAACAAGAATGGCTAGACTATTACAGCTTAGAGGAAGACACCGTAGCCATCAATGCGTTACCTGATCCTAATGCTATTGCCGAAAAACTAGAATGGTTAATCCAAAATCCAAACAAACTAAAATCAATATCCAAAAATGCCCGCAAGTTTGTTGAAGACCACCACCATCACGTAAAATGCGCTAAAGACATACTTCAGAAATGGTCTGCTCAAACTAAGCTCATACCTTAGGAAAACGTAATTCCAAAGAGACCCTAGTTAAATTCTTATTTTCGTTGACTGCTGCTCCATGAATTAAAAACGGAGAAAATATTAAAGCTTCACAGGGTTTAGGATTGGGCCTAACCATTTCCATGATTCCATTTTTCGTTTCCAAAATACAAGGCACATAATAAATGTTCCCATTAATTTTAGCCCCTTTACTTTCTGTCCTTAAAATCTCATTTTCTGGTAAGAGATGACTTTTGGGAAGCACAGGCAATGAAGACTTTTCATTGCACCCCTCAATAGGAATCCATACGTTTATAATATCTTCCCAATAACTCAAATACCCATCTCTATGAGGCGGATTGATATCCAAGGTCTCAGGCCTGCTTATTCTAATTTGGATATGGGATTTCTGCAATTCTTCTACCCAAGAGGTAAGTTGACACCCTAAGATATTTCCAAAACGTTCTACAAGTAAATTAATATCAAAATCGAAATCCTCTACTTCTAAGTTTCTAGTGATATTTATCACCTCATTATGCATCTTATCAGTTCTAACAACTTCGTGATACTTTGACAAGGAAAAAGTCTTCTCATCAAAATCTATATTATTTACCTTAATCGCATCTAAAATATTTTTTGTCACAGATTTACTTAACAACTCGAACTCTCCTTCTGTAAAAGCCTCCACAACTGAATACCCAATATCTTTCCATGTTACTCCTGAAATAGGGCTATCTAATTCTGAATACAACACTTCATCTTCTCCCCAGAAAAATTCACCTTCAACATCAAAATTAAAAGGTTTATAGTCAATTAGCAGACTACATTTCTTATTTGGCATTATTACTATTAATTAGTTTCATTATTTTTTCTCTAACAGCTTTCCAAAAAGTGCCTTGTAAAAAATTGTCAATAACAATATATAGTACAACAGATAATCCACAAAATGGGCAATTACCACTCCTTTTAAACCATAAATATCTATGAAATAAATACTCGCAAAGTACAACAATGTAACAGAGAATATTTCACTGAGCATATAATGCCAGAGCATTTTTTTGGCCAAAAATTGATAGCTAACTACCATGGAAAGTACTTTTAGAAAATCCCCTAAAAGTTGCCAGAAAAACAATTCTTGCACTTCACTGAAATCTTTGGTAAAAATGACTTGAATTATCAAATTTCGGCATATATATATAACTACAAGTCCCAATCCAAATATAGGCACGATGGTTTTATAAAAACTCCAAACTTCCTTTCTAAACTCCAAATTGGTATGAATAGAAGCAAAGCGCGGCAAAATATACAGCGTCACCAAACTACTGATGAACATTAAATAATAATTGGAAATTCTTCCCATGGCCACCCAATATCCCGCTGCATTTTCTCCCAAACCATCGATGATATAATTTCGTATCAGAACTGATACCATTGGCAGTACCGTAGCAGAAAACAGAGCCATGATTGAAAAGACACTTAAATTTTTGATGCTCTTCAGGTTTATTTTTTTAAATGATATAACACGGGCTGTATTCCAAAATCTAGAAACACCAAATAAAGTGATTAGACACAAGACAATTTCAACCGCCGCTATATGAATTAAAGCCCCTTTAAGTTGAAATTTCCAAATAAGGAATCCATTTATAGCAACCCCGATAATGTGAGATAATATAGTGATAAAAAGAAGCTTCTTTTGTTTGGACAATCCGTTCAATACAGAGAACACCAATGTCTTCATAGTATAAAAAGGTAGCGCAACGGCCAAAATCTTTATGATATGCACATAATTATGTTCCCGTGTGAACAAAGCTTCGTTTAAATAGTGTGCATTAAAAAAACAATAGACTCCTACTATTGAAGAGGAAAATAAAAGCAAATAGAAGGTAGTAGAAATAGTTTTGCTCAACTCCTTAACATCAGACTTGAACTCAGCCACATATTTAATAATACCGTTATAGAGTCCTAGTGTAGAAAATGCCTGAACCGACGTCATAAAGTCTCTCAAATTCCCAACCAATGCCAAACCACTAGGTCCCACAAAAATGGCAATGAATTTTGACGTAATAAATCCTGTCAAAACTCTAACAACTATTGAAATAGAATTTAGTGAAGCTAATTTAATGAGGTGGTTATCGGTAAAAAAAGATTTTAATTTCTGCTTCATTTATCCCTTGAGTATTCTCCCTAATTATCATTTTCTGTAGATTTCTGTTCACTGTTTTTATCGGTAACAATACCAAAAAGAGAACTTCCAAATATCAACAGTATTACCCCATAATGCATTAAATAACTTGCAAAATGGCCCATTACCGCACCCTTTACTCCAAAATCATCGATTAAATAGACACTGGAAAAATACAGCATTACCACTAAAAACAATTGGATAATAATGAAATGGGTAAACATTTTCTTGGCCAAAAATTGAAATGCTATAACGAAGGAAAGCACCTTGACAAAATCTCCTAACAATTGCCATAAAAACAAACCTTCCACAGGCTGGAATTCCTCAGAAAAAATAATATCAATCAAAAATGACCTTAAAAAATAAATAGCCACCAATCCTAATCCAAATATTGGGATTATGGATTTATAGAAACTAAAAACTTCGGCCCGAAACTCAGTCTTGTTATCAATTTCGCTGAACCTCGGTAAAATATATAGTGACATTAAGGAATTGACGAACATTAAATAATAATCCGAAATCCGGTTCATGGCCTCCCAATAGCCCGCTTCTTTCAAACCAACTTCATCAATAATATAATTTCGGATTAAAATAGATACCAAAGGCAAGGCAAAAGTAGACACCAAAGCCATTAAGGTAAACGGACTGAATTTCTTTAGAATTTCAAAATTGACGTTGGTAATTTTGATAGAACCTACCAAACTTCTCTGGTTCATAAAGCCCACAAATGTTATCAAGAATATCAACGAAGGTGCTATTACCGCAGAAATCAATGCTCCATCAATATTGTTTTGATAGATCAATAGTAAGGTCACTAATAATCCTAAAATTTGCCCAATGATATTGATGATAAGAAGAATCTTGTATTTGGAAAATCCGTTCATAATAGAAAAACTAAACATATTCAGCGAATAGAACGGCAATGCCAAAGCCATAATTTTTATGATATAAGCGTAATTATGAATAGACGAAAACAAAAAGTCGTTGATAGCATTTGCATTGTAATAGCATATAAACGCAATGAGCATCGTGGCTATAAATCCAAAATAATAAGCCGAGGACAATGTCTGACTCAGTTTTAGGGAATCGTTTTTAAACTCGGCGATATACTTCACCACCCCCTTGTAAAACCCTAAAATAGAAAATGATTGAACCGCACTTAAGAAGTTTCTAATGTTTCCAATAAGTGCCAAACCTTCTACACCAATAAAAATAGCAATTGCCTTGGAAGTAACGATTCCTGCCAAAATTTTGGTAATGATTGTAGCAGAATTTAAATGGGCTACCTTAAATAAAACCTTTGTATTGATATAGTGCAGTAACTTTCTCAATTAGTAGGCATTTAGGATATCAATTACACGGCTTACCTCTTTATCCTCCATAACGGGGCTCATCGGGATACTTATCACTTTTTGATGTATTTGATCGGTTAATGGGAGTGACAAGTTACAAAAATTTATCAAGGCTTTTTGACGATGTGGCGGCGTTGGGTAGTGAATTAACCAACCAATGGCGTTATCATCCAGGTATTTTGAAAAATGATCTCTATTTTCAACCTCTACCACAAACACATGGAACACATGGTTGTCACTTCCATCATAAAAAGGCAACTTTATTTTTGAATTGTTGACCTCGGACAAATATCTACGAGCAACACTTCGACGCTTTTCATTGTCTCTATCTAAATTTGGGAGTTTGGCATTTAAAAACATGGCCTGCAATTCATCCATTCTGCTGTTATAGCCCACATACTCATTGACATATTTTTGCAATCCGCCGTAGTTCCTCAATCCTGAAATACACTTTGACAACTCCAAATCATTTGTAACCACCGCACCAGCATCACCCAAAGCTCCAAGATTTTTACTTGGATAAAAGCTAAATCCAGCAGCATCTGACAAATTTCCGGCTTTTGTACCTTTTGAATTGACTGCACCATGCGCCTGTGCGGCATCCTCAACTATCAACAAACCTTTGTCACTTACCAAAGAATTGATAGCATCCATCTCTGCTAATTGGCCGTAAAGATGCACAACCAAAATAGCTCTTGTTTTAGGAGATAAGTGCTTTTCAATTTCCTCAACTGAAATATTATAGGTATTTCTATCTGGTTCAACAAAAACAGGAATTAACCCAGCATGCAAGACTGACAATATGCTGGCGATATATGTATTGGCCGGCACAATAACTTCATCTCCTTCCTTTAGTTTTCCCAATTCCATATACCCTTTAAAAATCAGGGTAAGTGCGTCCAATCCATTTCCAACTCCTACACAATGTTTGGCACCACAATATTCCGCAAAATTAGTTTCAAACTGTTCTACGCCATTTCCTAAAATATAGTAGCCTGTATCTAAAAACTGTTGAAATTCAAAGTTGAATTTCTTCTCATATTCGGCATTTATTTTATGTAGATCAAGAAATTTAATCATGCTAATTTCAAACTATATATTTCCTGAAGATAAAGATCACAACCTAATTCTTCCTTTTGTTTTAAGAGCCCCGGATTATAGCCTTGTTCGAAGCTATCATCCATAACGGTTCCCATAGAAAAATAGTGTTTCCCTTTCCCTTGGAAATGTTTTATCAAGTGTATGAACAAATAATCAAATGCCCGTAATTTTTCACCTTCTTTGGTCGTTGCTCCATATTGGGATTTTACGACCAGTTCATTCTCAAATATGGTGATTCCCGCCAAAATTCTATCTTCGTAAAAAATATCAAACTGTTTAATATTCTTAGGAAACCTCTCCCTTAACAGCTGAATCTCTTCTAAACTATGAACGGGTCTTGTATCAAACTTACTTTGTAAACGTGGCTGTAATACTTCGTTCCAGAACAAAGAAAAGTCTGTGCTTTCTTTAATTACAAACCTCATATCACTATTCCGTTTGCAATGCTTAAGCTTCGTTTTGTGAATTGATAAAGGATGAGCATAATCAACGGCCAATACCATAAATGTCTTGGCTAAACTTGCCCCTTTATTTTGAAGCATAAAAGTCATTTCATTGGCTGCCGATTTGCAATAAAAAGAAGGCAAAGTTTTCACATTAAACTGTTTTATCCCTTGTTTTGGCAAAAACTCCAAAATGGCACTTATCATCTCGTTTACCTGCTCAAAACCTATATTGGGCTCCAAAAGTAATCCTCCAAAGGTCAATCCCTGATGTGAATGCAATACTTCTCCAACCCTATTTCCCGGTAATACAGCTTTAAGAACACTATCTTTAAATACCATAAGAGAAAAATCATGGAACCTATCACTATGATATTCCATAAAATTTCTATGAAATAAAAATGTAGAATTTTTTGCTTTAGCAACAAAAAGGTTCCAAACATCGAAGTCGTTTGGTGTATATAATTTTACAGTAAATTTCAAATCTTTGTTTGGTTAGTTCAAGGGTCCTAAAACTCGAAAATCACGCTTATTGCATGACTACTCATAACACTTTTCAAAGATAATATTATTTCGATGCCTTAGATAAAGGACATCTGTAGAATTTAAGTTTTCCTTTTGAATAATAAATAATAAAGGTTGATAAGCAGAATTGCTGCGTTGGTAACAATAATTGGCCATGCTGTCTGCAACATAAACCCATAAATTACAAACAATGCACACCCAACGGAATTAATAATGCGTAACTTCACCAAATCCTTCATGGTGAAAGATAGTAACAATCCAGCTGAGGCCAGATAACCCACCCATTCAGTAAAGCTCACTCCCAAAAATTCCATAATCTTAAATTGATTGATTAAGATAGTGAAAAAGTATGAAAATCACACTACAACAATGCTTCCTAAAGAACTTATCAAGAGAGTTAAAGTTACTTCTTTATAAACACTGGTTCCCCATCTTCATCAATATATTGATAAACACCAAAAGGGGCCCCCTCCTTAAGAACCACAAAACTGGTATCAGACTCCAAATTCTCCAAATACTTGGAATTTTCACTAAGATATGAAAACAACACTCTAAAGAGATTCACATTTGTTTTAAGATCCTTATCATAATTCATTGGGTTCTCCGGCCATTTAACAGCTAGGGCCGTTGAAAAAATAGAATAAATCAAATCCCTATTAGTTTGCTTTTCCTTACATTCCAATGTATAATCCATTCCAACAAACCCTCCATGATCTGCCACAATTAGGATTAATGCATTATCATCATGTGTTTGGATTAGCTGTACCATTTCCTTAAGCCAGTCGTTGGCGGACTTCAACTTTTCAAGATAATTCAAACGCTCTTGCTCCTTTCCCAAGGACCTATTTTTGTAAGTGGTAATATGCCCTGGAGCAATTTTTTCTATAAAATAAAAATTAGGCTCATTTGTTGGATTCTGCAAAGCATTTTCTAAATCAGCTTTTAAATCTTTTGTTATCTCAAAACCTCTTGCTAAAAATGACAGTTCATCTTGAGCTATATTGCAAAAATCATATTGTAGTTCTGGTTTATTAAGTAGTAAATAGGACTTCTCCAAAAGCAAAGACGTGTTATAGCCGTTATTCTTAAAAACTGAGACCACTGCGTTTTGCCCCACAATGATGTCCCTAGCATTATAAAACTCATTTTCATCTTTTGGCGGGTTGTTGTAATAATGATGTTTCATAGCAAACATCGAAGAGTTGGAACTAAGTGTGGAGAAGTAATTGCTTCTAAAACCTTCATAAAGTGTGAAACCATTATCCTGTAAAAATCCCTCAAACTGGCTATTATCAAAATTATAATAACCTCTTTTCAGCTCTTCAAAATTAGGATAGCCATCTGGTTGAATTACATATACATTTGGTTTTCTTGTAAACTTGACTTCTTCAATATTATCAGATAAGTTCATCCATGTTTTATCATAAGAAACATCTCTTTGAATATTCGCTATTAATTTTGGCACTGCCAGCAAGATCAATATAAATTGAATGACCAATATTTTCTTGAAATGTTTTTGAAGTAAAAAAGCCAACCCCAAAGCGACTACTGTTACCAAAAAATATCTCTTTTTACCAACTCCATAAGTACTTAGTATCATTAGCCATCCGAAAAGTACAAAATTGAGAACAGGCAAGACATAACCATAAAATCTTTGCGGTAATACTCTTTTGAAAAACAATAAAGCAATCTGAAAAACAGCAATAGGGACAACAAGAAACCACAACACAAATTGTACAAATTGCCCCCAGGAATTTACCAATGAAAAATTATTGTTATAATAATAAATCAGAGGGTACAATCCTGCTCCCAAAGCACTTAATATTGGATATTGTTTCTCGTTGGTCGTAAATTCCACTAACCGTTCCCTTAATTTATTTGGCATTCTTCGATTTTAATAAATACATGATTCGATGCGAATTGGCTATCACTTCCTTTTTCTCCAAACTGAAGTAGTTCATAAATTCCGTTTCAAAATTGTCTTGATTATAAAAATCAAAATGTCCCTTGAATTCAGATTTAGCATTTAACAGTCGTTGCACCCATGAGTCTTCTCGTTTGGGTAATTCAATAATTAAGTAGTTGGAAAAAGCAGCAAAAAACTCAGCCGACTTTTTAAAAGGCACATTCCCTGAAAGAGATATGTGATGTATCACCGCCAAAGCCAAGGTAATATCTGGAGAAAATTTCTGTAGCCTTTCCTTAAATGAAAATCGTTCATCATTATTAAACCCAATAGATGCCGATGGATTTAAAACGTCCTGTACAAAAGGAGTCATATAAATTTCCTTCCTACCTTTAACTTCCCTATAATTAATATCTACCGCATTATTGTCAATATCGCATACCAAAGCCTGTTTTAGCTCCGTATCTATCTTTCTAACAAAAGTACCATCGTTACCACCTACATCTATAAGTGTTTTGGCTTCGGTTTCTTTTACCCAAGCATTCACTATTTTTTCCTTTTGCAGAAAGGCATCACTTGTATAATTGGTTTTGTCATAATAATCGCCCCATTCGCTAGCCTCCTTAAGCTTCAACCTCTTAATATATTCGTAGAGACTTTTAATTATTTTTTGTTGAGCACCTTTGGATAATGTGCCATGCTTCACCTCTCCTTTATAATCTTCACTATGCTTATCTTCATATTTAGATAATAAATGAATGTTTGAGTATAAAAACGGAGAAAGCTTCGTTTTGCCAGGCAACATTGATGATATTAGTTTCACAGGAATCCCATCAATAAAACTGTGCATCAATTTCAAGGATTGCGCCCCATGATAATGGGCCAACAACAGAGGTCCAAAGAAATGACTAATAAATTGTTTATACGCCCGCCAAGGAGAATTGTCTTGATAAAAATCGAAAGACAATGTATCTATAAAAATGGCTTTGCCCTTATGAAAAGTTACATTAAATGCTGTGGCGTCCTTTAGTGAAAAATCATGGTCCAAACAAAATTTCTGTAGCTTTAAGGTTAAAAGGGCTGCTTCCTTATATTGGTTAAAACTCCATTCATAGGGATATGTTACAAAAGGAATAAATTCAGGCTGGATAACAATTCCTGTATTGTCTTCCGTAATTTCTTTGTGAGGAATCAACAGTCCTGCTTTGATCAATTTCTGATAAAAACCAGACTCCTTTAATGCTTTATATTGCTTAAAATAAAGGAGAGATATCTGTCTTTTTAAAATATTTCCCTCTGTAAAAACATACCCAGAAGGGTCTCTGAAGGAAGAAGAGTGTTGAATCTTATCGGTCACTATTCTCGGTATTTTCTATATCCTTGTCAGTAACATCTATATCGTCAAAAAGCTCTTCATTTTTATCCTGTGAAAAACCAAAGAGTGATTTGATCTTAAACATCAAATTTTTAGAAAACAAGACAACACCAGCAACTGCAGCAATAACGGCCTGTACAACCATCGCCCCTAAACCAGGATCGAAATATAGAAAATGTACCATTCTTCTTTTTTCTGTAAAGATAGAAAACCCCTGAGACCTATAAAGAAAAAAGAGAAACCTTTATGGCTTCTCTTTTTTTTATGATGTTTTGTAACACCTATAAATTAGATATTCTTATTACGCTTACGCTCTACTTCCGTCAATAAAATTTTTCGGATACGTAAGTGGTTTGGAGTAACCTCTACATACTCATCCTTTTGAATGTATTCCAAGGCTTCTTCCAAAGAGAATTTAATAGCAGGTACAATTCTAGCTTTATCATCTGCTCCAGCCGAACGTACGTTACTCAATTTTTTCGTCTTGGTAATGTTAACTGTCATATCATCTTGACGAGAGTTTTCTCCAATTACCTGACCTTCGTAAATATCCTCTCCCGGATCTACAAAGAATTTACCTCTATCCTGTAACTTATCAATGGAGTAAGGGATTGCTTGACCTTTTTCCATAGATACCAACGATCCATTTTGACGCTCAGGGATGCCTCCTTTTAAAGGTTGGTATTCTTTAAAGCGGTGCGCCATAATAGCCTCACCTGCTGTAGCTGTCAACAATTGATTACGCAAACCTATAATTCCACGAGATGGCACCATAAATTCAATCACCATACGGTCTCCTTTAGCTTCCATACTCAACATTTCTCCCTTACGCATGGTCACCAATTCAACTGCCTTACCAGAAACGTTTTCTGGCAAATCGATAGTCATCTCCTCAACTGGCTCACATTTCACACCATCAATTTCCTTGATGATTACCTGTGGCTGTCCAATTTGAAGCTCATACCCTTCGCGACGCATGGTTTCAATTAATACAGATAAGTGAAGTACCCCACGACCAAATACCAAAAACTTATCGGCACTATCCGTTTCCTGAACACGTAAGGCTAAGTTTTTCTCCAACTCTTTTGTCAAACGCTCTTTAATGTGACGAGATGTTACAAACTTTCCGTCTTTTCCGAAGAAAGGAGAATCGTTGATGGTAAACAACATACTCATTGTTGGCTCATCAATTGCGATGGTTTTTAAAGCTTCAGGATCTTCAAAATCGGCAACAGTATCACCAATCTCAAAACCTTCTAATCCAACAATAGCACAGATATCACCAGTTTGCACGTGATCTACTTTTACACGTCCAAGACCTTCAAATACATGAAGTTCTTTAATTTTATTTTTAACCACAGTTCCATCACGCTTTACCAACGAAATGTTCTGTCCTGCTTTCAATTCACCACGAGTTAAACGTCCAATAGCAATACGTCCTGTAAAGCTTGAGAAATCTAATGAAGTAATCAACATTTGGGTAGTTCCTTCATCAAATTTTGGCTCAGGAATATGCTCGATAACCATATCCAACAATGGTTCGATGTTTTCAGTCTGGTTTTTCCAGTCCTCGCTCATCCAATTGTTTTTCGCCGAACCATAAACTGTAGGGAAATCCAACTGCCACTCTTCAGCACCAAGTTCAAACATCAGGTCAAATACCTTCTCATGAACTTCCTCTGGAGTACAGTTTTCTTTGTCTACTTTATTGACTACCACACAAGGTTTCAAACCTAGGTCGATAGCTTTTTGTAATACGAATCTTGTTTGGGGCATCGGCCCTTCAAAGGCATCCACCAATAGCAACACACCGTCTGCCATATTAAGTACACGCTCTACTTCTCCTCCAAAATCGGCGTGACCAGGAGTATCAATAATATTGATTTTAGTGTCTTTGTAAGTTACGGACACGTTCTTGGAAGTAATGGTAATTCCCCTTTCACGTTCCAAATCGTTATTATCCAAAATAAGATCTCCTGTATTTTCGTTTTCACGAAACAGCTGACAGTGGTACATGATCTTATCAACCAAGGTTGTTTTACCGTGGTCTACGTGAGCAATAATTGCTATGTTTTTAATATTAGCCATAATGACGCCTTATTTTAAGCGTGCAAAGGTACATTAAATTCCTTTGGAAAAAGGAATTATCGTTAATTATTAACTCCCCATCATTTAATTTTTTAAAGCATTCTAATCCGTTTCAAGTCAATCAAGCAACCAACTGAATGTAAACACCTTAAAACTTCCCGTGTAATATTAAAGATTTATTAATTTAGTTAATTCTATGTTATAAAAATCCAAAAACAGGGGTTCAATACGTATATTTATGAGAAGAATGACCTACCATAAATCACTTCACCTACTTATCACAAATTAATATTTCAATTTTTAATTGAACTTTACGTTAACAATGAACCTCATTCAAAAATATTCGAAATTTATCCCCTACCTCTATTTTCTATCGGTAATTGCATTTTGGTTTACCGATATCAATAAACATCTAGGTATTGAAGCTTATCCTGTTTTAATATTTGCCTTGCCATTTCTTTGGCAACTTATAAAACCTAGCAAACAACTCAACTTTTCATTGGGAATTACTTTTGTCTGCCTGTCGTCTTATATGATTTGGGCCTATCTATCAGATTTACTTAATATCATTCAGTTTTCGGCCTTTGTAAAACGCTTTATCCTTTACAGCGGACTTTTCGTTTTCGCAAATTTTGTCATGTCCCTTTGGATGATCCGAAACAGTATTAAAAAAAGCTTTTAAATATGTATCTTTGCGGCTTAATTTAGAAAATCAAGCAGATGAAACTCAGCGATGTCCCTAAGATAAAACACACCAGTTCAAACAATTTCTTTTTGTTGGCTGGCCCCTGTGCCATTGAAGGCGAAGATATGGCAATGCGCATTGCCGAAAAAGTAGTTGACATAACCAATAAACTGGAAATTCCTTACGTATTCAAAGGGAGCTTTAAAAAAGCCAACAGAAGTAGAATTGATAGTTTCACGGGTATTGGAGATGAAAAAGCGCTTAAGATTTTACAAAAAGTTTCCAAAGAATTTGACATCCCAACGGTAACCGACATTCACGAGATTTCAGATGCAGCCAAGGCTGCTGAATATGTAGACGTACTTCAAATCCCTGCCTTTTTGGTAAGACAAACGGATTTGGTTGTAGCTGCTGCTGAAACCGGTAAGGTAGTTAACCTTAAAAAAGGACAGTTTATGAGTCCTGAAGCTATGAAACATGCGGTGCAAAAAGTTAAGGATTCGGGAAGTGACAAAGCTTGGATAACCGACCGAGGTACCATGTTTGGTTACCAAGACATGATTGTAGATTTTAGAGGCATCCCTACCATGAAGCAGTATGCCCCTGTAGTATTGGACGTGACTCATTCCCTCCAACAGCCTAACCAAACAGCAGGTGTAACAGGTGGAAGACCCGATATGATTGAAACCATTGCCCGCGCTGGAGTTGTAAATAACGTTGATGGATTATTTATTGAAACCCATTTTGACCCGGCTAATGCTAAAAGCGACGGCGCCAATATGTTGCATTTGGACAATCTGGAAAACCTTCTTACAAACCTTGTAGCAATCAGAAAAACTATAAACTCACTATAATAGCCTCAATTAATGAGAATACTTACAATTCCTTCATTATTGGGGGTACTTGTTGCTTTGTGCTCTACAGCAGCGCAATCACAAACTACAGACACTATTAAATACACAGCTTCCCATAAAGGGAAGCTCTTTTTTAGTTGGGGTGGCAACAGAGAAGTCTATTCGAAATCGGACATCCGCTTCAAAGGTGAAAACTATGATTTCACTATCAAAGATGCTACGGCACATGATAAGCCAAAAGGTTGGCATATTGATTATATCAACCCTACCCGAATTACCATTCCGCAAACAAATGCCAAATTAGGGTATTTTGTTTCCGACCATTACTATGTAGCCATTGGGGTGGACCATATGAAATATGTAATGGATCGTGACAGAACTAGAACAGTTAATGGATATATCGATTTACCTACTTCCGAAGAAGGTTCTCAATACAATGGCGTTTATGATAATGAAGAGTTTTTGGTTTCTGCCGATTTTTTAAAATTTGAACATACCAACGGATTGAATTATGTATATGTGGAAGTTGGTAGATCTGATGATATTTCATCTATTTTTCACCTTCCAAATACCGATAAATTCCAAATCAACTTGATGGAAGGTATTGGAGGCGGTCTACTTTTCCCTAAAACCAATACTACTTTACTCAATAAAGACCGCTATGATGAATTTCATGTGTCAGGTTATGGGCTCTCTGTAAATGCAGGTATTAACTTTACGTTTTTTAAATACTTTTTTATTCAAACAGACGTAAAAGGCGGCTACATTAATATGCCCGATATTAGAACCACCAGCAATGTAAAGGAAAGTGCCTCTCAACATTTCTTCTTTTTACAGAACATTATAGCCATTGGTGGGATTTTCAGAGTGTAACTTCTGAACCTCCCATCTCTACTTTATTCATTTGCTAGAATTGTTATAATTTTGTGGTTCCAAATCCAAACAAAAGGTCATGATTCAAATAAGAGAAGCAACCAAAGAGGACATCCCATTTATTACAGCTCTATTCAGAGACACCATTCAGAATATTAACAGGAAGGACTATTCTGAAAAACAGATAGAAATTTGGGCTTCTGGTGCCAATGATATTGAAAAATGGGAAGAACGGATTGATTCTCTTTATTTTATTGTAGCCGAACTTGATGATACCATCACAGGCTTTGCCTACCTTAAAAATGGCAATTATCTGGACGGCCTTTTTGTTCACAAGGATTACCAGCGCCAAGGTATTGCCTCTAAACTTTTAAGAGTTATGGAGTCTTATGCCATTGGAGAAGGCTTTGAAGAGATGCGCTCTGATGTAAGCAAAACAGCACTCCCCTTTTTTGAAAACCATTATTTTGATGTCATCAAAAAACAGAAGAAACCTTTTAAAGGCATCGTGTTCCAAAACTATTTGGTGAGTAAAGCTTTATAAGCTTTTGATCATTGATCTCTACTTAGATCCTTTACGATAATCTTTCAGTTCTTAAACCCCTAGATTTTTTTTCAAAAAAACATAGTTCAAAATTAAAATAAATTTACTTACTTTGTTTTTCAAAGTACTTTTATATGGAATCAAAAGATTATCTAAAAGACATTACCGAAATTAAAAACCTAATGAACAAATCCTCGCGATTTATTTCATTAAGTGGCCTCTCCGGAATTCTCGCTGGTATTTACGCCCTAATTGGAGCCAGTGTTGCCTATTGGCTCGTTGCCAATTCCGATAGGGAATATCTAATATTAGATGGGATGATTTTTAAATTGGTGATGTTAGATCTGTTTTTGATTGCCTTTTTAAGCGCAGTTACAGGCGTGATCCTAACCACCAGAAAGGCTAAAAAAGCTGGTGAAAAAATATGGGATGGCGCTTCCAAAAGATTGGTCATAAATTTTTTGATTCCTCTAGTTGTAGGCGGTATCTACATCTTGATAATTTTGGGTCAACAAAAATATGGTCAAACTGGTGCTCTAATGCTTATTTTTTATGGACTGGCATTAATCAATGCTTCTAAATATAGTATAGGAGATATTCGCTATTTAGGTTTCGCCGAACTAATTTTAGGCTTAATTTGCGCCCTATATCCTGGTTATGGTTTTTGGTTGTGGGTCATTGGCTTTGGCCTTATGCACATCATTTATGGTACTTGGATGCATTTTAAATATGACAGAGCATAGGTTTTGAGCATTATCAACAACATAAATAAAGTCTTTGACCATAGAATTAGGCTGGGCATTATGTCCATTTTAATGGTCAACGAATACGCCGATTTCAATACCTTAAAAGAACTTCTCGGTGCTACGGACGGGAATCTTGCCAGCCATACTAAGGCCCTGGAAAAGTCAGAATATATAAAAGTGGAAAAGCAATTTATAGGAAGAAAACCCAATACCCGCTATTCGGTGACAAAACTTGGCAGAGCCGAATTTCAAAAGCACATCGAAGCCCTTGAAAAATTGATCAATAAACAATAACATATTTTTTTATCAACTTACTTTGAATTTCAAAGTACTTTAAATACTTAACCATGGAACAACTACAAAAACCTCAACCGAACAAATTTGGCAACTGGCTAAAAACCTCCATTACAGCACGAATGCTCATGGTAGGCTTCTTGGTATTGATTTTATTGATTCCCCTTTCATTTATTGAAAGCCTCATTTTTGAACGTTCCATGCGACAACAGGATGTGGTCAACGAAATCAATGACAAATGGGGAAACCACGTGATGATTTACGGCCCTATTTTAAAACTCCCCTACAAAACCTATTCGGAAACAAAAACCTTCAACGAACAAACAAAAACCTATTTTACCGAAACGACTTCAGAAATAAAATATGCTTATATCTTTCCTGAATCGCTATCGTCTGATGTAGATGTCGATTCAAAATCTTTGAAACGAAACAATTATGAATCGGCAGTTTACACCGCTAACATGGATTTCAACGGGAATTTTCCAATCCCCAACCTTAAAATAAAAGACATCAAGGATGAGGATATCTTGTGGAACAAAGCCACAATTCTTATTAAAACGTCCAATCTAAAAGGCATAAAGAATGAAATGTCCTTAAAATTGAAGGACAGCACCTATTCTTTCGAAACCAACTTTAAATCCAATTCTAGAAATAACACGCAACTGGATGAATTGGAATCTGGATTTTTAAAAGAAACGGATGTCCCAAAATCTGCCAACACCAATTTCAGTTTCCACATGACCTTTAACGGAAGCCAGAACATTCAGCTCATTCCTATAGGAAAAACAACCACCATGCATATGACTTCCAATTGGGCGAACCCAAGTTTTATTGGCAATTTTCTTCCCAACGACGAAACAAAAACAATTACTGACGAAGGTTTTGAAGCCGATTGGAAAATCCTGCATATTAACAGGGCCTTTTCTCAGCAATACTTAAAAAACATACCAGATTTACAGGAGTTTGCCTTCGGCACCAAGTTTATCGTCATGGTAGACGAATACCAAAAAAGTGAGCGCTCTGCCAAATATGGCTTCCTTGTCATCGGGTTAACCTTCCTCATTTTCTTCCTCATACAAACCATGAGTAACATCCATATCCACCCATTTCAATATTTAATGATTGGTTTGGCACTCACCATGTTTTACACTTTGCTCGTTTCCATTTCGGAACACAGTAATTTCCTAAAAGCTTATTTGGTAGCAGGTATTTCGGTGGTAACACTTATAACACTGTACTCCAAATCCATACTCAAAACCTTTAAGTTCCCAATTTTTATTGGATTGAGCCTTACTGCGCTTTACACCTTCATCTACGTCATTATTCAATTGGAAAACTATGCACTTTTGGTTGGCAGTATTGGACTGTTCATCATTTTGGCAACCGTCATGTTTGTATCCAGAAAAATTGATTGGAATAACGGATAGTCCAGCAACTAAAACACTCCTATTCTGAATTTCAGAATAGGAGTTAAAATCTAAAAAAACTATGATACAGCAAACCATTTCAACGGCAAAATATTACACCTTGGTAAATCTTATAATTTGTTCTATTTTATTTGGTCTTTTTAATTTAACTAACCTTGCTAGTATTCTATTATTAAAACTGTCCATACTATTCATGGTGGCAACCTTAGCAATCAACAGTTTTGTAATTATTCATTTGGTAGGGTTGGCATTTGTTCATTTAAAAGAACGTCGCAAACTCATTAACACTTGCGGACTTGTACTTTTAAACATACCTTTTGGTATGCTATGCACCTATTTTACAGCATATACTATTTTCCCACCTAAAGGATAACTCATGATTTTAAATTTCAACCTCAAATATTTTATTGGTTTCATTACCCTTTTAGCTATTGAAACCCTCATCGCCACCTACCTCAGCACTGGCTTCATCCGCCATACCTTTGGAGATTTTTTGGTGGTGATCCTCCTGTACTGTTTAGTTAGAAGTTTTACAAAGCTAGCCATCTTTCCAACAGCCATATTGGTATTAGCAGTTTCCTATATCATTGAAATATTGCAAGCCTTCCACTTGTTGAAATTGCTAAACTTGGAACACAGTACATTCGCCAAATTAATCCTTGGCAACACTTTTAATTATACCGATCTCATGGCCTATTCCCTAGGCATTATTACCGTAATAATTGTTGAATTTAAATTGCTCACCAATGAATAATATTAAATACTTGCTGTTTTCCCGATTCAAGATTATGGTGCTGCCCATAGTGGCAGCCACTTTGAGCATAATCCTCCTCATGGTCCGGATGAAACTCACCTACTCCTTTTACTTTCTGTTTTTGGTCTGGAATCTATTTTTAGCGATAGTGCCCTTTGCGATTTCCACCTATATGAGGAGTCTGAATCAACTCAAAAAATTTGGCACACTTATAGGATTTGGCATTTGGTTACTCTTCGTCCCCAATGCCCCATATATCATCACGGATTTGTTTCACCTCAAGAATAGCAGTCATGACATTTTGTGGTTGGATGTATTGGTAGTAAGCTCTTTTGCGTTAACGGGAGTACTCCTGTTTTTCCTTTCCTTATTGGATATAGAATTGATTATGAAACGTTATTGGCAAAGCAAGACCATTTCCATCCTAATGTTGCCACTATTCTTTGTCATAAGTTTCGGAATGTACTTAGGTCGCTATTTACGTTTCAATTCTTGGGAAGTCTTACAACATCCCCTTACCATTTTCAATGATATTTGGAGTATTCTTATACAACCAAATCAACACCTCAGCGCATGGACCTTTACCATTAGCTTCGGTATCTTTTTAGGAATAGGTTATTGGCTTTTCAAAAGCATCCGAAATGCCAATTAATCGGCTCTGTTTTTCTCTTGGATATTTCTAACAATAGAGGTGGCTAATTTTCTAGGCATGATACGTGGAAGTGTTGCCAAAAACTTATTGAATCCACCAGGAATGGCCACAGATTTCCCTTTATTCATCGCTTTATAACCATAGGCAGCAACGTCCTTAGCCGTTGCCATATTAAAGGTGATTTTATTTTCGGAAGTTCCTTCCGAAACTACTTGTTGAAAGGACGTTTTTGTGGGACCAGGACAAAGTGCCGTAACCGTCACCCCTGTGCCTTTGAGTTCATTGGCAATGGCCTCTGAAAAAGATAAAATATAACCTTTAGTAGCATAATATAATGACATTAAAGGCCCTGGTTGAAAACCTGCTAAAGAAGATAGGTTTAAAATCTTCCCTGATCCTCGAGCCACCATACCTTTTAGTATAAGTTTGGTTAAATGCGTGGTGGTAACCACATGAAGGTTCAACATTTTGGCTTCACGGTCCCAATCGGTCGTGGCAAAAGTGCCGAACAATCCAAAACCGGCATTGTTTACCAGCACATCTATTGCAGTATCTCCCAGTTCAGCAACAATTTCTTCAGAGATATTGACTTGGCTCAAATCCTTCAGCATCACGCGGACATTGGCATTGTACTTCTTTTCCAAAGTCTCTTTTGCTTGTTTTAAATTATCTGCATTGATATCTACCAACACCAAATTATATGTATCCTTTGCAAACAGCAATGCCAATTCATATCCCAATCCTGAAGCCCCGCCTGTTATCAATACCGTTTTAGCCATAACTTATAGTTCAATTCAAAAAATAAAGAGCCTCAAAACTACCTAATTTACCAAAACATCCTATAGAAACACTTAAAGTTTTTTAAAATTTTCAATTTGAACTCGGTAACCTATTCAAAATTACTTTTAAACCTAAATCCTAAAAATTCCATTATTTTCATTGAACAAAAAAACAGAAAATTGACTTTTTAATCTAATTCCAATTTAACTACTTTTACAAGCTTACTTTAGCAACACCTCTACTATACTACCCCATGAAAAAAATATTATCCATTATTATCCCCGTTTATAATGAAGAAGCAACCATCCACACTCTATTGGACAAAATAAAACATGTAACATTGGACAATAACATTTCCAAATCGGTAATCATAATTGATGATTGTTCCAATGACAATACTGAAGATGTTGTTACTCATTACATAAAATCCAACAAAGAATTACCCATAACTTATTTAAAACATCAAAAAAATAAAGGAAAGGGAGCAGCTATTCGCACAGGTATTTCAAATGCCAATGGAGATTATATCGTCATTCAAGATGCAGATTTGGAATATGACCCAAATGAATTCAACAATTTACTAAAACCCATAATTTCCGGGTATGCAGATGTTGTTTATGGGTCAAGGTTTATGGGTGGAAATCCTCATAGAGTTTTATTTTTTTGGCATTCCATTGGAAATAAATTTCTTACTTTTCTATCTAACGCTTTCACTAATTTAAATTTAACAGATATGGAAACCTGTTATAAATTATTTAAAGCAGATATCTTAAAAACAATAGACCTTAAAGAAACTAGATTTGGTTTTGAACCTGAAGTTACCGCTAAAATAGCAAGAATTCCGAATATTAGAATCTACGAAATTGGCATATCATACTATGGTAGAACATATGCAGAAGGAAAAAAAATCAATTGGAAAGACGGATTTAGAGCCCTGTGGTGTATCTTTAAGTACAACATTTTTAAATGATAAACACACTTATATCAAATAGTTATTTCAAGTTTTCACCTCTACTTTTCTTGTATATCATTATTTGTTACGTAAAACAACAAAATGTACTTGTTGGAGATGAGGGAAGATATTTGGAATATGCCAATAATCTCCTTAATGGGTTTTATATAGGTTCCCAACAAAACGAATATATGTTTTTATGGAATGGGCCTGGCTATCCAATCTTTTTGACTCCATTCTTATATCTCAAAATCCCTCTTTTAATTCCAAAACTTTTCAATGCATTATTCATCTATCTTGGCATCATCTACCTTGATAAGTCCCTTCTATTTTTTATCAAAAAAAATAGGGCTTTCCTTATTAGTTTAATATTAGGTCTCTATTATCCTCTTTTATTAGAAAGCCTTCCTAGAATTTTAACCGAAGCCATTTCTTTCTTTCTAGTAGCATTTTTCACATATCAATCAATCAAATATATAAAACAAGACAAACTAAAAAACCTATTTTTCGCTTCCATCGCTCTAGGATATTTAACACTAACAAAGGTTATTTTTGCTTATGTAATTGTAACTACGTTTATGGCATTGGCGGTTCTGTTGTTAGTAAAACCAAGATTTCACACAAAAGCTCTGAAACAATCTTTAGTTATATTTTTATTGGGCTTTCTTACAATTGTTCCTTATTTAACCTACACATATAATGTTACTGATAAGTTCTTTTACTTTGGAAATTCAGGAGGGATGAGTCTTTATTGGATGAGTACACCTTATGAAAAAGAATCTGGGGACTGGCACTTCTTTAATACCATAGAAGAAAAACCGAACATAAAAAATAACCATATCGAATTTATAAATTCACTAAAGGACTTGACTCCCGTAGCAAAAGATGAAGCTCTAAAAAAGAAAGCCATAGAAAATATCATTAATCACAAATTAAAATATTTCAAAAATTGGATTTCAAATTTAGGTCGTATTTTCTTTGGTTATCCACATGACTTACAAACAACCTCAAATAGAATGCTTTTTTATGTGGTACCTGATACTCTTTTGGTAATATGCCTAATAATTACGTTCGTATTGAGCTTTTTAACATTTAAAGAAATAGAATTACCAATTATACTAATTTCTAGTTTTTCTCTTATATATTTAGGAGGCATAAGTTTGTTATCATCCTATCATCGTTTTCTGTATCCTATAATGCCCCCTATTTTAATCTGGAGTAGCTATATCCTAGATAGATATGTCACGTTCAAAATCAAGCTTAAATCATAACACAACGTCATTAATTAAAGCTAAATTCCATCCACATAATCCTGCAAATAAGTAAACCTCTCGGTTAACTTACCATTCTCGGTCACCTTTGCCCGCTGCAAGATACCATCTTTATCGGCATTAAAAAATGCAGGCAACACATACTCCAAAAACAAACTTCCAAAACCTTCGCTGGCATCTTTAGGCAATTCGCAAGGCAAATTATCTACTGCCATGACAACGATTGCTTTAGGCTCTTTATAATCGATTTCCGTTTCGGTTTGTGGGTCGTAGCCATAAATTGGTTCTGCAATGGTAGATGGCCTAATAGTAGTTGCCACTGGTCCATCGATATCACAACTAATATCTGCAATTACTGAAATATTGAAGTCTTTGGATTTGGCATCCTCCCGAGTAAACAAATAAGGTGCACCATCCCCATAAAAATGCCCGGCAATAAAGAAATCGGTGACTTTGGCAAAGCGCATAAAATTGGATTCATAAGCTTCAGGGTGGTTGAAGAAATCCAAATTATCAATGACCTTTCCATCCTTGCGTTTGTTGTAATCCAATACATCAATAACACAATACACAGGTTCGTCAAAAGTTTGCTCCAAATAGGCCGCTACCTCAACCTGTTTAATGTTCATGGCATCCAACATTTCCTTGGCACCTCCTGCCACCTTACCACTTCCTGTAAGCAGGATTTTTATTGGCGGTAAGGCAATGGTATTAAGCTTTGCTATCAAAGCCTGTTGGTCTGCCAAGGTCTCGGCTTTAGGTAAATTCCAAGCATCATGTTTTAGGCCCCAAGCCCTAAATCCATTATAAGCCCCAACAATACCTGCGTAACGTCCAAAACCTATGAGTCGTGCGCCATTTTCCCTAACAATGGTTTCGTGGTCATAAAGCGTGATGTTTTTTTCCAAAATGGAACGCAGCAAATCCCTGTTGTAAGGTTGCTTTTTAATGGTATGCGAAAAGAAGAAATAGGATTTATTTGGTATCAAGTAATCTACAGGAACTTCCTTTACGCCAATCAATACATCACAATCGCTAACATCGTCTACCACTTCAAACCCTTGACTGCGATATGCCTCATCTGGAAACACCCTAATATTGGAAGCTTCCACTTTAAAAGTGGCCTGAGGGAAGAACTGACTCGCTTTTTTTAGGGTTTCGGGCGAAAAAACCACACGTCTATCCGGTGGTGATTTACGCTCCTTGATGATGGCAAATTTCATAACAATGAAGCATTTAAGGTAACCGACACATACCGCTTTGGTATAATGATTGCACGAAAATAAGCGGAATAGTATGGTTATACAAACTTTTTAATAACTTTGCATTCGCGTTAAGGATTGAGCAATTTGTATGAGCTCTTTTTGGGCAAAGCTTCCAAAAAAGCGAGTTGCGAAAGCCTGCCCCGTAAGGGGAACGCCCACTTCTCGACCAACTCTAGAAGTGAAATGATTACCTTGGGGTCGACTGGTTTTGACAGCGAGATTAATTAAACGGTAAGCACGTCGTGTAATGACTTTGAAACACGTAAAAGGCTAGGTCAAACTTTTAAACGGCGAGAATAACTACGCTTTAGCTGCTTAATCTGAATTATAGTAAGATTTGCCTAGGTACACAAGGTGTACAAGCTAAATGTCTCCGGAAAGCCTTGATTGACGGCGTTCCATTTTGAGGCATCGTAAATGTCAAAATAGAAGGTAGGGCGCTTTGACCTGCTTTTGAAACTAAAAAAGATAAGTTGTCGCTAGGCTGTCTTTAGCCAGGTTGCAATCGAAAACACAAGAAAAGACTAAGCGTGTAGAAAGCTCTTTAGTTACTTGTTTGGACGAGAGTTCGATTCTCTCCGACTCCACCAAAACATCCCAGACCCCCTGTTTTTACAGGGGGTTTGTTTTTTTTAGTCATGAATTCACAACCAATGAACAAACTTTTATGGACCTTAGGAGCCCTTGTTTCTCTTGTATCCTTGGTGGTGCTAATTATTGCGCTTACAGATGTTTGGCCAAACAATCCGTTTATCAATCACAAATTTTTGATAAGCCTGTTCTTTATCACCTATAATAGATTCTTTCTAAAAGCCTATAAAAACCGAAACTTAGACCTCTAGTTTGTTGCTCTGGCTATTTAATGGTGGTATCTTTGCAAAAAATTTTACCACATAGATATGAAAACAAAACTATTTACAGTAGTGGGCCTATTATTGAGCGGTATGTCTTTTGCACAATTGCAAATTTCAGCTAGCGGAGGGTATGCAATAGGTAGTGCAGAAATGAAATTAGGAGAAAAAGTAAACACCTCTTCTACCGAGAACTCTTACGGAAGCTACGGAGAAGGTGTGAATTTCCAATTGCGAGGAACCTATTTCTTCAACGAACACTTTGGAGCCGATTTAGGGTTTGGGTACCTTCACGGGGCAGACCAAACAGTTTCCAAAGTAAACTTACCAAACCTGGAGTTAGACGCCATTGCTAGAGCCCGTGCTTATGGTGCCTCTTTATCCATGGTTTATAGATTTAGCAATAATATTTACGGACGCTTTGGAGCTTTAATTAAAGTTGGCGGAAAAACTGAAGCGGTTGTACATCAAAAATCAGTGTTCTCTGCAGCAGAAGCAACTGCTTTAAACCTTCCAGAAGGTTCTTATTCTGAAACGAACTACGTTGAAGATTTTCATGGGAAGTTCCCGCTAGGTTTTGTTGGAGCTTTAGGCTATAAATTTGAGGTAAGTCCCAACATTAGTTTGTTTGCTGAAGCGGAATATTACGGTATCAGCTTAAAGCGTAAAGACTCTGAACTTGCCGAATTCAACACCAACATTGTATTGCCTGATGGTACTGTGGCCGTTGAAGGATACTACAATTTGGACAATTTGCCTGCTGGATATTCTAAAAAAACTACCTATGTGGATGAATTGCCAAACGACAATACCGATCCGTCTAGAAAACTAGCACAAAAGGTGCCGTATTCATCCTTTGGAATCAATATTGGTATTACTTACACCTTTAAAGCAACCTCTAAAAAGGAATAAGTTGTTTTTGAACTTACACTAAAACACATTTAAAATCTTACCCTCTGAATCTACAGAGGGTATTTTTTTTCTATAAAACAAGCATTACAATAAAATAGTAACAGGACGCATAAATTGTGTTGTAAATTCCATAATTATTATTGAAATTCACCTTACCATTTAACCTACTTACTATGGACGTAAAATTTGAACTGCTTCGTCTTGGCGGCAAAAGAAAAGATGCTGCCGAAGAACTACTTATCCGCCAAAATCTCAATTTCTTAAGGGTGGGTATTCGCCATGTGCTGCAAAACTTAGAACCTGCCAATGACAATAGTCGGTTGGACATAGTATTGGTAATTCCTGATGACGGTGTGGATGTGAAAATTGTTTTGGACAACCTTGCTTCACCACGTATTGCAGAATTATTGAAAGCCCGCTACCCAAACAATATTTTTGAAGGCGATTATAAGATTATTTTGGCCACTAAGGTTTAATTGTACTTTTTAAAAGCTTGGGCTTTTCCTATTTTTGCAGCCTATGAACGATAACTTTACAAATGAGTTTTTTGGCATTGGGATTCAAAATGGAAAAACTCCAGAAAACCTGGGCATGCTGTGGCGTTCGGCACAAAACATGGGTGCTAGTTTTATCTTTACCATTGGCAACCGCTACGCTAAACAAGCTTGTGACACCCACAATGCCGTGAAGGCCATGCCTTATTTTCATTATGATACTTTTGAGGATTTTTTCAATAATATGCCCAAAGGTGCTCGTTTGGTTGGTGTAGAACTAACCGAAGATGCCGTTCCTTTGGAAACTTTCCATCACCCCAGACGTTGCGTTTACCTTTTGGGTGCCGAAGACCACGGACTTTCCAAAAAAGCCATTGAAAAGGCCCATTTCTTGGTAAAGTTTAATTCCCAGTTAAGTGTGAATGTTTCCGTGGCTGGAAGTATCGTAATGTACGATAGAGGCATTGCCAAACCTAGATCATAATAAATTCCATTTTTTGATTTAACGTTTTCATTAAAATCCATGTAATTTGCTTATATTCACTAAGGCGTAATTTACTTTAAGACAACTATTTTCTAGCCTTATTTCCGTATCAACCAAGCAACACCAATGGATTATGAAACAATTTAAATCTCACCGCAACTCCCTTAATTGGATTATAATTCTATTATGTTTCTCTTTCAGTTGTAAGCAATCTCAACACGACAACCAAACTTCTTTGGCAGTTGAAAAAACGTCTCCAGCAATTGACCAAAGTGGTTTTTCCCAAGCCCAGCCAAAGTCTACAGATATATCTCAAGATTTCGATCAACATGTATTTTGCTTTGCCCAAAAGACAGCCGCAATAAACCACCCAAATGAATATAATTACGAATTCATTAAACTGGAAAAGAACAGTAGCGGAAACGTTACGGGATCTTTTTATATTTCATACTTCGGGAAGGATGAAGCCAAAGGGCATTTAAAAGGCATATGGAATGAAACCACTCAAGCCTTCGAAGTTACTGCCATATATTGGGCAGAAGGTGAAGTATACGAAGAGCAAAGAACCTATCCCCTAGCCAACAATACTATTTTATTGGGCTATAAAACCACGGATGGCCAAGATGCCACTTTGCCAAGAATACATTGTGATGCTTATGAGTCCTTATTCAAAACATATAATCAAGGGTATCTAAACCACTTTTTAAATACAACCGATAGGAGCCGAATGAAAAAAGTAATGGCCTCGCAAAACCTTGGTTATTCCAATGAAGAGCTTGAGAAACTTAAATTTATGGAAGCCATGGTTGATTTGGATCGTGACCCTTCGGAGTTTGAATACCTGCTCTATATTATGGACCCCATGATTTGTGGTACTGGGGGCTGCACGCTATTTATCACCAATAAATCAGGGGACATACTCTCCAAAATTTCCGTTACTCGCCCTCCAATCTATATTCCCTTAACTTCGTTTGAAAACGATCAAAAACAAAAAGGTGAATGGAAAGCGCTTTATGTTTACAGCAAGGGATACAGGCTTTTAACACACAAAAACGGACACTACTCCACCAATGCTTCCATGGCGCCAGAAATTGAGGCATCCCAATTATTAAACTTTCCTAACGAATACAGATTGGTCATGGACTATTTAGATTGAAATACTATTGGATACGCTCCATTCGCCATTTCCATGAGGCATATTTACTCTTGGCCGTCCCCTCAATAACATTGGGTGAAATCATTTTGCCTAAGTATTTTGAGAAGCCATCATTAAATTCTAAAATAACCTCATCCCCTATTTGCTCCCACGTATCATTGTCTTTGGAATTATCATTGGGATGTGTTGTTTCCAATACACCTCCCTCCTTAAAGCGTACCTGGTAAGACCACTCTGAATCCATATAAGTCCAAAGAGTTTCCTTAAGAGAATGAGCCACCTCGATAGAACTTTTTGAAGAATTACAGCCCCAAATGGATACACAAAGCACTATTAACATCAATACATATTTCATTTTGAAAATTCTCATTGAAGGTAAACAACAAAACAAGGAGCTAAACATAAATAACCTTAAACTTGTTAAGGTTCATCGTCTTTTTCTTCATCCTTTTTAATAGGAATGATATTATCAAAAAATGGCACTTCAATACCAACTACAAAACGCCATCTTGTATAATCCAGTTTTGAAGTTTCGTTGGTGGCCCCCAGAAATGTTCCCAATAAATTTAAAGAAGTGGTATACTCCGAAGATCCATTGGCATAGGTGCACCCCAATATAATACGCCCCCATTTCAAAGAATAATCAAAACCTGCTGCCATATGTAGAAAATCATCCCCCATGTTAATCAAACTTCCATTAGAACTAGAAAGGTCAAAAAAATTGGCACTTTCCCTCTCTGCTGAAAAGTCAGTTGAGAAACTGGCATAGGCATTTAAATTGTGCCTAATGTAAATTTCGGCTCCAGCCCCAAAATTAACTACCGATTTTAAATCTTGGTAAAATTCTGGGGACAGCGTTTCCGTATCACTAATATCAAATTCTGGCACCGCAAAACGCGAATAATTCTTTAAACCATTAAACCATTCCACATTGAGATGCAACATGCTTTTCCCTAAAGGAACTCCTGCTCCAACAGCTATTCCAAATGGCTGTTTACGTGTGGCATCCAAATCCTTAAATCCAGCAATAACAGACTGATCACTTCCAGACCCTACTCCAGAAATAACCTTGTTGTAACCATATCGACTATTGCTTAGAAGTTCCCAATACGGCAAAGTCATGGTCATACCAAAGTCCACCCCTTTACCTCGATAGCTGGCTCCAATTTTCCAAAACAGCCCATAAGACTCCTGGCTGTAACTAATTTCCTCATTAAAATAGGCCACTCTATTTTCACCATACATTACGGTGTTACCTAAAGCAGTGCCACCTGAATTTCTATAAATAGAGAAAAAACCACTAACACCAATACTTAGGCGGTCGTTAAGAGATTTGGCCCAGGTAATACCAACCCATTCGTCCTTTACAGCATTATTTAGTTTAATTCTGGTTGAATACATTTCGTCCCCCTCCACAGCAGCCACTATATCAGCCTCCTTAAATGGGGTATCGTAATTAAGATTTATACTATTTCGAAATTTAGAAAATGAAGAATAAGCAAATTGTTCGCCCTTAAACTTAAAAGTTCCCGCCACCATGGATGGAATTCCGTCGAAATTTTTGCTACGTATAGCGGCATCTTCTGGCCCCACATTGTTATTAAGCCGAATCCTACTGTAATCGTAGGCCTTGGCGTTGATAGTAAAAGTAGTGTTTTTAGCCAATGCTAAACGCGATGGGTTGTAATAGGTAAGTCCCAAATCGTTTACACTTCCCGTTACATTACCTAAAAGCAGCACCGAACGGTTTCCGTAATTTTCAAACTTGTAGTTGGTTTCTTGAGCGAGCAATTGCAAGGAACACCCAAAGACCATAAAAATGCATAGTGGTAACTTTAGTTTCATTAACTGCAAATGACTTAAATTCAACAATCTATTATAAAAATACTACTTTTATTGTTGAAACAGACATTTCGCCGCTGAATTATGCCCGCTTAGAAACTATTAACCAAATCATTACACCTTAGCTCTTTTCCAAAATAGTCTTTACAAAATCATCTATAGTTCCTACTCCATTTTCCCTTAAATGCTTTATAAAGGCACTCCCAATAATTGCTCCCTTTGCATATGCTGTTGCCTGAGAAAAGGTTTGATTGTTAGAAATTCCAAACCCCACTATTTGAGGATTGCTTAGTTGCATTTTGGCAATTCGCTTAAAATAATTGGTTTGTTCCTCTCCAAATCCCTCTTGGCTCCCCGTAACACTGCTACTACTCACCATATAAATAAACCCATTAGAAATAGAATCGATAAATTTTATGCGTTCCTCAGAAGTTTGAGGCGTGATCAAAAATACGTTCAACAAGCCATAGGTTTCAAATATCTTTTGATAGTCCTCTACATAAACATCTACAGGTAAATCAGGAATGATCAAACCGTCAATTCCCACCTCCTGACATTTTTTACAAAAAGCTTCCACGCCATATTGCAGGATTGGATTGAAATAGCCCATAACTAATAATGGAATTGACACAGTTTTACGAATGTCTTTGAGTTGACGAAACAAAACCTCTGTGGTCATACTATTTTTTAAAGCTTGCGTAGAACTAGCCTGAATGGTCGGGCCATCCGCTAAAGGATCACTAAATGGTAAGCCAATTTCAATCATATCCACTCCGCTTTGCTCCAAATTCTGTATGATGGAAATGGTATCGTCCAGATTCGGAAACCCTGCCGTAAAATAAATGGACAGTAACTTTTTATCTTCTTTGAGCTTTCTTTGAATGCGGTTCATCATATCTTCTATAGCTTAAAATAATTGATGTATGTATCGAGATCCTTATCTCCCCTTCCTGACAAACAGAGCACTACAATATCGTTAGGATTGAATTGTTTCTTTTCAAAAACTGCCAAAGCATGCGCACTCTCAATAGCAGGAATAATCCCTTCCAATTGCGCCAAATTCATTCCAGCCCTCATAGCTTCGCCATCTGTAGCTGCCAAAAACTCAGCCCTCCCAGAAGCAAACAAATGCGCATGCATTGGCCCAACTCCAGGATAATCCAAGCCAGCAGAAATAGAATAAGGCTCAGTAATCTGGCCATCCTTGGTCTGCATCAATAAGGTTTTGCTTCCATGGATAATCCCCTCTCTTCCCAAAACTGACGTCGCCGCACTTTCTCCCGAATCAATTCCGTGACCTGCGGCCTCCACAGCAATCAATTTCACAGAAGTATCTTCTAAAAAATGATAGTAAGCGCCGGCTGCGTTACTGCCTCCTCCCACACAGGCTATCACATAGTTAGGTTTTGAGTTTTGTTCATGTGCCAGTAACTGTTCCTTAATTTCTTCTGAAATCACCGATTGGAACCTTGCCACCATATCAGGATAGGGGTGCGGCCCCACCACACTTCCTATAATGTAATGGGTATTGACAGGATTGTTGATCCAATCCCTAATGGCTTCATTGGTGGCATCCTTTAACGTCTTACTTCCTGACAAAGCAGGAACCACGGTGGCACCCAACATTTTCATTCGGGCTACATTAGGTGCTTGCCTTGCAATGTCAATTTCCCCCATATACACAATGCACTCCAATCCCATCAAGGCACATACTGTTGCGGTTGCCACACCGTGTTGCCCAGCCCCTGTTTCGGCAATAATTCGGGTTTTCCCCAAGCGTTTGGCCATCAAAATCTGGCCAATGGTATTGTTGATTTTATGAGCTCCTGTATGATTGAGGTCTTCCCGTTTCAAATAGATTCTGGTATTATACACTTCGGACAATCGCTTAGCAAAATATAATGGCGAAGGTCTGCCCACATAGTCTTTGAGCAATTGATTAAATTCAGCTTGAAACTCTGGCTCAGCCATTACCTTTACATAATTCTGCCGTAATTCCTCTACATTGGGATAAAGCATTTCGGGAATGAAAGCTCCTCCAAACTCCCCATAATATCCTTTGTTATTAACGTTGTAGCTCATTTATAAAGTTTTCTAGTTCATTCACATTCTTATGTCCTGCCGTAATTTCAAACCTGCTGTTTACATCAATGGCATAGCAATATGTTGCTGCCGAAGATTTGAGAAACCGCTTCAATACTGGCACATCTGTCGGTCCTATACCACCACTCAAAATATAGGGTTTCGTCGAGGGATAGCTTTCCAAAATTTTCCAATTGAACAACTCGCCATTGCCTCCAGGCAGATCTCCTTTGGTATCAAACAAAAAGTAGTCACTCACGGATTCGAAAGGTTTGATGGTATCAAAATTGAAATTCCTATCTACACTGAAAACTTTAATAATTTCCACAGATGAATCGGATATCTTGTTCAATTCCTTTTTCAAACCATTTATAAACGTTACCGATTCCGCACCATGCAACTGTACTGCTTTCAAGCCGTAATCAGTTACCTTTTTAATGACCTCTTGAATGGACGCATTTACAAACACCCCCGTCCTTTTTATGGTATCTGAAATTTCGGGAATGGTTCCCTTAAAAAACCGACTAGATTTCTCATAAAAAATGAACCCCAAATAATCTGGTTTCAAAGCAGCTACCGCCTTGATGTTATCCGAATATTTCATTCCACATACCTTCAGTTTCATTGCTCCAATTGTTTAATAAATTCCATTGCACTTTCCCCTGGACTACTTGTTTTCATAAAGTTTTCACCAATCAAGAAACCCGAAAACCCAAAGTCCCTTAATATTTTGATAGCCTCTACATTGCTTATACCACTTTCTGACACCTTTACAAATTCATCAGGAATTTGCGCGCTCAGCTCCTTGCTTGTATCCAAGCTCACTTCGAAAGTCTTTAGATTGCGATTGTTAACTCCCAATAGATCCAAACTAGGCATTAGGGATTTTTCGAGTTCTTCTTGGTTATGGACTTCCAGAAGTACCTCCAATCCCAACCTTTTTGCCAGTTCAGAAAATTTCTTGATATCTTCAGTACTCAAAACTGCTGCAATAAGTAAGATGGCATCAGCACCATAGGCCTTGGCCTCTACTATTTGGTATTCATCTATTATGAATTCCTTCCGCAACAATGGCAATCCACAACTGGCCCTAGCCAACAGCAAATCGTCGAGCGAACCTCCAAAATACTTTCCATCCGTTAACACCGACATGCCACAAGCCCCTACCTTTTCATAGCCTTTGGCCACATCAAACACATTGGCATCTTGATTGATTACGGCTTTGGACGGCGACCGTCGTTTATACTCAGCAATAATGCCCGAAGTACTATTTTTCAGCCGTTCACACATAGAAACCGTAGACCTACCAAACAATACTGATTGCTCCAATTGAGAAAAAGGAAAGAGTCCTTTTCGGAATTGTACTTCTTGTCTTTTATCCTTAATAATTCGTTGTAAAATATCCATAGCTACCGACTTAAATCGCACAACAGGTTAAAACGCTTTAGGGCTTCGCCACTTTCCAAAGATTCTTTGGCCATTCCATAGCTTGTTTCCAAATCGGTGCCCTTTACCGTCGCAATAGCCATAGCAGCATTGGCACATACCACACTGTTTTGAGCTTCGGTACCTTGACCTTGCAAAATATGCATGAATATTTTTGCTGAAGATTCTACAGACCCGCCTCCGTGAATAGAGTCGGAAGTTAAGGTTTGAACCCCAAATGATTCCGGAGTCAACATAAATTCAGCATCCCTTTGTACCACTTTGGCTGTTCCCGTTAAGGAAATTTCGTCATAACCATCCAATGCGTGAATGATACTGTATGTTTTATCGGAACCTTCGTATAAATAACTGTACAAACGCAGTAATTCCAAATTAAACACCCCAACCGCTTGGTATTTAGGTTTTGCAGGATTCACCATAGGACCTAGCATATTGAAAAACGTCTTCACTCCTAATTCCTTCCTAATCGGCGCCACATTTTTCATGGCAGGATGAAACAAAGGTGCATGCAAAATGCAAATACCCGTTTTATCCAAACTCCGTTTTAGAAAATTTCTTTTATTACTGAATTTAATACCCAAATGCTCCAACACATTGGAAGAGCCACTCGCCGAAGACACTCCATAATTACCATGTTTAGCTACATTTACTCCTGTTCCAGCAGTCACAAAAGAAGCCAAGGTTGAAATATTAAAGGTATGCTTGCCGTCGCCACCAGTACCACATAAATCTATAGCATCATAACCATCCAAATCCACATGGATACACAGTTCCAATAGAGCGTCCCTAAACCCTTTCAGTTCTTCCACCGTAATCCCGCGCATCATATAGATGGTGACGAAAGAGGCAATTTGGCTGTTGTTGTATTCCCCTTTGGAAATGTTCACCAAAACCTCTTTGGCTTCCTCACTGGAAATGTATTCCTGATTGATAAGTCTATTTAATATTTCTTTCATGTGTTTAAATCTTTTGTTGGAACTCGATTTTTCGTTTAAAACCTATTCCTTAATCCAATTTTCCAACATCTGTTTTCCCTGAGGCGTTAAAACAGATTCAGGATGGAACTGCACCCCTTTTACATCGTACACTTTATGACGCAAGGACATCACCTGTCCATTATTATCGTAAGAGGTTGCTTCCAAACTATCCGGTAAGTTTGGAGCTACCACCCAAGAATGGTAACGCCCTACTTCAATGGTTTTATCCAATCCATCGAAAAGTTGCTCATTATCCACACTAATGGTCACTTGAGTAGACACGCCATGAAACACAGTTTCTAAATTGATCAAACTTCCACCGAAAACCTCGCCAATGGCCTGTTGCCCCAAACACACCCCAAGAATACTTTTGGTAGGCGCATACTTTTGGATGATTGGCTTTAATAAACCAGCCTCATCAGGAATTCCCGGTCCCGGAGACAACAATATTTTATCGAAAGGGGCAACGTCCTCCAAACTTAACTGGTCATTTCGTATTACCGTTACCTCACAATCCAAGTCTTCCAAATAATGGACAAGGTTATAGGTAAAGCTGTCGTAATTGTCGATGACTAAAATCTTTTTCATTTTTCTATTGGTTAATTCTATATATTTTCGGCAAGCTCTAGAGCCTTGTTTAAAGCTCCCAACTTGTTATAAACTTCCTGTAGTTCGGTTTCTGGAACTGATTTAGAGACCAAACCTGCTCCCGCCTGCCAATGCAATACATGATCCTTGCTTACAAAGGTGCGAATCATAATGGCATGGTTAAAATTCCCTTCAAAATCCATAAATCCAATAGCTCCCCCATAAAACTCCCTACTTGTTTTTTCGTATTTCTCGATCAATTGCATGGCCCTATGTTTAGGAGCCCCCGTAAGTGTTCCTGCAGGAAAGGTATCGGCAACAATTTGCATGGTTTCTGTATCCGCATGCTTTTCCCCGATAACCTTACTAACCAAATGGATAACATGTGAGAAAAACTGAATTTCCCTATAAGTGTCCACCTTTACATCACGACCATGTCGACTCAAATCGTTACGTGCCAAATCCACTAACATGACATGTTCACTATTTTCCTTTACATCATTTGCCAATTGCTTTGCCAATTGTGCATCTTCTTCATCATTTCCAGTACGCTTAAAAGTGCCCGCAATGGGATGAATTTCCGTCCTTCCTTCCTTAACTACCAAATGCGCCTCTGGCGAACTTCCAAAGATTTTAAAGTTGCCATAATCGAAATAAAACAAATAAGGAGAAGGATTGATGCTTCGTAACGCCCTGTATACATTAAATTCATCTCCTTTAAAATGTTGAGAGAATTTTTTGGATAACACCAATTGAAACACATCTCCCCGTGAACAATGCTGTTTGGCCAATTCCACATTGGCCATATATTCTTCGTCGGTAAGATTGGAAGCTGGATCTCCTTCCTTAGAAAAATTGAATACCGTATAGTTTTTGGATTGTATCAATTGATGGATTTCATCAATGTTGTTTTCAGCTTCGAAACAATGGGCAAAAATATAAGCTTCGTTTTTATAATGATTAATAGCAATAATATTTTGGTATACCGCATAAAAAATATCTGGAATCCCCAAACAGTCCTCCTTTTTAGAAATTTCGATATCTTCAAAATATCTTACCGCATCATAGCCCATATAACCAAACACCCCATTATTGATAAACTTGAACTCCCGGTTTGAATGCACCTTGAAACGATGCGTAAACTTATGAATCTTCTCTATCACCTCATTGTTCTGCTTGATTTTATTAACCAAAACACTCCCGTCTGGAAAGGTGTGTGTTATGACATTATCCTGAACTTTAAAAGTAGCAATAGGATTACAGCAGATATAAGAAAAACTGTTGTCGCTTGCATGGTAATCGCTACTTTCCAACAAAATACTATTAGGATATTGATCCCTAATTTTAAGATATACGGATACAGGTGTGATGGTATCTGCCAGGATTTTCTTGTAATGGGTATAGAGACTAAAGGTTTTCATAAGGTTGGATAATTCATGATATAAAAAAAGGCTTGTCGTGAACGACAAGCCTTGATATTGGAATTTAAATATACAGCAGGGTCTAATTCACGAAAATGTTACTTCGGGAACTCCACCACCATGTATTATTTAAAATTATTTGCATTGTTTGTTTATTGAAATTCAAATATATAAATGTTCTCTTGTTTTTCAAATTATTTTACCTAAAAAGTGCCTTCTTCAAAAAAAGATCCAAAATCCATATTTTCTTAGCCCTTAATTTTTTGTTAAAAAATTAGTTGCTAAAAATCCTCTTTTTAACTTTAGCTAATGAAAAAGATTTTAATTTTTGTTACCATACTTGGCGTATTCTCTTGCCAAGATAATACTTCTAAGAAGACAATAGCTGAAAACAATACCGTTGAAGAGCAGCCTTATAACTTAGAAGTTCATAATTTTGACGGCATCCAACAATACCTTGAAACTTCTGATAACAAAACCTACGTCGTTAATTTTTGGGCCACTTGGTGCGCCCCCTGCGTCAAGGAACTTCCTTATTTTGAAGAATTGGGCACTAACTTTAAAGATAAAGATGTTGAAGTCATCTTAATAAGTCTAGATTTTCCGCAGCAGTACGAAGCTAAATTGATCCCGTTTATTGAAAAGAACAAATTACAATCTAAAGTTGTTGCCTTAAATGACCCAGATTCCAATTCTTGGATTCCAAAGGTAAGCGATGCTTGGACAGGAGCACTTCCTGCAACACTTATATTCAATGCCAAAGAACGTAAGTTTTTTGAAAAATCATTTGATTATAACGAACTAGAAACCGAACTTCAACACTTTATAAACTAATTATTATGAAAACAATGAAACTTTTATTTGCTTTTATAGCTGTACTATCCCTATCCGCCTTTACCACCGTACCAAATGAACCTGGCTATAGTGTGGGAGACATGGCTACCGATTTTAAACTAGAGAATACTGATGGAAGAATGATTTCCTTGTCCGATTACAAAAATGCCAAAGGATTCATCGTGATTTTCACTTGTAACACATGCCCTTATGCTGTTGCCTATGAAGACCGTATCAATGACTTGAACAAGAAATACGCTCAAAAAGGATATCCTGTAATTGCTATTATGCCAAATAATACAGACATCAAACCTGGAGATAACATGGACGCCATGAAAGTGAGAGCTCAAGAAAAGGGCTTTACCTTTCCTTATTTAATTGACAAAAATCAAGAAATTTTCCCACAATACGGAGCTACAAAAACTCCACACGTATATGTATTGGAAAAAACCAATAGCGGCAACCAAGTAAAATATATAGGTGCTATAGATGACAACTATCAAGATGCTTCGGCTGTTAACACCAAGTATGTTGAGAATGCTGTAGATGCCCTTTTACAAGGGAAACAAATTAAAGAGCCTCACACTAAAGCCATTGGATGTTCCATTAAAATATAAGTTCATCTTCCAAAAAATCGAAATCCGGAGTGTAACACTTCGGATTTTTTTTCGTCTATATGGTAAAGAAAAGTTAATTTTGTAGTTCAAAAAACACAAAAAGAATGGCAGATTTAACACAAGAAGAATGGGCAGAACAGCTATCCCAAGACAATAACGCTGTAGTATTAGACGTTAGAACCCAGGAAGAGGTTGAGGAGGAAGGTATAATCCCCAATGCCGTGCACATAGACATTTACAGAGGTCAGGAATTCATTAATGAAGTTGAAACCTTGGACAAGAGTAAAACCTTTTATGTTTACTGCAGATCTGGTAACCGAAGTGGCCAAGCCTGCGCCATTATGAACCAACTAGGCTTTGAAAACACCAACAATTTATTGGGTGGATTCAGCGAATGGACTGGGGATGTAGCGTCCATCTAAAATAATATTTATGAAACATGTTCTAATTATCTTAAGTTTAGCTTTGATGGTACTTTCCACAGGTTGTGGATTGGACTCTAAAGGAGACGGAGACATCAAACTGGTGACTCCTGAGGAAATGCAAACACTTTTAGAACTAGAAGATGTCCAACTTATTGATGTACGCACTCAAGAAGAACACGAAGAGGGATACATCCCTGAATCTCAAAACATAGATTTCAACTCCCCTACTTTTGAAGAGGATATTTCCAAATTAGATAAAAGCAAACCGGTGATACTGTATTGCAGAACAGGAAAACGCAGTGCAGAATGTTCGCAAAAACTCAAGGAAGCTGGATTTGTAAAAATCTATGATTTGGAAGGTGGTTTTTCCAAATGGAAGCACGACGGACTCGACATCGATTCAAAATCATAAAATACATTTAAAACAATTAAAAGGCCGAACTTTATTGATCGGCTTTTTTTATGGACTTATAACTTCATTTTAAAGCTAATTTTAAGAGTCCTTTATGGATTTATAAGATAACTTCTTTTAAATTTGCCGACAACCCTATAAATATCTGTAGAAACCGTTTTCTTTTGCAGATTTTTTAAAATTATGTTACCTAATGAACAAATTTTTAGCAAGCTTATTTATTCTTGTACTGTCCATTACCGCTACCAATGCACAAGTACTTGAGCCCGTAAAATGGTCGACTGCTGTTGAAAAAATTTCCGAAACTGAGTATTATTTAGTCTCCAAAGCTACCATCGACAAAGGATGGCACCTTTACTCCCAAAACGTTCCGGACAACGGCCCCATTCCAACAACATTTTCTTACAACAAAACAACAAATTTTGAACTTATCAATGAAACTTTGGAAGAAGAAGGGCACACCGTAGACGACCCTGTCTTCCAAATGGAGATTAAGTTTTTTGAAGATCATGCTGAGTTTAGACAACGCATCAAGGTATTGAATTCCGAGTTGTCCTTGGTAAAAGGAGAAGTGGAATTTATGGTTTGCGATGACCAACGCTGCTTACCTCCAAACTTTATTGATTTGGCTTTCGACCTTTCAAAAAGTACTGCCGCTGCTACTGAAAGCGCATCCATCTTTAACTCCAATGAGGAGAATGCTGCAGTAAATTCTAATATTATTGAACCTGTTAAATGGAGTACTGCTGTTGAAAGAGTATCCAACGACGAGTACAACCTGGTATCCAAAGCAACTATAGATAATGGGTGGCACCTGTATTCACAAAAAGTACCTGACAACGGTCCAATTGCTACCGCATTCATTTATAATGAAGACGCCAATTATCAAGTTGTTGGCACAACAACAGAAGCCGAAGGCCATACGGTAAACGACCCTGTTTTCAATATGGAAATCAAATTCTTTGAAACTACTACCGAGTTTAGACAGCGCATCAAAGTTTTGGACAAATCCCTAAAACATATCTCCGCAGAAGTGGAGTTTATGGCTTGTAACAATACTCAATGTACGGCACCAACATATGTAGATTTAAATTTCGATTTATCACAAAGTATAGCTGCATCAAAAGACAACGCTGCTGAAATTAGCGAACCATCATCTACCGAAGACGAAAAAGGCCTTTTGGGAATTTTCTTTGTAGCCTTCCTTTCTGGATTTGCCGCCTTGCTAACACCATGTGTTTTCCCTATGATTCCTATGACCGTAAGTTTCTTTACCAAACAAAGTAAAAGTAAAGCTGCAGGTATCAGAAATGCTATTATTTACGGTGTTTCAATCATTGTTATCTATGTGCTTTTAGGGATTTTGGTAAGTTTAATATTTGGGGCTGATGCCTTGAATGCCCTATCCACAAATGTATGGTTTAACCTCATATTCTTTGTCCTATTACTAGTTTTTGCAGCTTCCTTTTTGGGTGCTTTCGAAATATTACTACCTAACTCCTGGGCCAACAAAGTAGATTCCCAAGCCGATAGAGGTGGCATGATTGGTATCTTTTTTATGGCTTTGGCATTAGCTATCGTATCGTTCTCTTGTACAGGGCCAATTGTTGGAACCTTATTAGTACAAGCGGCAGCTGGAGGCAGTCAAGTAGGTCCAATTGTTGGAATGTTAGGATTCTCTTTAGCCATAGCATTACCATTTGCCTTGTTTGCAGCATTTCCAGGATGGTTAAACTCATTACCTAAATCTGGAGGATGGCTAAATACAGTTAAAGTTGTTCTTGGATTTTTAGAATTAGCTCTTGCCTTCAAATTCTTATCCAATGCCGACTTGGTACTACAAACACACCTATTAGAACGAGAAGTATTTATCGCTATTTGGATTGCGATTTTTGGTGCCTTGGCTTTTTACCTATTCGGAAAAATCCAATTACCACACGATTCACCTTTATCACACATTTCTGTAGGCCGATTAAGTTTAGGACTTTTAGTATTATCGTTTACTATTTATATGATTCCTGGACTATGGGGAGCGCCTTTAAATTTAATCAGTGCTTTTCCTCCTCCATTAGATTATAGTGAGTCACCGTATGGTGTAGGAAATTCAAAAGGTGGCGGTGGAGCTGCTTCTGCAAGTCATGAAGACCTTCCTGACGGTGCTCATTTATTAGCCCCTCACCAAATTTTAGCCTTTAATGATTATGACAAAGGCTTGGCGTATGCCAAAGAAGTTGGCAAACCTGTAATGCTGGACTTTACGGGATGGGCCTGCGTAAATTGCCGTAAAATGGAACAAAATGTTTGGGTGAAAGATAACATCCTAAACATTTTGAAAAACGATGTGGTATTGATTTCATTATATGTAGATGACAAACGTCCGCTTCCTGAGGGTGAAGTGATGGAATCGCAATTGAAACCAGGAAAACAGTTAAAGTATATTGGTCAAAAGTGGAGCGAATTCCAAACCATTAAATACAAAACCAATACACAGCCTTTCTATGTTTTAATGGGCCATGATGAAGCCAACTTGAATACGCCTGTTGGTTACACTCCCAATGCTGAAGAATATCACACTTGGCTAGAAAATGGTTTAAACAATTTCAAAACCGAATAACAATAAAAAAACCTTCCGATTGGGAGGTTTTTTTATACTATTTAGTGACTAGCTCATAACTCTGTTTGGCAATCTCCAACTCTTCATTAGTAGGAATAACCAATACTTTCACCCTAGAAGTTTCAGTGCTTATGTCCCTTGCATCTTTAGACCTTATAGCGTTTAGTTCAGTATTCAATTGAATTCCTAAAAAGTCCATATCCTCACACACTAAGCCTCTTAGCACATCACTGTTCTCGCCAATCCCTGCCGTAAACACAATGGCATCCAAACCGTTCATAGCCGCTGCGTAAGCGCCAATAAACTTTTTAATGCGGTAGGCATTCATCTCTAATGCCAGCAAACAATCCTTATTGCCATTACCAGCCTCGGCTTCTATTTCCCGTAAATCGCTAAATCCAGTCAAGCCCAACATACCACTCTTTTTGGATAAAATATCAGACATTTCCTCTTTGGAATATCCATACTTATTCATAAGATAAAAGATAACGGTTTGATCAATTGCACCACTTCGGGTTCCCATAATTAAACCTTCGTTAGGGCCAAACCCCAAAGTGTGATCCAAACTTTTACCTTCATGTACAGCCGTCATACTACAGCCATTCCCCAAGTGGATTGTGATAATTTTAGCGCTTGGATTTTTCAAGAATGCAACAGCCTCTTCGGAAACAAATTTGTGAGAAATCCCATGGAATCCATACACCCGAATTCCCTGATCCAAATACTTATTTTCAATAGCATATTTATATACTTTTTGAGGAAGTGATTGATGAAAAGCGGTATCGAATACGGCAACCTGTTTCGCATTTGGAAAAATACGCTCTGCCACCAATACACCTTCA
The DNA here is from genome assembly GCF_030908385.1 of Mangrovimonas sp. YM274. Taxonomy (NCBI): domain Bacteria; kingdom Pseudomonadati; phylum Bacteroidota; class Flavobacteriia; order Flavobacteriales; family Flavobacteriaceae; genus Mangrovimonas; species Mangrovimonas sp. YM274. The sequence goes on from NZ_CP133091.1 coordinate 3,012,026, forward strand.
TAGTTTGGAGGATTATGCAAAGGTGCCAAGGAAAACAAACTTTTTATTTTATGTTTCACCTTCTCATCAATCTCTATGGTATCCGAGAAATCCTTACCGCCATGCACAATACGATGTCCTACAACATCAATTTCATCTACGTTTGCAATGACTCCCTTTTTGGGGTCCATCAGTAATTTAGCAACTTCAGACAAACCAAAGGCATGGTCTGCTACTGGAATGTTTAAAGTAATCCCTTCACTGCCCTTTTTATAAACAATTGCCCCTACATCCAAACCAATACGTTCCACCAATCCAGAGGCAACGACAGTTTCTGAAGGCATTTCAATCAATTGGAATTTAATAGAAGAACTTCCTGAATTTATTACAAGTGTTTTCATACAAAAATTATAAAGGTTATAGGCCCTGTGCCTGTATAGCGGTTAATACTACAGTGTTGAACACATCATCAATGGTACAACCTCTACTTAAATCGTTTACGGGTTTATTGAGCCCTTGCAACATTGGTCCAATGGCCAATGCACCGGTTTCTCGCTGAACGGCCTTATAGGTGTTGTTACCCGTATTTAAATCTGGGAATATTAACACCGTAGCTTGTCCTGCCACTTCAGAATCCGGCATTTTGTTTTTTCCTACTACAGGATCAACGGCTGCATCATATTGAATAGGACCTTCCACTTTTAAATCTGGGCACTGTTGTTTTACAATTTGAGTAGCTGCCCTTACCACCTCAACGTCTTCTCCTTTACCTGAGGAACCAGAAGAATAGGACAACATCGCTACTTTCGGTTCAATACCGAAGGCCTCACTACTTCTAGCTGAAGAAATAGCAATCTCAGCCAATTGTTCGGCATTAGGATTTGGATTGATGGCGCAATCGCCAAAAATAGATACCCTATCATCCAAACACATAAAGAAAATAGAGGACACAATGGAACACCCCGGTTTGGTTTTAATAAACTGAAGTGCGGGACGAATAGTATGCTGCGTAGTATGGATAGCTCCAGACACCATACCATCGGCATCGCCTTTGTAAATCATCATGGTACCAAAATAGGACAAATCGTTCATCAAGTCCCTGGCCATGTCCATGTTTACATTTTTATGTTTACGCAATTCGTAAAAGGTTTCCACATAATCCTCAAACTTCTCATATTTTGCAGGTTCAATAATCTGGACTTTGGAACGGTCCATATTCAAACCTAACTCATCTATTTTGGTTTTGATTTCCTTTTTATTTCCTAAGAGTACTAAATCTACCAAATCCAGCAATGAAAGTCTTGCGGCCGCCGTTAGGATACGTGCGTCTGTAGCTTCCGGCAGTACGATGCGCTTTTTCTCTTTTCTAGCCTTTTGAATTAATTTATACTGAAACATTCTAGGCGTCATCACCTTGGTCTCAAAAGCGGTTAATTTCTCAAATATGTCTTCCATAGACACATATTTTTGAAAGGTAGCTATCGAGGTAAGGATTTTCTCTTTACTCTCTGCATAAATATTAGACTTGATACCTCCTATTCTTTGGGTAACCTCAAAGGTCCCTTTGTTTACCGACACAATGGGCACTACATTTGAAAGTCCATCGATCAATTGTAAAATAGGTTCTTCTGGCATCAAACCTCCAGTTAGGATAATTCCAGAAATATTTGGATAATTACTTGATAAATGCGCTTGCAAAGAGCCTAAAATCAAATCGGCACGATCACCAGGCATAATCAACAAACTTCCTTCCTTTATATGTGTCAGGAAATTCCGAAGTTGCATGGCACCTACGGCAAAGCTTCCCGATTGGTTTCCCATGTGCTCTTCTCCAAATAAAACCTGTCCTTCTAAAGCATCCGTAATTTCCGTTAAAGTAGGGAATGCCAAAGTATCTACTAAGGGAATGGTAATAACCTCAACTTCTTCCGGAATAAATGCGTTGATGGACTTCTCCAGCAAAGTGGCATTTTTAGATTGAATTTTATTGGCTATCAAAGCCAAAATTTCCACATCTTGACTTTTAAAGGTTTGGTAAGCCATTTCCAAGCTTCCTATAAACTTATCCAACGTTTTTCCTACACCACTACTCACAATCACTGTAGGTAGCCCCAGGTTTTTTGCTATATTGACATTCCAATCAAACTCAAATACACTGCCTTCACCAACAAAATCGGTACCTTCTACCAATACAAAATCATATTGGTCTTCCAGTGCTTTATACTTCTTGATAATAATATCCAGAGACTCTCCAATTTTCCCTGCATTTCTATTCTGAATGATCTCTTGGCGTGTCAAGGCATAGGCATCTTCATAAGGTATGTCTAAATTAAAATAGGTAAGAATTGTATCAATATGATTATCCTTAACACCTTCTTCCTGATTACTTATAATTGGTCTGAAATAAGCTACTTTAGGTGTTTTCCCTAAAAGCGCCTGCATAAGTCCTAAGGACACAATTGACTTACCACTATTGGTCTCTAAGGTTGCAATGTAAAGCCCTTTATTCATGGTTGTTTACTTTTAGTTTGTAATTACAGAACCCCTTTGGTCGAGATTCCTGTTTATTTTAAGAATTGAAATCCCTTTGATCTGCATCAAAAAAGATTCCTGTTGTTTACCAACATCTTTTATCACTAATTGCTTGAAGCCGTTTCGGTAATTGGGGTGCGAATTTACATAAACTCTTCTTATTACTCCTATCCTTATGAAAGCCGTCCTAAAATAAACAGAGACAAACACAAATCCACTTAAATCACTGTAATAAAAATAGTTAAATACGAATTTAAGGATAATTTTCCAATCCAAAACCCTATATGGGCTAACAGCTTAATTTAATTAAAAAGATTGTTGCTACTTTCAAATTGATTAAAAACAAAGGCCCCATTTAGTATTTAAATGAGGCCTTATCCATCAATCAACACTAACTTAATACAACATATTAAGCAGCTCTTTTATAATTTAGAAGCTAATTACGGCTTCCATCATTAGTCCATCGAATTGACCATCGTGTAAGATGCTATCTGTTGCATAACCGTCATATGTTTGGTTAACATATTCCGCTTTTACAAGAATGTTGTTTGTCATGAACCAACCAGCTGCCAAGTTGAATCTTGAAATTTCAACATCATCTCCACTTCTGTCTTCTGCATCTACCATGTTGTAACGTCCACCTACGTAGAAGTTCTCGTTGCGACCAAATCTGTAGATTAACTCTCCAGCGTATTGGTTAGCGCTTCTTCTTTCAGCTTCAGAATTACGTCTACCGTTTGCAACCTCAACAGTTCCAAAAAACTCCAATCCTCTATATTTTACGAATGGGTTAATCATGTAAGCAGTTACTTTGTTACCAAAGTTTGGATTGTAACGTCCAGATCTGAAGTTGTCATCAGCACCTTCTTCCTGCATTACGTGGTAGTATCTTGCTCCCGTACGGTCTGCACTGTATAGGTAAGAACTTGCAACGCTACCTGTGTTGTAAAGAGACCCTGTTAAACGTAATCTCAAATCATCAGTAACTTGTTTGTCATATCCTAATTTTGCCAAGAAAGAAGCTCCATTAGCGTCATTTTTAACTGTAGATTGGTTCAATTTACCGTTAGAGAAGCCAACCATTCCAATGAAACCACTGTTTCTATAGTAAAGTTCTGCACCTACTTCTGTAGTGAAAGCGTCCATGATCAAGTTTCCAACAAATGGGTTGTAGATAGCTTGCGCGTTATCACTTCTTCTAAAGTGAGCATCACCATAGTTGTTTTCCATGTGCCCAATTCTAATAGTAGTGTGTTTCATTAGGTCTTCCAAAAGTCCTTCTTTGATGAAGTCTAATTTGTCAATTTGGAAGTACCCTCCTTTTACATATGGTTCTGGGTGGTGTCTAGAACTCAAGTAAGTTCTTAAGTGCATACGTACCCCATCTGCTAGTGCCACGTCCAAATCTAAGTTTGCGGTAGCTAGGTTAAAGTTACTTCCTAATTCGTCCAAAGCCACGGCTCCTGAGTTTTCATGATCTAATGCTTGGAATTGTAAAGCGAATGATCCACCTACTCTTACTCGAATACCATCAAAAGTTGAAATGGTATCTTTTGGAGATTCAAATACATTAACACCGTTTTTATCTGGCTCTCTGTAATTGTCTAAACTTCTATGATTTTTTTGGGCATAACTGTTAAGTCCTCCGATTAACATGACTGCCAGTACTGAATTTCTAAAAATTGATTTCATGTCTTAAGTTTTTTTTGCGTTAGATTTTGTTGTTTTTAATTTAGTTTATCATGATGGTATTAAATTCTATGGTAAGCGCATCTCCAGTGGTCACTGTTCCAAACAATGCCGTTGGAGGCTCTACATTAAAGTCGGTCATTTTAATATTCTTACTTCCTTTTAATGTAGCTTGATTGCCTTTTAATGCAAGCTCAAAATCCAATCCTACCTTCTTGGTGGTTCCTGAAATGGTTAAGTTTCCTTCAGCAGCTACTTTGTATGTTCCATTTCCTAGATCTTGAACACTTTTAGTATTTAAAAGTTCAAAAGTGATGTACTTGTACTTGTTCGTTTTTAAAGCTTTATAGGAGTTTTTGTCCATTGCAGACTTTCCGCTCTTCAAGCTTTCGGCTTCAATTTCTATTTTAAGATTATTAATTGTAAGGCCACCTGTTGTTGTAATGTCCAAACTTCCTTTTTGATTTTCCGCAGTTTCTTCCCAATCGTGCAAGCTTGAAGTTCCTTTTACTACCAAAGTAGAGCTTTGATTGTTCAACTTGAACTGTTGTGCAAAAGAAGCTGTAGATGAAATGAACAGTAACGCCAAAACACTAAGTGCGATGTTCATTTTTTTAAGCGTTTTCATAACCGTTTTGTTTATTATTATGGTACAAAGATGCAACGGACGTAAGAATTAAAATATGACATTCATCATACACCGACATAAACGACTGACAACATGACATTTATCATATGTAAAATTTTTACTACAAAGGATGGCAAAAATGAGAAATTCTCGTGAATTAAAAAGGCTTTTACAAAAAAAATCGCCCTTAGGCGATTTTCAATTTAAATGGTCATGGAAAAGATGGGTTTACCCGAGCTTTTCTGTTGAAGTTTAACATCAAACGCCATGCACACATTCCTTACAAAGGGCACTCCCTTTTCGGTAATCTTGATATTATTTTCTCCAATTTCAATAAGATCATCCTCTTCCATCTCTTTCAATTGCAAAACCACTTGCGGTAATGCATCAAAACACTCCTCTTTGTTTTCCCAAGATGTTTTAAACTGGCACATCAATCCCAAAATATGTTTTCTAATAATTAAATCTTCCTCATTTAAGATATGTCCCCTAAACACAGGAATCAATCCTTCGTCAATTAATTGCTTGTAGCTTTCTATGTCTTTGGCGTTTTGAGCAAAGGCGTACCAGCTATCTCCAATAGCAGACACGCCCAAGCCAATCATCATTTGGGTTTTGGAAGCTGTGTATCCCATAAAGTTTCTATGCAACTGTTCTGTTTTCATAGCTGTGTACATGGAATCTGTAGGCAAGGCAAAATGGTCCATTCCAATCTCTTTATAACCTACTTGCTCCAAAAGCGCCTTTCCGTTTTCATATTGCTGACGTCTACTTTCGGCGGACGGCAAATCCTGTTCATTAAATCCTCTTTGACCATTCCCTTTAATCCAAGGCGTATGAGCATAACCGTAAAATGCAATACGATCTGGTTTTAATGCCTTTGTATTTTCTATGGTTGTTTGAATATGCTCCATCTCCTGAAAAGGCAACCCAAAAATTAAATCATGGCCAATAGAGGTATACCCAATGGCCCTGGCGGCTTCTGTTACTCGTTTTACATTTTCAAAAGGTTGTACTCTATGAATGGCCTTTTGTACCTTCTCGTTATAATCCTGAACCCCAAAACTTACTCTTCTAAACCCCAAATCGAATAAGGTTTGTAAATGAGCCTTGGTAGTATTGTTTGGATGTCCTTCAAAACTAAACTCATAACCAGGAGCCAAATCGGCACTTTCCAATATCCCTTGTATTAAGCTTCGCAGATGCTCTGGTGAAAAGAATGTAGGTGTCCCCCCTCCTAAATGCAGTTCCTTAATACTTGGTCTTTCCGGCAATAACTCGCAATACAACTCCCATTCCCGCAACACATACTCTATATAGGGCTTTTCAACTTCATGGCGCTTGGTAATACGTTTATTACAACCACAAAAAGTGCACAGGCTTTCGCAATATGGTAAATGAACATAAAGGCTAATCCCTTCCTCCTTACTTTCAGCAAACGATGCTTTTAAGGACGCCTTCCACTGTTCTAAAGAAAAAGTGTCGGCATTCCAAAAGGGCACCGTAGGATAACTGGTATATCGAGGCCCTGGAACATTATATTTATTGACAAGATTACAATTCATTTTAGTTCAATTTTCGCCAAAAATAAAAGGTACACCATCCTTAGCATATGATATTTATCAGTGCAATATTTGGCTTCCTTACAGAACCATAGAGCTCAATAGCTATTTAGACGGTCTATGTTCGTGAAGTACCAAAAATGGAATATTGGTTAAATAGGTAAGTTTTTTAACACTTGGCTGAAACAACAAGCGTTGCATATAATTTAGGTTTTTAGCTACCATCGCAATTAAATCCACACCTTGATCCTCAACAAAAGACTGGATAGCAGCTTCTAGCTTTTTATCATTAAAGAAATTGAAACTATGATGGAAATAGCTTAAAAATGCCTCTAGGTACTTTTTGTTTTTAACCTGATCAGGAAACAACTCGCTGCCCTTTTTGCATACATGCAGCACTCTGAAATTGGTATTGAAACGTTTCAGGATAGCTCCAATAGATTGCAACGTATCATCATTATAGATCATGGAAAAATCTGTAGGAAATATAATTTCCTTGCAATCATGAAACTTGGCTTGCTGCGGTACCACCAGCGCATTACATTTTACCTTTGTAATAATTTCGTGGGTTCGAGTTCCAATTCCTGAATTTTCAAAAGTATTGGCTCCTTTAGTCCCAATAACAATGGCATCTATTTTCAGCTTTTTAACCTGACTTCTAACAGATTCAACAAAAAAATTATGATCAACTACCGTGTGAAATGTAAAATGATGCCCTTTTGGAAGCTCCTTTTCTATATTTGAGCGCAGCTGCTCTAATCGTCTATAGGTTTCATCCTGAAGGGTAACAAGCTCTGTTGCCGACAGATTTGCCATACCATTTCTCAACACATTTACATGCAGCAAAAAAAACTCACAGGACACCCCTTCATAAAACTTGATGGCGTATCTAATGGAGTTTAATGAGTTTTCTGAAAAATCTGTTGGTAATAGTATATTTTTCATTGTTCACACTTTCTTACACAAAAGTAATTTGAAAGTGTTTTTAAAAATATGATTTAAATCATACCCTCCTATTAACCCCTTGTTAGTGCATATCTTGCAACCTTTCCAAATCTAAAATTCGTATGTTTTTTCCTTTAATTTCAATAATACCCTGTTTCTTGAAATTGGAAAGGGTTCTAATTAAAGTTTCGGGAGCAATGCCAGCCACACTGGCCAAATCACTTCTAGAAATTGTTATGGCCTTATTGGTATCGTGGTTAAGTTTTTCTGCAAATTTTATAATCGTAGAAGCTGTTTTTTTATTGACAGAACTGTAGGCCATTTGCAACAATTGATCCTTAATACCTAAAATATCGTTGGTAAGAAGTTGCATTAATTCCAACGCAATTTTATGGTTATTATCCAACAAATCCTTCAGGGTCTTCTTGGAAATGCAAGCCACCTCTGTATCAACTATGGCTGTCGCCGTTTCTTGATAGGGTCTGTCTTGAGAAAAGGAGGCATAACCAAACAGGTCGTCTTCATTATAAAGTGACGTTGTTAGATCTTTACCCAGTTCATCCAACTTATGGCTTTTTACCGAACCCTTTGTAATTAAATAAATGAAGTTTGAATTTTGACCTTCTTCATATATCGTATCCCCTTTTTGAAAACAAATAACATCGCCATTGTCATCAAAAAAGTTTTTTAAATCGTTCAAGGTTTCCAACTCGTCCGCATTGGCTTCTGGAACAGGCATTTCTTGCGACGCACGCTGGTCCTTTAAAATTTCGGATTTTGCCAACCTGCTCTCAATGGCATTAATAAGTTCATCTTCTTGAAAAGGTTTAGGGATGTAATCATCGGCCCCCAATTCCATTCCCTTCCGTACGTCTTTACGTTCAGTTTTGGCAGATAAAAATATGAACGGAATATACTTAGTGTCTTCATCTTTAGATAAAGCCTCCAAGACGCCATATCCATCCAGTTCAGGCATCATAATATCACAAATTACAATGTTTGGAAGGTCGTCCTTTATGTGTTCAATTGCATGTTTACCATTAGGTGCCGTGTTCACCGAATACCCAGAGAGTTCTAATAATTCGGCGGTATTTTCCCTAAGCATGGTATCATCTTCAATCAACAGTATTTTCTTCATATTTTATTTTATTTGGGATGGACATTACAAAGGTGGTCCCTTGATTTTCTTTGCTGTCAAAGGTAAGATTCCCCCCTAAATTTTTCAAGTGACTTTTTACAATATTCAAGCCTATTCCGGTACCTTCTACCAACAGCACGTTTTCAGCCCTAAAATAGCGTTTAAATATATTTTTCTGATCTTTTTTAGGGATTCCCACCCCTTCATCAATCACTTTAAAGATAGTATTGTCCTTCTTCTGCTTAATTACAATTTTAATAGTAGAGTTTTCTGGGGAATATTTAATCGCGTTGCGCACCAAATTAGAAAGTCCCAATTCAACAATTTTCTCATCTTGAGTCAAACTAATGTCGTCAATATCTTCTGGGTAGATAATATTTTGGCCTTCCTTTAAAAGCATATTGGCATCGTAAATGACTTCATTAACCACTTTACTCAACTTAAAGGTGCTTACTTGGTAGCTTATGTTACCGGTTTCCAATTTTTCTATGGAAAGGAAGTCTGTAAGTATGTTATTAAGGTAATGTACCTTATTGGTGATATTCCCTATTTGCTTATCGCGCTTCTCTTGATGCTCTGTCAATTTATATTTTCCTAAAAGCATGGTAGAGGTTAAAATACCGCTGAGAGGTGTTTTAAACTCGTGAGACACCAAGGACAAAAATTTTGTCTTTAAATCGTTGAGCTCCTTTTCCTTTTTAAGGGCCTTTTTAACCTTCTTTTCAGCCTCCAGTCGCTTCTCGTTTTCCATCCTCAACTCCAAGTTCAACACTTTGAGTTCTTCTACCGATTCACTCAACGCCTCCGTTCTTTTAGCTACCTTCTGTTCCAATTCTGCATTCAAATCCAAAATTTCCTTTTCATGCTGCTTTCTAACGGAAATATCACTAATGATGGCCATTACAATCTTTTGACCATGAAGTTCTACAATGTTCAAACCTATTTCTACAGGAAACAAATTGCCATCCTTTTTAAGGGCAAACAAATCCATGCCCTTTCCCATTTGACGGGATCGATCCTCGGAAATGAACATGCTTACTTTTTTTTCATGACCATGTTGATGGTCTTTAGGAAGAAGAATAGACAACGGCTGCTGCAAGAGCTCATCATGCTCATAGCCAAACATATTCTCGGCAGAAGAGTTGGTCGCAATGATAGTATGATTTTGATTTACAACAACAACTCCTTCCGAAACAGATTCAAAAAGGAGCTGAAAAACGTCATTTTCTCTTTTTAACATGGCAAAACTTTACAAGCAACTAATGTACAAAAGAGTTTTGAAGAAGCTAGCAATATTCCAATTAACTTGCCCAAAATGACACACAAAAAAAGACCTTTTAAAAGGCCCTTTATAACGTCTTGAACACATCTTTTTTAGAATGATTTATATTTAAATTTTTGACCTCCCACAGACACTTCGGCCATCAAACCTCCCTTAGTATGTGTAAATACGGCCACACCGTCCTTGTATTTCATATCCAAACTTTTACCTTCTGTTAGAGCTGTTGCTGAAATCCCTGCGTCAAATTCAAATTTACTTTCCTTGAATTTATCGACCTCTTCCTTGGTTTCAAAAAAGATTACCTCTATCAAGGCTTGCCCCCCAATTTGGGCGCCTACACTTATCTCCTTAACACTAGCCATTCCCTTTTTATGACCATATTCATACAACACGCCATTTCCAGAAGCTCCTCCAATAATAAGCCCGCCCTTCCCTACATTGGGAAAGACTACACAACCAGCAGATTTATCGAAATACTCACGTAGCCCTGGATTTACTTCCAATAAGGTTGCCACAGCCTTATCGGCTTCCTCAATAATCTTTTGGTCTTTACTCGATTGTGCGGACAGCGTCAAAGCAAGGTTTCCTACAAATAGGAATACCATTAATTTTTTAAAATGTCTCATAGTCTTTTTACGGATTAAATAATTAATTAATAGACAGTTAAATTACCAAAATCCGATGACTTTTTGAAATTGACGACCGTTTATTTTTAACAAAACTTCTCTGTCACAGACAGTTGCAAAATATACACCCTTTCCTAACCAGAATGCACATTCAAAACCATAGATATTTAGTACTTTTAAAGTGTCTAATTAACATTTAAAATGAAAAAATTAACCCTACTTCTAATCGCTGTTATAAGTGTTTCTTGTTCCAAAAAAGAAACGCAAAAACTATTATCCAACCCCGCAAACACTTTATCTGTTGAAGTTGGTCTAAATGCTAACAAGCAACCTTACTACCTTGTGTTTGACAAAACTGAATTGGTGATTGACTCTTCAAGTTTGGGCCTTGTAAGAGAAGATGCCAACTTTTTCAACAACATGACCTTAAAAGGTATTTCTGAAGCAAAAAACGTTACTGACAAGTACAGCATGCTTCACGGCAAGCAAAAGCATATGACTTATGAGGCCAACCAATACACCGTTGACCTTGAAAACGCTAATGGACAACCTATGCAAATTGTCTTTAATCTCTCAGATGACGGGGTTGCCTTTAAATATGTGTTCCCAAACACCTCTGAAGACATTAAAAAAATCACGGAAGAACTGACTACCTACAACTTTCCTGAAACGGCTAAAGCTTGGGTGCAACCAATGTCAAAAGCAAAAACTGGCTGGAGCAGCACCAATCCTTCCTACGAAGAACACTATTATCAAAATGTAGCTATCAACACCAAATCGGAGATTGGTGAAGGTTGGGTATACCCTGCTCTTTTTAACAGCAATGACACTTGGGTGCTGATTTCAGAAACTGCTTTGGAACCTAATTATTGTGGTACCCATTTACAATATAAGGACGATAAAAAGTCGCCGCAAGTGGTATTTCCTCAAAAAGAAGAGTTCTTCCCAGGCGGTGCCCTTAACCCAGAATCCAAATTACCTTGGGAAACACCTTGGCGCATTCTTGCCATTGGCGATCTTGCTACGGTTACCGAAAGTACCTTGGGAACCGACCTTGCCAAGCCGGCCATAGATATGGACACGTCATTTATAAAAGGAGGACTTGCCTCTTGGAGTTGGGTTTTGTTGAAAGATGATTTTATCACTTACGACACTACCAAAAAGTTCATCGATTATTCCGCGTCCATGAACTGGCCTTACTGCCTTATCGATGTGAATTGGGACCAAAAAATTGGGAACGAAAAAATTAAAGAATTAGCCGAATATGCCAATTCTAAAGGCGTTAAAATATTGGTTTGGTACAATTCATCCGGAGATTGGAATGAGACGCCGTACACCCCTAAAAGCAAATTGCTTACCCATGAGAGCCGTACCACTGAATTTGAAAAGTTAGTGGATCTAGGAGTTTCTGGTGTTAAAATTGATTTCTTTGGAGGCGATGGACAATCTATGATTGCGTATTACCACGATATCTTAAAAGACGCCGCCCAACACAAGCTTTTGGTGAACTTCCATGGTTGCACCTTACCAAGAGGATGGCAACGTACCTACCCTAATTTAATGACCATGGAATCCATAATGGGAGAAGAATTTGTAACCTTTGACCAAAGAAACGCCGATTTACAGCCTAACCACTGTACCATGTTACCATTTACTAGAAATGTGTTTGATCCAATGGACTTTACTCCAATGGTATTGGATTCTATTACTAACATCAACAGAAAAACCACAAACACTTTTGAGTTGGCATTGCCTATTCTGTTTACATCAGGGGTGCAACATATGGCAGAAATCCCTGAAGGCATGCAAAAGCAACCCGACTATATCGTAGACTTTTTAAAGGATATTCCAGTAAATTGGGACAGCAGTAAATTTATATCCGGATTCCCAGGGAAAGATGTCGTAATAGCAAGAAAGTACAATGGGAATTGGTATGTAGTAGGCATCAATGGAGAAGACAAAGCCAAAACTTTAGAAATGGACCTTTCTTTTATTGGTGAAGGTAACGGCACCATGATTGCTGATGAAGATGATAAATTTGTATTGGAACCTGTAAACGCAGCTACCGTAAAAACTGTAGACGTACAACCTTATGGTGGATTTGTAATGAAGTTTTAAACCTCAACATCACAAATAAAAAAAGCGGGTCAAGGCCCGCTTTTTTCGTATTACACTTTATGTTTTATTTTCCATTGAAGAAAATCATAACTCCAACAACAATAACAACAACTAAGATGGATATCGCAATATCCACCCAGCTATAACTATTTTTATTGTTTGCTTTTTCTTCTTCAGAAATTGTAGAGAACGTAAGGTTTGCCACTTTTTCTTCTGAAGGAGCTTTGGTCAAGAAACTTACTGTAATGATCAAAAATACACAGAATAAGAAGAACCATGCACCAAAGGTCAAGAAATTCATATTACCTAAGAAGAACAATACGCCATTTGGATCCATAGAACCTTTTACCAATTCCAACACAATTCTAATGGCTGCTACTATCAATCCAACAACAAGGGTAACATAGGCGCCCGTTCCGTTGATTCTCTTTGAGAAGATCCCCAATAAGAATACCGCTGTAATTGGAGGCGCAATATAAGACTGTACACTTTGTAAATATTCATACAATACTCCAGAAATATTGGCCATAATAGGAATCCAAATTATTCCGATAATTACGATAAATACCGTTGCAATTTGTCCAGTTTGCACCAATTTCTTTTCAGGTGTATTTGGTCTTAATTTCTTATAGATATCCACTGTAAATAAGGTAGAACAAGAGTTGAACACCGATGCCAAAGAACTCATCAAGGCCGCCAAAAGTCCCGCTGCTACCAATCCTCTTAAACCAGAAGGCAACAAGTTACTCATCAATACAGGGAAGGCCTGATCTGGAGTGTCCCAATGTAATTCTCCTCTCATTTTTAATGCCAAGGCAATAATCCCTGGAACCAAGAATAAGAATACAGGAAGTAATTTCAACAAAGCTCCAAAAATAGTTCCTCGTCTACCCTCCTTAATGTTTTTAGCAGTCAAGGTTCTTTGAACAATATATTGGTCGGTACACCAATACCAAATCCCCACAATGGTACTTGTAATGAACAATGTTGGCCATGGAAAATCAGGATCTGTAGCAGGTCTCCACATGTTCAAGTACTCAGGAGATACGGTTTCAGCCATACTCTCCCAACCACCTACGTGGTCCAAACCTATAAAGGTTAATGCTGCTGCACCAATCACCAATACAATGGCTTGTAAGGTTTCGGTATACACTACGGCACGCATTCCTCCTACAACGGTATACAAACCTGTTAAGATTACCGTAGCCAAAGCTCCAGTCCAGAAATCAATTCCCAATAAGGCTGATACTACCACACCTCCTGCGTAAATGGTTACCGAAATTTTGGTAAGCACATAAGCTGCAATGGAGAAAATGGACAAAATCCAACGTGAACGAGAATCGAAACGTTTTTCCAAGAACTCAGGCATGGTAAACACACCACTTCTGGCATAAAAGGGTAAGAATACCCATCCGAGAATCAATACCACCCAGGCTTGAATCTCGTAAATAAGCATTGGTAATTTATTTCCTGCTCCAGCTCCTGCCAATCCTACAACGTGTTCTGACCCGATGTTGGAAGCAAAAATAGACGCTCCAACCACAAACCATCCCACATTTCTTCCTGCAAGGAAATAGTCTTCTGTATTATTTTGTTTTTTTCTGATGATCCAAACAGCAATTCCTACCAATACCAGAAAATATACCCCAATAAATATCCAATCTAAAGTATCTAATGTCTTCATCTGTTCTTCTTATTTAGTTGAAAATTTATAAATGGTCGTTGTTGTATACGTTTCTTTTGGTTGCAAAACCGTAGAAGGAAACTCAGGTTGATTAGGAGAATCTGGGTAATGTTGTGTTTCTAAACAAAATCCTGTTCTATGTCCATAAGTACCTCCATTTGGCATTGGCAACGTGCCATCCAAAAAGTTCCCGGTGTAGAATTGCATTCCAGGTTCATCGGTAAACACTTCCATAAAACGTCCACTAGTAGCATCAAAAGCAGAACCTACTTTTCTTAAGCTTCCAGCTTCTCCGTTCAATATCCAACAATGATCGTAACCTTTTCCTAGAGTCAATTGCTCATTATCTACTTCAATATCTTTTCCTACAGTTTTCGCAGTTCTGAAATCGAAAGGTGTTCCTTCCACTTTTCTGATTTCTCCTGTTGGAATCAAGGTAGCATCTACCGGTAAAAATGTATCGGCATCCAATATCACTTCATGGTCTAAAATAGATTTTGAAAAATCTCCCGACAGGTTAAAGTAACTGTGCTGGGTTAAATTCACCACCGTAGTTTTGTTGGTAGTGGCTTTATAGGAAACCTTCAACTCATTATCTTTGGTCAACACATACGTTACGGTCACGTTCAAATCTCCTGGATAACCTTCTTCTCCATTCTTGCTCAAATAATTCAATCTCAATGTTGAATCCTCTTCGCCTTCAATAGCCTCCGCTTTCCATACTACGCGATCGAAACCATCCACACCACCATGCAAGTGGTTTGGTCCATCGTTGGTTGCCAAGGTATATTCTTCTCCTTCCAAAGTGAATTTTCCTTTGGCAATTCGATTTCCGTAGCGTCCGATCAACGCACCAAAGAATGGGTTATCTGTCAAGTAATCCTCTAACTTATCAAACCCAAGTATGACATTCTCAAACGCTCCTTGCTTATTAGGTACTTTCAGGGAAGTAATCCTTCCACCATAAGTTATTACCTGCATTTCTACCCCGTTATGGTTCTTCAAGGTGAATTTCTCTACCTCTTGACCATCTGGCATCGTGCCAAATATTTCCTTATCAATTGTTAATTTCTCTTTCACTGGAATTGTTGTTTCTGATTCTTCCTTTTTTTCATTTTTACACTGAATATTACTCAAAGTTAACAGCAACATTAGTGCATAAAACAAGGAACGTTTTAGAATCTTCATGTTTAATTAATTTTAGTTAGTCCTAACCTACCATTATCTATAGTAGGCCTCATTGGTATGTATGGTATTTTTAAAATCCCTGATGGTTGTATGTTCATCAATCACCAAAGATTCGATACCTGCAATTTCGGCAAAATCTTCCAATTGCTCAACCGATACATTTTCACTGTAACAAGTATGGTGTGCTCCACCTCCTAAAATCCAAGCAGTACAAGCTGTTTCGAAATCAGGTAATGGTTTCCACATAATTCTTGCTACCGGCAATTTAGGCAAGGCTTCTTTTACTTCTTCACCAACTGTTTTATTGATTAACAATCTGAAACGGTTTCCAAAGTCCATTAAACCAGCAACCAAAGAATCGCCTGCTCTACCATTAAATACCAAACGTACAGGATCTGCTTTTCCACCAATTCCTAAAGGATGTACTTCACAAGAAGGTTTTGAAGCCGCCAATACAGGATCTACTTCCAACATGTGCGATCCTAAAATTCTAGGTTCTTTAGGGTCTAGGTGGTAAGTGTAGTCTTCCATAAAGGCATTTCCACCTTCCAATCCAGCTCCCATAACCTTCATAGCACGTACCAAAGCAGCCGTTTTCCAGTCACCTTCTCCTGCGAAGGAATATCCCTTTTGCATCAAACGTTGTACAGCAATACCTGGCAATTGTACCATTCCGTGTAAATCTTCAAACGTATCTGTGAATCCTTTAAACCCACCATCAACCAAGAACTTCTCAAGTCCTAATTCAATGCGAGCTGCTTCAATTAAAGACTGTCTATTCTCTCCGCCTTCCAACAAGGAATCAACCATGTTATAAGAACTTTCATATTCCTTAACCAATTCAGCAATAGCCTGGTCAGACACTCCATTGATAACTTCTACTAAATCACCAACAGCATAAGTGTTCACTGAAAAACCGAATTTAGTTTCCGCTTCTACTTTATCACCGTCGGTTACGGCAACAAAACGCATGTTGTCTCCAAAACGAGCAAACTTAGCACCTTGCCAATCGTCCCATCCTGCAGCTACACGAGTCCAATCTCCAATTTTCTTTTGAACAGATTCTTGAGACCAGTGACCAACCACTACTTTTCTGTTTTTACGCAATCTACTTACTATAAATCCAAACTCACGGTCACCGTGGGCAGCTTGGTTTAGGTTCATAAAGTCCATATCGATGGAATCCCAAGGAATGTCTCTGTTGAATTGCGTATGTAAATGACACAAAGGTTTTTGAAGTGCGGTTAACCCACGAATCCACATTTTAGCTGGTGAAAACGTGTGCATCCAAGTAATAATCCCGATACAGTTCGCCTCTTGGTTAGCTGCGGTTAAGGTTTCGTAAATTTCTTCGGTAGTCTTCACCGTAGGCTTGAAAACTACTTTTACAGGAATTTGTTGAGATGCGTTCAAAGCTTCAACAATTTCCAAAGAGTTTTTGGCCACTTGTTCTAATGTTTCTGGACCGTATAGATGTTGGCTTCCTGTAATGAACCAAACTTCCTTTTGTGATATATCAATCATAATTCTGTGTATTAATTATTGACCGTAATAGGCATTTTTACCGTGCTTACGCTCGTAGTGTTTTTTTATTAATGAATCTTTTAATCTTGGTGCACTTGGGTTGATTTGAAGTGTTAAATAGGCCATTTCTGCCACCACTTCAAGCACCTTACTGTTATATACTGCCTTAGCTGCATCTTTACCCCAAGTAAATGGACCATGGTTTCCAATAAGTACCATTTCCACTTCTTGATGCGAAATGTTTTTATCCTTGAAACAGTTCAAAATTTGAATCCCCGTGTTGTGCTCATAATTTCCTTCAATAAGGTCGTCGCTCATAGGTGGTGCACAAGGAATATCGGCTGTTAAATGATCGGCGTGGGTGGTTCCAAAAATAGGAATGTCTCTTTGCGCCTGTGCCCATGATACCGAATACGTAGCATGCGTGTGGGCAATCCCTCCGATGTCATCCCAATTTTTATACAAGAAGGAATGCGTTTTGGTATCGGAAGACGGTCTCATAGTTCCTTCCACAATAGTGTTGTCGTAATCCAAGATCACGATATCTTCAGGCTTCAAAATTTCATACGGCACGCCACTTGGCTTAATGGCAAATACGCCATTGGCTCTGTCTACAGCACTTACATTTCCGAAAGTGTACACTACAAGGTTCAAGGCATTCAATTGCATGTTTGCCTCGTAACATTCTTCTTTTAAAGATTTGTACTTAGAACTCATTACTTTTTGGATTTAATGTTAGTTTCAACAAAGGTTGCCAATGTTTTGTAGGCCTCCATATAATTGGCATACACCTTCACTTGTTCTGTTTGCGGGAAATATTCTGCTTCAAAGTCACTTCCCATGACTTTGCTGGCTTCAATTACGTTTGGATACAAACCTGCTGCTACAGCGGCATAAATGGCAGCCCCCAAAGCTGGTGCTTGGTCTGATTCCGCCACTTTAATAGGCATGTTTAATACGTTGGCCAAAGTTTGCATGATGAAAGGCGACTTTCTTGCCACGCCTCCAATTCCGATAACAGATTCTATTTTCACGCCTTCACTTTCAAAACGATCCACGATCATTTTGGAACCAAAACAAATAGAATTCACCAAAGCCTTGAAGATATGAGGCGCTTTTGTTCCCAATGAAATTCCAGAGATGGCACTTTTCAACTCTTGGTTGGCATCTGGCGTTCTTCTTCCGTTTACCCAATCCAATGCAATTGGAATAGCTTCTGAAATTGGAATTCTCTCTGCCTGCTCCGCCAAAGTACGAATGAACTTAGCTTCAACTTCTTCACTTAAAGCAGTCTTTTGCTCATCTGTCAAAACTTTTGAAGTCAACACTAGATTTTCAATAGGCCAAGACAACACATCCTTGAACCAAGCCAAGACATCCCCAAAGGCAGACTGACCTGCTTCCAAACCAATCATGCCAGGAATCACAGATCCATCTACTTGTCCACAAATTCCTTTTACACAGTTATCCCCAATCACTTCACGAGGTGATACCATAATATCGCAAGTAGAGGTTCCCATAACGCGTACCAACGCATTATTGTCAACCTTAGCTCCCACCGCACCAGAGTGTGCATCGAAAGTACCCACAGCAATTACTGTTTTAGTTGACAGACCTAATTTAGCGGCCCACTCTTCATTAAGGTGACCAGCAATATCATCGGACGTAAAGGTTTCTGTATATAAATTATCTTTTAAATCGGCTAAATATGGATCCAATTGCCCTAAGAATTCCTTAGCAGGCAATCCTCCCCAACTCTCATGCCACATAGCTTTATGTCCTGCAGCACAACGGCTTCTTTTAAACGTATTTAAATCTTTGTTATCGGCTAGTAAGTAAGTGATATAGTCACAATGCTCCATCCAAGTGTAAGCCTGCTCTTTTACAGCCTTATCCTCTCTGGCAATATGTAATATTTTTGCCCAAAACCATTCAGAAGAATAAATTCCTCCTTCAAATTTGGTGTAATCTTCACCGCCCCAAGTTCTGGCCAGTTCGTTGATTTCATTCGCCTCTGCAACAGAGGTATGGTCTTTCCAAAGTACCATCATGGCATTTGGATTTTCTGTGAACCCTTCCACCAAAGCCAATGGTGTCCCTTCTGCGGTTAATGGCATTGGGGATGACCCCGTGGTATCGATACAAATTCCCACTACCGCTTCCGGGTTCACATCGCTTTGCTGCATTACCGAAGTAATGGTATGTTGTAACCCTTCAATATGATCTAGAGGGTGTTGTCTGAACTGGTTAATACCAGCGTTACAATATTTTTGTTCCTTCCAACGTGGATACCAAAATACTTCAGATGCCAATTCGGCACCATTTTGAGTATCAATCAAGACGGCACGAACAGAATCTGAACCATAATCTAAACCTATGACATATGTTTTCATCTTTCCTAATTTAGTATTGCTGTATACAAAGATACGCTTTAGATTAAATTAAGTGTATTTTATACACTTTTAAATTTTACTTTTAACACATATAAAGAACTAGGTTCCAATTCCATTTCAATCTGTCCGTTCTTTAATTCAATTTCTATAGTTTTTGGGCTTATTGCTTTTGGAGCATCAAAGGAATTACTTCGTGTTCTATCTTCATTTTGCAGAACAATCACAGTTCCCTTTTGTTCTAAAGTAGTATCCCCCATATTTAGTGAAATGCTCCTTCCTTCTTCAGCCGCATTCACTAATTTCACAATCAGCTCCTTTGTATTGACATCCTTTACGGCTGAGGCATACAATTGCTCTTGGCCAGTTAGCGGTTGTCCATCCTTGGTGATTTGTAACAAATCCGTTCCTGGATTATTGGCATATAACTTCTGCACATAATAATTAGGTGTTCCGTAAGCTTCCAAATTGTTAAACCAAATCATATCCGGAGCCCATTGGTAAGCATCTATATGTGCCATTAAAGGAGCATACGATGTTAATTGCACCACATCGGCATTCCGTTCCAATCCTGTCATGAATGCCGCTTCAGAAAGTGCTGCCAACCAATTATTCTCTTTAGGACCGTCTTCAACGTCTTTGGGATGTGCGGCATACTCTCCAGCAAAGACTTTTGGGCCATTCCGGTCATAACTGTCATATCTGTTGGCGTTTTCCAAAAACCATTCAGGAGAACGATAGTAATGCTCATCAACAATCTCGGCATCCATTTTCTTAAGTTCTTCCCAACCATATTCAAATTGGTCCCCATCGGGAAATGGTCCACTACCAGATACTATAATAATCTCAGGATATTTAGCTTTTATAGCCTGATGAAACACCTTGTAACGCTCAATATAAGCAGGTCCCCATTGTTCATTCCCTACCCCAATATATTTTAAGTTGAAAGGCTCTGGATGCCCCATATCGGCACGTAGTTTTCCCCAAGTTGTAGCGGTACTTCCATTGGCAAATTCTATTAAATCAAGAGCGTCTTGAACATAAGGATCCAAATCTTCCATTGGTACCAACTCCCCCGTGTTGAACTGACAAGCAATTCCGCAACTCAAAATAGGAAGCGGCTCAGCACCCAAATCTTCCGATAGTTGGAAATATTCAAAAAAGCCAACTCCAAAGCTTTGGTAATAATCTGGCGCCGGTTTATGCGCGAACTCCGTATTCCAACGGTTCACCAAAATTTCTCGGTCTTCTATATCTCCAACAGTTTTTTTCCATTGGTAGCGTCTTTCCAAAGTTCTCCCTTCAACAATGCAGCCACCAGGAAACCTTAAAAATCCAGGATTTAAACCATCCAATAACTCAACGATATCCTTTCGTAAACCTTTCTTTCTACCTTTCCAAGTATCTTCGGGAAACAAGGAAATCATATCCAAATCAATAACGCCTGTACCTTCAAACGTGATTTTTAGCTGGGCTTTCATTTGGGTTTGATTGGCAGCCAATTGGGCCTCGTAGTTCGTCCACGAAGTTCCTTTCGGGACAATGCTAGTTTCCCCTAAAACTTGGTTTAGGGAGTCTATAAACTGAAACCGAATTTTTTGAATATCCCCACTTACCATTTTCGCATCCAAGGTCAGGTTGTATTGAGCATCCTTTTTAATACCCATACCTCTAAACCCTTCATTGAGCAATTCGTAGTTTGGCCCTTTCACCTCCACACGAGCATAGGTATGATTGGTATTTTCTCCTGTATACTTAATTGGACTTAAATACCCTGATTCCGTATTATGACTATGCGTATTACTATTAGGCTCCTTCCAGCCCATTTTTGGGTTTAAGAATTCAAACGAACGGTTTTTTACCATTTCCGCATAAAGCCCCCCATCAGCGGCAAAGTTGATGTCCTCAAAAAAGATCCCGTACATGGTAGGTTGAATTTTGACACCAGTATCTTTTAAATCGACTACCAGATGCGTAATTTCTTTTGAAGCGATATTTGTTTTGGAAATAGACTGTTCCTCTGTCGTTTCATTTTTGCAACCAGTTATGCCTCCAAACATCATGGCAGTTAACAAGGAATATGTTATAAATGGTCGTTTCATTCAAATATTATTAAAACAATTCAAAAAGAGGCTTCCCTTTTTCATCAAATTTCACCTCCAACATTCTAGCATGTCGGTTTGGATCGTATAGTGGATCAGCAACAATCTCCTCCAAAGGCCTGGTATCAGTTTTTGGAACCACTGCTGGATCACCAACTGCATTTTCATAATCTCTTGCGTGATAAATGCACAGCGGTGTTGTATCATTTTCTGCCACGGTAAAGCAATTATGTCCTGGGCCAAAAATTTTCTTATCGTAATTGGTCTCCAATACCGGATATCTGGTTTTTGTCCATGAATTTCTATCTAGTAAATCGGCAGTTTCATCCGCTTCCATATAGCCCATACAATAACAGGCTCCTGTGGCACTAGCCGAAAAGGTGATAAATATTTTACCATTGTGTTTTAAAACTGCTGGACCTTCATTCACCCAAAAGCCGATACGCTCCCAATCGTAATCTGGCGTGGTCAGCATGAACTGGGATGTTTTAAGTTTGATTGGCGATTCCATTTCTGCCAAATACAAATTGGACGCCGCAAATTGACCTCCTGTTTTTTCAGCCCAACAGAAATAACGCCTGCCATTATTTTCAAACACAGTACCATCCAATGAAAAGTCGATGAATGATTTTTCGTCACCATCGGCAGCTTGCATCATCCCCAACTCAATCCATTCATCCTTAAGAGGGTCTTCTCCTGTACATTCTAAAACATAAGGTCGTAATGCCCAGATATCCTCCTCTTCACTAGCCGCAAAATATACATACCATTTACCGTCCAAATAATGAATCTCAGGCGCCCAGATATGACGGCTCATTGGCCCGCTTTCATGCTTGAACCAAACATCAAAGGTTTCGGCATTCGGCAGTTCAGCAATTGTTTTCGCTCTTCTCAGTTCAATACGATCATAGGTTGGCACAGACCCCGTGAAATAGTAATAACCATCAATGTGCTTATAAATAAACGGATCGGCACGTTGTTCTACAATCGGTGCATTTTTTTCAGAACTCTCCATCTTCATTGTTATATATTTAATTTCTTTTTAATTGTTTCGTAATATGAATCGGTGATTTTATATCGGAACATCATTCCTCCCATAATCACATGGAAGATTCCTGGAATTACAGTTAGCATTAAGGCGATTCCCCAAAGGGCAAATTCAGTTTGCGTTTCTGCTTTTGGTACATATTCGAAGAAATCCAATAAATATCCTACGGCAGCTCCTGCAATTCCCATTCCCAATTTTTGAGCAAAGGAAATTCCTCCAAAGGACAAACCAGACACGCGTTTTCCTGATTCGGCATGACCGTAATCCACCGCTTCTGCGATAGCCGACCAGAAAACTGGCGCATGTAAATCGACTACAAAAGACAAGATGAAATACAGTACATAGGCCATCACAAGGTTTCCTGGCTGTACTACCAATAACATAATAAGACTAATCACTCCCACCGCAATTTGGGACCATTTAAACAATTTTACCTTACAGTATTTTTTGGTAATAAACGTAGAGGCTGGCATTGCCAAAATAGCCGCCGCAACACCAGTTGCCATAAACGATGATTGCACACTGGCATCACCACCCAAGAAATATTTAGCATAAAAAATGGCTACTGAATTACGGATTACGTAACCCACGGTACCGAAGAAACACACCCCAAATAAAAGGGTCCACTGACCATTTTTCAACAACAACTGAAACTGTTCTTTCAAAGGCTTATCCTCTACCACATGTTCTACGCGTTCTCTTGTGGTAAAAAAGCTAAATAAGAACAATAGGGTTCCTAAAAGGGCCATTAAACCCATGGCCATTTGATAACCTCTACCCAAATCATCTTTTCCAAACTTCTCCGCCAAAATAGGTACGACGATAGACACTAAGAAGGCTGCTACCTTAGCAAAGAACAGTCGGTAACCATTGGCAGACAAACGTTCTTGAGGGTCGCTGGTCAACACACCAATTAAGGAGATATACGGAATTGTTACCGATGTAAACATTATCGTCACAAATATGTAAGTGATGTACGCATAGATCATTTTGCCGGCATAATCAAAATCGGGTGTGGTGAAGGTTAAAAACACCGAAATCCCAAAAGGCACCGCTAAGAACAAAAAGTAATGCCTGTAACGTCCCCATTTAGTCGTAAACTTATCGGTGATCAACCCCATTAAAGGATCCGTAATAGCATCGATTAATCTTACCAATAAAAACAATAGGGCCATGTCTTTAGGTTTTAACCCAAACACATCGGTATAAAAGAAGGTAATGATTAGGAACATCGAAGATATCACAACATTTACGGCTGCGTCTCCAGAACCATATCCTATTTTTTCAAGAATGCTTAATTTTTGATTTTCTGATTTCATATAGTCTTTTTCAAAATGCTATTTCTAGCAACTAGTCTCAATTCCCATTGAGCTCCATTAGCAATTACTTTTTTTTCTTTTTTATTCATTTGAAGTACCCAAAACACTCATTAAACGCACTCCGTAAACTCCAGCAGTTGTTGAATTTTCATCCGCTTCAAAACGCACTTCTAAAAGTTCGTTATCTTTCACAACATTCTCCGGTAATTCATAATCCACTTCAAAAAACATATTGCCTTTATTTCCTTTTAGTTTAGGATTGGCAATAGTCTCTCCGTTCACAATAATTTTAAAATTCCTATTTCCGTCCAGTCCAAAATAAGTGATGCGTAAGGCTTTTGCTTCAGCTTCCTTATTTTTCAACTCATAACTAAACCAACCCGAGGCATCGCGCCAGTGACGGTTTTGGTTCACTCCTGAATTGGAATGCTCCGACTTAAAACCATGGTCTGACTCCGGTTGCTGTTCTCCCGGCGCCACATAATCCAAGGTTATGGAACGTAAATAGGCTTGGGCTTTTTCCTTTTCTGCCAACTCCAGTTGCATTTGCTCTAGGCCTTCAGGTGTTTCATTTTTGAAATAAATAGCATAGCGCTTTTCATGGATTTTATAAAATGGCTGAAGTACCAAGTTCTCGTAGGTTTGTGGATAGATTAAATCTTCTACGGCAAACTGTAGCGGCTTTCCTTTAACCGGTTTTATTTTCGATAAAATGTTCTCTCCTTTTTCTGCTAGGAACATTGGAGCTTCCGTCATTGGTAAAAACGGCCCGTGGGCTATATGGCCGCCTCGGCTATCATCGGCAAACAAACCATCTTGACGCTCATCTCCCGTTACTGCTGCTAAAACAATTGGTCCATATTTTACAGAGACATAAGCTGACTGATCAGGGATTTGCTCCAAACTTAAATGCATTGGCAATTCCATAGTGATGCGGTCACCAGATTTCCATTTTCTATAAATTGGAATATAAGATCCTGGAGTTCCTTCAAATTCAATAGACTTTCCATTAATAGAAATTTTTAAATCACCGGCTGTTACCCATTGTGGATATCGCAACATCAAGGTCGCTTTTCTTGCTTTTTTACTCTCCCAAATCAAGGTTGTAGCTGCTTCCTCTGGAAACTTGGTTTCTTGTGTAATGCTTGCTTGTTGCGCTTCCCAATTTACTTTGGAAGGCATGAAAAGATTCACATAAAGTGCATCGTCAGTTTTCGCATAAATCAACTCATTGTATTTGGTATGGTTTTCCATCCCAGAGCCAACGCAACACCAAAAACTGGTTTCCGGTTGCGAGTACACGCGGTAATGCCCCGGACGCATTGGTGTGAAATACACAAAACCTCCTTTAGGATTTTGTGAGGACAAAATATGATTGTAAAGACCGCGTTCGTAAAAATCGATATAAGCTTCGTTTGCAGTATCCTCAAACAAAAGCTTGCTCAACTTTAGCATATTGTAGGTGTTACAGGTCTCAGGTCCCTCTTGACTACTTAGCACATCGCTAAAATCATCGATTGGGTTAAAATGTTCCCGAACACTATTCCCACCAATACTAAGAGTGCGCTCCTTAGTAACATTGTCATAAAAATTATAAGCTGCATCATGGTAAATAGCATCATGATCCAACTGAGAAATACGCTCGAACCCAATAAATTTTGGAATCTGCGTATTGGCATGCATGCCTGTTAAAATATCTTTGTTTTCTGCCAGTGGCTCTAACAAGGCTTTTTCAGAAAAGCGCTTGGCCAACTGCAAATATTTTGTTTCCCCTGTGATGTGATACAACTCTGCGAACACTTCATTCAATCCACCATGTTCCGAACGCAACATATCTTGCACCTGTGCCTCTGATAAATTTTTGGTCACTCCAATAAACCAATCGGTTAAAGCAACCAACATAATTTTGGCTTGAGGTTTTTGGGCATATACCCAAGCATCCTTTAAGCCTGCAAAGGTTTTATGGATGTTATAAAGTGGCACCCATTTATCGTTCAAACTGAAACTTCCAGCATTGATCTGTCCATTTTCAATTTCGGTCCATAAAGCTTTACTGCCTGGGATTCCACCTATGTATCCATTGCCGTTTGCCTGTTGTACACGCTGCAATTCGGACAACACGTAATCTATCAACTCATTGGCTTTTGCATCATTTGTTGAAGCGTAATACATAGACAACGCCGACAAATAATGTCCGAACGTATGCCCATCTAATCCTGTATTTTCCCAATTGGTGTAAGATGGCGCTTTAGGCTCCAAACCTGCTTCTCGTAGAAATGGCGACAGCAGTCGGTCTGGATTTAACTGTTGTATATAATTGAAATCAGTTTCTGCGGCTTCCTTGAATACACCGGAAGTCACAGAAACTTGATTTAACGGGAATAGATTTACCGCTTCCTGTGCTGAAGCCGTAAGCGTGCAAATAATTCCCAAACTTGCTATTAATGATTTCATTTTAATCTAGTACATTGTCTTTTAGACTTGGCCATAAATTGGCATCCCATTGCAATTCAGAAACTCGAAGTTTAGGCAAACCTTTATCGGATGCATCATAACCATGGAAGAAAATATAATCCTTACCATTGAAGGTATAGACACTATTATGCCCTGCGCCATACCATTTCTCATTGCCTTCAAGCACCAAAGTTCCGCCTCCTTCATTTAAGGACTTTCCGTCTCTATCTACATAAGGTCCCGTCACTGTTTTGGAACGTCCAACCACCACTTTATAGGTGCTGTTTTCTCCGCGACAACAATAGTCCCAAGACAAAAACTGATAGTAGTAATCGCCTTTTTTGAAAATGAACGGACCTTCCAAAGCGGCATCCCCAGCATCAGCATCTTCTTTTTCAAATGAACGCTCCCGACGAGCAATGGTATACCATTCTTCAGGTTCTGCAAGTGATTTTAAATCTTGTGTCATTTTCACCATTTTCAGACCACCCCAAAACGATCCAAAAGCCATCCAAGGCGTTCCTTGTTCGTCAAAAATTAAATTAGGGTCAATGGCATTCCAATAATCCCTATTCGGGATGGACTGAATGACAATTCCTTGATCTTCCCATTGGTAATTTTTGTCCTTAGGATTTAAGGTCGTATTGGTTACCAAACCTATGGCTGACGTATTTTTTCCAAAAGCAGAAATGGAATAATACAAATAATAGGTCCCCTTATACAATGTAATATCCGGCGCCCAAATATGTCCATTGAATCCAGGTGCTACATCTTTGGCCCATTTTGGATTTACAGCGAATACAGGATCGGCCTGTATCCATGTTTTTAAATCTTTCGAGGTAAAACTTGTAATCCCAGGTCCTGTACAAAATAAATAATAGGTATCCCCTTGTTTGGCTACAACAGGATCGTGGGTAATTGGTTTGTCTGTTTGGGCCGTTAACACCATTCCTGCCAACAAACCAAAAACTACTATAGATTGTTTTATAAACTTCATAACTCTATTTTTGAATTCCTTCGGAAGTCATTATTACACGTTGCAGCGTACCATCTGGGTTATAGTTTAACTCATCGATACACACCGATCTTCTAAAACTTCCTCCATTAGGATTGATACCTCCCGTATGATAGATGAAATAATCCTTTCCTTTATATTCAATAATTGCTTGGTGGTTGGTATTGCTATTACCTGCCAGCTCATTTAAGATCCCTTTGTATTCCCATGGTCCAGTAACCGATTTACTCATGGCATACACAATTTTCTCAGGGAATTCAGAGGCGTACGATAAATAATACCAATCGCCCTTTTTATGAATCCAAGGTGCTTCGGTAAACTTAGGAACATCAATTACGTGGATTGGCCCGTCAAGTTCTACCATATTTTCTTTCAACTTAGCATACTTACACACGGTATTACCCCAAAATAAATATGCCTGACCATCATCATCTATAATCACAGATGGATCAATATCATCCCAAGAAATATCAGTTTGAGAGGTCATATCGTTAGTTACTAAAGCTTTTCCCAAAGCATCCTTAAAAGGTCCTATTGGAGAATCAGCAACTGCTACTCCAACTGCTTTACCAGGATGTGTATCATCATGTTCTACAGTAACGTACCAATAGAATTTTCCGTTACGCTCGATTACTTGAGCGGCCCACGCATCGCCTTTGGCCCATTCAAAATCTGAAGGCTTTAATGGTACGGGATGTTCCTGCCAATCTACCATATTGGTAGACGAATATACCAACCATTCGTTCATTCTATAGAAATGAAAATCGTTAGGCGCTTCATCATGCCCGGCATATAGGTAAACTTTTCCATCGTGCACCAAAGCAGCAGGATCCGCGGTAAACTTATCTTTAATAATTGGATTATTAATTTGCAATGGTACTTTTACAACTTCCTTTTCCGAAGGTGTTATCTCAGCAATTTCAGGAGATTTATCCTGTTCTTTACATGACATGAACAAGGCCACACCTAGTGTTAGTGCGATACTATATTTCATTTGTTCGATTTTATTTCAATTGTCAGATGAAACTTTATATGATTTTTTGATACTTCATCAGTTAATTAAGCATCTAAAAATTCATAGTGGTTTCATCGTTAATTAATTAATTTTTTTAGCCCAAATAGGTTTTCCATCCACAGTTAAACCAGAATATGAAATGGTAACTTTTCTTGGTGAACTTTCCCAATCCCAAGCATCAAACAACTTACACTCATTACCATTTATAGTAAGTGTATTAGTATCTGTATCCAAGTTCCATGTTCCTGAAATGGCACCAGATAACGTTCCGTTACTATTGAAAATGATTGTTTCTGATGTTTGCATGACTTGATATTGGTAATCCATTGTAATTTGTTCCCAAATTCCAGTAATGTCCTCTGCCGTAATTTCGGTTTCTGGAACTGCGGCATATCTTTCAGGTGCCACCACTGGCCATCCATCTGAAGTCCACTTTAACTCCCTAACGTGCCCCATCATCACAGCGTTGGATACATTGATTCCCGGAACACCTTCTGGCAATCTCCCTTGAGAGGAGAAATACCATTTTTGAGTAGCTTCATCCTGAAACACGGTACAATGCGAAATCCCAACCCATCCTGTATGGTTGTTGAATTTATAAGGATGTGTTAACATTGGCCAACACTCGGCTCCTTCGGATACATTTTGATTATCGATACCGTAATAAGGCCCCATTATATCGGTAGCTCTAGCTACCCTAGTATTATAAGCTTTTGACAATTCGTCATAAGCCAAAAACAAATAATAATATCCAGTATCCGGATTGTAAATGATTTCGGCTCCTTCGGTTCCTTGCCATCTGTTAGTAGCAAGATTACCGCGCCCTGCTATTCTCATACCATAATCTTCCTCAGTCTCTAATTGAAAAGGTTTTCCTGTAGCAGGATCTAATTGTACGGCTGCAATCCCTGTCATCCAAGAACCATAAACCAACCAATGTTCCCCTCCTGGAGTTACAATATAACTAGGGTCGATGCCATTAAACTTATAGTAGGAACTCCAATCGTTGCAGCTTGTTCTGTAACGATCTTCAAGTCCATCAGGAATGGCTGTTACTACCATACCTTTATCTTCCCAATTGTTGGAAGCCAAATCGGTAGTTTCCATCATACCAATATAAGGGCGCTCTCCCCATGAGGCACATGGATCGGTTCCTTCTATCAATTCATCCACCACAATGCTATAGTACATTCTATAAACCCCATTCACATTTTTCACACATGGTGCCCAATAGCCATATTTAGGACTATCAATTTCCGGCAATCCCATTTGTACTCTTTTGGTATTCATGGAATCCTTCACCCAAGCAGGCGCATTATCCATAGTGCTTCCCAAATATTCCCAATTCACCAAATCGGTAGAGCGTCGACCATGAAAATGGCCATGTCCGTCATGGGCATTCCCGTAGGACGCATCGGTTTGGTACATATAAAAATAATTGTCTTGCTTTACTACTGTTGGATCATGCACATTAGCTAAGTTCCAATTGCTTCTATTGGTCCAAGAGGCTATAGGCGTATAGTTATCGGAATAGGTTGGACCATCAAAGGTATTCTCTATTGGACCATCATCTGTTGGATCTTCACCTCCAATAGGATCTTCTGTGTTACCGTCGTCTTTGGAACAGCCAAAGACCGTTCCTAAGATCAACAGTATCATAAATATTCTTTTTACAGTTATCATGACTATATATTATTTAGCTTCCAATACTACTACTGATAAAGCAGGAACTGTTATCTGAAGCTTTCCTTTTTTCAATTTGAAATCCTTAAATGTTTTTGGAGTAATTTTATTTGGATTATCAAAAGAATTATGATCGTGCACATCTGAAGAGGTCAATACCATTCCAGACACATCCTTAAGTTTTAAATCGTCCACATCGATACTGATAACATGATCATTTTTTGGGTCGATATTAACCAAGGAAATATGTTTTTGGTTGTTTTCGTTATAAGAAGCTGAAATTGAAATTGCCGGTAAAGATTTCCCATCCAAAGTATATTGTGGCGATGTAAATGATACAGGCATCAAGGTAGCATCTTGGTGTACATTGTACATTTTCATAACATGGTAAGTTGGTGTCAGCAACATTTTATTCCCCTCAGTTAAAATAACTGCTTGCAATACATTTACCGTTTGTGCTAGATTTGCCACCTTTACTCTTTCTGCCCAGTTGTTGAAGATATTTAAAGTTACCCCAGCAATCATAGCATCACGCATCGTATTTTGTTGGTACAATACACCTTTATCTTTGGCTTCACCATCATACCAGCCTCCCCACTCGTCTACTACCAAAGCAATTTTATGTTCGGCATCGTACTTGTCCATGATAGCCGTATGCTTAGTTATCAATTCATCCATTTTCAAGGCCTGCTCCATAATTTTGAAGTATTGAGCATTTGTAAAGGATTTATCCGGTCCTTTATCTCCCCAATCCAACACACAATAGTGGTGTAGCGCTACTCCATCGATAAGAGCCTTAGGAATCTCACGCATCAATACTTCCGTCCAATGGTAATCTTCACTGTTGGCTCCGGAAGCCACTCTAAACAACGCGTTGCTATTGGTCCAGTCCGTCATGAAAGTAGCATACTTTCTATAAACATCGGCATAGTATTCTGGACGCATGTTACCACCACATCCCCACATTTCATTTCCTACACCCCAAATTCTAACATTCCAAGGTTTTTCACGACCATTTTCACGTCTTAATTTAGCCATAGGACTGATACCGTCATGGTTTACATATTGCAACCATTCGGCAAATTCCTGAACCGTTCCACTACCAACATTGGC
The DNA here is from genome assembly GCF_030908385.1 of Mangrovimonas sp. YM274. NCBI lineage: Bacteria > Pseudomonadati > Bacteroidota > Flavobacteriia > Flavobacteriales > Flavobacteriaceae > Mangrovimonas > Mangrovimonas sp. YM274. The sequence goes on from NZ_CP133091.1 coordinate 3,043,060, forward strand.
AGCCAAATATGGTTCAGCGTTTAAAGCTTCACATAAATTTAGGAAGTCGTGAGTTCCAAAACTGTTATCCTCGGTTGACCCTCCCCACCATTGGTTTACAATCGTAGGTCTATCTTCCTTAGGTCCAATTCCATCTTTCCAGTGATAGGTATCTGCAAAACAACCTCCAGGCCATCTTAGGTTAGGAACTTTTAAATCCTTTAGCGCCTCGATTATATCATTTCTAACCCCATTGGTATTTGGTATAGAGCTATCTTCCCCTACATAAAAACCATCGTAGATACAACGTCCTAGATGCTCTGCAAAGTGACCATAAATATGTTTGCTGATTTGAGGGGCGTCCTCCTGTTTTGTAAGTTTTACTTCTACCGTATTTTGTGCGCTAAGGGAATGTCCTAAACACAAAAATACAGCGATTAACAAAGTTGTAATGCTGTTCTTTTTCATATGATTTATTTTTTAAAAGAAAGGCCGCGCGATGAACGCGGCCTTTCGAAACTGAAGACTAATTCAAAATTAACAAATATTAATATCCATCGTTTTGACCTATGGTCATTAATGGGTTATTATCCATTTCTGATTGTGGAATTGGGAAATACTCTCTACCTGGAGTGTAACTATTGTACTCAGGATCTCTAGATTTCAACCATTCCAATTTCGCAGAATCTTGTAACCATCCCCAACGACGAATGTCATCGAAACGGTGTCCTTCCAAAGAGAACTCCAAGAAACGCTCATGTGCAATTTGATCGCGCATTTGCTGTTGATTCATACCAGGGTTTACGGTTGCTAAATCTGGTAAATTTACACGGTCTCTTACTTGTTGGATATATGGATACGCTGCATCGGTTTGTCCTAATTCGTTCAAACACTCCGCGTACATTAACAACACATCTGCATAACGCATGATACGTTCGTTGATACCAGATCTCCAATCATATTCATTAGCTTGACTACCATCTGAATTTTGGTATTTGGCACAATAGATGTCATTTAACTGAGACTCATTACCAGCATAATGCGAAGCGAACTCCACTCCATACAACATCATCCCTGGTTTGTTGTAGAACATAGTGGCATCTAATCTAGGATCTACTTCTCCATCTACAGTTAACTCTTCTTGGTACTCGTTAAATAATGTCCATGTTGGCTGCACATCGGTAAACCCAAAGGTTGGTGGCCCATAGGTGATAGCTCTAGCCGAAGTTTTACCCCAAGCGGAAGAAGGCGCACCACCCCAACCTAAATCAACTCCACCAACTTCTCTATTGAATTGCACCTCAAAAATAGACTCCACATTATTCTCATTCACCTTTGTAAAGTTATCTCTATAATTAGGGACCAAATCATAAGCTCCTAAGTTTATGACTTGTTCAAACGCTGTTTTTGCTGAAGCAAAATCTTGTGTAAACAAATGTGCTTTTCCTAAATAAGCCAAGGCTGCCCCTTTAGTGGCGCGTCCTTTTTGACCTTGGTCGAGGCCAGAAACATCATCGTAAGACACCGGTAACAAACTAGCTGCCATTTCCAAATCAGACTTCACCTGCGCCCAACCTTCTTCCTGTGATTTTTGTTCATGGTAAATTTCCAAACTAGTCATTGGAAGCGGTACATTTTTAAACATGTTCACTAAATGAAAAAAGTACAATCCTCTCATAAAGTAGGCCTGTCCTAAAATTCTATCCTTTAAGGCCGTGTCTTCCATTTCTATCCCAGGAACATTTTCCAATACCTGATTAGCACGAAAAACTCCTTGATAGAAGGTTTCGAAAGCCCAACCATAAATGGCCGCATCAGCAACATTTGAATTAAATTTCCCAACATTGGACATAGCTCCCCAAGGTGAGTTACTTCTTGTCCCATCTCCCTTTAAGTCCAACAATAATGGTGTACTCCTCATATAGGAACCATCCGTCAACAAGCTACCATAAACAGCATTAACTCCTTTAAGAGCATCTTCACCATTTTGCCAAAAAGACTCGGCCGTTTCAAAATTTGGAGAGATCTGATCAAGATCCTCATCCTTTACACAACTAGTGGCTATTACGGAGGTCGCCACTGCTATAGAATATAATATATGTTTCGTTTTCATAATTTCTAAATTTTATTTTACTCATTAAAAGTCTACCTGCACTCCTAAAGCCAAAGTTCTTGGATTAGGGAACGATCCAAATTCTACACCTCTATTAAACAACCCATCACTTATAAAATCAGGATCATACCCATTATATTTAGTAATTAAAAATAAGTTTTGTCCTGATGCAAATACTCTAGCTTTAGTAAATACTTTTGTATCCAATGGAATGTTAAATCCAAGTTCCAAACTTTGTAATCTTACAAAATCACCATCTTCGATAAATCTATCTGACTCTCTATTATTACCATTAGGATCTCCTACAATAGGTCTAGGCACATTGGTATTGGTATTTTCCGGAGACCAATAGTTTAACATATCTGTATGACTATTACCTAAGTCACCTAGCATTAAACTTTGATAAGTACGATTGAAAATTTTATGACCTCCAGCTCCTGTAAAGAAAACTGAGGCATCAAAGTTTTTGTAACGTGCACTTAAATTCAATCCAAAATTAAACTTAGGAATTGCAACCCCTTGAAACGTTCTGTCATCTGCATTAATTTCACCGTCACCATTCACATCTCTAAACTTCACATCTCCGGGCATTGTAATTCCTGGTTGAGATGCATGATTATCGATTTCTTCTTGAGTTTGAAAAATACCTTCAGTCTCGTAAGCATAAATTTCCCCTGCAGATCTTCCTACTTCAGTTCTGGATGCATAACCAGGAATTGGAGTATCGTCATTCCCTATCTTCAATACTTCATTCTTTAAGGTTCCAAGGTTCGCTGAAATGTTATAACTGAAGTCTTCTTTGGTATCACTCCAACCTAAGGTAAATTCCACCCCTGTGTTTTGCACGGTTCCCGCATTGGTTGTCAATTCAATTGGAAAAGACCCTGAAGAGTACGGGATTGGCACATTAGCCAGCAAATCTGTGGATTTCTTTTTAAAATACTCCGCTGTAAACTGTAATCTGTTATTAAACATTCCAAACTCAGCAGCTACATTTGTTGACTCTGTGTCCTCCCATTTGATGTCTGGATCCACAATTTTAGTAACCGTTGTTCCTGGAGCAAGTTCATTTACACCTCCATTATTAAACAAATAATTTGCAAAAGGATTAGTCGTCAAGGCAAACTCATATAATCCGATTGTGTTATTCCCTAACTGCCCATAACCTCCACGAATTTTCAAGGTATTCCACCACTCTGGAAGGTTAATATCGTTGTGCGCTTTCCAAGCACCAGATACAGAAAAGTAATTTCCCGTATTATTTCTTGGTGCAAACTTAGACGACTTATCTTGTCTAAAGTTTACCTCCAATAAATATTTATCATCAAAAGTATAATCAACTCGCCCAATATACGATTTATAGGTTTCTGTTGTATAGCGTTCTATAGCATCTCTATTGTCTGCATATTGGAACTGTGCTATTTCCCCCGGCTCAAAACCAGTACCCCTAGTCGTTAAATTGTAATCATCCGAACGCTCTTGAATCATTCCTCCTAAAACATTGAAAATATGCTTTTCACCTAAAGTAAATTCATAAGTTAATAAATTATTAACAATTGTCCTTGTATCATGACCAACATTAGTCTCCAACCTTGCCTCAGCATTTTCAGTTACATAGTACCACCCTAAATCACTTGGAGGGTTAAAAAACCTATTATTCCAATCCGTTCTATCACCACTTACATTTAATTTGTATTTCAAGCCCTTCAGAATCTCAAATTCCCCCCAAATATTTCCAACAAAACGATTACGTTTACTTTCATTGGTAATCAAATTATTATAACCAATCACATTTAAGGAAATTACACGTTGTGCAATACCATCGGTACCACCGTAACCTCCAAGCCTATTTTCATCATAAACAGGCATGGTAGGCACAGCACCTAACAAATTAATGATAGAACTTGTTCCCGCCAAGTATTCGTTAAAGTTTTCTTTATCAGACTGAGAATAAGCTAATTTAGCACCATATTTAAAACGTCCTTTCTCACCCCCTAAGTTCACATTAGTAGAATAACGTTCGTAGGCTTGAGGTGTCTCAAAGTAACTCGTATTTTTAAAGTAATCTAAGTTAACGTTATAACTTAAGGATTCTGCTCCTCCATTAAAGGCCAAAGAATGATTTTCTAAAACCCCTGTTCTAAAAGCCTCATCCTGCCAATCGGTATCAACGTCGTCAATAAACAAATCGTTATCAGGGTATACTCCTGGTGAAATAGGTAAATCAGCACCTTGACTATTTGCATTAGTTTCCGCTGCTCTCACCAACTCTTGATACTGCTCTCTGTTAGCCAAATCATACCATCTATTTTTAGCCACGTTCTGAAAACCTAGGGTTGTTTTATAGCTGATACTCAATTTTCCTTCCTTACCTTTTTTAGTAGTAATGATTACAACCCCATTAGCCCCCCGAGCACCGTAGATGGCTGCAGAAGACGCATCCTTCAAAATCTGGATGGACTCGATGTCTCCAGTGGCGAAATCATAAGGAGCGTCTACAATCACTCCATCAATAACCCATAAAGGACCATTATTTCTAAAAGAAGTAATCCCTCTAATTTTAATGTTTACAAATCCTCCAGGCTCTCCAGAAGACTGAACGGTCACCCCTGGTGCTTGGCCTTGGATCATTTTGGCCACATCATAAGTTATGGTCTTTTTTGCATCCTCTACATCAACCACACTTACCGAACCTGTTAAGTTCTCTTTCTTTTTGGCGCCATACCCAACTACAACGATTTCGTCAAGAGCTGCAACATTCTCCTCCATCGATACATTAAGTACAGAAGAATCACCTACGGTCACCTCCTTAGAGACAAACCCTACAAAAGAGAATACTAAAACATCCCCTACAGAAGTATCCAAGGAATAATTTCCATCAAAATCTGTAGCGGTACCATTAGAGGTCCCCTTTATAATTACATTCACACCAGGAAGAGTCATGCCATCTGTTGCAGATGTCACTGTTCCTGTAATGGTCTTTTGTTGGGCAAAACCTGTTGCCGACAACAGCACCATAATCATCACAAAAAAACACTTCGGAACCCTAAGTGTCAAATGATTACCAATCAAAAATTTGGTCGCTATCATACTAGAATAATTTAGAATTAGTTTTAAATTTTAGCTATAAGTGTCAATTATACACTTCCAAAGGAATTAAAGTTTTTTCATATAAGCAAGTTTTTTTATGATTTTTTTAAGAATTACATATTTAAGCACTATATTTATTACCGAATTAATAATTGTATTTTTCACATTTATTAATTTAAGTTTAAATTGATTAATTATATTTTTTTAATAAACTTGCCTAGCAATGTTCAAATAATTTTAAATGCTTAATAACTATAGTAAAGAGGACAAAGTTTTATTAGCAGTAGACTGTATCATTTTTGGTTTTGACAAGGACAAGCTGAAAATTTTGCTCATTAAAAGGGATTTTGAGCCCGAAAAAGGAAAATGGTCCCTGATTGGGGGATTCCTAAAAAAAGAAGAAAACTTGGATGATGCCGCCAATAGAGTCCTTGAACATCTTACTGGACTTGACGAAGTCTACCTGGAACAATTTTTCACCTACAGTGAAGTGGACAGGGACCCTGAAGAGCGAACTATATCGGTAGCTTATTATGCGCTCATCAATATTGAAGACCATGATGAAGAACTCATAGAACAATATTCAGCAAAATGGTTTAGCATTGACAAAATTCCAAACCTCATTTTTGACCACAATCAAATGGTGGACCAGGCCATTAAACGCCTGCAGTACAGAGCCTCTACCAAACCTATTGGATTTGAATTGCTGCCAGAGAAATTTACCATGCGGCAATTGCAAAAGCTCTACGAATCCATTTTAGACACCGACTTGGATAAACGGAATTTCATCAGTAAAATAAATGCTCTAGACATTCTGATTAAACTGGACGAAAAAGACATGGAGTCATCCAGAAAGGGATCCTTTCTACATATGTTTGACAAAGAAAAGTATGACAAAAAAACCCATGAAGGGTTCATTTTTAAAATCTAAAAAAGAAGAGCCTATATAGGTTCTTTTTTTAGTCTTCTAGGAAAAAAGTAGCACAAATTCAGAAATAATCGGCAGTACAAATTTAGCTTTGTAAGTCTAAACACAACATATTAGAATTGTGTAAAAAATAGCCACAGGTTCTCTGAATTAGAAATACAACACATGAAACATCTACATTCCATAAAACTTTATTCACTTCTCAGTCTTGCTTCTTTAATTAATTTTACCGCCTGTAAAACAGAAAATAACACACCACAAAAAGCAGAACCCAATTGGGCTGAGCAGCATTTGGAAATGGCAGCCAACAATTACAAAACCCTTTCCAAAAACGTTCCTGTCAACCAATTTCCCACTACTTATACCAACGATACTCTTAGATTTAGTGACTCCGGTTGGTGGTGCAGTGGTTTTTACCCGGGTACTTTGGTGTATTTATTTGAAGGTACTCAAGATTCCCTGTTTTTAAAAACCGTCGAAACAAAATTGACAGAACTTGAAAAAGAACAATTCAACACCACCACTCATGATTTAGGATTTATGATGTTCTGCAGTTTTGGTAATGCTTATCAAGTAACGCACAATCCTGAATATGCCGAAATCATCAAAAATGCATCACAATCTATAAGCTCTCGTTTCAATCCAAAAACGGGAACTATCCGTTCCTGGGATCCTGCACCGTGGAATGACAAATGGGAATACCCTGTAATCATTGACAATATGATGAACCTGGAAATGCTTCTTTGGGCAGGAAAACATGTCAACAACCATAAATTTACCGAAGTAGCCCTAACGCATGCCGATACCACGCTAAACAATCATTTCCGTAAAGATTTTAGCAGCTACCATGTTGTCTCCTACGATACCATTTCAGGAAATGTTGAAATGAAAAATACCGATCAAGGCTATGCCGATGAATCCTCTTGGGCACGAGGACAAGCCTGGGGATTGTACGGCTACACCACCATGTACCGATATACCAAAAACCAAAAGTATTTAGAACATGCCATGGGTATTGCAGACTTTATAGTTAACCATCCCAACCTTCCTGAAGATAAAATTCCGTATTGGGATTTTGACGCTCCTAATATTCCAAATGCCAAAAGAGACGCCTCGGCTGCGGCTATCATGGCTTCTGCCTTTTTGGAACTCAAAAACTACGCTTCTGAAAACAAAGCCAAAATCTACTTCAACACTGCCGAACAAATGCTCAAAAGTCTCTCTTCTCCAGAATATTTTGCATCGCAAGATGAACAAGGCGGTTTTATCATCAAACATTGTGTTGGGAATATGCCTGATAATACCGAAGTTGACGTTCCCCTCTCCTATGCCGACTATTATTACGTGGAAGCTCTTTTAAGATACTTAAACAAAATAGAACTCATCAATTAGACATTAGGCAATCATGTTAAAACATACGTTTTCCTATCTTTTACTTTTTCTTTTAGCAGCATCTTGCCATAAGACTTCGTTCCAAAAACCTTTAGAAACCAACATCTCCCAAGTGGGTGAAGGATGGGCCAAAAATTCTATCAACACGGTTATTTTTAGAAAAAATTCTTTAGTAACACACAACAAACACCAGTACATTGCTTACTATAATCCAGAAGGCCATGTGGTATTGGGAAAAAGACTCCTAAAATCTAGCCAATGGGAAACCCTAGTTACTCCTTATACTGCCCATGTAGAAGATGCCCATAACTCAATCAGCATTATGGTAGATGGTGACGGCTATTTACATGTGGCTTGGGGCAACCACAACAATCAGCTTAACTATGCGAAAAGTGTCCGTCCCAATTCATTGGAACTAGGCAAAAAAATACAAATGTTAGGAGATAAAGAGCAACAGGTCAGTTACCCTGAATTCTACGCCTTACAGGATGGCAACCTCCTGTTTTTCTACAGAGATGGAGGTTCTGGAAACGGCAATCTTGTCATTAACCACTACAATACCCAAACCCAAACTTGGCACAGGGTACAGGATAATCTGATAGATGGAGAAAGTTTGAGGAATGCCTATTGGCAGGCCTATGTAGACAAAAATGATCAAATGCATATTTCCTGGGTTTGGAGAGAAAGCCCCGATGTGGCTAGCAATCACGATTTGGCTTACGCCACTTCCAAAGATGGTGGGAAAACCTGGCAAAAATCGACAGGAGAAGTCTACCAACTTCCTATTACAGAAAGCTCTGCTGAAGTGATTGAAAACATCCCTCAAAACAGCGAGCTTATCAACCAAACTTCCATGACCTCCGACAAGCATGGCAATCCTTTCATTGTTAGTTATTGGCGTGAAGCAGATAGTGAGATTCCGCAATTCCATCTTACCTACAAAACAGACCAATGGCAAACTATCGATTTAGGTTTCAGAAAAACACCTTTTAGCCTAAGCGGACTAGGCACGAAATCCATTCCTATTTCCAGACCACAAATAGTAGCAACCGACTCAGAGGACATTATTGTCATATTCAGGGATGAAGAGCGCGGTAGCAAAGTATCAATTGCCTATAACACATTTCCTTTTGATAGCAACTGGCAAATTTTGGATGTAACCGAGGACTCTTACGAAGCGTGGGAACCGACTTTAGACACAGAACTTTGGAAAAGTTCAAAAATACTGAGTCTGTTTTTACAAAAAACCTATCAAGTAGACAGTGAAGGCTTATCCGACATTCAAGAAAGTGATGTTGAAGTTTTAGACTGGCAACCTTAAAAAATAAAACGGTGAGAATCATATTTACACTAATAGCACTCTTTATAGCAGCAAACTTCACAATACTTAATGCCCAAAGCAACCAAAAGGAAGCGGCTGTTTTTCAAATTGACCAACCTGATTACAAACAGAGTCCTTATACTGGAATGACCAAACAACACTGGAAGGATGCTGCATTATACATTTTGGAAGGCGCCTTTTCATACATCAATTCCTATGAAGACCCGATGAAGTTTCCCAAGTTGCCAGGAAAAAGCTATCCGCATAACGAAGATCAGGTACCAACGGAAAAGCTAGAAGGCTTATGCCGTACGTTGTTTGTAGCAGCCCCTCTGTTAAAAGAAAATCCTTCACTACAAGTCAACGGCATTGATGTAGCAAAATATTATCGCCTTCAAATTTTAAATTTACTAGATCCTTCTAAGGCCTCCTATATCCCACCTAGAACTCAAGATCAGGGGCCTACGCAAATTCTCGTAGAGTTTGGAGCATTGGCCATTTCACTTTTTGTAGCACCGGAGGCCATTTGGGAACCATTGTCCCAAGAGCAAAAAGACGCCTTAGCCCATACCATGCTTAGCTATGGGAATGGACCAACTGTACCTTCCAACTGGAGGTTTTTCAACATTTTTGTGATGAGTTTTTTCAAAGATCAAGGATACCCCATAAACGAGGAATTATTAACCGAATATTTAAATCTATCCCTAGATCAATACCGTGCGGATGGCTGGTATAATGACGCTCCTGCATATGATTATTACAGCATGTGGGCCTTTCAGCTTTACGGTATTTTATGGTCTGAATTTTACGGACAGAAGTACCTTCCAGAGATTGCAGCTAAGTTCACCAGTAATTTTACAGACATGACCGACAATTATCCTTATCTATTTTCAGAAAATGGAGAAATGATCATGTATGGTAGAAGTATCAGCTATCGGTTTGCATCTATTAGCCCGCTACCCTTTTTCGGAACCTTGAAAAATGAAGACATTAATTATGGTTGGATGCGCCGAATTTCCTCTGGTGTCCTAATGCAGTTTTTGTCCAACCCAGAATTTCTGGAAGACGAAGTTCCTACTCTCGGCTTTTACGGACATTTTGAACCTGCCGTTCAAAATTACAGCTGTCGCGGCAGTGTGTATTGGATGGGCAAAGCCTTTCTTGGATTGCTCATTCCTGACAACAATCCATTTTGGACCACCACAGAAAACAACGGCCCTTGGGAAACCGATTTTAAAAAAGATACGGTTTACAATAAATTTCAAGAAAAGTCGAACACCTTAATTACAGATTACCCCAATATTGGTGCTTCCGAAATACGTGCTTGGTGCCACGAAAAAGTAGCGGATGATTGGCAAAAGTTCCGTTCTTCGGAAAATTACAATAAACTGTCCTACAACAGTGCCTTTCCTTGGCAAGCAGATGGACCAAACGGAGAAGTCTCCATGAATTATGCCATCAAAAACAAAAAAAATGAATGGGAAGTATTTAGACTTTACGATTTCAAAAAATTTGAAGACGGCATTTACTATCGAGATGCTGTTTTGGAAACCGATGAAACCGTTACCATGCAATTGGCAGACATCCCCTTACCCAATGGGGTACTACGTATAGACCTGAACACAACCAACAAGCCATTAGAAATGCGTTTGGGACATTACCCTCTTCCCAAATTGAAAAAAGATATCAAGTACTCCAGAAAACACATTGATGGCCACGAGGCATTGATTATGGATAACGGCACCTACCAACTTGCCATGGTCATACTGAGTGGTTGGGACAACTTAGAATTTGTTGAAACCACAGGATTGCATCCTGTATCCAAAGAAAGTAGTGTTTTAAATTCCATTGCCCAATACACACCAAAAGAAGACAGTGTTTTTGCTACTTTGATGCTTTGGAAAGCATCTGGAGACTCTTGGAGTAAAGAGGATTTAGTTCCTGTAAAAAGTCTAAAATTGAAAAATGACCAGATTATTGTCAAAATGAAAGATGGCACTACCAAAACCTGTACGTTTTCAAATTAAGCTACTCTATACTCAAAGTATTACTAAATTCATGGGCTCCTATATCTTGTGATTCACCAGACAAGGAAGCATTTCCAAAATAATCATAATTCCCGATATTGTAGTCTAGATTGACACCTGCATCAATAAGCGGCGATCCGGGCTCCAATTTATAGTTGACTAAATTAGGTTCCTCGTAATAGTTTCCTTGGAAGGATATATTATCATCAGAATTCACCCCTCCACTCAGGATGTTATTTTTCACAAATACCACATCGGGATTCCAGCTATTTATGGTTTTAAAGGCTAATTTATTATCCTGAACAACAGTATTGTTGTAAAAGAATATATCTGACACCGAGTTTTTGCTACTCATATTAAACAAAAACAAACTTCCACTATAACCATTGGCATCATTGTTGGATATGTTATAACGAACTGTTATGTTTGACATTGGTCGCGCCCCGCTGAACTGCCCCACCTGAAATCCAGCTCCATGGTTGTCATGAGAGTAATTGTACTGCATAACTCCATTCACCACACCTCCATCCAAGTCGAAGCCTGCTGCATCACACCCAAGCGTTTCAATATTATAGGCCTCACAATATTCAATACTGACATCTTTGGCATCCCAATACCAAATACCACAATTTCCCCCACAATGTGTGTTTTGATACCCGCTATCATGAACAACACAATTACTGATAGATGAAAATTGCACATCAGACAATACAATTCCATTTCCGGTATGACTCCAAGCATTATCCCAACCACTGATATTATAAACCGTACATCCCTGCACATATATATGCTCATGAGAATACCCTACTTTATTTTGATTGAAATAGCCTTTGGATATGATACCGCTATCCATACAATCGAAAATCGTACAGTTAAGTATACTCACATCGGAGAAGCCTGAAGTATCGTTAACACCTTCTATTGCAATCCCACCATAGCCTCCGCTGATATTTAAATTGGAAAATTGATATCCTTGTAATTTAACATCCCCCTGTAAAGTACTGTACAGATTGATTCCATTCCGAGGGAACTCCCCTTCTGCTACTTGAGGAATGACCACATCAACACCACTCACGTTAAAACCAGATGTATTTACAAAATCCATTCCTTCAAAAACAGCCACGTCTTCACCGTAAGATGTGATAGTAATCCTGTTATTAGCATTACCTCCATCGTTGGCATCAAAGGCAATACTTTGGTAGGTATATCCTCCTTCAAATTTAATGGTATATCCTGCAGGAATCTCTAGGCTATTTACCTTGGCACTGGTTTGCCAAGGCGTATCTGGAGACAAACCATTATTGGCATCATTACCATCTGGAGACACATAAAAAGTCGTGGTAGTTTCTATAGAATAAGGCTGTTCTTCGGCTGTAGTACATCCTAAAACCAACAACAGTAAAGCTATGGTTCCAAATTCCTTGGTACGGTCCAAAACTAATGTAAGTCTGGGCAGCCAAGTTTTTTGAATTTGAAAACGGTTTAATTTGGGGCAAATCGTATTCAATCTCGTCTAGTTATGTCAGCGTTGTCCAACCGCAACAATCCAAACATAAACGAAACTGCACTGTAGGTTACTTTTGAAACAGCAGAAGCGTAAAGGCACAAAAAAATGACTTTGAGCTGAAAAATTCCATTTTGAATTCCTCAACTTTTCAATTCACTTTAAGCTCAATAAATGATCAGAAAATTGCTATTTGAACAAAAAATTCAAGCAAATATATCAATCTTTTTTGACCAAAAAAGTTCTGAAGAAACACCTTACTTTTATATTGAAATTTAACAAATTACTACCTACAAACACTCAAAAATTTCGCACTAAAAAACACTTCTTTATTTATTGAAAATAAACAATCGCTTTTGCCGCCAAACCCTTCATAAAAGCCTTATTCCTCACAAAAAAGGTGCTTAAAAATCCTATAATGGACTTCTAAGCACCCGCTTTTTTATATCTATTTTTGTTATTTACTCCACAACTCTATCCTGTTGAATCAAAGACAAGATTTTATGATATAACTCGTTGTTTTCATAAATACCACCAAAATGTTCAGCACCCTTTCCATAGGCCAACACGGGCACCATGGTTGCAGAATGCCCTCCAGTAGAAAATTTGGGCGTTACCGAATTGTAATCGCCCTCGTCTGATGCCAGTGTAAACCCTCCCGTTTCGTGGTCGGCCGTCAATAACACTAAGGTATTTCCATCCTTTTTGGCAAAATCAAGTACTGCTCCAATCACATTGTCAAAATCCTTCATTTCATCAATTAGATACTGCGCCTCATTGTCATGACCTCCCCAATCAATTTGTGAGCCTTCTACCATTAAAAAGAACCCTCCAGAAGTTTGAGACAAATAACTTAGGGCCTTTTCAGTACCTTCCTGTAAAAAATCACCTCGTCCTTCTTCCATTTTAGGCATGCCATCTGCCGCCAATAAATACCCGTATTTACGGTTCCTTTTAAGTTTTTTATCTCCTAATTGCACGGTATCCATTTCAAAACCTTTCTTTTCCAAAGCCGTCAAATAATTGACTCCATCCTTTCTTTTGTTGAAGAATTTAAGTCCTCCTGCCGCAAAAAAGTCAATATTGGAAGTTGGCAATTGCGCCGCAATAGCTTCGTCCATTTTTCTGCTTGGCACGTGGGCAAAAAACGAAGCTGGCGTGGCATGGGTTATAGAAGACGTCGCTACCAAACCGTTTTTGTAGCCCATTTTAGAAAGCGCCTCGGTCATATTCTCTACTGCCGTAGTGTCCTGCAGCACCCCAATGGCGCCATTATAGGTTTTCACCCCACAGGCGTAAGCTGTCGCTCCTGCAGCGGAATCTGTTATTAAATGTGATCCAGAAGAGGTTTTAAGCAATCCAACATGCTCAAAATTTGGAAGGTTAATACTATCCTTTTTATAATAAAACACTGAAGACATTTGGGACAGCCCCATACCATCGCCTATCAGTAAGATGACATTTAAAGGCTTGTTGGTTTCCTTCACTGCTTTTTTCCCTGACTCTTGGCTATATCCAAAACCAATTGTCAAGAAAGCCATAACACTTAAAATTAATTTCATTCTATGTTTTTGTATTTAGGTTGAATTTTTATGATTTGTAATTCAATATCAAAAGAGCCTATTTAAGATTTTGTCTTTCTATGCCTTTTTACTTTTGCTTACTTACAAGATGCAAAAGTAGGAAAAAGCTAAAGCTTTCTATTTTAAGGAAATGTTAAGCATACTTAAAGAAATCCATAGTCAAACATCTTGACAAACAATTAAGCAAAAGCTCCTTAAATCTTAAGATTCAAGGAGCTTTTTATTGTCCTCGTTTATACTATTATTAAACCTTTTAATCTTCTGTTTTTCCAAAAAGGTAACCGTAAGGTGTGCCCACAAATAACGCACCGCCAACAATATTACCTAATGTGGCCGGAATTAAATTGGACGTAAAAAAAGTACTCCAAGTAATATCAGCGCCTTCAAAAATAGCCAATGGAATGAAATACATATTGGCAATACTGTGCTCAAACCCCATAGTGACAAAGGCCATGACAGGAATCCAAATAGCGACAATTTTTCCAATGGTATGTTTTGCCGCAATCCCTTGCCAAATGGCCAGACACACCAACCAATTGGCTCCAATACCTTTAATAAAGGTGACCAAAAATGAGTGACTGGTTTTACCCTCCGCAATTTTACGAACCATATCGATATACGGCGTATCACTTACCAAGTGCGTTAAATGCGTGATGACATACGCTAGAAAAAGAGCGCCTACAAAATTTCCAATGTAAACTAATCCCCAATTCTTCAACATGGCATACACCCGTTGGCGTTTGGTTAAAATATTCGGAATAAAATAGGCATTGTTACCCGTAAAAAGTTCGGCACCAACAATTACCACAAGGATGAGCCCTATTGGAAATGCTGCCCCAAACAGGAACCTCGCCAATCCAGGATTGCTAGCGGCTATTCCCGGAGAACCTCCAGATACAATAATTGACAATAGACCTCCAAAAGCCACATAGGCTCCCGCCAAAAATGCCAAAATCAATGTTTTGCTTACCGTATAACCCTCTTTGTTCAAGGCTATTTCATTTATGATTTTTATCCCTTCTTTAGGTGAATTCATAATAACATATTCAAAAATGGTTAGTTAATCAGTTAGTTTTGGTTTAATTCACTTTAACTTCTTTAAAGTAGTCCTTCAAAATAGCTACAGCTGCGTCAATCTCTTCTTGGGTATTCTCTCTGGCATCTTTAAGCTCATACACCCAACCTAAAGCTTCCCATTTGTGGATTCCCAATTTATGGTAAGGCTGCAGTTCTATTTTTTCAATGGTTTTATACGCTTTAAAATAGTCTCCCAAAGCGTGAAGTAATTCAGGAGTATTGGTAATTCCAGGAATCAATACATAGCGCAACCACATAGCTTTGCCTGATTGCTCCCGGTGTTTCGCAAAGTTAAAAGTGGTTTCCTTGTTTTTGGCACCCGCCAAGGTTCGAAAGCCTTCTTCGGTCATGTGCTTGATATCCAGCATCACCAAATCGGCATAATCATCTAGAAGTTCCATAGTAGGATGATTCAGTAATCTCCCATTGGTATCCACGTTGGTATGGATCCCCTCTTCTTTTAAGCGTTTAAAGAACGGAATTAAGGCTTTGGCCTGCAGAAGCGGTTCCCCTCCCGAAACGGTCACACCACCCAAATCCCCAAAATAGGGTTTCATACGAATGGCCCGTTGTACTAAATCTTCAATTGGATATTCTGTACCGCCTTGGGTATCTATGGTATCTGGATTGTGGCAGTATTGACATTTCAGTTTACAACCCTGCAGGAAGATTACCAATCGTATTCCCGGTCCATCATGAGTTCCAAAAGACTCTATAGAATGTACACTTAAGGTAGTATCTGGAGTTTTCATCATTGATAGGGTTTAAGAATTAAAAAAAGAGGCATCCAAAAAATGTATCACACCTTTTAGAATGTTCGTATCATTTTTTGAACACCTCAGAACTTAATCAGCAGAGTTATTGTTACATAGATTGGTGGAACGAACGGGAAATGACTTCCATCTGTTGTTCTCTTGTCAATCTAATAAAGTTTACCGCGTATCCAGAAACACGAATTGTTAATTGAGGATGATTTTCTGGATGTTCCATTGCGTCTAGCAATGTGTCTTTATCTAAAACATTCACATTTAAGTGCTGTGCACCGTTGGAGAAATATCCGGTTAAGGTTGCCACCAAGTTGTTGATGCGCTCTTCTTCAGTAGCCCCTAAAGATTTAGGTACAATGGAGAAGGTATTGGACACACCATCCTGTGAATCTTTATAATCTATTTTTGCTACGGAATTCAACGATGCAATCGCTCCATTGGTATCGCGACCGTGCATTGGGTTGGCTCCTGGTGCAAATGCTACACCTGCCGCTCTACCGTCTGGTGTTGCCCCAGTTTTCTTACCGTACACGACGTTAGAAGTAATGGTCAATACGGACATTGTAGATTCTGCATTTTTGTATACTTCCAATTGTTTCAACTCATCGTTAAAGTCTTGTACCGCATCGTGCGCAAACACATCAACTCTATCATCGTCGTTTCCATATTTAGGGAACTCTCCTTCAATTTCGAAATCAACGGTCAAGCCTTCTTCGTTTCTAATTGGTTTTACTTTGGCATATTTAATAGCCGACAATGAATCCGCTACAATTGATAGCCCTGCAATACCATAAGCGATATTGATATCTGGGTTGGTATCAATTAAGGCCATTTGCGCTTTTTCATAGTAGTATTTGTCGTGCATGTAATGGATAATGTTCATGGAATCATTGTACACACGTGCTACTTCTTTCATGGCTACTTTAAAGTTGGCCATTACTTTATCGATGTTCAAATACTCATCTGTATCTTGCTCGATGCCATCCACCATTAAGGTTCCGGTTTCCTCACAACGACCACCATTTAAGGCCAATAACAAGGTTTTTGCCAAGTTGGTACGTGCTCCAAAGAATTGGATTTGTTTTCCTAATTCTTGGTAAGACACACAACAAGCGATACCGTAATCGTCAGACCCGCGTAAATCACGCATTAAATCGTCATTTTCAAATTGAATTGAAGAAGTATCGATAGCCACCTTAGCACAGAATTTTCTAAAGTTCTCTGGCAATTCTGGCGACCATAACACAGTAATGTTCGGTTCAGGTGATGGGCCTAAGTTATATAAGGTATGTAAGAAACGGAAAGCTGTTTTAGTTACCTTAGTACGTCCGTCCTGTAACATTCCACCAATAGCTTCGGTTACCCAAGTAGGATCTCCTGCGAAAATTTCGTCATACGCCGACATTCTTAAGTGACGTACCATACGCAATTTCATCACGAATTGGTCGATATACTCCTGCGCTTCGGTTTCTGTAATAAGCCCTGCATTCAAATCTCTTTCAATATATATGTCCAAGAAGGTAGATACATTTCCCAAAGACATGGCAGCTCCATCCTGCTCTTTTACAGCAGCTAGGTAAGCCATATAGGTCCACTGCACAGCTTCACGGGCAGTTTCAGCAGGACGACTCAAATCCAAATCGTACGCCTGTCCCATGGCAATCATATCCTTTAAAGCTCTGATTTGCTCGGAAACTTCTTCTCTCAAACGAATTACCGCATCGGTCATTGGCCCTCCAATCTTGGCCAAATCCTCTTTTTTAGCCGCTATTAAGGCATCAATTCCATATAAAGCTACTCTACGGTAATCCCCAATAATTCTACCACGGGCATAATTATCTGGCAATCCAGTTAATAGCCCCAGAGATCTATATTTTCTTATTTCATCGTTATAAGCATCAAAAACACCATCGTTATGGGTTTTTACATACTTAGAGAACAATTCGTCAATTTGATTTGCTGGTTGTAAACCATGCTCTTCCAACGCTTTTTGCACCACTTTATAGCCACCAAAAGGCTTCATTGCGCGTTTCAATAGGGCGTCCGTTTGCAAACCAACGATTACCTCATTGTCCTTATCTATATATCCAGCTCCAAAGTTTGCAATACCCGAAATGGTATCTACATCTACAGAGTGCAATCCATTTTTTTCTCTTTCAATTTTAGTAGCGTCCTTACAAATTTCCCAAAGCTTCTGGGTACGCTCACTCGGGCCTACCAAAAATTCATTGGTTCCATAATAAGGAGTAAGATTTTTAATTACGAAATCACGTACGTTAATCGCCTTAGTCCAAGCTCCGTTTTGGAATTCTTTAATTCCTAGGTCTTCTTTTTTTAACTCTGCTACATTCATATGATATCTGTTTAAACTGTTTTTGTCTTAACTGATTTGTTATGAAGCAAATTTCGGGACAAATAAAAGCTCAAAACATGATAAAAAACAGTTTTTGACGAATTCACAAGAATGTAATTTTAAGATGCAAAATCTAACTTTTCTGCAGTAAAACCCTTCGGTTACCTCAGCTTCATCAACTCCAATACATTTGTTTTAATTTTTATCAATATGACCTAAATTTTATTTACTTTTTTTTAAGAAAAGTCAGGAAACATTCTCTTCAAAACAATACTCCAACACGCTCACAAGCACCTAACAACAAGACAATTGCCTCCCTAAAGCCCCTTTACTATAATGGTGCATAAAATAATCTTAGTACATAAAACATAAAATAAACAGCAACACACCAATTCTGGCTATAAACAAACTCCAATTACAACATCAATATCTTTCCTGCAGCCTCCAAAACTGAAATACAAATCGTATCTTTACAGTCAATATGACTATAAGCCATATGTAAAACGACACATCATACATTATCAATTTATTAGCTAATTTCATGAAACAATTATTTTTAGCATTTTTGCTTTGCACACTAGCTTTTACGGCACCTGCGCAAAACCAAAATTACAGACAGGCACCACAAGAGGGATATTACACCAATCCTATATTTCCTGGTGACTATCCAGACCCTAGTATTTTAAGGGATGGAGATGATTTTTACATGGTACATTCTTCTTTTGAATATTACCCTGGCCTTTTGATTTGGCACTCTACAGACCTCATCAATTGGGAGCCAGTTACCAATGCCTTGAACACTTATGTCGGTTCCGTTTGGGCTCCAGATTTGGTTAAATACGAAGACAAGTATTACATCTATTTCCCGGCAAGCGACACCAACTATGTAATTGTAGCGGACGATATTAAAGGGCCTTGGAGCGCACCAAAAGAATTAAAAATTACCATGATCGATCCGGGTCATATCACCGATGACCAAGGCAACCGCTACCTCTATTTCAGCAGCGGCAGCTATGTACCACTTTCCAAAGACGGTCTTACGGTGACAGGTGAACCTAAACATGTGTATGACGGTTGGGAAATCCCACGCGAATGGAGTATTGAATGTTTCTGTATGGAAGGCCCTAAACTCTTTAAACGTGGCGACTATTACTACCTTACCGTTGCCGAAGGTGGTACTGCCGGACCTGCCACTGGGCACATGGTGATTTCTGCGCGTTCCAAATCCCCTTTAGGACCATGGGAGAATGCTCCGCACAATCCTATCCTTAGAACGCAATCTGTAGACGAACAATGGTGGTCTATGGGGCACGCCACTATTTTTGAAGACGGGCATGACCAATGGTATATGCTATTCCACGGCTACGAAAAAGGCTTTTACAACATGGGGCGCCAAACCATGCTAGTCCCTATTGAATGGACCAAAGACGGCTGGTACAAAATCCCTGACCATATCGACATTAACAAGGCTATCAAACTACCGAACCTTAAAAACAAGCTAAAGAAAAGCTTCACACTAAGCGATACCTTCAAAGGTCCTGAACTAGCACCGCAATGGAGTTTCTTTAAAGGATCCGAAACCAACAGGTATCAGTTCATAGACAACAGTATAGAAGTTAAAGGTAAAGGCAATGGTGTTGCCAATTGCTCCCCATTACTCGCCATGCCTGCCAACCATTCATATACTGCAGATGTGGAATTGGAAATTGAAGGAGATGCTACCGGAGGCTTGGTATTGTTTTACAACGAAAGTGCGTTTTCCGGAATTCTTGCCGATAAAGAAAATGTCTTGGCCAATTTAAGAGGCTGGCAGTTTCCTACAGAACGTAACGTCATTAAAAGACATGTATATCTGCGCCTGAAAAACATCAACAACTTGGTAGACATGTACTACAGTTTGGATGGCAAGGAATGGCTTAAAATTGAAAACTCATTCGACGCCACTGCCTACCACCACAATGTCCTTAGTGGATTCATGGGACTTAGAATTGGCTTATGTTCCATGGGAGATGGTAATGTACGCTTCAAGAATTTTGTTTATACCCCTCTTCATTAACAACCAAAAAGCGCAGGGTACTATCCTGCGCTTTTTTTTAAGAAGCTTACGGTTTAAATTGTAAATACCCTGTATTTTTTCAATATTGTACCCCATCTTAAAGCAATTAGTACCAATTACAATAAATTTCAATGTCACAAAAAAAATTACAACTTGCCCTGACCTGTTTCCTTTGTTTATGGACACTTTCACAACAGGCTCAAAACACCTTTATTTCGAATACAGAAAACCGAACCTATACAGACCTCAACGGAAAATGGAACTACATCCTAGACCCCTACGAAACTGGCGGCATGGGAGGCCGAGCCATTTCCGACAACTACGAACCTACCGACAAAACAGGCCGTGTAGAGTATGGCTTTACTGAAGGTAGAACATTATATGTACCCGGAGGCTGGAACACCCAAAAACCCGAATTGGAGTATTTTGAAGCGGCCATTTGGTACAGAAAAACCTTTGACAAACCTGACCTTACTTCCAACAAACGCTATTTTGTATATATAGGAGCGGCCAACCAAACGGCCACCGTAACCTTCAATGGCAAAACATTAGGAAAACATGAAGGTGGTTACACCCCATTCAATTTTGAAGTTACCGATTTGATGAAAGAAAAGGACAACTTCCTAATCATTGGCGTGAACAACAAACGAGATGCTGACGACATTCCTGCCAAAGTACACGATTGGTTCAACCACGGAGGAATTACTAGAGGTGTTAAACTTATTGAAGTACCCAATACGTTTATCAACAACTATTTTCTATCGTTGGATCGAAGCTCCCTTAATCAAAAAACGAAGCACATCAATGGAAAACTGGAACTTGCCGGAACCGCTTTACCAAAAAAGGCCCGCATTCTTATTCCTGAATTAAAAATAGACCAAGAAATTGATGTGAACCCGGAAGGCGCAACCAACTTTCAAGTGAATGTTAAAAACTTGGAACTATGGTCGCCAGAGACTCCTAAATTATACAACATCACCATTAAAGCTGGTGAAGACAGCATCAATGACGAGATAGGTTTTAGAACCATTGAAACCAGAGGCAAAGAAATCCTGCTTAACGGAAAACCTGTGTTTTTAAAAGGCATTTGTTTACACGATGAAAACCCACTTAGAAAGGATCGTGCCAACTCCATTGAAGATGCCGAATTAGTTTTGGGATGGGCACAGGAACTTGGTTGTAATTTCATACGATTGGCACATTACCCACATCAAGAGAAATTAGTGAGACTGGCCGATAAATTAGGTATTTTACTTTGGGAAGAATTGCCTTTATACTGGGGTATTCAATGGGAAAACCCCGAAGTGCTCAAAAAAGCCAAGGCTCAATATACCGAAATGATTAACCGTGATTACAACCGCGCGAGTTCTATCATTTGGTCCATTGCCAACGAAACAGCTCCGATCCCTTCAAGAAATGAATTCCTATCTGAAATGGCCGATTACATTAGAGGCATTGACCAAACCAGATTGATTTCGGCAGCCATTAAAAAGGACCAAGAATTGGATGGTCACCCTGATAGCGTTTACACATACAACGATCCCCTTATTGAAAAGTTAGACATCCTAAGCATCAACGAATATTTGGGATGGTACGGGGGATTGCCAGAGGCTTGCAGAACCAAATCCTTTACCTCTGGATTTGAAAAACCCATCATTATTAGTGAATTTGGCGGCGGCGCACTACAGGGACTGCATGGTGATAAACGTACCCGCTGGAGTGAAGAATTCCAAGAAGACCTGTACAAAGAAAGCATTGCCATGTTTGACAAAATTGATGGTATGGTTGGAATGACGCCATGGATTTTAGTGGACTACATGTCGCCTTTACGTCAGTTACCGGGCATTCAGGATGGTTGGAACCGCAAAGGTTTAATTTCTGAAAAGGGGATCAAAAAGAAAGCATTTTTTGTCCTTAAGGACTATTATTCAAAAAAATAAAACATCTTGAAAAAGTCATTTCCAATAAGATTTATTGACCATTGGAAATGACTGAAATTAAATGAATTTTAACGACTATATGACTTGTCAATCCGATTAATTGTTTGAAGTTTGCAAAAATTAAAAACCTATAAAATAACGTATTAAGACATGCTTAGAACCATACTATTCATTTCCATATACAGTTTATCATTTGTTTCATTTGCAAACAACACTGACTCATTAAAAAGCACGATTGAGACTCCTTTATACAAGCCATTAATTGAGCGCTATATTCTCGATGAAATAAAAAGTTTAAGACAAGACAATCAGCGATTAAAAGGAGAGTTAGCAAAACAAATCTCTGAAGCGAAATTAGACTCTTCAGACAGAGCCATTCAGTACACAACAAGCACCGTTAACAACATTTTTTATATCATCACGGCAGCAGCTTCCCTGCTTGTTCTTTTAGGGTGGCGTTCCTTAAACGATATCAAAAAGAGTATCAAAATTGATACTGCCAAAAAGATACAAACGCTAACAGGCGATTACGAAAAGAGGCTTCAACAGATTGAAAACAAAATGGTAGAACGCTCTAAAATTATCATTAATACACAACAAGAAATCACGAATACAAACTCCATACATTCTTTATGGATGCGTGCAGGTCTTGAAAAAAGTGAAGAGGACAAGATTTCAATTTATGATGAAATTTTGGAAATCAAACCGAATGACATAGAAGCCATGACCTACAAAGCGGACGCCTTGTTGGAAATTGGCGAAGTACGCTGGGCCTTGAACCTTTCGAATATTGCGATTGAACATGACGATGAATATTCTCTTGCATATTGGCAGCGAGCTTGTGCATATGCTCAATTAGATAGACAGTCTGAAGCTATTAAAGACATACAAAAAGCGATTTCATTATCTGACACCCTCAACG
Organism: Mangrovimonas sp. YM274; assembly: GCF_030908385.1. Classification (NCBI taxonomy): domain Bacteria; kingdom Pseudomonadati; phylum Bacteroidota; class Flavobacteriia; order Flavobacteriales; family Flavobacteriaceae; genus Mangrovimonas; species Mangrovimonas sp. YM274. The sequence continues at coordinate 3,066,112 of NZ_CP133091.1, forward strand.
AAGAAATTCTTAATGAAAAACATTTTGACCAACTTCGAAACAACAAGCAATTTCAGTCATTCATCAATACACAAGTAAAAGAAGCTGTCGCTTAAAAAATCTATTTAAAACAAAAAGAGCTCTTATTACAGAGCTCTTTTTGTTTATATGCAGCTAATTTCTACAAAGAAGTAAAACCCCCCCCCTATATTAATTACTACAAGACTAAACTACAACTAAAGTAGGGACATGATGTAGCTATAAGTATACGATTGATCCAGCAATCTATAGGCATCATGTGGCAAAGCTCCCCAACTATTATCCCCACCAACACCTCGTTGCTTATAGTCTACATGCAAATACACCTTATCCTCAAAATGCACATCGGTGGTATGGCGTTGGTCCTTTGTTTTCCCGGGATCTAAAGATTCCGTCGACACGGGAAGAGCACTAAACCCAAGTGTTTGCAAACCTGTAATTTTCAAGCCTTGCCCAGAGGCATTGGAAAGCTTTAACCAACGAACCTCTGTTTTATATCCATTTTCTTGTGGACGTATGTATTCCCAAACAAATTGATCCTGTACTTTACTCTGGTATTTTCCCAAAAAAGCTGCAGTATTTCTATCGGAATAATTTTCCCAAGGCCCTCGCCCATAATATTCCAAGTTTGAAAACTCCCCTGCCAATTGCAAACGCATTCCAAACCTAGGCAGTTCAGCCAATTCTTTTCCTTGCATATTCATAGCCGCCGTTACCTTAATGTCTCCATTGTTCAAAATAAGATAGGTAACCTCATATGGAATCTCCACTTCCTTCAACTTAAAGGCGACTACAATAGGTAACCCTTCATCTGTCAAATTGCCAACCTTTACAGCAGTTACTTGAGGGTCTTGCTGTGCGGTTTTCCAAACCTTGGAATGCTCGTGCATCCAGTTTCCAAAATCATTATCGGTTGGTGCTCTCCAAAAATAAGGCTCGGGGAATACCTCCATTACCTCTTCATTTCCGTTAATATGATAAGACAGCAATTGTCCCTTTTTAAGATCAAAACTTCCCTGCACCTGCCCAGATTCAAAGGTCAATACTTCGTCTGTCTTTTTAAAAGTTAGCAATTGCCCCTTTGGCTCTTCATCCAGAACATGGGTATAGAAGTCACTTGTTCCCACCTTAAACTGCTCTCTTGCCAATTCGTGATTTGCTGACACCAACGGAGAAGCTTTTGCCGTTAAAGCGAAAACATTCAAAAAATACTCAGCTCCCGCCTCCATAACAGGAAGTTTAAGAACCTTGGAGCTTGTACTTTGCGGTGCGCCATCAACCTGAAAAGTGTCACTAGCCACTTTTTCTCCATTCTTCAATAGTTCCCACTGAAAAGTAAACGCTTTTAAATTGGTATAGAAAAAATCGTTATGGATTTTCAAAGTCCCATCCTCAAACCTGAAGTTAATGGGCTGGTATATCTTTTTCACCTCATAAATGCCGGGATGCACTTTTCTATCGGCCGTAACCAAACCATTGGCACAAAAGTTTTCGTCATGCTGAAGGTTTTCTCCTCCCAAATCTCCTCCGTAAGCCCAATAAGATTCGCCATGTTCTTCTGCCAGCAAACCTTGATCTACCCAATCCCAAATAAAACCTCCCTGCATATGCGGACTGCTATTGATAACATCAAAATACTCTTTAAAATTACCATTGCTATTACCCATAGCATGACTGTACTCGCACATGATAAAAGGACGGGTCTTGGTTTTGGATTCCGCATAGGATTTCATATACTCCAAACTAGGGTACATTGGGCACACAATATCGGTATCCCCTTCTTCTCCAGCCTGCTCAAACTGCACCAATCGTGAAGTATCAAATCCCTTTAGCCACTCATATCCTTCAAAAAACACAGGACCGTTTCCGCATTCATTCCCCATGGACCAAACAATGATACTGGTGTAGTTTTTATCGCGTTCGGCCATACGTTTTATACGGTCCAAATGTGCTGGCGCCCATTCTTTTCTATAAGCAGGATGCGCAATGGTATCAAACCCTCCCTGCCAAGTTGCTCCCATTCCATGGGTTTCAATATTTGCTTCGTCCACCACATACATACCATACTCATCACACAATTCATAAATTTTGGTAGCGTGTGGATAATGACTCATTCTAATAGCGTTAATGTTATGCTGCTTCATCAATTCCAAATCCTTCCTCATAGTGGCTTCATCTGGAACGTGCCCCTTAGTACCGTGATGCTCATGAAGATTAACACCTCTTACCATAATGGCATTACCGTTAACCAATAACTGCGCATTTTTAAGTTCAACGCTTCGAAACCCTGTATTGCCAGAAATACTATACTCCTGATCCTTTCCGTAATTCCAAGTTATTTCATATTTATACAGGTTAGGAGTTTCATCACTCCAAACCAAGACGTCCTTTACAGAAGCACTAAAAACAGCCTTAGGATCCTTAGCCGACACCTTTTTACTATTTTGAAAAACAGTATGGCCTTCCGCATCAAAAAGTGAAAAAGCCACCTCAGCTTTTTTATGTTTTATCCCCTTAAAAGCTTTAAAATCGATTGAAGCCTCCAGTTGACCATTTGTATAAGTAGCATCCAAACCACCTTTTACCTCATAATCCCAAACACTCAATTTAGGCAGGGCCTGCAAATAAACATCCTGCTCTATACCACTTAAACGCCAAAAATCCTGATCTTCCAAGTAACTTCCATCATGCCAACGGAACACTTGAACCGCCAAAATATTCTCACCTTTTATCAAATAGTCGGTTACATTAAACTCGGCTGGTGTTTTAGAAGCTTTGGTCATCCCCACTTCCTGTCCGTTTACAAAAACTCTTGCATAACCGGAAATGGAAGCAAAATGCAAAATGACTTCTTTGTCCTGCCAGGCTTCTGGCACTTGAAATGTTCTGCGATAACTTCCAACGGGATTATAGCTGTCATCTATATAAGGTGGATTTTTAGGAAAGGGGTAGGTAACATTGGTATAAATAGGAATATCGAATCCTTGCAATTCCCAGTTTGATGGCACTTCAATATCATCCCAACTGGAATCATTGAGATTGACATCATAAAAATCCTGAGGCCTCTGATTAGGAGTTTTAACAATATGGAATTTCCAAGTACCATTTAAATCCTTAATCAAAGTATTGGATTCCTGCGAATCTGAAACTACAAAATACGCTCTTCCCTCCTCTTTGTTTCTATCTAAAACAGTGGGATTCTCCCATTCATTCACCCCTTTAGCAACCTGTGCTACAATGCTATTGCCCATTAAAACAACAGCCACTACCAAAGTGATTCGTTTAAAAATACTCATGCCTTTATTTTAGTTATATCAAAAAAATGCAACCTCTTCCTTTTTGTTGAGATTGCCCGATGTTTTCATTATTTTGTTGATCTCCCCCATTCATTGATCAAGCGATCGTATTCCTTTTTGGTAATGGGCATCACCGTACCATGCCTAGGGTGAAAATCCATTTCGATAGCCGCATCAATCACCTCAAAATGCTCCAAATCATTGCTCTTAGTAAATTGATAGCGTCCAGAATTATAGACATCATACATCAATATCCATTCTTCGGCATCATTCAATTTAAATACTCCCGAACCTTCTACTCGATCAGTTTCGCGATCTACGCGCTCCATATGTGGATAGGCATACCCTTCTGTCAACTTATTAGATACAGCCAATTTAATACCAGGCTCTCCACTTTCGGATTTATGGAACAAATAAAACTTACCATCCTTCTCTACAATATCCCCATCGATGCAGGCATTTCCATCTGGATTAAACAACAATTGTTTTGGAGCGGCTTCTAGAGCTGAGAAGTCATTGTTGGCATAGGCATAATAAATTATATCAGGATGGTCCCCTGCCGCTTTCATCGAAAAGTACACCATATATTTTCCTTTGGAAGCATCGTAGATTGTCTGCGGAGCCCATACACGATCCACAGTACCATATTCATGTGGATAGGCCTTAGGAATATTGACAACCGAAGATTCCCAATGAATCAAATCGGTGGACTTCATCAATATTAAAGCATAATTATTCCATCCCATTGCCGGCACATACAAATCGGTTAAAACCATGTAAAAAGTCTCTCCGTCCACTCCTCTTAATATGTGCGGATCCCTAACACCTCCCGAAGAACTGATTTTTTTTGAATCCAAAATAGGGAGATGGCCATTTAAAGCTTTGTATTTATACCCATCCAAACTTACCGCATAATGCACCGCTTCTTCTCCAGGGCCATTACCTGTAAAATAAGCAAACAAATAAGCTTCCATTGACTCTTGCTGTTTGGCACATGAAAACACACATAAAAGCAATAAGACAACCTTGAAAGATGATATCTTTACATACTTCAACATAGGATATTTTTAAGATCTTTAAGAACCGAATAGGTTGGTTGGATTATCCAATAAATGGAGACGTAAAGATACCACATTCATAACAAGACCCCGAACAAGTTCGAGGTCTTTTTTTTCAATCAACGCGCTTTTCAACACTCTTGAAAACGCTCTTTGGGTTTGTGTCTTTTTTGCACTACCATACTCACCCCTATAACAACCAAAATAACAGCTATAGGCTTATCCCAAGTAAAATGATCTTGCCCCACCAGCATAGCTACTATAGAAGCAATAATAGGCTGAAGATTCATAAAAATACTCACCGTACTTGCCTCAAGTCGCTTTAAAGCATAGGGCATTAAAAAGAAAGCTAAGGTCGTTGAAAACAAAAGCGCAAATACCAAAAAAGCATAAGCCGTAACGGTAGCGTTACCAGAATAGATATACTGGTTACCCAATTCTGAAAAGCTAAAAGGAAATGCCACTAAAGCAGATACCAAAAACATCCACTTGGCAATAGTTACTGGTCGATACTTCATGGACACCTTTCTCGTCAAGACCAAATAACCTGCATAACACAGCACACAGAGCAATGAGAAAAGAATGCCCAAAAACTGATTCCCGGACATCTCACTCCCCGAATCACTTAACACAATAATGAGAATAGCCCCAGAAATACTGACAAGGATGCCTACGATCTTTTTTAAGGACACCGCCTCCTTTAAAAATACAGTAGACAGTATTAAAACCACTACAGGTGTCAAGGCCATTAATAAGGAAAATATTACTGGCGAAGTATACTGCAATGCTTGAGAAAACAAAAACTGAGTCCCAATAAACCCCATAAGACCTCCTATAAAAATAACAGAAAAGTCTCTTTTTTCAACCTGCTCCTTTTTTAAGAACAACGAAATGAGCCAAAATATCAAGACCCCAAAAAACATTCTGGTAACCGTGTAGCCCATAGGTGTCATCCAAGTTTCCATTAAGGCTTTGGTTACGGGAATGTTTAGTCCAAAAATAGTATTGGCCGTTAAAACGGCCAATACTCCTTGTTGCTTATCTTTCATTTAAAATTTTAGTAGACTTTAACTGTGGCCTCCTTAGCGCGTTCACTAATCATAGCCCCCAAATACGGGCTCCCTGAGTATTTTAATTTATAAGCCTCATCAATTTGCGCATTTAATGCTCCGGAAACAGGTTCAAAATGCACTGCTCTTTCACGGCCTGCAGCTTCAATTTTTCCTGCTTTTTGTTTTAACGCGGCGCCATACCATTTAGATCGCTTACCATTATAGGCGCGCACATACAACTCCCCATTCACCTCAACTACCCAAATCCAGGTCAAGGTACCATAGGTTTTACCATCTTCTCGAAATGGCGCAATATAAAAATCATCTCGTCTGGCTATTTCTTTAATATCTTCTTTTGTTAATAGCTCTATAACTTCATTCATATGTCTTGCTTTTACATGCTATATCCAGGCGTTTTATAAAGAATGCTTTCATCTCCCATAATATCCTGCGGATACACTTTATCTTCCCACGATTGCAGTGAAAAATCCTCAATGCTAACAGAATATGATTCTTCACCAAAACCAATAACCTTCTGAGCGGCTTCTATAAGCGCTTTTGTCAATTCCTGTTTTTGCGCTTCGGTTTTTCCCTCCAACAACTTCACCTGAATATGTGGCATACTATTATTTTGAATATTGTTCGTCTGATACTTTTTCCATCCAGGTTACCACTTCTCCATTCACTTCTTCCTGAATCGCAATATGGCTCATGGCTTTGGTTGCCGATGCGCCATGCCAGTGCTTTTCATTAGGCTCAAAATACACGATGTCTCCTGGACGAATTTCTTCTATTGGTCCACCTTCTTTTTGAATCCAACCTAAACCTGATTGTACAATCAAGGTTTGCCCGGCAGGATGTGTATGCCAAGCCGTTCTTGCGCCAGGCGCAAAGGTTACAAGCGCTGCAGCACCTTTAGTGACGTTTTCAATATTTTGATATAATGGATCTACAATCACATCGCCCGTAAACCATTCTTCTGGTCCTTTCATTGAAGGAATTGTTCCGTTTTTATATATTTTCATTTGATTTTTATTTTATTTTCTATTAAAATGTAGCCGCATCAATCACATAACGGTAGCGTGCTTTTTTGTTATACACATCGTCCCATGCTTGATTGATTTGATTTGCCTTTATAATTTTTATTTCTGGTTTTATACCGTTATCGGCACAGAAATGAACGACTTCCTGAGTTTCTGGAATTCCTCCAATTAGTGAGCTATTGTAGTTCACTCTATTAAACATCATATTGAAGTTATTGACCGTGTATTGCCCTCCTATTGGAACCCCTACCTGAGTAAAAAATCCGTTAGGCTTCACACAATCCATATAAGACGACATTTCGTAAGCATAAGGAATGGTAGATATCATATAATCCATCTTTCCTCTCCAAGATTGTAACTTGTCTAAGGAGTCTACCACAATCGCTTCTTTGGCTCCCCAAGATTTTATATCCGAAACTTTATCTGCCGACGTGGTAAAAGCATACACTTCGGCACCTTTAGCCACAGCAAGTTTTACAGCCATGTGCCCTAAACCACCAATACCGGCAACGCCTACTTTATCTCCTATTTTGAAATTCGCTTTCATTAAAGGGGAATACGTTGTAATACCAGCACACAATAATGGGGCAGCTTCTTCAAAACTGATGTGTTCTGGAATATGAACTGCAAAATGGTCTCTTACCACGATTTTATCGGAGTAGCCTCCCTGGGAGATTCCCGTAGGTTCGGCATCCGTAGGATATCCGTAAGTGAATAAGGTTTGTCCGTTTTCGCAATAATGTTCTTCACCGTGCGTACAGTTGTCACATTCCATACAGCTGTCCACCATACAACCCACACCAGCACGATCTCCAACTTTAAACTTGGTAACATTTTTACCAACAGCAGCAACAATACCAACAATTTCGTGACCAGGCACCTGCGGATATTTTTGTGGCCCCCAATGCCCTTTCATCTGGTGAATATCAGAATGGCAAATACTCGCGAATTTAATATCAATTAAAACGTCATCGTCTCCAACCGGTCGACGCTCAAATTCCCATGGGCTTAGCTTTCCCGATTCATCCAAGGCCGCATAACTCTTTGTTTTCAAATTTTTACTCATGTCTATAGTATTATTAGTTTGTTCTTCTGTATCGGCATTAGCCAAGAAAGGCATAGATCCCATCAATACAGCACCAGCCCCCATAGCCGTAGACTGCTTAAGAAAGTTTCTTCTGGAATGTAATCCGCCTTGTGGTTTATTGTGTTTTTCCATAGTTCATGAATTTACAGGTTAGTGTATTGTTCATCTGTTACGGCTTCCATCCAATTTACAATACCTTTTTCGGTATTAGGTACGATATACATTTGCTGCAACCCTTGGTTAGGACTTGCTCCGTGCCAATGCCTTTTGTTTGGAGGACACTTAACCACATCTCCTTTTTTCATAATTTGAATAGGTTCTCCCTCCAGTTGATGATAGCCCTCACCATCCGTAATAATCAATATTTGTCCTCCTGGGTGGGTATGCCAATTACTACGGGCCCCGGGCTCGAAATAGACATTCCCAACCAAGGTTGTATAGGTGGAATCCATAGCCACCAAACCTGTGTTATAAGCATTTCCCGTAAAAAACTTGTCAGAGCCCTTTTCCCCTTTTGGGAAAATAAAATTGGTAGCGCTCTCTTGCTGAACAGCTTCTTTCTGTTCTTCAACTACAGCTGTCTCTGTTTTCTGCTTGCAACTTTGAAATAATCCTAATGTGGAAATTATTAATACTAAAATGGTACGACTTAAATATTTCATTTATACTAACTATTTAAATATTTCCTGTTTCGCCTTTCTTACACTTCATTTTAATAACTAAAAATCAACATGTTAACCCTAAAAAAAAGTCTCACTAATTTACAATTTTAATCCCTTATTTTTTTAAACTATTCAATCTAATCCTTATAAAATTCAAACAATTACTCTTCTCTAATCTTGAACTAATTCAAAAGTTACAGGGACTTCACCAACCTCTTTAAGTTTCTCGATACCATTGTTATCAATCTTCCCCAAACTTATTAATCCATTTGCATGGCCAAAATCCTTATAGAATATCGCCACATCTCCCCAAGGGGCATAATATGTAATATCTCCTTTTGATGGTTTGTAACCGCTATGAGCACCTTCTGACTTCAACTTTCTTTCCGGATAGAAGATCTTCTCATTACTTGCATAATCCTCTAATTCTGTCGTTATAGGCAACAAAGAAATAAAGTCTCTTGTTGTTGCATTATCATAAAGAACTGCTGAAAGCTCTGTATCTTCAAAAGTGATTTTTAGTTTCATATTTTCCATAATGTTTTGTTGTTTAACTTCCGTATTATTTACTTCCCAATTTACAGAGAAGAAACCTATAAATCCGCATAATGAAAGTAGTAACAAGGTTTTCATTTTTATCAGAAAATTAAATTAGAAAAACTTCTAAAGAAAAAATATGACCCTGTAAAAGGGCCATATTTTAAATTCATTATTTAAGATTCTCAGTAAAGAATGTTTCTAATTTATCGAATGGAATCACATCCAATTGATCGTATAAATCGGTATGCACTTTACCAGGAATAATTATTAATTCTTTAGGCTCGTTTGCTTCTTTGTAAGCGTCTTCACTAAAATAGCGTGAGTGTGCATTTTCGCCTGCTATAATTAAGATTGGTCTTGGAGAAATCTCTTTAATGTATGTTAAAATTGGCATATTCATTAGAGATAATGGCGTTGTTACTGTCCAAGAGCTGTTTGAATTGATTGATCTTGGGTGGAACCCTCGTTCTGTTTTATAGTAGTTAAAATATCCTTGCACGAACTCAGGTTCCCCTCCTTCTAATTTTTCTGGTAATCCTAATCCTGATAATGCCGATGTTCCGTTTTCAGCATCTACCCAACGCTGTGCACTTAGTTGCTCTAACATTTCTGTACGTTGTTCTGGTGTCATAGAATCGAAATACCCTTGTGCGGTTACTCTCGACATATCGTACATACTAGTTGTAGCTACGGCTTTTACACGTTTATCTACTGCTGTAGCATTAAGCGCAAATCCTCCGAATCCACAAATTCCAATAATCCCTACTTTTTCTCTATCTACGTTATCTTGCAATCCAAGAAAATCGATCGCTGCGCTAAAATCCTCTGTATTGATATCTGGTGAAGATACATGACGTGGCTCTCCTCCACTTTCTCCTGTGTAAGACGGATCAAAAGCTAACACCACAAATCCACGTTCTGCCATTTGATTCGCATATAAACCTGAAGCTTGTTCTTTTACTGCTCCATAAGGTCCGCTAATAGCTAGTGCCGCCAATTTTCCTTCTTTATTTTTAGGTGTATATAAATCACCTGCTAATGTAATTCCGTAACGATTTTTAAATGATACTTTTTCTCTATTTACGTTATCGCTTAGTTTAAACGTATAATGTTCTGCTGTTGTACTCATGTTTTTTAAATTTTTATTTGACTTTGCTTGACCAAATACCACTGTACCAAATAATAGTACAGCGAGTAATACTTTATGTTTCATTTAGTTTAGTATTAAATTGATTTCATAATTTTTGCTGGAACTCCAGCTACTACAGTACGATCGGGAACATCTTTAGAAACAACAGCTCCTGCTGCAACCACCGAATGCTTTCCTATAGTTACTCCTGGAAGAATAGTTGCGCCAGCTCCTATCCAAGCATGTTGTTTAATATGTATTGGTTTACCAATAAGCGCTTCTCTTAGCTCTGGTTCTATAGGATGGGTTTCTGATAATAAATTTACGCGAGGCCCAATCATCACATCATCTTCAATGGTTATACCACCCAAGTCTAACATTTGACAATTTTGATTTATAAAAACGTTCTTACCTAATTTTAGGTTTTTGCCATAATTAATACTGAATGGTGTGTAAATTGTAGTAGAAGCATCTACTTCTTGTTCTGTGATACGACTTAAATGTGTTCTGATATCCTCAAGTGATTTTGACGCATTCAAGTCTACCAACAAACCAATAGCACGTTCGGACTGCTCTGCAAGTTGATAAAAGTCGGGGGCGTTAAAAGGCACGACTTCTCCAGACAATATTCTATCAAAAATATTTGAGGTTTTTGTATGTTCCCTTTCTGCACTCATAATCTTTGCTTAAAAATTATAGTACAAAATTACACCCAAAGTCGGCCTAGGTGTTAACGAAAATCAAACCAAAAATTAAGAAATTCAAACAGCCTCCATTCTAAAGGTCTTTGGGTTGGTTCCTGTCTGCTTTTTAAAGAAGTTATTAAAGTATGTAGGATAATCGAATCCTAAGGCATAAGCAATCTCACTAATATTCCAATTGGTGTGATGCAATAAAGCTTTAGCCTCTTGGGCAATTCTTTCGGAAATATGTGCTGATGTAGGCTTACCCGTCACCTCTTTTACTGCTCTGTTTAAGGAATTAGAATGCACAGAAAGATTATCAGCAAAATGCTTGGCTGTTTTTAAACCTAAAGGTTTATCAGCACTTTCAACAGGAAACTGTCGTTCCAGCAATTCTAAAAACACGGTAGTTAAACGCTCGGAAGCATTCATGTGTTGTTCAAAATTCTCTGAAGGTTCCAACTTCAACGCTTCATGTATAATAAGGTGAATATAATTGCGAATTAAATCATCTTTGTGTGCATAGTCAGATGACTGTTCTTCAATCATTTTCTCGAAAATACGATTCAGAAATTCCCGTTGTTCTTTTGAAATCTTTAGGATGGGTGTTCCTCCAAATTTAAATAATGGGGATTGTAAAATACTTTCAGAACGATCGGATAATTTTAAAAATTCTTCTGAAAACAAACAGGTATACCCAACATAAGTTGTTGATAATGTTTCCCATGAATATGGCACATGTGGATTTCCGAAGAATAAAATGGTATCGTCGGCTTCGTAACTTTTATCGGAATAGTGAATAATGCTTTTCCCTGTTGTTAAACAGATTTTATAGAAATCTTTACGACTATACACCTTAGTAGCGTTGCCGTCTTTTTCAATTTGAAAAATGTTGAATCCTTTTAATTTAAGTTCATTATTGAACTCTGAAACCGATCTTTCTTTTAATTCTGCCATAATGCAAAGTTAAGAAATTCAAACTTCACTTTTACATTTCTCTATTTTAAGTTTTTCCACCAAGTTGAAAAGGTTTGTGTAGTATCCTTAAAATTTACAACTTCTCCTATTATTGGTGTAATCAAAGAAATTTCAGAAGCTCTATTATCTAAAGCTTCATCTAAAGGCTCATACCAAGGATGACTTGACAAAGCAAACTTGGAATTATGCACAGGAAAAACTTTTGAAGTGTTTAACTCTTCTGCAACTTGAAATAACTGTTTAGGTAATAAATGAATCTGGTTCCAATCTTCGCTATACTGCCCTTGTTCTATAATAGCTAAATCAAACGGACCATATACCTCTCCAATTTCTTTATAAAACGCATCGTAACCACTATCACCACCTATGTAGAAATTGTAATTTTCGGTTTTCAAAACATACGACGCCCACAGCGTTTTATTTCGACGTAGCCCTCGCCCTGAAAAGTGACGCGCAGGAGTTGCCGTAAGACTAGCATTGTTAAAAGTAGCTTCTTCAAACCAATCTAATTCTTTAATCTTAGCGATATCATACCCCCAATACTCCAAATGTTGTCCTACACCTAAAGCACAAACCACCTGATTAACTTTAGGCTTTAATTTAACCACAGTTTCATGATCTAGATGATCCCAATGGTCATGCGAAATAATTAAATAATCGATTTCAGGCAGGTCATCTACGTCATAACTATTTGCTCCTTGATAGGCTTTGTTCATAAAAGAGAATGGTCCTGCATAACCACAAAATACCGGATCGACTAAAAACGTTATGCCGTCCAATCTCATAAAATATGACGAATGACCAAACCATATCAATACATCTTCGTTTTCATTTAATGCCTTGATATTAGTTTCAACAGAAGGCAATATATCTTGAGGGTTTACATCTACTTTTTTAGAAAACATAAAATCCCACATCACCCGAAACGAACCTTTATCCGACGTCATCACATTGGTTTCACTTAAATTTTTAAAAGCTCCGTCTTGGTAGTTAGGTGATTTTTTAATGCGCTCTAAACGCTCTCCCTTTGGTGATTGACCAAATTTAGATTGATTAAGTATGATCATAGTTGCTAGAAAAAGTAATACAATTAAGCCCAATAAGACTTTAAAGATGCGCTTCATGCGGTATAAAATTAGAAATATATGCTCGAGTAAAAAACTTACTATTTCTATGACGATAGAGACAAGGAAAGATTACATAAATCTAAAATTAATTTATCTGCCACCTATATCTTATTAGACATTGGCTGCAACAACAAATTGATTAGCATATCCATACGCTTTTTGTATTGATCAGTTATGTTTCCTTCAACACCAAACAGCTCACTTCGCTGCATTGGAATACTCAATGGCGCAGTCCAAGCCCTTAAAGCTTTTGCCACCGAATCCATGGCATTTATTCCTTGCATGGCCTGTACCCCATCGGCCCAACACATTAGGCCAATCAGCTTCCCTGTAAGATAAGGCTTTGGCATATTGGCACTGTACTGCAACCAATCCAAGCAGTTCTTCATTACGCCTGTCATGCTGCCATGGTATAATGGTGTTAACCATATATGCACATCGGCGTCGCGAAAAATATGATTCATCAATTCTACCGACTTTGGGGGGTTTTGTAAGGAAACATCAAAAAGCGGAATCCCTGAATCCGCTATTTTAAACACGTTGGCCTCTACACCCTTTTCTTGAAGACACTCTTGTAAAAACCGTGTTAAGCGCTCGGATGTAGCATTCTCACTGCGTTCCAAAGCCCCATTAAATATCAATACTTTCATTTCAATTCTTATTTTTTAAAAATTACTTTAGGCAATCCAGCCTCACCATACATTAAGGTTTTTACCAGGGGCTTTAATTTACTGGTTATGGCAATGTACAGTTCCGATGGTACCTGCTGACTTTGCCTTACTACCACCTTTTGATTACTAAGATGTGTAAAATCTGTAGATAATATATTGCGCTTCCAAAGGTTAACATCCAATTGCTCTGAAGTCATAAAATCAATATCTGAAGCAACTTCATTCAACTTTTCAGCTACCATCATATAAGCCCACATGGGCACAATGGCCTCACTAGTGCAACCAATAGCTACCGGCTCACCTCTATAGATGTCCCAATTCACTTCAGATAAAAATGCTTTGAACTCCTTTTCTTTTAAAAGCAGTTCCATATACAAGCCCTCCTTAATATCGAAAAACAAACTGTTCTCTAGAGGTCTATAAGCCTCTAAGTCTACAGTAACAATACCATTGTCCTGGACTTTATTAATAAATACTTCTTCTAACATAATAAAAAAGGGCAAGGCAACTAATAAGCACCTTGCCCGCAGCAATAGATTTCAGACATTACAAAGTTGCTGTAAGTACTTCTTCATATTTTTTCTCAACAGCAGCCCAATCCAATACAGACCAAAATGCCTCTAAGTAATCAGCTCTCTTATTTTGGTATTTTAAATAGTAGGCATGCTCCCAAACATCAACTCCCAAAATTGGAAACCCTTGATCCGTTGCATTAGTATCCATTAATGGATTATCTTGATTAGCGGTACCCGAAACAGCAAGTTTACCATTATGCTTCACGTACAACCAAGCCCATCCTGAACCAAATTGTTTCAATCCAGCTTGACTTAATTGTGCTTTCAATCCGTCCAAACTTCCAAAAGTTGTAATGATTTCTTCAGCCAATTTACCCTCAGGCGCCGTTTTTGGAGATGGTGAAAGGATACTCCAAAATAATGAGTGGTTATAGTGCCCACCTCCATTATTTCTAACTGCCGTACTGTACTTGCTCACATTACGCAAAAGGCCCTCTAAAGTTTCACCTTCCAAACCACCATCGGCTACAGCCTGATTAAGATTGTTAACATAACCTTGGTGGTGACGTTGGTGGTGAATAGTCATTGTTTCTTTATCAAAATAGCTATCCAATGCATCATAAGCATAAGGTAACTCTGGCAATACAAAACTCATAGTTCTAATTTTTAAGATTAATAATGGTACAAAAGTAAATAAGACATAATAATAAAACAAGTTACCACTTGTTTTATTATTGTTAAATATATCTAAACGACCTATTTAATTATTATTTAATATCTTTGCAAGACAAATAAAACAATGATTTTATTGTAAAATGAAGAAAGCAGCAGACAAAATACTGATGATCCTAAAAATGCAAGGTGAAGTATCTTTACATTCCCTTGCCTCAGAATTAGGCATAACCAAGGAAGGTGCTCGTTTACATTTGTTAAAACTAATTGAAAAAAAATTGGTTATAACTACCTCTAAAAAAGAAGGGGTTGGTAGGCCTGTCACCTACTATTCATTAAGCAAACAAAGTGCTTCTGAATTTCCGGATTCCCACGCTCAGGTTACCGTAGAACTGTTACAGTCTGTAAAAAACTTACTTGGTGCTAACGCACTGGATTTACTTATCAACGATAGAGAATCCAAAATATACCAAATTTACAAGGATGCTTTGGCAAACAGCACAACCATAGAAAACCGTTTAGAGAAATTAAGTGCAATACGTTCCAAAGAAGGTTATTTAGCCGAATGGAAAAAAGAAGGCGGCGACTACTTTTTAATTGAGAACCATTGTCCTATTTGTGCCGCAGCAACCGAGTGCCAGGGGTTCTGCAGGAGTGAATTAAACAATTTTAGACAAATTTTAGGCGATGAATTTATTGTGGAACGCATGGAACATATTGTTTCCGGAGGACAACGATGCACCTACAGAATAAGCTCAAAAAATCAATAATTCAAACCCTTACAATAATAAAGGCAACAGCAAAATTCCCTCCTAAAAACCTCATAAAACCTTCTTATTCCTTTCTTAATTTCTTAAATTTATCTTTCAAATCCAGGTGCTGATACCATTGTGTTTCCAAGGTCATTATTGCATCAAAAAATATCAAGAAAACCAGATAATTTATATGTTTAAATTACACCAAATCAAACTAACCATTATTGGTATAATGATTAGTTGCTCCCTCTTCGGACAAACCGCTCCAAGTACATTTGAAAACCCTATTCTTCCCGGGTACCATCCGGATCCGTCCATTTGTCGAGTTGGCGATGATTATTACTTAGTAAACTCAACCTTTGTATGGTTTCCCGGCTTGCCTATTTATCACAGCAAGGACCTTGTTAACTGGGAACTTATTGGACATGCCATTGACCGCCCGGACCAAATGAAATTTGACGATTTACCGGATATGCTAGGACTATTTGCCCCAACTATTCGCTATCACGACGGGACATTTTACATCATTAACACTTGTGTTGGCTGCGGTATGAACTTCTATGTAACCGCCTCCAATCCTGCGGGTCCTTGGTCCGATCCTAATTGGCTTCCTGAAGCTGATGGCATTGACCCTTCAATAATGTGGGACGATGATGGCACGTGTTACTATACAGGCGTTGTTGGAACAGAACAACCCGAATGGAAGGACCAAGGCGTCATTTACAATCAGGTTTTGGATTTGGAACAAAAGAAGTTGGTAGGCGAACGCCATAACGCCACCTATGGACACGCTAACAACGCTTCCTATTCCGAAGGACCTCATCTTTACAAAATAAACGGCAAATACCTCCTAATGATCTCTGAAGGAGGTACAGGAATTTACCATGCGCTCACCGTCCACCACAGCGACTCTCCTTTTGGCCCTTATACCACAGATTATATCAACCCTGTGTTGAGCCATCGCCACTTGGGACAGGATTACCCTGTGCATGCTATTGGTCATGGCGATTTGGTGCAGACCCAAAACGGCGAATGGTGGTGTGTGATGCTAGGCAAACGCCGTCTTGAACGTTTAACCACACTGGCCAGAGAAACCTTTTTGGCCAAAGTGGAGTTTGATGAGCAAACTCCAGTATTTAATCCAGGTGAAGGCAAAGTACTCATGACACAAACCCGCCCTAATTTACCATGGACGCCTTTTGAAAAGAAACCAGCAAAGGACGAGTTCGAAGGCGATAAATTGGATTTAAAATGGTGCACTATCCGCACGCCCAAGAAGCCCTTTTACACTGTAGAGAAAGGCGCGGTCAACTTAAATTTACGCAAGGAAGTTATGGACAGCCTTGTAAATTCTTCCATTTTGGTACAGCGCATTGAACACTATAAGTTTGAAGCCTCAACCAAGATGACGTTTAAAACCTCCAAAGACAATGAGCAGGCCGGTCTAACAGTTTACAGAACAAACGAAAATCATTTCAACCTTCTAAAAGACAAAAATTCTTTGGTACTAATTAAGTCTTTTAAAGGAGAACAAACAGAAATAGCCCGCATCCCTTACAAAAATAAAGAGGTATACTTTCACGTAGAAGGCAACGATTTGAACATTCAATTTAGTTACGGAGAGAGTATGGAATCCCTCAAACCTATTGGAGAAACCCAAAACTTGATTGTAATTGCAGACCTTCAAGGGAACGCCATGTTCAATGGCCCAGGTATTGGTATGTATGCCACAAGCAATGGCAAAGCCTCCAAAAATAAAGCCATTTACGAGTGGTTTTATTATGAAGGACAATAAATCATACCCATCAACAAGCCAATAAATAAACATTTAAAAAAGAGGTTCCTTATAGTGAACCTCTTTTTTTATTACATTTAGCATCCATTAAAATTAGGCATATAAACTATGGAAGAGACCTGGCTCAAACAATGGAACGACAGATACAAAGCACCTGCATATGCCTATGGCACCTCACCGAATGAATTTTTAAAAGACCAGATAGAAAAATTACAAACAGGAAAGATTCTTTTTGGCGCGGAAGGCGAAGGCCGAAATGCCGTTTACGCCGCTACGCAAGGTTGGACCGTAGACGCCTTTGATATTAGCATTGAAGGCCAAAAGAAGGCCACACAGCTTGCCCTAAAAAACCATGTTTCCATACAATACCAAGTAGGCCTACTACCTCACTTGGAATATGAAGACGAGCATTTTGATGCCATCGCACTTATTTACGCTCATTTCCCTCCAAATATCCGATCGGAATACCATAAACTACTTGACAGAAAATTAAAAAAGGGCGGCCTCATAATTCTAGAAGCATTCAGCAAAAACCATCTTGCATACAGAACCAAAAACCCAAAAGTTGGCGGACCACCTAACCTAAATGCGCTATTCTCAATTGAAGAACTCCAGTCCGATTTTGACAACTATGAAATTTTGGAACTTACAGAAAAAGAAATTGAACTAAGTGAAGGCCTATACCACAACGGGACAGGTTCTGTAATAAGGTTTATTGGTAGAAAAACATCTTGAATACCTTAAATAATCTCACTTCACAAGTCCAAACTACCCTTATAACTTCTCTATCTAAAATAACCTTCTGTTGAGGCCCTAAAGAAATTATCGCCTGCTCCTTTCAATAAAAACAAGCAAACCCAGCTATACCCCCACAACAAACAGAAAATATCCATAAAAAATAATTGGATGTAGTGCCTCTAAAACTAAACCAATACCAATCACCTGTTGCCATACCATTAGAAACACCCCAAACAAAGCCTCCATTCCTCTCAAATTTAAAAAGTTAGCCTTTTAAGCTATTTAAATTGCATAATATTCACTAATTTAGAAGTAAACATCTACATATCAATAAGATACCGAAAATCAATCGGTGTTCTCTAACCAATATAGATGCGCCTCAAATCAAATGGGTTAAAGCTTTTTGAATCCTTTAATCAACACAACCTACCACCTTATTTCCAAGTCTTAAAGAAACACCTATTCAAAACAACATTATGAAACCACTTATATACCTGACTCTTGTTGTTTTAAGCAACATTTCAGTTTGGGGACAAGAAACCCTATTATGTACTGGCAACTATTGGTCAGAAGATGAAGCCGCAATAATTATGAAAAAATTTGCTTCGGAATGGCACGATTTACCTTCTTGGGAAGCCCGGGCAAACAGAATTAAAGAGGGTATTATTGAAGGGCTACAACTTGAAAAAATGCCAAAGATTACAGGAGATTTCAACCCGATTATAAATGACAGAAAAGAAATGGATGGCTATATTGTGGAAAACATTGCCATTGAAAGCTTTCCCGGATTTTATATCACAGGTAACCTTTACAGACCATTGGAAACTAAAGAAAAGTATGCTGCCATATTAAGTCCTCATGGTCATTTAAAAAACAAACGTTTTACAGTTTATGTTCAAAAACGATGTGCCGTTTTGGCGCGCATGGGAGCTATTGTATTTGCGTACGATATGGTTGGATACGGCGAATGTAAGCAAGTAAAACACAATATTCCTATTGCATTGCTATTGCAAACTTGGAACAGTAAAAGAGTCCTTGACTATTTATTGTCTAGGCCCGATGTAGACCCAGAACGCATTGGAATGACCGGCGGTTCTGGAGGAGGCACACAAACGTTTATTTTAACGGCTATCGATAACCGGATAAAGGTTTCTGCCCCCGTGGTTCAAGTATCAGCTCATTTTTTTGGAGGCTGTATATGCGAAAGCGGCTTGCCAATTCATAAAAGTAGCAACCACCAAACCAACAATGTTGAGATTACAGCACTTTGCGCCCCTAGGCCTCTCCTCTTGGTTTCAGACGGTGATGATTGGACGCGAAATACCCCTAGAGTGGAATATCCATACCTTCAAAAAGTCTACAGTTTATATGGGCAAGATTCTAAAGTGGAGAATACACATTTACCAATGGAAAAACACGATTTTGGCATTTCTAAGCGCGCCGCTGTCTACGATTTTTTCACCCGTCACCTTCAACTGAACAACAATATTGTACCTAATAAAGAAGGACATCAAGAAGATTTCGTCACTGTACTTTCGGAAGATGCCCTTAAAGTATTCGACAAACAACAACCCAAACCCAAAAATATGTTACATGGCAACAAAGCTGTCATAAAATACCTTGGCATCAACCTTAAATAGCAATACATTCTTAAGCATTGCAAACAATATATACCCACCAGATTACCAAACAATGACAACAACCACTCCCCAAAAAACCAAGACTCCTTATAATTTAGTACCTTTAATAGCTACAACCATAAAAGCAAACTTGATTTGGATAAACCACGAAAACCCTCAAAATTATTTTTACGTTTTATAAAGCATGTCAATATTATTAGAGATCATTCTAGACACGACAATGTTTTAATAAACACCTCCCTCTACAAACACTTTGCAGACCCGAATATTGATATTGATTTGGATGCTTTGACAGAGGAATTGGATTTTGCCATTGAATACGGCTATCTATTTCCTGATTTAAGACCGAATTTTGGAGACCATGAAGACAGCTTCCCAGAAGACCCCATTAATATGAAAATACTTGGCAAATCCCTCAAAAAGATTATGGATTTTATGGAGATAGGCGCTCCTGTAGGGTTTATGAAATACTATCAAGATTATTTTAAGGCACCATTCGAAAAAACGAATAAACAGTTTTGGGAGGAGGTTTTTAAAATGAGAATCCTGGATTAATTATTTCCAAGAGCAGTAAACACTAGTCTTCATTCCAACTGAATTCCTAAATCTTAGGCCACATTGCAGGGAATATTATCGGATTTGATCAACAATTAATAGTACCACATAGACCTCACCCCCTACTTTAACAGCAACACATCACGAATAAAACTTAGGAAACGACCAATGCTTTTCTAGACAAGCATACTGCAAAAAATCCCTGTACCTTTACTATCTTGGTTTCCTTATGTGCCAATAAAAAACATACTTAAATGAATCGAAAAATTAGCATATTAGGGTGCGGTTGGCTTGGATTAGCTTTGGCAATCGATCTAATTGACAAAGGATACGAAGTTTATGGTTCTACTACTTCAAATACTAAAATTAAAGAACTTGCAAAAAATGGCATTAAACCATTTCTAATTAACATTAGTGACTCCAACTTAAATATACAGGAGTTTCTAGCGTCCGATGTTTTAATCATCTCTATTACATCAAAGAGCATTGCGGATATTAAAACATTAATAATGAATATTGAAAAATCTAAGATTCAAAAAATCATATTCATCAGTTCAACTTCTGTTTATCCTTTCACAAATAGTATTGTCACAGAAGAGACCGATACATCCAACACCCCTCTTGCCGAAATTGAAAAATTATTTCTTGCCAACTCCTCATTTAAATCTACTATAATCAGGTTTGGTGGGCTCTTCGGCTACAATAGGAAGCCCGGAAACTTCATTAAACCCAACAAGCCGGTTGAAAATCCAGAAGGGTATGTAAACCTAATTCACAGAGATGATTGCATTCAAATAATTGAGCAAATCATTTTAAACGATGTTTGGAATGAAATTTTCAATGCCTGCGCTGATAGCCACCCCAAAAGGCGAGATTTCTACCTCAAAGAAACCAAAAAGGTTGGCAATACTTCAATTGTGTTCAATGAAAACTCAAAGAACGAATACAAAATCGTTAGTAGCCAAAAACTAAAAAACTTATTAAATCATAAATTCAAATATGCCGATTTAATGCATTATGAGTAAACCAGTATACTCCACAACTGAACGATGGACATTACAGACGTACTAAACAGCTCATACTAAATGAACCAAACAGAGGGCATGTAGTCCTTATCAAACATTCCCATCCAAGATGTTTTCAGTATTATTAAACTAACACCAAGAGTAATACGGCAATTTTACACTACATTTGAAGGAAGCCACAATTAATAATAGAAATGGAACTAAGCGACATAGAGAAAATTGAACTTTTATACCTCCAAATGGAGGATTATTTAGAGATCAAAGACGTCATGCAATCTGCATACACCTCCATGCCAGACATTTACTGGAGAGAAAATCATATTGACACATTACTTAAAAAGTTTCCCGAGGGACAGGTGGTCATTAAGGTAAATGGCCAAATTGCAGGATGTGCATTATCCATAATAGTAGATTATGACAGCCATGACGACAACCATTCTTACAAACAAATAACCGCAAATTACACCTTCGATTCTCACACTTATGATGGTGATATCTTATATGGTATAGACGTGTTTATAAAACCTGAATACAGAGGCTTAAGACTAGGAAGAAGACTCTACGATTACAGGAAGGAATTATGCGAAAAATTAAATCTTAAAGGAATTGCCTTTGGAGGAAGAATTCCAAACTACCACAAGTACTCCAACGAACTGACTCCAAAGGAATACATAGAAAAAGTAAGAAGAAAAGAAATTCACGACCCTGTACTGAATTTTCAAATTTCCAACGACTTCCACCCTGCCCGAATTCTAAAAGGGTATTTGGAAGGAGACCAAGCTTCTATGGAGTTTGCCGTGCTCCTTGAATGGGACAATATCTACTATGAAAAGCCTACAAAAAAAGCAGAAGTCAAGAAAACCGTTGTCCGGTTAGGATTAATACAATGGCAAATGAGACCATACAAGGATATTGATTCTTTGCTCCAACAAGTAGAATATTTCGTTGATGCTGTATCTGGCTACAGATCGGATTTTGCTTTATTCCCTGAATTTTTCAATGCCCCTTTAATGGCGCAATACAATCACTTAAGTGAGCCTGAGGCCATCCGGGAATTGGCGAAATACACCGATGAGATTGTGCAAAAATTCTCAAATTTATCCATAACCTATAATATCAATATCATTGCCGGAAGTATGCCAGAAATGAGAAACGGCAAACTCTTCAATGTTGGATATCTGTGCAAAAGAGATGGTACCATAGAACCCTACGAAAAAATCCATGTCACCCCAGACGAAGCTAAAGTATGGGGAATGCAAGGAGGGCATGAAGTAAAAGTTTTTGATACCGATTGTGGTAAAATTGGAATTTTGATATGTTATGATTCTGAGTTCCCCGAACTAAGCAGGCTTCTTGCCGATGATGGCATGGACATATTGTTTGTTCCATTTTTAACCGATACCCAAAACGGGTATTCCAGAGTAAGACACTGTGCACAAGCAAGGGCAATAGAAAATGAATGTTATGTGGCCATTGCGGGAAGCGTTGGCAATTTGCCAAATGTGCACAATATGGATATTCAGTTTGCCCAGTCAATGGTATTTACACCTTGTGATTTTTCATTTCCTACCAATGGCATAAAAGCCGAAGCAACCCCCAACACCGAAATGATTTTAATTGCTGACGTGGATATTGATTTGCTTAGGGAGTTAAATGAATTTGGAAGTGTACGAAACCTTAAGGACCGAAGAAGGGATGTGTTTGAATTAAAAAGAAAACGCTGAGAATCATTAAAAACTAAATATACAATGAAGGTTACAGCCGAAAAAAATGAAAAAGTTGCCAAAATGATTTTTGCCTCTGTCTACCCCCATTATGTAAACAAAGTGGAGAAAAAAGGCAGAACAAAAGAGGACCTTCACAAAGTAATCGAATGGCTAACCGGATTCAACGAAGACAAATTGCAAGAGCTTATCGATGAAAAGGTAACATTTGAAACGTTTTTTCAAAAAGCAAAATTACATCCAAATGCTCATCTCATTAAAGGCGTGATTTGTGGTTACCGTATAGAAGAAATCGACTTTGATCTGTATAGACAGGCACGGTACCTAGATAAATTAGTTGATGAATTGGCAAAAGGCCGTAAAATGGAAAAGATTTTACGAGAGGAAAAGCAATAGGCAAGTACCTTTATACCGTCACCTTCTTCTCCCCGAGTAGGTCATAGCTTCACCTTTACCAAAGCCATAGCTGACACCAAAAGTAACAAAACGACCACGCAAACTATAATTGTAAGATTCAAATGAAGTTTGATAGACATAACGCTCCTGTATTCTTGAAGCAAACACATCCCGAACCCCTAAATTTGCGACAATTTTTCCCTTGAATATTTTTTTCCGAAGCCCTAAATCCATAAAAGCAAAACCACTTTGTTCTCCTTGAACGGTTTGATACCCTGATTGATAGTTTCCAGTTAATTCCAAATCAAAATCAGCTGGCAAGCCAATTTTTGTCCCTAACCGAGAGGACCACTGATTCCCCGTAAAATCAAAAACTTGGTCTTCGAAAGCTCCTTTGCGTTCAAAATAGTTGAAATTAAAATCACCTGTTATGGTTAGCCATTTAGCAGGACTGTATTTGCCATTGGTTTCAAAACCAACAGTTGCGTTGGTGCCTATATTTTGAGGAGTAGTAAAGGTTACATTATCCTCAAAAGTAGAAACGCGCTCCACCACATCAGTTGTATAGCGGTAGTAAAGGCTAGAGCTTAACGAGGCTTTTCCTATTTTATAAATACTCGTCAGTTCATAAGAATCTGTGAATTCCGGCTGCAGGTCAGGATTTCCTGCGTAGATATTAAAATTGTTTCTGATGTTGAAAAAAGGATTTAAGTCCCATAAACGAGGTCTAAAAATTCGTTTTGAATACCCACCTTGCAGCGAAAAGTTTTCACTGAATTTGTATGAGCTATGGAATGTTGGAAACAAATTGGTGAAATTTTTCGAATTGCTTTCATTTGTGTTGGTCAATAAGGTATTAAGGTCTGTATTCTCAACCCTCAAACCAACCTTCACTCCCCATGTATCATTTTCATAGGCTCCAGTAGCATACACCCCCAACACATTTTGGTTCCATTCAAAATTATTGGTCAAGTCCTCGTTAGTTACATAGCCATCGTTTACAAAATCAAACACTTCAAAATCATTACCCACATCATTAATAACGTATTGAGCACCGGTTTCTATGGTTAACACTTTTGAAATAGGATTTACATAATCTGCCTTAAACGTATAATCTGCCTGTTGAAAATTGGTTGTAGTGCGTTGGTTACTATCTACATTATCGCCTTCAAGCGTTGTATCTGTAAATTTTGAGGATTGATCTTTTCCAAAGAAACTCCCCAAAGCACTCAACTGAAAGGTATGGTCTTCATTATTTTCGAAGGTTTTTTTCCAATTAAACTCGTACTGCCATTTTGGATTTGTTGCATCGGTAGTTTCATTTCTTACCCATCTTGAAATTAAATTATCTCCATTAAAATGTCTATAATTTGTTTTGGAGGGCTGGTCTTCAATTTCATAGGCAAAATTCCCTGAAAGAGTAAGCACATTGTATTCATTTATATGATAGTCTGTACCCAAAGTAATATTGAAAAACGTTTCATTTCTATAATCCTCTCCATAGCTGTAAATAGTTTCATTACTGGCTAAGTTTCTATTGTCAGCTTCGGTATCTCTTGGTAGCGACCGGTAACCTGCCCCAAACTGAGAGAACAAGTTAAATTTCTCTGTCCTACGATTTATACTTCCACCAACGCTATGGTTATCGGGCACTCCCGTATTGGCCGAAATAGACCCATTCCATCCCTTTTTCTCCTCCTTTTTCAGAATAATATTCAATATTCCTGTTGTTCCTGATGCTTCGTATTTTGCTGATGGATTGGTAATAACCTCTATGCTTTCTATCATGTCTGCAGTTATGGTCCCCAATGCATTTCCTGACTGGTCTGCAAGCACAGACGGTTTTCCATTGATTAATATTTGCACCCCACTGCTGCCACGCAGGGTTACTTCGCCTTCAATATTTACATTTACAGAAGGGACATTGTTCAATACTTCCAAAGCACTTACACCTGTACTACTTATATCCGAACCTACATTAAAAATTCGTTTGTCCAATTTAAAAACAGTCTTGGACACTTCGCCTTTCACCACTACTTCATCCAATTGTTCAGCGTCTTCCTGTAAGAAGATAATTCCTAAATCTATTTGATTGTTTAAAACCTTAAATTCAGAGATGGAAACGGGAAAGTACCCCATAAACGACACTTCAAATACTACGTTTGGCGAATCTATTACCATTTCAAACAGACCATTTTCATCACTTGTTGTTCCCGAGATTAAAGTTTGTGATTCCAGAGACTTTACGGCGACTGTTGCATAGGGAACAGGTTGTTGTGTGTTGGATTCAAGAATACTGCCCTTAACCTTTAATTGTTGGGCTTGAATTCCTGAAACAACAAATATGAACAAGCTTAAAAGCTGAATAAATTTCATGTTGTATTTAATCAAAATTACAATAACGCAAAATTCCAAAATATAAAATTAGTATTCCCTTTTTTCTTTAAACAATTGAACTATCCCTGGAAATAAATAAAATAGATAAAATTTGCCAATTGGATATTTTCATACTTTTGAGCATGTTTAATCACGCCGTAACAAACTATTTGGCATAGTTTAAGATGAAGTGAATGGATAAATAATCTTACACAAATAAAGGACAACAACTTTAAAAACAGGGCAATCTAAGACTAAAGTTCTTTTTTCAAAAAGGTAGACCTAATCAAACCTAATGCAGCACCACCAAAGCCGTAAGTAGTGATAACAAAACTCATTCTTATGCTATAGTGCGCAATTAAGTTCCCCGTGGATTCTGGCAAAAACACTTCAGAACGAGGATCCAAAGTCGGTATCATGGCAAAGGCTAAAAAAATACTTGAATTGGTAAAGGCACCTATTACCATGGCCCATTGTACATGCCAAGCAAGAGATAGTCTTGCTGCTGACACCCCTAATATCAAGGCTGTCATTAATAAAAAATCTATATGTCCCTGTAATACCCGCTGTGGATCGCCAGGAAATATGGATCGTACTAAAGGTACGTCTGTATAAACTCCTATCAGGGACCAAGCCAAAAGTAATCCAATAAGAAGGTAGATACCTGAGGCTCGTAATAATAACTTGTTATGTTTCATATTTCATTTGGTTGATTTCACTTGTCTTTTATATCATCGTTGAAAGAGACAATTAAAATATTTAATCACTCCATCTGAATCAACAAGTACATATCGATTAAAGTTAATCAAATTTAAACGGACACAAAAAAGACCTCCATGGTAGGAACTGTTTTTATTTTGTTTCCCCGCCTGTATTCCTACTCTCTCGGAAAATCATTCACAAGTAAAAGTCACTTTTAATAGCTATCTTTAAACAATTAATATGCACCATGTCTAAAACAAATGCGCAACTCGTAAATTCATTGACCAATTCCCCAAAGACTACAAAAACTAAGTCACATCCATTTTGGAGGTTGTTTTGGCTCACGTTCCTTGTAGTTTCACTTGCTTATGCATGGTATTCATTTTACGTCCCTTCCAATGACGTGGCCTGGGCGGACAATATGGTCTCGGCAAAGGAACTTGTCAACGATTCGGATAAAAACATGATGCTATTTTTTACTGGGGATTGGTGCGTGCCTTGCCGAATTATGAAGCGTGAAGTTTTTGCTGACAAGGAAGTCTCAAAGGCCATCAATTCGCAAGTTGTCCCAGTAATAATTAATGTGGATGATCCTAATGTGGAAGAGCTCATAAAGCACTATAAAGTTGGCACAACACCAATAACAATTTTTACCAATCCTCAAGGAGAAGTACTGGATTATGCGGTTGGAAAGATTGGAAAGACAGAATTTTTGGAAATGCTTAAAAATTTATAGAAAGTTACCTACTAATTATGTTTAGCTCTGTCTAAAGATAAATTACCTCATTTGAACGTATAGACCTTTGGGTTGGAAAAAGTCTTTTGGTGGTAATGCGGTTGTTTGAAATAGGGCCGCAAGTTCTCATCAGCTAATTTCACATTAAACTCCTTTTCCCAATATTCAGGCTCATGCCAAATGCTTGTATGGAAACACACGAACTAAATTTTGATACTGAATGTACCAATTAATTTTTACATATGAAGACGTTCGCTCTCCCTCTCCCCTTACTAGACTTTCACCCTAGCTAGGTTTGAGGGCATCTAGAAAATTGTTTTGTACTTTCAATTCTGATGAGCTTTACGAATAATCCAATAGGTGTATCTAAAAAAAAGGCGACTCCCATTGGTGTCGCCTTTTTTATTTTGGTTTACTTAAAGGAAACCTATAACTCAAAAGGATCCTTATTGCTTAGAAGCTTCTAAAGACACTTTACGGAATTCCTTCATTAGTTTGGTCATTTCCAAAGTTGCTTTACGCGCTCTTGTTCCTGCTGCTTTGTTTCCATTTTCCAATTGCGCTGTTGCATCAGATGAAAACGCTTCGAATTGTGCATTGATTTGTTCTAAAAGTTCTTTCATAGATTCAAGGTTTAAAATTAATTCTGGCGAAAATAGCATATTAAAGGCTATATACAAGAGATAAATTACCCAATTTCAACGTATAGACCTTTGGGTTGTAAAAAGCGTTTGGTTGGCAAATTATACGCATTGTTGACAAGGTCCGAAAAATTAGACATAAAAAAAACGGATTGGTTACGCCAATCCGTTTGTTTATCTAGCCTTAGGCTTAGTAGCGAGAACTGGACTCGAACCAGTGAGCTTCGGGTTATGAGTTCGAAACCAAAAATTCAAAACCCCATTTTACAAGGGATTCAAGCCTCCTAATTTATAAAATCGTATTCGTTTTCGTATTCGAAACGTATTCAGTTTGATGTCTGATTAGACTTAATTTTTCTTACTCAAATATAAAAGATTTTTTATACCTACTCCCCACTGAAACAAATAAAAATTTCAGCACAAAAATTCATGGTTTACAACTTCAAATCCACCTATGAAATACATCAATCAAATCTTGTTTGTTGCACTTTGCATTTTTAATTTTCATGCCACTACTCTCCAACTTTTTACAGTAATTGCAATAAAACGAATTAGCCTATCGATTCTAGCTTGTTTATGACCTTTTTTGTTGTCGTCATAACAACATTCTATTTAAAACAACTCAATTACACGTAAAACAAACGTTTATTTGATGCATAATTGCAAACCAAATGTTATTCCTAACATAAACCAGGAACCTCTAATCAATTTACCATCCTAGAAAGCCATTTACTCTAATATTAAATATATTCACTAATTCCAATATTTCTCATTAAAAGACCTTTATAACAAAATGAAGGAATGTTTTAAACACAACTCCAACTGCCCTTACGGTACATTCACCCTAGTCATGATTGGAAATGTTTAGCTGTATTATTGACGGGATTGTTTTGTACTTTTTATTGTGACGAAATCACAGGTAATTCAAAAGGTATATCGCACAAAAAATCGGCTCCTATTGAGCCGATTTTTAATATTTGTTCTTACTTAACTTTATTGTAATTACAGTAAAATTTTAAATTGAAAAGGATGTCTTATTGCTTAGAAGCTTCCAAAGACACTTTACGAAATTCCTTCATTAATTTGGTCATTTCCAAAGTCGCTTTACGGGCTCTTGTGCCAGCGGCTTTGTTTCCGTTTTCCAATTGTGCTGTGGCATCTGTTGAAAATGCTTCGAATTGTGCGCTGATTTGTTCTAAAAGTTCCTTTATGGATTCAAGACTTAAAATTAACTCTGGAAAAATAGGACATTAAACTCACTAAACAAGAGATAAATTTGTCCAGTATAAAAGGTTTCAATGTTAATTTAACGTATCTTACAAGTTAATTACAACTTAACAGACTTGAGCATTGTGGATATGGATGAGCACTACCTATTTGAAAAACTCATTCCGGAGCTCTCTTACTATAGGGAAACCGATAAACTGGAATACATAGCCGATAAAAGTTCGGAAGATTATAAATGCTATCGCTTTACCTATTGGACACAAGATAAAGAACTGGTCTCTTTATTGGTTGAATTCGACCTAAAACGTCAAAAGGTATCCTTTGGCCCGTGGGGAAGTAGTACTATGGAAACCCATAAACTGGATCTGTGAAGATATTCAATTATGACCCATCATCTATAGAATGAAAACCTTCCCAAGCAATAATAATCTCATCTCTAAGCTTACTCTATTTTTAGCCCGTTAATTACTCAACTAGATGTAGATTCTTATTAAAAAAAAGGGTTGGATGTAAATCCAATCCTTTTCAAACTGAAAAACATTCTACAAGTTAGCTTAGTGGCCGATTGTATTAACACTCAAAAAAGCGCTCTAAAACCAACGCAAACATAGCTCTAATTTAAATATACCAATGTTATTATATTGTTTTGCTTTGGTAAATTTCAGATTGAATATAACATTATTCATTGTAAAAAAAGAGTCATGGCACAATGCCATGACCCTTCAAAAACTAATTCAAATTACAAACTACTCCAAAAACTTGCCCCTTAATTGTGCCTGTACCGAAGAATCCACACCTATCTCCCTTAAATAGTTATCAAAAGAGCCATATTTCTTCTGGATCTCATCAAACCCCTTTTGCAGCCATTGGGCCTTTACCCCCATCATTGGTCGTAATACCCTTTGGTCTATACCATAGTATTTGGCGGCTTTTTCTACCATCTCCTCATTGTATTCATATCTAAAATAATTGGACAACACATACTCGTCAATTACGGTTTGCTCATCTACGCCCAAAGCCCTTAAAATAAAAGCCGAAGAAAACCCAGTTCTATCCTTTCCTGCTGTACAATGATATAACAAAGGGGTACGCTCTGCGTTTTCATCCAACAATTCTTCAAATAGAATTTTAAAATTATTGGTGCTATTTACAAATTGAACAGACGCTGCCTCCATTAATTCGTCGGCGTTAAAGGTTTCTGGATCTGCCTCTTGAATGATCTTCATCATTTCCTTCATTTTACCTTGCTTGCCCATATCGCCAATTGGCAAATGTTTCCACACTACATTGGCAGGGTACATATCTGGCTTTTCCGCTATTTCTTCATCCGATCGTAAGTCCAAAATAGTTTTCAATCCCAATTCCTGCAAATAGGCCAAATCTTCTTTCGATAATTCAGCAATTTCTCCAGATCTATAAATCAAGCCCCATTTGGTATGTTTGCCGTCTAAGGTTGGAATGCCTCCCAAATCCCTAAAGTTATAGGCCTTTTTCAGGTTGATTTCACGCTCCGAAAAGTATAAGGTATCCGCACCGGTAACTGCAGCAAAAAATAAGCGTTTGTTAGGGGTTTCATTTTTTACGACCACAGAGGGCTTGCCTTCAGACAGCGAGGCTATTTCATCCCAATTGATGGCATTGGCACTAGTTCCTTTATAAATCGTCCAATTGCCGGTACTGTTCAGTTTTAATTCATAATCATTGTTGTCTAAACGTTGTACATAAATCGTCTCGTTTAGCGTGTAAGGTGGCTGTTCAGATTTTTGGTAATCGGCACAAGAACTGGCCACTACCATGGCCGCTAGTGCCATTGTGTTTTTATATATTCTGAATGTCATTTTAATTTCTTTTAAAAGATGTTATAATTAATACCAAACATACCTCTTAATGAATAGTACTCTGTTTGTTCTGGTCTGTCTGCTGTTCCTTGGTAATATCTTAACGGCTCGTTGGTCAAGTTGTTCAGCTCTAAATAGAATCGAAGCTTTGAGTTCAACCTGTAAGAAGTAGACAAATCCACGGTAAAGTTTTTGTCGTACCATCTGTAATTCTCAGTATTCCCTTGAACAACGGCCAAAGATTCGCCCTTATAATTTCCAGCAAGCCTCACAGTCAACCCTCCTTTTTCATAAAATAAGGCTGTGTTGAAGATATGCTTGGACTGGTTTGGGATCTTTTCTGTTGTTGTAGACACCATAATCTCTCCCGTAGACTGATCTACATCATATTGAGGCACATCCATTTCAGAATCTGCAAAGGTATAATTGGCCTCTACACCAAACCCGCTCAAGAACCCTGGCAAGAAGGTTAAACGTTTTGAAATCCCCAGCTCAAAACCTGCCAACCAGCCCTGTTCTGAGTTATTGGGCTGTGTTACTTGATACAGTTCCCCATCGATAGTTTCATAACTTCTCGCGGAATAAATCAAGTTTTCCAAAGATTTGTAAAATACACCTCCAGATACCAAACCTACGTCCTTAAAGAAGTATTCTCCCATAAAATCAAAGTTGTTGGAATAGGTAGGTTCCAGCTTAATGTTTCCTCTACTAATTGTATTTGGTATAGATAACAAACTAACGGTTTCGGTTGGATTTAAATCTGAAAAGTTGGCTCTTGCAAAAGTTCTGGTATAGGCCAATTTTAAATTTAAATTATCTTTTGGCATATACTTTAAATGCACCATAGGCAACAAGGAACCAAAATCGTTAGAATTTTCAATTTCACTAATAATAGGACCATCCTCGGTGGTGGTTACCGCATGCCCTTTGTATTTTAAGTAGGTATGCTCATAACGCGCCCCTGCCATTAATTTCAGCTTATCGCTCAAACTAATGTCCCCCATAACATAAGCCGCTGCCACATCTTCATTACCTGTATAGAAGGCGCCTGCAGACGAAGGATTTTCTTTATTGAAGTTAATATGGTAATACATCGGGTTAGCCAAGGTTTCTGTGTTGAATAAGGTTGGTAATTCCTCTTTTTTGATTGGGTCCAACAACACATTGTCATAAGGATTTCCTATTTCTGACAAATAACCGCCATTGTATGGAAATCCAGTTGTAGCATAGTCCGTCATATAAATAGGTGCTCCATAATTACCTCCCAAATATAAATAGTAGCTATAAGGAGCCCCGCGCTCTAATTTCATGGTCTTGTATTTTCCTCCAGCTTTCAGCTTTACCTTTTCTGAAGGCTGGTAAGTAAAATCCAATTGCCCCGTATAATCGGTTTCCTTACTATAAGATTTATATGCCAATTGATTATCCAACTGAAGCTGTCCACCTTCTACGGTACTTGATAAATAAGGCTGGATATTATCATAATGGTCCCCATTGTATCCTGCTGGAGCATCGATATCTAAAAACTTATAGCCGTCACTAGTTAAATTGTTATACGTAACTGGTGTAGAAAACGTTGCCATTAAATAGGCTGGCTCTCCTGTGTTTCCGGAGTTAGGCAACTTTCTATTTCCCATTTCGGCATCATAGGTAGAGGCTTTCCAATCTATATTGAATTTCCCGTTGGCAAACTTATGGTTACCTCCCATTTCAGTCCCAAATAAGGTAATTCCTGTAATTCCATGTCTTACCCTTAAGGACATCTCTCCTTCGGTGTTTAGGGTCTCCCCATCCTGGGTTGGAAAAGCAAACGTGTGTTCTACGGCAGACTCTTCGTCTTTGAAATCGGTATACAAGCCTCTTACAAATATTTTGGTATTGTCGTTAGGTTTGTATTCCATACCGGCATTAAAGCCTGCAGTAGTTCTTTTTCCCAAATAATCGCGCAACTGTAAATTGTTGATGGAAAAGTTTTCATTGTACACCACCTCGTAGTTATCGGTCCCCCAATTACGGTTCCAATAAGTTCCAGAAACCATAAAGCCAATTTTCCCATCGGCTACACGGTCACCATATACGATAGAGGCATTTTGAACTGGCTTTTCTGCCTGAAAGTTTTGCCCATAACCTAAATTGACGCTCAAAGTCTTTTTATTAGGAGCGGTTCTGGTAATAAAGTTTACAGACCCACCAATGGCATCTCCTTCCATATCTGGGGTGATGGCCTTGGAAAGCTCCACAAATTCAATCATTTCAGATGGAAACACATCCAAAGGGGCTGTTCTTGTACCTCCCGTATTATCAGAAGTTCCTTCGGTGCTAGGCATTCTGCTGCCATTCATTAAAGTAGAGTTCCAAGCAATTGGTGTTCCCCTTACAATAACATAACGTCCTTCTCCGTGGTCTCTTTCAATGGAAACTCCTTGCATTCTTTGCACTGCTTCTGCTGCATTTCGATCTGGTAACTTTCCAATCACATCAGAGGCCATTACCTCCATAATAGCAATGGATTGCTTTTTGATGTTCAACGCCTTTTGTTGAGATGATTTATAACCACCCTTAATGACGACTTCCTCCAAAGCTTCAGACCCTGCAGATAAAGTAATGGTCCCTAAATTCAACTGTTCTCTTTTAGTAACTTCTACCGCTACTTCCTTGGTATCATAGCCTATATAGGAAATGACCAATACATGACTGCCCGGCTGTACATTTACCAGACTAAAATGTCCGTCGAAATTTGAAGTGGTTCCATTATTGGTTCCTTTAATAACAATATTTGCTCCTGGCAATGGTCCTAGTTCATCGGTTACCGTACCAATAATTTCTGCGGTTTCCCCAAGTTCATCGGGACTGGAGAAAGCACTTGAAATGCCTATGGTCATTTCTGAAGTTTGCGCTATGGTATCTGTACCCATAAATAATACCGATAGCAGCCATACATAGTTTAATAATCGTAAAGTTGTTTTCATTTTTTGTGATTAATTTTTGGCAAATATCACGAGCTAATGTTTCTGAAAGGATTGAACCGTGCGAGGCGGACGTTGTAAAGGTTCAACTCGTGTGACGCGGACAAAAAACACAACAAATACCACTAAAAAACAGATGATTACAAAAGTTTAACAAATAGCCACCTAATGATTAAGGAAATGTTAAGCTGTAAATTCATGCTGTTTTTTAAACTCACTAGGGGTTAAACCTGTGATTTTTTTAAAGTAACTATTAAAGGTTGATTTGGAATTAAAACCGCATTGATAAGCAATATCTACCAAAGCGTCATGACGTTTTAAAGGCATATTTTTAATGACCTCATTTACCCTAAATTCATTAACATATTGATAGAAGTTTTTGTGAAATCTGGTATTTAAAACTTGGGTTAAATGATGCTTTGGAATATCACTTTTTAAAGCTAGGTGCTGTAAGGTCAATTCGGGGTTTAAATAGGGTTTCTTTTGTTCAAAATAGGTTTCCAACTTCGATTGATAGGTATCCAAATCGACATCACTTAGAGTCGAGCTGTTATACTTTTGTGTTTTATCCTGCTGTTTCGTCTGGGTTACCAACTCTAGTTTTACCCCTTTAGCTTTCACCTTATATATGGCAATACCAACCACAATAGCCAATGTAAAAATATAGACCAACCTGTTATCTATATGCATACCAAACACCTCTAGCATCAAAAAAATTAAGGGCATAAAAATCATCCCTAAAAAGGTTAAGCTAATAAATTTCAGCAGATTAAATTTTAAGGAATCAATTTCAGTTTTGTTGTTGTACAATATATACAGGTTAATCAGGCTATAGGAGCTTATCGAAATAAAATCCAGAATCACCATTTTATTGTAAAAAGGTAAAAGAAGACCGCTTTTCAGTGGAAATGAATTCAATTGTAGGAGTGCAAAAACGTAGGCGATGCTCATACCTATAAATGGTAAAAAGTGTAGGATGATGGTACGTTTTTTAGGCCTTTTTATCAATGACATTATTAATAAATACACCACAGGGCCATACACCAAAGAAAAACTGGACGGTAAGGTGAAATACGACGGTTTCGTAAATAAGAAAATTAATTTTATTGAAAAATGAACCGACATTAGAAGCAAGAGCATGGTAAGCAGCTTTTCAAAGACCTCGTTATGCTTATCCTTTGTTACCAAAATAAGCATTAAGGTAAACAATGTTTGAAAAATTATGATGCTCAATAAATATCCCATAGACCTCTATTTTCTTCTTTTCACAAAAGTATTGGCGTGGATATAAGCGGACTTTAAATATGCGTTAAATAAAAATTAAGTAAAGGTAATATCAAAGTGCTCATTAGATAACA
This sequence comes from Mangrovimonas sp. YM274, assembly GCF_030908385.1. Classification (NCBI taxonomy): domain Bacteria; kingdom Pseudomonadati; phylum Bacteroidota; class Flavobacteriia; order Flavobacteriales; family Flavobacteriaceae; genus Mangrovimonas; species Mangrovimonas sp. YM274. Next base: position 3,101,115 of record NZ_CP133091.1, read on the forward strand.
TGACTTAACAATATTGAGTTACTAAGTACTGAAAAAAAGAGGCTCACCTTAAAGGCTGCCTCTTCAACAACAAAATTTCAAAAAAAAAAAAAAAACATGTTAACTATCCGTACTAGGTAAAAAAAGCGGTTCTGTCGCGTTTGTAGAATTATGATCTAAAACCTCATAGATCGACTAACCTTATGCTGCCAGACTACAAAACGACTTATAAACAGATGAACACTTACTGTCCATCTGTCCCTTCTTAATCATATGTACTACCTCTATTCCCGCTATGCTTCGCCTGGCACTCTCAAAGTCACGGTACCCTTGCCTTACCCGTTTCTTTACAAACCTATGATCCTGTTCAACTATGTTGTTCAGGTATTTGCATTGGCGTATTTGGATATTGGTATAGGCACGCTTTTTGTAAACCTTTATCGCTCCTTTGTTGGATCCACTTTTGTCTATGTTAATCAAGAAAGGCCTACCATTGTTCTCTATCGCTCTTATCAAAAATGATTGTGCTGACATCCTTTGACGTCTCCTGGTAAGCAGAAAATCTACGGTGTTTCCTTCTTTGTCTACTGCTCTGTATAAATACCGCTATTGCCCCTTCACTTTTATATATGTCTCATCCATCCTCCATCTTTTTCCAACAGAGCGCTTTCGCTTTCGGAAATTATCTTCTAACAAAGGACTAAACTTAAACACCCATCTCTGGATGGTTGCATGGTCAACACGAACACCTCTAATGGCCAATAATTCCTCAATCTCCCGATAGCTCAAACCAAATCTGAACTTAAAATAGATAGCTTGCATAATCACTGACTTGGGAAATGAATGGCCTTGGAACATGTCTTTTTTATTTTAAAAATACAACTTTGTTTATTTTTCTAACTTAGATGCGACAGAACCAATATTTGAGAAATTTAAATACCGCTGAAACTCCTGTAATGTTTAGTAATAAGAAACCTAGTAGTTACTTTACCGGTTCTTCCAAAAAGTAACTAGTTCGACCTGTATGCGTCTTCCCAAACATATCTGTCGCTTTTATTTCAATTATATGTTCACCTATCTCAAGCTTTCTTGTTGGAATTTTCCCTTTCCACAAATGTTCACATTTTATGGGGTTAGCACCTCTTCTTCCTGGCATTAATTCTTCTGTAGTATCCCATTCTAATATTGATTTCACATAAGACGGATCGAATTCTTCCACATACTCCATTGGCTTCCATTTTCCGCCATCGATTCGGTATAAAACAGTATCCCCTTCGGTTCCCATAAAAAAATTTACAAAAACTCCTGCTTGCGTATTACGATTATTAGCGACCACTTTGGGTGCAAAAATTTCCATTTGATACGCTAAAGGTTTTCCTGCCACTTTATAATCGATATTATAGGTGTTACCGTTAAAATTAATAAGAGCATACCCTTTTGGAGTTCCGTCTCGCATGGTTGAAACAGGTACATTATTTGCATCTAATTTACCAGAATACCAATCTCCGCAAGTTGTTCCTACATTATAATGGTGATGTGGTTTCTCTTGTTTCCAACCTTCAGCCTTGGTAAAAAAATCCTGGCGTTGAATATGGGTATGCGCTGATAATGATAGCGTATTTGGGAAATCTTTTAGCAATTCGAAAAGTCTTTCTCGATCTTCATCTCTAAAGGTATCTTTATCTTCAGGTTCACTTAATGGAATGTGCATAGACAGCACAATTAAATGATCTTTGGGTACCATTTTTAAATCGTTTGCTATAAACTGAAACTGATCTTCTCTAAATCCTCCCCAATAACTTTTAGCATCTCTTGGATCTGGATACAAGATATCATCTAATACTATAAAATGAACTTTCCCATAATTAAAAGCATAATTAGCGGGACCAAAATGAGCCTCATAGCTTTCATCTGAATATTCATCTTTTGTTGCATCAAAGTTCATATCGTGATTTCCCAAAAGGTTATACCAGGGGATACCTGTTTCTTTTACAGCTTGTATATAGGGGGCAAAAAGATCTGGATTATTCCCAACTAAATCACCTAGACTAAGGCCAAAAGGCACGTTTTTAATTTTAGACACCTCTTCTATAATTCCTTTTGAGAAATAACCAACTTCTTCTAATGTATACACTTGAGGATCTCCAAATATAAGTGCTGTAAACGTTTCTTCCTCTTCCGAAGGAATTAATGGAAAGTTTACCAATTTTGGCAATTTACCAGTAGCACTTACCCCTTTGAATTTTAATTCAGGTGAACCTTTTGGTTTGTAATTATAAAAAAACTGAGGTAACTTATTCTCGTCCGTTAGTATTTTATAATTGCTTGGCTTTATCACAGAAATAATTGCCTCTTCACCTAGAGGCATTTCATACCTACCTTTTTTATCTGTGAGCACTACATCAATGCCATTAGTTACTGCTACATTGGCTATTCCTTTTTCTCTAGACTCTTTTTTTCCGTTTTGGTTGTTATCTTGAAATACATAACCTGTTACTTTATCTTGTGCAATGGCACTAAAACTAACGGAACCAAATAGAGCTATACTCCATACATATTTTGCAATTCTTGTATTCATTCGTTTTCTAATTCTTTTAACTGATTAAAATTAGTATCGTATTCACTAAAAATAAGGTCGTCTTTAATTAACAATAGTGTTTCATTATTATACCTCAGTGCATTTTGAGAATAGTTATGTGACCCAGTTACTACAATCTTTCTATGGGTTCCTTGCCAATCAGCATCTATAATCATGTATTTTGAATGAATATTGGTGTTTGAAAATGCCTTTATAAAGGCCCCTTTTGCTTCTAACTCTAACAACGCATTAAATACATTATCTCCCACACTGGGTTTCACAATAACCTCAACGGTTGCACCTTCATCTATAAGTTCAGAAAGCTTAGCTACAATTGCTATTCGAGAATCGGTCCATATAGACATTCCTATCTTAATAGTAGCATTTTCAGGGTTTTGAATATCATCTAAAATTTCAATAATGGTATCTTCTCCATAAAATTCACCTTCACGGCGTTTTGGAAAAAAGTAAGCATTTATATCCTCACTAATAAATTCTCGATAGTAGTAGTTAACCATTCCTGAAACAGCTAACGATTTCATATCGTCCCAATAATTCAAAAAACTACTATACAAATCTTCATTACTAAAAATGACAGCATCCTGAGCTTTTTTAGTACTGGCTTCTGCAAAGTTATGTGATGTTTGAAAAACCACATTTTCTTTCTCTCCGTCAACAGTATTAACTTTTGAAAACAATGCAAACTTATTATGATTTATGGCAATAGCACCACTATCGTTTGTAAGTAGGGTTACTTTAGAATTACTTGAAAACCCATCTCTTAATAAGTTTATAGCGTTTAAGTTATTAGTTTGTCCTGTTTCTAAACTATAATCAATAATTATAGAAACCGCTACCCCTTTGTTATCTGCTCTAAGTAAAGCATTTATTAAAGGTGTATATTGAAAGGCCGATATACTAATATGAATAGTACTGTTTTGGGGTGCCGCATCGACCAATTGAATTAATCGGTTTAAAATAACTTTAGAAGAATTTCTTTGAGCAATTTGGGCTACATCTGTAAAAAGGACTTCAGGAAAAGTAATATCTAGATTTACTTCTGTTTCTACTTCAAAATGATTAACCTCTTGCTCATCTTTTGAGCAAGAAGTTAACACAAACACCACTAATGCAATACAACACTTTAAAAAGAGTACTGTATTGCGTTGTTTTAAAAAACTATTCATTATTCAACTATTGTTAATTTAATTTCGCTAATGACTGGCTTACGCTCATTTATAACTTCATTTCCAACCTCATAACTAAGGACCTCCATCTCATAACCCGGCATAGTTCTATATATAATGTGATCTGCCACATATTGTGGGCTACTTCCCGGATATGTTAACTCACAATTACTACATCCCGGAGTAAACTCTTGGTACAACATTTGTAAATGCGGATCGGTATCGGTTTGAGAATAAAAATTACCCCCGATAATTAAAGGGTATTCATATCCCGTAAAAAGATCTAATATTTTTTGCGCCTGCAATGGTTGATTCTCGGCATTACGATTGGCATTACTACCATCATCTAATGTTGCAGATGCAAATCCAATCGTCACGTTATCGGCTATCTCAATTTCGGCCCAAGCAAATGGTTTTTCTACACCTCCATAAATTGGCCCCACAGGCAAAACTGTAGATTGCGGGTTTACAATTGGGAATTTCGATAACATTGAAGGACCATATTCACCCTGTTGGTAGCTTCTCCCCGAAGCAAAATAATAATTCATCCCTAAAGCATTGGCAACTGTCAATCCTTGTTCAATTTCAATACCTGTACGTGCATTATAGTGATCTATTTCTCTTAGAACAACTAAATCCGGATCATAATTACTTATAAGTGCTGCAACCTGATTTAAATCTGCATGTTGATTATAAATACCGAAAGACATTACTTTTAGTGTCACCTCATCAATCTCTTCATCCTCTATATCTTCATCGTCTATTATAACTTCTGTTGGAGGTGTATAGTCTTTCCAATCACCTTCAGAGCAAGACATACCAAAAATTGAAATCAAGACTACAGTTATTATATATATATGCTTCATAGTTGTTTTCATGCTATTTATTTTTAATAATTAATAGTTTGGGTTTTGTTCCATATTTGGATTAGCAAGAATTTCAGCTTGCGGAATTGGCCATAAATAATCCCTATTATTTCTTGCTAAACGATCTTCCACATAAAAGGGTTCTCCCGTAGCTGGGTCTACAGCTCCATAAACTGGACCATTCATAACATCTTCAAGTATGTTCCATCTTCTAATATCCCAAAAACGTACCGCCTCAAATGCCAACTCTACACGTCTTTCACGTCTCACTAATTCTCGTAGTTTTTCTTGAGTATTATAAATCTGAGTATCTACATCCGGCATACCTGCTCTATTTCTAATAGCATTTATGTAGGTTATAACATCTGGGTTTTGCCAATCTCCAGTTTCTATTAAAGCTTCAACATAAGTAAGCAAAACTTCGGCATATCGTAATATCATATAATCTAGAGTTCTTGCCCCTGTTCTATCTTCTTCAGTCACATATTTATAACACCAATAACCAGTGGACGTGGAATTTTGAATTGAAATTCTATCATTATTATTTGGATTAGGATTAAAGGGTTCCAATACATTTGAAGAGAACTCTCTTCCGTTCCATAAAACTGAAGCCTGTAATCTTGGATCCCGATTATTGTTATAATTTGGTGAAGCCATATAGATTTGTAGTGAATCTTGGCCTAACTCCTGTATTGTTTTTCCTTGTTTAGTTTCAAAAGTATTTACTAAGGATGCTGTTGGAGACAAAACGGTTTTACCTCCCACACCTTGTGGTGCAAAAGCTACCCATGCATATGCTGATCCTCCTTCTTTAAAAAAAATACTTTCATTATTCATTTCACCTGTGTAAGTAAACAAATCTCTATAATTGGGGTATAAATTATAATTGCCACTGTTGATTAGCTCCAAGGAGGCTTGCTTAGCTAAGTCGTAATCCCCCTTATACAAAGACAATCGACTAATAAGTGCCCAACAAATTCCAGAAGTCATACGCCATCTTTCTGAATAGTTATATTCAGAAGGAAGATTTACGGCGCATTGCATCAATTCCTCTATTACAAAATCATAAACTTCCTGCTCTGTATTTCTCGCAACTTGGCTTTCATTTGGAGTGAGTGCAGTGGTTACTATTGGCACACCACCGTAAAGCATCATTAATTCCATGTGATAATAGGCGCGTAAAGCCTTTGCCTCCCACTTATATCTAGATTTTAATTCCTCGTCCATATATACGTTATCGACATTTTCCAAAAATCGAGCAGCTCGACGTATACATTTATAATCGGCAGTCCAAATTTGTAGAGCGACATCCCAACTTGCACTTTGCAATCCTTTGGTATAGGCTTCAAATTCCCCTCTAGAACTTTGTCTCGGTACCATATCATCTGATAAACCTGAAAGAAATTGTAACTGTCTACCATTAGCTCCATCCGGAATTCCTACATAAACACGATACAATGCTGCTGCGGCATCAGACTCTGTGTTCCACCATTCATCATCTGAAACAGCCGTAGGATGATCATGGGTTAAATAGTCTTCACAACTAACCAGCCCCAATGCACTCATTATTAATAAAAGGAAGATGTATTTTTTCATTACTATAATTTTTAAAATTTAACATTTAATCCTACCGTATAGGTTTCCACTACACCGTAAGTCCATTGATTTCCCCTAGTTTCTGGATCAACTAGTTTGGTTGATGTAAAGGTGAAAGGGTTCTGAGCATTCAGATAAACTCGAAACGACTTAAGTTTTAAAAAGTCTAATACATCTCCTTTTAAATTGTAACCTAACTGTACATACTTTAATCTTAAATAAGCTCCATTTTGGAACCAAAAATCTGAAGATTCTCTATTATTGGTTGGTGTGGTTGAAATTCTAGGGAAAATAGCATCGGTACGCTCAGGTGTCCAATAATTATTAGCATAATAAGTGGTTGGAACACCGCCATCCTTTCCTAAATCTAGAGGTAATGCAAACATTCCCGTGAGAGGTACATCACTTTTCCCTGTTCCTTGTAATAAAAATTCGAAATCGAAATTTTTATATTTCATTTGAAAGTTTGCGAAGTAATTTAAATTTGGAGTTGGATTCCCAATGCGTTCCTGATCATTTGCATCTATAATACCGTTTTCATCTAGATCTAAATATTTAATATCCCCAGGGGCTGCGTTTTCTCTTATAGGTATAAGTGCATTCCCATCCGAATCAAAATCTGATGCCTGGAGCAAGCCGTCAGTACGATAACCATAAATACTGTTTATGCTCCCTCCAACTTCATTTATAGTGGTCTCTGTAATGTAAGGCCCTCCTACTAAAGCTTCAATTTTATTTTTATTATAACTAACCCCTGGTCTTATACTAAATCTAAAATCTTCATTTATCCTATCATTGTAATTCACTGAAAATTCCACACCACGGTTTCTAACTTCACCTGCGTTAACCGGCACATCCCCTTGAAACCCTCCTACAAATGGCAATTGTGGTGTTAATATGATATCTTTAGTTAACTTGTCATACACATCAAAGGTTATTTCCAATTTGTTATTTGCAAAAAGACCAACATCCAAACCAAGGTTTAACATATTAACAGTTTCCCAAGTAATATCTGGATTACCGTTTGCTGTTTCTAGACCATGACTGGAACTTATTAAAGTTTGATATCTGTACAAACCAATGTTATCGTTACCTAACTGCCCGTAAGATGCTCTTAATTTTAAATTGTTTATAACATTAGATTCTCTTAAAAATGATTCGTTATGCAAATTCCAACCTGCAGCTATCGAAGGAAAAACCCCATATTTATTTCCTGGTCCAAATCGAGACGAGCCATCGGTCCGAATTGTAGCCTCGAGAAGATACTTATCTCTATATGAATAATTCAATTTTGCATAAGCCGACAATAGTGACGTTACATCCCATTCCCCACTATTCGTTTCTTCTTGTGAATATCCTGCCATAGCAAACAAATAGTGATCATCCATGTCTAATGTATAATCGGCATTTGCTGCAAGGTAATAATAGGTACCCCTGTCCATGGATGTGGTTCTTTGGGTATCCCAGGTCATATATAATTGGCCTGTGTAATAATCAAAAAAATTGGTATTATCCCTAACTGCCTTGTTGACATCACTATTTAGCCTAAAACTAAATTGACTGTTTACATTAAAATTATCGGCTACCTTCCATTTCGGATGTACATTTATACTTACACTACCATCCTCAAAACTTTTAATCCCCCCTCGCTCAGCATATGCCAAAGGATTCACAATCCCCGCATAATGCCCATAATGACTAACACCATTCTGTTCTGGGTATCTTGGCAGAATAATTGGAGGCACTCTATAAATGTCTTCCAAAATTCTATTTCCTCCAGAACCACTAGTTCTATTAGGTTGTGTTCTATCTAGTTTTATAGCTAATAAATCTAAGTTTAAGAGGAATTTATTATTTAACGAAATAGAGGTATTGGCCCTAATATTGAACCGCTCCATTTCATTATTAGGTATCATTCCCTGTTGGTTCATATAGTTTCCCGTAACAGCAAACCTAGCCAAATCGTTACCTCCACTGATAGAAACCGAATGACTATGAATTGGAGAAGCACGATTAATCATTAAGTCAACCCAATCTGTATCTGGATAAGCAACTGGATTTTCCCCACTAGCAGTGGCTAAAATATCACCTTCTGCAAAGTTAGGAGACAACCCCGCATTAATTTGGGCTTCGTTATACATACGCATATAAGTTGCTCCATCAACCGTTTGAGGCAAATTTGCCGGCGACTGGAATCCCGCATAACCATCATAGGTAACTAAAACCTCGCCTGCCACCCCACGCTTAGTCTCTACCAATATTACTCCATTGGCAGCCCTAGAACCATATATAGCAGCAGCGGCAGCATCCTTTAAAATGGTAACACTCTTTACTGTAACTGGATCGATATGGTTCATATCCATAGGAACACCATCCACCAATACCAATGGATTTGAATACCCTAAAGTACTCACCCCTCTAATTCTAAGTGTTGCCGAATCACCTCCTGGCATGCCTGACCCTTGAGAAGCCTGTATACCTGTTACTCCTCCCTGTAAGGACTGCGACAAACTTGTAATGGGCTTATTATCTATATTCGCCTCAACATCTAAAGCACCTACAGCACTGGCCATATGTCTTTTTTGCTGTTGAGTAAGCCCCATTACTACAACTTCTTCCAACGCAGATGTTTCTTCCTGCAAACTAATCGTTAATTTACTTTTACTCTCTTTGGCTAAGTATTCGAATGTTTTAAAACCCATCATGGAAAACACTATAGTATCTCCTATTTGGGCATTTAATTCAAAATCACCATCAAAATTTGAAACGGTTCCTTTTGCCTGGTTTTTAACAAAAATATTCACCCCCATTAGTGGCTGTGGCAACTCTTGGGTATCGTAAACAAATCCTTTTATATTAACTTGCTTTTGGGTACTACTCGTTTTTGGAGGTTGTAATTTTATATTAATATTGTTATTTTCAACCCAATATGAAAAACTTGCTTTTACTGATAAGTCTTTTAGCAGATCATTTAATGTAACCTTCTCATATTTTGCATTATAACGTTGTGTATTTTCAATTACAGATTTACCGTAGGTAAATGTAAACCCTGTTTCTTCTTGTAATTTAGAAAACACCTCTACTAGCAATGCGTTTTCTAGATTTATATCTACCAACACGTTTGTATTTGGCTGCGCATGTAAATAAATTATATTACAGAAAAATATTGCCGATATTAAAATTTTTCGGATATTCATGGTACTTTTAAGTATTATTATGGTACTAAATGCTTAATGAAATTTCAGGTCTGTTGCAGCAGACCTGTTTTTTTTTGAAGTTTTATGGAGCTACGGTCAATGCAATTTCATCTTGTTCGGTTTTAATAAGTTGTACATTACTAATAAAATTAAATCGCTTTAAAAGAACGTCTATAGGCTCCTTGTTATTTACGACGATAGAAATATGTTCTTCCCCAAATCGACTATCAAACTCTAGAATTTTGACCCCGTATTCTGAAGAAATGAAATTTAAAAATTGATGTATTGTTATCTGATCCAGATACACTTGATTTTGATACCAAGACGTGAACAACTTGGCATTAGTTTTTAGTTTTGTTAAATATCCAGAGGCATTTGAAATGGTTTGCTCGTTTGGATGTAAAACAACTGTTTCGTTTGTTTTGCCATTTAAAACTCCCACTTTACCACTAACAACTGTTACTACTGTATTGTTTCCGCTATAGTCTATATTAAAAGAGGTCCCTAGTACTTTTGTTGCAACATCTCCACTGTTAACAATAAATGGTTTGCTTTCATTTCTAGTCACATCAAAAAAAGCTTCGCCTTTTAGCTCGATTTCCCTTATTGTTTCATTGAATTCATCTTCATTATAACTAATCTCACTTCCTATATTCAACATTACTTTAGACCCATCAACTAGGACAACCTGTTCGACTTTATCTGAATAATTGGCTATCGTATGTACCTGATCATTGGACGGCCAAAACAAAAAGCCACTTAACCCTAACATAATTACCAAAGTTGCAGCAATCTTTAACCAAAGACGTTTTTCTCCAAACAAACTACCTTTGATATTAGCATAAATTCTACGCTCTACTTTGACACTATTTTCTAGCCGTGGTAAACGTCTTTCAGGTTTGTTCATTTCATCCTCAAAATGTTTAAGAATTTCAATCTCTTTTTGAGACGCTTTACCTTTGAGGTATTTAGTAACTATATGTTTGAATTCTTTCTCGTTCATTAACGTGTTGTTGTTATTTAATAATTCCTTTTATTCCCTTAAACACTCAATAATTTTTCACAAAAAACATTTTCTTAACATTAAAGCAGAATTGGATAACGTTTAGCTAACAACTCAACAGCCCTATGTAAGACGATTAAAAGATGAAACAGTACTATGTAACTAATAAAAGAGCCTACCTGCTCACTATTTAAATGGAAGTTTTATTTTAAAAAGAAAATAAGTACAAAGAAGTAAACCAAGTTCTCTTTTATAGCTTTTAGCGCCCGTGATATATAACTCTCCACGGAACGCTTGCTAATATCAAGCTCCTGAGAAATGTCGGCATTTTTCATGCCATGGTATCTGCTCAACACAAAAACTTCCTTGCATCGCTCGGGTAGGGCATCTAAAACAGTATCAATTCTATTTTTGGTAGCTTCTAGATAATGGATCTGGTTGTCCTCTATCTCTTGAGCAGGAATTTGCTCTAACACCTCTAATTGAGAGGTTGTGAATTTTGTATCTCTTAACTCTTTATACGATTTGTAAGTTACTGCTTGAAACAGATAGGCCTCTAAATTTTCATTTTTTATAGTCTTGCGCCGATTCCAAAAATCCACCCAAATTTCTTGAACTACATCTTCAGCTATACTCTCTGATTGCAATAAATTAAATGCCTTAACATAAAGAGGCTGCCAAAGCATTTTAAACAATTTCGAAAACGCCAACTCATCATCTTTGTCCACTACAAGGGATAATAACTCGCTTATAGTTGCGCTTCTTTTTAACTTACTAACCATGTCGCAAATAAATTAAAAAAATCAATTTTGAATATTACTGAAAAGTAAACAAAACTTAAAAATAGCCCCATAATATTGTAACACTTCAAACCTATAAACAAAAAAGTAAAGAGCGCAATACACTACTGCGCTCTTAAAAAACTAATTTGAAAAATCATTTTCAACAGTTATAATTTTACTTAACAATAAGCTTCTTCGTTTCGACAGAATTACCTTGGGAGATTTGCATTAAATACATCCCCGAACTTACCCTTGAAATGTCCAATACATTATCTGCTAATTTATTTTCTCTTAAAACAAGATTACCAATAACATCGTATAACGAAACAGCTATAGTTTCATTACTACTATTTCTTATTACAACATAACCTTGCGTTGCTGGATTAGGATACAATTCAAAATGATTTACTGAATAATTCCCCTCAATAGTTAGAGTAGCAGAATAATCTAACGCTCCCATATTATTAGAGACTCTGTCATTAGCCAACTGATCTTTAGCCAAAAGATCGTTTGATAGTACAGGTGAATAAGTTGCACCTAGAGTTTGCAGCTCTGCAACAGTCATACCGCTATCAATGGCAGGATTATTATCTTCCAAAAGAAGTTTGCAAGTTGCTGTATCACCTCCATTATCAGACAATTCATCCAACATGGTACTAGCATCAAAAGTTCCTGATGTTATTGTTCCTGAAGCATCGAAAACCTCTTCTCCTACAATACTACTTATGGTTGTTATGGTACCTCCAATTTCAAGAGAAGTCATCCCATCACCATTAAAATTACCGGATACAATTGAATTATAAAGATTTATAGAACAACCATTACTATCGGTATTGTGAACTCCCCCTCCATTTGGAGCATTGTTATTAGTAATTGTACTACTTATAACATCAATCACAGAACTTCCATAAGTATGAATCCCTCCCCCATAGTTTGTAGCAGAATTCCCTGAAATGGTACAATTTATTAACACCGCATCTGATGTTCCTCTAGCATAAATTGCTCCACCTCTTGCTCCTGCAATATTGTTAGCAATTGTACAGTTATTCATATTCAGTTTTGCTGTAGTGTAAATATATACTCCAGAACCTACTCCGGACGTTTCATTTCCTGCTACGGTACAGTTATTAAAAGTTCCCGTTGAATTTCTTAACCACATTCCAACACCATTGGAGCTTACTGCTACATCTCCATTATCGATTATTTTTGAATTATTAACCACTATCTCTGCTTCTTGATGAATAAGCATTGCCACACCATGAGCTACTGCTGTATTATTTGATATGATACATTCATCAATTTCAAGCCTTGATCCTGCTGCTATAATACCCGCCCCATAATTTCTAGGGTAAAACAAATCGTTTATAATGAGTTCTCCACTTGTGCCCGCACCACTTTCGTCACTAGCATGGCCTTCTTTTATGGTTAAACCGTACAACTTTACACTTTCTCCATCTATCTTTGGAGCCGTAACAGCAATTACATGGTTTACTTGGGAATCATTTTCTAAAAGCCCGCTAAGAATAGTTTCGTTAACACTAGGGTTGGGTGCCTCTCCTGTTGTTGGATTTTGGGAATACCCTCCAATAAGTTCAACGTTTTGCTTTATTTCAAAGGTCAAATCATTGTCCGCTCCAACGGCAGTATCTCCATTGGTAATGGTAACAGAAGGCCTATATGTTCCCGCGGCAATGTGTATTTTGTCTCCTGACGAAAGTGATGATGCTAAGGCCGACCCCAAAGACGTAGCATTTGCCCAGCTAGACCCATCACCTGTACCTAAAGGCTTTACATAAATGTGCTGAGCCTGTAGACCAAAACACATACAAATTGTAAATAAAGTAAGTAATTTCAATTTCATGTTTAAAATATTTAAAAGGATTAATATGGTATTCAATTGATACATCATTTACATATACCTACAAATGTTTGAAACACTCACAAAAAACAACTCCTTAACGGTTATATAACATAGCTTCATTTTGATTAACATTGTGTTAAAACAATGGTCTTTAAGTTATTTTTGTAGCGGTTGGTTAAAGTGACGAAATCCGTAGGAAACTCCAAGGATGTAACTCACTGAAAAGCGGCTCCAACTGGAGCCGCTTTTCATTTTCCTATTATCAGAAAACCCAAAAATGGAAGCCATATAAGAATTAGCAAAACCCGACATTTCAAAACCGTCCTGTATCACAAGAAATCGAACTATTGCAATAGTTCGATTTTGAACATTGATAGCCAATTATAGCTATATTACAACAGATTAGAGAGTAAATCAACGGTTCTGTCGCGTTTGTAGAATTATGATCTAAAACCTCATAGATCGACTAACCTTATGCTGCCAGACTACAAAACGACTTATAAACAGATGAACACTTACTGTCCATCTGTCCCTTCTTAATCATATGTACTACCTCTATTCCCGCTATGCTTCGCCTGGCACTCTCAAAGTCACGGTACCCTTGCCTTACCCGTTTCTTTACAAACCTATGATCCTGTTCAACTATGTTGTTCAGGTATTTGCATTGGCGTATTTGGATATTGGTATAGGCACGCTTTTTGTAAACCTTTATCGCTCCTTTGTTGGATCCACTTTTGTCTATGTTAATCAAGAAAGGCCTACCATTGTTCTCTATCGCTCTTATCAAAAATGATTGTGCTGACATCCTTTGACGTCTCCTGGTAAGCAGAAAATCTACGGTGTTTCCTTCTTTGTCTACTGCTCTGTATAAATACCGCCATTGCCCCTTCACTTTTATATATGTCTCATCCATCCTCCATCTTTTTCCAACAGAGCGCTTTCGCTTTCGGAAATTATCTTCTAACAAAGGACTAAACTTAAACACCCATCTCTGGATGGTTGCATGGTCAACACGAACACCTCTAATGGCCAATAATTCCTCAATCTCCCGATAGCTCAAACCAAATCTGAACTTAAAATAGATAGCTTGCATAATCACTGACTTGGGAAATGAATGGCCTTGGAACATGTCTTTTTTATTTTAAAAATACAACTTTGTTTATTTTTCTAACTTAGATGCGACAGAACCCATAGTAAAAACAGATACAAAAAACAATTGACTTCAGGGAGAATCAATAACAACAAACTAGCCATAAGTAATTCAATTATTATTGACATTTAGCAGAAGTGACTACATCTGGTGTCAACATTGAACTATTGATTTTCCATTTGGACTATTGATTGAACCATTGATTTTCGATTTGAACTATTGATCGAACTATTGATTTTGCGAGTTGGACTATTGATTTGACATCAAGTGAAGTCAATAATCATTGGAAAAATCTAAAATTGAGGTAATAATCTTGTTGCCTTCCCTAAAAATGTATTACAAAACAATTACCAAAGCCATCGCCTTGGGGGATACAGTCCAACAGGAATTACACTTTGGCAAAGTTTTGCTCTTTAAATTTAGAGAAAATCTAACCCAATAATATATAGTCAGGAACATGTTTATACTGCAACGATTGTTGTTCGACCGTTGCAACGACCCCAAATTTGGGTACGTTTGTAACCATTTTTAGCCAAAAAGCTATTTTTTGACCACAACTGTCATCTCCAATCGAACAGTTGATTTTCCATTTGAACAGTTGACTGAACTGTTGACTGAACTATTGATTTTCCAACCAAACCATTGATTGAACAGTTGATTTTGGGTTTGAACCATTGAATTGACTACAGATGTTGTCAAAGGCAAACTACAAAACAGCTTAATTATCGTTCTTTCTTTTAAACCAACTTTTTTTAGGAGTTAACAAAAAGGACACTCCATAATAATCCCCTTGAACATCAAAAAAACCTTCTTTATTTTCTATTCCTTGTAAATTCTCAATGACATACCATCCTTCCGCTGTCCTAAAAAGATTATCATTATAAAAAAGAGCGACTTGAACCAATGCAAAATCAAAGTCATAATTAATCCCAATGGACAATTCACCAGAAAGGGTTATACTTGTTGTTTCTATTACCGAATTAAAAATTCGATTAGACTCAGTTCCTCCTTCACTTGGCAAATTAAATGACATATAGATATCATCTTCTCCCAATGTTAGATTCAAATTAACTCCAAGGCCAAATACGGCATTCAACTTTTCATTGACCCTTAAAAAATACTCAGGCTTGAATGGAATAGAAAACATATAAGTATTTAATGGATCTAAGCCTTTAAGAACCGATGAATAATCCATTTGCTCAGACACACCTAGATCTTCATTTTTAATATTAATATCAAAATACGACTTAAAAGGCTTTGCAATTACTCCTGTTTTAAAATTGAAATTGCCTGCTTGTGCAAAATTAAAGTAAAACCCAAATTGAAACGAAAACGAATCCTTAAAACCCAATGAAGGATAAGTGCTATGATCATAGTTTTGAGACAAATTACCTGTTTGGAATGCTGGCTGAAATACTATACTTACTTTAGAAAAGTCCCTTTGGTAAAGAAGCTCCGCCTCCTGTGAATAACTAAAAACACAAAAAAAAGTTGCAAGCAATATGCTTGCAACTTTAGCCTTAATCAATTGGCATATCATAAAAATCCTTGTTTATTATTAAAATTTGCCCCTGTTTATGAAGGCTATACAACTTATTATCCTTAACACTCAGATACTGTAAGTCAGGAAGAGTTCCATCAAAGGGTTCAATAGTCATTTTCGCTTTCACTCTCCTCCTTCTCTTTTCCTTAATCTTTTTTATTGGGTCTATAATAGCCTGACAGGCATTATATCCAATACCATCTGATCCTACAGTCGCTCCATCAATTCCTGCCGTAATCCACGTTCTTCTATTTTTCCACTCTCCATTCTTCCTCTTATACCCTTTAGTTTTAACCTTTATTCTACTTTTGGAAATTACGGATGTTCCATATACATTGCCAAATTCTCTTCTAATTTTGCTAATTTGTTTAAGTCTTTTTCCATTTGCATCATCATAATGATAGTCAACTTCCTTCACTTTGTATTTACATCCACTTGGGGGATCTATTCTTTGCTCTTCAACAACTACTACATTTGGATTCCCTGAAGGAACGTTACCACTACTCACCTGGGCCATAGCCTGTTGATCATTATTATGAACTTCTATATAATTACCATTGTCATCCAAAAATTTGTAATAAACAAAATTAGACTTATCACCAATCAAAACTTCTGCATTAACACTCAATAAGGCTCTTTCAGTTTCATCATCAATAAAATGGTTATCTGGATCAGTAGTAGGATCCCACAAACCATCACCTTGTTGACTTAACCATATCTCCTCCAAGGCGGCAATATTAGCACGGAGCGAGCAAAATTCCAAATCTGATTCAAATTGTACAAGCTTATCGTCTTCATCAAAACCTGCTGCATCAGCCAATGCATCATACTGATCATCTGAGATACCGCTTGGAACAGTTGCATCAAATGCATCACAATACGTATCTATCATATCATCAAGCTGATCTACCGTTTGCCAATATACATCCCAACTAGGAAACATTAGAATATTATTGGTACAATTTGTACCATTATTAATTGACAATGACTCAATACTGCCAAAATAACTACTTACTTTCTGCATAGTTTCAGCAGAAGTATCTACTTTACCTTCCCCTTCTTTTGAAAAATTATCTTCCTCACAAGAAGTAAAAAACAAAGCTCCAAGAAAGAGCATTGTGAAAAAATTAAAATTTGCTTTCATTATAAAATTTTATTGGTTTACAACTCCAATTATAATCAAAAACAAAAGCTTCCCATTAAGCAACTTCCTTTAAAATTTAAAGCAAATCACCCAACGAAAAAATATTTAGTTGTAATACATTCGCAATGTTAGTTACAAAGCAATTATTATATTTTCCCACCCCCAAGTTTGCTTAGGGCGACATTATAAGTCAGTTAATTGCATTAAAAAAAAGCCATCGTGATAACATTCATCATGATGGCTTTCTTCAAATAAAGCCTTTATCCCTTGCTTCTTTAATCAATACCCTATCGTCCCTATCTTCTACATTAAATACTTCCTTAAGTCTACGCTTTCTATATTCAATAGCACTTGTACTCAAGGGAATTAGTTTTGGCAACTCTACCATTTTAGTACCTTTGGAAAGCTCATATAATATCTGCCTATCCAAAGAATCAACAAATACATCACTGGAAATTTGCGACCTAAAAAGCTTAAGAACTGTTTTGTCATAATAGGGAGAACCAGACAAAACTGTTTCAATAGCGACAACAAGTGTTTTGGGATCTACATCCGACTTTATCAAAAAACCTTCAGGATTAATACTTTTAATAATATTCTGAATCCTAAAATTATTATTATACATAGTGGATACAATAATCTTCGTAGTTGGGTCCAGGTCTTTAATTTCGATCCCCAAATCTTCCCCCGAAATCAATTTCCTATCCAAAGATGATGGCAAGTTAATATCCAAAAGCACCAAGTCAAACTTAATTGACTTCAGGCTATCGGAAATTTTTTGATAGGCTGTATCTATATCTTTAGCGTAATCTATATTAAATGTATAGTTCGAGGATCGTTTTTCCACTTTTTCAAAAGCCATTTTATAAGCATTTGCAATTAATGGATGATCATCTACAATTAGAATATTTAGTTGGTTCATGTTAAATCATCTATTTTGGCAGTTTAAATTCTATTTTAGTTCCTTGATTAAATTTTGATTCGATTTTAAATTCCCCTCTCTGTTGGCTTACCCTTTGCGAAATATTTTGCAGCCCAATTCCTTTAGAATTCATTCCAACATCAAAACCTACACCATCATCTTCAACCATAACACTTACAGCCTTGACAGAAGGAAAATTAAACAAAACATTAACATGATTTGCATTTGCATGCTTATTTATATTCAATAACATTTCCTGCAAAATTCTATAACAATTAAATTTTGTAGTATAACTCAATTCATCCAAGTTAATGTTTTCGCTGTATCGCAATTTATAACTGTATTTTCCAATCGTACTTTGCTTCTTTATAAGCGATTCTATTGACTCCATAAAACTGTTTTCTGATCTAAATAGATCATTTTTCAATTCATGAGAAACAACCCTTATCTCCTTCTCTATTTGATGTAATTCCCCAATCAAATTATTATATTTCTTAAGGGTATCTTCTTGTCCTCCTATCTCAAGAAATCCTAAGCCAAGACGAGTACCATACAGTTTTCCCAATATACCATCATGTAATTCCCTTGAAATTCTTTCACGTTCATTTAAACGCCCTTCTTCCAATTTGTTTTGTTGATCCATCACTAGCTTATATATTTCCTCTTCAGCCTCTAGGTTTTTGGATTTAAGTTGCAAGTTTTTATGCTTTGAATTTTGGAGTTGAATGTAATACAACGCCGAAAGCAACAACAATAAAAGTGTACTAACAACTATTATGAAAGTTCGTTGAGAAGATAAAGTGTTTGCTTCTGCAATATGTTCATCGGTTTCATATTGGATACGGCTAATTTTATTTTGCAACCTCCTACCATTAAGCTCAATTTCATTATCTAATTTCACATATTTCGACATATATACATTGGCACTTGCAGGGTTATATTGCGACAGCTGCTTAAGTGCGTCAAGTAAATCTCTGTTATTTTTAATTTCGTCTGCCAATAGATAAGCTTCTTCTGTCAATCGAAAAGCTGTTAAAGTATCTTTTTTTAATGCATAATACTCCCCTAAATGTAACTTGCTTAAAATAATGCCAGACCTAATTTTCAAACTATCTCTTATTGACAAAGCTCTTGTCAAATCATCAAAAACATTTACGGTATCTTTTGTCAAAAGTCTTGTATAGGCAACATTGTCAATCGATCTTGCATATGACCGTAGGTCATGATGATCTAAATATTCTAATGATTTATTAAAATACTGCAGAGCTTTTTGGTAATCTTTCGACTTTAAATAAGTACTTCCAAAATTATTGAATACTCCTTTTTTGAGATTTATTACTTCATCTGGTGAGAAACTATCTAATACTTTAAGAGCTTTGTTTAAATATTCTTCTGCCAGTTCATATTCACCAATATTCTCATAAATTATTCCCAGAAGGTTGTAGCATCTAAATTCTGGTAATGGATCAGAATTTTTTTTAACTAAATCTAAAGATTGAAACAAATTGTTTTCCGCTCCAGCATAATCCTTTAATCGTCCTTGGATATAGGCCATATTATACAACATAGATCCAGCGTTAAAATCATCCTTTAATTGCTTATACGTTTTTTTTGCCTGATAATAATGGTAGTAAGCAGAATCATAAATTTCCCGCTCATCAAAATACAAACCTTTTGATAGGTGAACCCAAGTAAGACTTCCCGTATCTTTCAACTTCTCTGCTAAATTTACAGCTTCCTTATTTACTGAGTAAAACAATAAAGAGTCATTTTCTTTACGTGAAAAGTATGAGAGTTTTCTAAAGTAATACTCCTTGGTAGGATCATCCTCCAATTGTTTAGTTTTTTCAAAGGCGGAAATAAGCAACTCAAGCTTTTGCTTCTTATCTTTCTTGGAAATTTTATAAGTACTAAAAAGACTCAAAATATCATTATGAATAATTTGATCTTCATTTCCTTCTATACCCTTTTCTTTAGTGCAAGCAAGTAAGACTATTGAACAAATTACTAAAATGACTCTAATGTTTGTTTTCAATTTAAAAGCAATTATCGCGTTGAAATTAAAAAAAGCCATTAATATATTCTACTAATGGCTTTTTTTTATTGTGAACAAAAATTCTATCTTTTACGGAATGGTAGGTACTGGTTCCGAATCTCCATTTTTACCAGTGCCATCCTCCTCCTCTCCAGTTGCATAGTGCTCAAGGGTGGTTTGATCATCATCATAAATCGATTGTTCAGTACAAGAAAAAGTTATAATCGCCAATAAAATGGCTATAAAAAAATATTTAGCATTCTTCATTTTTTGAAATTTTAAGGTTATTGTCAAATAATTGGGCTGTCCAATTTTGGCCTAAATTGGACGCTGAACAATGGGGTTTGCTGCCCATTAATCCTTATGAAGAAGCTTCTTTCGGAGACAAAAGTAATAGCACCTTTGTCTTTTAACTATTAATTTGAGACCAGCTTAGTGAACATAGTAATTCTGATAGTGAACTGGTAAGTTTTGATGGTGAAACACCTAGTTTCCATTATATAGTTCTTTGCTCAAATTGATGGTTGAGGAGTTTCAAGTCTTCAGCATAACTCTTTGAAAAAGGAATGCCTTCAATACAATGTTTTAAATAACATCTTTGCTTGCCAAAGTTGATTCGTGAAATAAAATCTTGATTTATAATATAACTTTTATGAATCCTTAAAAAGTTTTTGGGTAAGGATTTTTGAAATGTTTTTAACGTTTTAAAAGCAGTGATCTCTTCCCCATTCTTCATATAGAAATCTGTAGAATTGTTATCGGCCTTTAGAAAAAGAATATCCCTTGTATTTAAAAACTGATAGTCATTATATGATTTCAAACAAATTGTGTGACCTTTATCGATGGAAAACTGTTTAAGATATTTTAGTACAGCCTTCCTAACGTCCAACTCCTTCAAGGGCAAGGTCAAATAATCAACAAAACCATGCTTAATGGCCTCATAAGCCAAATCCTTTCCTTTTGAAAGCCCAATTACCTTTGGAATTTCGCTTAAATACTGGTGAAGTTCATTAACGAGTAGAAAGGGATTATCTGAGAAATTATCAAGATTTATAAAAACCAGATCTGGTTTTTTACTTAGTGTTAAATTAAAGCCACTATCTAGGTCAGACCTAGCCCCCAATGCACAAAGACCTGGAATCGTATTAATAATACCTTCCAAATCTTTTGCAACAACACCATCCTTCTCTAAAATACAATACAACTTCATAAAAAATATCCGTGCCGAAATATATTCTATGTCAACTTTAGAGGTTTAAGGATTCCTCTCGAAAATTTCAATGTAATCCCTTAATTTATAATTAGAGTTAAGTGATAGTTTAGCCATCCTTATTCAAATAACGGTCACCGAAGGGCTTACCACCCAAAGTCAAAACGTATGTGAAATTCCATTGAAAAGACATAAAAAATAAAATGGGCGAGGTAGACGAAAATCGAAAGAGTAGCACTAAACTTTTAATTAATTATATATGAAAACTATCAATAAATTATTCGCTACAATTTGCATATTAAGTATCTTCATGAGTTGCAGTAACGAATCTGAAAGCATAGATGTCCTTAACGCCCAAGAAACCAATTCAAGTCAACAAAGAAGTAGTCTGTCTACTGATATTGACAATTTTGTTTCATCCTTTTATAATAGTTCTTTTGAATATGGATCATCCATCGAAACAACTGATGATATTGGAACATACACGGTAACAGAAGTTCTTGTAAATTCGGAGTCAAGAGCAAGAGGCTATGTTGTAACTGAAAAATCTTCCGGTAAATTTCTATATTTTGTAGACGTAAATAGAATTGATTATGAGATGACCTCCATAGACATAACTATTAACGAGACAAAAATCACTAATAATATCGACTCACACAATGATTACTTTCTTACGAATGAATTCGATTTTATTGGAATAATACAAACGGAAAACTCAAGTTCTGGACGAAAAAGAAAATTTTGGGGTTGGAGTGATTGGGAACAAAATAGCCCTTGTGACGAAACTGGACATATGCTTATCATAAGAGAGCACTTTGTACTTTTCATGCATAATGTTTATGAATTTAATTTAGTACCTTGTTAAAATTAACATTACTCAATCGCCTGATTATTTAGGCGATTGATTAAAAGAATATTATGAAAAAATTAATCACAAATTTTTACTTTATATTATTCATTGGCTTTCCTTGCTTTTCTCAGGAATTTCATATAAAAACGAATCTCGAAGAAAATGTACCATATGCTAGTGTAATATTCTTTAGGAACGACACCATAGTTGGAGGAACATATTCAAATGAATTAGGCATTGTAAGAATAAATTCAAATGAAGATATTGACAAAATAACAATATCTCACTTAGGATTTAAATCAAAACAATTAAAAAGAGAAGAACTAAGGCCCGAAATTTTATTGGAAGAAAATTCTTTTGAACTTCCTGAAATTATAGTTTCGAAACGAAATATCGAACCAATTTTATTAGGTCATAAAGTCAAACGAAAAAAAACATTTATTTCCTCTCGTAAAGGATTAGAGCTGGCCACTTTGATTTACAAAAATGATATCCCTGATGGTTATTATCTTAAAAATTTTCAATTTAGAATAAAACGTAAAAGTGAAGATAGAACAGTAGTCCTAAAATTAAACTTATATGCAAATGTTAATAATTTCCCAGGAGAAATTATTAACGCAAATCAAGATATCACAATTGCAGTTAGACCACATGAGAAAGGAGATATTTTAGTTAATCTAGAAAAATATAATTTACTGTTTCCTTCAGAAGGTGCTTTTTTAAGTTTAGAGTGGCTGGGACTGATTGATGAAAAGGGTAATTTCGTAGAAACCAATTCATATTATGATAGTCCCATTGCATTTAACAGGGAAGAAAATAAATCCTACACTTTTATACGTAACAAGTTAAAAAAGACGAATTGGGGAAATTTTGATTTGAATGGACAATTAGTAGTCCCTGCTTTTTCCATAGAAATCAATTAACAAACTATACCCAAATTGAAAAACATTTTAAAAGCTTTAATAATTCTCCCATTGCTTCTAAGCGCTACTTGCGAAGACGATTGCACCACAAATAATCAATTTGTAGAAGACCTGATAGAAGTGTATCCTCAAGGAAACATTTATGAACAAGGTGACATCATAACATTACAATTGGTTATCCCTTCTCTTAACGACTATTTTGGAGAAGGGACAAACCTTCTTGAATCAACCAATGACATAGAAGCCGAGGTCATACTGCGGTTTGATGATCTATTTTCAGGAAATGAGTTGACATTTATTAGAGGCGAACAAGGAACGCATCAAAACAAATTTATAATACCATATTATGAAGATAGTGACAGCTATGAGTTGATTTTCCAGGTGACACTAAATAAACTTGGCTATTATTCCATCCATTCGTCAAGCAATGACATTTCTTTTTCTCATTTGAACAGTTGTAACGACTTCCACCTCGAAACTACAATATCAGGGCTTGTTCCACCATATGATCTAACCTTTTCTGTTATAGAATAATATTACCTCCCTAAATTTAAACATGAAAAAATTATTTTTCCTTCCGGTCCTACTTTGTACTCAGTTAATATTTTCTCAGAAGATAGTAATAGCTGACACCATAAATAAATCTCCAATTGCGTTTGCAACCATCAAGTATAACAAAACAAATGGCGATTACAGTAACCCTAAAGGGATCATAGATTTAAGCCAAGTATCATTTGATACTTTAGAAATTTCCCATATGGGTTATAATACGGTCAAAATACCAAAACTTCAAGTTACAGACACTATCTACTTGACTCCTCATGCAACACAATTGGAGAGTGTAACGGTAAAAGCAAAAACGGATGAACAAATTACATTTAAACCTTTAAAAAAGTCATCACTTTGGAAAAGCTGCATTTTAACCCCTAAATTAGAGCTGTGTGCTTTGGTATATCCTAAACCAGAATATCAGGATTATTATTTAGATATTGTCTCCTTTTCCTTTTACAATGACATCGGTAAAAACGACATTAAAAAAAATCATGGAGAAATTGACGCCTTAATAAGAATAAATATTTATCACAACAACAAGGGCAAACTTGGCGAACAAATATATAGCAGTACACCAATAAAGATTAATAGCATAGAAAAAGACGAAATTGAACATGATATTTCATCTTTAATGCTGAAAGCTACTCTTGACGGTTATTGGTTTACACTAGAAATGCTTGGATACTACAGCAACAATAACGAAGTAACTATTGATGGAATTCCTTCTGTAAGACCCCGCCTAACACAAAAAGAGTCTAAATTTTGTAAAGTTGAAACATATCATAAATATGTGTTCAACGAAAATGATAACTATAAACACATAGATGAAGTATTAAAAATAGGAGGGTTTTATGGAGAGAATGAACACAGGTATTTATCTATTGGTTTTACAATATCCAAGTAAGCACACCCTCCTTTTTGCCATGGACAATTACACCAAAACAAAATCCATTTATAAAGCCTAAACAATTCATTTTGTATCACAAAAAAATCGAACTGTTGCAACAGTTAGACATTGAACATTGACAGCCACTTTTACCAATTTTACAAGGGTTTAAACAGCAAATCAACAGTTCAAAAAACAAAAAATAAATTTGTGATATTTTTTTATCACAAATTTATCACAGGAATTATCACAATCATATTATATACAAAATTGCCTATCCAAGAGCTTCAATAGGTTTCAATTTAAGATTAAAAACCTGTGTCAGTAGAACATGTTCAGCTTCTTGTTTTGCTCTGTCCTTTAAATTCTGAAGATGTTGCTTCCTTTCATCCAATTTTGGTTCTGGAGGCTCTTGTTCACCCAGTTCCAAAACGGGCAATGAAATATCTACATTTGGGGCTATCATCTTCTTTAGTTGGGCTATTGTTTTGTTCAAGACCTCTTTTTGGTCCTGTTCCGTTTTATCCTTTTTCTCAATCTGCGCAGGTTTATCAAAGAAGCGTTGCTCCACCTCCACTTTATGTCTGGCCAAAGTATCCCGTTGGGATATGAAAGCACGCTTTTGGTCTTTTGAGATTCCCTGCACTTCTACTTCCATATTTTCCGCAAACCAATTGTAAAGCATCGAAACACCCTCTACATAGGTTTTATAGCGTTCCAACAAGAAATCTACGTCCCTTCTTTTCTGGTCATCGCAAAGCCCCAATAGTTTCAACAGATTTTTGTCAAGCAACCTTTGCTTATGCATCACCTTCAAATGGATCTCACCTGGCTCCACAAAATAATTGCTCCCATTTTCCTCAATGAGCAATACCCTATTGCCAAACATGGAGAAATCCTTTTGCGCCTCTGCTTCGCTCATTTCCAACAAAAGTCTTGGAAAGTAGTACACACCTGCTACAAACAGGTTGCCCATAATCTCCATCTGTAAATCGTCTAAATTCATTTCCATTCCCTAGGCTTTTAACAACTCTGAATAATCTTCTGGCAATTCTGCATCAATGTCCCTCAAGTATTTTTCCAAGGCTTCCATGGAAGTATGCCCCGTAATGAGCATCAATTTGCTTTTCACAGCGTGAGGGGACGAATCTTTAATCATTTCCCTGTAAAGCTTCGTTATAAAGGTATGCCTGAAGCTATAGAGACCGTAATCCTCATCAAGTCCGAATTCATCCTTCACAACCTTTTTAAAGCGCTTTGAAAAGTAGTTTCGCTTGTTGTCATCGCTCAGTTCCCACTTTCCGCCCAAGCCTTCAGGAGTAAACAAAAAATCCCCTTTTTCCATTTTGCTCATATCGGGAAGTTCCTCCAAAAGTATCTCTGGAATCAGTTTGGTTTTCAATGGGCTGTTCTTTGCCCTGAATGTTACGGTTTTGTGCTCCACATCTATATCCCCCACTTTTAGGCGACATACCTCAATGGGACGGATGAAATTATAGGATACAAACTTGATGAACAGCAACAGCATTGGATCGTTCTTTTCCAAATACTCAAAAATTTCCTGTTGCTCCCCTTTGGTATAGGTCTTGTTCCGCTTGGGACTGCTCTTTAAAACAACTATCTTCTTTATAAAGTTGGAGCTAACAATATCATTGTCCTCTAAAGTTTGGAACATACTGCTCAAACTTGCCCTGTAATTGTTTCTGTTCCTTGGGGAACTGCTATCCATAATATGGTTCAAAAACTCCATGACCACTGGCCTATCCACCTGTTGGATATGGGTAATTTCCTTATGAGATTTTTCAAGCCATTCCCTAAACACTTTTATATGGCTTTTATAGGAACGCATACTGCTCTCACGCAATGATCGTTGTTTGATGGACATATCAAACTCGAAAGCCTCTGCCAAAGTCTTCCCTTTATCCTCTTCCTTTATACCGGGATGCCCCAAATCCAATTTCAATGGTTGCTCTGATACTTCCCCTTCTTTAGAAGCTGTATTTTGTTTGGCTTTTTTGTTCTGCTCCTTTTTGAACAGATCCACATTATCTGCATACGGATCGTAGCCCCGTTTGAGAAGTTTGTGCAAGGTCTGGCTATAAACCGTGAGGATTGCCATTCGCTCTTCCTTGGTCTTGTAACGGTTGGCACTGGCGTAAATTGGAGACTGCCTAGTGAGTTTATTGTTCTTGGGATCTCTAAAGGAAAAGTAAACATACCAGCGCTTGCTCAGATCGCCATTTGCTGTGTATATTTTGGGCTTGGAAAATTGTTTTTGGTTTGACAAATCGTATGCGTTAGCGTATTCACTTTCGTATTCGCCTCGCAAGATATCTGAAATTTTGAACATAAAAAAACGGTTTGGGGACACCAAACCGTTGATTATACTTGACTTTTTATTAGTAGCGGGAACTGGACTCGAACCAGTGACCTTCGGGTTATGAGTCCGAAGTTTTTTTAATTTCCAACCCATTTACTGGGCTTTCCCGTTGATAATTTAGATAATCATGTTCCAAAACGTGTTCAGTTTTGTGTTCACTTGATTAATAAAAATTTCTACTGCAATATAGTCAAAAATCGGTACCATTTCCAACCTCGAAAAAAGGACTTCAACGCTCCATATATTCCTGCCATTTTACAAGCACATATTTATCATTTCCATGTTCGCTCCTTTTCAAAAAACCGAACTCGAAAACGAACAGGTACACATCCCCTTTGCCATTCTTCCAGTAATGGGTGAAAAAATTTGGATTGAAGCCTTCTTTCAACAAAACCTCACATCTTACAGTGGACTTCCCTGCCCTATTGTAGAGCTTCAATATTTTTCTGTTGTTGCGCAATACACGTAATACATCATTGTAAAACTTAAGTTCCCCCTCAATACTCCTTCGGTAATGATAGGAACTTTTACAATGGTCATTGCAGAATTTTTTATCGGAACGCCCCTTTAGCTTCTTCCTGCAATTCAAACATTTAACGGTTGGTTTCAATTTATCCATGTACAAACGTTTACAAACGAATACAAATGTATCATATACGTTTAAAATACGACTAAGTTATTCATTTACAACTATATTGCACTAACCAAACCATAAAAAGATGCTTTTTAAACAACATATCACATTAAAACATCTCCTGATTGACCAAGAAAAGCATATTGGTCTCCAATATTATTCCAATAGAGCCTTGGATGCGATAGTGAGAGAATTAAACGATGTACAATGGAGCGAGGAATTTTCTATGTACCACATCCCTAATACAAAAGGTAACCTTGACCAAATCTTCAGATTCTTCAAAGGAGTTGCCTGGATCAATTGCAAGTTTTTCTTTGATAAATCCAGAGCCAAGGAAGGAAACGAGCCCTTAAACCTTGATTGGCATGAAAAACGTACACAGAAAAGAATCCTCCGATCCTGTCCTGATGAATACCTTAAAAAATTGGAACTGAAGAAGTATTCCAACAATACATCAAAAACCTATATATGCTGTTTTGAGCATTTTATGAATTTCTACCCTAACAAGGAACTAAAGGAAATCAATGAAATGGACATTAGGGCCTATATTTCCAAATTGATACAGGAGGACAAATCGGATTCCTATATTAACCAATGTATAAACAGTATTAAATTTTATTACGAGGTTGTACTGGGAATGCCCAACAGGTTCTACGCTATTGAACGCCCAAGAAAGTCCCAAAAATTGCCCACGGTTCTTGCCAAGGAAGAAGTACTGAGGGTTATTGAGTGTACCAACAATATAAAGCACAAATGTATTGTAAGCCTTTTGTACTCTGGGGGATTGAGGAGAAACGAACTTTTGAATCTTGTCATAGGAGACATAGACAGCAAGCGAATGCTCGTTAAAATTGTCGGGGCAAAGGGCAA
The DNA here is from genome assembly GCF_030908385.1 of Mangrovimonas sp. YM274. Classification (NCBI taxonomy): domain Bacteria; kingdom Pseudomonadati; phylum Bacteroidota; class Flavobacteriia; order Flavobacteriales; family Flavobacteriaceae; genus Mangrovimonas; species Mangrovimonas sp. YM274. Next base: position 3,129,263 of record NZ_CP133091.1, read on the forward strand.
CAAAGATAGATTTACCTTGCTCTCGCAAAAAGTTTTGGATGACCTACGCGCCTACTTTAAGGAATATAGGCCTAAAAAATATTTGTTCGAAGGTCAGGACGGAGGAAAATATAGTGGAAGTACCGTTGGCAAGGTTGTTTCAAGGGCATCCATAAAGGCAGGGATTAGAAAAAAAGTCACTCCCCATACCCTAAGGCACAGTTTTGCCACACACTTGTTGGAAAACGGCACCGACTTGAGGTATATACAATTACTTTTAGGCCACAACTCCACAAAAACTACTGAAATTTACACACATGTTGCTACAAGTAGTTTTGATATGATCAAAAATCCTTTAGATTTGTAAGTATAATCATAATGGAAATAAACGCACCGGTGCGTTTATCCATATGTTGTAAACAATTTATGAGAAACATAGTGCTTTTAACATTTCTCCTAATTCTAACCAATGTTTTTGGACAATCTAAAAATGATTATAAGTCTATAATTGAAATAACTATAACCGAATATAAAACGGATAATATTCTGATTTACGAACGATTTGACAATAAATCTTTATTGATAAAAATAAAAGAGTCGGATTCGAAAAATGTTGAACTCAGAAATATTCTATTTGATAAAAAGAAAACGGAAACAGCACTAAAGAAATTAAAAAATAACCAAATATCTGATTTTACAACTCTGGAACTGAACGAAACTGAAGAAAAACCAATTGCCTATATATCATCACCAATATTTTCAAAAAATAATACTAAAGCAATTATTTACGGAAAACAATTCATTGGAGGCTTTACTGGAAACTCATCTTATTTTATTTTTGAGAAACTAGATGAAAAATGGAAATTGATAAAAATTGAATTAGAAAGAAGTGTGCTTGGATTTTAAAAACTGTTTACAACACAGTGTATAATTCATTGCTTCTGATTTTCCTCACGGAAAATCCTCGCAACTTTATTATCTTAGTTTCTTAACCCGAAAATCCTGCGGATTTTCACGCAACGAAACTATACACAAACCGTTATAAACAAGTTTGAAAAAAACACTGCAAATATTATTATTAGTCTTTGGATTAACATATTGCCAAGCTCAAGAAGTTAAAGGAATATGGATGTCGTATCAGAATTATATAATTGATATTAATTCAATGGTCGCTTCTGGAAACGAAGGATTTTTAATTGACTTTGACAATCAAACTATCGGAACTATACATTCGGACAGTGTTATTCCTTTAAAAATTGATTTCAAAAAGTCAAAATTATTTATGACAAACGACACGCTAAATGTTGACTTTAAGATCTTCCAAAAAGACTCAATTGAAATTGACTTTGGACAAAATATGATGCACGTATTTCGTCCTTTGAACTTGAATCACAAATTAAATACTGACAAAAAAACAATTCAGGATTTTTTGACTAAAAATCGTTTTGAGAAAATCAATGGAGAATTAGAAATAGAATTCAGTGATAAATTTTTCTTTCGTGACCTTATGTTTGAGAAACCGAATAAGAAAAATGCTCTTATAAATAAAAGTTGGGATGACGAAGGATATTGGTTCATCAAGGAAATTAACCAGAATTTTTTCTTAATATTTACCTTAAGTCAGATTGACAAGCAAAATATTTATCAATTAATTTCAATTAATAAATGTAAAATAGAACTTAAACAACTTCAGAAAGCTGACTTCGGTAATGGGCTGACTGAATTAAAAACCTGTTTATAACACAGTGTATAATTCATTGCTTCTGATTTTCCTCACGGAAAATCCTCGCAACTTTGCTATCTTAGTTTCTTAACTCGAAAATCCTGCGGATTTTCACGCAACGAAACTATACACAAACCGTTGTAATGCATAAAATAAAAAAGACTTATGGGAGCTTGGGGTCCAGCCATATATTCAGATGATTTAGCTTGTGATATCAGAGATGACTTTAAAGAGCTGATTGGTGATGGTCTCGATTCAGAACAAGCTACATCTGAACTTATAAAGGAATATCAAGATTCAATAAATGATAGCGATGAAAACTCCGTGTTTTGGTTTGCACTTGCTGACACACAATGGAAAACTGGACGACTAATTAATCGAGTTCTTGATAAAACTCTTGAAATTATTGAAAGTGGATCTGATTTAGAAAGATGGAAAGAAGATCCTAAGGTTCTGAAAAAAAGAGAATATGTAATTACAAAACTCAAACAGCAACTTTTAACTGAACAACCTAAACAAAAAAGAATTCCAAAAGTTTATAAAGAGGAATCAACATTCAATATTGGCGATATATTTAGCTATCAAAATAAATTAGAGAACAAAGCCCTATTCAGAGTTATTGGTATACATCAAGACAGTGGTGGGAGATTTTCGGTTTGTGAGCTACTTGATTGGTTTGAGAAAGAATTACCTATTAAAAATGGACTTTTCTCAAAAGGTAAAATAGACTCCGCCAAACTGTCCAAACTAAGAATTAGGTCTATTGATAATGATAAAACGCAATTCATGCTGGGGGAAACAGTTGCTAAATATAAGCCAAAGGATGACTGGTTTGAGTTAATAAAAACTAAAAGTAAACCACATCAAAAATGTGCTGGTTACTCTATCATCTTTTGGAGGAACTTAGATGAGTTGTTGACCAATGAATTTGAAAAATAAACGCATTACAACACCGTGTATAATTCATTGCTTCTGATTTTCCTAACGGAAAATCCTCGCAACTTTACTATCTTAGTTTCTTAACCCGAAAATCCTAGCGGATTTTCACGCAACGAAACTATACACAAACCGTTGTACACCATTTGCCAAAAAATTGAAATTAGGAGATATATACAAAACAGAATTTAACGAAAGACCGTCTCGGATAATCGGATTTGACGATTATGAAGTGTTCTATGACTGCCTCTGGTCTGAAAACAATTGGACATTTTCAAACAATTTTGGTGTCAAAACAATATTCTACCGAATGTCAACCGAGATTTTCAAAACTAAATCGGAATTGATTGAAAATTTGCCGTTAACAGAAAAAGAATCTCAATATTTTCGTCCTGACTTGCCAATGCGTTTTGGAAGAACTAAAAATGTAAGTTGGAATTCTTTCAACTCTGATGGAATTAAAGACTTAAAATCTGACTTTGGGAACCGCAAATTCAATGCAACAAAAATTATTCTTGTTCCCTATTGCCCAAAAGGTGGATTTAAAAAAGGAGAAATTCTTGAATGCAAATCGGAGTTCACTGAATTTGAGATAATATTAAAGGCAAAAGAAATCCAAGAATCAAGTAATAACCAAAAAAGCAACGGAATTGGATTTTATCGATTGGGTTATCAGAAAGGACTTCCGACGTATGCCATTGGAGAATATTTTGACCGAGCAGGAATAATGAAAAATTAAAAAAACGGTGTACAACATCGTGTATAATTCATTGCTTCCGATTTTCCTCGCGGAAAATCCTCGCAACTTTGCTATCTTAGTTTCTTAACTCTGAAAATCCTGCGGATTTTCACGCAACGAAACTATACACAAACCGTTGCCATTCATTATAATGCTCCCTCAATGCTAAAAATTGATTAATGAGATATTTAAAAATTACATTTATTAGGATTATAATAAGTTTCTTTTTAGCCAACATGATGATTTCACTTGTAATTATTAACACTAGTCTTGAATCATCTCATGTTATCTTTAAAATAATCTTAATGGGACTTATTTACTACGGACTAACACTTTATGTAAATAATCGAAAATAAACCAAACTGATTTTCTCTGTAATTAAAAAAAATGAAAAAATTAGAACAATACTTTAATGATGAAGAATCTTGGAAAAGATATTCAAGTCATTTTTCGCTTTATTGGAACAATTCTGACTTTGAAACAAAATTATTGGGGTATTTGGAAAACCGACTTGACTTTGCTCAGGTAATCCATTATCATTTAGGACAAAATAGTATTGGTTGGATTTATTCAAAAGTTCCTGACCTTGATGAATTGACTCCAATAGAATGCTTGCAAGATGAAGTACTAATCAAAAGACTAAAAGTTTTATTAATGAGGTTTCCTTGATAAAAAAAACGAAATGGCAACACAGTGTATAATTCATTGCTTCCGATTTTCCTCACGGAAAATCCTCGCAATTTTGCTAACTTAGTTTCTTAACACGAAAATCCTGCGGATTTTCACGCAACGAAACTATACACAAACCGTTGTGGCTAATTATGACAAAAATACTTACCATATTAATCGTCCTATTTTTGTGCAGCCCATGTATTGCCCAAATAAACGATTCCATAGTCGCAGAAATTAAAAAAAGTTATTCAGAGATAAGAAATAATATTAATTCCTACGATTCAAAATTAATTAATGAATCGGAGGAGACAATAGAAAGTGGACAAGTAACTGGATACTACAAAAATGGTGAATTAAAATACATACAAGTAATTGGCCTTGGGGAAACTGGAAAAATTCAGACGGAGTACTATTTTAAAAATGAAAAATTGATATTTGTATTTGACCAAAACTTTAGTTACAACCGACCTATTTATTGGGATAAAAAAACAGCAGAGGAAAATGGAGATGATGAAGTTTTTGATTCCAAAAAAACTACTGTCATAAAAGACTGGTATTATTTCAATGATGAAAAATTATTTCTATGGATTGATAACGAGAAAAATAAAGTTGATTTAACGCTTGGGACTAATACAATTGTCGGACGAGGTTTAATTGCTCATTGTTACAAACTTATAAATGATTTAAAAAATAAAAACTAGCCACAACACCGTGTATAATTCATTGCTTCTGATTTTCCTCTCGGAAAATCCTCGCAAGTTTGCTACCTTAGTTTCTTAAACCCGAAAATCCTGCGGATTTTCACGCAACGAAACTATACACAAACCGTTGTAGCCAATTTAAGAAATGACAAAATTCCGACTGACTTTAGTAACTGAAAACCAAAAATCTCTTGAAAAAGGGAAAAAGTTTGCGGAACTGATTTGCGGAACTCTGCATTGTAAAAACGTATATGAAATTTCAAAATATGAGAAGTTTAAAAACTCATACCGAATAGAAATCATTGGACAAGTAGCGGACAAAAAAAACTTGGTTGCGGAATCAATCGAATTGACTGACCGAATTTGCTCGCCTTGGATTGTGACTTATGAGCGACAAAAAAATTGCGTGGAATTGATATTTAATAAATCGGACTTATGTAATTTTCGGAAAGCCGAATTTAATGTGCTGACCTGGGCAAATTTCCGACTAGAAAATGAATAAAAACTGGCTACAACACCGTGTATAATTCATTGCTTCTGATTTTCCTCGCGGAAAATCCTCGCAACTTTGCTATCTTAGTTTCTTAACTCGAAAATCCTGCGGATTTTCACGCAACGAAACTATACACAAACCGTTGTGCCCAATTAAATATTACGACTGATCTCAATGACAATCTTTCCGACTCAAAAATATCTCATTGAACTGCACGATGATTATTCGACATCACTAAATGAATTACAAAAGAAAACTTTACCGAAGGAACAATTTGTTTCAAATTGGGATAAACAAACATTTATTGGAGAAATTAATGAATCAGATTTTGAGCTAAAACTTTCGAAAAAACTATATGGTTCCTTTTGTGTTTTTAGGGGAAAACTAAAAAAAGAAAATGGAATTTTAGAAATCAAAATTAATAAAACAATAAAGATAGTTTTATTGGCTTTATTTCTTTTTCCAATTATTGGGCTGACAACTTCTTTAATAAAAAATGGATTAAAAGACTCATTGGACCTCATAATTCCAACACTATTGTTCATCCTCATTCTTCGTTTTGTATTTATTGAGTTGAGTTTTCGAATTATAGCTAAAAAAGGACTAAAAAAATTGACAGAAATAATCGGAATTGAAAAGATAAAAACTGGGCACAACACCATGTAACACGCATTGCTTCGGATTTTCCTTCGGAAAATACTCGCAAACGTGCAATGTCAGTTTCCTTTTCCTATCTTTAAACCATACTACGCCGCAACGACGGCGTTACACAAACCGTTAGCAATAATTAGATGAACGAAATTTTAAATTTTAAAACAAGTTATTTTTTTCCGCCAATGACTAGGTATCTGGGCTATGTCATTTCTATAATTGGAATAATTGGACTCTTTAACATAGGAATACAATCTCTTTTAATATGTATAGTCGGACTTGGATTAAGTTTTACCAGATATGGTGTTTTAATAGACACAAAGCAAAAAAAACTGAAAGAATACAATAGTATTTATTGGATAAAATTTGGGAAATGGGAATTATTGGAATACTACCCATATCTGACAGTACTTGAAATAACGGAAACAACAACAATGTTAAGTCGAGCAAACGTAGAACATTCGGACAAAAATTTAGTTTTTAGAGTTACGCTTCTGAATGAAAACCACCGAATAAAAATATTGTTAAAACAAATAAAAAGTAGAGATATAGCCCATAAAGAAGCTGAGGATATTGCTAACAAAATAGATGTCGAAAAAGTCATTTATAGCCCAAAATAATTAAAAAAACTATTGCTAACAGAGTGTAATAATAATTGCTTGGCCCTTGCCTACTCGGAAAATCCTGCGGATTTTCCTCTGGTTCGTTCCATTTTTGCTAAGTTAGTTACTTAACCACGCAACTATCCTTACACGAACCGTTGTAGCCAATACGAGAAAAAACCGAACTGAATGAAAAAAATATTAATATTTATGGGAATTTTATCCTTCTTTAGTTATGGAGCAAAAGACTTATCACCGAAAGAAACTGAATTAGTCAATAAGTTAGAATTTGATATCGAACTTATGAAAGAACTAAAAAAAGAAACCAAAAATGGATTAATTCAGCTACCTGCAATAGACCAAGAAACTGGTGACGTTTTAGATGAATTTCATAAGGGAATTCTTTCTAAAAGCTCCGAGGAAAAAGCTAATTCAATTGTCAAAAAATTAAAAGAAAAATTTAGAGAAAAAGGATATTTGATTTTCGTCTTTTCAACAGAAGAAGAATCAAATATTATTGGAATTCTTAAAGGAACTGATGACCTTGATATTTTACGTTATAGAAGAACAGACGGAATTAATTATGATTATGAAAATGACGATATAGTTGCTAAAGTATCTAAATGGAATAAAAAATTTGGATTGACAGTAATTGGTTGTGGACGAGATTGGCTTGAATTAGAATTCAAAAAATTGCCAACTGATTTGGACGCTTTTTCAGAAGAGGTTTATGAATTCTGTCCAGATTCAGTTGACCAAGGAGTTGGAGAAGTAGAAAATTTAAAAGAATTAATAAAAGAAATGAACGGAATATGGTTGTGGTGGGACTAAAAAAGTACTGGCTACAACAAAGGCTATAATCCATTACTTGCCCCCTACTCTATCCTAAAAACAGTATCTTTAACCAGCTACAATTCCTACTCTGAAAAATCTCCGATTTTTCCTCGCAACGGAATTATAGCCTAACCGTTGTGCGTAATTACCCCCTACTAATCTAGAATACAATATGAATAAAATCCTCACTATAATTCTTCTGATGTTATTAATGTCTTGTAAAAAAGATAAAAACATGTACGAAAAAAATGAAAGAAAAATTGTAGAAAACAAATATTCAGTATTAATACCAGAGTATCTTACTAAAACAACAGGACTTAATCAATATACAGATTTCGAATATGAGAATATCAAAAAGGATTTTTACATAATTATAATGGATGAATCAAAAGATGGATTTTATAAATCTGTTGAGAGAAAAAAATACGATGTAACTCCAAATATTAATGGATATTATGAGGTGATAAAAAATCATTTTAAAAATGAAACAAATCTTAAAGAATTTAAAGTTTCTGACGAAATATTTGAATTAGATAAAGCCGAAAAGAAAATTACGTTTACAATGACAGGAATAGACGTAACGGACAACTATCCCATATATTATAGATATTCCATAATCGAAAGCAAGACTCGTTATTATCAAATTATGTCTTGGACAAATCAAACAAATGCAAGCAAAATGATTGTAGATATGAACAAGATTATAAATTCATTCAGAATAGAAGAAAAAAAATAAAACTACGCACAACACCGTGTATAATTCATTGCTTCCGATTTTCCTCACGGAAAATCCTCGCAACTTTACTATCTTAGTTTCTTAACACGAAAATCCTAGCGGATTTTCACGCAACGAAACTATACACAAACCGTTGTGCTTAATGTAAAAACAACTCCCAACTATAGAAATATAAGTTGTCAATGGATGTAATTTAAGAAAATCAAAATGTTAAACTCAAATTGAATTAAATGATTTTACTCTTTATTTTAGGAATTTCAATTATTCAATTTGCATTGTATTTTATAAACAATAATAAAATTCCAAATTTTATAATCCTATTAATTTTACTAGTCTGCTATTTTTTTGTTTTCCCCAGATTATTTTATCCTGAACCGAGAACTAATGGAATCAATTGCGGAATGCCTATGCTCGCAATATCAATGCTTTTTTGGTTCTTTGGTACAATCGCCGGAATTACGACACATCTAATTTGGAAACTTATAATTTGGAAAGCTAAAACTAGAAAAACAAAAAACACATAAGCACAACACAGTGTATAATTCATTGCTTCCGATTTTCCTCACGGAAAATCCTCGCAACTTTATTATCTTAGTTTCTTAACCCGAAAATCCTAGCGGATTTTCACGCAACGAAACTATACACAAACCGTTGTAAAACATTTAAAATGACTCTTGTTTCTAAGATTTCAATATTGTTAAGTTCAGTAGGAATTATTATTGGAATTTCAATGCAATATCATTTGTTTATCGGATTTCAAAACGCTACCGGAAAGACGCAAACTCTTTATGGACTTCAGCAATTAGCATATATAAAATATGCGTTGATTGGACTAACCTCTATGATGTTGACAATAATTTCGATTTTTAAAAAGGAAAATAAAAAAAATATTTTCCTGACATTAAGCCTGTCTATTTTTACAATACTAATTTTTCTTTTGGATATATGGAGACTATTTATTTGAAAAAAAAACGTTTTACAACACCGTGTATAATTCATTGCTTCTGATTTTCCTCACGGAAAATCCTCGCAATTTTGCTACCTTAGTTTCTTAACCCGAAAATCCTAGCGGATTTTCACGCAACGAAACTATACACAAACCGTTGTGTGCAATAAGAGAATCTACAATTTTAAAATGATAAATTGGAAACCAGAAATATTATTTAAACTATTGTGGATTGGACTAACTCTGTTATCTATCTATATGTTTTGTTGGCTAACCTTTATCTATTTGACATTAGGCAACATTGTAACGGAAAAATACAATACTTGGAATCTACTCTTACCAAACATCCTCACAATTGGCCTAATGATAATCTACACAAAAGAAATTTTAATTGGATATAAACCAAAATCAATAAATCAGAATCTAAAATCATTACTGATATTCGTAACTATGATAATAATTCTGACCATAGTTCAAATCCCTCAGTTTGAATCATTATTTGACAATCCAAAAACTGAATCTTGGCAAATAATTTTACCTCTCATTATGGTTTTAACCTCTTATATCGGAATTATTTCCAATAGGATTTTGAGAATTAAAAATTATAAAAACTAAAAAAATAACTGCACACAACACAGTGTATAATTCATTGCTTCCGATTTTCCTCACGGAAAATCCTCGCAACTTTGCTATCTTAGTTTCTTAAACCTGAAAATCCTGCGGATTTTCACGCAACGAAACTATACACAAACCGTTGTGCATAAGTTTCCATAAAAATTACGATGCTTTTAAATATTGATGTCAAGACATATTTAAAATATCCACTTAAAAATGGATTTGAATTAAATAGCTATACTGACCATGGTATGGCAGAAAACTGTCGATTAACATATCCAATATTAAGCTTAGACATTTGGAGAGATCGAACTGACTATAGCGCGACTATCATTTATGACGAAAATTATTTCAACGTCATTCATCTTGCGAACTTCATTAATGGAAATTTAAAATATCTTTCAATGAAGCCAACAGGAACTGAACATGTGGATGCTAGACAATATTTAACTTTAATAAATGAAATATTTGAAAAAGAATTCGACAAAATATTGGACTTTCTATTCCAACTAACTGATAGCAAAAAAGAGGAATTCAACGCGTATTTTAATGGAAAAAATAAAAAATGGTAAAACCTATGCACAACACAGTGTATAATTCATTGTTTCTGATTTTCCTTGCGGAAAATCCTCGCAAGTTTGCTACCTTAGTTTCTTAACCCGAAAATCCTGCGGATTTTCACGCAACGAAACTATACACAAACCGTTACCTGTAATTATGACAAAAATTTCTCTGAAAATATTACTTCTGAGTTTAATATTAATTTCAACATCTTGTAAAAAAGAGATTGATTCGATTATAGAACTAGAAGCCGATTACAAAGTAATTGAATTAGATTACGGATTTGATAACTACATGAAAAATACTAGAGATAAATCCGAACAAATTATTATCAAGCAAAGAAATATAGTCTTAATTGATGTTGATAAAAATGGAGGAACAACAATTGAGGATAATTTTATTCCAGACAGTCTTATAATATCGGAATTCAAAAAATATATAATCCCTAATCAGCGGATGAAAAAATGCCAATGACAACTGAAAAGGATTTTCAATATTCTGGAAAAGTCTACACTCATAAAAATATTACAATAATTGCGAGATATGACAAGGAACTGAATTACGAAAAATATCGTGAAATTAGAAATAAATTTTATCTGGCATATAATGAAGTTCGGAATGAATTTGCAATCTCGAAATTCAATAAAAACCAAACAGAATTATTAAACTCGGACGAGCAGGAAGACATTATAAAATGGAGAGAAATAAGAGAAATATTTCCAATCCGATATACGGAAACAGTAGATTAAAAATAACTACAGGTAACACCGTGTATAATTCATTGCTTCCGATTTTCCTCACGGAAAATCCTCGCAACTTTACTATCTTAGTTTCTTAAACATGAAAATCCTGCGGATTTTCACGCAACGAAACTATACACAAACCGTTGTGTGTCATTAAAAAAAATAACTCTGAATTGAAAAAACTACTGATAATAATACTTTCTACAACTTTAGTTTCTTGCGGAGTTAAAAAAAACAAATCAGAATTTGACAAAATGACTTTTGACAAAGAATTGAATAGTAATCTATTCAATTCAACTGAATCCATACTTAATCCTTTGACTTTGAAAATAGAATCTGGATATGACAATCTACCTGACTCAACCCAATATTCAATAAAATCTAATGCAATTGTAAATAACGACAGTTTGCGATTAATGAGGTTTGCGGAATTAAAACGAATTGACTCTGACACTCTAGAATTACAAATATTTGAGACTAATCCAGCTTACAGCCAAAATTTAACAATAAAAATAATAGACAATCAATTCAAATCAGATTTTAAGTATTGGATGTCAGGACCACCAATCGACCCAAAAATCAAAAAGATTAAACAGGAACTAATCGTAAAATCAATTCCAAAACAAAAAGGAGAAATGATTTTTGGTAAGTTCTATTTCAAAGGAATTTGCGAATCAGATTGTAGCGGAGAAATTGAAATAAAAGGAGATTTTAAAGCAATGTTGGAATAAAAAAACGCCACACAACACAGTGTATAATTCATTGCTTCTGATTTTCCTCGCGGAAAATCCTCGCAACTTTACTATCTTAGTTTCTTAACACGAAAATCCTGCGGATTTTCACGCAACGAAACTATACACAAACCGTTGTGCAACATTTGAGAAAAAACTATGGGCTGGAACATAACAGCAACATTTATTAAAGATATCGGAGATTTAGAAATCAATCTTGAACTATTGAATTCTTTGGGTTTCAAAGATTTTGAATTAATAGGAGAATCTGACTTCAATATTGGACCTGAATTTGGAGAAACTCATATCACAAATTATAAGGGAAGTTTAATTATCGCTAATTCAAGTCTAGGCTGGCAGTTTGCAAAACCGACTCAAACTCAAGCTGAAAAAAAGTTTCTAGAAAAATTCCCAAACTCTGAAATTATTCAAGTTTCTATTGGACACGGACTTTCCTACTGTGTTTTCCAAAACGGACAAAAAATAAGATTAAGAGAAGCTGGAGACGAGATTTATCAAGATTTCGGAAATCCATTACCAGAAGAAATCGAATCCAGAAAGCTTGAACCAATTTCAAAAGAGGACTTGGAAGAAATGCGCGCGGAATTGACAGAAGAGGAAATTCAAAATGAAATGGAATTGGAAGTAACTTATGACACGGCATTTGAACTGACAAAAAGAATTTTTGGGAAAAGGTATGATGAATTGGAAATTTCAGAATATAATATGAAAGGATTTAAATTTGTAAATAAAGCTGTTGCAACTGAAAAAGATTATGGAAAGAAATCTGAAATGCAATTTGAACAATAAAAACGTTGCACAACAATGTATAACCGCAATTACGGCGGATTCGACTACGTTCGAATCCACTCGGAATTGCTGAAGTCAGTGCTAAACCGAAAATTAACGCCTATTAACCCGTAACTGACGGTTATACGAGACCGTTGTAGGCAATACTCCATAATCCCATACTTTTAGTAAAACCGATGGAATCTGTAAAATATTATCGAAATTCAAAAAGCAAAACAAAAGATATTTCACTATCAATCTTTCTTTTTTTAATTGGAGTAACTCTCACTTATTTAGACAATTTCGTAGTAGGAATTTTAATTTCTATCATAGCACTCATTATCATTGTCCGAGCTTTGTTAAAGCTGCCAAGTGTAACAGTAAATGAATTAGGTATTGTGACTAAAGTAAATGGTATTGGATTAACCAAATGGGATTATATTCAAGGATTTGAGATTAAAAAATTATTTAATACTACTTGTATTGCTTTAATTATAAAGGACCAAGACAAATACATTAATTCAAAGAATAAAATAATTCAAAAATTAATAAAAAGTAACCTATCTAAAGTTGGTAGTCCAGTCATTATTCCTTCACAAGAATTTAATAAGGATTTAAACATAGTAATAAAGGAATTTGAAAACTTTCTTAAAAATCATAAAAAATAAAAACTGCCTACAACACAGTGTATAATTCATTGCTTCTGATTTTCCTCACGGAAAATCCTCGCAATTTTGCTACCTTAGTTTCTTAAACCTGAAAATCCTGCGGATTTTCACGCAACGAAACTATACACAAACCGTTGGCTGTAATTGAAATGAAACAAACTCTATACTACATAATACTAATTGGATTTTTAAACTGTCAGAACTCTGTAAAGAAAGTAGAATTGAAAAGTAAAGACTGTAATAATACAAAACTTGTAAGCTACATTTATCCGATTAGCAATTTTACTAATGGAAAAACTTTTCTATACTCTTTAAAATCCAATAGAGAACCTAAACCTGAATTATTTAAAAAACGATATTCATTAAAAGTTGACAGAGATTCTTTACTTTTTAGTGTTACAGAAAACTCACAAGGAATAGTAACTGACTCAACTATATTTGGTCTGATTAATGGAATTCCGAAAGTTATAGAATCTTTCACAAGAGTAGATGCTTACCATGAACTGATACCAACCAAGGATTCTATTGTTGGAAATAGATACTGTGAATTCGGAACTTTTGGAAATTCATTTGAGTATGAAATACCTTTTAATGGTAAAATGGTTTCAAGAAAATTTCAAGGACACACAACTCATAAAGAATATGTAAAAAAAGTGTTCAATGGAATAGAATATAACTGTGCAATAATGGAATCACAGAAAACACTGACAGCAGAATTTAACGGACGAACGGAAAAAATAAATGGAACTTGGACAGGATGTACTTGCGAAAATTTGGGTGAACTTTATTCGACAACTAAAACCGAAAACGGAATGGTGATTGAACACAAACTTGAAGAAATAATTGAACAATAAAAACAACTACAGCCAACACAGTGTATAATTCATTGCTTCTGATTTTCCTCGCGGAAAATCCTCGCAAGTTTGCTATCTTAGTTTCTTAACCTGAAAATCCTGCGGATTTTCACGCAACGAAACTATACACAAACCGTTGTGTACAATGTAAAAATGAAAATTTTAGTAACCCTTTTAACCGTATTAATTCTAACAGGATTCAAACCTTCTATAATTGAACCTACATCAGATTTCATAAACATTGTCAAAGCAATGAAAAATGATAATTGGATTGATGACCACATTAGACTTACTAAGGTTTCTATATATCCAGAAATTGATCGAGATTCTAAAAGGGAATTTAACGGACTTACATTCTATCCGATTGATTATAAAAATTCAGCCATCTACAGTGCGGACTTAAACAGTACTCCAAATAAAACTAAAAAAACAAAAGCTCTTTCTAGTGTAAACTCTATTTGGGCATATTTCTACAGAAAAGAACCACAAAATAAAATAAATGTAGATGGTCTGATTGAACAGTGGGAATTTGAAAACGACACTGTCGCAAAAAAAGCTTTACTTGAGCTTAAAGAAATTGCTCCTTTAGCTTATTTCAACACTAAGCCCTATTATTTTACTAATGATAATTTCATATATATTTTTCATACCAGAGCCATGGCATTTAGTTACGAGCAAAAACCAATATATGAAATGTTTAAATTAAAAATGGAAAAATAAAACACTGTACACAACACAGTGTATAATTCATTGCTTCTGATTTTCCTCGCGGAAAATCCTCGCAACTTTATTATCTTAGTTTCTTAACATGAAAATCCTACGGATTTTCACGCAACGAAACTATACACAGACCGTTGTAAAACATTTATAATATGACGTTAAAAGACGAATTAAATGCTGAAGATGGTTCTTTTTTACTTGAATTGAGAACTGATCTGAACTGGAATCACGATTCGTTTATAAACCTGCTGACTGAATTAAATACTGAATGTAAACGGACAAAAGAAAATCTGAATTTATCGAGAGATATTGCTTCTGGAATTTGGCACATATCTGACTTTATTAAAAACTGGACTGAACATAATAATTTTCCTAAAAAATACTCTGACGAATATTATAATAAGGCTTACGAATTAATAAATGATTTAACTTATTCTTACTTTATGGCTGAATCACCTTATGATTCGGAATTAGAAATTGAAAATAAAATAGCAGAATTAAAAAACGTTTTACAAC
The DNA here is from genome assembly GCF_030908385.1 of Mangrovimonas sp. YM274. Lineage (NCBI taxonomy): Bacteria > Pseudomonadati > Bacteroidota > Flavobacteriia > Flavobacteriales > Flavobacteriaceae > Mangrovimonas > Mangrovimonas sp. YM274. Next base: position 3,144,472 of record NZ_CP133091.1, read on the forward strand.
ACCGTGTATAATTCATTGCTTCCGATTTTCCTCACGGAAAATCCTCGCAATTTTGCTACCTTAGTTTCTTAACTCTGAAAATCCTGCGGATTTTCACGCAACGAAACTATACACAAACCGTTGGCAAACATTAATATGAAATCTAAACTGAAATCCTTTTTGATTATTTCCTTATTTACCTCATGTTACGGAATTAATGAAAAGTCAAGTGAAATTGGCTCACTTAATTATGACTTTGGAACTTATGAATGGAACCAGATATTCTCAGACTTTTCAACTTCATATTTTTCAAGTAATGTCACAAAACAAGTTGTCGAAGACTTTAAAAAAAAGCCTTTCAAAGTAGACTTAATCTACCTAAAAGAACCTCGAGAAATCATTGGAATTTCAGAAGACCATTATTCTATTCGTTACATATTTAACCCTATTATAAGTGACCAGATTTTAGATGGTTTATCAAGTCAACTAACTGAATCAGAAAAACAACGCATAAAAAACCGAATAGCGAGAATAGTTGAAGTACACGGCTGCAAGACGAACAAATAAAAAACGTTTGCCAACACCGTGTATAATTCATTGCTTCTGATTTTCCTTGCGGAAAATCCTCGCAACTTTATTATCTTAGTTTCTTAACTCTGAAAATCCTGCGGATTTTCACGCAACGAAACTATACACAAACCGTTGTGCCCAATTAAATATTACGACTGATCTCAATGACAATCTTTCCGACTCAAAAATATCTCATTGAACTACACGATGATTATTCGACATCACTAAATGAATTACAAAAGAAAACTTTACCGAACGAACAATTTGTTTCAAATTGGGATAAACAAACATTCATTGGAGAAATTAATGAATCAGATTTTGAGCTAAAACTTTCGAAAAAACTATATGGTTCCTTTTGTGTTTTTAGGGGAAAACTAAAAAAAGAAAATGGAATTTTAGAAATCAAAATTAATAAAACAATAAAGATAGTTTTATTGGCTTTATTTCTTTTTCCAATTATTGGGCTGACAACTTCTTTAATAAAAAATGAATTAAAAGACTCATTGGACCTCATAATTCCAACACTATTGTTCATCCTGATTCTTCGTTTTGTATTTATTGAGTTGAGTTTTCGAATTATAGCTAAAAAAGGACTAAAAAAATTGACAGAAATAATCGGAATTGAAAAGATAAAAACTGGGCACAACACCGTGTAACACGCATTGCTTCGGATTTTCCTTCGGAAAATACTCGCAAACGTGTAATGTCAGTTTCCTTTTCCTATCTTTAAACCATACTACGCCGCAACGACGGCGTTACACAAACCGTTACCTGCAATTAGAATGAAAAAAATAATCGTAATACTGACCTTGGTATTTTTTTCAACATTAGCATTTGGTCAAACTGACTCAATTCGAGGTAATCAATATAATCTTAATGGGAAAATTATAAATCAAATTTCTTTGCCTCCTCATTGCGGATATTTTGCATTTGGAACAATCGTTGAATTTAAAATAATTGACTATTCGAATCCTAATTATAAACAAGATTCGATTGGTGTAATTTTTACCTGTCCTGAATTCTATGGGGATGGATTTTTTGAAGTTGGAAAGACCTATACCCTTACCGTTGCAGATGAAAATCAAGCAGATTTCGGTTGGACTATTCCAAATGATTTTTTATTATCTAAGTACACATTGGACAAAAACTTGTGGGTAATTAAAGCTGATAAAATAGAATAAAAACAGCAGGTAACACCGTGTATAATTCATTGCTTCTGATTTTCCTCTCGGAAAATCCTCGCAACTTTGCTATCTTAGTTTCTTAACTCGAAAATCCTGCGGATTTTCACGCAACGAAACTATACACAAACCGTTGTGCTTAATGTAAAAAACAACTCATAACTATGGGAATATAAGTTATCAATCGATATAATTTAAGAAAATCAAAATGTTAAACTCAAATTGAATTAAATGATTTTACTCTTTATTTTAGGAATTTCAATTATTCAAATTGTATTGTATTTTATAAACAATAAATACAAGAATAAACTTCCAAATTTTATAATACTATTAATTTTACTAGTCTGCTATTTTTTTATTTTCCCTAGATTATTTTATCCTGAACCGAGAACTGATGGAATCAATTGCGGAATGCCTATACTCGCAATATCAATGGTTTTTTGGTTCTTTGGTACAATCGCTGGAATTACGACACATCTAATTTGGAAACTTATAATTTGGAAACCTAAAACTAGAAAAACAAAAAACACATAAGCACAACACAGTGTATAATTCATTGCTTCTGATTTTCCTCGCGGAAAATCCTCGCAATTATACTATCTTAGTTTCTTAACTCGAAAATCCTGCGGATTTTCACGCAACGAAACTATACACAAACCGTTACCCACAATTTGAAAAAAAACATAGTTTACATATTATTCATCTTTCTATCATTTAGTTTCGATAGCGTTTTTGCCCAAAACATTACGGATTTTGAAACGGAACTGATAAAATATCATGGAACAAAGGACTCTTTAGTTGGTGATGATTTGTGGATTTATGACAAAAGTTTTAACCAAATAAAAAAAGTTGACCTAGCAATTTTTAAAGAGAAAAAATATGAGACTTATTTGGTTGATTTGACTTGGTATCTAGGCTATCATATAGACTTGGTGAATTGTCTATTCTTATACAATAAAGAATCTAAAGAAATAGTGTTTACAGGCGAATTATGGTGCAACGGATTTAAAAAAGATTTCTATAAAAGTTTAATTGGTAACACTATTTCGGACAAAAGTACGGCAAGAAAATTTGTAAGTGATTTCGAGAAACTAGTTCAAATTAATAATCCAAAAGTGAAATTTGAAAATGTATATTTTGAGAACGGAACAACATATTTTTTTCAAACAAATTATAGCATACCTAAAAAGACAAGATTACTCGAAAGAATCATAATTTTAAATCATCCTAAAGGTAAACTTACTGGCATAAATATTATAAATCCGAAAAGACAAACTGATTTAGAAATTATAAAATAAAAACTGTGGGTAACAATGGCTATAATTCATTGCTTCGGATTTTCTACCGAAAATCCTCGCACTTTTGCTATGTGTGTCCTACAGCGGAAAATCCTCGCGGATTTTCACGCAACGAAACCATAGCCAAACCGTTGGCTACAATTAAAAAAGACATGTATTTAGTTCTAGATTTAGATGGTGTTTTAATAACAACTCCACCTTGGAAACCAGACCAAATTGCTTCGGACGGATATTCTGAATTTAACAAATCTTGCACAGAAAACTTAAATCGCCTTCTAACTCTTGTAGAATTTAAGATTTGGCTAAGTTCTACTCGACGAACTACAAAAACTTTGACTGAATTTAATACGCTTTTTAAAAATCGAGGAATTAAAACCCAAATTACTGGATTTCTTCCTCAATACGCTGAATGCAAAAACCGTAAAGAAGAAATACTAAAATTTTTAACGGAATTTAAAATATCTGATTTTCTTATAATTGATGATGATAAAACTTTAAATGGATTAGAAAACACAATAAAAAACAAACTTATATTGACCGAACTAACAAAAGGATTTAATTCGGAAAAACTGAAAGAAGCTACTGAAAAAATAAAAAACTGTAGCCAACACCGTGTATAATTCATTGCTTCCGATTTTCCTCGCGGAAAATCCTCGCAACTTTACTATCTTAGTTTCTTAACTCGAAAATCCTGCGGATTTTCACGCAACGAAACTATACACAAACCGTTGTACCCAATTGGAGAAATGAATTTTCCTGAAATAGGTTGACTAAAAATCGAACAAACAATTGCAGTCACTTATGAAACACGAAAAACAACACTGGCGAAAAAAAAGCTACCAAAAAGTCAATCTAGAGACCAAACTTCTGGTCGTTGACCAAATCCTTAACGGACAATTGTCCAACAACCAAGCTTCCAAAAAATATGAGGTTCCCAGAACCACCATAACCTATTGGTTAAGAAAATATAGTACCTTAGTGCAACGAAACACTGGTATGAGCAAAAACGACGAAATTAAAAAGCTGAAAGAGCGTATTGAAGAACTGGAGTTCCAAAAGGACTTCCAACAGGACATTATCGCTGATATGGAACTTATTACAGGCGTCGATATGTCAAAAAAGTCATTGCCCAAAACATTAGCAAAAGAGATAGAGCAAAAGAAAAAAGACCGTTTAAAAGAAAATGGCTCTATGGATGTTTTGGGATATCTAAGCAAGCCTTCTACAAAAGACTCAAAACACAACAAAAACAAGAAATAGACCAACAAAAACTAATTTCTTTAGTTAAGGGTTACCGTAAAAAAGTAGGCTCTAAAACTGGTGGAATCAAGCTCTACAGTGAACTGAAACAAGATTTTATAAATGCCAATATTAAGATTGGCAGAGATAAATTCTATAGGTTTCTAAGGCTTAACAGACTACTAATACCTAAAGCCAAAAATTACACCACTACAACAAACTCCAACCACATGTTCAAAAAATATAAAAACCTTGTTAAGGACCACGTCCCCACCCGACCAGAACAGCTTTGGGTAAGCGACATAACATACATTAAAACCGAAAACGGACACAACTACCTAGCATTGGTAACCGATGCCTATTCCAAGCAAATTATGGGGTATAAACTAGACAGCCATATGAGAACATCTCTTTGCAAAGATGCACTCGCCATGGCCATTAAAAACAGAAAATATCGCAACCAAAAGCTCATCCATCATTCTGACAGAGGGTTCCAGTACTGCAATCCCAAATACTCGCAGTTTGCTGAACAAAACGGCATTACCATGAGTATGACAGAACAATACGATCCTTATGAAAACGCCGTTGCAGAACGTATTAACAGAACCCTAAAACATGAATATGGGCTGAAACAAACCATTAAAAACACGGAACTAGCCAAAAAAATGACACAGCAAGCGGTCTATATTTACAACAACCTAAGAGCTCATTTCAGCCTGGATCTGAGAAAACCTGCCGAAGTACATCTCAATCCAAACATCAACTACAAATCGTATCGAAAAAATAATGTAATTTTAAATCCACTAACGATTTGAAAACATCGTTTTGAACAACCGAAAATCAACCGAAAAAAGGTCAACCTATTTCAGTACAATACAAAAACATCCCGTCTGTCGATAAAAGTAAAATATGATTCGAGAACGGTTAAATAATTAACGGTTTAGATTAGAAAGGATAATAAACTATGAATAAAGTGAGACACTTTTTTAAATATATCTTTTTCACATTTAGTGTGTTATTGACAGGTTGCTATCATTGTACGGAGCAAAAAGCACTTGACTCGCTGATTATGAGTTATAATAATAATCGTTCCGCATTTGACTCAATCCCAAATTTTTTAGAGAACAATCAAGATTCGATTGACCATATTTCTTACTACAATTATGAGTATCAAATAGGTTTTCGAACTGACCATAAAAATATTGTTAACATAAAACATGATTCTGTAGAACAAGGTTTGATTAAAAATGAATTCATTGACATTGAATCAACTAAAAGAATTATTGATTTGATGAAAAATGAGAACTTGGAGTATTTGGGAATTAGTAATAAAAAGATAACTATCACAAACTTTTGTGGAGGACATTATTTTAAAGATGGTCAAATCTATTTAAGATATGGAATTGATTTTGAGGAAAGCGAAAAAAAGAATATCATAAAAAAGATAAATATTGATTGGACTATAATGAAAAGATAACAACTGTGTACAACACGCAATAAAAAACATAGGGCAGAAAGTGCTAAATTTAAACGACATTACGTTTAATAAACGGCTCGGTAGCTTGATAGGTAGGTGCTTCGAAATGCCCTACGTTTCTTATTGCCAAACGTTGCCTACAATTATGAAACATTACATTCTCGCCATATTCACATTTGTTATAATAAGCTGTAAACAATACAGTAATGAAAACAAAGTTGTGGGTTTAACTCAAGTAGAAACAAATATTCCAGCCAATGTTGATTCTGACTTTAGATTATTCCTCGATTTTTTTAATAAAGATTCTATTTTTCAATTAAACAGAATTGACTTTCCCATAAAAGTAAAGGATTTTCAAAAAGTAGAATTTGAACTAAATGAAAGAGTAATTAATAAAATAGACTATAGCTTAAAAACTTTTCAAATAAACAAGACTTCTGACTTAGAAGACTTTGGAGAATATGAGCAAATCATAAAAATTGAAAATGAAAAAGCAATAATTGAGATCAGCGGAATAGGAAACGGAATAGCAATCGACTATGAATTTGCAAAAGTTAATGGAAAATGGAAGTTAATTACTTGGACAGACCAATCAACGTAAAACAAAAAAAACTGTAGGCAACACAGTGTATAATTCATTGCTTCCGATTTTCCTCACGGAAAATCCTCGCAACTTTGCTATCTTAGTTTCTTAAACCTGAAAATCCTGCGGATTTTCACGCAACGAAACTATACACAAACCGTTGTAATGCATTAATTCCAAAAATAAAATAACTCAAATGAAAGATTTTGTGATATCGGGTTTTACTGATTCTATTAATTTAATTGAGAAATTAGAAAGAGATATTGCAACGCTCAATAATGCAATTATCAGTCAAGATAGTACCAAAATAAATGATGCATTCATTAATTTCTATATACTTGCGTATCACATTAAAGATTGGTTAAAAGATGAAGGTTTTAGTTCAGTGGAAAATTATATAAATGAAAATTTAGAACTAAGTGTTTGTGCTGACCTTTGTAATATAACTAAACATAGAAAATTAAATAAACCTTCAAGATCCAACGATCCTCTTTATCAAATTTATAAAGACGGTATTCTAATAGATAGTACTGCATATACATTTGACTCATCTGTTCCAATAAAGGCAACGACCTATTACATTAGGTTGAGTTCTGGAAAGAGTTTCGAAATTTTATTTTTCGTAAAAAGAGTTATGGAACTTTGGAAAAGTTTCATTAATAATAAATAACGCATTACAACACAGTGTATAATTCATTGCTTCTGATTTTCCTCTCGGAAAATCCTCGCAACTTTGCTATCTTAGTTTCTTAACACGAAAATCCTGCGGATTTTCACGCAACGAAACTATACACAAACCGTTGTGAGCAAGCTTGACCAAACCAACATCTGACTTCAAAATTGGAAAATAGAATTAAAGCATTTGCAATAGACTATTTGATTATGTGTATAATCGGATATTTAACATTTAAAATTACGGATAATATATTTTTAGGAATAATGATAATCTATCCAATAACAATGAACAAAGATTTTCTCAATGGAAAAAGCATTGGAAAAAGACTATTCAATATACAAGTTCAAAATCTGACGGACCAAAAAGCATCTGAATGGAAATGCTCATTACGGAATTTTCTTTTCATCATTCCATTCGACCTAATATTTACAATTTTCAGTCCAACTCGAAGAATTGGCGACCGAATTGCAGGAACCAAAATTGGAATTAATAAAGATTGTACTTTAAAAACTATAAGGAATGAATTAAAAAATTATCGTATTAATAAAAAACTGATTTTTGGTTTGTTATTCGCTTTAGCAAACACATACGCATTGATATGGCTCTATGAAATAATATTGAGCTAAATAATAAAAAGCCAGCTCACAACACCGTATAAAAATAATGCGTAAGTTTATTCCTTATTCAAAAGTTAGTGCGCCTTTGGTCACTCTGATTTTCCTACGGAAAATCCTCGGACACAAAACCGCACTATTCTTATACAAACCGTTACCACACATTTGCGAAAATGACCTCCATTCTTATATTTTTCGGAATTCTCATCGGACTGAATTTAATTCCAGAGCTGATTAAGAAAGAATATCCTAAAACCGAAAAAATGATTTCTCGAATAGTGTTGATTTCGTCCTTATCTTTCTTGATTTTAGTTTTACTGTCGTTTATCGAAATTAAATTAAAAGGACTTTACACAAACTCAATCATCGGTTTAACTTTCTTAATATCAAGTCTTATCTATATTGCGACTAAAAAGAATACAAAGAATAAAATGGTTTCAATTGTTTTTTTATTCCCCCTGATTTTAGTTAGCCTTTACTTTCAATTCTTCAATAAAAATTTGGGAACATATAAAATAAATGACGAACTGAATATTAAGATTAGTCAAGAAGGATTTTTGGCTTGTGGAGAAATAATCCGACTGACCAAATCAAGCCTATTAATTTTTGAGAAGGAATTAATTTATGACAGTAGTCAATGCTTGAGAGGAATCAACAGAATTGAAACAATTGAATTTAATGATAAACGTGCTGAATTTTTAATTTATCACAACGGAGAAATGGACTCTGAAAACCCTTATCATTATGAAATTGAAAATAAAAACGTGTGGTAACACCGTGTATAATTCATTGCTTCCGATTTTCCTCTCGGAAAATCCTCGCAATTTTGCTAACTTAGTTTCTTAACCCGAAAATCCTACGGATTTTCACGCAACGAAACTATACACAAACCGTTGTAGCCAATTTAAGAAATGACAAAATTCCGACTGACTTTAGTAACTGAAAACCAAAAATCTCTTGAAAAAGGAAAAAAGTTTGCGGAACTGATTTGCGGAACTCTGAATTGTAAAAACGGATTCGAAATTTCAAAATATGAGAAGTTTGAAAACTCATATCGAATAGAAATTATTGGACAAATAACGGACAAAAACTCGGTTGCCGAATCAATCGAATTGACTGACCGAATTTGCTCGCCTTGGATTGTGACTTATGACCGAGCCAAAAATAGCATGGAATTGATATTTAATAAATCGGACTTGACCAATTTTCGGAGAGCCGAATTTAATGTGCTGAATTGGGCAAATTTTGGAATAGAAAATGAATAAAAAGAATTTAAAAATCATAAGATTATATATAATTAGTTTATTCTGTATTGTCTGTTATTTCCTATTAGAGAATTCTAACATCATTTCCGAACTCGTTCAATTATCTGAAAAAGGTCGTTATGGCGGATTCCCAACATTTTTTCTAACAGGATTATTCAAATACGGATTATTACTAATCGGAATAAGTATTATTATAATTATGAGTTTTTTATTAATCAGAGAAAGAACAAAAAATCACTCGAATAAATAAAAACTGGCTACAACAACGTATATAAAAAATTGCTATTTTAGTGCTAAACCGATGGAGGTTGCTTGTTTTGCTACTTCTGATTTTCCTGCGGAAAATCCTCGCATACAAAACTGCAACTTTCCATATACAAACCGTTAGGCACAATTTGACTAAAAACGAAAATTCGTGATAAAAAAAATACTTGAAGAATTAAAAGCTGATAATACAAAATTTTTGATATCAGGCTCAACTTCATTAAAAACTGAATTTGACATATCTCCACAAGAGTTTATAAAGTTTGCGGAAATTGACTTGTCAAGTGAATATGAGCATAATATTGTAAATGCACTTTCAAATGCAAAAAGAGCATTAGACTGCCAACTTGATAGTTTATTATTATGCTTTGGTTATTATACTTTATCACAAAAAAAGTTTTGGAGTTTCCCTAAAAAAATAGACTTAATTAACGAACTTGGAATTATTGCACCGAGAGTTTTAAAAAAAATTAATAAACAACGAAATCTACTTGAACATCAATTCATAAAACCGAATCAAGAAAGCGTTGAAGATTTTTTGGATATAACTCTTCTTTTTATTGCGAGTACAGATAGATTTACCCTAAAATTTACACATTTAATTCATTTGAGAAATATTGGACTCGGAAAAGTATATGTTATTTTAAACAACTATTTTCAAGAAGAACTTAATATTTACGTTTATAAAACTGATGGTGACATGGACTTATTACCAACCGAAATAGATAAAATAGAAAATGAATTAATTGAAAAAATGTCATTTAAAAATAGTGATTCTGAATATAAAGATTTACTGAAATTTTATTTAGAATTTTCAAAATAAAAAACTGTGCCTAACACCGGCTATAGTTCATTGCTTCTGACTTTCCTTTCGGAAAGTCCTCGCAAATTTGCTATCTTCGGTTTTCGGCGGAAAATCCCTTCGGATTTTCACGCAACGAAACCATAGCCAAACCGTTGGGCACAAGCTAAAAATCAAAATGGCGAAAAAAATTGGAATTTTAATTTTAGTGATTTTTTTATCGATAATTCTTGCTTCGATTTACGGATTTTTACACAACCAAGTTTCTTACTCAATATCAACTGAATACTTTACTAAATTTAAATTTGACCAGTTTTGGTCGGTAAAATATACACTTGACTTTCCTCGAATGAGCGCAGGATTAATCGGAATTGCTTCAACTTGGTGGTTCGGACTTATACTCGGACTAATTATTGGAATCGTAGGAATGTTTCAGTGGAATCCAAAAGTTATGTGGAAAAGCTCAATAGGAGCTATAATTCGGACTTTAGTAATCGCTATCGGAATTGGAATCGTGGGAATTTTGATTGGCAAATTTATAATTTCAAACTTAAATACTAATTGGAATCTTCCAGTAGATTTAATGGACCAAAAGAGCTTTTTAATTGCTGGAACAATGCATAATTTCAGCTATCTAGGTGGTTTAGTCGGACTGATTTATGGAATTAAATATCAATTAAAAATAAAAAAAGCCTGTGCCCAACACCGTGTATAATTCATTGCTTCCGATTTTCCTCACGGAAAATCCTCGCAAGTTTGCTATCTTAGTTTCTTAACTCGAAAATCCTGCGGATTTTCACGCAACGAAACTATACACAAACCGTTGTAAAACATTATGAAAAAAATCTTGCTCACACTTATTCTAGGTATTTTAATTTACTCTTGCTCAGTTACCAAAACAGGGACTAATAAAACAAGATATTTCAATGAAAATAATTTAGAAATTAGTAAATCTAAATTCAACCGAATTCGTTCAACGAATAAAATGTTGGACATTCCTGGAGATTCAGTTAATCATAAAAAATTGACTGTAAGGGAAAAACGTGGAAAAATTAGCAATAGAAATAATTTGGAAGTATTACTCGAAAATCAAATTAATAAGGAGTTAGAATCTAATAAACCAATAGTAATAGTTTATTACCCAGGAGAAGATTCTTGTAATAAAGGTGGACCTGCTGATCCCGTAATGCATAAAAATTATCTCAAAGAAATTATTAAAGGAATATATAATATTACAAATACTAACCCTTTATTTATTTATAAGGATTATAAAGGACTCGAAAATAAATCATATAAGGAAATATTTACTTGGCATAAAGATCCTAATCAAATAGTAGAAAAATTGTTTTTTAAATATCATTATCCTTGCTATAGTTATGTTATTGTTGGTGCAAACGGAGAATATATTTCTTATTTTGGAGAATTTACAAAAGAAAGTATATGGAATTCTGCTTATGAAATAGTAAATTAAAAAAGCAAAATGGATATACAGAACAACTAAAATTTAGATTCGGATTTGAATATATTCAAGTCGTTGATGATTTTGAAATAGAGCTAATAAAATTTCAACGCAATACTGCCTTTTGCGGAAATGATGGACTTCCCTATGCTCTTCTCATTGGAAAAACTAAATCGGAATCGATACCCGAAAAAATTACTGTTCTTTCATATTGCGATAATAGAACTTTTAATATTGGAGATAAACTTAAAATTAAACCAACTAAAAATCCCACTGATAGTACTTCATTGAATCCAATATATTTTGTGAAGGACACTTTGATAAATGGAAATAAAACCAAATGGGTAATTGGTTCGGAAAACAAAGCCATCTGGGGTCGACCTGATAAATTAAATGAATAAAAAACGTTTTACAACACAGTGTATAATTCATTGCTTCTGATTTTCCTCGCGGAAAATCCTCGCAATTTTGCTACCTTAGTTTCTTAAACCTGAAAATCCTGCGGATTTTCACGCAACGAAACCATACACAAACCGTTGTGTGTCATTTTGAGAAATGTATTTTCCTGAAATAGGTTGACTAAAAATTGAACAAACAATTACAGTCACTTATGAAACACGAAAAACAACACTGGCGAAAAAAAAGCTACCAAAAAGTCAATCTAGAGACCAAACTTCTGGTCGTTGACCAAATCCTTAACGGACAATTGTCCAACAACCAAGCTTCCAAAAAATATGAGGTTCCCAGAACTACCATAGCCTATTGGTTAAGAAAATACAGTACCTTAGTGCAACGAAACACTGGTATGAGCAAAAACGACGAAATTAAAAAGCTGAAAGAGCGTATTGAAGAACTGGAGTTCCAAAAGGACTTTCAACAGGACATTATCGCTGATATGGAACTTATTACAGGCGTCGATATGTCAAAAAAGTCATTGCCCAAAACATTGGCAAAAGAGATAGAGCAAAAGAAAAAAGACCGTTTAAAAGAAAATGGCTCTATGGATGTTTTGGGATATCTAAGCAAGCCTTCTACAAAAGACTCAAAACACAACAAAAACAAGAAATAGACCAACTAAAACTAATTTCTTTAGTTAAGGGTTACCGTAAAAAAGTAGGCTCTAAAACTGGTGGAATCAAGCTCTACAGTGAGCTGAAACAAGATTTTATAGATGCCAATATTAAGATTGGAAGAGATAAATTCTACAGGTTTCTAAGGCTTAACAGATTACTAATACCTAAAGCCAAAAATTACATCACTACAACAAACTCCAACCACATGTTCAAAAAATATAAAAACCTTGTTAAGGACCACGTCCCCACCCGACCAGAACAGCTTTGGGTAAGCGACATAACATACATTAAAACCGAAAACGGACACAACTACCTAGCATTGGTAACCGATGCCTATTCCAAGCAAATTATGGGGTATAAACTAGACAGCCATATGAGAACATCTCTTTGCAAAGATGCACTCGCCATGGCCATTAAAAACAGAAAATATCGCAACCAAAAGCTCATCCATCATTCTGACAGAGGGTTCCAGTACTGCAATCCCAAATACTCGCAGTTTGCTGAACAAAACGGCATTACCATGAGTATGACAGAACAATACGATCCTTATGAAAACGCCGTTGCAGAACGTATTAACAGAACCCTAAAACATGAATATGGGCTGAAACAAACCATTAAAAACACGGAACTAGCCCAGAAAATGACACAGCAAGCGGTCTATATTTACAACAACCTAAGAGCTCATTTTAGCCTGGATCTAAGAAAACCTGCCGAAGTACATCTCAATCCAAACATCAACTACAAATCGTATCGAAAAAATAATGTAATTTTAAATCCAATAACGATTTGAAAACATCGTTTTGAACAACCGAAAATCAACCAAAAAAAGGTCAACCTATTTCAGTACAATACACAATGAAACATTTTTACTTCATATTTGGACTTTTAATTTTACTCCAAAGTTGCTATTTTGGAGCTGGCTTAGTTGAAAAACAATTATCGGACAACATTCATTTAATCGCAATAAATGATTTGGATGACGCAGAAATAATATATGCTTCTGATGGAAGCAGTGTTTATTACACCTTAATTCCCCAAACTGTATATTCAGTTGGATACAATAACGATTTTATAATCGCCAAAATTCACCCCAAAGACCCGGCCAAAGGTGTTTTAGATAATTTGACCTATTATCATATAATCGAAGTTGATAAAGTCGACGATTACAATCACGATCTAACACCTTCATTAACTTTTGAACAATACAATTCAGAACGTAGACGTCTCAAAATACCCAGTAAACTTGAATTTACAATCGATTTGAAAAGAGATAAATAACTACACACAACACCGTGTATAATTCATTGCTTCCGATTTTCCTCTCGGAAAATCCTCGCAACTTTGCTATCTTAGTTTCTTAACACGAAAATCCTGCGGATTTTCACGCAACGAAACTATACACAAACCGTTACCTGCAAGCAAAACAAAAATATGAAATCATGTATTTTAATCTTAGCTTTTGCAATTATCCTAGTTAGTTGTTCAGATAAGTCTCAGAAAGAAATTGTAAAGGAAGAAACAGAGATTGTTGACACCAAAACACACTTAAAAAACAAAAAGATTTCTGACCAAAATAATAAAGATGTTTACGAAGACAATCCTTTAATTGGTAAATGGGAATTAAAAAATATTACCAACTTAACTTCTAACGAAAAATTAGAAATAAATATTTTCGAAAAAATGGAGTTCACTAAAGAACTAAAATTCTATTTTTCATCGGACTCATCAAAAATGTCAGGAGATTATAAATATTTGGATTTACAAGCTGTACTTAACAATGTTTACGTAAATGAAAAAAAAGACAAAAATGACCAAATTATAAACTTTTCACATTTGGACAGTTTGACTCTCATAATTGAATGTAGACAAGAAAGCGGTGTGGAATATGCTGAGTACAAATCAAAAAAAGCCAGCAGGTAACACGGTGTATAATTCATTGCTTCCGATTTTCCTCACGGCAAATCCTCGCAACTTTACTATCTTAGTTTCTTAACACGAAAATCCTAGCGGATTTTCACGCAACGAAACTATACACAAACCGTTGTGTACCATATGAGATAACAATACCGCAAATAAAAAACATGTGGAATATATTTAAAAAGCTATTTAGCGGAGAAGAAACTAAAGAAGAGAAATCTCATTTTGATAAGTATCGTGATGATTTAAAGGCTGAAGGTTTATCAACATATGAAGATTTAATTGGACAAGTAAAACCACTGTTAAAGAAAGCCACAAAACTGATCGTTGAGAAACCATCTAGACCACCTGAAAATTCACAATTAAAATCTCATTTTGGTGGGCAACCTTACTTCGAGGAAAATGAAGAATGGCCTAAGACTAAATCAGGTAAAAACTTTGATTTTATTTTCCAAATCTTTAATAACACTGATAATGGATTACCAGATGATATTCAGTTATTTCAATTTTATTATGACTTTGATGAGTTTCCATGGGATTCTGACTCTGAAGGATGGTTAGTAAAAACCTATGACAAAATTAATGAAGATGAAATAAAAATGATTTCTCGCCCAACAGAACTCGAAAAATCCAAATATTGTGAATTGACTTTTGAACCAATTGTGTCTCTCCCAGATTGGCAAGGCCTTTATTCTATTTGCCCCAATGCAAATAAGCTATCTGGCATATTAAATGAGGATTCACCCTGGGAAAACTATGAGAAAGTTTGCAAAAACTTAATTGGAGAGCAAAACTATCAAAGTCAAATTGGAGGTTACCCCAAATGGATACAAGGAGAAAGTACACCAAGGAACCCTAACAATAGCTTAATGGATTTGTTGATTCAAATTGATTCTGAAGAAAATTCTGGGATAATGTGGGGTGACCAAGGAATGATTTATTTCTTTTATAATATTGAAACAAGAAGAATTGAATTCATGCTTCAATGTTATTAAAATGAAACAAATACGGCACACAACACAGTGTATAATTCATTGCTTCCGATTTTCCTCGCGGAAAATCCTCGCAACTTTACTATCTTAGTTTCTTAACACGAAAATCCTACGGATTTTCACGCAACGAAACTATACACAAACCGTTGTGCACTATTTTGACCCGTCCGGAAATAAGGCTACATAATTTTAATAATTATGTACAAAAATGACAAAGTAATTAGACGCTACAGCGAATCGTTTAAATTGAAAATTTTAGACGAACTTACCACCGGAAAACTCAACAAGAACCAATTAGGAAAACTTTACGGAATAAACCCTACAACCATTAACGAATGGATCAGGAAATATGAGCGTAAAGACCTAATGAACACACGTGTTAAAGTGGAAACAAAAGACGAAATAACTAGAATCAAAGAGCTACAAAAGGAAATTGAACAGCTAAAAAAACTACTGCTCAAAAAGGATCTTGATGCAATGGTATTGGACTCTTATCTAGAAGTGGCTGCTGAGAAACTGGGCTACAAAAACGTGATAGAACTCAAAAAAAAACTAAATACCAAGCCTTAATCAGAGCTAAAACAAAGAGTGAAGGATTTGCTTCGTTAACTACTGTTTGTGCCTGTTTCGGACTCAAAAGGGATGCGTATTATAAATACCATACCAGAGAAACAGAACGTCTGAAACTAGAAAAACGGATCATAGAAATTGTAAAAAAACGTCGCAAATCCTTACCTAGAGAAGGTGTTCGAAAAATGATTAAATCATTGGATGTAGAGTTTACCAAAGCCAATATCAAAGTGGGAAGAGATACGCTTTTAAATGTACTTAGAGCCAATAATATGCTCACCTTAAGGAAAAAATACAGTGCAAAAACCACCAATTCCTTGCACAGGTTCCGTAAGTACAAGAACATTGCTAAAGATGTAATTGTAACAAGATCTAACCAGGTTTGGGTAAGTGATATCACCTACATTAGAACCTTGAAAGGATTTTGTTATCTAGCTTTGATTACTGATGCCTATTCAAGGAAGATAGTCGGTTATGATCTTAGTGATAGCTTGGAACTAAGCGGTTGTGTTAGGGCATTAAATAAGGCGTTATATCAAGCTAAGGACATTGATGGACTCATACATCACTCTGATAGAGGGATACAATATTGCAGCAATGTATACACTCAGATACTTAAGAGAAAAAACATCGGTATAAGTATGACAGAAGAAAACCATTGCTACGAAAACGCTATGGCTGAGCGTGTAAACGGCATCCTAAAAGATGAGTTCTATCTCGATCAAACCTTTATGGATACAGCCCACGCAAAGAGAGCTACAAAAAATGCCATTAAATTATATAACGAAGTAAGATTACACTTATCTTTAGATTTTAAAACACCTAATATGGTATACAAATTAACCGCTTAAAACTATGTTTAACCTGTAGCCATATTTCAGGACGAGACATTTTGAGAAAAAAACAAATGAAGCTTAAAAAAGATAGAATAATAATTGCAAGTGACGTAAAACGTGATGGAATTGGAATTGAGGTTTATCGAGATGACGAATTGGTGATTGAAATATTTCGCAGTGATAGTGACAAAACGAGAACTATAAACATCTTTAAAAAAGATTTACCTCTAAAATTAATGGAAGAAAGCATTGCAACTTTCAAAAAAGAAATTCCTTGGGATTTTATCGATGATTAACCTTAACTAAGAAATGACCTTAACAAACGACCAATTCACAGAAGCTGCATTTATTTTCGAAAAAGCCAAAGGAAGTTCTCACTCGGAGTTTGAGAGAAAAATTATTGAGGAATCCGAATTGACAAAATTCCACCCAACCGAATTGGAACAAATCATTGTTGACGGACTGAATTCTGGAATTTATAAAACAGAGACTGAACGAACAAGTGGATATTGGAGTTTATCAAAAATTGGAAATCGGAAATTAATTGCGGAATATAAAAAATGGTTGCTAGAAGAATTAGAAAACGAAAATGGAATAGCAGTGTTTCAAATATTAGTTGGACTCGACCGACTTGATGAGCCCGCATTCAATGAAAATCGAAATGGACGAGGTGCGGACGAAACGGAATTGAATTTACGAGATGCAAAAGAATATCTAAAAGAAAAATAAAAACAGTGCACAACAAAGTGTATAATTCATTGCTTCTGATTTTCCTCACGGAAAATCCTCGCAACTTTACTATCTTAGTTTCTTAAACCCGAAAATCCTGCGGATTTTCACGCAACGAAACTATACACAAACCGTTGGCGTGCATTACCAAAATGAAGTATCAAAACCAAATACTATTTCTTGTAACCCTATTGGCTGGACTTGTCTCTATCAGCATGATAGATAAAGACAAAAGTTTAAATCCAACGGGAACCTACGAACTAAACATTAAACAAGATTTGGATGATCAAGAGATTTATGAAAATTTTGGTAGAATACAAATTGAAAAATTACCTCAAAATAAAATAGTCATGACTTTTATGGTTAATAAAGGTGCTCCAAGCTATAATTCAGGCTCTTTTATAGACACCCTGGATTATTCAAACAATAGAGCAATCTATAAAACTGACCTTGACCTAAGTTGCGAAATAACGTTTGACTTTTCCAATAAAGGTGTAAAAGTCTTTGAAAAAACTGATGACTACAATTATGGTTGTGGGTTTGGACATGGAGTTTTCGTCAATGATTTTTTTGAAAAAATCTCATCAGAAATACCCGAATTAAGAGATCCATTAACAAACGAAAAAATTAAAAAATAAAACGCACGCCAACACCGTGTATAATTTATTGCTTCCGATTTTCCTCACGGAAAATCCTCGCAACTTTACTATCTTAGTTTCTTAACTCGAAAATCCTGCGGATTTTCACGCAACGAAACTATACACAAACCGTTGTGTACAATTTGAAAATCTGAATGGGACAATATTTTAAAATAGTAAATGTATCTAAAAAGCAATTCATTGATATTGACAGTTTAGGAGAAAACAACAAACTTGGTTTCATAGGACAAGGACTGAATGGAATCGCACTCGGACGTTTACTGACTTCAAGCGGAAAAGATTGGGACGAGGACTTTTTCAAAGCTTTCGGAAACCCAAATTCTGACAAAATATATATGGGAATTTGGGCAGGAGATAAAATTGTCGTTGCAGGCGACTATGACGAACCTGATACAAATGGAATTAAAACATCTGATGCTGAAAATGGCAATCGGAATTTATATGACAAAACGGAATCGGATTACGAAAACATTACTGATGAAATAATTAAATGGTTGGCAAATGACGAGCAAACTGCTGAAATGTTAGTGAATAGAGCGGAAAAAGATTCTGAATTATTACAAAAACTTTCTGACCTTGTATTTATCGAACAGAATAAACAAATGAAAAAAAGTTTGGAAAAAATACTTGGCTCTGATTGGACTAAACGACTGAAAAAATAAAAACTGTACACAACAACGGCTATAGTTCATTGCTTCTGACTTTCCTCGCGGAAAGTCCTCGCAAATTTGCTATCTTCGGTTTACGGCGGAAAATCCTCGCGGATTTTCACGCAACGAAACCATAGCCAAACCGTTGTACAACATTAGATAAAAAAATTCACTTTTGACTGAAATCTTAAATTTCATTACTGACTTCATAAGAATTGACATTTTTGTTGGATTCGGATTTTACTCAATAATCTACTTCATTTTGAGAGCTTTATTAAAAGACAAAACAGTTCTTTCAGATTTTGACAAAAGTGCTGTTCAATTAATAATTTATCTAGGCTTTGTCTGGATTATTTTGTGGCTTTTCGGAATTATGGTTTTCTATTTAGGATTAGAAAATGAGAACGAAAAAGTGGAATATATCAATCGATTGACGGGAAAATATGCTTACGCAATATGGATTCAACCAATATTTTGGTTTTTGTTGACCCAGACATATCGAATACGATTCATAAAAAAATATTTAATTAATAGAATTATAATCAGTCTACTCTTTGTTATAACATTTGAACGATTTGTAATTCTAGTAGTAACATTACACCGCGATTATTTACCAAGTAGTTGGACCTTAAATAAGGAATACGGAATTGATACAGGAGTTATGGTTGCTGGACTATTGGGAAAAATTTTAGTTTCTTTAGTAGTTTTCTGTTTGTACCATTTCGGAATGAAAAAATTAAAAAACGTTGTACAACACCGTGTATAATTCATTGCTTCCGATTTTCCTCGCGGAAAATCCTCGCAACTTTATTATCTTAGTTTCTTATCACGAAAATCCTGCGGATTTTCACGCAACGAAACTATACACAAACCGTTGTACATAATTATGAAAAACCTAAAAAGAAAACATATTTATGGAATTATTCTTCTGATTTGGGGATTATATTGGACGTACGACTATTTTGAGAATAAAAAAAATATTAAGAATCTAAACTACGGAATTAAAGCTAACGATTTGAGAAAATCTTTAAATGTCCCCATTATTGATGGATACATGAGTGCTCAATATAAATACGACGATGGATTTATTGGAAATAGATGGGAATCTCGACGCGATAAGCCTAAAGAAAATGAAATACTTCATGTATGGAAAAATGCAAATCCGTCTGATAACAAAAGCTTTAATTTAGATGATGAAGATGACGGTTTTAGGAAACTGGACAACAACGGAAAAATTATGCAATTCAATATTTACAGTACTATAATTGGAGATTCGATTTCTGAAAGAAAAGGAAGATTCTTTTATTATGATTCTAAACCAAGAATGGAAAAAGAATTGAACGAAATGGAAATTGATAGTGTTGCGAAAAGTTGGAATTTAAATTACCTGATTAAAAAATAACTATGTACAACACCGTGTATAATTCATTGCTTCTGATTTTCCTCGCGGAAAATCCTCGCAAGTTTGCTATCTTAGTTTCTTAACTCGAAAATCCTGCGGATTTTCACGCAACGAAACTATACACAAACCGTTGTAGCACATTTCCAATACACAAAAACGAGATTAATTTCTTTGTCTAACGAATAAATTTTAAGGAATTTTACAAATTAAAAATTTGACCTTTGTCAAAATATATGAAACCTATGAATCAATTTTTGAGCCTACTTTTATTATTAGTATTGACTCTCTCTTGTAAAAAAGACAATGAAGCAACCGAAAAAGAAGTTAATGCAGTACAGCAAGTATTAAACTTTTACAGCGGAGAATGTTTAAGACATAAAGGGTTTAAATCTAAAAATGGAGAAACTAAAACTTATTTCATACTTGAAATGAGTAAAAGCCTTTTACTTGAAAGCAAAGCCAACAAATTAAAACCGCATGCGGGCAATATTGCTTATCTATTCTACTCGCACTTGGACAACGAAAAATCAAATTATAACGAGATTAGAGTAAAAATAAATCTTCAAAATGGAACAAGTTCGGAATTTTCATATTCAGACAAGGAAATAGAAGAAATTGAAAATTTAATACCAAAAATCAATAAAGTATCTGACCTAATAGAAAAGAAAGACTACCAAACTCTAACAAATCTATTTGACAAGTCTATTGGTGTGGAAACAAGCCAAATTGCCGAATTCTTTAATAACTTTGAAAAAGAATACGGAACTATAAAACAATCTCAATTTCAAGGATTTGAATTTAAGGAAACAAATAATTTCGGTAAAGTAATAAAAGTAAATATTGCTCAAGTAAGGGAAAATGTTGCCTTATCTATGGTATTGGTTTTAAAAAGAGAAAATCATGATTTAATCTCTATAGATTTTGAATAAAAAAACGTGCTACAACACAGTGTATAATTCATTGCTTCCGATTTTCCTCACGGAAAATCCTCGCAATTTTGCTACCTTAGTTTCTTAACACGAAAATCCTGCGGATTTTCACGCAACGAAACTATACACAAACCGTTGTATGCAATTTTGACCCTGAATTTTCCTGAAATAGGTTGACTAAAAATCGAACAAACAATTGCAGTCACTTATGAAACACGAAAAACAACACTGGCGAAAAAAAAGCTACCAAAAAGTCAATCTAGAGACCAAACTTCTGGTCGTTGACCAAATCCTTAACGGACAATTGTCCAACAACCAAGCTTCCAAAAAATATGAGGTTCCCAGAACCACCATAACCTATTGGTTAAGAAAATATAGTACCTTAGTGCAACGAAACACTGGTATGAGCAAAAACGACGAAATTAAAAAGCTGAAAGAGCGTATTGAAGAACTGGAGTTCCAAAAGGACTTCCAACAGGACATTATCGCTGATATGGAACTTATTACAGGCGTCGATATGTCAAAAAAGTCATTGCCCAAAACATTAGCAAAAGAGATAGAGCAAAAGAAAAAAGACCGTTTAAAAGAAAATGGCTCTATGGATGTTTTGGGATATCTAAGCAAGCCTTCTACAAAAGACTCAAAACACAACAAAAACAAGAAATAGACCAACAAAAACTAATTTCTTTAGTTAAGGGTTACCGTAAAAAAGTAGGCTCTAAAACTGGTGGAATCAAGCTCTACAGTGAACTGAAACAAGATTTTATAAATGCCAATATTAAGATTGGCAGAGATAAATTCTATAGGTTTCTAAGGCTTAACAGACTACTAATACCTAAAGCCAAAAATTACACCACTACAACAAACTCCAACCACATGTTCAAAAAATATAAAAACCTTGTTAAGGACCACGTCCCCACCCGACCAGAACAGCTTTGGGTAAGCGACATAACATACATTAAAACCGAAAACGGACACAACTACCTAGCATTGGTAACCGATGCCTATTCCAAGCAAATTATGGGGTATAAACTAGACAGCCATATGAGAACATCTCTTTGCAAAGATGCACTCGCCATGGCCATTAAAAACAGAAAATATCGCAACCAAAAGCTCATCCATCATTCTGACAGAGGGTTCCAGTACTGCAATCCCAAATACTCGCAGTTTGCTGAACAAAACGGCATTACCATGAGTATGACAGAACAATACGATCCTTATGAAAACGCCGTTGCAGAACGTATTAACAGAACCCTAAAACATGAATATGGGCTGAAACAAACCATTAAAAACACGGAACTAGCCAAAAAAATGACACAGCAAGCGGTCTATATTTACAACAACCTAAGAGCTCATTTCAGCCTGGATCTGAGAAAACCTGCCGAAGTACATCTCAATCCAAACATCAACTACAAATCGTATCGAAAAAATAATGTAATTTTAAATCCACTAACGATTTGAAAACATCGTTTTGAACAACCGAAAATCAACCGAAAAAAGGTCAACCTATTTCAGTACAATACACCCGTCCGGAAATAAGGCTACATAATTTTAATAATTATGTACAAAAATGACAAAGTAATTAGACGCTACAGCGAATCGTTTAAATTGAAAATTTTAGACGAACTTACCACCGGAAAACTCAACAAGAACCAATTAGGAAAACTTTACGGAATAAACCCTACAACCATTAACGAATGGATCAGGAAATATGAGCGTAAAGACCTAATGAACACACGTGTTAAAGTGGAAACAAAAGACGAAATAACTAGAATCAAAGAGCTACAAAAGGAAATTGAACAGCTAAAAAAACTACTGCTCAAAAAGGATCTTGATGCAATGGTATTGGACTCTTATCTAGAAGTGGCTGCTGAGAAACTGGGCTACAAAAACGTGATAGAACTCAAAAAAAAACTAAATACCAAGCCTTAATCAGAGCTAAAACAAAGAGTGAAGGATTTGCTTCGTTAACTACTGTTTGTGCCTGTTTCGGACTCAAAAGGGATGCGTATTATAAATACCATACCAGAGAAACAGAACGTCTGAAACTAGAAAAACGGATCATAGAAATTGTAAAAAAACGTCGCAAATCCTTACCTAGAGAAGGTGTTCGAAAAATGATTAAATCATTGGATGTAGAGTTTACCAAAGCCAATATCAAAGTGGGAAGAGATACGCTTTTAAATGTACTTAGAGCCAATAATATGCTCACCTTAAGGAAAAAATACAGTGCAAAAACCACCAATTCCTTGCACAGGTTCCGTAAGTACAAGAACATTGCTAAAGATGTAATTGTAACAAGATCTAACCAGGTTTGGGTAAGTGATATCACCTACATTAGAACCTTGAAAGGATTTTGTTATCTAGCTTTGATTACTGATGCCTATTCAAGGAAGATAGTCGGTTATGATCTTAGTGATAGCTTGGAACTAAGCGGTTGTGTTAGGGCATTAAATAAGGCGTTATATCAAGCTAAGGACATTGATGGACTCATACATCACTCTGATAGAGGGATACAATATTGCAGCAATGTATACACTCAGATACTTAAGAGAAAAAACATCGGTATAAGTATGACAGAAGAAAACCATTGCTACGAAAACGCTATGGCTGAGCGTGTAAACGGCATCCTAAAAGATGAGTTCTATCTCGATCAAACCTTTATGGATACAGCCCACGCAAAGAGAGCTACAAAAAATGCCATTAAATTATATAACGAAGTAAGATTACACTTATCTTTAGATTTTAAAACACCTAATATGGTATACAAATTAACCGCTTAAAACTATGTTTAACCTGTAGCCATATTTCAGGACGAGACATTTGAATAAGCAATGCCACAGCAAAAATCTTCAATAAGAACAAGCATTAAACTAGAAGCTGATTCTATAATCCTTGATTACATTAAGATAGCACAGAACTCATGCAATATGCTGGCTTTTATAACTTCTAATCTAAATGACATTCCTTTCGAAGAAGTGCCTTCTCCTCCAATTTTGAGTAATATTAATTTAGGAGAAATAGATTATGTTGGTGATAAGAAAATTTATCTAGATATGTGGTTGTTCAATCATGGACTAAATGATATAGTTAAAGCAATAAATATTAGTTTAGGACGTGCTAATTTTTTGTCAGAAATGACTTCTTTACATAAGACGACAATTAAATATGGAGAATTTCAAGAGTTTGAAAAACGTCTAAACAAGAAATACCTGAGAAAAGATTTACCGACTCTCATTAAATTAACTACCGAACTTGTTAATAAACCTTTAATTCTTGTCGAGGAAATATTGTCAATAAATGATGTTAGAAAATGTCAGGAACATAGAGCTGGTGTTGTTACGGAAATTGATACTAATTCAACTGATAGCGATGTTCCACAATTAAAATTAAAATGGATTGGAAATAAATTAAGTTATACTAGAAATGGCGAAGAGGTCATAACTGATAAGCCTGGAGTTTCTTTAGAAAAAAATGATTTGTTTAAACTAAGTAACATCAACAAATCAAAATCTTATGATATTGGAGAAAGAATAAGAATTGATATAAACACGTTTTACGAGCTGGCCTTTACGGGATATTTATTTATTAAACATATTGCTGATAATTTCAACTTTGGGAACAAATAAAACTGCATACAACACCGTGTATAATTCATTGCTTCCGATTTTCCTCTCGGAAAATCCTCGCAACTTTGCTATCTTAGTTTCTTAACCCGAAAATCCTGCGGATTTTCACGCAACGAAACTATACACAAACCGTTAGCACCAATGTAAAATGACAAACGCAGATTCATATTTTGAGATTAAAGGAATAAACGAAAATGACTTTATACGAATTGATGTTAACGGACTGAAATTTCCATTTGCCGAACTAGATTGGGACAAAAATGTGCTGAATTTAGTCGTTAAATTAAATGTCGGTGCTTTTTCTTCAAATTTATCAACTGATATAATGACGACGGATTTTGAAGTTTTTAAACGAGAGCTTAAATATTTGTATGATAATTTAAAAGCGACAGCAACTCTAGAGGGAATTGAGGCAGATTTGTCAATACACATTTATGGAGACGGAATTGGACATTTAAATGCAAAATGTTACTTGACGGATTTCTATCCAGATGGAAACGAATTGAAATGCGAAATCGGATTTGACCAAACTCAAATTCCTGAACTGATTAAACAACTGGAAAAAATAACAACAGAATTTCCAACGACTGGAAAATTAAAAATACCAAATTAAAAAAAACACTGGTGCTAACACAGTGTATAATTCATTGCTTCCGATTTTCCTCACGGAAAATCCTCGCAACTTTACTATCTTAGTTTCTTAACCCGAAAATCCTGCGGATTTTCACGCAACGAAACTATACACAAACCGTTGTGCCCAATTAAATATTACGACTGATCTCAATGACAATCTTTCCGACTCAAAAATATCTCATTGAACTGCACGATGATTATTCGACATCACTAAATGAATTACAAAAGAAAACTTTACCGAAGGAACAATTTGTTTCAAATTGGGATAAACAAACATTTATTGGAGAAATTAATGAATCAGATTTTGAGCTAAAACTTTCGAAAAAACTATATGGTTCCTTTTGTGTTTTTAGGGGAAAACTAAAAAAAGAAAATGGAATTTTAGAAATCAAAATTAATAAAACAATAAAGATAGTTTTATTGGCTTTATTTCTTTTTCCAATTATTGGGCTGACAACTTCTTTAATAAAAAATGGATTAAAAGACTCATTGGACCTCATAATTCCAACACTATTGTTCATCCTCATTCTTCGTTTTGTATTTATTGAGTTGAGTTTTCGAATTATAGCTAAAAAAGGACTAAAAAAATTGACAGAAATAATCGGAATTGAAAAGATAAAAACTGGGCACAACACCATGTAACACGCATTGCTTCGGATTTTCCTTCGGAAAATACTCGCAAACGTGCAATGTCAGTTTCCTTTTCCTATCTTTAAACCATACTACGCCGCAACGACGGCGTTACACAAACCGTTGTGTACCATATGAGATAACAATACCGCAAATAAAAAACATGTGGAATATATTTAAAAAGCTATTTAGCGGAGAAGAAACTAAAGAAGAGAAATCTCATTTTGATAAGTATCGTGATGATTTAAAGGCTGAAGGTTTATCAACATATGAAAATTTAATTGGACAAGTAAAACCACTGTTAAAGAAAGCCACAAAACTGATCGTTGAGAAACCATCTAGACCACCTGAAAATTCACAATTAAAATCTCATTTTGGTGGGCAACCTTACTTCGAGGAAAATGAAGAATGGCCTAAGACTAAATCAGGTAAAAACTTTGATTTTATTTTCCAAATCTTTAATAACACTAACAATGGATTACCAGATGATATTCAGTTATTTCAATTTTATTATGACTTTGATGAGTTTCCATGGGATTCTGATTCTGAAGGATGGTTAGTAAAAACCTATGACAAAATTAATGAAGATGAAATAAAAATGATTTCTCGCCCAACAGAACTCGAAAAATCCAAATATTGTGAATTGACTTTTGAACCAATTGTGTCTCTCCCAGATTGGCAAGGCCTTTATTCTATTTGCCCCAATGCAAGTAAGCTATCTGGCATATTAAATGAGGATTCACCCTGGGAAAACTATGAGAAAGTTTGCAAAAACTTAATTGGAGAGCAAGACTATCAAAGTCAAATTGGAGGTTACCCCAAATGGATACAAGGAGAAAGTACACCAAGGAACCCTAACAATAGCTTAATGGATTTGTTGATTCAAATTGATTCTGAAGAAAATTCTGGGATAATGTGGGGTGACCAAGGAATGATTTATTTCTTTTATAATATTGAAACAAGAAGAATTGAATTCATGCTTCAATGTTATTAAAATGAAACAAATACGGCACACAACACCGTGTATAATTCATTGCTTCCGATTTTCCTCACGGAAAATCCTCGCAACTTTATTATCTTAGTTTCTTAACCCGAAAATCCTGCGGATTTTCACGCAACGAAACTATACACAAACCGTTGTAGCTAATTAACAAACAAAATCTGTGTGACCGATTTAAACTTAAAAGGACAGATAATTATAGGACTTTTTAGAAGTTATTTAAATGATGATTGGAACTTACTTGAAACCAATAAATCGACCTTTGAAATTAGACTTGGTGGACTCAATTCAACAACAGAAAAAAGGTCAAAAGATTTATCCATTGATTTACCTGTGATTGGTAAAAAAATAAAAACTGTAAAAACTGACGACCACTCTATTTATTTTGAATTAGAAAACGGAGAATGCCTAATCCATTCAGACACGTTTATTGATGCCGATGGCAACATTGATTTTGAATTTAGATTAGTTGATAAAACCGACTTTGACATTGAAAGACAAGAATGGTACGACTCTAACAATGACTTAAAAGAAATAAAATAAAAACTAGCTACAACACCGTGTATAATTCATTGCTTCCGATTTTCCTCACGGAAAATCCTCGCAAGTTTGCTATCTTAGTTTCTTAAACACGAAAATCCTGCGGATTTTCACGCAACGAAACTATACACAAACCGTTAACGGTAAATTTAGAGACGCTTTGTACTTAAGTATTGAATAGCCTAGGAGGATGAACTGCATAGAAATAAATGAACGTAGTTCGAAATTACGAATTGAAATTGTACACTTTCGCCTGAATAATTGAATGAAATTTAATCTTTAGTATTCGAATAAGTAAGTATTGTAAAGATCAAAACTGTTCCAGTTAAGATGAATTGGGTATAATGCCATACTGGATTGATATCCTTACATTCTAATTCCTTTTCCTGTTTGATTTCTTTTTCTTCCACTTTTTGATTTTGTATAACCTTTTGAAAGTGATCATCAGGAAGGGTTAAAGGCCATTCCACAGTTACATGTATTCCATGAGATGCAATTTTTTCAATTTGGAATTTTTTCTGAGTGGCTGCTAAATCAGATTCCATATTTCTAATTCCACGAAGTAATCTCGTAGAATCAACACTTTCATAACTCTCAAGTAAAAATTTATCTCTTTTTATTATTGAGTCTAAACTTTGTATACGTGCTTCGGTTGTTCTAATAAATGATTGAGAAATGTTTTCATTGTGTTTTGTAAAATCCAGATTTAGTTTTTCTTCCATGCACCCCAAGAATGAATTTATTTGACTTTTGCTTATATATATGCCAATGATCTTTTTGGTAGCTTGTATCTCTCGCAAATAATCCTTAAAATTCATCTGTTCAGATTCATCATTTGATAAACATTGATTTATCTGACTCGCTACTTTTCTTTGCATGGAACGATAGGTTGAGTCATGTTTTTCTCGCTTTAATTTTTGCTTTTGAAATTTTGCATGATACGATGTTGTTAAGTTGTTGATTGTATCAATGGAAGTATAATTTTCGCGTAAATCCTTTGATAAAAAACTACGAAAATGAATAAAGTCTGATGAATGACCGGCTGCTGCAATAACCAGTATAAAAAGTATCACTTTTAACATACGAACCCTACCTTAAGCTCTTTCCTGATGATTTAAGTTGCATTGAAAGTTATCAATTGAAGTCAAATTAGTATAGCATTCTGTAAAAAAATGAAATTTTGCTCATTAAACTTACTTAGAGTTCAATTGAGTAGTAAGGATCATAGTTGCCAGATTTTTAGATATCGAGTGAAAACTATGAAAGTTTACTGTACCAAATCTACCGTTAACACCACCTAAAATTAAGCTCGCAGCCAAGGCTGCGGCCTAATTTTAGCCGACAACGTTGTGTACCATGCCAAAAATGAAAGAGAAATTTAAACCAAAGCTGATTTTATTAGAATGTTTTGCTCTATTTTTTGTTATAAATGGAATTAATCGATTCTATGTGGCCTATCACGGAGAAAAATTTGATGCTCTTATAGTTAATGACTCAAAGAAATTTGAATCATTAACCGACATGAGTGTAGGCGAACTTTACGCTTACTACATTTACTGGACTCTAGCTACCCTATTAATAGGCACTTTAACTATTGGACTAATAAATTGGAAAAACAAAATTGGTAAAACTAACTCTATACCTGTTATCATTATGACTTTTGGCCTTTCAGCAACTGGCATTTATACAACAAGTATAATAAATAGATATCTGAATTATTTTTGTGAAATATTTGGTAAAGGATACGGAAAGTCCTTTTTAATTGGCGGTTTCATTATATTATTAATTGGTATTTATATCCTGTGGAAAACCCTTGATAAATACAAAAAACACGGTACACAACACAGTGTATAATTCATTGCTTCCGATTTTCCTCTCGGAAAATCCTCGCAACTTTGCTATCTTAGTTTCTTAACACGAAAATCCTGCGGATTTTCACGCAACGAAACTATACACAAACCGTTGCCAACAATTGAAACCAACACAAATAACAACATGAAAAAACTGATTTTAGGATTAATAATCACATTTACGATTAACATTTCATTCGGACAAACTGAAAAATTTGATTATTGCAATTGCCAAGACCAAATCGACCAAATTACGCCTGTTTTAAATGGAAATTTTGAACGAAAGTGTAATGGTATACTGATTGAAAAAGGAAAATTTGTAAACGGATTAAAAAATGGAGAGTGGAAAACTTATAACAGAAAAGGAACACTGATTCGTAAACTAAATTATGAAAATGGAATTCTTAGTGGAAAAGTTGAGTTATTTTATGTTAATGGAAAACAAAAATTAGCTGGACAGTTTGAAAAAGGAAATAAAGAAGGAAAAGGAGCTATTACACCAAGAAAGGAAAGGTTCTTTCCGAAGGTACCTTTAATAATAATAAACCTATTGATATATGGACAATAAATGATAAAAAAGGTAAAAAGCCTGTTGTGCAATATGATTTTAATACTAAAAAATACCTAGTTGACAATCCTGCCCCATTTCATGAAGATGGTGATATCATTCAAAATGAAAACACAGAAGAATGGTACATTTTAAAATCACCTGATTTAAAATACTCATCAAAATCAGAACCATTAGGTGGATATGAATTTGCGAATTTTATGTTCATTGAACTTGTTGAAGTTCCAGAGAACTTTTGGGACACTTACCTATATCAAAATTACAAAGTGTCTTATAAAATCACTCCTGAAAGTGAATTAACATTTGACAGTCAATTATGCCAAGGTGGCTCTCCTAATGACAATTTAGAATTAACTTTTTTAATTATAACAAATCCAACACCAAAAATTAAAAAGATTAACCACTCTAATCTACAAATTAAACTTCTAGATTATAAAATCAAAGAAGCTTTGAGTTTAATGCCTCCTTGGGTTTACAATGGGCAATCTGATGTAAATCTATATATTCATTATGTAATTAATGAAAATATGCACAAGTAAAAGAAACAACTGTTGGCAACACCGTGTATAATTCATTGCTTCCGATTTTCCTCACGGAAAATCCTCGCAACTTTACTATCTTAGTTTCTTAACCCGAAAATCCTGCGGATTTTCACGCAACGAAACTATACACAAACCGTTGTGTACCATATTGACCCGTCCGGAAATAAGGCTACATAATTTTAATAATTATGTACAAAAATGACAAAGTAATTAGACGCTACAGCGAATCGTTTAAATTGAAAATTTTAGACGAACTTACCACCGGAAAACTCAACAAGAACCAATTAGGAAAACTTTACGGAATAAACCCTACAACCATTAACGAATGGATCAGGAAATATGAGCGTAAAGACCTAATGAACACACGTGTTAAAGTGGAAACAAAAGACGAAATAACTAGAATCAAAGAGCTACAAAAGGAAATTGAACAGCTAAAAAAACTACTGCTCAAAAAGGATCTTGATGCAATGGTATTGGACTCTTATCTAGAAGTGGCTGCTGAGAAACTGGGCTACAAAAACGTGATAGAACTCAAAAAAAAACTAAATACCAAGCCTTAATCAGAGCTAAAACAAAGAGTGAAGGATTTGCTTCGTTAACTACTGTTTGTGCCTGTTTCGGACTCAAAAGGGATGCGTATTATAAATACCATACCAGAGAAACAGAACGTCTGAAACTAGAAAAACGGATCATAGAAATTGTAAAAAAACGTCGCAAATCCTTACCTAGAGAAGGTGTTCGAAAAATGATTAAATCATTGGATGTAGAGTTTACCAAAGCCAATATCAAAGTGGGAAGAGATACGCTTTTAAATGTACTTAGAGCCAATAATATGCTCACCTTAAGGAAAAAATACAGTGCAAAAACCACCAATTCCTTGCACAGGTTCCGTAAGTACAAGAACATTGCTAAAGATGTAATTGTAACAAGATCTAACCAGGTTTGGGTAAGTGATATCACCTACATTAGAACCTTGAAAGGATTTTGTTATCTAGCTTTGATTACTGATGCCTATTCAAGGAAGATAGTCGGTTATGATCTTAGTGATAGCTTGGAACTAAGCGGTTGTGTTAGGGCATTAAATAAGGCGTTATATCAAGCTAAGGACATTGATGGACTCATACATCACTCTGATAGAGGGATACAATATTGCAGCAATGTATACACTCAGATACTTAAGAGAAAAAACATCGGTATAAGTATGACAGAAGAAAACCATTGCTACGAAAACGCTATGGCTGAGCGTGTAAACGGCATCCTAAAAGATGAGTTCTATCTCGATCAAACCTTTATGGATACAGCCCACGCAAAGAGAGCTACAAAAAATGCCATTAAATTATATAACGAAGTAAGATTACACTTATCTTTAGATTTTAAAACACCTAATATGGTATACAAATTAACCGCTTAAAACTATGTTTAACCTGTAGCCATATTTCAGGACGAGACATATGAGATAACAATACCGCAAATAAAAAACATGTGGAATATATTTAAAAAGCTATTTAGCGGAGAAGAAACTAAAGAAGAGAAATCTCATTTTGATAAGTATCGTGATGATTTAAAGGCTGAAGGTTTATCAACATATGAAGATTTAATTGGACAAGTAAAACCACTGTTAAAGAAAGCCACAAAACTGATCGTTGAGAAACCATCTAGACCACCTGAAAATTCACAATTAAAATCTCATTTTGGTGGGCAACCTTACTTCGAGGAAAATGAAGAATGGCCTAAGACTAAATCAGGTAAAAACTTTGATTTTATTTTCCAAATCTTTAATAACACTGATAATGGATTACCAGATGATATTCAGTTATTTCAATTTTATTATGACTTTGATGAGTTTCCATGGGATTCTGACTCTGAAGGATGGTTAGTAAAAACCTATGACAAAATTAATGAAGATGAAATAAAAATGATTTCTCGCCCAACAGAACTCGAAAAATCCAAATATTGTGAATTGACTTTTGAACCAATTGTGTCTCTCCCAGATTGGCAAGGCCTTTATTCTATTTGCCCCAATGCAAATAAGCTATCTGGCATATTAAATGAGGATTCACCCTGGGAAAACTATGAGAAAGTTTGCAAAAACTTAATTGGAGAGCAAGACTATCAAAGTCAAATTGGAGGTTACCCCAAATGGATACAAGGAGAAAGTACACCAAGGAACCCTAACAATAGCTTAATGGATTTGTTGATTCAAATTGATTCTGAAGAAAATTCTGGGATAATGTGGGGTGACCAAGGAATGATTTATTTCTTTTATAATATTGAAACAAGAAGAATTGAATTCATGCTTCAATGTTATTAAAATGAAACAAATACGGCACACAACACAGTGTATAATTCATTGCTTCCGATTTTCCTCGCGGAAAATCCTCGCAACTTTATTATCTTAGTTTCTTAACTCCGAAAATCCTGCGGATTTTCACGCAACGAAACTATACACAAACCGTTAGCAGCAATTTAATGAAAACGAAAAGCGACTATACAATTTCAATTTTTATTACTTGTCTTGGTACTATTGTAATTCTTCCACTTTTGGTTTCTGGACAAGGCTTGGATAGTCCTATTGGAGTTTTTGGGTGTATCTTGCTTTCATTAATGACATTGGTAGGAATTTGGAAAATTGAATCTTACGAAATTCGAAATAAAAAAATAATTAAAAGAAATTTCTTAGGCCTAATGAAAACGGAATATTCACTAAATGAAATTGTTTCTTTAAATACAAAATTTATTAAAAGTGACATGCCTCAAAACCCTCTGAATATTCTTAAACTATTTATAAACGCTGAAAGATACTTGAATTTTCATATCGCAAATTGTGAATTCAAAGGAAATTCTAAAATGAAAATAGATAGTAGAAGTATTTCGACTATAGAATATAATATAATCATAAGAAAGATTAAATCGAGTATAAAACTTAACAAAACAAACAGCTGCTAACAATATATAACCGCAATTACGGCGGATTCGACTACGTCCGAATCCACTCGGAATTGCTAACGCCAGTTCCAAACCGAAAAACAGTAACTTAAAACCCGTAACTGACGGTTATATGAACCGTTACCACACATTTGAGAAAAACATTAAATTTCATATTAAAAGTAATTGGACTTATAATTCTATTAGTATTTCTATACTTTATTGAATCATTAATTTTCTGGATGATTTTTGGAGAAGGTGCACAGGCAAGCACGGCTGCTGACAAATGGTCGACAAGATTTGTTATGTATATTTCACCACTAATTATTGTTATTGTGCTTGCTTACCGAATGTTTAAAAAGAAATAAACGGAATAAATTGAAAAAGGGAATTTTAAAAACATTGCTGTTTTACGGAATAGGATTTGGTATTGCAGGAATCTCTTATGCTATTATTGGAAACCCATATATTCACGCACCTGGAGTTCATCATCTGATTTTATTTTTGACTTCAATAATCGGATTAATTTGGACTTTAATAAGCATCGGAGTCTACTTTTTCAAAGCAAAAACGGACTCATTGAAAGGAATTATAATTACCAATAGCTTAATAATTATCAGCTGTTTTTTATATGTTTCAATTCCAATTTATTTAAACTCAAACCAAAAGACATTTATTGAATCTAACTTTGTTCGGACTGAAGTTAAAGGAGATACAACAGAATTATATCATAACGACAATCTGATTTATATAAAAGTTAAGGATTCTGTGATTTTAGATTTGAGATAAAAATAAAAGAAATAAAAACGTGTGGTAACACCGTGTATAATTCATTGCTTCCGATTTTCCTAACGGAAAATCCTCGCAACTTTATTATCTTAGTTTCTTAACACGAAAATCCTGCGGATTTTCACGCAACGAAACTATACACAAACCGTTGGCAAACATTAGTACCGATTATGCGTAAATACGAAAAAGTTAAATACACGAAACCGACAGAATTGTTGGTTTTGCTTTTTCCGACTGCCTTTGTTTTTTATTTTACTATCAAAATATTAAACGAATTCTTAAATGGTTCAACACTCAAATTAGTAATCGGACTTTTAGTTTCTATTATCTATTTTGTTGCAATTAAAAAGCTAATCATAAAATCAACTGACTTCAAATTAACTTCCAACAGATTGGAATGGAACAATGAAAAAATAGAATTTGAAAATGTTGAGAGTTATAAAATACATTGGTCAAAAGGTGCTGGACTTAAACTAACCCTAACTAACGGTACAACAAAAAGATTAAGTTCAAACAGTAATTTTTGTAATTCGGACAAGTTTGTTGAATTAATGAGAGATTTAGATAAAGCTTTGGTAAGCCATAACAAGGGAAAAATAAAACGACAAGATTCCATAATGGAAACTAAATTCGGACTTTATTTAGCTATTGTGTTAACTACTATTATAGTTGTCGTTACAGCCTACTCTTTGATTGAAAACAGAAAAATAAATCTATCTAATATAAGCTTGATTACAGTATGTTTAGTTACTATTTGGAGTGGTGTAGTAATAAAAAAATAACGTTTGCCAACACCGTGTATAATTCATTGCTTCTGATTTTCCTCACGGAAAATCCTCGCAACTTTATTATCTTAGTTTCTTAACACGAAAATCCTGCGGATTTTCACGCAACGAAACTATACACAAACCGTTACCAAACAGTTGAAAACCAAACAATGAAACAACTTCTAATTTTAGTTTTAATATTTTCGATTCTATCAAGTTGCGACCAAAAAAAGTCGGACAAAATCCAATCTAAACTTGAACAGAAAACTGAATTAGAAACGGTAAAAGCAAAAAAGCAAATCGATACAATTAATAATTATTGGGCTTTAATTCTCGACACTATTTCAAGCAAAAAAGAATTTAAAATTTTGGACTTAAAACATACTCTTGAAATAAAAACTTATAGTTTAAACGATAGTTCAATTGTTAGGAATTTATCTCAAAAAGGAGAACAAGTCTATTTAGACCATTCTCATAAAATGGTAACTGATTTAAAACTTTTGACCGACTCAATTGTTGACAAAAAACAAATCGACAAAACTAACTTTGAAAAAAAACTGATTCCTGAATTTTACGCCGAATGCAATCTTTTCTCAACAGAAATTGACAGTATTGTGGGAAACAATATTTATCTGACTTCGGACTTAGCTGTTCCTGATACTGACAATCAATGGAGAGTTTGGTATTCGATTAAAATAAATAATAACCGACTTCGTAAATTGGAAATAAAAGAAACTGATTATGTCGGATTATAAAAACCGTTTGGTAACAACGTATAACCGCAATTACGGCGGATTCGACTACGTCCGAATCCACTCGGAATTGCTAACGTAAGTGCTAGACCGAAAATTAAAGTATATTTAAACCGATAACTGACGGTTATACAAACCGTTGGCGTGCATTTGAAAACTGATAAATTTGAGATACGATAAAATTGACATACCAAAATCAAAACAAAAGGGAAGGGTAATAAGAAATACTGGGCTGATTGAGCCCATTTTTGATTATTTCACGTATACCATTTCAACTGGAATATTTCCTTTTATTTCTGGTATTTTCTTCTTCGACCAACTAGAAAAAGGAGAATCTTTGTTCGGGGCTTCAATTCTATTTGGCCTTTCTATAATTCTTTCTGGACTATTACTCTACTCAATAATTAATATCGACAGACTAAAACGTATAAACGGTATTTTAAAAAACAATAACCAACAAGCAATAAAAAACTTAACAGAAAAACTTGGTTGGACTTTACAAATTCACAATCAAAAAGTATCAATTTTATCACCTCCTGGAAATTGGTTCTCAATAAATTGGACAAAACAAATAGTAGTTATTTACGACCGACAAGACATTTTGATTAACTCAACAAGTTATGGCGGACTTAACGAAATGAAATCTCACATGGATTGGTTCGGAAATAGAAAACTAGAAAAGGTTTTAAAAAACTATTTTGAGTATGAAATAAAAAAAACGACACGCCAACACAGTGTATAATTCATTGCTTCCGATTTTCCTCACGGAAAATCCTCGCAACTTTATTATCTTAGTTTCTTAACTCGAAAATCCTGCGGATTTTCACGCAACGAAACTATACACAAACCGTTATGCACAATAAACTCACTCAACTCTGAATGAAATACTTAATGGGAATTTTATCATTTTTAAATTTAGCTTGTTCTAACAAACCGACTGAGAACGACTTATTAATTAAGGAACTTGACACATCAATAATTGAAATGTTCAACGCTCATAATATTGAAACTTCATTAGATAAAAATGGAATTATAAGCATAAACACAAAGGAGAAGATTACTATAGAAAACAATTTAATATTTCAAGATTATCCAGATAGTTATTCGTCTAGATTAGATATGAAAATACAATTAGACGATGACAGAGTAATTTATGAATCTTTCGGAGATATTGGAAAATCAAAATTAATAGCATCCCAACAAAATCTTTTAAATTTTACCAAAAATGATTTTCACGTAATTCTTAATGCTTTCAATAATTCGACGGATGAGCAGATAACAACAGAAGAATGGACTATTGGAAATTCAAAATATAAAGTGTTTATCGGGAACTACGGAATTAAATCTTCAGTTGAATTTAATATTCCTGACAAAACATTTGAAAAAATAGAAGAATTAGTTAAAAATCAAGACTTAAAAAAGAATACTCACTGGGTAAGATTCTTTTATTGTAATTTAAATGGAGAGCCATTTGAGACTGAATTTTTAATAGACAATGAATTGTATGCTAATGGAATTACTGAAATGGAAAAATTAGATTGGGAAAAATCAGACAAATATTATAGTTTAAGAAACTTTATGATATTAAGAAAAATTAATTAAAGTGCATAACACCGTGTATAATTCATTGCTTCCGATTTTCCTCACGGAAAATCCTCGCAATTTTGCTACCTTAGTTTCTTAACCCGAAAATCCTACGGATTTTCACGCAACGAAACTATACACAAACCGTTAGCAATAAGTGGCAGAAAAAAAATGAAATTAACTCAAACTAAAAGATAAAATAGAAAATGAAAAATATAATCCTTTGTATACTTCTATTTTATTCTTTAAATCTTTTTAGTCAAAAGTTTGCTGTTGTGGACATCGACACTTATGATTTGATAGAATCAGTCACCTTTAACCTTTATGAGGGCAATAAGATGGTTTACACAAATTTAACGGAAAATAATAAAGCGACGATCGTTCCCAGCGACATTAAATACGACAAGGCAGAGTTTATTAAAACAGACTATAAACTGCACTCAATAGAAACAACAAATTTAAACGGGGCCGTTTTTTTAACAAAGGAATACATACAGCTGGATGACGTTGTAGTTTATTCAAAAAAAAGCAACAATTTAATTTTAGGAGAATCAAATAGAATTGTTAATTCAGCTAGTAGATACTTATTACCAGAAATAAGTTTTGGAGTAATATTTAAAAACTATGATACAAATTTAAATATAGAAAATACTGTTTTTTATGTAGACAAAATAAAACATAAGACAGCCTACAAAATTCACTATTTTGAAGTAGAAGAAAGTTTTCCATTAGATAATCTACAAACACTCAAATTTAATAATGAGATTTATTCCTCCGACACTCTCTACTTAAACCCAATGCAAAAAAATAGAATTGAAGTTGAGCATAAAGAAAAAATTTTATTCAAAAAAAACACTACCCTATTTGTTAGCATTGAAGTCTTATACTACTTAAATGAAAATAACATTCAATTTCAACCTGACAACAAACTTAGATCTAAATTAAAACTTCAATTATCAAATAAAAATAACTACTATGCCAAGACTGTTGATTTTTATACATCAGAAAAATCCGTTGATTTTCGAAATATAAACCTGATGATAAAATATGATTTTGCTATAGACCTATTTAAAACCCCGCATAAAACCATTCTCTTAACTCCTGCTATATTGCTAAATACTACCGAAATAAAATAATAAATTAAAACCTATTGCTAACACCGTGTATAATTCATTGCTTCCGATTTTCCTCGCGGAAAATCCTCGCAATTTTGCTAACTTAGTTTCTTAAACCTGAAAATCCTGCGGATTTTAACGCAACGAAACTATACACAAACCGTTGTGGTGCATTAAAAATGAAGATTATAAAATTACTTATCTACATATTTGTAATCTTGACATTCTCAAGTTGCTCAATGACTGACCAAGAAAAATTGGATAAAATACTCAGTTCGGAAGAGTTAACAATCCAACGAAACATATATGGTGGAATAGCAGGATATTATGAACAAAAATTTAACCTGATAGAAGGCGATTATGAGAAATTAATCATAATTGAGAAGGGAACTGATTACCAAACATTTGTTAGAATGGAGAAAAAAATGGATTTGCTAAAATCATTTATAGCAAATGCATACAAAACAAATAATCCAGATAAAAAAATGTCAAATTCTTGTATAACTGGAATCGATTCAGAATATATTATTAAAAGTGGATTTACGACACTGAAATTAAGACCTGATCAAGATAGCGACTCAATATTTGAGTTAATAATTTATGCCAAATAATATTTTAACAAAAACGACTACACAACATCGTATATAATACATTTCGGAACGAAATCAAATTGATAAATAAATATGAATAAATTGAGTAAATGGATTCTAATAAATTGTTTGATTTCATTTTTAATGTTTTGCTATATTTTTTACAGTCATATGGGTGGATCAGGTGGAGATATGGCTATTTATGCTTTCAATATTATATTTGGAATTCTTCAAATAATATTAGTATTAATACTAATTCGGAAAAAAGAAAATGCATTTTATAGGGTTATCTTTTTCATTATACTACTTCAAATAATTGAAATTACTATTATGACGATTTGGGGATATAGAATAAGGGCATTTCTTATATCGTTTTGACAATATGACTTAAAAAACATCTGACCTTACTCAAACGAAAAAAAGGATTTGATGAGTGCCCAAATGATGTGTAAAAAAAAAAAAAAAAACGCACCACAACACCGTGTATAATTCATTGCTTCTGATTTTCCTCGCGGAAAATCCTCGCAACTTTGCTACCTTAGTTTCTTAAACCTGAAAATCCTGCGGATTTTCACGCAACGAAACTATACACAAACCGTTGGCAACAATATTAAAAAAACATTGAGCTTAAAAGAATTTATCACTTCAGAATATAAAGACAGATTAAAGAATAAACACTTTGCTGCTCGGACTTGGAATTTCGTTTTCTTTCCAATTACTGTTGGAATGAATTACAGAATACATAAAAAATGGATTGAAGTGCTAAACCAACTTGAACTGACTGAAAATGACTTGGGACAAAAAACTCGGATAAGTTTAAGCTTTGAAAAAATGGGATTCTTTGAAAAAGCTAACCTAATTGGGGAAACAAGTATAACCGAAAAAATTAATAGCGGATTTGTAGTTGTAAAAAATGAGATGTTAGTAATTTTTCCATTTCATTCACCAGAACCAGGAAACATACACCAGTTTTTCACTCAAATGGAAAAACCAATTATAATTTGTCCTAAAGAAAAAGTTCATCCTTTTAGAACAATTTTAAAGCTTCCGACTTTTGACAAAATCGAAAAATTGGAATCTAACGAAAAAACAACTCGGATTTTGCTGAAAGACCGAACTTATGACAAATCGATTGAATTAAAAATTAATAAAAAAATACAGTTGCCAACACCGTGTATAGCTCATTGCGGCTGAATTCCTATTCGGAATTCATTGCAATTTGCTACCTTTCGGTTACGGCGGGAAATCATAGCTGATTTCCCGCAACGAGCCATACACAAACCGTTACCTGCAAGCTGAAAAAGTATGAAAAAATTCGAACGAGACAACTTGAAGAATAAACAGAACTACTTTAAGGCTTTAATCATAGTAGAAATATTAGTCATTATCTCTTTATTCTATTTCAACGTAAATCTATTTCTATCAATTTTATTGACATCAATTTTACTCATTGACATATACTCAAATAAAAGATGCTTAAATAGACAAAAGAACTTTATAAAAAGTGTAGAATTTAAGGACGGTAAAATAATTTGTACTCACCTAAAAAACAACCAAACTATAATCCCCTTTGAAAAATTAAAATTCTCCATCAGAGAAAAGAAATTTGAAAAAGATAAAACCGAAATTGAAATTAAGTTAAAGAAATCATTGAAAAGCAAATTAATTGGAAGACTCCATATTAATAATTGGTCGAATGTATTTGATCTAAAAAATGAATTTCTTAAAAACTCAATAACACAAATAAAATATAGACCTGAGGGATTTTGGTCTAAATATGGTTTACTGACAGCTGATATTGTAATTACTGGAACTGCTTTGGCCGGTTCAACACTTTCCGAAATAAGCGGAGAGTTAAGCACCTCAAATAATCTTGACAGTCTTTTCATGCCCCTTTCTCAAATAAAAGAAGATATAAATACTAAAAATAAAAAAGCCAGCAGGTAACACCGTGTATAATTCATTGCTTCTGATTTTCCTCGCGGAAAATCCTCGCAACTTTATTACCTTAGTTTCTTAAACCCGAAAATCCTGCGGATTTTCACGCAACGAAACTATACACAAACCGTTGGCATTAATTAAAAAATGAACAAAACTCAGGTCAAATACCAAGACTGGAAATTCTTTTCGGACAAGGAAACAACCAAACGGACTTATAAAGAGTTTCAACTCTCTGGAGCTGAAAGTTGTGGCTGTGACTATTGTAAAAACTTCATTAAACAACGGGAAACAATATTCCCCGACGAAATAAAAACTTTGTTTAAAGAATTAGGAATTGACTACAATAAAGAAATTGAAGTAAGTCAATTAGCTCAACTTGATAATGGACTTCACTATTATAACGGTTGGTTTCAATTTAAGGGAGATTTTAAGGGGAAAGATTGTACAGTTCCATTACCAAATGGCGGACATACTTTTGACCTGACAAAAATTACGGATAAATTCAATATTGGATTTCGACACGATAACTTGCTGTCTCCTTTTAAAGACGATAATGGATTGGTCCAAATCGAGTTTGACTGCCAAATACCGTGGGTTTTGGAAAAGGAGCCAAAAGAAAAAGAAAAAAACTAATGCCAACACCATGTATAATTCATTGCTTCCGATTTTCCTCGCGGAAAATCCTCGCAACTTTACTATCTTAGTTTCTTAACCCGAAAATCCTAGCGGATTTTCACGCAACGAAACTATACACAAACCGTTACCCAACATTTGAAAACAAAAAATTTTAATTATATATCAATCATCGCCATTGGACTTGTAATAGCCCTAATTGGTTTTTTAGCATCACAATTTATCGATAATCCTGAGGCTGAATTCTGGACTCAAATCGGACTTAGGATTAGTGAATTTGTAGGTTTCTTAATGCTACTGTTCAATGGGACATTTATAAAAACAAGACTCTTCAAAATAGCCAAAGTTTTCATTGCTATAATTCTAATTGCAGCATTACTCAAAATATTACATTGGAATCACAACGGATTGATTATGTCATTGGGCTATATTGGAATTGTGGCAACTTACTCTTTTAGCTTTTTTAGAAAACCAATAAAAAAATATCTTGATTTTTTAAAACTATTTTGGGTATTTGCAGCTTATACCAATAGTCTTCTGACTTATTTGCACATTATTAGTAATGAATACCAAATAATATCAAGTGTCATCATGTGGTTAGCAATTATCGACTATATGAAAACAGAAAGAGAAAAAAGAAGATTATTTGACTAAAAAACTAACTGAATGAAAGAAAGACTTGTTTTGATTTCAGCAATAATTTTGACTTTGATTGTTGAACTGACTCTAATAATCTTAGTTTACAATAAAGTTGGAGCAGAAAGGCTCCTACCTCAAATAACTAGATTAATCGTTAAATTAATCTTAGTCTTTTGGGTTTTAACAGGTAAATCTAACACAGGTTTGTTTTTGTTAGCTGCTTACCACATTGTCTCTGGACTATTTGGAATTAACTCAAAAAGTTCTACTGAATTACTTGGGCAAATACTAATTGGTTTTCATTTCATAATTGGGGCAATAATATACTTTCACGATTGGATTGAAGATAAAATCGGAATAAAAAACGTTGGGTAACACAGTGTATAATTCATTGCTT
Source organism: Mangrovimonas sp. YM274 (assembly GCF_030908385.1). NCBI lineage: Bacteria > Pseudomonadati > Bacteroidota > Flavobacteriia > Flavobacteriales > Flavobacteriaceae > Mangrovimonas > Mangrovimonas sp. YM274. The sequence goes on from NZ_CP133091.1 coordinate 3,187,160, forward strand.
CCGATTTTCCTCACGGAAAATCCTCGCAATTTTGCTAACTTAGTTTCTTAACACGAAAATCCTGCGGATTTTCACGCAACGAAACTATACACAAACCGTTGTGCAACATAAAGCAATACACTTGAAAAGAATTTTATTAATTATAATATTGACTTTTACAACTTTGAATATTTCTTCGCAAGAAAACAAAATTGTAGAAGGAAGATTCAATCCAGTTACTAGCTTTATTGACTATAGTGAATTTCTTGAAGACGTAGATGAGGCACCTGAAATTATAAAAATAAATTTAGAGCTTTACCTAAAAGTTATCTTAGGTGATTGGTTTGATAAAGTTACTTTTTATGAAGGACTGATAGTTGATTTAGATGGCTATTTTAAAGAAAATCCATTAGCATACAAAAGAGGTTGGCTAGCAACTAAATACCAGTTTGTTTATTTGTTATCAGATGAGAACATAGGGATTTCCAAATATTATATAAAAATTGATATGGATCAATATGGTCAAATCATCAATTGTAATTGGCCTTCCAAAGATTTTAACTATACGTATTCTTTTGATGAAAAAACAACCACTCCTTTTCAGAATGACTTTCAGAGTAATGAATTAATGTTTGAAAACGCTTTGAAATGGGCTGAGGATAATTTTATTACGACAGATAAATACTCTGTTGAATTGACTTTTAACAAAGAAGAGAACACCATGTGTTTTACTTTTAAATTTCTAATAGAAAAAAAGAGAAATAGAAAAACATTTAGAATTGCTGAATTTAATTGGCTAAATGGATTAAAAGTTGCTGATTATACCATTATGGAAACAACAGTTTATTAAAAAATTACGTTGCACAACACAGTGTATAATTCATTGCTTCCGATTTTCCTCACGGAAAATCCTCGCAACTTTATTATCTTAGTTTCTTAACACGAAAATCCTGCGGATTTTCACGCAACGAAACTATACACAAACCGTTGTGCGTCATTTAGAAGTTCGTGTAAAAATCAAAATTTTGAGCTTTAATGAGAAAATGGATTTTAATAATAGTTGGAATTATCCTGATTGGAATAATAGGAATTGGAATTAAAATCAACTCTGATTTCAACGACCTCGAAGAAGCTTTTAATTCAGAACACTCGCTAAATGAACCGAATTTGAATATACTTTCTGAATCTATTTCACCTGACAAAAAATATAAATATTACGAATATCAATTTGACAAAGGCGGACTTGGATATTCAAGAGTATTTTGGTCTGTAATTGAAAATAAAAAAAATAAAAACGACCTTAAAAGTGGCTTAATTCCAATTGGCTACAAAGTTATTAAGTGGAATAATGACAGTGAACTGATTTTACAAAAATGGGAGCCATACTACGAATCCAAAACAGTTTATGAATTGACAAACAAAACGGAATTTAACGGAATTAAAATTAAGATAACTGAATAAAAAAACGAACGCACAACACAGTGTATAATTCATTGCTTCCGATTTTCCTCACGGAAAATCCTCGCAACTTTGCTATCTTAGTTTCTTAAACCTGAAAATCCTGCGGATTTTCACGCAACGAAACTATACACAAACCGTTAGGCATAATTCCCAACATCACGAAAACGAGATTAATTTCTTCGGATAATGTGCAAATTTTGAGGGATTTTATAAATTAAAAAATTTGACGTTAGTCAGAATTTAAAAAAATGAGGAAATTAATAATATTTTTGATTTCGACTTCAATTTTAAGTTGTAACAATCAAACTACCGAAATAAAAAACCAGAACACACTTTTAAAGAAGGAAAACGATAGTCTTAAGGCATTGTTATCCAAATTAGAAGACAAATATGTTTTTGATGATATCAAGGTTAGGGTAATTCCGAATGAAGAAAATACGAATAGAATCGGCTCTGATTTTAATGGAGAGTTTGTAATCATTGCGTATAACAATGAAACTGAAGTAAACTTTTCAACCGAGAAAGAAAATGCATTAAATGGTTTTAAAGATTCAGAAAGTTTAAAAAAAGATTTTGGGGGCTTTCCATTTAAACTGCCCCTTGAAAAACCCGAAAATGACATCTATTTCACGTTCAAGACAAACGGAATTTATGGAAAAAATCATGATGGAATGATAATATCTGACAGGAAAAACGCGAAATAAAACTATGCCTAACACCGTGTATAATTCATTGCTTCTGATTTTCCTCACGGAAAATCCTCGCAACTTTGCTATCTTAGTTTCTTAACCCGAAAATCCTGCGGATTTTCACGCAACGAAACTATACACAAACCGTTGTAAGCTATTTTGGAGAAAATTAAAAAAATAGAATTAATTTTTGGTAAACCAGAAAATGGATGGCTTCCTACAATATTCAGACATGTCGATTTTGAATTAAGTTTTGACGCTTCTGATGTTCCAAAAAACCCAACAGACTTACTTTGCGAATCATTGATTAGCACACTAAAGGGAATCAACTCTGAAATGTATTGGTTTTTGGAACCTGAATATTACTTGTTTGAAATAATTCCAATAGAAAACAAATTCGACCTCCTAATTTCAAGGAGCAATATTGCAAATGAAAAACTAAAACAGATTTATAAAATATCTGGCGGTTTTGATACTATTATTCTACCCTTATATAGAAGCTTAAAAAAGTTTAGCTCATTAGAATTTGGATGCCAAGATTGGAAGAAAATAGACGAAACAGAATTAAATAAATTAACTGAATTGATAACGGAAAGAAAAAACAGCTTACAACACAGTGTATAATTCATTGCTTCTGATTTTCCTCTCGGAAAATCCTCGCAAGTTTGCTATCTTAGTTTCTTAACACGAAAATCCTGCGGATTTTCACGCAACGAAACTATACACAAACCGTTACCACACATTTGAAAAAAATTGCTTTCATATTGACAATTTTGGTTTTCCAGCAAAATCTTTATTCACAAAAAGAAATTCTTGGAAAGGTAGAATTTTATAAATCGGAAGCAACGGAATTTGTATTATTTAGGGACACGAAAGACCTGTACACCAAAAATCTCAATAAACGAAAAAGTAAAATTCAATTAGTTCAAGGAGATAAGGTAACGGAAGTCGAAACCGACTCATTTGGACTTTTTAAAATTAGAGTTTCCTTAAAAGATTCAGTCCGAATTATAGTAAACGACCATTCTCCTGTGTTTAACGGACAATTTGACTTTGATTATAACGACATTAAAGACACGCTAAAACTTCGAATTTCTGACAAAAAAGTGGCGATTCACAGAGATTCTATTCTTGAACCTGAATTTTACAATAAATACAGCGAGCAACAAGCGGAATTGGATTTCAGAAACGGAAAGCGAGAAATTCTTTTGGTGCTATATGATTGGCCGAAAGACGAAATAACCGAAAGACGGAAACGGATAGCCAAAACTTATAACGTAAATTATAATTATTTCCCTGTTGAAACAAGCCAAAGCAGAATGAGAATAATGTTTCGATATAACGCGGTAATGAGAAAATTAATCGGAATAAAAGAAAACGTGTGGTAACACAGTGTATAATTCATTGCTTCCGATTTTCCTCACGGAAAATCCTCGCAACTTTACTATCTTAGTTTCTTAACCTGAAAATCCTATCGGATTTTCACGCAACGAAACTATACACAAACCGTTACATGCAATTTCAGCGCATCATGAAAACAAAATTAATTCTACTAATAATAAATTTGATATCCTTTTCTATATATGCTGAAATAATAGATGGTCCAGCAAATATCAGAGACTCAATCAATGGCAAAGTATTATTTAGCCTTGAAAATGGGGTTGAAATTGAATGCTCAAAAGAAAATAATGGATGGCATGTGATTGGATTTAGAGCTGTAGTTCCTGAAGACTTGGAGAATTGGATATTACCAAAGGACTTTAATCTCTTTTCTTGCGATGGTAAATATTTAGGTAAAACATTAGCTCCAGTTGAATTTAGTGCGATGGACGAAAATTGTGCTATAATATCAGGTTACACTTATAAATCTAATATTGTAGAATCTTCAAAAATTGAATCAATGCTACAAACAATCATTGAGTCTAACAAAACTTTACATTTTAATGATTTTGAAAAGCATATAAAAAAATACAACTATCACGATGACAATCAATTTGACTGGGGTATGACTTATATTTATTATGAAACTTGGATTATAGATTTATCACCAGGTGCAAGAATTCGTTTGATTTTTGAGGATAACATTTTTGTAGGTCTAATACACACAAGACAAATTAATGCTCCTAATTACAATCAGTATAATATACTGTGGGATTGGAAATTATCAACTAATTTAAACACCAATAATCCTAAAATCAAATCAATAATAAATAGCTACAAACACTTTTTACAGTCCGTAGATTAAATTAAAAAAACAGCATGTAACACCGTGTATAATTCATTGCTTCCGATTTTCCTCACGGAAAATCCTCGCAATTTTGCTACCTTAGTTTCTTAACTCGAAAATCCTGCGGATTTTCACGCAACGAAACTATACACAAACCGTTGTGGCTTAATGGCGCATCGAGCGCCACAAATCAAAAAGTAAAATTATTTATATCACTTTTGCTAAAGTTTCTAATAGTAAAGCTCCCCATAAAAAGTAAGTTACTAATCTATAATCAGTTTCTTCTTTAATTAATTCTCTTCCAGCTATAACTAATACAACTATCTCAATTCCATTGACGATTAACTCCATAATTTTAATTTTTAAAAGATTTGTTCCATTAAGCCACAACGGGCAGCGCATGGTTACACCGCACAATGGCTATTGTTTATTTGTTATCAGTATTCTAAATCGCTACGCCACAAAGCACAACAATATGTAATATTCATGCGGTGCAACGCAAACGGTTCTCCTGTGTGGTGCGATGCACCCCACGAACCTTACACGCTGCCCGTTGGCAATAATTTCACACACCATCCAAATCTGATTAATTCCTAAAACTAACGGAAGGAATTTTAAAGATATTTTAAAAACAAAATTTGACCGTTAGTTGAAATAGACAATGTTAAAAAATATAACCAACCGATTATTTTTAATCAATCTGACATTAATTTTAGTGATGACTATAATTGATGAATATTTTACTAAAATTAAGTTTAATGATATGTTTTATTCATTAATTTCTATTGTTACTGTCATTTTAGGAGTAATCGGAGTTATTAAAGGAATAATTGAGTTTAGAAAAAAAATCAAATATGCGTTAATTGGATTGTTAGGTAATTCGTTATTATGTCTCGGATTTACATATTTTATTTACCAAGCAATAAAATTAGTTAAGAATGACTTTTGACAAACTATTTGACCTAATCGAAGAAAACCGATTTGAAACTGAAACTGATAAAAAAATTGCAGAAAAAATACTCGAAGCGGAAAGAGATTGGCGAATCTCATTCGAAACAGTAAATGATTTTATAGGTGTATTAGAAAAAGTAGTTGACGGAACAGTAACAAAATCAAGCCTGAACAAACTCCTAAAAAAATACAAACGGAATATTTATCAAAACGCTTGGGAAATAGAAAGTGTCAGTTATTTATTAGACATTTTCGAATTGACTCAAAAAACGGAATTGAGAAAAATAATTAATAATCTGACTGAAAAAGTAAAAACAGAATAAAAAAACTATTGCCAACACCGTGTATAATTCATTGCTTCTGATTTTCCTCGCGGAAAATCCTCGCAACTTTATTACCTTAGTTTCTTAAACCCGAAAATCCTGCGGATTTTCACGCAACGAAACTATACACAAACCGTTGGGCACAAGCTAAAAAACAAAATGGCGAAAAAAATTGGAATTTTAATTTTAGTGATTTTTTTATCGATAATTCTTGCTTCGATTTACGGATTTTTACACAACCAAGTTTCTTACTCAATATCAACTGAATACTTTACTAAATTTAAATTTGACCAGTTTTGGTCGGTAAAATATACACTTGACTTTCCTCGAATGAGCGCAGGATTAATCGGAATTGCTTCAACTTGGTGGTTCGGACTTATACTCGGACTAATTATTGGAATCGTAGGAATGTTTCAGTGGAATCCAAAAGTTATGTGGAAAAGCTCAATAGGAGCTATAATTCGGACTTTAGTAATCGCTATCGGAATTGGAATCGTGGGAATTTTGATTGGCAAATTTATAATTTCAAACTTAAATACTAATTGGAATCTTCCAGTAGATTTAATGGACCAAAAGAGCTTTTTAATTGCTGGAACAATGCATAATTTCAGCTATCGGTTTAGTCGGACTGATTTATGGAATTAAATATCAATTAAAAATAAAAAAAGCCTGTGCCCAACACCGTGTATAATTCATTGCTTCCGATTTTCCTCACGGAAAATCCTCGCAATTTTGCTACCTTAGTTTCTTAACTCGAAAATCCTGCGGATTTTCACGCAACGAAACTATACACAAACCGTTGTGTGTCATTTAAAAAAATAACTCTGAATTGAAAAAACTACTGATAATAATACTTTCTACAACTTTAGTTTCTTGCGGAGTTAAAAAAAACAAATCAGAATTTGACAAAATGACTTTTGACAAAGAATTGAATAGTAATCTATTCAATTCAACTGAATCCATACTTAATCCTTTGACTTTGAAAATAGAATCTGGATATGACAATCTACCTGACTCAACCCAATATTCAATAAAATCTAATGCAATTGTAAATAACGACAGTTTGCGATTAATGAGGTTTGCGGAATTAAAACGAATTGACTCTGACACTCTAGAATTACAAATATTTGAGACTAATCCAGCTTACAGCCAAAATTTAACAATAAAAATAATAGACAATCAATTCAAATCAGATTTTAAGTATTGGATGTCAGGACCACCAATCGACCCAAAAATCAAAAAGATTAAACAGGAACTAATCGTAAAATCAATTCCAAAACAAAAAGGAGAAATGATTTTTGGTAAGTTCTATTTCAAAGGAATTTGCGAATCAGATTGTAGCGGAGAAATTGAAATAAAAGGAGATTTTAAAGCAATGTTGGAATAAAAAAACGCCACACAACACAGTGTATAATTCATTGCTTCTGATTTTCCGCGCGGAAAATCCTCGCAACTTTACTATCTTAGTTTCTTAACACGAAAATCCTGCGGATTTTCACGCAACGAAACTATACACAAACCGTTGTGTGTCATTATAGAAAACAATAATGAAGATAAAAATCACAAGTCTTTTTTTAATCCTATTTGCATTTTATAACTGTCAAAATAATGATCGAAAAAAAAGCAAACTACCTATAGAAAAATTGACTTTAATTCCAATTAACTACAAATTTGACAAGCTAAAATTTCAACTTAACTCTTCTTTATCTGATTCCACTAATAAAGGTTTTTGGAAATGGAATCATTTAGCTTCTCCAAATGGAAAACCAGATACACTTGGAATTGAATACTACAAAAATTTGGAACAACCAATATTTGAATTTGAAGGGCAAGAAACTTTACCAGTACTCTATGCTTTGACCGAAAAAGGAAAACTTGTGCAATTTTCTGCTATATACATATTCAATCTACCAAATCAAGAAAAAGAAACAAAAGACAAACTATTTGACAAATTAAATGCAATAGACCTTTTAAAGGAAAATAAAATTAGGCTAGAATTAATAGAAAATGGAATATATAAACGAGAAACTGACCAAGTGATTGAAAGAATTGAACTAGAAATATCCAAAGAAAAAAATGGATATGATAGGATAACTTACGAAATTAAAAACGCCACACAACACAGTGTATAATTCATTGCTTCTGATTTTCCTCGCGGAAAATCCTCGCAACTTTACTATCTTAGTTTCTTAACACGAAAATCCTGCGGATTTTCACGCAACGAAACTATACACAAACCGTTGTAACCAATTTAAGCAATGAACTTAATAACCATAATAATCATCGGAATTATACTATTAGGGGGTATTGTTTTTTTTGCAACACAAGTGGAAAAGAAAACTTCTACTTTTCAATCGGTTAAAATCCCATTAGACATTTTTGAAAAGGAATTCGGAAAAATAGAAATTAATGGTGGAACTTTACGATTTTGGGGAAATTGGTTCGGAAAACCAATGGACAATTACCACGAAATCATAAATGTAGAATTAGATAAAACCAATAATATTTTGATTTTGAATTTAAATGATGGAGAAAAAGTAAAATTATGGAATCCATCCGACTTGGAAATCGGACAAAAAGAATTGCGAATTAAAAAAGCTGACAAAATTCTATTGGAATGGCATCTCTATGGAGAAAATAAAACAGAAGAAAATTTAAGATTTGAATCTTATAGAAATAATGGGATAAGTATAGAGTTTGAGACTAATTTTATGCCTGATAAAAGGAATGTGGAATGTCATAAATCGGAACCAGCTTTATCAATAATTGGATATTAAAAAAACTGGTTACAACACAGTGTATAATTCATTGCTTCCGATTTTCCTCGCGGAAAATCCTCGCAACTTTATTATCTTAGTTTCTTAACCCGAAAATCCTACGGATTTTCACGCAACGAAACTATACACAAACCGTTAGCAACAATGCCCAAAAACGACAATGAGAGAAATATTTAGTAACAGAGAAATATCTATTATAATCTGGCTTACTATTTTTTTATTGTTGGCTTTTACGAGAAAGGGTGTTCTAAAATCTTTCGGTCATTTAATTAAAACTTTTTTTCAACAGAAAATAATTGACATAGTTCTATTAATGATAATTTATGTCGAGTTAATTGTTCTCGGACTTACTTTAATCCGATTTTGGGAATTACCTCTTTTAAAAGACACAATTCTTTGGACTGTATTTGTTGGTTTCCTTTTGTTAATGAAAATGAGCAAAATTAATTCAGAAAATAGATATCTGAATTCCATTCTTAAAGACAGTTTGAAAGGAATTATAATAATTGAATTTATTGCAAATTTTTTCAGTTTCTCATTAGTCGCTGAATTAATTCTAATTCCTATTATGACATTTGTTGGAGTTTCCCAAGTTTTCACTCAAGACAAACCTGAATACAAACCTGTCGAAAAGTTATTTAACGGAATTACTTCTCTATTTGGAGTTGTCGTACTTACTTATACAATTTATAGAATATCACGAGAATTTGGAGAATTTGCGAACTTACTTACTTTGAAAAGTTTTTTAAATCCAATAATTCTGACTTTTCTATTTATTCCTTTTCTATATTTTGTTGCTCTTTGGTCTCTTTATGAAAATGTGATTTTAACATTAGTAGACGCCTCAAAAAGAAAAAAGACATACGATATCTGAAAAAGAAAATGTTTAGACAATTTTTGTTTAATAGAACAAAACTAAAGGAATTTCATATTGAAATGAGATTTGAACCAATAATGAATAAAGAAGATATTAATCGGATTTTAAAAACATATAATAAAAAAGAATAAAGCACAGTTGCTAACACAGTGTATAATTCATTGCTTCCGATTTTCCTCTCGGAAAATCCTCGCAACTTTACTATCTTAGTTTCTTAACTCTGAAAATCCTGCGGATTTTCACGCAACGAAACTATACACAAACCGTTAGCTGTAATTTAATGAAAATCACGAACGAAAAATATAAAAACCTAAATTTAGCCAATGAAGAAGAACGTGGTGAAAATCTAATAATTGATTTTATCATTTCTTCGTTTTTTGGAGTAGTTATTGCGTTTTTGACTTTTAAAAACTTTACGATTGCATTTCTGACTTATATACTTATAAGATTTATTTACTACTTCACTTTTGAATATTTATATGGGAGAACACCTGGGAAATATCAAACTCAAACAGAAGTTGTGAATGGAACTGGTGAAAAGCCGAACATCGGACAATTAATCAAGAGAAATATTAGCCGATTTATTAGCATATTATCTGGAATAAGTGACGATGAGCTAGCTGTTCATGATAATCTATCAAATACTTTTGTGATTAAGAATACCCTACTAAAGAAAATTGAAATAAAACAACCTTTGATTTTCATTTTCTATTTGTCATTAATTGCATATTACATTCATTTTTTTTCAACTCAATCGGAATTGGAATTATACGATATAATTTTTCTAACAGCCATGGTTATTTTGTTTATTTATGTTCTGATAATCGGAATTAAAAAAATAAAAAACTACAGCTAACATAGTGTATAATTCATTGCTTCTGATTTTCCTCACGGAAAATCCTCGCAATTTTGCTATCTTGGTTTCTTAACCCGAAAATCCTGCGGATTTTCACGCAACGAAACTATACACAAACCGTTGTGTGCCATATGAAGAAAAAACTAATTATTTTATTTACTGTTTTTTTAAGCCTCAATTTATTTTGCCAAAATATTGAACGCGTAAAAGATGAAAATACAGGAGCCGAACTCCAACTTTCCAGTGACAACTTTCCTGAACCATTCTTCTTTGACAAGGACTCATATACATATTTCAACAAAGAATATATTCAAAAGATAAGTTCTACTCTTTTAAAAACTGATAATAGAAAGATTATCCTCATCGGACATTGTACAATTTTGGAACTAAAGTTAAACCCGAATATCTCAACTAACAGAATAAAAGAAATCAAAAAACTATTGATTGAATCAGGTTTTAATGAAAATAGAATTGAAATAAAAGACGAAAAAACAAACCAACCAAGAGATAGCCATCCTGAATCTGATCTAAATAGACGAGTCGATTGGATATTAATTTAAAGATAAATACAGCACACAACACCGTGTATAATTCATTGCTTCCGATTTTCCTCACGGAAAATCCTCGCAACTTTATTATCTTAGTTTCTTAACCCGAAAATCCTGCGGATTTTCACGCAACGAAACTATACACAAACCGTTAGCCACAAGTTGAATGAACAAACTAATCGAAAAACCACATCTGATCTTTTTTCTTGCAATTCCAATAATAATGCTGATAGGAATGTTGAGCGGAGATGCAGTATTGGACATTAATGTTCACGACACTTATTATGTGATTGCTTATCTGTATTTATCAATACTGATTTCAATACTTTTTGGAATAATCGGAACTGGATATTGGATTATGCTAAAAGCTAACAGAAAGCTATCCAAATGGCTAAATTTGATTCACATTACTCTGTCAATTGGCGGACTTATACTCATTCGGATTTTAATGCAATTATTTAGAGAGCCTGAAACTGAAACTCTACTTTCAGATTTTGACTTCAATAAAAATCTAAATATTGTAATGTTTATTGTTGCTCTATTTGTTATTTTCGGACAAATAGTATATCCGATAAATATAATAATCGGACTAATTAAAAAACGAAATAAAACCAGTGGCTAACACCGTGTATAATTCATTGCTTCGATTTTCCTCACGGAAAATCCTCGCAACTTTACTATCTTAGTTTCTTAACACGAAAATCCTGCGGATTTTCACGCAACGAAACTATACACAAACCGTTGTGTGGCATTAAAAAATGAAGTACTTAAAATACATATTGACATTTTTACTGACGTATTCCATTTTGACAGCGTGTAACCAATTTACTGAAAAAAAATCTGGAAAAGTTGGAGAAAATGAGGAAGTAGTGAAATCTAATAACGTCACTGAAACTATTTCTACAGACATAGACAAACTTGGAAAATTACTTGACTTTTAGACCTGTAGACCTACTTCTGTGAAATTCAAATACACCTATATCGACAATTCAGGACAAAACGAACGAATTTCAGTACCTGGACCATCTGACTATTTTCTTGAAGCACTTTTGTACTTTGACACAGTTACAATGGAGAAATTCTATGAGTTTGACAGAAATGCAGAGTATGACGCACCAAATTTTAAGAAAGAGGAATTCAATTTTGATTGGCTTCCAAACGATATACGAGAAGAATTATTAAATAGTAATCTTAATTACCATGGACATCCTGACTTCTTTTTTGGAACAGGCGACAATGGTAGATCTTGGTATTTAGAGAACAAAATATTGATTAGAAAACATACTAATTAAAATAAAACGCCACACAACACAGTGTATAATTCATTGCTTCCGATTTTCTAAAAAATCTGTTTACAATTTTCATAAAAAACAAAAATTGTCTTACAAACAACAATACTCCAATAATAACATCAATAACCGTTATTGGAACTTTAGACACCCAAAAACCCCTTAAAATAGGCTGTTTTCGACCACAAATGTGGTCAAATCAACTGTTCAAAAAACAAAAAAGAAATTTGTAAGACAATTGTCTTACAATTGTCTTACAAATTGTATTACAAAATTCATTGTTATTTTTTCAATGGAAAAGGCGGAAAATTTGGAACTTTTACAGGCTTTGACAACAGAAATTTTTCAAGCTTTTCGAAATCGAATTTTTGCTTATCCCCAGAGCCTTTTATAAAATCATAGGACACAGAAAAAATACTTTCCCTGTCAATGGACAGAAGACTCTTCAATACCTTATCAAATTCTTTCGAAAGGGCCATTGGCACATGGTCCCCAACCTGTTTTAAGGTCTTTATATGGTCATCAAGGTAATCCGTTTCCTTATTGTATTTCTGTGCTACACGCTTACTGTACATCCATATTACCAACTGCATAAATTCCTTGGACCTTAAAAACTTCTGGTTCTCCAGTTCCTTGATCCTTTCCCTTTCTCCTTGGCACACCCTATCCTCCACAACTGAAGTCAATAATTCCCTCAGATATTCGGACAGTCTGACCCCCTTCATTTCTGCACGCTGATTGATTTTATTTTTAAGAGCTCTGGGTATCCTAAAGGTTACGGATTGATCGTCTGTATCGGATTTTGCCATATGACTGATAATTTTATTGATATTTATTTTATTACTGCTCTACTGTTGTTTTTCCTGTCGGGACTCCAAAGATATAATCCAAAAGATAGTCGTCCGCCTCCGCCTCTATCTTGGCCTTTAGCACCTTTATCCGTTCACTTCTGTCCTGCTTGGGGACAACGGTCTCCTGCATCGTGGCCATCCCTTTGTTCAGGTTCTCCATGCCCATCAGTTCCATAATCGCGGGTAGCTCCATTTTTTCGTTTGCCACAGGGTCACTGGATGGGTTTTGCTGTTCAAGGGCCCGAAGTCCAAATCGCCTGTCAACATCCAAACGGTGTTTTTCCAACTGGTCATATTGCATTACGAATGAACCGAGAACCTCCTCAGAAACATCGGGAACCACACTCTTTACATTGGCCTGGAGCCATTCGGCGGCAAAGGTATATCCCTTTAGCTGCTCCTGATACTTTTCAAGAATAAATTCAAACGTGGCTGTATCGAATTTCTCCTTCCACTGCAAAAGTTTCAGGATGTTCCCATCAAGGAGCACGCTTTTCTGAAGCACATGGTAAAGGGCTGGACTGTTGTCCTCCAAAAAATAGTTCTTGCCGTTGCCCTCGATAAGAAGAACCCTTCCCCCATATTGGTCAAAATCGATAGTATCGTTTTTCTTTTTGGCCTCTTCTATCATGATACTTGGAATGAACACTACCGAGGCCTTCATGATGTTTATTCCAAGTTCATAGTTGATCTCTTCAATGGATGTCATATCGCTTTCCTTATTTCTTTATAGCATTGCCGAATAGTCCTCTGGAAGCTCTGCATCGATATCCCTAAGGTATTTCTCAAGCGCTGTCATGGAACTGTGGCCTGTTATCTGCATCAGCTTGCTCTTGGCTGCATGCGGTGAGGAATCTGCCACCAAGGCCCTATAGAGCTTCGTAATGAAGGTATGCCTGAAGCTATAGAGGCCATGGTCCTCTCCAAGTCCAAAGGATTCCTTGACCACTTTCTTGAAGCGCTTGGTAAAGTAGTTGCGCTTGTTCTCCAAGCTCGTCTCCCATTCTCCCCCTATTCCCTCTGGAGTGAACAGGTAATGCCCCTTATCTTTATTCGATAGGTCGGGAAGGTCACGTAGCAAAAGATCGGGAATGATCTTGGTCTTCATCGGGCTGTTCTTTGCCTCAAAACTGAGGGTCCTGTGCTTTAGGTCGATATCCCCGACCTTTAGCCTGCACACTTCCAATGGTCTCAGGAAATTGTAGGATATGAACTTGATGAACAGGAGCAGTGTTGGGTCTTCCTTTTCCAAGAAGTCGAAGATTTCCTCCTGTTGTCCCTTGGAATAGGTCTTGTTGCGCTTTGGTGTGGATTTGAGAACCTTGATCTTGCCCACAAAGTTGAAGGGGACAATATCGTTGTCCTCCAAGGTCTGGAACAGGCTGCTCAGGCTTGCCCTGTAGTTGTTCCTGTTTCTTGGCGTAGAAGTCTCCAAAAGGCTCGTCAGAAACGTTAGCACCAGTTTCCTGTCCACCTGTTCGATGAATTCCACTTCTGGATGCTCTTTTTGGAACCATTCATAGAATACCTTGATATGGCTCTTGTATGACCTGAGGCTGCTTTCCCTTAGCTGTGCCGATTTCAGTGAAAAGTCAAAGTCGAGGGCTTCCTTAAAGCCCATGCCCTTTTCCTTGGGGTCTTCCTCTATTTCTACTTCTTTTTCTTTGGGGACAACCTCGGTATGTTCAATGGGCTTTTCTTTTGCCACAACTTCATGCTCTGCTTTCTCTTTTACTTCTCCCTGTTCTGTACCATTATACCTGTCGAGATTGTTCTCATACGGACTGTAGCCCTCTTTGAGAAGTTTTAACAAACGTTGTCTATAGACACTGAGTACCGTCATACGTTCCTCTTTTGTCTTGTAGCTGTTGGCGACTCCGTAAATGTTCTTTTTGTAACGCTCAAGCTTTCCCGTTTCTGGATTGCGATAGGAAAAATAGACGTACCATCTTTTCGAAAGGTCGCCCTTGGCGGTGTGGATTTTGGGGATGGAAAATAATTTTTTGGTAGGCAAATCGTGTTCTAAAACGTGTTCATTTTCGTGTTCAAATGTAACCAATTCATTCAAATTTGACATAAAAAAAGCAGTTTAGAGTGAACTAAACTGCTTATCTGGATGATTTCCAATTAGTAGCGGGAACTGGACTCGAACCAGTGACCTTCGGGTTATGAGCCCGACGAGCTACCTACTGCTCTATCCCGCGATATCGTGCTGCAAATATAAGACCTTTTTTGAGAATACAAAGCATTATTAAAAAATAACTCCCAACAATTTCTTGCCGGGAGCTACACAATTATTATGGGCTTATTTTAATCTTCTGAGTCCAAGGTTACTATCACTCCTCGACCCTCCGTATTTTGCACATCAAAATTTTTCATATTTGGAAAGTTTTTTTCCAAAGCTGCCAAATCTCCCTTAAAAGCGTTGTTTCCTAAAAGCAAAACTTTCAAGTTTACCAAGCTTGCCAACTCATTTGGTAAATCTCCATAGAAAGCATTATTGGCCAATACCAATTCTTCCAAACCTGTTAACTTACCAATAGATTTGGGTACAATTCCCAACATTTTATTATCAAATACACTCAATACCTTAAGAGATGTCATACCTGATATTTCAGAAGGCAACTTCCCTGTAATTTTATTACTGCTGATTAAAAGTTCTTTAAGCTTGGTCAACTTTCCAATTGATTTTGGAATAGTCCCTTCAATCTCGTTATTGTACAGTTCCAAATATTCCAAACTGGCCAAATTCCCAACTTGGCGCGGAATCTCACCTTCAATTCTATTCATAAACAACTGCAACGACACCAAAGCCTTTAAATTAACAAGAGAATTTGGTAATATACCGTTTAACTCATTAAAGGCCATATTAAGAGCCGTTAAGTTTGTTAAATTCCCTATTGACGACGGAATCTTTCCTGTAAGATGATTTCTAAAAAAGCTAATTTTTCTTAAGTGAACCAAATCTCCAATAGCTTCTGGCAATGATCCTGTAAGATTATTGGAATCCAAATTGAGTTCTACAACCTTATCATCTTCTATAATCACACCACACCAAGTATACACCGGTGCATTGAGATTCCATTTTTTAAACCAATTTTCTCCTTGAGTAGCTGAGTTTATGGCAATAAGTGCCGATTTTTCTTTCGATGAAATTGCCCCAAAAGACAAAACACTAATTAAACAAAACAAAAAGGATAGTCGAAGTGCTTTCATAATGGTAGATTTAATGCAAGAAATCGTTTACATTAACGAATATAACCTTAATTCGTTGAAATGCAAACTTTTTTCGATGAAATGCACGTTACGATTAAAAGAACTACACCTCAATTCACTACAAATCAAGGTAATTACCTTTTATTCTCGTTTCACAACTTACTTACTTGAAGGTAAATTACGTCATTTTTTGCAACCTTGACTTCCAAAGAGATAGGGTTACAACACACCTCGCAATCTTCAATGTAATTTTGATTTGCGACGGACTTGTCTACGACAACAGATATTTGCTGCCAGCAATATGGGCATTGAATGAAACATGTTTCCATACTGTAAGTTACAGATTTAGAAACTATTCTGTTATGTATTATGTTTTAAGGAGCTAAGGCCTAATTAAAACTATCTAGCTCCTCCTGAATTGTTTCCCAATCCAACATTAGATTGTCCAATTCATCTTTTTTGGATTGGTATTTATCAAAGAAGCCTGGATCAGCTACCAATGCATCATAATTTATGGCAAGTTCGGCATCAATTGCCTTAATTTCCTTTTCCAATTGACTAATCTTAGCTTCAGTATTACTCAACTTATTAGCTAAGGATTTCATCTTCTTTTGATCTTGATAAGACTGTTTATTGGTTTCCTTGGGCTGATTTTTTATTACATCACGCTTTTCAACCTCCCGCAAATTCTCAACGTTACGCTGTTCCAAATAAAAATCAATATCACCAAGATATTCCTTAATCCGTTGATCTTTGAACTCGTAAACTTTGTTGGTAAGCCCTTGAAGAAAATCACGGTCGTGAGATACTAAAATCAACGTCCCTTGGAAGTTTTTCAATGCTTCTTTTAAAACGTTCTTGGACTTAATATCCAAGTGATTGGTAGGCTCATCCATCACCAACACATTTAATGGCTGCAGTAACAATTTTGCCAAGGCCAATCGGTTTCGTTCTCCTCCGGACAGTACCCTAACATATTTATCCACCTCTTCTCCACGAAACAAGAAAGATCCTAAAATATCCCTTACCTTACTTCTATTGGTTTCGTTGGCCGCATCAATCATGGTATCCAAAACGGTTTTATTTCCGTCCAAATATTCGGCCTGATTTTGCGCGAAATACCCAATTTGTACATTATGCCCCAACTTTAAGTGGCCTTGATGTTTAATTTCTCCAACGATAATTTTAGCCAAAGTAGATTTACCTTGACCATTCTGGCCAACAAAGGCAATTTTAGAGTCTCTTTCTACACTTAAATCTATGCCATTTAAAACCTGTAAGTCTCCATAATTCTTAGTAATATTTTCGGCTTCAACCACCACTTTACCGGGTGTAATCGACACTGGAAAATTTAGGGTCATAACACTGTTATCGTCTTCATCGACTTCTATCCTTTCTATCTTATCCAATTTCTTGATTAAAGACTGCGCCATAGAAGCTTTGGATGCCTTTGCCCTAAACTTTTCAATAAGCTTTTCTGTTTGTTGAATTTGCTTCTCCTGATTTTTTTGAGATGCCAGCTGCTGTTCCTTGATATCCTTTCTAAGCACTAAAAACTTTGAATAGGGTTTGTTGTAATCGTAAATTCGACCTAAGGAGATTTCAATTGTACGATTGGTTACATTATCCAAGAACATTTTGTCGTGGGACACTATCACCACGGCCCCTGAATACCCTTTCAAAAATCCTTCCAGCCAAATAATGGATTCAATATCCAAGTGGTTGGTAGGCTCATCCAGCAATAAAATATCATTATTTTGAAGTAGCAACTTGGCCAATTCAATACGCATACGCCATCCTCCGGAGAACGTATCGGTAAGTTTATTGAAGTCCTCTCTTTTAAACCCAAGCCCCTGTAGAATTTTTTCAGTCTCTCCTTGGTAGTTGTAACCTCCTAAGATTTCATATTGATGCTGAATTTCATTTAGGTCGACCATTAACTGATGGTAGCTTTCACTTTCATAATCGGTCCTTTCGGCCATTTCCAGGTTGATTTCCTCCAGCTTGCGCTCCAAAGCCTTAATCTCCTGAAAGGCTTCATAGGATTCTTCCAAAACGGTTCTTCCCTGAATGAAATCAATGTCCTGTCTTAAAAAACCAATACTCAAATTTTTATCGGAAGCTATTTGCCCCGAATCAGGTTCCATATCTCCGGACAAAATCTTGAGCATTGTGGATTTACCTGCACCATTTTTACCAATTAAACCAACCCTATCTCCGGGGTTTAATTTAAAAGTAATTTCTTCAAACAAATATTCGCCTTGGAATGAAATAGAAAGGTTATGGATATTGAGCATTTAGTGACTTTTGTTACAATTAATGTTTCTATAAAACGTAACTTTACAGTTCAATAGAAAACGCAAAAATACACTATAAATCCATGATAAAAAAAGGGACCAAATTGTATAGTATATTTACTGGTTCTTGTCCGAAGTGCCAAGAAGAATCTATGTACGTGAACAAAAATCCGTACATTATCACTGATACCTTAAAAATTAATGATCATTGCTCCCATTGTGGTACTAAATACCGCTTGGAACCATCATTTTTCTATGGATCCATGTATGTAAGTTATGCCGTTGGAATTGCTTTTGCTGTTGCAGCCTTTGTAATAAGTTATCTTATTTTAGGAAGCTCCTTAAAAACATCGTTTATCGCAATTGTAGGTACTATGATAGCTTTTTACCCGGTCATTATGCGTTTATCCAGAAACATTTGGATTAATATTTTTATGCATTACGATAAAGAGTGGGCTAAAAAGAAAACCGCTTAATATCAATCTCAGGATTTAATGGAGTAGTGTGCTCAATACATTCAAACAACTGTTCTGCAACATAAGGAGCTATCATCACACCTCTCGTCCCCAAACCATTTAATATATACATATTTGCGTGTTCAGGATGTGTTCCTACCAAGGGACGTCTATCCTTTACTGTTGGCCGTATGCCCGCTTCTTGACCTATTACCGTAAAATCACAGTTGATAAGTTCCTTTACTTTTCCTACCAACTCTTCACGGCCCTCTAGGCTAGGCTTATTGCTTTTATCCTTCCAATTATAGGTCGCTCCAACTATGTACACATCATCTCCCAGTGGTAAAATAAAGACCGCGCCCTTCAATATAGTCTTTAGATTTAGTTTTGGAGCTTTAATAGTAATGGTTTCACCTTTGGTTCCATTCAAAGGCAAATAGTTAAAATAAGGATTGGATTTCACGCCAAATCCTTCGCAGAACACAACCCTTTTGGCTGTATATTCTAGGTATTGAATAGAATTTGCCTCTATTCTAATTGCATCATGATTAAAAGCTTCGGAAACAAGACGACCTTCCTTCGCCAAATAGGACCTGTAACCATCTATAAGCACAGTAGTATCTACTCTACCAGTATGCAATACCTCTCCAAACCCGAAGGGCGCTTTAATTTCTTCATTAGAATTTTTAACCAAAGTAGTGGATAAAAAAGGTTCCAATGTAAGCTTATCTGAAGCAGAAAACCATAGATTTTGTTCTTCTACAGAAGTAAACCGCCTGTAAACAGGAATAGGAAAATCAACTTGCTCCTGTAACAGCTTCCCAATAACTTCGTATTTTGGAATAGCTAAATCCAGTTGTTCTTTGGCCATCCAAACCTCTGTAAAGCGCTTTAAAATAACGGGATTATAAACTCCTGCCGCAACTTTAGAAGACTGTTGAGACTCATTATCAAACACTACAAAGGTTTTATTGTGAGCACGTAATTGTTCGCAAAAAGCAATACCGGCCAAACCACAGCCTACTATTAAATAATCTACATTCATACCTACAAAATTAATAAGCTTAAAGTTATAATGGCCCATAAAAAAGAAAAAGCCCACTTTAAAAAGTGGGCTTTTCATTTATTGGATAGTGATTTACCTTAGTAAGACCACATATCTTGTTCGAAATTACGAATCTTTTCTTTGATTCGATCAGACTCTAAAAGTTGCATTAATGCGTTGTCCGCGATATACTCTTTCACTTCTCTGTCTCCATAAACGTTTTCTTCTTTGTACATAAAGCCATTAAAACGTCTTGAATTCAACAAGTGATCGAAAGAGATTGGCACAGCACTGTTTTTGTTGTTAAACGATTTTGCCTCATGCAAAACTGTTCTTGCTTCTGGGAAGAATACCCAGAACAATTCAACCAAATCAGGAACTTCTGCGTCAATAAAGTTAACATCTGGACACACCGGAGCGATACCTAAAAGTCTGTAACGCAATTCACCTTGTCTTTTGTCAAAATACCACAATCCTTTGATACGGTATTCCTTGATATCATAAGAAGAGATTTCTCTTTTTCTAATGTATTGAGGATCTACGATACCTTCAGCATTGTATTGCTCAAAACCAAGATCGGTAGTATCTACTAATTTCAAGGCGCCTTCCAAATCTTTTAAAGTACGCTTTTCCGTGAAATAAGAGTCAGCATAAACATTTTCAATATTACCATTTGCTACATTCTTCATGATTACATCAAACAAAGAACGTCTGTTACTACCAATGTTGTTAGTATCCACAGGGTAGTAAAGCGGGAAGTTGGCACGCTCATCTAAAACGATTCTTTCCCAGGTCATCTTTGAAAACAAAATATCTCTGTCATCTACATAACCATACTCTAAAGGACGGTCATGATCCAATGCCAATTGAGCTTCTGTTTTAACTCCTATTTGGTCTGGTGTTTTAGCGTTAAGGATATTTGCCTGAGCAAATGCCCCAGTTGTTGCAACAACTCCTAAAACGGTTAATAAAATATTCTTAATCTTCATCTTAAATCATTTAATGTTTGGGACTTTGAGTCTCTACGTTTAAAACGTTTGTTGTCTAACTAAATTATATTAGTTTGTTAATTCAATAATAACTGGAGATACCTTTTTCAACTTGTATGAAGAGTTGTTGGTAATCTTAGCGTTAATATCAAATATTTGAACCGCATCACCACGCTTCGCCTTACGCAACGCAGCTTTAGCTCTATCATTCAACTTATTACCACTAACAGTAATCGTTGGCTGCCCTGGCACTTTAAATTTGAATCCAGAAACACTTAAAGGTAAATCGAAATCGAAATCATCCAATTTAGCGCCAACAGAAGAGATTTCTAAACCGTTACGTTGCATTTGAACAGCTCCATCTTCTCCACGAATAGTTCCAGTAGGTGCAGGGATATCCTTGATACGAAACGTAGCTTTATCACTTACTTTAGTACCATCAGGTAAGGTACCTGATACATTAATAGTTACTTCTCTACCTGAACCTGGCTTCATGTTGTATTTACCAACACCTGATCCTTTACTTAAACCTGGAGCAGAAGCTGATACGTTATTATCAGAAACTCCAGCAAAAGAAATTGTCATTGGGTTTACAACACCACGATATACCACGTTCATTTTATCAGCAGAAATAGTAGCTGAATTTGGTTTAGGTACAACCGCATAAGTACTCTTTACAGGAATTGAGATAATAGAATCTCCTTCTTTAAACTGGAACTCACCTTCGATAGTTTGCTCACCCACATTACCTGCAGGGAACTTCAACATTGTTTGACCAGCTTGCATTGACTCCTCAGATAACTCCTTACCATTAATTACTACTTTATCAGCTCTTAATGTTTTGTCATTTTTACCTAAGATGATTCTACCAGTAAACTCTTCTCCTGAAAAGAATGCAGTTTTGTCTGGTACAACGATAGCATCGAAGTTAGTTAAAGAAGCCTCAACTTTAAGTTGCTCACCTAACATAGACTGTAGTACTTCTGTTTCAGTAGTTTTTACGTCTGCTTGTAACTGAGTCATTTTAGTTAAAGACGCAACCAATGGGAACCCTTTATAATGGTAATCCAACCACTCGATAGATTTTCCATCTCTGTTCTTAACTGGTTCGGTAGCAAATTTCTCCTTAACATCTTCTGCCATAGCAGCAGTTGAAGGATTGCTTTCCAAAATTGCAGCTACACCATCTCTAAATTTAGCAACCTCAGCCAAAAATTCTTCTCCTTCTGGCTTCAATTTATCTCCTTTAAACCATAAGTTGTCTAAGAAGTCTCCCTTATCCATTACTTCGTAATCCGTAGGATCTTCCAACTTAGCAGTCATTTGAGTTTTAAGGTTTGCGATGTAAGAATCAAAACCTGTTGCTAATTGATCAATTTGATCAGCGGCATTTTTCAATGGCTTGTACTTAGCTGGTTGCTCATCAACCTTAGCTGCCAAACCATTCATGAACTGCTCGTTTCTTTCTGTAGAAGCCTCGTTGGAATCGGTCAATTTTTCATTCATCAAACCGAAAGCCGAAAGTACTTCTTTTGACATATTCAATGCTAACATCGCAATGAAGATCAAATACATCAAGTTAATCATTTTCTGCCTTGCAGATAATTTTCCTCCTGCCATTTCTAATTAGTTTTTTTTGTTGTTAATTGTTTAAAATTCAGACTAAAAAACCTAATTAGTTTTTGTTCATAGCAGATAGCATACCACCGTAAACACCGTTAAGTGTAGACAAGTTAGATGCCAAAGATTGCATTTGTTCTTTAAGTTTAGCTGCGTTTTCTGCTGCTTCTTCGTTAATTGAAGCCTGGCGTGTTGCACTTTCCAACTGTACTTTATAAAGACTGTTTAAAGACTCCATTTGAGCAGCTGCTTGAGACAATTCTTCACCATACTTTTTAGTTGCAGCGATAGAATCTACTGTTGGGCTGATTCCTTTAGCAGCTCCTTCGAAGTTTTTAATGCTGTTTCCTAAACTAGCCATCAATTCTCCATCAATTTTAGCTTCTTTCAATAAGTTGTCTAATTTTTTAGATAAAAGACCTTCAGCATCTTTAGGTTCTTCTTTCTTAGCTTTTGGAGCAGACTTACCACCAGCTAATTCTGGGTAAACCAAAGACCAATCTAAATCGTCGTCTACTGGTTCGAAAGCTGAAATTGCGAAAATAATTGCTTCAGATACAAGACCAATAGTTAACATCACGTTACCTGTAAGTGGTCCTAATTCGAAGTGAGTAATTTTAAATAGTGCTCCAATGATTACGATTGATGCTCCTAATCCGTAAGCCATGTTCATAAAACGCTTACCTGCTTTTGACTGTGCCATAATTTTTGTTTTTAGTTTAAGTTAATATGTATTATTACTTAAGTAGGTTAATAATAGATTTTATGTTTAATATTTTAATTTGAATTATTGGTTACTTCTGTCCCCATGTAATCCTGAACTGTTCTAAATCCGATGTAACTTCTAGCGGAATCAGCGTACTCATAATCTCTTGAGCTCACTTGTAAGAAGTAGGCAACATCTTTCCAAGACCCTCCACGCACTACTTTACGCTCGTTAGCTGCATCGTTCACATTAGGATTAATGGTTGAGAAATACTCGTATGACGCCGGATCGTATGATCCTTGTACCCATTCAGATACGTTACCTGCCATGTTGTATAGGTTATAATCGTTAGGCTCGTAAGCATCAGCTTCTACTGTGTACAAGGCCTGGTCTGCAGCATAATCCCCACGTAATGGTTTAAAGTTAGCCATAAAGCATCCTCTATCATTTTTAGTGTAAGGTCCTCCCCATGGGAAAGTTGCTCCTTGCAAACCACCTCTAGCAGCATACTCCCACTCTGCCTCAGATGGTAATCTGAAAGAGTTTACATGAGCTCTACCTCTAGATTTTTGGTAACCATTTTTATAAATAGTACGCCATTGACAGAATGCATTAGCTTGTTTCCAAGACACTCCTACTACAGGATATGCTCCATAGGCATCGTGCCAAAAATAATCGTTATGCATTGGTTCGTTGTAAGAGTAAGCAAAATCACGGATCCATGCGGTAGTATCTGGATATACGCCTACTTCTTCAGTAATCAACACATCACTTCTTCTAAGGTTTCTGTTTTTTGCAGCCTTTTGAATGTCCATATAAGTATATTGGAACTTGAACTTGGTAACATCCCAAGTACGTTGCCCATTATAGGACTCCTCAATAGGAAGATACATAGTATCCATTACCTCAGCGTAGTACTCATCAGGATAATCGTTGGTATCAAAAATAAGGTCTACATCCTTATTAAGCTTTCTACCTTCATATCCTGTAGGACCTAAACCACTATAGTTGTCCAACATGTACTTTTCGTACACACTCATATTAGCGGTATCTGCATCTTTAAATGCAAACTCACCAATACCACCGTCATCTGGTGTTTTTCCAATCTCATCGGCCAAAATAGCCAATTTAGTTCTTACGATTGAGTCACGTACCCAATTCACAAATTGACGATACTCACTATTAGTGATTTCAGTTTCGTCCATATAAAAGGCCCTTACGGTCACCGTTTTGGTTGGTGCATCTTGTACACCCGCCAGATCATCATCCGATTTACCCATGATAAATGCTCCACCTGGAACAAGGGTCATACCATAAGGTTTTTCAGGATGCCATTTCTTTCCTTTAACTCCTACCAGTTCTCCTCTGTCACCAGAGCTACAACTGTGTAAAAGAGCTAATACAGCGGTTAATAAAGCAAACTTCTTCATATTCATAGAAACTCGAGGTTAAATTATTTAGTTGTAATTATCTTTTTTTTAAAAAAACACTTAGGGTATTTTTTTAAAGGCTGTAAACATATCTATATATTTTTAAAAAACCAACTTTTTTTTGATTTTTTTTGCATTTCATCCTATAAAGTTTGCATTTCATCGATGATAAAGTGTTAAAAAAACCAAAAAGTAAATATACTAAAAACTATTCTTTTTATAAGCCTTATACCACCTTTCCGGTATTTTGCCTTGAGTAGCTTCAATATAATCTTCGTACATGCATGGTAATAACGTATGCTTTTTCAATTTATTATTAACATTTGGTAAAAAAGGGATTTCTATCCACCATCTACCCGTTTTGATGCTTTTATAAAAAATAAGCTCATCATCTTCAATTAACACATTGAATTTTTGATAATTAGCATCGCTCTTAAAATCATCATCCTTAATCCTACAGTTTACACCTTCGACGAAATACCATATCATTTGCGCCACCAGCATAGCGGTAACCCCATCTTCACTGGAAGGTTTGTATTCATAAATCCCAAAGGACGACACCTTATTACTTATACCTGCATACCTAGACACAGCACAAATCTCTTTACCATCCAAACCATTGGGAGAATACTTTTGATTTGAACTAAGTTCTGAGGCTTTCACCGATTTTAAATCGATACTCACAATATGAGCATCCCTCATTACTGGCTCCACTAAAGTTATACTATTGCATACCTCCCCTAATCGATAAGCTTCAAAATAAAGCTTCTCCATAAGGTCAATTTCTTCTTGAGAATTAAAATAGGTTTGGTAGCCTACCGCGGAATAGTTAAATAGATTAAAAGGCTCTTCCAATATAATCTTCCCTAAAAAACTATTGTTCTTAATAGGAAGGGAGGCATCACCCAAATCAAAGTTGCTATCAACATTAACAATATTGATCATTGGCGCAACATTATCATAGGCTCTATAATTGGCATAAGTCAAATCTTGACTTCCTCCCAAAACAATAGGAATGATTTGCTTTTCCAACAGCATCCCTATAGTAGTACGCAATGCAAAATAAGTATCTTCAACTGTTTCCCCTGGTAAAATATCCCCAAGGTCGGCAATTGTTGTATACCAATTACCCGGGAACAAACTATAAAGAGATGTTCTAACAGCATCAAAAGAAACAATCTCTCCCATATAATTGACATCATTTCTATTTTCCAAAACACCTATGATGGCCATGTTAACACCCTCCAAATCTGGAAATCCATGTTGTCTAGAGTGAACCCTTAATTTTCTTCCAAGTGCTTGTTGCGATAATAATTCGCCATGGGCTAGCACAGCATCGGATATAGGGGTTAGAAAATTAAAGTTCATTTACGGTACTACTATTACTTCTTTTTGGTTGCTGTTTTTTTCCTAGTTGTCTTTTTCTTAGGTGCATTTTTATCAATAATGTCCTTCGCCTCTTCCAAGGTCATTTCAGAAACATCTACTGTTTTGGGTAGTTCCACCTTTACTTTACCCTTTATTACATTATGCCTACCCCATCTAGCCTTCTCGACTCTAATGCCTTCTTCCTTCCAATCGTGGATAAGCTTATCTTTTTCCTTTTGGATTTTATCTTCAATAAGTTCAACAATGTCAGCATCGGAAAGATGATCCCAATCGTACTTTTTATTCACATTGATGAACATATTGTTCCATTTAATATATGGCCCAAATCTACCTTTTCCTTTTTGAACTGGTAAATCCTGATACATATATATAGGCGCATCCGCTTTTTGTTTTTCCTTAATTAATACAACCGCATCATCAAATTCAACACTTAGTGGATCCATTCCTTTCGGCAAGGATACGAAAGAATTTCCAAATTTCACATAGGGACCGAAACGTCCGTTGTTAACTTCTATCGTTTCACCCTCATATTCCCCCAAAGTTTTTGGCAATTGAAACAAATCCATAGCCTCTTCAAACGTAATGGAACTTAACTGCTGATCTGGCGCCAAACTAGCAAATTGTGGTTTCTCTTCATCGTCAACCGTCCCAATTTGCACCATAGGCCCAAATTTACCCAAGCGCACACTTACTTGCTTTCCTGTATTAGGGTCTACCCCCAAAATGCGTTCCCCAGATTCTCTTTCGGCGTTCTCCTCAACATCTTTTACCTGTGGATGAAAATCTTTATAGAAATCCTTCATCATTTTGGCCCAATCAACCTTACCCTCGGCAATTTCATCAAAATCTTCTTCGACTTTTGCCGTAAAGTTGTAATCCAAAATCGTCTCAAAATGATTCACTAAGAAATCCGTTACAATCATTCCGATATCTGTAGGAACTAATTTCCCCTTATCAGAACCTACTTTTTCAGTAAGCTCTTTTTCTTTTACCGAACCATTTTGAAGTTTCAATTGACTATAAGCTCGCTCTGCGCCATCAACATTCCCCTTTTCAACATAATTTCTATTTTGAATCGTAGAAATTGTTGGCGCATAGGTAGACGGTCTACCAATGCCCAATTCCTCCAATTGCTTTACCAAAGAAGCTTCGGTATAACGGGCAGGCGGTCTAGTATACCGTTCGGTTGCGGTGATATAATTATTAAGGAGTATTTCGTTAACCTTAAGCGCAGGCAACATTCCTTCTTGCTCTACATCTTCATCATCGGTTCCTTCCAAATATACTTTAAGGAAACCATCAAAAGTAATCACCTCTCCATTAGCCGTAAACACATGACTATCGGTCGATGAACTAATCTTTACATTAGTACGCTCCAACTTGGCTTCACTCATTTGCGAAGCAATGGCTCGTTTCCAAATTAAATCATATAAACGATCTTGATCTCTGTCAACATTTATGGAATGACGAGAAAAATCGGTAGGACGAATAGCCTCGTGAGCCTCTTGCGCCCCCTTAGCTTTTCCTTTATAATTTCGTGGCTGACTATAGTCTGATCCGTAAGCTGAATTAATTTCTGCTTGCGCACCAGCTCTTGCCTCATCAGATAAGTTAACACTATCCGTTCTCATATAAGTAATCAATCCCGACTCATACAAACGTTGCGCCAAGGTCATGGTTTTACTTACCGAAAAATACAATTTACGAGCAGCTTCCTGTTGTAAAGTAGACGTGGTAAACGGTGCCGCCGGAGATTTTTTGGCCGGCTTTTTCTCTAGATCGGCTACTTTAAACTCTGCTTTGGCATTGGCTTCCAAAAAGGCATAGGCCTCTTCTTTTGTGCTAAAGTTCTTTGGAAGTTTCGCCTTGAACACTTGCCCGTCTTCATTTGAAAACTCGGCATCAATTCTAAAAGAGGCTTCCGCTGTAAAGTTTTGGATGTCGCGTTCGCGCTCCACAATCAATCTAACAGACACCGATTGCACTCTTCCTGCCGAAAGACCTCCCTTCACCTTTCGCCATAATACTGGAGACAACTCATAGCCAACAATCCTATCCAAAACACGACGTGCTTGTTGCGCATCTACCAAATCGTAATCTATACCTCTAGGATTTTCAATTGCCTTTTGAATAGCCGTCTTGGTAATCTCATGAAATACGATACGTTTGGTCTTGGCTTTATCCAATTTTAAAGTCTCAGCTAAGTGCCATGCAATGGCCTCCCCCTCACGATCCTCATCACTCGCCAACCAGATAGTTTCTGCTTTTCCAGCTAAGGTCTTCAGTTTTTTAACAACATCTCTCTTGTCCTTGGACACTAGATATTTTGGCTTAAAATCGCCATCAACATCTACCCCCAATTCTTTTGAAGGCAAATCTGCAATATGTCCAAAACTAGACTCCACCTTAAAATCCTTTCCAAGGAATTTCTCGATGGTTTTTGCCTTCGCCGGGGACTCAACTATTACTAAATTCTTTGCCATTTTTCTTATTTTAAGGCTACAAATGTATACCAAAAAAAATATATCCTCCTAATTTAATATTTTTTAACCCCCAGATATTGTGCAATTTTTATCGATTAATAAAAAAAGCCTGAAAAAATTCAGACTTTTACAACTCTATTTAAAACGAATGAAAAAGAGCTATTTCAAAGGTAATTCGTGAGGTTCAAAACCAACACTGTCCTTATATATATAGTAAGCGGGCAAGTACGAAAATGAAGCGGTTATAAAAAGTCCAACCCCACAAAGTATCAACCCTATAACTTCGGCAAACAACCCAGATATAATAATCAAGCCAAAGGTGATAAGCCACTTTTTATTTCCCAAGTTAAAACTAGACTTCACGATATCTCCAACAGCCATCTCTGGATTAAACGCAAAAACAACATTCATTAAAGCTATTGGTACAATGACATAAAATATAGGTAATACGCATAGCATGGCAGCCAACAGGGAAATCCCATAACTAATTAGTGCTAGCTTCACTACTTTTACCAAATGTGGTTTTTTTAAATAATAGAAGTAATCATCCCTCAACTAGGTCAAGATCTTTCGCTTTACAAATACGGTAAAAGGACGCCTTAAGCCCAAAAGCAATGACCATGGCAAAAAAAGCAAACAGCAACATAAACACAACAAAAGGAATCATCAAAATTGGGTTTACATGATCATTTTGTAATGCTTCCGGATTCCATATACCCATAGCCACCATTGGCAAATACATTATAATGTAGAAGGGCGCCAACATGGCAATGGTTATCAAAATCATGATAAGACCTTGTACCCAAACTTTTTTAAAAAGTTCGATACAATTACTAAAGATAGTGCCAAAATCCAAAGGTTCGGCAGCATTAATTCTAGATTGAAGTTCTGAAAAAGTCATATTTAATTAATTGGTTACCTGTTAAAAGTAAGCCATATTATTAACATATTAAAATCAACAATAATACTGTCAACTTGTCATAGATCACAAATAAATCGTATCTTTGCACACTTATTGAACACGGAACGCTTCAGTATTATATATGGAAAAGATTATAGAAGAGAACAAGCAGGGCCAAAGCCTTGTTTTAGAACAAAAGGAAGGTAACCAACGAAAACTTTTCATTGAAAGTTATGGCTGCCAAATGAATTTTAGCGACAGTGAGATTGTAGCCTCGATTCTTTCTGAAAACGGATTTAACACTACCCAAAACCTTGAAGATGCCGATTTGGTTTTGGTGAATACCTGCTCCATTAGAGACAAAGCAGAACAAACGGTACGTAAACGTTTGGAAAAATATAATGCCGTAAAAAAAATCAACCCCAACATGAAAGTTGGTGTGTTGGGCTGCATGGCAGAACGCTTGAAAAGTAAATTCCTAGAGGAAGAAAAAATTGTAGACCTTGTTGTAGGTCCAGATGCCTACAAAGACCTGCCTAACCTTGTTGCCGAAGTGGACGAAGGAAGAAACGCCGTAAACGTGATTCTTTCCAAAGAAGAAACCTATGGCGATATTTCTCCTGTGCGTTTAAACTCCAACGGTGTTACTGCTTTTGTATCCATTACAAGAGGTTGCGACAATATGTGTACCTTCTGTGTCGTTCCTTTTACACGTGGTCGTGAACGTAGTCGTGACCCACAGAGTATTATGGAAGAAATCAATGATCTTTGGAGTAAAGGCTATAAAGAAGTGACCCTTTTGGGACAAAATGTAGACAGTTACCTTTGGTATGGAGGTGGACTTAAAAAAGATTTCGAAAAGGCTTCAGACATACAAAAAGCTACGGCAGTTAACTTTGCAAACCTTTTGGAAATGTGCGCCACGGCACAACCAAAAATGCGTTTCCGTTTTTCAACATCCAACCCTCAAGACATGACTTTGGATGTGATTGAAGCCATGGCCAAACACAATAACATCTGTAATTACATCCATTTACCGATACAGAGTGGAAGTAACCGTATATTGAAGGAAATGAACCGTCAGCATACGCGTGAAGAATATTTTGAATTGATTGACAACATCAAAAGACTCATTCCAGACTGTGCCATTTCTCAAGACATGATTTCTGGTTTCCCAACCGAAACTGAAGAAGATCACCAAGACACCTTGAGTTTGATGGAATATGTAAAATACGACTTCGGATTTATGTTTGCATATTCTGAAAGACCAGGAACTTTGGCAGAACGCAAAATGGAAGATGACGTTCCTGCCGAAACTAAAAAACGCCGTTTGGAAGAAATCATAGTACTTCAACAAAAACATGCCTTGTACCGCACCGAGCAACATCTTGGTAAAGTTGAGGAAGTGTTGATTGAGAAAGAATCCAAAAGATCCGACGCGCATTGGTCCGGAAGAAATAGTCAAAACACGGTGGTGGTTTTCCCTAAGGAAAACTACAAAGTGGGAGATTTTGTTAATGTAAAGATTACTGAATGTACTTCGGCTACTTTAATTGGTGAAGCTGTGGGCTATTCAGAAAATAATTAAAGACAATATAAAAAGGAAACTGCCAAATTTTAACCGGGGTTTCCCTTCTCTATAATAGTTAAGAATACTATGGAATCAGTACAAGCCATTAAACAACGATTCGGAATCATTGGTAACGACCCCAAACTTAATCGTGCCATTGAAAAAGCCATACAGGTTGCCCCTACGGACATTTCGGTATTGGTTACGGGGGAGAGTGGTGTTGGAAAAGAGAGTATTCCGAAAATCATCCATCAGCTTTCACACAGAAAGCATGGAAAGTACATAGCTGTTAACTGTGGTGCCATTCCAGAAGGGACTATTGACAGTGAATTATTTGGGCACGAAAAGGGTGCCTTCACCGGAGCCACCCAAACCCGTAGCGGCTATTTTGAAGTAGCCGATGGCGGAACCATATTTCTTGATGAAGTTGGAGAACTGCCTTTGACCACTCAAGTGCGTTTATTACGTGTTTTGGAAAATGGTGAGTTTATTAAGGTAGGATCCAGTAAGGTCCAAAAAACCAACGTACGCATTGTAGCCGCTACCAACGTAAATATGTTTGAGGCCATCAAAAAGGAAAAATTCCGTGAGGATCTTTACTACCGTTTAAGCACCATTGAAATTAATATTCCGCCACTTCGCGAACGCAAGGATGACATTCATTTGTTATTCAGAAAATTTGCCAGTGATTTTGCACTTAAATACAAAATGCCTACCGTAAAGCTTACGGATGATGCCGTTAATTTATTATTAAAATACAGGTGGAATGGCAATATTCGCCAATTACGCAACGTTGCAGAACAAGCTTCTGTGTTGGAACATAATAGAACCTTAAATGCCGAAGCCTTGCAACATTATTTACCCAGTGGTGGTAGCAATCTTCCTGCGGTAATCAATACAACAAAATCAGAGAGCGATTTTAGCAGTGAACGCGAAATCTTGTACAAAGTCCTGTTTGACATGAAAAGCGACTTGAACGATTTGAAAAAATTGACCATGGAGCTTATGAAAAATGGCAATGTCAAGGACATTCAAAAGGATCATGAAGGTTTGATTTCCAAAATTTATGGGAATGCTGAAACAGATGAAAATGATATTAGTGACATAGAAGATTTGGAAGTATTGTCTATTCCGGAGAAAACCCACGAACCTATTGATGTTCCTGAAACTCCAATGGACAAATACCATTTTGCGGAAGAAATTGATGAAGAAGAAACCTTATCATTACAGGACAAGGAATTGGAATTGATAAAAAAATCCCTTGAACGTCATCAAGGAAAACGTAAATTGGCCGCCGCGGAATTGGGTATTAGCGAACGCACCTTGTACCGCAAAATAAAACAATACGATCTATAATGAGATTTTTGACCTACTTTCTTTTATGTGCCCTTTCATTAGTAATGGTTTCTTGTAAAGTTAATTATAGCTTTACAGGTGTTCAAACTCTTGCCGGAATAGAAACTTTTCAAGTAAATTATTTCCAAAATAATGCCGCTTTGGTAGAACCAGGCTTAGATAGAGACTTTACCCTTGCCCTGCAGGACTTAATAATAAATCAGACTAGTTTGAACTTGGTCAACTCTGGTGGCGATTTGGTGTACGAGGGTGAAATAACCGAATATCGTATTTCTCCAACAACAGCCACATCAGATAACAGAGCTGCACAAAACAGATTAACCATAAGTGTTAATGTTCGTTTTTATGATAGAATTCACCCAGAAGAAGACCTTGAACAACGCTTTTCGTTTTTCTATGATTACCCTGCAGCAGCCCAATTGATCGGAAGTCAAAAAGACACAGCATTTGCAGAAATTTTTGAAAGGTTGACACAAGACATTTTTAATGCTACATTAGCAAAATGGTAATTTAAATCGGCCCATGCAACTGCAGGACATTACATATCTACTTCAACACCCTCAGGAATTCACTCCAGAACAACTGAATGACATCACTGCTGTAATTAAAGAATATCCTTATTTTCAAGCAGCCCGGGCATTGCATTTAAAAGGGCTTAAACACACGGAAAGCTTTAGATACAACCAAGAGCTAAAAACCACAGCGGCCTATACCACAGACCGCAGTATTCTTTTTGATTACATAACATCTGAAGCTTTTAATCAAAATGAGATTTCACTTCAAATCAAACATAATTCAGAGCACATCAAGCAATTGGATGTCCATGAAGAAAGTGATATTTCAATAAATAAAAGTGTACTAATTGACGATGCTCTTAAGCAGCACATCAAAGACACAGAGGGCGTACTTGACCCTTTCCTATTCGAAGAAAAAAGAAATGGAAAGGACTTTGAAGATAACCATAGTAATACTTCAGAAGAAAAAGGGTTACCAATTATAGCTATTGACACAGAGAATATTGAGCAAACTCCAGAAGAACAGCTACAAATTGGCAAACCTTTAGATTTCGAAAAAAATGAAACCCACTCCTTTTCGGAATGGCTTAAAATAACCAGCTTTAAGCCTATAGAAAGAAACGATTTCGAAGAAGAAAAAGAAACAACTCCTGAACTCCAAAGCACTCAAGAAGATCCAGAGCCAAAACCCAAATCAAGGCCTATGGATAGCAAATTGGATCTTATTGATAAATTTTTGAGCAGTAACCCTAAAATTGTCCCTTCAAAAGAGGCTCCCCCTAGTCCTAAGCTTAATACCAGTAAGGATGACAACCAAAATGATGGTTTAATGACCGAAACTTTGGCCCGAATTTATTTGGAACAAAAAAATTATGACAAGGCAATTCAATCTTATAAAATTTTAAGTTTGAAATATCCAGAAAAAAGTGGTTTCTTTGCAGACCAAATTAAAGCAGTTAAAAAATTACAAGAAAATAATACTAAAGAATAAGAAGCATGTTTACAATATTTTTAGTCCTTATAGTGCTTATCGCATTTTTGTTGGTAGTAGTGATTATGGTTCAAAATCCTAAAGGAGGCGGATTATCTTCTTCTTTTGGAGGTGGGGGTACCCAACAATTGGGAGGTGTTAAAAAAACTACCGACTTTTTAGACAAAAGTACTTGGGGCCTAGCAACCGTGCTATTGGCACTTATATTATTATCAAATATAGCCATTGGTGGTGGCAATGGAGTTACAGAATCCAAAGCTCTTGACAGTGACGCTTCTGTTGAGCAACCAGTTCAAAACACTCCAGCTACTACAACACCAGCAGACACTCAAGAAACTAATGCTGTAAGCAACGATTCAACAAACTAATTGAATCTATAAATTCATAAAAAAATGCCAACCGCTTCGGTTGGCATTTTTTGTTACTGAAAGTTTGTCAGTCACTTTCAATTGGCACATTTTTGGCTTCTTCCAATTCAAAACAAGTTTAATTAATCATAAAAATATATTACCAATGGGATTAAACATTAAACCATTAGCAGACAGAGTTCTTATTGAGCCTGTAGAAGCAGAAACTAAAACAGCTTCAGGAATCATTATCCCTGACACTGCCAAGGAAAAACCTCAAAAAGGAAAAGTTATTGCTGTAGGTAACGGAACCAAAGACGAACCTATGACTGTACAAGTTGGTGAGATGGTACTTTACGGAAAATACGCCGGTACTGAGCTAAAATTGGAAGGTAAAGATTATTTGATTATGAGAGAAAGTGACATTCTTGCAATTGTCTAACTCCCATACAAACCCTACCAATAAAGCTCTCAATGAGTTTAACGTTTAAAAATATTTCAATTTAAATTTTAAAAGAATTTATTATGGCAAAAGATATAAAATTCGATATAGAAGCACGTGACGGTTTAAAACGCGGTGTAGATGCATTGGCCAATGCAG
This sequence comes from Mangrovimonas sp. YM274, assembly GCF_030908385.1. Lineage (NCBI taxonomy): Bacteria > Pseudomonadati > Bacteroidota > Flavobacteriia > Flavobacteriales > Flavobacteriaceae > Mangrovimonas > Mangrovimonas sp. YM274. The sequence goes on from NZ_CP133091.1 coordinate 3,221,899, forward strand.
TTAAAGTAACTTTAGGACCAAAAGGTCGTAATGTCATCATTAGTCGCTCTTTTGGAGCGCCTCAAGTAACTAAAGATGGAGTTAGTGTAGCTAAAGAAGTAGAGCTTGAAGACGAGCTTGAAAACATGGGGGCACAAATGGTAAAAGAGGTTGCGTCCAAAACTAATGATCTGGCAGGTGATGGTACGACTACTGCTACTGTGTTAGCACAAGCAATTGTTAAAGAAGGTTTGAAAAACGTTGCTGCCGGTGCCAACCCAATGGATTTAAAGCGCGGTATCGATAAAGCTGTTGAAGCCATCACTGCTGACTTAACTAAACAATCGCAAGAAGTAGGAAACTCTTCTGAAAAAATCAAGCAAGTTGCTGCCATTTCAGCAAACAACGATGACACCATTGGTGATTTAATTGCCCAAGCCTTTTCTAAAGTAGGAAAAGAAGGTGTTATTACTGTTGAAGAAGCTAAAGGAACCGATACTTATGTAGACGTTGTTGAAGGAATGCAATTTGACAGAGGTTACTTATCTCCTTACTTTGTAACCGATGCCGACAAAATGATTGCCGATTTAGAAAATCCATACATTTTATTATTCGACAAAAAGATTTCTAACTTACAGGAAATCCTTCCAATATTAGAGCCTGTAGCACAATCTGGACGCCCATTGTTAATCATTGCTGAAGATGTTGAAGGTCAAGCCTTGGCTACTTTGGTAGTAAACAAACTTCGTGGCGGTTTAAAGATTGCTGCTGTTAAAGCGCCTGGATTTGGTGACCGTCGTAAAGCAATGTTGGAAGACATCGCAATCCTTACTGGTGGTGTCGTAATTTCAGAAGAAAGAGGATTCTCTCTTGAAAATGCCGACCTAAGCATGTTAGGAACTGCTGAAACTGTAACTATCGACAAGGACAATACAACAATTGTAAACGGTTCTGGAAGTGCTGATGACATCAAAGCTAGAGTAAACCAAATTAAGGCTCAAATTGAAACAACAACTTCAGACTACGATAAAGAAAAACTACAAGAGCGCTTGGCTAAATTAGCTGGTGGTGTAGCTGTACTTTACGTTGGTGCTGCAAGTGAGGTTGAAATGAAAGAGAAAAAAGATAGAGTTGATGATGCATTGCACGCTACAAGAGCAGCTGTTGAAGAAGGTATCGTAGCTGGTGGTGGTGTAGCCTTGGTAAGAGCCAAAGCTGTACTTGAGAGCATTACTACTGAAAATTTAGATGAAGTTACCGGAATTCAAATTGTAGCACGCGCTATCGAAGCTCCTTTACGTACTATCGTTGAAAATGCAGGAGGAGAAGGAAGCGTTGTTGTTGCCAAAGTAAAAGAAGGCGAAAAAGACTTTGGTTACGACGCTAAATCTGAGACCTATGTAGACATGCTAAAGGCAGGTATTATCGATCCTAAGAAAGTAACCCGTATTGCTCTTGAAAATGCGGCTTCTGTATCTGGAATGATCTTGACTACCGAATGTGCGTTAATCGACATTAAAGAAGATGCTCCTGCAATGCCTCCAATGGGAGGTGGCGGAATGCCAGGCATGATGTAATATACACATCAAATAAAACAAAAAAGCCGAAGACGTTGTCTTCGGCTTTTTTGTTTTATCATTACCTTACTTCTTCTAAAATACCTCGATACAAGGGATGCTTTAAATAGCCACCATAGGCTATATCTGCCATAAAAATAGAAGGATACTCATTAGCTTCTATAATAACTGGGCCATTCTTGGAAATTGCAATATCCCAGCCAATATAGCGATCAGGCAAACACTTAACAGCCCGAATAACTAAATCTTTAACCTCCTCAAAAAAAGGAATTGTATACCCCTTAAATACAAAACCAGAATCAGGATGCTCCTTATATTCAGCTCCTCCATACTCCATATATTGATGTCCTACCTCCCTTAAGGTCCCTTTTTCCAGATCTATCCCAACATAAAAGCCACCGGCATGGGCATTATCCACAAAACCACTCCCCACTCCAAAGCGCATAAAAGCGGATAATATGTGAATTTGATTCTGTTTATCAATAAAGGTTTCCACCCTAATCGTATTCACACAATTGGGATGAATTTTATTTACTTCCTCATGCTGCACTACTACTTCTTCATGAATGCAACAATTCTTTAAAAGAAACTCCTTATTGTTACTCAAATCTTCTTCCAAGGTATCTTTTGAAATTCTATAACACCCTGTTCCTCCATAAAGAGAAATTGGCTTAAGGAAAAGTACTGATTGCCCAGAATCCTTAAAAACCATCTTAAAAAACTCCATTAACCCCTTCAAATTTTCTACACTATGAAGTTGTTTTTTATAAAAAAAATGGGATTCAAAATTATGACTAACCAGGCCTGGAACTGGCAAATCGTTTTGTTTACAAAACAGTGAAAAATTTAACTTATTAGATATTATCGTCAAATACTCCTCTTTGTGGAATGTGTCCCTATATTTTATTCTATTGGCCTCCTTAGTGCCAATATAGTCTTGATAATTGACTACATTTTTTCGATATAAGTATTTAAAATAGTAAAACGGAATTTCCCGTTTTTGGAAAAGTAGTACGGTACATTCTTTAATTATCTTTAAAGGGGGCTTTTTGTTTTTATCTTTTAAGAATACAGCCAATCGATTTTGCTTCATGCTAACAATTTTTCTTAGGTTGTTAAATAGTTGCCATTCCTTTATCCCTTCCTGATTTCTTACTTTTGTTTACTACAAATTTTCTTTTTCCAGAGGACAGTAATGGTATTTCATTAACATATTCAAACTCAATCTCTGAATCTGCTCCCAACAACTTTAAGAATTCCTCTTTAATATCTTCCTCAGAATTAAAGGCCTTATCCACATTTAATTTAAACAAATATTTTTTATCCCCCTCCTGAATAAATTGATACTGTTTTATATGAGGATACTTTAAGATATTATAAACAGCATAAGAAGAAATAAAATTACCGTTAGAGTCGTAAATCATATCCATTTTTCGCCCCTCGATCTTCATTAACACAGGATATTCATTATGAGTTTCGTCTTCATAATCCATCATCCCAATATCCCCAGTATCATAACGAATCATTGGCATACATTCATTAAATAAATCCGTCACTACGATTCTACCTAGCTCACCTCTTTCAACAGGTTCCGTACTGTTCAATTTTAAAATTTCCACATAATAACTGGCCCAATTAATGTAAAATCTGTTGCTATCGCCCAACAATTGTTGGGCGATAATTCCATTTTCTACATTGGAGTATCGAGAAACAACCTTTACCCCAAAATAGTTTTCGATAACTTCCTTCGTTTCTTGATTTAATTTTTCCCCTACAGCAATTATAGATTGTACTCCGCAGTCATTGGAAACTTCCTTACCCGATTTCAAAATGTAATCCCGTATCTCGTCCAATGCAGAGGCATAGGATACTATTCCTTTCCGTGAACTGTTACTTTCAATTTCATGCAACAGACCTTTAATGTCATTTTGAGTTAACTTAGAAACGGGATGCATATAAATATGTCGTTTCCAAGCTTCGAATGGGGATTTGCTGTTGTATTGGTCCCAGTGCCTTATGTAAAACAATTTATCACCAACATTAAACCCTGCTTGCTCTGCGAAGTAAATAACATCTGCTGTGTTCCTGTACTTTTTGTTTAGGTTTTGATACACTTTAAACGGGGTGCCGGTAGAACCACTTGTATAGGCCGAAAAATTTTCCTGATCCAGGTACTTTACTGATTTAAAATCATCGTAATAATTAACAATGATGTTTTTATCAATAATTGGAAAATCTGAGAGGTCTTTAAAACCTTTATACGAACTATAAAATTGTGTAGAAGATACAGCGTGCTTCAAAATAGCGTCTAAATTCTCCTTTTGCTTTTGCCTTGAGTTTATGGAATTGAGATTGCTCAAAATCTCTTTAACCTCTGTATATTGATTTTTTATATGCTTGCCTTTTAAAAAGTCAACACACCAAAACACTTTTCTCCTAAACAGTTCTAACATCCCCCTAAAATTTAATTTCCTGTAAAAACCTAGTCACTCCAAACTGAAATCACTCCTTGACAATTTTTTTCCTTAACACCAATCTGTTGCCATTTAAAATCTCTATTATATAAACACCTCCAAGCAAATAATTTAAATCCTCCAGTTGATATTGGTTAGTCTCGTCAAAATATTTTTGCAACACAATACGTCCAGAAATGTCATATATCACAACCTCATCCATACCTTGTCTATTCGATTCTTCAATTTTTAGATCTAAAAATGTATCGAAAGGATTCGGCGAAACTGAAATGGCAGCTTCAAAATTTGGATCGGTTGGGTTATAGGCATTCTTATCTAAAATAGCGGGGTCATATTCAAACGGATTTGGATTATTGATTCTGGAAGCTAACAAACTTGTATTGTCCAACCTTGACGCTTGATTTCCCGTATCAATCCTCGCTACAAAAGAACTCCCCGATTGCGCCGTAAAACCAGGCAATAGATTTATTTCATTTATGGAGGTTACCTGACAATTGGTATTGGAAGGCACTACAAAGTTATCTCCAACATCTATAATGAATTGATAGTAGAAATTTTCTATGCTATGATGAGAATTGGACACTGTATAATCTGAGAGACTGGCTAATTGGTTTTCTGCATAAAAAACGCCCAACACATTACTATCTGTAATATCATCTGGGTCTACCAAAGGCAATACTTCCCCATTAAAGACATAGGTGCCATCATAACGAATCATGGATGTAATGATATGCGAAGATCCTCCAGGATTAGCAGTTTCCCAATCATCCCATAATTTATCAATAAAAGTATGATGCAGGTAAAATATAGGATCTCTTGGCGATAAAGTTGTTGGCATAGCCCCTCCTACCCATCTATGGGCACCGGCATGCACACGCCCCCTTTCCATTGAGTTAGCATACTCCAAAAAATCCTGTACCGCTTGTACTGTAGAGACTTCTTGAGGGGTAGGCAATAAATTTATATCATTATCCTCATAAGTACGATTCAATAACCAAGCAGCATCAAATGACCCCATAAAATCTTCATCCCATACAGGAGAAAATATAGATTGATCTTCGGAGGAATCCCACCAAGGAATACTTATATCCGGGTTTAATTCCTGCATGGCCTGTTCCATTTCAAACATTTGATATCTATGCCAAGCAAAGAAAATTTGACGTTCCGGTTCATCAGGAAGATTAAAATGAATATCCAGTTGAGTAGGATCTGAAGCACTATCAAAATTGAAAAAATCCGAATGAAACTGAGCCAAATCTGCTACTAGATCAGGGCCATTACGAAGTTCGTAAAACGCATTTACTAATTCATCTCTTTCGTACTGCGTCATTTCTTGATAGTTTTTACGAATACTTTGGCTCCAAGAACTCTGGAACACTAAGCACCATAAAATTAATGATATTTTCAATCGAACACTCATGTAAAACGTTAATTTTCAAACCTTTTAACAGTTTTCTCCAATTCTTGAATTCTTTTCTCCTGTTGAATAATATAAAGTGTCAATTCTTCAATTTTCTGTAACAGAATAGCATTCATTTCTCCCAAACCAATTCCTTGTTGCTCAACTTCACTTGCACTTGGTACATTTATCAAATGGCCGTTCTCCTCTATATGTGTTTCAACCTCTAAAAGGGAAGGCAAACGGTACGAACTATCAAAAACATAATCTGGCCATGACGCTTGTAAGGCAACCCTAACTTCTTCTGCTATCATATTACCAGCCACAGCTAACCTATAACCTTGAGTATTGGTGGTTCCAATTCCAATATTTCTGGTAGCAAACAAATCTCTACCAGTCCAATCTACCGTATCCAGATTAGCATTTATGGATGTATAATCAACAATCCCTGAAGTAGTAGTAACATTCAATACCGTGCTTGGATTTGAACTATTATCTGCAGCATCAATAGCCGCTACTGAAAAACCATAGGAGGTTTCAGCTGTCAAACCCGTTACTACAAAGGTTATCACTCCAGCACTAAAACCTATACTTTGCCCGTCTTGAAAAATTTCATAATCCACAACACCAACATTATCTGTAGACGCTCCCCAATTCAATATTAACGCTGTATCCGTAACATTGGTAGCTAAAAGGCCTGTTGGCACACTTGGCGCCTCCGTATCTGGCGGAACCAAAGTGGTAACCTGTAACACTGCGCTTTGATTAGATACATTATCAGAAGCATCTATGGCCGTAAGGTTAAAATTATAAGTTGTGTTTCCACTAAGCCCTGAGACATTAAAAGTTAGAGCCCCAGCACTAAAGCCAATACTTTGTCCGTTTTGAAACACTTCATAATCCACAACGCCAACATTATCTGTTGAAGCCTCCCAATTCAAGGTTAATCCTGTATCGGAGACATTTGTTGCCGACAATCCGGTTGGAATACTTGGTGCCTCCGTATCTGGTGGACTTAAGGTGGTTACCTGTAAAATGGCACTTTGGTTGGAAGCATTATCAGAAGCATCAATGGCACTCACAGTAAAGTCATAGGTCGTTTCTGGTGTTAGCCCAATAATCCCAAAACTCAACGCTCCTTCACTCAGCCCGATACTTACCCCATTCTGGAATACTTCATAGTCTACAACACCAACATTATCTGTCGAAGCCAGCCAATTTAAGGTTAACCCTGTATCGGAGACATTGGTTGCCGACAATCCGGTTGGAATGGTTGGTGCCTCTGTATCCGGAGGACTTAAGGTATTCACCTGTAAAATGGGACTTTGGTTGGAAGCATTATCCGAAGCATCAATGGCACTCACAGTAAAGTCATAAGTCGTTTCTGGTGTTAGCCCAGTAATCCCAAAACTCAACGCTCCCTCACTCAGCCCGATACTTACCCCATCCTGGAATACTTCATAGTCTACAACTCCAACATTATCTGTCGAAGCCAGCCAATTTAAGGTTAACCCTGTATCGGAGACATTGGTTGCCGACAATCCGGTTGGAATACTTGGTGCCTCCGTATCTGGTGGACTTAAGGTGGTTACCTGTAAAATGGCACTTTGGTTGGAAGCATTATCCGAAGCATCAATGGCACTCATAGTAAAGTCATAGGTCGTTTCTGGTGTTAGACCAATAATCCCAAAACTCAACGCTCCTTCACTCAGCCCGATACTTACCCCATCCTGGAATACTTCATAATCTACAACACCAACATTATCCGTAGATGCTTCCCAATTCAAGGTTACCCCTGTATCGGAGACATTTGTTGCCGACAATCCGGTTGGAATACTTGGTGCCTCCGTATCTGGTGGACTTAAGGTGGTTACCTGTAAAATGGCACTTTGGTTGGAAGCATTATCCGAAGCATCAATGGCACTCACAGTAAAGTCATAGGTCGTTTCTGGTGTTAGCCCAATAATCCCAAAACTTAACGCTCCTTCACTCAGCCCGATACTTACCCCATCCTGGAATACTTCATAGTCTACAACACCAACATTATCTGTTGAAGCCTCCCAATTCAAGGTTACCCCTGTATCCGAAACATTGGTTGCCGACAGTCCGGTTGGAATGCTTGGTGCTTCTATATCTGGAGCATTTAAGGTGGTTACTGGTAAAGCTGTACTTTGAGCCGAAACATTACTTGCGGCATCCACAGCACTTACTGTAAAACTGTAAGTTGTATCCGAAGACAGTCCTGTGACCCCCAACGTGAGAGCTCCACCACTTGTTCCGATTAAATTCCCATCTTGAAATATCTGATAGTCTACAACTCCAACATTATCAGTGGAAGCCTGCCAATTAAGAGTAGCTCCCGTTTGAGTTATGTTTGTAGCGTTCAACCCCAAAGGTACACTTGGTGCTTCCTCATCTGGAGGCGGCGTCAGAGTAGTGACCTCCAAAGCTGTACTTGGCAATGAAACATTAGTGGCGGCATCCAAAGCTGTCACCGTAAAATTATAAGTGGTCGCTGCCGTCAGTCCCGTTATATCAAAAGTCAGAGTACCTCCACTGAAACCAAGGCTGTTGCCATCTTGAAACACTTCATAATCCACAACGCCCACATTGTCTGTAGAAGCCAACCAATTTAGGATAAAGCCTGTTTCGGTAAGGTTTGTAGCATTCAATCCCGTAGGTGCGGATGGCGCTTCGGTGTCGGGAGGTGTCAGAGTAGTGACCTCCAACGCTGTACTTGGCAATGAAACATTAGTCGCGGCATCCAAAGCCGTCACCGTAAAATTATAGGAAGTCGCTGCCGTCAGTCCCGTTATATCAAAAGTCAGAGCACCTCCACTGAAACCAAGGCTGTTGCCATCTTGGAACACTTCATAATCCACAACATCCACATTGTCTGTGGAAGCCAACCAATTTAGAGTTACTCCCGTTTCGGTAAGATTTATAGCATTCAATCCCGTAGGTACGGATGGCGCTTCGGTGTCGGGAGGTGTTAAAGTCGTGACTTCCAATGGCGCACTTGGCAATGAAGCATTAGTAGCTGCATCCAAAGCCGTTACCGTAAAATTATAGGAAGTCGCTGCCGTCAGCCCCGTTATATCAAAAGTCAGAGTACCTCCACTGAAACCAAGGCTGTTGCCATCTTGGAACACTTCATAATCCACAACACCCACATTGTCTGTGGAAGCCAACCAATTTAGAGTTACTCCCGTTTCGGTAAGATTTGTAGCATTCAATCCCGTAGGTACGGATGGCGCTTCGGTGTCGGGAGGCGCTAAAGTCGTGACTTCCAACGGTGCACTTAGCAATGAGGCATTAGTAGCTGCATCCAAAGCCGTTACCGTAAAATTATAGGAAGTCGCTGCCGTCAGTCCCGTTATATCAAAAGTCAGAGTACCTCCAGTGAATCCAAGACTGTTGCCATCTTGGAACACTTCATAATCCACAACACCCACATTGTCTGTGGAAGCCAACCAATTTAGGGTTACTCCTGTTTCAGTAAGGTTTGTAGTATTCAATCCCGTAGGTACGGATGGCGCTTCGGTGTCTGTTGGGCTTAATGTCGTAATTTGCAAAACAGCACTTTCCGCTGAAGAATTTCCAAATCCATCAACGGCCACAACCGTAAAATCATAAGATGTATCAGAGTTCAAACCGGTAACATCAAAACTAAGTCCGCCCCCGCTAAAACCAACACTTTGCCCATCTTGAAACACTTCATAATCAACAACACCAATATTATCTGTTGCGGCAGTCCAATTAATAGTAACACCAGTTTCACCAAGATTTGTAGCATTTAACCCCAAAGGAACCGAGGGATTTTCATTATCAACTAATAGTATACTAACATTATCTATCACTACAGAATTCCCAACTTCGGCTCCAGACCAAGGAGCTGCATATATTCTTATAATAGGGTTTGCATTGGTAGCTACTACAGTCCAAGTATATTCTGTCCAATTGGCCGTTGTCACAAGTGTTGTAGCAAACCCATTTAAACCAAACCAATTTGCAAATGCAGGTTGAAAACTCGTTGGTCCTAAACGCGCCCATATACTAATTTGATACGTTTCCCCTACAATAGCATTGAAGGCATAATTTCCTTCCTTCCCTGAACCGTTTGTAGTTGTAGCCGCAATACTTACAGCAAAGTTTCCTGAAAAGGGATTATCTGCAGTAGATGTAATATTTCCATTACCATTCCAGCCAGTAGTTGCATTTGCTTCGTTCAATATAGAAGCTGCATTGGCATCGTCGTGCAAGTTTTGACTTAATAAAGAACATACAGACAAAAACATTAATAAAAAGCAAAATTTTTTCATAGCCTATGAGTGATTAAAAGGAACCAATACTCAGTTCATGAAGATAAATACGCTATCAATCTTCGGTGCTATTAATCTGTGCTTAAGAAGTCTGTACTATATCTAAAGGAGGTACCTCTAAAGATACCGAAATTTGAGGTGTATTTAAAATTAATACCTCCTATTTGACAAAAAAAACGACAAAATACAAATTAACGATACTTATATTACAATTTACTGATTTACAGATACTTATTGCGCTTAAGCGTATACAGAAAAGCCTCTAATATAGAGGTAAATACCTTTCAACATTTACCAAGAGATATGTCGAAAGATCCTATTAAAATATTACATTAAAGCTTGAGTTCTACCTTTGGCAATAAAAAAACCCACTTAAAAATCTATTCAAGTGGGTTCTAAATTAATTTACTCTTAGGAATTGATAAAACCTTAATTCATTACTTCATAAGCACCTTCTGCGGTAATGGTTTTCCAAGTATCCGATCTAAAAGGAGAAGCCGGAAACCCTTCTTCGTTATATAAATTACAATCTCCCGCATCATCTGCCCAACCAAATCTTACGGCAATTGGACTAGATACCTTATCAGAATAAACAATTACCTTATTATCTTTTATAAAGGCTTTGGCATAGTGAAATTCCTGATCTTTCCCCGCGACTTCAAAACCTTTCACATATCCATACTTATCGGGCGTCATCAAACCACTTCCAATATTATCAAAGCTCACGACAACTTGATTTCCTTTAACTTCCATTGCATTGTAAATTGGACTTTGCCATACAACATCCTCTTTATATACATTGTGCATAGCAATTGCAGCCAAACGCTTACCTACATCCTGCTTATTTGTGGGGTGAATATCCGTGGCAATACCAATATCTGTCGTCACACACATGGCTGTATTGGGAACGGTTTGTGCTGTGTAAGCCTGAGCTTCCCGTAACTCTGCCCACGGACTTCCATTATTACTGTTTCCATTGAATTCGTTAAAGCTAGACAACTGTACAAAATAGAACGGAAACTCTCCTTGGCCCCATTGTTTTCTCCAATCATTAATCATTAAAGGAAAACTCGTTTTATACTGAACTGCACGGCTCACATTGGCTTCTCCCTGATACCAAATAACACCTTGAAAACTATATGGAATCAAAGGGTTTACCATAGCATTGTACAATAAGGACGGATGATTGTTTGGTGAAAATTCATAGCGCACATCCACAACATTGAATTTCCACGGCCCAGCCAAAGAAATATCGGTATCTCCAATCGTTAATTTCAAATCTGATGCGGCTCCATAAATACCGCCGCCTCCAACATAATCGGTTACCTTTACAGCGATCACATTAGGACCTGCCTTAAGTATCCCCTTGGCAACGGAATACTTTCTGCTTAAATCGTACTGACCTGTAGTACCTACTTCAACACCGTTAACATAAGTAACATCAACATCATCCACTTTTGCCAAATGCAAAATAAAAGGCTTGCCTGCCAAGTTTTCCGGCACAGTAAATGTTTTCCTGAACCAAACTACGCCATCCATATTTGGCAATTGTTGGTTTTCCCAAAGGCCGGGAATATTCATTACAGGCCAATTACTGTCATTAAAACCCTCTTCCATTACCGTTTGCAAAGCCTCTTCACTTAGCGTACCTCCTTGAATTGTTTCAATTTTCTTAGAAATAGCTGCCCTTTGTTCTTTAATAAGACCTTCTAAATCCAGATTTGGCAAACCAGCCATAAGTTTTCTAAATTCATCACTATTTGCCAGTCCCTCTTCACTAGTCCAAGTTTCTACACACGTACCACCCCATGTGGTATTGATTAAGCCAATAGGAACATTTAATTCCTGATACAGTTTTTTTGCAAAGAAGAAGCCTACTGCTGTAAAATTGGCGACATCTTCTTTGTTTGAAATGGTCCAGGCTCCCTGCTTTAAATGAGATTTTGGTTGCGCACTCATATCCTGAGCTACCAAAAACTGTCTGATTTTTGGATAGTCGGCGTCATTCATTTCCTGTTCGGCATTGGTAACACCACTCACAGCAAACTCCATATTGGACTGCCCGCTGCAAATCCATACTTCTCCAACTAAAATGTTTTTAATTTGAATGGTATTCTTACCCTTAATAGTCATTGTGAATGGCCCTCCAGCTTTTTCCGCTTTCAATTCCAAAGACCATTTTCCATCTTTGTCCGCTTTGGTTTTAACTTTTTGTCCGTTAAATGAGACCTCTATTTTTTCATTGGCATCAGCCCACCCCCAAACAGGAATAGGCTTGTTGCGTTGCAAGACCATATCATCTGCAAACAGTAAAGGCATTTCAACCTTGGCATAACCAAAAATGCCCAACAATAAAATAAAAGGCAATACAAACTTTTTCATGTTCCGTTATTATTTTTTAGTTTCAATTTTAATTACAAATGCTTTGTCATCGATGGTTTGACTTGGTGTGATCAATTTCAGGCCTTCGGTTTCAAGTGAAAAAGGAATATCTTGATGCCATCCTAAAATGCTCAATTTTTCAATAGAAAGTCCATCCTCTTCCAGCACGTTTGACGTTACAGATGTCAATGTAATCGGTGTATCATTACCGGGCCAGCCCAATACAATGGCATAGATGGTATTCCCTTTTTTGGTGTACCTCACATCTTGAGCTATGTAAGTTAATTTGTCCAAAAACATCCCTGATTTCTCCTGCTTGGTTGGTCCTTCCCCGAACACTTTCCACGTTGAAGATCCATAAATTGCTTCTCCGTTGGTGTTCAGCCAATCCCCAATAGTCAATAAAATTTGTTGTTGGTTTTCTGGAATAATTCCGTTTTCCATTGGAGAAACGTTCAACATCATCGCGCCATTTTTACTCACAATATCCGCTAACAAATCAATGATTTCATCGGCAGTTTTCAATCCCAAATCATGGGTATAACTCCAACTGCCTACAGACACGGTTTCATCGGTTAACCAATAATCTTCGGTAATCTTGTTCATACGCCCTTTTTCAAAGTCCTCCACACTCACCGATTTTGGTAATTCTCCTTCTTTATGCGTAATGACCACTTCTTGGTTACGCGCTAAGGATTGATTAATATAATAAGCCGCAAATTCTTCTTTGTAGGTATCAGGAATTTTATCCAATTTCCCATCAAAATAAATTAAATCCGGATGGTAGTTGTCAATCACTTCTTTTAATTCTGCCAACCAATTGCTGTAAAACACCTCTTTTTCAATGTTCCCATATAGAATACTCAACTCAGGATCTTTAGAGGCTGTTGGCATTTTTGGATTGTATGGAAAGTACGAAGTGTCATCCAACCATTTTGTAGAATCCTGTTGAAAAATCTGCAAGTTTCTAGCCTTATGGAACGAGGTGACAAACTTCATTCCCTTCCCGTGGATAGCTTCACCTAGTTCTCCAACAATATCGCGACGCGGCCCTTTGTCCATAGAATTCCACGGATTGGTTTCACTGTCCCAATTGGACCAACCATCATGGTGCTCGGCTACGATTCCAGCGAATTTAGCTCCTGACTTTTGGAACAAATCGGCCCAAGCTTCGGCATCAAATTGTTCAGCCTTAAACATGGGCACAAAATCATGGTATCCAAATTCTGAAGGCTCTCCATAAGTTTCCACATGGTGTTTGTTTTCAACACTACCTTCTACGTGCATCAATCTAGGATACCAATCGTTGGCAAATGCCGGTACAGACAACACGCCCCAATGGGCATAAATCCCAAACTTCGCCTCACGAAACCATTCTGGAGCTTCTTGGTAGGCTGCCAAGGAATCCCAATTAGCTGCGTAGCGAGGCGTGGAAGCTTCCTCATTTTGAGGTTCCTTTTTACTGTTGTTACATGCTGAAAACACAAAGATAAGCACCAAAAGGCTGATGCTTATCTTTGTTAATCTATTGCTATTCATTGTTATCGTTTAATTATTGATAGCAGCATCAATGATGTCTGGGAAGTACTCTTCGCCGGTATTCCTATTGAACAATCCCATTTGGTGATTATCGGGGTAACCATTATCCCAAATTACAGGTACCATGCCATGGTTTAAGGCCGATTCTGTAGTTTTTTGGTAATAGTAAGCTCTGTACACTTCAGCCCCTTCTACTTCGCCTCTATAGCTTGCACCATACTCACCTAAAATAACCCCAATGCCTTGGTTCACAAAATTTGTTTCCATTTTGGCAAATTGGGTTTCTAACCAATCTTCATCACCCCATCCAGATGTTGCTGAAGGATCTGTAGCAATTGCTCCCCACTGCCAAGCATTGTCATTACTTACTTCCAAAGTAAATTGATATGGGTCATAATAATGAACTTCCATCAACATTCTATTGGCCACTGTATCTTCTGGAACTACCGCAAAATTAACAGTGTGATCTATATTGGTATTGAAGCCTTGAACCGTTAGGTAACGGTAAGCATTTCTCCCTCCTGTAGCTCTTACCGCAGAAATAAAAGTTTGGTTAAAGCTATTTTGAACCGTATAATATTCTTCAGTCGGCGTTCCATAATCACCTTCTACCATTACCTCATTAGACCCAGCAAATATCAAATGGTAATCATAATCTCTAAAATGCATAGCGATTTGTCTCCAAATTTTAGACAATTTATCATTCACAAAAGCTTGTTGATCATAAGTTGGCTGCATCCAACCTCCATCCCAGTGGTTATTTACAATTGCAAACATATCATTAGACAGCACATAGTTCACCACTTCTTCAACTCTCGTGAGTCCTTCTTCACTAATAGTATAACAACCATTATCTTCTTCAATGTAATTAGTCCATGCTACAGGAATTCTAACGGTATTAAAACCCGCAGCCTTTACAGCATCTATTAAATCTTGGTTAATCTCCGGATTACCCCAAGCAGTCTCTCCTCCAATAGATTCCAAGGAATTTCCAACATTCCAACCTACTCCCATAATCTCTGTTAATTGTACAGAAGTATAATCACTCATTTCACTTGGGTCTGCTTCAATAGCTCCCTCCTGAAAAACTTGGATTTCATGAGTTGTTTCAGCTGTATAAACAGTAACCACTGCAGTACGCTCGGTTCCCATCTCTGGAGCTGTAATAATGATGCTTCCATTTCCAGCTCCTGATGTGCTCGAAAAAGTTAACCAATCTGCCTCTGAACTTACACCCCAAGTAATATAAGGAGAAGCCGTTACATTAAAAGTTGCTTGCCCACCACAATCAGAAAAATTTAAATCATTGATATCAACAGAAAATGTTCCATTTCCGTAATTGTCATCATCCTCATTGCATGACGCAAATCCGATCATTAATACGAACAAAGCCGTAATTTTTAGAATGCTATTAATTGCTTTCATAACCTATTTTTTGAATGTTAGTTAATTATTATTGTTTGTTCTGCAACTATATTTCTAGAGGAATTACCTACTCGAATTTGGTAATTTCCCTTTTCAACTTCCCATGATTTGGTATCTACATTGTAGAACGCCAATTCTTTTACAGGTATTTGAACGCTTATTGTTTGTGAAGCACCTACCTTAACATCTACTTTGGCAAAGCCTTTCAATTCTTGGGCTGCACGCTCTACTTTAGATTCCGGCTTAGACACATATACCTGTACTACTTCCTTACCATCAACTACACCGGTATTATTTACAGCTACTTCTACTGAAATGGTTTCATTTTCCGTGTAAGCCTCTGCATTGGTTTTAACTCCTGAAATTGAAAAATCTGTATAAGACAACCCATAGCCGAACGGGTATAGAGGCGCTACATTTTTAGTATCGAACCAACGGTAACCGACTAAAATACCTTCCTCATATTTTACCACATCATCACCAGGGAAGCTGTTAGTAGCATGTGCAGGAGAATCTTTTAAAGCTACTGGCATGGTCCAAGGTAATTTACCTGAAGGGTTAATATTCCCCACCAAAACATCTGCCAAAGCATTTCCTCCTTCTGAACCGTTGAACCAACTCCATACCAAAGCTTTGCTACTTTCGCTCACATTTTTAATGTCGAAAGGCGCTCCGGCAATCATCACCACAATAGTGTTAGGATTTACCTCCATTACTTTTTTGATCAACTCTTCCTGACCAAACGGCAAGTTCAAGTTTCTTCGATCTGAAGCTTCGGTTTCGTAATCTCTGTTAGACCCTGCAAAAATGATAGCCATATCAGAGTTTTTAGCAGCTGTTAAGGCTTCTTCCAACTTCGCTGGATCCAATTCATCCACCGTGATTGGGCCCTTTAAGGTTACTTCCTGTTTTTGATCATTCTCATTTTTAGAATAACGCTCCAAATACCCTTCGGCGTAGTTGATTTCAATACCTTCTGGCAATCTATTTTTTAATCCTTCCAACGGTGTTACCTCACGCTTGGTTTTCACACCGGCTCCAAATCCTCCCAAGGCATTTTTCTTGGTAGCGTTGTTTCCAATAACTGCAATGCTTTTCAAACCTTCGGTTTTTATTGGCAACATGTTGGCGTCATTTTTAAGAAGTACCACAGACTCCGATGCAATCTTGTAGGCATCTTCAAAATGTGCTTCGGTGCTGATGCTTCCGGTAGCACGTCCCTTATCGTCCATGCTCTTAAGCGTGTACATCACCTGCATGATTCTGCGTACGGATTTGTCCACCTGAGCTTCGGCAACTTTTCCTGATTTTACTGCTTCAATTAAGGCATCTGCAAAGTAAAACTCATTGAATGGTTTTGGTGTTCCCATTTCAATATCAGTTCCATTCTCCAAAGCCTTTTTGGTATCATGAACCGCAGCCCAATCGGAAATTACAATTCCTTCAAAGCCCCATTCATCACGCAGGACTTTGTTCAGCATATAGTCATTTTCACATAGGTAATCGCCTCTAAATTTATTGTAGGCTCCCATAAAACTATAAGCATGCGCCTCTTCTACCGCCGCTTTAAAAGCTGGCAAGTAAATTTCGCGAAGCGTACGCTCATCAATTTGAACGTCTACAAAATCACGATTGGTTTCTTGGTTATTAGCTGCATAGTGTTTTACACAAGCTGCCACATCATTTTCCTGAAGCCCAACGATAAAAGGTACCGTCATTTTTTTGTTCAAAAACGGATCCTCGGTGAAATATTCGTAGGTTCTTCCTCCAAGCGGTGTACGGATAATGTTAATGGCTGGCGACAATAACACATCCTTATCTCTTGCGATGGCCTCTTCCCCAACACTGTTTCCAAAAACATAGCTCAACTCAGGATTCCAGGTTGCTGCTACACCTCCACCCGCTGGGTAGTACGTTGCGAAGTCATTGTCCCATCCTGCAGCTGACCAGTTATCTTTTGAGATTTCTTCTCGAACTCCCAACGGCCCATCGGCCATGGTCAATTCTGGAACTCCCAAACGCTCCACAGCAGCAGTTGCAAACATGGTGCTTCCGTGCAACATGCCTACTTTTTCTTCCAAAGTCATTTGTGCCATCAACGAATCGATTTTAGCATCGAATTCGTGGGTTACCGGTTTCCCTTTATAGGTGGTCTCCACTTTGGCACTCTCGGCCACTACTGGCTCGGATGTCTTTTCTTCCTTACATGACATTGCCAGCAAAGACGCTGCAACTACAGAGGTATATATTAATTTGTGTTTCATGTGTAATATCTATTATTCTATTTGAACTGACGGTGTCTCTAAATTATCTGCAACTTATTTTAAGTTGATGGTCTGTGCTTGTCCGTTGTATTCGACAGTTTGTCCTTCGGCATCATAAGTAAATGCCTTTGGATTGTCTTTGCTAACAGGTACAATCACGAATGTTCTGTTTTCAAGCATCCCTTCAAACGCTCCTTGACGTTCACCAATGATCAAAGTTCCTTCGGCCTCGTTGTATTGGAATGGAATGTGGGCATACTTTCCTTTTTCGTAATTGTAGTTTACACCTTCGTCTTCATATAAATTGAAGCTTCCGTCCTTTCCTTGGTATACATACATTACGATAGTTTCTGCTGGTTTTTGATCTGTATACTGAATCTCTGGACCTACAGGAATAATAGAACCTTCAGGAATGAACAATGGAATACGACCATAAGGAGCCTCTACTGTTTTTGACTGTCCACCGTTAATGAATGCTCCGGTGTAGAAATCATACCAACCAGATGTGCTTGGGAAATATACCTCACGACTGCGTGCACCATATTCATATACAGGGTTCACCATTAAAGATGGCCCAAACATGAACTGATCGCTGATGTTTTCAACTTTCTTATCCGAAGCAAAATCCATTACCAATGGACGCATGATGGTATAATCATCGAAATAAGTTTTCCCTGCCAAGGTGTAGATGTAAGGCATCAAACGGTAACGCAAATTGGTGTAGTACAAAATTGACTCGTAAGCTGGGTGCCCTTCCGGAGCAATATGCCAAGCTTCACGGAATGGATACTGACCATGTGCTCTGTACAATGGTGCAAAAGCACCAAATTGATACCAACGCGCATTCAACTCTCTCCATTCTTTATAATCTTCAGTCTCTTGTCCAGATTTGTTATAATCCAATTGCGCCGCTACATAACGATCCTCAACACAGAACCCACCAATATCCATCGTCCAATAAGGAATTCCGCTTACTGCGAAATTAAGTCCTGCAGAAATCTGTGCTTTCATATCTTCCCAACGGGTAGCAATATCCCCACTCCAAGTAGCTGTGGAATAACGCTGTAAACCGGCAAAACCAGATCTTGTCAACAAGAACACACGCTTATTCGGTTCAACATCTCGTTGTCCATTGTAAATAGCTTCGGCATTCATCAAGGCATAAGTATTGAAGTATTCTGTTGAAGGTCCCAAAGCTGTTGGCCCTTGCAATGCCTTACGATACTCCATATCGGTGCAATCCAATACGTTTGGCTCACTGGCATCCATCCACCAGGCGTCGATGTTCAATGGATAGTAATGCTCATAAATTTGGTTCCAGAACAATTTTCTGGCATCTGCAGAATAGGCATCGTAGAACGATCCAATATATCCAGGACCTACCCAATCGCGAATGCTATCCTTGATAGCCTGTCTGTACATCCATCCTTTTTGATCAAATTCCTTAAAGTGTTCTGTATTTTGGTAGAACTTAGGCCATACAGAAATCATCATTTTCCCGTTCATGGCATGGATAGAATCCAACATTCCCTTTGGATCTGGAAAACGAGCTTTATCAAACTCATGACTTCCCCATTGGTCTTCTTCCCAGTGGTTCCAGTCCAATACAATATTATCGATAGGAATTTGACGTGCTCTAAACTCTCTCAAAGTACTCAAAATCTCATCCTGAGTTTTGTAGCGCTCACGGCTTTGCCAGTATCCCATGGCCCATTTTGGCATCACTTGGGATTTTCCTGTAAGGGTACGGTAACCTTTAATAATCTCGTCCATAGAGTTTCCGTGAACAAAGTAATAATCCATTTTTTTGTTCATTTCACTCCACCAAACTTGGTTGCCTTTTTCAACTTCCGGTTGCGGCGTTCTTACACGTAAACCACAGTAAGAACTTCCTCCGTTTGGTTGCCATTCTATACGCAATGGCACACGCTTACCAGCTTCCATGTTGAAGGTAAACTTATAGCTGTTAGGATTCCAAGCCGTTCTCCAACGCTCAGGTACCAAAAGCTCATCATTCAAGTATACTTTAATGTATCCTGCGTAGTACAAGATAAAGTTGAACTCACCACTTTCAGCAGCTTCAATATCCCCTTCATATAATACTTCGGCATTTTTTAATGGGAAATTGGCCGGTAAATTTTTAATGCTCTTAACATCTTCAAAGAAAATAGACGGCTCATCCCTTACAATCGTTTGCCCGCCATTATCGGCAGTTTTGTAAGTTCCGGTTAACGCATTTTCCTTGCCTTCTTTATTATACAGTTTAAACACTTCGTTCAATTGCAGGTACGGACGACTGTCACCAAAACGGCTTAACGCATAACTGTCCCAAAGCAATCCATAGTTTTTGTTCGATACAATAAATGGTACAGAAACCTTAGTGTTATATTGAAATAACTCTTCGCTTTTATCTTTGTAATTGTATTCATCGGATTGGTGCTGTCCTAAACCATAGAACGCCTCATCTGCTGGCGAATCGAAGATTTGACGAACGCTGTAACCTTTGGTTCCTTCAACTTCTATAGGCTCAAAAGTTTTTCCGCCTCCAGCTTGTTCAGACAGAACTACCTTTCCATTTTTATCTTTAAATGTAATTCCTCCATCAATGCTAGACACCAACACATTTAAAGCCTTTGTTGAAAGCGTGATGGAATCACCAGTTTGCGCAACGTCAAACGGAACCGTCTTAATATTTGGAAGAATAATTAAACTAGAATCTTTTGGAAATTCCTGATCGGGAGTTGCCGACACATGAATCAATTCATCCCCTAAAACTTGCAGTCGCAGTTTATGTACATCGGTGTTGTTGGCCTGCTTCACATTAACAACAATACCATCAGTAGTTTTCTGATAGTGTTGTTCCTCCTTAGCACAAGAGGCAAAAAGCAAACCCGTTAATAAACCCAGGTATATTTTGTTTCTTTTCATTGTGATTGTGTTTTCTTCCTTTAATTTATGATTTGAAATACATTTAAATTCTACTTAGTTGTCACCGTAATTGTCGCCTCTTTCAAGCCATCCGAAGACACTTTCAGTGTGGCAATTCCGGCCTTATCTGTAGATTTCACTACTACCAAGCATTTTCCGTTTAGAGCTTTGTGAGTCTTCCCTTTGAACGATTCATGATTAGTTGGGTCTCCATTGCCTACAGCAAAGATTTCCCCGTTTCCTTCTATTGAAAAATTCAATTGATTTTGCGCTGTTGCCACAAAATTTCCATCGGCATCCACCACATCTACAGTAATAAACGACAGGTCTTTGCCATCTGCGGTTATGGTTTGTCTATCGGCAGTCAATTTAACCGTTGCTGCTTCCCCTGCTGTTTTTAATTCTTTTTCCAAAACTACCTGACCATCTTTTCTGGAAACAGCTTTCACTGTTCCTGCTTCAAAAGGAATTCGCCACATCACGTGCAAATCGTCTCCCTCCTTTTTCTTAATGCCCTGTGATTTGCCATTGACGAACAATTCCACTTCATCGGCATTGTTGTAATAAGCCCAAACATCTACGGTTTCCCCTTCTGTCCAATTCCAATGAGGAAAAATGTGAAGTACATCCTTATCGGTCCATTCACTTTGGTACATGTAATAGACATCTTTTGGAAAGCCTGCCAAATCCACAATTCCGAAGTAAGAACTTCTGGACGGCCATACATACGGCGTAGGCTCACCTATATAATCGAAACCTGTCCAGATGTACATACCTGAAAGGAAATCGTATTTTTTAATGATCTTCCAAGTCTCCTCATGGGTAGAGCCCCAAGGGGTGCTCACCTGGTCATAAGCCGACACGGTGTTTCCAGGATTTCCGCCATCGAAAGGTAAATCCCAACGTACAGGCCAACGTTTTAAAGTATCCGATTTTTTATCGTAATACCCTCTGGTCTGTAATCCCGAAGTTGTCTCCGTTGCAATGAACGGTGTCTCTGGAAAATTTTGTTGGTGAAAAGGAAATGTATTGTGGGCATAGTTATAACCTATCAAATCCAATACACCTGAGGCAGCTACAGGATTTAAACTCGCTTTTTCCACATCAAATTGTGTCGTTACATCAGCATTTGGCATATTTACAGGTGGATTCATCGCCACGGTAATGGGTCTTGTAGTATCCAATTTTCTAACGATAGCTTTTAATTCCTTAGCCGTTATAACACCTTGCTCATTCCACTGCTCCTGAATTTCGTTCCCTACACTCCACATAAAAATACTCGGGTGGTTACGGTCACGAATAATAAAGTCTTCCAAATCCTTTTGATGCCATTCTTTCCAGTAATTGGCATAATCGTGAGGAGATTTTGTGTTGTTCCACATGTCGAACATTTCGTCCATCACAATGAACCCCATGGTATCACAAAGTTCTAACAGTTCTGGTGTTGGAGGGTTATGGGCAGTTCTAATGCCGTTTACCCCCATGTCCTTCATGATCTGCAATTGGCGCTCTAAAGCGCGTGTGTTTACGGCAGAACCTAAAGGACCTAAATCGTGGTGGTTACAAACCCCTTTAATTTTTACTTGTTCGCCATTCAGCAAAAACCCTTTGTCTAAATCAAACTCAAAAGTTCGGATACCAAAAGGTGTTGTATACTCATCTACGGTTTGCCCTGCAACCTGAACTTCGGTTTTAGCGGTGTACATTTCGGGATGTTCCACAGACCATAATTGCGGTTGTTCTACCGTGATATTTTGAGTAATCGTTTTGCTGTCATTTGCATTGATACTTGCTGAAGCAGTAGCAGTCCCCACTTGTACATTCCCTTTGTAAATACTAGTGATAACCGTGGCTTCTTGTGCTTCGGCATAGTCATTTTTAAGATTGATTTCCAAAACGGTTTCAGCCTCCTCTGTTGACACGTTTGGGGTTGTAATAAACGTTCCCCAAGTATCTACATGCAATTTATCTATGGTCTTCAACCAGACATTTCGGTAAATCCCAGATCCGGAATACCAGCGGGAATTAGGTTGTTTGGAATTATCAACTTTTACTAAAATTTCGTTCTCCTGACCATTGTATTTTAAGTAAGGTGTAAGGTCGTACTCGAACCCAATATACCCGTTGGGACGATTTCCTACATGATGACCATTAATCCATACGTCGCTGTCCATATACACACCGTCGAAATGGATAATCGTCATTTTGTTGGCATCTTCAACTGTAAATGTTTTCTTGTACCAACCTAAACCTCCTGGTAAATACCCGCCACCTAAATCGGCAGGATGGTCTTTTTTGAACTCGCCTTCAATGCTCCAATCGTGTGGTACATTTAGTGTACGCCAATTGGTGTGTTCCGAAATGGAATCAGATGCATTACCGGCTAAATAAAACTGCCAATTATTGCTAAAATTCACTTCTCTTTGAGTGGTATCTCCAGAAGTTTTTGGCGATTGGCAAGACGTAGCAATAAACAAAATTGTAATAAATACACTTATCGATTTAAGCGAAAAAAAATTGCGCATTACTGTTATTGGATTTTGTTTGTGTTACTATTAATAATAGGTAAGAAGCAGTAAAACCTACCGCTTCTTACCATAATTTTAATTTAATATGACAATTGTAATTGTCATGGTTTTCAAGTTTTTATCGGCACAAACCGATACTAAAGTTTAATAAACTACAATACTTTCAACGGTTGCAGTAACCGCACTTACATCCACAACTTCACCATTCGCAAAGATTGGATTATTATCGCCATCAACCTCGCCTGTATCGTAGGAATTCGCTGAGTCCCCTAACCCTGGAATATCAATGGTAAACACTCCACAGTCCCCTGCTGGCAACGAATTAATAGAAACCGTGTAGGTTCCATCGCCCGTTACAGTTACTGAAGGAGTATTTCCACTAGCCCAAGCAGTATCAAAATAAAGGATGGCTGCATTATAGCTTCCTGAAGCGCCTTCAACCAAGTTACCATCTACTCCACTTAAAGTAAATGTTACTTCCATGGTGTTGTTTCCAGGTATTAAAGTCTGATCGATTGGCGAATCAGCAGATGTACTACCATATTGATTATAGATTTCAATACGGAATTTTCCGCTGGTTTCTAAATCACCAAAAACTATTTTGGAGTTGTCCACAGGAATTTCGTCTCCTTCAACCTCTCCTCCGCCACCAGAGCCACCAACATTTGGCACTAAATGGAACGCCGTGTATTGGGTTGGGTTGTTCACATCATCCAGTGCACCTAACCACATATCGGATACATTACCACTAGGATCTGTATCAATACGTAAAATGCGGAGTTCATTATTGGCATCGGCACCAAAATAAGCCCAGTTAATCAATTGGAATGAAGGCACAGGAACAGAGAATGAGTAAATTCCGGAATTGTTGATTGCATACGTACCATCTGTTGTAGTTCCATCAGGAGACACAAATGCTACGGTATTATCTACAGAATTTAAAGTCATGGAGAAATCTCCATAAACAGCAGGATCCGGAGTACCTAACCAATCTGGATAATCTTCAGGAGCTTGCCATCCGTTCATCATGTTACCACCTAGAGTTGCCCAATCCAATGGATTACTTTCTGATAACTTCCACTCAATTGCAGTAGTAGTAATTTCAGAGATGATATCTTCCCATCCTCCTGGTAAGGTTGGCTCTTCTGGACCAGTTTCTTCTGGCACCCAGTTATCGCTATATTCCTGAGAAATAAAGTTAAAAGAAAGCATAGCAGGATCACAATCTCTAATAACCCCCAATTGCATAGCATCTTCCGTTAAGGAAAGAATCACCAATGAGTTCCAGTTACTAACACAATCTTCATAAGCTGAATCGTGTAGTATAGTAGCATTTGAAGTTGTTAATGTGTAGTTATCTTTATCCAAGAAATAGGTTCCCGATTGCTCACCGTACTGAGGTAATGTAAGGTGGTTAACAGTCATGTAAGGACCTCCTTCTAAACTGAATGTCATCTCACCAAAATCTGCAGGTCCTGAGAACCCCCAACCTAAAATACTGTTTAAATCTGGTGACCAATTCCAACAGTCATCTCCATAACAACCGTCTTCGCCGCCTTCTAACCAACCATTATCGGTTCCGTAGAAAAACATTGGGCCTCCAAAATATTTAGACACACCGTCAGCATCTACATCCAACAACCACGTTTTGGAGTTTCCAACACCTCCTGAAAGCAATGTCCATAGAGGGTCGTTCACATAGTTAAGGTTATCTTCTGTAACTGTAATAGGAATAGGTTCCGCATCTACAACGCCACCATCCGTTACGGCAGAAAACTTAATGGTATAGTCACCTGCAAAAGCATAACGAATAGTATCAATTGCTCTGTTGGAAACTCCTGTACCGTAATCCCAAACGGGAACAGTTTCCGGCGTATTGTTTATTAAAATAACCGTATTACCACCTTCATCTATAGAGTAGTCCTGGACTACCGTGAAGTCAAGTTCCGAAGGATCTAATATTCTTCCCAACTCATTGTCGTCATTACTACAAGTGAAGAAGGTCATTAAGATCCCAATTAACATAAAAATTTTAATAGTACTTTTCATAATTTTCTATTAATTAGTTAATTACCAACCAGTGTTTTGTTGTAACACACCACCCGATAATGTAATTTGTGTATTAGGAATTTGAGACAATCCCTGCGTAGCTTGGAAGTTAGCACCAGAAATAGTTTTAGTTTCCTCAATATTACCGGTTAAAACTGTAGTACTTTCTTCAAGCTCCGCAGCTGCAGCACCTACACCTTGACGCATAACATCCCAATATCTAATCCCTTCCAAAGCAAACTCCTTATGTCTTTCGTTCAAAAGGTTTTGTGGTGTAAGTGTTAACGGTGTAAAACTGTTTCCATAAGCACGCTGTCTAACTTGATCGAAATAACTTTGCGCACTACCACTACCAAGTTCAGCTGCCATTAACAACACATCTGAATATCTGATAGCAAAATAATCTTGATATTGCTCAATCTGAAAATCTCCAGTAGCTACTATTTGGGTAGTACTTACCAGGTTACCCGCCTCATCGTAGGCAGACATTGGCGTATACTTTTTGTTATAGTAACCAGTATATTCTCTTTGCCCTTCAAAGTTGTCGAATGGAATTTCTTCCTCATCGATGGCTATCACCGTTGCAAAACGTCTGCTATCGCCATCATTATAAAGGTCGTATAATTTTTCGGTAGCTGTAATTCCCCATCCGTTACCATAAGGGAAGCTCATAAATTCACGCATACCAAACAATACCATCCAATGGTTACCGTCTGTATTTCCGTTATAATCACTAGTGTACGTGTACTTAACAGAGAATACAACTTCTTCATTGGCTTCTCCAGCATAAGTTGTTTCATCTTCAGTCGTAGAAGCTGCTGGCCATAAGTTGGCAAAATCAGATACCAAACCATGTCCACTAAGCGCAATTACATCTTCCATATGAGCTAAAGCATCTGCTTGTGACACCAAACCAACTAAATCAGATTCGCCGTAATAACCAGTATAATATAAATATACACGACCTAACATAGCCTTAGCTGCCCAACGTGTTGCACGTCCATTTGGAACGGCATTGTATGCTTCATTAGGAATGTTTTCAGCTGCATACAATAAATCTTCTGCAATAACCGTGTAAACATCGGCAGGATTGGCCTGTGGAATGTTTTCGGTTGATGGCTCTGTCAACAACGGGATATTTCCCCAAAGACGCACCATATCAAAATACAGATAAGCTCTAATGAAACGGGTTTCACCCACGTAACGATTTCTTAGTTCCTCTTGTCCAGTCCAATCTATTTGATCGATTCTTTGCAACAAAACATTACAACGATATAGGGCCTGGTAATACTTAATCCAAGTGTCGTTGTACAAGTCCTGATAGGCAGGTGCCACACTCATATCAAATTCATCGATTGCTTGATAGTCTGGATTATCTGAATACCCCAAACCACTAAAGCAATCATCGGACATAACTTCAGATGCTGTATAGAATGTTCTTCCCGAAGCTCCAGTAACCACTTGTAAACCGTCATAACATCCTATCAAAGCTGAATAGGCATGCTCCGGAATTTGGTAAAAACTCTCGTCGGTAGTGTCTGTTATGGGTGCCGTGTCCAGAAAGTCATCGGAACAACCTACCATGGTCAGCATTCCTAAAGCAACAATATATTTATTAATTCTTTTCATGATTCAATTTTTAAAATTTAACGTTTAACCCTAGCATATAAGTTCTAGGTCTAGGATAATACCCTACGTCTACTCCTGATGAGAAGTTGTAATTGCTATCAGAAATTCCAAATCCTACCTCTGGATCCATACCATCATAGTTTGTAAACGTATAAAGGTTCAATACAGAGAAGTATAAACGGAATTGTTCTGCAAAGAAATTTTTCTTTTTGGCACCTCTTGCGATATCATACCCTAAAGTCATAGTGCTAATTCTTAAGAAATCGCCATCGTGAACAAAAATATCAGAGAACTGGTTGTAGTTTCTGTTATCTACGGTTAGTCTAGGCAAGGAATTTGAAGACCCTGGCCCATGCCAACGATCCAAGATAGCTCCTGTCCAGTTTTGGTTGGCTGCTGTATTTCTATAAGACTGTACAATTTGGTTCCCTGCAACTCCATTGGCCTGCATTGAGAAATCGAAGGCTTTATAGTTAAACCCTAAAGAGAATCCATAGGTAAAATCTGGATTTGGATCTCCTATTTCAGTTCTGTCATCACCATTAACCACTCCGTCTCCATTGGTATCTACATAAATTAAATCTCCTGGCTGTGCATCTGGCAACAATAGATTTCCATCAGCATTTACATAGTCATTGATCTCAGCTTCGGTTTGGAATACGCCAGCCGTTTCATACCCCCAAAAATATCCAAGAGGATGTCCATCTTCGGCTCTGTAAAATTCTTGAGAGTTGTCCCATAACTGATTGTTCAAACCGTGTATAATACCATCTTCCGTTGGAATTTCCCCAACTTCATTTTTATTATAAGCGCCATTGAAACTGATGTTATAGCTAAAATCTTCATTCACATGATTATTGTAACCTATCACAGCTTCAACCCCTGTGTTTACAACACTACCTCCGTTTATATAAGGTGCATCTGCCCCAGTAGTTGCTGGAATTGGCGCTAATACCAACCAATCCTTTTGTTCTTTGCGGTACCAATCAAAAGCAAGCGTTAACTTAGAATCAAAGAATCTGGCATCAAACCCAAAATCCAACTCTTCAGCGGTTTCCCACTGCAGATTTTCATTAGGCAACCTATATGGATATGCTCCTGGCGTTAACACACCTTCTTCGTCACCCAAACTATAGTTGGTGTTGTTTGTTCTAACCAATCCTAAGAACTGGAAATTCCCTACATTTTGATTACCAACTTGCCCCCAACTTCCTCTAAGCTTGAAATAATTCATGAAAGAATCGCCATCCGCCATAAAGTCTTCTTTGGAGATTACCCAACCTGCTGATACAGAAGGAAAATAACCCCAACGGTTTCCGTCTGCGAATTGTGAAGATCCATCGGCTCTAAAGGTAGCATTCAACAAATACTTCCCTTTATAGTTATAATTCAAACGTCCAAAATAAGACATTCTCTTCGCAATGGCTGCCGGCCCTCCAGATAGAGAAATCTGTGTTCCATCGGCATTGGTGGCATTGCTCAACCATGCATGATTTAAATCGTCATATAATAAATCCACATTCGACCCTGACATAAAATGACCATCATATTTGAAGGCTTCTGATCCCAACATGGTCTCGAAATGGTGGTTCTCTCCCAAATCAAAATCATAAGTCAACAAATTAGTCCATATCATGCTTTTACCTTTGCTCATGTTTTGGCTCACACTTCTTAAATTACTAAAGGCATATATAGACAATTCATAAATTGGAGAAAAGCTATGTCCTTGACTAGCGTAGTAATCGATACCCAAATTGGTTCTAAAATTTAAGTTTTTAGCTAATTCAAAATCAAAATACACATTACCCACTAACTTTTGAGTATCATTTTCATTTTGATTGGAATATACCATTTGTGCATATGGATTGGACACCCCTTGCAACCAAGGCTCACTATACCCAGTTGAATTAAAAAATTCTCCATTGGCATCATACATTGGGAACAATGGGTTGGTTTGGAAAGCACCTCTTAAAGCATTATTATATTGGTTTCCTACCCCAATACCATTGTTATTGATCCAAGCGTAGCTGAAGTTTTCTCCAAACTTCACCCTATCACCGTACAATTTGTGCTCAGAATTAAATCTAAAATTGTAACGCTCGTAGTACGAGTAATCTGCACCACCAACGATACCAGCTTGGTTCAAATAAGACAAAGACGATGAATAGGTAGACATTTCAGATCCTCCCGAAACACCTAAGGTATAGTTTTCGGTTGGCGCAGTCTCAAACATTTCGTCCATCCAATCAGTCCCGTTCCCCGCATTCGCAATATCAACGTCAGAAAACTGTCTTGCCATTCCAGAATTAATTCTAGCTTCATTAATCATAGTCATATACTCCGTAGCATTTAACATGTCTATCTTTTTGGCTAGGGTCTGTACACCATAAAATTGGTCGAAAGTAATTTGTGCTTTACCAACCTTACCTTTTTTAGTGGTTACCAATACTACCCCGTTTGCAGCTTGAGACCCATAGATAGCTGCTGAAGCCGCATCTTTCAAGATAGAAATGCTCTCAATATCAGCATTGTTAAGATACGAAATATCTCCGGTTTGCACACCATCTACAATATATAAAGGCGAATTGCTACCAGCAGATCCTAGACCACGGATAACCACATTCAAGGATTCCCCCGGCTGTCCAGATGTAGAGGTAATCTGCACCCCTGCCGCTTGTCCTTGCATAGCTTGAAGTGCGTTGGTCGTACTTTGCTTTTGAAGGGCTTCCCCATCAACTTGAAGGTTGGCACCTGTGGTCAATTCTTTCTTTTGAACACCGTACCCCACCACTACTACTTCACTCAATTCTTCAACATTAGTTTCCAATTGAATGTTAATTGCGGTTCTGTTTTGAACACTTACCTCCTGGGTTTTGTATCCAACATAACTCACTATCAATACCGCATTTGGCGACACCTTAAGCGAGTAATTTCCGTCGAAATCTGTGGAGGTTCCTTTTGTCTCGTTACCCTTTACAATAATAGAGGCTCCGGGAATTGGCATTCCATCGGCGACATCTGATACTGTTCCGGACACAGTGATTTCACTTTGCGCAAACATTGGTTGTGTACTGAATGCACAAAGTAAAATTGCCACCAAAATGGCCCACACTCCAGAAGAGTCATAAAATTTACTTCTCATAATGAAAAACATTAGTTTAATTGATTAATTTGAATGTTAATTAGTAAGCGTTTGCAATGATTTGTTCAAACAATTCTTGCTTTCCGCTTATTTGCTGTGGTTCCCCATTTGCTCTCCCAATTTTGCTTAGCTCTTCCAAGGTCAATTCACCATTTTCAAACTTAGCGCCATTACCTGAGTCAAATGATTGGTAACGTTCTGTTCTTAACTTTTTATAATTAGTATTCTTTAAAACATGCTCTGCACATATCAAACCTCTTGCAAATACATCCATACCCGAGATATGAGCTATAAATCTATCTTCAAGGTCTGTTGAATTTCTTCTTACTTTGGCATCAAAGTTTATACCCCCGCCTTGAATACCGCCTCCTTCAAGGATCACAAGCATGGCTTGGGTAGTCTCATATATATCAATTGGGAATTGATCTGTATCCCAACCGTTTTGATAATCTCCACGGTTAGCATCAACACTTCCAAGCAACCCGGCATCTACAGCTACCTGTAATTCGTGCTCGAAGGTGTGTCCCGCCAATGTTGCATGGTTCACCTCTATATTTAATTTAAAATCTTTATCAAGACCGTATTGTCTCATAAAGCCAACACAAGTAGCTGCATCATAATCATACTGATGTTTTGATGGCTCCATTGGTTTCGGTTCGATTAAGAAGTTACCTTTAAAACCTTGACTGCGCCCATAGTCTCTACACATGGTTAAAAAACGCGCCATATGCTCTTGCTCACGCTTCATATCGGTATTTAGCAAGCTCATATATCCTTCACGGCCTCCCCAGAACACATAGTTTTGTCCATCTAGAGCAATAGTAGCATCCATAGCTATTTTAACCTGAGCTCCCGCATAGGCTACTACATCAAAGTTAGGGTTCGTAGACGCTCCATTCATATACCTTGGATTTCCAAACAAGTTTGAGGTTCCCCAAAGCAATTCAATTCCGGTGTCTTTTTGTTTTTGCTTAGCATACTCCACCATAGCTTGAACTCTTTTTTCAAATTCAGCCAAGGTTGGTGCTTCATCTACCAAATCCACATCATGAAAACAGTAAAATGGAATTCCCATTTTTGACATAAACTCAAAACCGGCATCCATCTTATCTTTTGCTCGTTGTACAGCATCTTCGCTTTTATCCCAAGCAAAAACTGTTGTTTCCTTACCAAAAGGATCCCCTCCTTTATCACATAGTGTATGCCAATATGCCATAGCAAAACGCAAATGGTCCTTAAGTGGCTTCCCTGCTACAATTCTGTTTGCATCATACCATTTAAAAGCTAGCGGATTATCGCTCTCTCTTCCTTCATACTTAATAGTATCGATTCCTTTAAAGTAAGCCTGTTGGCTATTTGTACTCATAATTAAATTTCTTGAAGTTTAATTTGTTCTTTCCAGTTAAAATATACGTCTTGGTACTGCGCCGTAAGCTCCTTATTAGGTTCCAACCGCTCAATACACTCAAGATTACCAAACGCTTCTTCTAAAGAATTATAAAAACCAAAGCCATAGGCCGCACCTCTTGCAGCTCCTTCCGACCCTGAATTGTTATAAAGCTCTAATGAAGTTTTGGTGGTGTTCACAAAAATTTCTCTAAAAACAGGACTTAAGAATAAATTACCTTTGGAAGCCCTTACTATATTTCCAGAAACCCCTATGGATTTCATGACATCAAAACCATAATTCATAGCAAATACAATTCCCTCGCAGGCTGCTCTCACCAAATAATTTGAACTATGAATATTAAAGTTCAAGTTTTCAATTCCGGAGTTCACCTCCTTGTTGTCAAAAATGCGCTCAACCCCATTGCCAAAAGGATAAAACCTCAATCCCTTACTCCCCACTTCTGCTTTGGCCGCAGCACTATTCAAAAGTTCATAAGAAACTAATTCATCACTTCCCAAGGACATCATTTTCCTCAACCACTGATATAAAATCCCTGAACCATTAATACACAACAGGACGCCATTGCGTTTTTGACGCTCCGTATTATTGACATGAAGAAACGTATTGACTCTATTTTGTTGGTCAATATGATTTTTATCTGATACAGCATACACTACGGCAGAAGTCCCTGCAGTAGTCGCAATTTCACCAGGATTCAACACATTCAAGGACATGGCATTATTTGGCTGGTCTCCTGCGCGATAAGTAATTTTCACTTTAGGATTCAATCCCAAATCGGCAGCCACACCAGCATCAATCGTTGCATGATCGCCAAATGTTGGCACTATTTCCGGAATTTTACTTACAGGCAAGCCCATACCATCCAAAATCTCAGTCGCCAATCTATTTTCCTTAAAGTTCCACAGAGCCCCCTCAGACAGTCCTGAAGTACTTATTTGAGGCACGCCTGTAAATTTGGCGGCAATAAAATCTCCAGGAAGCATCATATAGGATGCCTTCGCAAACACTTCCGGCTCATGCTCCTGAACCCATTTAAGCTTGGAAGCCGTAAAATTGCCCGGAGAACCCAAAATCTGTTCCTGACAAACCTCCACACCAATAGACTCATAATATTGACGACCTATCTCAGCAGCTCTTCCATCACACCAAATAATGGACGGTCTTACCGGATTCAATTTCTCATCCGTAAGCACCAACCCGTGCATTTGATAGGCAATCCCCACCGCACCGATTTGCTTAACATCTATAGAATATTTGTTTTTAAATTGCGAAATGCCGCCTTTGATATACTCCCACCAAAGATTGGGATCTTGTTCTGCCCAACCTAATCGCGGCGCAACGATATCGGTTTCGAAGTCAGGCACAGAAATTGTCTTCAACACCGCTCCCTTATCCCCATCGAATACGGACATTTTAATTGAAGAACTACCTAAATCTATTCCTAAAAAGTACATGGATAGATATATTTTAGTTTCAAATAGTTGAAAAGACCATTAGTTTTCTCCCCAAGCGCATGCTAACCCCTTCATTTTAAAAACCATGCCTCTCAACTGATTCTTATGGTTAATATGACTACAAGTATACTGAAGATTGTTGGATTTAACAAAAATTTAATGCTTAATTTTCAATTTTCTTAAAAAAAATTTAAATAAATGAGCATTTCGTAATATCTTTGAATTCAAATCAATAAGGAATCCTACAGTTTTTCTTGACAGCCTTTCTTCTTGATTAATTCAAAATATCTTATTTTGCCATTTGATGGTCTCTTGGACTTTTAGCTATCCAAGCCATTTATATTACATTTAGAACGTTTACTCTATCGCACTGATGGTTAAAAAATTTATTGACGAAGAGTCTGGAAAAGTAATCGAAAGGTCTGTAATGAATGCCATTACAATCGATTGCGTTATTTTTGGTTTCGACAAAGGAAGCCTTAAAGTATTATTAGTAGAGCACGCTGAAGGTATTAGCAAAGGTAAATGGGCCCTTCCTGGAGGATGGATCAAAGAAGAAGAGAGCATCGATAATGCCGCCCATAGGCTACTTAGGGAACTTACCGCCCTTGACAATATCTTCCTGGAGCAATTAAAGGCCTTTGGTGACCCCGACCGTTTCCCACTGGGCAGAGTTATCACCATAGGCTATTACGCACTAATCAAGATTGAAGACTACAATATTACCGCTGGTTTTACAGCTTCAGACGCCAAATGGTATGATGTAGCCAATATCCCCGAACTCATTTACGATCATAACAAGATCATCAATTTCAGTTTAAAACAACTAAGAAACAGAGTGAAGCAAGCTCCTATAGGATTCAATCTTTTACCTGAAAAATTCACATTGTTGCAACTCATGCAATTGTACGAGCAGATTCTAGGGGTGGAGATGGACAAATCCAATTTCAGACGAAAAATTCTACGAATGAAATTACTGGAAGCTCTAGATGAAAAACAACAAGACGTATCGCATAGAGCCGCTAAACTATACCGTTTTGATTATGCCATCTACAAAAAACTCACTGAAAAAGGCTTCAATTTTGAATTTTAGAGCATTTAACAAAAAAAGAGCCTGAACTAACATTCAGGCCCTAATTCTCAAATTAAACTCAAACAAAATTATTTATTGTGCGGTCCAGCCTCCATCTAAAGTAAAGGCGGAGCCTGTTATTGTTTTTGAAGATTCTTTTGCCAAAAGCAAGGCCATATCAGCAATAGCCTCCACAGGAACAAATTCCTTTACCGCCTGCTTTTTCAGCATTACTTTGGCCACCACCTCTTCCGGTGTCATTTTATGAGCTTTGGCTTGATCTTGAATTTGCCCCTCCACCAAAGGTGTTTTTACGTAGCCAGGACAGATAGCATTTACCGTAATATTACATCCAGCACCTTCCAATGCCAGTACTTTGGTCATCCCAATCACGCCATGCTTTGAAGCCACATATGCCACTTTAAATTCAGATGCCCGAAGACCATGCACAGAAGACACATTAATGATTCTTCCAAATTTCTGCGCCTTCATATACCCCCAAGCTTCCTTGCTGGCAAAAAAAGCTGCATTAAGATTAATAGTTATAATATTCAAATATTTTTGATCAGGAAATTCTTCTATTGGTGACACAAATTGAATCCCAGCATTATTGACCAATACATGGATAGTCCCAAAATACGCCACAGCATCCCGAACCAGCTGTTTCACCTCCTCCGCATCCAATAGGTTAGCATTAGAAAAAGACGTTTTCACATTATAGTCCTCAGAAATCTCTTTAGCTATCTCCGCACCATTAGCCTCTAAACCATGAAACATGATATGATATCCATTGGCTGCAAATTGCCTTGCAATTCCAAGCCCAATACCACTTGTACTACCCGTTATTAAGGCTACCTTATCCATTTTTTAAAAATTTATAAAGTTCATAATTAAAAGCCTCCGCCTGATCCATCACAACCCCATGCCTTGAATTTTCAATTACAACCAATTTGGCATCCGGCAAGACATTGACATAAGCTTTTTTAAAATCAACCGAGGTATAATCCATATCTGAAGCTACCACCAAAGTTTTAGCTTTAATGTTTTGAATATCATCTCCCAACCCCCATTTCATCAAAGTAACAAACGATTGGTAATAAGCATTCAAATCATTTTGCTTGCAACGCTTTTCAAAAGCCTCTCGCATACCTTCCTGAGCTTCTTCAGGAAACATATTGAAAGCAATTTGTTCTGATAAAGGACCAATCCCAAATTCATTTAAGGATTGGGTTCGCTCAGCAACCATCTGGTCACCTATCTCACCCATAGCATTAAAATCTGGACCGCTATTTACAATCACCAATTTATCCACCATTTCAGGATATTGGCTCGCAAACTGAAACGCAACCGCACCACCCATGGAAAATCCAACGATAGTGACTTTCCCAATATTTAGCTGCACCAACAACTGCCTAATATCTTCTGTCATGAAATCAACCCCGTAGTCTTCTTTTGGTTTTGAAGACTCTCCATGTCCCCTCAAATCCACAGTAACGACTTTAAATTCCTTTGAAAAGACTGGGACTTGAGCATCCCAGTCTTGTTTTGTTGACCCTAGCCCATGAAGCAACAAAAGCACACTTCCTTCCCCTGCCACCTCATAGCTTAGGTCGATATTATTTACTCTCAAAAAAGGCATTTGCTGTAGATTAGTTGGTTGCCGACTTTTTCTTAAAGAAATTCACTTGATATTTCAATTCTACCGAGAATAGGGTCTCGATTACAGGTGAGGCCACAAATTCGCGAACCTCAGCATTGAACAAATTGGTAACACTTGCCCCAACAGAAAGCTCGTCTGTGATATAATACCCTACATTGGCATCAACTGTAAATCCTCCAAGAGGCCCATAATTCCAAGATCTTCCATTTCTAGCATTTTCAATAACATCATCAACACCATCACCATTCAAATCTTGAGTTTCAGCCGCCGTATAGATTCCAGAGAAGAAATCGTAATCCTGCACCCATCTTCCAAAAATGGATCCATAGAATTTGTTTTTAGAATAATGCAATCCTAGAGCCAATTTGTTTGCTGGCGTATTTACAGGCAATTCAGATTCCAACACTTGTCCGTCCAAGTTTCCATCGTTGGCAGGATCATTTTTATCTAAATCCCTTCCGAAGTAGGAATAATTAAGAGTTGCTCTAAAGGCATCGGAAAAATAGTAGTTCAAACCAACATCAAAACCATACGTATCCACCTTACCAAAGTTTTGATAGGTTAAGATTACAGCACCGTTAGATCCTGGCACCACCTCATCAATAGGCTTATCTCCAACATGAGTAACTGTTACACCATTGGCCGCATCCGTAATCGTTCTAAGCGGACTAATGAAGTTTTCTGATTGGTTGTAATAAGCGTTAGCATCAATAAATAATTTATTGGCAATTTTGCCTTTATATCCAATCTCATAGGTATTGATAGACTCCACCTCCAATGCAGATACTGTACTACCATCAGACAAGGTAAATCCTTCTCCATTACCCAACACCAAACCTCCAAAAAGATTTCCTTTCAAGTTTAAAATAGACGGCACAGCGATTCCCTTTCCATATGTCACCCTAAACTGCCCTTCTCCAAGCGCTTTGGTAATTGCAGCTTTAGGAATAAAATTAGAACCGTACAAGTCATGATTATCCAATCGAGCCCCCAATAAAAAGCCCCATCCAGAATCAGGCAAACTGTACTCCGTTTGTGCATAAAAACCTGTCTGCCCAATATCGATTCCACCTTCATCCAAAAGGTAGGTTCCTTTGGAATCGGCCATATCCAATTGATATTGTCCGCCAACTGTCAAATCAAAATTTCCCCAACTATTGTTGTACTGCAATTCAGAATTGAAACGCTGGGAAGCATCTTTAAACACAGCGCCTCTCGGCAATGCAATCCCTGTATCTGGTCCTGTGGGAAACCATTGTTCTGTAAACGACCTTTCCAGAGCTTCCTCTTCAGAAAACCCATTATTAATAAAAGACACATAGTTTTGCGTTCTTTGGTTAATAGCATAGGTATCGTCCGTATTACTCCAAGTATAGTTTACATTGGCGAAGAAATGTTTAGAAACATATTTCAACTGTGCCACATCTATACTCCAATCCTTAATTTGATTTCTACCCGCATTGGTAACCGCCAAATTATTATTGTTACTGTGACCATAATACCCTATAAGCTCTGAACTAGACGTAGGTCTAAAATACAAACCAGCTCCATATTTTTGAGTATCGAAATCCCTATCCAATTCCAACTCTTTATAAGCCGTCGTCCCCACATATACACTATCCACATATTCAAAATCCTCTCCTTGCGATCTTTCAAAATGGAGTTTGAAGGCAAACTTATCACTAACCACCTGTGCATGGCGCGCACGTGCCGTGAATACATTTTGATTCCCTCCTCCCAAAGCTACAGTTGTCCCTTCAGAAGTAAATGGATTTTTGGTTCTTGTACTTATCAAGCCATTGTGGGCATTAGGCCCATAAAGCGTTCCGTTTGGACCCAATAAAATTTCCACTTGCTCAATATCGTCTGTAGTTACCGTAGCAAAAGTCCCCAACGGCAAACCAGTCGCAATCAAAGTAGATAATCTATCATCGGTTACCTGAAGGTTTTTAGAATTAAAAGCAGAGTTAAACCCTCTAATGTTGATTCCTGTTCCCAAAACACCCGTTCTTACAAAATCAACACCCTTTTCGCGAGCTGCCAATTCCCCAACATTAAACCCTACATGCTCCTTAATATCTTTAGAAGTTATCACGTTAACCGTTGCCGGTACGTCTGTCATTTTTTGTGGTTTTTTATTAGCCGTCACCACCACTTGAGAAAGCATGCTGGTAGATTCCACCAAAACCACATCAACCTGAACGGTTTCCCCAGCACCTACTGAGACTGATTTAGTAATTGTTTCGTATCCCAAATAAGAGAACACGACATTGTAAGTGCCCGCTGGAACATTGTCTATAACATATGCTCCATCAAAACCAGAAACCACTCCTTTGTTTAAACTTTCAATATGAACCGTTGCCCCGGAAACCGGTACATTATTCTCATCGAGCGTCAATCCTTTTATGCTTCCAGAATCCTGAGCAGAGGCATAAAATGAAAGTAACAAAGTGATAAGCGCAAAAAATTTCTTCATTGTTTTCATAAATAGTTAATTAGATTACCGCAATCTATCATGAAAATAATTTAATGACCTATCTGGATTTTACCCATAGTAATGCGACTTTTAAAAAATAAAACACACGAAAACAAATCAAACACTTGTTTTACAGGTGTTTAAAAACTACAACTGCATATGCGACTTTAGATATAAAAAAGCTTCAGGGAGGTTATTTGACAGCTTATCGATGACTTGAGTCATCAACAATTTTTGGTTATCAGTAGCTTCAATTCCTTGAATTGGCTCCTTAATTTCTTCCAATAACTTACTAGAATTAATCTCCCCCTCCATATATCGAGACAAGGAAATACTCCAGGAAATATTAGGCACATAATTACTCTTGCGCTTACGTTCAATTTCCCGTTCTTTTAAATTGAATTTCTTGGTCAATTTTAACACCTCAGCATATTTTTCCTGAATGATCAACACATTGATATAGGACGTGAAGAAATGATGCCATCTATGGTTGAACACTTCCGCTTTATTATGTTTTAAAAATATCCGCGCCAACGATTCCGCCTCATGATATTTATGCAAATCAGTCAACACCCTCACCTTATATGACACATACGTATTCCTTTGATGGTTATTATGTGTTGAATCAAACAAGGGCTTGTACTCTTCCAACAGAGAAAACGCCAAGGCAACCTTCTTATTCTTCAAGGTTATAGCCACCAAGTTATTAAGATACATGAGCGTATCGTCATTATACTGCCGGATGGATAAAAACCCATAATATTCGGCTTTTTGGAGCTCATTTTCCTTGGAATGCATCAACACCCTATTGGCATAATAGTTAGAAAGCAAACGTCTGGAATACATTTCACCCTGACTAAAAAAGCCGTCAATCTCATCAAACAACTCCCGCAGTTTTAGCTTTTCGCTGTAATTGGTATACATAAACGTGAGCAATACAAAAGCCTGGTATCTATTTTTTCCGTCAACAGTATTGGATCGAAAGACTTCCAACAACCAATGCTCCCAATATTTGGTTTCTTTATTGTTTAAGGTGTATTGACTGGTGATTTCCTCGGTGGCATTATAGAGCTTCTCATGGATTTGAACAGCCTTTTCATAATGCTGTCGATAGACCTGCAGAAAATCGGCCACTATTTTATGGTCTCGGTATCGCATCCTTATCAGGAGGTAAGACTGATACTCCTTTACCAGCTCAAATAAATTCTGAAAATAATAATCGATATGCCTGTAATGATGTAGAAAATGCAAAAATTCTTTTTCATCCTCATAACTTATGGCATCGGTTAGAATCAATTGCCGCAACCGAAGCAACCATACGATGTTTTTATCAACATCTATAGCCTCCAGCTTTTTGTCCACCCAATTTTTTATATAGGTATACTTTCGCTTGTCAATAGCGACATCAAAATCTACAAAACCTGTTTCCAAAACAGCATTGTCGATAATTCGGGTAAGGATTTGCATTTTTTCGTCATCCTGAATTTGATGACTTAACGAAGCCAAATATTTAGCTTCGTTGGGCAAGATACTTTTACTAAATTCTGTAAACTTTTTAAGTTTAACTTTCATTCTTTAGGGCGTCTCTACAAACTGCGTGAGAAAAGCATTGACTTCCATTGGCTTTTCAAACTGCACGAAATGCCCACTCTCACCTATCATTTTCACCTCAACATGTTTGATTTCCTCTTTGGCTGATTGCGCCACAGCTTGCGTAGTTAATTGAGGATGAAGATAGCCATTTGGAATCAATTTATCATTATTGCCAAAAATAACCAACACGGGACATTGAATTCTTTGCAAATCTTCAAAAACAGGGTCATCCAACATTCCCCAAACACTACTTACAATAGCCTTACAGTGCTCATCAAAATCGACAGCTTCCCTTATGCGTTTTCTTTCGGCTATCATTTTACCCACCTCCTTAGGCTGCTGAAAAAAGTTGAGCGCATAGTTTCTTTCTATTTGGGCATCAGTGGTTCCTTTTACCACCGCTTCGGTCATGGCACCTTTCATAAGGTTGGCCTCCGCTTCAGAAAAACGTTCAATTCCCGCCGGTGCCACAAGTACTAATTTTGAAATAGCTTCAGGATGATTTACCGCTAATTTTACACTGGCCTGACCTCCCATGGAATGCCCCACCAAAATCACATTTTTAAGCTTTAACTCAAGGATAAATTGGTGCACCACATCCGCAAAAAACGTAGAGGTATATTGGGTTTCAACAATGGAAGATTTCCCAAATCCAGGCAAATCCAAAGCAATGCAAGTATATTTATCCTTAAGCTCTTGGATGTTTTTAGACCAAGCATCGGCATTACTGCTCAACCCATGCACAAACAACAACGTTTGTTCATGATTGCCCTCCTTTACATAAGCCACTTCCAAACTATCCAAAGTGACGTAATGTGTTTTATATTCATATTCTGAAAGCAGCTCCTTCATAGCAAGCGCTTTGTTTTGAGAAATTCCTACCATAGACAATAAACAAAAAACAGACAAAAAAAGGAACGATTTCATCACTATAATTTTAACGTATTAAAATACTTGTTAAGCTTTTTACGAGACACCTTGCTTAAACTGGTAAGCGGGATTTCGTCCAAAACAAAGATGTATTTAGGCTGCTTAAAATCGGCTATATTTCCTTTTAAGTACTCCCGAAGCACTTCACTGGTCACCGCCTTATCCTTACTTTCAACGAATGCTATCCCACAGGCTCCCCAACGCTCACACTTGACACTAAAAACTGAAGCTTTGGTAACTCCCGGATAATTTTCCAACAACAATTCTATTTCCTGGGGATAGATATTTTCCCCTCCCGAAATATACATATCGTCAATGCGCCCCTTTAGATACAGAAAGCCTTCTTCATCCTTTAAAGCCAAATCTCCCGTATGCAACCAACCATCAACAATCTTACTCTTGGTGACCACCGAATTATTCCAATAACCCGGGGTAACGATATCCCCCTTAATACACAATTCACCTATTTCACCAACACCCAAAGGCTCATCATTGTCATTCACTATTTTCAAATCCAAATAAAAGTTGGATTTCCCAATGGAGTTAGGCTTTAAAAGCGCCATGTCATGATGAAGCGAGGTAATGCTCGGCCCCGCTTCGGTCAAACCATATCCGGGACGGATATAGATATTCTTTTCACGTTTCCAAAAGGACACCAGTTCCGCATTCACCTTTTCGCCCCCAGAAATTATATACCGTAGCTTTTTTAAGTTCACCCGATTGAAAACCTCCGCTTTTTGCATCATCAACAGCATCGTGGGCAAAGCCATAAACAAGGTGGTTTTTTCCAACTCCAACAAACAAAGTGCTTTTTGGGCATCAAATTTTTCCATCATCCCAATATGACCTCCTTTATGGAGCAAAGGCGTTATAAACACATTCCAACCGGATGTATGATAAGGCGGTAGCATATTAATTGTAGAATCCCGATAAGTAATCCCCAATTGCATGGACGTATTCAAGCTGTTCCAGAACAACATTTTATTAGTATAAATCACCCCCTTAGGCAACCCTGTTGTTCCAGATGTATAAAAAATAAACAACGGATTATCCTCTTTAATATCATAATCGCGTTCATAAACAGCCGCCTCTTCTTTGTAGGTCTCAATAACACGATTCATACTAACCGCTTCTATCCCCTCCAAAGACAATTCATTAAATTGAGCTTGTAAGGTCTCGCTAAAAATCAAAACTTTAGGGTTACAGTCCTTAACAAGTTTATCCAATTCTTTTGGTGCCATCCTATAATTAAGGGGCACCAATATTAACCCCATTCGCTGGCAAGCAGAAAACAATACAATATACGCGATATTATGTT
The DNA here is from genome assembly GCF_030908385.1 of Mangrovimonas sp. YM274. Lineage (NCBI taxonomy): Bacteria > Pseudomonadati > Bacteroidota > Flavobacteriia > Flavobacteriales > Flavobacteriaceae > Mangrovimonas > Mangrovimonas sp. YM274. Next base: position 3,263,450 of record NZ_CP133091.1, read on the forward strand.
CGGCAAACACTGCAATACGATCTCCTTCTCGGTAACCAGCATCGTGTAGCTTTTGCGCCAACCTATTCGCATAAATATCCAACTCCCTATAAGTGTACTTTTCATTGGAAGAATACGAGGTCAGAGCCACTTTATATGGCGTATAATCGGCCCATTTTGCAATCCAATCCAACACATTCATACTACTACAGGTTTTCTGTTAAACATATATAAAATATACCCCACCGTTAAGGACACTACAATTGCAATTGCAGCGGAGACTCCAGGATTATTTACTGGCTCCTGCATGTAAGGTGTCAAGCGGCCGTAATAGATTCCAAAATGCACCACAATAGCCGTAATACTCGCCGTAAACACCGCACTCAATGGCACATCCTTAAGGAAAATCCCAAAAAGCACCGGAACAAAAGCTGCTGCAAAATAGGCGTACACTCCATTTTGAGCGAATATGGCAACACTTACATCAGGCGACTTGATCTGTTGCCAACTCAACACAAAACTCACACAGGCTAAAATCAATATTACAACTTTATTAATCAGAAATGAATTGTTAGTCACCCTACCCTTGAAAATAGGCTCCAATATATCAGAGGTCACCGTTATGGAAAGCGACTGAATCAAACTCTCTAAGGTTGACAACCCCGCCGAGATTAACCCCACCACGATTACCATACCAACTCCTACCGAAAACTTCGTCACTACATAAGTTGGAATAATCTCGTCCATTTTTAAAGTTTTTCCCATCACTGTCAACTCCGGAAAGGTTAAGCGCGCATACAAACCAACCACTACCACCATAAAAAAGACCACCATGACAGCAATCGCACTAAACAGATACGAATTCACTTTGGTTTGATCTTTCAACAGTAATGATTTTGTAATGATATGGGGCTGACACACAATAGCAATTCCAATCACAATTTGAACTACAACGATTTCGAAGTAATCGCGAAATAAAAAACTTTGGCTGTTAGTAGCCTTAGATAAATTAGGATCTATACTAGAAAGATCGTTTAATATTCCACTTACGCCCCCTTCAAAATATTCCCGACCAGAAGCTATTAATATAATAGCCACAATAAACATGATGACTGCTTGAATGGTATTGGTATACACCATAGAATTAGCGCCACCAAACATCATATACCCAAACACAAACACTGTAATCCCCAAAAGCACATAGAACGGCTCAACATTCAAAGATTTCGAAATTACTTGAGTCACCCCAACATTAATAAGAACAATAAATGTTATCAGTAACATGGCAGTAACAGCAAAAAAGAAGGCGTAGTTTTTACTTTCATAGCGCCGTCCAATCCATTGAGCCATCGTAGTTGCCTTTACCACATTACCATGTTTAGCAAACCCTTTGGTAAACATGATTAAAGAACCAAAAATGGCAATAGGCATGACAACCGCAAATGAAATCACACCCGAAACACCATATAATGCAATAAAACCTGGATTAATAATAAAAGTGGCAGCACTAGTCATGGACGCTGCCAAGGACAAACCTACTACCCAAGGCGAGAAACCTATATTTCCAACTGCATAATCAGCTATACTATTTGCTTTTTTAGCGCCACGGATTACAAAAAACAGGATTACAAATGCATATCCCGCCAACAAAATCCACATATAAGTCACCCAATCATCGGTTGCTACCATAAGTTACATTTAAGGTTTTCACAAATAAAAAAAATAATAATCGAAGCTCAACACAATATCCCCACTTAACCTATGCGACTTTTACATAAAAAGCAACCAAAAACAATTAAAACACAATAATAACAAGCACTTACATATATGCGACTATTAAAAAAGCGCAGCAATTAATTACTACGCTTTTCAATTCTTAATATTAACACTTTTTAATTTTGATGATCACTTTTCACTTCCTCGTCTCGGTACCTGCAACAAGCATGCACAGTATTATAAGCTTCCTCCGATGCCGTCATCTCTTGGGTGTCATGTCCTACGGCCACGATATTTTTTTGGATACTATCCAAATTGGTTTTTCGCTCGTCATAAATCAATTTCAACTCATGCGTATCTACATTCCAAATAGCCGATTTCACCCCTTTGGTTTTAATACACGCTTTTTCTATTCGGTCTTTACACATCATGCAAACACCATCTACTTCCAAGGAGGCTTTCGCATTTTTATTTTGCCCCATGGCAGCTACTCCTGCCAAAAACATAAGGGACATGATTATTTTTTTCATCTTTCTATAAATTATTGTTCTCAATTACTGAATTCTAAACCGCAACCCTGCATAATACATACTACCAAAAATTGGCCCATACACAAAGGTTGAATCAAAATAAGGCCCAAACGGATCATCTGCTGCTAAAATAGGATTGCCCTGCCTTACATTGGTGATATTTTCACCTCCTAAATATACTTCAAATTTTGTAGAAAACACTTTTGTCACCTGTGCATTCAAAGTCCCTACGGTAGGTGTGTAATCGGATAATTGATACACCAGCGGATTACTGCTAGTTGCGGCAAAACGTTGCTTCCCCAACCAATTATAGGTCACATCAAATTTCCATTGAGCGCCATGAGTCCTCCTATGAGTTTCAAATCCGGCATTGGCAAACAAGCGGTGTTTTGGCGTTAAAGGCCGTTCCTTTTTACCGGTTTGGTATTGGGTTTGTACATCATAATACTTATATGCAAAACGCAAATCCACGTGTTCATGGATGTTATAATTTACTTCGGCCTGAAAACTATTGGCATAACTATCGCCTTCCAAATTACTGAAGGTTGCCATCTGTGGGTTTTCAAAATCTACCACTACTTGATTTTCAAAATCGGTGCGGTAAAAATCCAAGGTCACATCTGCCTTTCTTCCAAACAAATTAAACCCTTGAAGATAGGACACCCCATAATTCCAAGCAATTTCAGGATCCAAACCATAAATACTCCCATCTGAATTAAGAATTTGAATTTGTCTTGAAGACGCAAAAAGATTTTGGTTCTCTGCAAAAATATTGGCCGAGCGTTTCCCTCTTCCAAAAGAAGCTCTAAAAGCCGATTTTTCCCAAGGCGTATAACGCACATGAACCCTAGGCGTCACAAAAAAACCTAAGCGATTGTGTTGGTCTACTCTCAAACCTGCTGTTAAGTTCAGTTTTTCCAGATTGTCAAAATTGTACTCAAAAAAGGCTCCAACCGAGTTATCCACTCTCGCATACTCCGTGCTTTCTACCAATTCATCATAATAATCATAGGTAAAACTCACGCCAGTTTTTATTTTATGGCGAGAATCTCCTATTATGGAATTATAAATTAGATTGGAATAGATACTGTTTTGTTCGATATCATAAATTCTCATCCCGAAATAGGAGTCCTGCTGATGATTGCTAACTGCAAATTGCAGCCCCATACTGCGCCAAGGTAACTCGGGATTTACGTAGCCCAACTTCCCAGAAAAATCAAAGCGTCTGGTATCGATTTCGCTACCCCAAGCATTTGTGGTTAACTTATCCCTTTCCGGATCAAACTCTAACTGACCAGTTTGCTTTTGATCATCCAAATACCGAAAATTAAAAAAGCTTACAATGCCCTTTTCTGCATCGGTATATTGCCAACGGTTCATGACATTTATCTGCTTATACAAGGGCATATCCAAAAAAACATCGTCATTGACATCGTGTTTTTTGTTATGACTGTTCCCGTGAAGATACAGTCCTGTGCTCAATTTATCGCTAAGCTTAACATTAAAATGCGTATTCAGCTCAATTCGCTCACTCGTTGCTCCATACAAATTCACAAACAGCTTGTCATCTTTTGTAGGTTTTTGCAATTCGGCATTAATTTGCCCTGCAATACTTTCATAGCCATTCACTACACTTCCTGCTCCTTTCGTAATCTGAATACTTTCCACCCAAGTCCCTGGTGTAAAACTCAAACCATAGGCTTGGGACGCACCTCTTACCGTAGGGATATTTTCCATTGCAATTAAAATGTAAGGACTGGTCAATCCCAACATTTTAATTTGTCGCGTCCCCGAAATGGCATCGGCGAAATTAACATCAATAGAAGGATTGGTTTCAAAACTTTCCGAAAGATTACAGCACGCAGCCTTTAGTAGTTCATCACTGCTTACCAGCATGGTATTTTCTGCCTGCAAATACAATTTTGAAGTCGCTTGTTTTCGAGACGTTACCGTTACTTGTTCCAATTCACTCGTAGGCTGCAACCAGTGACGAATTATTTTTGGTTCTGTAATGGTCAAGGTATCTGTTTTATACCCAACATAACTTATCACTAATTGGGTATAGCTCGTTTCGTAAGGCACCACAAAAGCACCATCAATATCCGTTACGGCTCCAATGGAAGTATTGAGCCAGTACACATTGGCACCAGCCAAAGGGATGTGCTTGTTTTCATTATTTGCTTCCAAGACCATTCCCTTTACCTCTTGCTGAGAAAAAGCGAATACCGGAAACATTAAAAAATATATAAGGTATTTCATTATGATATCAATTGATTATACGGCTTCAAAATGAAGCACTAAAAACTAAATTCCATGCGCTAAAGCGCCTGCAATCCATAATCAAATGACAAATACTTGATTGAGCACCTGTATGTCTACAATCAAGCTTGGGGAAATATAATATTTATGGTGAACAAGCCCCTTGGTTTCACCCTTAAAAAGGTCTATGTAACTATATACAAAACTGGACAAAAAGATCTTTTGTCCATAATCCAGATCATCAAGACTGGAGGTATTTAGTTCCTCTTGGCCCAACACCACTTCAACTTCATCTGTACAGCAAGACTTCTTCTGCACCGAAGTTTCCGTATGTGCCCTCATTTCACTATCACATTTTTCTACCTTAGAAAACACGGCCACATCAACCAGGTTACTGCCACAATAATGCTTTTCAACCGTAAGGGAAATGGTTGAAAACAGCACCAAGATAGCCAATGCCATAGAAAATATTTTGTATGCCCGCTTCTCTTTCACGACACAAATGTATTAAAAATATCACAGAGACAAATTAGCATGAAACAACCCAAATATTTATCGTTTTAATCGCTGATAGTAAAAGGCAGGCAACAGTAGCAACAAACCTATTGGCTGAATTAAAAATCGACGAATATTAAAAAAAAGATAATACTGTGATTGCTTTGGTGACAAAACAAAATAAAGAAACAAGGCTATCAAAACCACATAGGCCACGCCATACAGGAGTGTCGAAAACTTTACCACACTCCAATCTTTAAATGCCACAAAAAGAATCCCTAAAGATATGAGGGTATTCAACACATAACGCAAGGTTGTAGACAAGGTCAGTTTAAAAACTTCCTGCCTTGGGTTGTCCATATACAAATAATCATTTTTAAAGAACTCCAAATAAGGATCGTAGAACAGGTCGTTTTCAAAAAAACGAATCAAGACCAAAAGGCCTATCAAAACAGCCATCAAGATATATTTAGTTATTGTTTTCATTCCCCTTTTTTTGAAACCGACACACGATTTACCCAAATAATCCACAATAAAAACAGCATCCCGTAAATAATTAAAGGAAACACCACCGAATGCAATACTTCCTGGCTTTCGGGATAATGATATAAGCCCACCGCCAAAAGGGCAATTCTTACAACATTCACGGCATATATCAAGATACTCCCCACCAACAAATAAATAATGGTAGGTTTTAAACGTCCTGCAAACGCCACAATAAATGATACAAATAAAATAATAACACTTACAGCATTGCACCCCTCAACGATTCGTGCCAAGAACACATTATTGACAATCATTTTCATGGATGGTTCATCGGGATGGGGTTCAATTTTAGCATCGTAACCAAAATTTTCAACAACCTCCCTACTTTGCCTAGCCACCAAATTAGTGAGATAATCAGGATAATAGATATCACCAGTACTATATTGCAGATACAATTTATAGCCTATAACCAACACAGCATAGACTCCTAAAAAAGTGATAATAAATTTGATAACTTCCTTATATTTCTGCAATAACTCCTTCACTTCCCAATAAATATTGAATTGTTAAATTTATACAAATTGGCCTTTTGGAACAGCCCCTTTTAAATACTTTTACAAAAACTTTTAAACAATATGAATTTCGACCAGCTTACAACTCAAGTAGACAATATTATCCAAGGATCTTCAAGTGTAGATGAAAAACTTTTGGCTATCTGCTCCCTTTTAGAAGCCAATGTATCTTATTACAACTGGGTGGGATTTTATTTTAGAAACGGAGATAAGGAAGAGTTGAAATTAGGGCCATATGTGGGCGCCCCAACAGACCACACTATTATTCCCTTTGGAAAAGGAATCTGTGGGCAAGTCGCCGTAAGCAACCAAAATTTTGTAGTTCCCGACGTTTCTGCTCAAGATAACTATATTGCTTGCAGCATAACGGTCAAAGCCGAAATTGTCATTCCTATTTTTGTGAATGGTGAGAATATCGGGCAGATAGATATTGACTCCAACACCCCCAACCCATTTACAGAAGCAGACGAACGCTTTTTAGAATATGTTTGCGCTCAGGTTTCTTCGATTCTTTCCTAACTTAAAAATTACATTCCGGTTCTAATAGCCTCAACTGGATTTAACTTGGAAGCCGAAATAGCGGGTATCACTCCAGATATCAAGCCAATTGCCGTAGAAAGCGAGAAGCCTAACATCATATTCGAAATGGATAGGATAAACTTAAAATCCCCGGTAAACTGAGACGCTATTATTGAGGTTATCCAGACCAATATTAAACCTACCACACCACCAAATACGGCCAAAATAACGGCTTCAAACAAAAACTGCAACAGGATAAACCTGTTTTTAGCCCCCAGCGACTTTTGAATACCAATAAGATGGGTACGCTCCTTGACACTTACAAACATGATATTGGCTATTCCAAAACCACCTACCAAAAGCGAAAAACCACTAATAATCCACCCCATCACATTCATGGTTCCCAAAATACTGTCAATAGCATTGGTCATCCCTGATAACTTATTGATAAAAAAATCGTCAGGCTGGTCGGCCTTTAGCCCTCTGTAAGCTCTAAACTTTTGTTTTAGCACCTGCTCAAAAGCCCCGAGATCGATTCCCTTTTCAGGTTTTACAATAACAGCACCTGGAATCCCATCAACACCTCCCGTTTGGAACCGTCTAACAAAATTTACCGGCACCCAAGCCTTTTCATCGGGGGAATCTCCAAGATTCGCTCCAAACTTCTTGAGCACACCAATCACTGTCAACTTACGCCCATAAGCTCTCACTTGTTTCCCTACAGGATTTAAGTTTCCAAACAAATTCTCAGCCAAGGTATACCCCAATACAATCACAGGTGCTCCTGTAACAGATTCGGATTCCGTATAAAAACGGCCTTTCTCCAAGGTTAAATTTTCAATGTCATAAATTTCATTGGTCACGGGTGTAATATTCACTCCCGAAACCGTCTCTCCTTCATACCGAATGGTTTCATTCCCTCCAAAAATCACAAAAGCAGATGCCGCTATACCAGGCACACTCCTTCTTAAAAATTCATAATCATCATAACCTGTTTGTGGAAATCGCTCCCGTTGCCATCTAGGCACATCGGTTGGGCCAAAAGAAAATTTGGTAATATACATCGTATTTTTATCCAAACCGGAAAGATTTTCCTTTATTTTATGATCCAAGGAATCTACCGCAGCCAATATGGCTATAATTGAAAAAATACCAATGGTAACCCCCAACAAAGACAAGGCAGTACGGAGCTTATTGTTACGAAGGGCACTTAAGGCAAATCCAAAACTTTCTTTTAATAACCTTAGGTAAAGCAGCATTTATAGAGATGATTTTTTACTGATTTAAAGATAGGACGTTTTTAACGTTTTTGTGTTACAAAAAAACTAAAATAAACCCTTCATAAATAGGCGGCAATTTCTTTAAGAATGTGTATTTTTGCACTTTAAAAAAATTGAGGCTTTCAATTGGGATGGAAGCTAGCAAAAATAACTGTCATTTCCGTAAGAAAAGGAAACTAAACAACAATAAAATGAATACTGACAAAACTATTAAATCGGCTTTAATATCCGTTTTCAGCAAGGAAGGTTTAGAACCAATCGTGAGAGAACTGCACGCCCAAAACGTAACCATTTACTCTACTGGAGGTACCGAAACTTTCATTAAAGACCTTGGGATAGATGTAGTCCCTGTTGAAGATGTGACCTCTTACCCATCTATTTTGGGAGGACGTGTAAAAACCTTACACCCTAAAGTATTTGGTGGTATTTTGAACCGTCAAAACAATGAGAGCGATGTGACCGAACTTGAAGAGTTCAACATTCCTCAAATTGATTTAGTGATTGTTGATTTATATCCTTTTGAAAAAACTGTAGCCTCAGGAGCTTCCAACCAAGATATCATTGAAAAAATTGATATTGGAGGAATTTCCTTGATCCGTGCTGCAGCCAAAAATTACGCCGATGTAGTTTGCGTATCTTCTGTTGATGACTACGCTGAATTCTTGGAATTGTTACAAACCAAAAAGGGAGAAACTTCTGAAGCTGACCGCAAGCGTTTTGCTGCCAAAGCCTTCAACGTATCGTCTCACTACGATTCTGCCATTTTCAACTACTTTAATCAAGATCTAGACATCCCAGCTCTTAAAGTAAGTGAAACAAAAGGTAAAGTATTGCGCTACGGAGAAAACCCTCACCAAAAAGGATTCTTCTACGGTGATTTCGACGCCATGTTCACTCAACTTAACGGAAAAGAATTAAGCTACAACAACCTTTTGGATGTTGACGCTGCCGTAAACTTGATGGATGAATTTAAAAATGACGCGCCAACTTTCGCCATTTTAAAACATAACAACGCTTGTGGTTTGGCACAACGCGACACCCTTCACCAAGCTTATGTAGATGCCTTGGCTGGAGATCCAGTTTCTGCTTTTGGTGGTGTATTGATTGCCAATAAAGAAATTGACTTGGCTACAGCCGAAGAAATTCACCAATTGTTCTGTGAAGTAGTAATCGCTCCAGGTTTTACTGCGGAAGCAGAAGAACTTTTAAAAGGTAAAAAGAACCGAATCCTTTTGGTACAAAATGATGCCGAATTGGCCCAAACCCACGTTAGAACTTGTCTTAACGGTGTATTGGTACAGGACCGCAACAATGTATCAGACACAAAGGAAGGCACTGAAACCAAAACTGATAAAGCGCCAACCGATGCCGAACTAGACGATTTGATCTTTGCTTCCAAAATTTGCAAGCACACCAAATCCAACACAATCGTGTTGACCAAAAACAAGCAATTGTGTGCTAGCGGAACAGGACAAACAAGTCGTGTAGATGCGCTCAACCAAGCCATTCACAAAGCGCAATCTTTCAACTTCGATTTGAAAGGCGCTGTAATGGCTAGTGATGCCTTTTTCCCATTCCCGGATTGTGTAGAAATAGCAGACAACGCAGGAATTACAGCCGTAATTCAACCAGGAGGTTCCATCAAAGACCAATTGAGCATAGACTACTGCAACGAGCATGGTTTGGCTATGGTATTTACAGGAACACGTCATTTTAAACACTAATAAAACGTCCACTTGGTGGAAATTTATCATAAAGAATTGGCACTCCTGTAGGTCTCTATACCTCATGAGTGCCTTTTATTTTACATATAATTAGAATACCAATTAAAGGCTGTATATTTAGCAAGTTTTATTACATTTACAACAATGTGAAAAAGCAGATAGATATAAACCCAAATAATTACAAAATAGCACATGGGATTTTTTGATTTCTTAACAGAAGAAATAGCTATAGACCTAGGAACAGCAAACACACTCATCATACATAACGATAAAGTTGTTGTAGACAGCCCATCCATAGTTGCCAGAGACCGTGTATCTGGAAAAATCATTGCCGTTGGAAAAGAAGCCAACATGATGCAAGGTAAAACACACGAAAACATCAAAACCATTCGCCCTTTGAAAGATGGGGTAATTGCCGATTTTGATGCCTCTGAGCAGATGATCAGCATGTTTATTAAAAACATTCCTGCCCTTAAAAAGAAGCTATTTTCTCCTGCCTTACGCATGGTAGTTTGTATCCCTTCAGGGATTACCGAAGTAGAAATGCGTGCGGTAAAGGAATCCTGTGAACGTGTAAACGGAAAAGAAGTCTATTTGATCCATGAGCCTATGGCCGCCGCCATCGGTATTGGCATTGACATCATGCAACCAAAAGGAAACATGATTGTGGACATAGGTGGTGGAACCACTGAGATTGCCGTGATTGCCTTAGGCGGTATTGTTTGTGACAAATCTGTTAAAGTTGCTGGTGATGTATTTACCAATGACATCATATATTACATGCGTACCCAACACAACCTTTACGTTGGAGAGCGCACTGCCGAAAAAATAAAAATCCAAATTGGAGCTGCTACCGAAGACTTGGAATTACCGCCAGAAGACATGAGCGTTCAAGGTCGTGACCTTCTTACAGGAAAACCAAAGCAGGTACAAATTTCTTTCCGAGAAATCGCCAAAGCTTTGGATAAATCCATTTTAAGAATTGAAGATTCTGTTATGGAAACCCTATCGCAAACACCGCCAGAATTAGCCGCCGATATTTACAATACAGGGATCTATTTAGCCGGTGGAGGAAGTATGCTTCGTGGTTTGGACAAACGTTTATCACAAAAAACAGATTTACCAGTTTACATCGCCGAAGATCCTTTACGTGCTGTTGTAAGAGGAACTGGAATTACACTTAAAAACCTACCTAGATTCAAAAGTGTATTGATAAAATAAGTAATACCAAATGCAGCAAATCATCAACTTTGTTATACGCAACAAAATCGTGCTTTTGTTCTTGCTCTTATTTGGTATCTCGCTTGCTTTAACAATTCAGTCCCATTCCTACCATAGAAGCAAATTTATCAGCTCAGCCAATTTCTTTACAGGCGGTATTTACAAACAAGCCTATGGCATAGGGCAGTATTTTAATCTGAAGACTGAAAACGAACAGTTAGTGGAAGAAAATGTAAGGCTAAAAACCTTGCTGTACAATTCCAAAATTGCCGACACCGCACAACAATTTCAACAGGACACCTCATTTTATGGGGGCGTCTTTCGTTTTATACCTGCAAGAGTCTACAAAAACAGTTACTCGGCCACCAAGAACTATTTGATGCTCAACAAAGGAAAGCGTGATGGTGTTCAACAGGATTACGGTGTTGTTACCTCACAAGGTATCGTAGGGATTATTGAAAACACTTCCAATAAATACGCTACAGTATTATCAATTTTGAATACCAAGAGTAAGATTAACGCCCAACTTAAAAACTCCAATCATATCGGGTCGCTTGTTTGGAACACCAAATCGAATGCATTGGTGCAGCTTATCGATATTTCCCAATTTGCATCTATAGCTGTAGGAGACACCATAATTACAGGAGGACAGTCCACCATATTTCCCAAAGGAGTTCCTATTGGAACCATCGATGCCTTTACAACAGATATCAGTGGTGACACGTATACTATAGACGTGAAACTTTTTAACGACATGACCAATCTTGGCCATGTTTACATCATCGAGAATACCGATGCAGAAGAAATAAGAACCTTGGAACAATCGGTAGATGAATAATAGATCCATATATACCTTCTTGCAGTTTTTTACTTTGGTATTAGTACAGGTGTTGGTACTCAATAATGTTAACTTTTTAGAGTACATTAACCCTTACCCTTATATCCTGTTTATTCTTCTGTTTCCCGTAAGGGCCAACAGATCGCTTATCATATTTTTAAGTTTTCTGTTAGGATTAATCGTAGATATTTTTTCCGATTCTGGAGGCATTCATGCGGCTGCTTCTGTTACCTTAGCTTTTATTCGTCCTGCCATTTTAAAGTTTTCATTCGGGATGATTTATGAACACCAAAGTATCAAATTCAGTCAAACGGAATTTGGTAGACGTTTGGTCTATTTTTCGATAGCCACGGCTATTCACCATTTTATTATGTTTTCTTTAGAAGTTTTTAACATTTCAAAAATAATTTTAGTCCTGCAAAAGACGTTATTCTCAAGTATTTTTACTATAATACTAAGCCTATTGATTACAGTATTATTTAGCAGAAAACGTCGATGAGAAAACTATTACTTTTTTCAACGGTCCTACTTGTTGGAATTATCTTTATTGCCCGGTTATTTTACCTCCAAGTCTACAACCAGACGGCTTATAACCTTCTTGAAGACAATGCCATTAGAAAAGTGTACGACTACCCCAAAAGAGGTTACGTTTACGACAGAAACGGCATACTGTTGGTTGCCAATCAACCATCCTATGATGTCATGGTTATTCCGCGCGAAGTTGAACCTTTGGACACTTTGGAATTTTGCGATCTTTTAAAAATAACCAAAGAAGATTTCACTCGACTTTACGACAAAGCCTATCGTTATTCGCCACGGCTCCCTTCGGTTTTTGTTCCTCAGCTCTCCAAAAAGGACTATGCCATTTTACAAGAGAAGATGCGCAAGTTTGAAGGATTTTATATTCAGAAACGTTCATTAAGAGATTATCAAACCTCTATTGGAGCGAATGTTTTGGGTGATATTGGAGAAGTAAACAATGCCATAATCGCCAAACAGCCCTACTACAAAATGGGAGACCTTATAGGGAAACAAGGCGTTGAAATCTCCTACGAAGAAGTCTTGCGAGGTGTCAAAGGCATTAAATTTATTCAAAAGGACCGTTTCAACAGAAACATCGGCCCCTATAAAGATGGCATCTACGATACCTTACCCCAACCAGGAAAAGATATCACCATAACAATTGATGCGAAACTTCAAGAATATGGTGAACTCCTGATGAAGCATAAGCGAGGAGGTATAATTGCTATCGAACCTAGTAGTGGCGAAATCTTGACCATGGTATCGGCTCCTAGCTACAACCCTAACCTTTTGGTAGGTCGAGACCGATCTAAAAATTTCACCCAACTCTATCGCGATACTCTAGCTAAACCTTTATACGATCGCGGACTTCAAGCTATGTACCCACCAGGCTCTCCCTTTAAAGTTCTTAACGCTCTAATTGGGTTGCAGGAAGGCGTAGTTACCCCAAAAGACCGATTTGTATGTAATCATGGATATCGCTATGGTAATAGAAAAATGGGGTGCCACGGCCACTCGGGTATAGCCGATATGGATATTGGAATCTATAAATCCTGTAATTCCTATTTTGCCAACGTATACCGCCGCATTATGGACAAGTATGAAACCCCTGCCCAAGGCATGGATGTTTGGAGTGACCATATTAAAAGTTTTGGCTTAGGGGATTATTTAGGATACGACCTTCGTATTGGTCAGCCAGGTAAAATTCCTGATGCCTCCACCTATGACCGCGCTTATGGCAAAAATAGATGGTACACCACCTTCACCCTATCTAATGCTATTGGCCAAGGAGAAGTATTGACTACTCCAATTCAATTGGCAAATATGGCTGCTGCCATAGGGAATCGTGGGTATTTTTACACCCCGCATATCATTAAAAAGATTGAAAACGATACCATAGACAGTAAATATCTTACCCGTCATAATACCACAATCGACAAAGTACATTTTGAACCTGTCATTCAAGGAATGTTTGACGTTTACAATAAAGGAACAGCCCAGACTTTACAGGTTCCAGGAATAGAGATTTGTGGAAAAACGGGTACCGCTGAGAATTTCACCAAAATAGATGGGGTTAAAACCCAGTTGACAGACCATTCCATATTTGTGGCCTTTGCCCCGAAAGACGATCCAAAAATTGCCATCGCTGTATTTGTAGAAAATGGTTATTGGGGAAGTCGTTTTGCCGGACGTATTGCCAGCCTTATGATTGAAAAATATTTGAAAGGCACTATTTCCCGAACCGATATGGAAAATTGGATTTTAACACACAGTTTGGAAAACGAATATAGCAAACCTTATTCTGGAAAACCTTTCCAAATAAACGGGCATACCACCCTTCAGGTGATCGAGAATTATCGCGACAAGCCTGATTCAGACAACGACATCACCATACCCCCAACATGGAACCCATAAAACATGCATAGAGAGAATATAGGATTACGTTTTGACTGGATTACGATCATACTTTTTTTGATTTTGGTTGGTTTTGGGTGGCTCAATATCATGTCTGCTTCGCATATGGGAGACATTACCAATTACTTTGACATGGACCAGCCCTATGGTAAACAACTTATGTTTATCATGATGACCTTGGCCCTCATTATAATCATCCTTTCCATAGAAGCCAAGTTTTACGAACGTTTTGCCAGTGTCATTTATTTGGTTTCCCTCATTTCCTTAGCAGGTCTATTTGTCTTTGGAAAAAACGTTAATGGCGCCACCTCTTGGTATGGGATTGGCGGCATGACCTTACAGCCAAGTGAGTTCGCAAAATTTGCAACTTCGCTGGCTGTAGCGAAGCACATTAGTGACCTACAGACTAACTTGAAATTTCTTAAGGACCAATTAAAAACCATTGCCATTATTTTTATACCGGCATTGTTGATCCTTTTACAAAATGATGCGGGAAGCACCATTGTTTACGCCTCTTTCTTTTTTGTATTTTACAGGGAAGGGATTCAACAAATTTATTTGATTATTGGTGTCATCATCATGCTACTATCAGTGCTATCCTTAAAATTTGGAGTACTGCCCACTTCCCTATTCTCTGCTCTTATTATTTTGGGACTCTATTTTTATAAGCGAAAGAAACAAGCCTCCATATTAATGCCTTTGACCATTTTGGCGCTTTGCATTGGCTTCTCTTTTGCGGTACGGAATTTTTATGACCACGTTCTAAAACCCCATCAAAAGGACCGCATCAGTCTATGGTTACGTTTGGAAAAAGACCCAGACAAATTGGAACAAATGAAACGGACCATTCTCTACAACCTCAACGAATCTGAAAAAGCCATCAGTTCTGGAGGCTTAACAGGAAAGGGCTATTTACAAGGTACCCGTACTACTGGTAAATTTGTTCCAGAGCAACACACCGATTACATTTTTAGCACCGTTGGAGAAGAATGGGGATTCGCTGGCACCACTATGGTAGTCGTCCTTTTTGTTGCGCTTATCTTAAGAATACTCTACCTCGCCGAATCGCAAAAGAGTCAATTTAGTAGAGTTTACGGCTATTGTGTAGCTTCCATTTTATTTGTCCATTTTACCATTAATACCGGAATGGTTATGGGGCTCATCCCCACCGTGGGTATCCCGCTTCCCTTTTTCAGTTACGGAGGTTCTGGGCTTTGGGGCTTCACTATTTTGCTGTTCATTTTCATAAAATTGGACTCCAACAAAATCAATGAGTGGTAAATATTATAAGTGCTTCAATCCCAATAAATACAAGTAGTTTGTAAAATAAACTGACAAATTCCCTTTTTACGTCGTAATTACTGACATACAATTCTTTAGGGTTCTTAAATCTTTTTCGTACATTTATGTATCACCTTAAGAATCAACACTATGTCATTCATAAAAAAATCTTCACAAAGCATCTTTATTGGAGGTTTATTTTTTATGGTTCCTACGCTTATCCTGATCATGTTATTTGGAAAGGCCCTAAAACTAATTTTGCCCTTAGCAAAAGCCCTTTCCAATATTTTTGATCTTCATTCAGTGTTTGGCACCGCATCGGTAACCCTCATGAGCATTGTTTTACTATTTCTTATCTGTGCCGGTGTGGGAATGTTTCTTCAAAAAGGCTTTGTAACACAATGGAGCCCCAAAACAGAATTGCGACTTTTTTACCATTTCCCATCCTTCCAAATGATGAAATACCGCCTTTTGGATGACGCCGAACTGGAAAATTCTGCTTTGTGGCAAGCTATTTTATTAAAAGAAGATAAATACTTCACCATTGGTTTTATTACTGACGACACCCACCCAGATTACCTTACAATGTACGTTCCGGACGCCCCTAAAATGGACGCTGGACAAATTAGATATACCTTAAAGTCCGATTGCGAATATTACCCCATTACCATGAAACAGGCCATGAATGCCCTTCATGACTTTGGAAAGTCCTCTGACCTTAGTAAACTTTTATCAAAAAATGCCTAATCAAACGCTTCATAACCCATCAACTAGTAAAAAATTAGTCCAATGACCCACAAAATATTTTTCTGCTCTAAACACTTCTCTCTGCAAAACGCTCTCTTAGTTATAATGTTCTTATTGCTATCTGGAACATGGGACTGCCAATCTCAAGAACTAACCGCAGACCAAACGGCCAAAGACAGCATAATTGCCAACACTTACCCTTATGTACTGCCGGTTTGGGGACAAAAAGTACAAGAACGCGGTATGGCAGACCAAATGCAACTACCTTTTGGGCTGAACGTTAATTATGTGAATGCCTTTGTAGATTTAGAAATCACCGAGTTCCAACTCTTAGCTGGGAACACGGATTTCACTGGAATTATCAATGCCGAAACTTTAAACTTTAAACAGGTAAATGGTACTACCAATGGCGCCAATTTTAGAGCGGATGCTTGGGTGCTGCCCTTTTTGAACATTTACACCCTATTTTCAGTGGTTAAGGGAGGGACGAACGTAAGTTTGCAACCTACTTGGAAAGATGGCACCGGAGAAATCATGCTTCAACTTCCCGAATTCTCATCAGAAGTGGATTTTGACGCCTTGGCTTATGGGGTAGGAACCACTATGGTTTTTGGATGGAATCGGTATTTCTCTAGCGTCGATATAAATTATTCCCGCACCGATACCGATTTACTTAAAGACCAAATTGGATATCTTACCCTCTCGGCACGATTGGGACATTCCTTTAAATTAAGTAAAAGAAAAAAAGACATGTTCATAGCACCTTATTTAGGAATGATGTACCGCGACTTTGTAGGTGCCGATGGCAGTAGTGGACAAATTAACTTTAATGAAGTGTTTCCTGAATTAGATGCCACTTTTAATGAAAGGATCAATGCTAAAATTGAAGCCAATCAAGAATTGATAGACAACCCGACCACACCGCCTGGACAGAAAATTAAACTACAGGCCCAAAATCAAGCTCTAAACACTATCCAAGAAAGAGTAAATAACAGTGGTATCTTCAATTCAGAATTTAGCTACTTCATCAAAAAGGAACTTGTACAATCCATCACCTTTCAATTTGGGTTCAACTTCCAGCTTAACAAACACTGGATGCTACGTGGAGAATATGGTGTGGCAGACTCCCAACGTTTTTTAATGACAGGGCTCCAATACCGATTTGGGATTAAAAAAAGAGCCTACAAAAAACTTTTACAATAAACGATAACAAGAACCGCTTTGGATTAAAAAAATTAACGCTATGCACTCAAAATTTCTTTTCGCCCTTCTTGCCATCCTACTTGCAATAACTGCACAAAGCCAACCAAAAGGCATTAAACGCTACATGGAAAAAAGGGAACAGAAAAAAGATAGTGCCATAGCAGAAGGACGACCTTTTTTAAGTATTATTGCTGGTCCTGGTTACACCCCTGAAAATGGACTTCTGGTTGGTGCAGGTATGATCTACACATTCAAAACCAACCGAAAGGATAGTCTTATCCAGCGTTCCTCGGTCCCTTTTATGGGCTTTATAAGCACCAAAGGAAATTATGGCTTCAACTCCAATCTCAGAACCTTTTGGCTGGAGGACAAATTACGCGTGAATGTTTTGGCTAAATTTTCGGTAGCCAACGACAATTATTTTGGGGTTGGCTTTTCTTCCATCAACCAGTTGGAAGAAGGCGATAGCACGACTGCCTTTAAGCGGCAAAAATTTATTATCAAACCACTTATCATGTACCAACCTTTGAAACATTTTTATGTGGGAGGAGGTTTTGATTTCAATTCTACCAAGGTACTTGAAACCAACCCTGTTATGGAAGCTGACACCTATTATAATCAGTTTGGCCCTGATAACTTCAATTCCGGCTTAACGGTCACGTTAAATTATGACAGTAGGGATATTATCGTAAACCCCTACAAAGGTTATTTCTTCAATTTTGCAGCTGGCTTTTATGGTGATTATTTGGGCGGCGACAATAATTACAATATCTACGAATTGGATTTTAGAACCTATCAACAAATTCATCGACCTGGAAACATTATTGCCCTCAAACTTTATGGACGGTTTGGTAGCGGGGATGTTCCTTATGAAGAACTCACAAAACTAGGCGGCGGCGATGGCTTACGAGGGTATATTGAAGGGCAATACAGAGATAGAACAGGCCTCTACTTTCTTACAGAATGGCGCCATATGTTTTTAAAACACGATGGAAACATGAGCAAACACGGTATGGTGACATGGTTAGGATCTGGTACCATTGCCTATAACCCAGACAGTATTGAAGAGTGGATTCCCAACTTTGGAGTTGGTTATCGCTTTGAAGTACAACCTAGAATGAATGTAAGGATAGACTTTGGTATAGGACGACAATCCTCTGGATTATATTTCAACTTTACAGAAGCTTTCTAACTGACTAAGAATGATTTCATTTTAAGCGTGAAGAACATTAATCCAAAACGCTCAAAATATTATCTGCTTGATTATTAATAATTTACTCGCAAAGCATACGGTATTAATTCACAATTTTTAAGTAACTTTAAATCCTAATGTCCTTCAGGACAGCCCTTTTCAAAAGCCTACTTACGGTCATTCAAAAAGTATCTCATTATGAAAAAAACACTTCTCTTATTAGTGATTCTAGCTATGCTTCCCTTAAAAGGCACTGCTCAAAACACCAAAAACATTGATTCTACAGCTGTATTTATTCTTGACAAAATGGGTGATATGATTGGAGAATTAGTGTCCTGTAGCGTGCATGTAGAAAATTCCATAGATACTCTTAATGCCAATAAAGACCTTGTAAAATACTACCGTCATAGTGAGGTGAAATTTTCGGGTCCCAGCAAACTGGTAATTCAAATTTCAGGAGACGAAGGTCAGAAGGGATTCTGGTATGACGGCTCCTTTTTATCCTATTACAATTATGACGAAAACAACTACGTTACCCTAGAAGCCCCCGAAACCACCCTAGAAATGATCGATGCCATGCACAAACGTTTCGACTTCGAGTTTCCGGCAGCAGATTTCTTTTACCCCACATTTGTAGACGACCTTTTAGAAAATTTTGATACTATTCAATACTTAGGCACTACCATGATAGATCAACAGGAGTGCTTTCATATCATTGCCACAAACTCCACCTTGAATGTACAGTTTTGGATTATGAATGCACCTCAAAAATTACCAAAGCGATTTTTGATTATCCACAAAGATCTATCCAACAGACAATATGAAAGCACCTTTAGCAACTGGGACCTGAATCCTAGCATCCCCGAAAGCGTCTTTGAATTCCTTCCCCCTCCAGATGCCAAACTCATCAGTATCATGTCCAAGTTATAACCTTACAACCTTTTGATTATGAAACCATCTATAAGCATTTTTTCTTCCATAAAACTATATGCGAGCTCCTTTATATTACTTTTGGTATTTAGCCTTCCTAGCAATGTATTGGCCCAAAGATTGAACCACCGCCCTACAGGTGGAGGCCGGTCCATGCCAAGGACAGCTCCTAACAGAAGCGCAAAACCCAAGGTAGCGCGACCTACCACATCGCGCCCCACCATTAATGGAGGCCATACCAAAACCACAACCAGGAATTTCCCCAGCACTTCCAAACCTGTACAAAAGCCAACCACAAGGCCTGCTACTACAAAGCCTACTGTAAATAGGCCCACAACAACACGACCCAACGTGTCTACAAATAGACCAACATCCAACATAAAACACACAACTAACCGCCCTGGAAACAATACCAACCGCCCCAACCATAATGTTAACAGACCAGGCAACAATAATAACAGGCCTGGAGGCAATACCAATATCAACATTAATGTAGATAACAGTAAAAATTTCAACAATAGAAATCATAGAAACACCTATGTAAGGCGTAATTCTAGACCTTACCACAGACCACCACATCATTACGGAGGCCATTTTTATTACTCCTACCACCCTTATTACTACCACCCTTTCCGCCCTTATTATTGGGGTAGTTATTGGCATCCTTGGGGGTACTTTGTAACCTCTTTAGCTACTACTGCCATTGTTGTAAGTATTATTGATGCTGCAAGTGACGACAAAGAAGAATATCACTATGAAAACGGTACCTACTACTTAAAAACCGAAGAAGGTTTTGTAGCAGTACAGGCTCCTGTAGGCGCCCAAGTACCCTCCATCCCGCAAGAAGCACAAACCGTTACGGTAAATGAAACCACCAATAACTATTACTATGGCGGTGCCTTTTATGAAAAAAATGCAGATGGCTACGTTGTAGTTCCCGCTACAGCCGGTACCATTGTCCCTGGGCTTCCCGAAGGCGGTGAGGAAGTTAAAATTGGAGATATTACTTATGTGCAATATGGAGATACCTATTACCAACCAATACAAGTGGACGGTAAAAATATGTATGAAATTGTTGAAGTAACTACAGAAGAAAAATAGAACATAATGTCATAAAAAAAGGGAAAATCGGAGGTTTAATAAACCACGGATTTTCCTTTTTTCCAACACCTTATTAAATAAGGCTTAAATACTATCGACAATAACTTTAACCGACTGACTACTGTCTGCCTGTACCTCAAAGGCTTTGGGCAATTCAGCTAACGGAAAATGGTGACTTACTATTGGAGAAAGGTCTACTTTACCCTTGTCCATAAGATCGATAGCCTCTAAAAAGTCATCATTGGAATAAAAGAGCGATCCTCTAATTTGTAGACGTTTATACACCACAAAATTAGGACTCACCGTCATATCGTTTCGATAGATGGCCAAAATAGTCAATTTGCCATCTGGAGCCAGCAATTCCATACACTGCGCAAATAGAGCACTTACTCCCGTACATTCAAAAGCAGCCGTTAAATGCGGTAGCTTACCCGAATAATCCAAAGCATTAACAGTCCCGTAAGTTTTTACAATCATTTCTTTTAAATCGCCATCAGTTTTTGGGTTAAATGTATATTTGGCCCCCAGAGATTTGGCCAGCTCCAATCGCTTTTCACTGATGTCGGAGGCGATAATATTATCCACACCTTTACTTTTGAGTCCTGCAATGGTTACCAACCCGATAGTACCACAACCTGATACCAATACCTTATCCTCTGGTGTAACTCCTGTTTTATTTATTGCCGAAAGCCCGACACAGAATGGTTCTACCAAAGCACCTTTTTCGCTTGTCACACTATTAGGAATAACAAACAAATTATGGTTACGCTGTGCTTGGTCAATCTTCACCCATTTAGCAAAGCCTCCGGGGCTAATTCCTAAACCAATGCCATTATACATAGGATTTATCACCACCCTATCCCCCTCTTTAAGGTCTTTCACACTCTTCCCCACTTCAACCAATTCCCCACAAAATTCATGACCTATTACGGAACCTGAAGGCACTAGCCCCTCATGGTAAATATGTAAATCGGTACCACAAATACCGGTCATTTCTACTTTAACAATTACACTATCGTCCGTTACTGACGGAACTTCTTTATCTACTACTCTAATATCATGAATGTCATGAAATACACCTGAAGGGTTTACTGGTTTCATAATGGATTGTTGATTTTATGTTTTAACTATTCATTTCAAAATCAAAATAATATATACTTATTTGATTTTCATAAAGTTAATTATTTTAAAATAGATTTCAGAACAAATGGGTTTTTCTTATTTAACAGCTAACATTCCATTCACATTTCCCGATACCGCTTCCTTTTATATTCTGTTAGATTTTCCAATAGCTTTCCATAGGGTTACTATAGGGTTGATATGGGGATACTATAGGGCAGCTATGTAACCTATATAAGAATAAATGATGTAAGGAGCCTTGAATTTGAGCACCTCTATTTAAAATTATGACATCGAAACGCTATCTTTAAATTAACATTACTCTGAAAAAATCTAAGATTACACGGAAATTTAATATCTTCATCTTAAATAAATAAAGGACTTTTATGCCCAAGAAGCATGTTATTTTTGTACTGTTACTACCCTTCATACTTCAATGCTGCCAAGACAGGAATCAAGTAAGTTCTGTAAATGCTGTTAATTGGAACAATAGGACCGTAAGCCGCCCTTTAAATGACTCCCTGCCAAGGGGCACCACTTATCTCTCTGTGTATTCGGAAATATACAGTGAATCCGAACACCGTACACATGACCTTACCGTTACCGTGAGTATGCGGAACACCAACATTAATGACACTGTTTTCATCAATAAAGCCGAATACTTCAATACCAAAGGGCATGCCATACGAACATATTTTGACAGCCCTATTTATATAGCCCCCATGGAAACGGTGGAAATTGTCATTGACGAGAAGGATCAAGAAGGAGGTACCGGCGCCAATTTCCTTTTTAATTGGACCACGCACCCTAATGCCCATGAACCGCTTTTTGAGAGCGTGATGATCTCTACTTCTGGTCAGCAAGGTATTTCATTTACCACTCAAGGCAAACGTATAGAATAACTCTCTATTTTAAATCATCCTCAGGAACGCTGAAAGTGAATCGCTTCCACTTTTGCTATCTTTGCGCTTTACTTTCCACATCCTTTAGGAAACTCGAAATTTAATGGCATTAAAAAACACCATCCATAAGGAACTGGAACAATTGGTAACCCTAAAGGATTCCACAAGAACTTGGCACACCCCAATGCTAACCGCCATCTGTGTTGGATTTCCTTTACTGGTAGGATTGTATGTTGACAATCTTCGCTATGCCCTTATTTCTTGTTTAAGTGGTTTGGTCATTCTTTACCTTCCCAGTTCGGGGTCGTTTACCAATAGAATTACCACCTTATTAGTTAGCTCATTTGGGTTTATGGTATCCTTTGCTTTGGGGCAGTTTTTTAGTTTTTCCCCTACGATTGCGGTAATTGTATTTGGGCTGTACTCCCTCATCGTGCATTGGATCATTCTCTACTATAAAACGGCTCCCCCACGGAGTTTCTTTTTTATCATGATCCTTTCCATTTCCATTTGCCAGCCTTTCAACTTAAGTACCATTCCTACCAAAGTTGGTTTGGTTGGTTTGGGCACCATGTTTTCCTGCACCTTGGGACTGGCCTATATTTTATGGTTATCGGCCACCCAAAAAATAACACCACAGAATGCCCCTGTCCCCCTGCTTAAAAAAAATACCTATGCCGATTTTTGGGAAGCCATCATCACTGGAGTCATCATGGCCATTTCTTTGGCCTTAGGCTATTGGCTAAAACTTGAAAACCCCTACTGGATTCCTATTTCCTGTGGTGCCGTGATGCAAGGCGCCTCCCTTTATCATATTTGGCAGCGTACTTTCCAACGTATTTTGGGCACCTTTTTAGGACTTTGCCTGTGTTGGCTATTATTACACATAGCCAACACCCCTTTAATGCTTTGCCTGTTCATCATTGTTTTACAATTGATCGTAGAATTGCTCATCATTAGAAATTATGCCATGGCCGTGATTTTCATTACGCCTTTGGCCATCTTTCTTTCGGAAGCTGCCAATCCCATCATCAACGACCCCAATGCACTTATCACACTTCGCTTTTGGGAAATCCTTATTGGCAGTATTTTGGGCGCTATTGGTGGTTGGTTGTTGCACAAGGAAAAACTACGCTATGCCAGCATTCGAGGGCTTAAAAAACTTGGCGACCAAATAGAGCAGAATATCTCCTAAGAAAGAAAATTGGTATCTTTAAGATTGATTATTCACCAAATAAAAAATGACCAAAACCGTCAATTCGAGTGACATTTTGAAAAAATGTTGTATCGAGAATTAATTTGCCTCCAATAATACAATTGGTTTCGATACAATGGTTCTCAATAGCTTTCGAAAAATCAGGCAACCTGACGAGGTATTATCATGAACATGAATGTCATAGATAAAAAACTTGCGAAGCCATGCTACAGAAAGACATCCAAAACTACAATGCTCAGCAAAACGAAACAGACCAAGAAATCTGTCATGTACTGGCTACCATCATTGATGCGCAAATGCCTGAAGCCGAAAGCAAACTATGGCATGGACACCCTGTTTGGTTTTTGGAAGGCAACCCCATCGTGGGCTATAGTAAACAAAAGAAGGGATTGCGTCTGATGTTTTGGAGTGGTGCCGATTTTGAAGAACCTGATTTAAACATTCTAGGTGGAAAATTTAAAGACGCCTCCATTTTCTATAATTCCACAAATGACATCGATATGGAAACTTTAAAACGGTGGCTGGAAACCTCCAAACACATTCAATGGGACTATAAAAATATTCTAAAACGAAAGGGGCGTTTGGAACGATTAAAATAGTCTTCCCAAAAAACTTCTCAAACAAATGCAATCAATTCATTTTCAATTATTAATACTTTTTTTTTGTTCAAAAATAATCCTACATTTATATAGCCTCAATTTGTTTCTTTTGGCTACTAAATATATGGTCTTTTAATTAGTCTACGCCAAAAGACATTCACCTAAAAAGCTATTAACCGTAATATTATTTAAAATGAAAAAAAGTATTCTTACAGTATTTCTTTTGGCACTCTGCTGGAATATGAATGCGCAAAAAATCAGCATTTTTGATGAAACCGTTGTCGAAAAAGAAAACATGGAACCTGCAATTCCGAGACCGGAACAAGAAAATATTGCATCACAAAAGTTAAAAGACTTTTCCAATAGATCCAAGAAGAAGCCGAATGTGCTCATCTTTTTAGTGGACGACTTAGGCTGGGGAGATATTGGCTGCAATGGTGGAGGGGTAGCCGTGGGAGCCCCCACCCCAAATGTAGACAAATTGGCTAGAGAAGGGAAGCGCTTTACATCCTTCTACTCCACCCCAACCTGTACTTCATCGAGAGCCGCACTAATGACAGGAAGGCAACCCATTAGAAGCGGTCTCACAAGACCTCTGTTAAGCGGAGACAAAGTAACCACAAACCCTTGGGATGTAGAGGTAACACAGGCAAAACTATTATCTTCGGTAGGTTACAAATCGGCCTTGATTGGAAAATGGCATATTGGGGAAGCCGAGAATATGTTACCCCATGAGGTAGGCTTCGATTATTTTTATGGGCTTCCAGCCGTACAATCGGATTACACACAATTCTTGGTTGAGCGTCAATATTCTGACATGATCAACAACAAAGAACTCCATGACAAAGCGTTTCAGTTACAACCAGAAGGGCTTCTTATGGGACGTAAAGGAGGTGGGCGTTCTGTTGGTTTCGAAATCAAAACTATTGAGGAATTACGGCAGATAGACGAAAAACTCAAGGACGAGTCTATAAAATTCATCAAGGAAAACTCAGGCAAAAATCCTTTTTACCTAATCCACTCCTTTACTGCCATTCACAATGACACCTATTGTGGCGAGGATTATATTGGAAAAAGCCCTGCTGCCATGCCAGTAAAAGATGCTATTTTACAAATGGACCACATTGTTGGAGAAATTATGCAGGCCCTTAAAGACAGTGGAGAATTAGAAAACACCTTGGTGCTGTTCACTTCAGATAATGGTGCCAATGAAGATGTGTTTCCAGATAGCGGTTACCACCCTTGGAAGGGAGGAAAAGGCACCACTTGGGAAGGTGGGGTTAGGGTACCTCTCATTGCCTATTGGAAAGACATGATTGAACCAGGGCAAGAAACCAACGAATTGATTGATCTAACCGACCTGTATATGGTCTCCTTACGACTAGGTGGAGTGATGAACCAACTTCCGAACAATCTATATTTTGATGGCATAGACCAAACCTCTTACCTCTTGGCTAAAGACGGACGCTCTAAAAGACAGTGCGTATTTTTATGGAACGGCACCGATTTTTGTGCCATGCGATGGAAAGACTACAAAGTACATTTCCAAGTATTCGACATTAAGGAAACGAGAAGAAACATTGATGCCACTAACCTATCCAGAATTGGTACCGCACCATGGTGCTACAATCTAAATGTAGACCCCAAAGAAATGGGAAGCGAGGGACACCGCTATTTCGAATGGGGCATACCTGCAGTAAACGCGTTTAGGATGCGCCATTTGGCCACAATGAAAAAATACCCCAACACCGACATTGGTCTCGGGCTCTAAAACTTAAAAGGCTACCTTATTGGTAGCCTTTTTATATTTAGGAGCTTAAACCAAAGTTCCAAATTCCCTTTATTAAGAAAAACCAACAATTTCAAAAATAACTACGGAAGTATTCTTTTTTAAAGGAAGAATTCGTACATTAGTAACTGATTGATAGCGAATAAAATACCCCTATAACCTTAACACTTTACCTACAGATCTAGGCAAGGCCTTATCTGTAGTACCATTAACTAATAAGTGCATTAATGTTGAAAGAACTTTCTTATCAATCGTTCCCTAACAGTTTTTCAGCTTTGGGATCCCACCCCAACCACCTTTGGTTGGAAGCTCATAGTGCGATATTCCCGCACATTCATCTGTCCTCACAAACATCATATTCGAAAGGCATTAAAAGCTGTCAAAACGATATTAATTCACCTAAAAACACCAGTCTGTCTGCCACAATTTCGTCAATAGCCCAACCTAAAAACCATTAAAACTATGAGCCCTTTCAAAACCCTTCCATTAGCCCTATGTTTCTTTGTAATTACAGCATTTAAAGCAGATGTTACAACAGCTGTTTCCAATGCTGAAACCGCTGCCCAAAAAGACCCACTACCCTCTTGGAATGACGGAGCTGCAAAAAAGGCCATCATAGCATTTGTAAGCAATGCCACCAATAGCAAAAGCTCTCAGTTTATTCCTGTAGAAGACCGCATTGCCACTTTTGACAATGACGGGACCCTATGGAGTGAGCAACCTGCCTATTTTCAACTGTTTTTTGCCATAGATCGTGTAAAAGCCATGGCGAAGGACCATCCTGAATGGAAAAACCAACAACCCTACAAAGCCATTTTAGAAAATGATATGGAAGCCTTAAAACAAAGTGGCATGAAGGGCATTTTACAAATAGTGGCAACTACCCATACCGGCATGACCACTGATGAGTTTGAAGCCGTTGTGAAATCCTGGGCCAGTACAGCCAAACATCCTACCAAAAATGTGCCCTACACCGATATGGTATTTCAGCCCATGCTAGAATTATTACACTATTTAAGAGCCAACCAATTTAAAACCTATATCGTTTCTGGTGGAGGCGTCAACTTTATGAGGGCCTTCTTACCCAGCATTTATGGCATTCCAGAAGAACAAATTATAGGAACACGATTTAAAACCGAGTGGATTAATGACAGTGATAAGCCAATCATCAAGGTCTTGCCAGAATTGGAATTTAATGATGATAAAGAAGGAAAACCACTGAACATCCAGAAAATCATTGGTAAAAAACCAGTGTTTGCCGCAGGGAATTCCGATGGGGATTTGCAAATGCTGCAATGGACAGCCTCCAACAAACTTAACAGTTTTATGCTTTATGTACACCATACCGATGCCGACCGCGAATGGGCCTATGACAGAGGGTCGCATATTGGAGGATTGGACAAAGGACTGGATGAAGCTACCAAACATGGCTGGACCTTAGTGGATATGAAAAAGGACTGGAAAGTGATTTATCCAAGATATCAATAACCAAACATCATCAATCAAAAATGGCTATTAAATCAATTAGTAATATATAAACCAGAAATTATGAGCAATTTTTTTCGCAAGAAGACCATTCTCCCAATACTGCTCTTACTGCCGCTATTGGGATGGAGCCAGCAAAAGCCAAATATTTTAGTGATTTGGGGAGATGATGTAGGCTGGCAAAACGTAAGCGCCTATGGTATGGGCACTATGGGCTATACCACGCCCAACATTGACAAAATTGGAAATGAAGGCATCAAGTTTACCGACCATTATGCACAGCCTAGCTGTACGGCCGGTAGGGCTTCCTTTATCACAGGACAATACCCAATACGAAGTGGAATGACTACCGTTGGTCAACCTGGTGATGTGCTTGGACTTCAAGCAGCTTCTCCTTGTTTGGCAGAAGTATTGAAAGCCGAAGGTTACGCTACGGGACACTTTGGTAAAAACCACTTGGGGGACCGTAACGAACACTTGCCGACAGCCCATGGCTTTGATGAATTTTATGGCAACCTGTATCACTTAAATACTCAAGAAGAGGCTGAGCAACGCGATTACCAAAACTTCGCAGAAGCCTATTCAGGCAATTTGGAAGATTATGAAAAGAAATTTGGAACCCGAGGGGTAATCCATTCTTGGGCTACCGATAAAATGGACAATACCGAAGATCCTCGTTTTGGTAAAGTGGGCAAACAACGTATTACAGATACAGGACCATTAACCCAAGAGCGCATGAAGAATTTTGATGCAGGGGAAGTGATCCCTAAAGCAGAAGACTTTATGAAGCGTGCCAAAGCCGATGGCAAACCATTTTTTGTGTGGTTGAACACTTCCAGAATGCACCTATACACCCGTTTAAATGACGAATGGCGCTATGCTGCTGAAAAATACACTTCAGAGGCTGACCTTTACGGTAGTGGGATGTTACAACATGATCATGACGTAGGCTTGGTTCTAGATTTTTTAAAAGCCAACGGCATGGACCAAAACACCATTATTTGGTATTCTACCGATAATGGTCCAGAACACAATTCATGGCCACATGGAGGCACCACCCCTTTTCGAGGCGAAAAAATGGGAACCACCGAAGGAGGTGTAAGAGTACCAAGTATGGTTATGTGGCCTGGCGTACTAAAACCAGGTCAAGTTTTAAATGGTATCCAAGCCCATATGGACATGTTTACTTCTTTGGCTGCTGCTGCCGGAGTACCAAATGCTGCCGAACGCATGATGAAAGAGAAAAAACAATACATCGATGGGGTTAACAACCTGCCGTATTGGAAAGGACAAAGTGAAAAATCGGCGCGGGATATGTTCTACTATTACTACGAAAGTAATTTGAATGCCGTGAGGATGGGCCCTTGGAAATTCCACTTTATTTATAAGGAAACTTACTATGGTACAGCTGAAGCAAGAACAGCTCCATTAATTTTTAACTTGAGGATGGACCCTTTTGAAAGCTATGATACCGAGGATGCCTATGGGCACCTTATGCAAAAGGTTTCCTGGTTGATGGCCCCAATGGGAGAACAGATGAACGCTCATATTAAAACCTTGATGGACTATCCGCCTGTTCAAGGCGGTAAGAGTTTTGACATGTCTTCTGTAATGGATAATGTCGTCAAGAAAGGACGTGATTAGTTCTTCGTTTATAAAAAAACTATGCTAAAACAAATGGCCATAAGGCAACCTCCAAAATACACAGAGGTTGCCTTAAAGGCCTAAAAAAAACAAAACATCATGATCATTTTTTCAAAAAAGAGGACCATACTTTCAATACTGCTTGCACTGCCGTTATTGGGATGGTGTCAACAAAAACCAAACATTTTAATCATTTTTCCTGACGATGTTGGCTGGAGTAATGTTAGTGCATATGGCAACGGAGTAATGGGTTATAACACTCCTAATATTGACCGAATAGCACAAAACGGCATCATGTTTACTGAACACTATGCACAACCATCATGTACAGCAGGTCGCGCAGCTCTTATTACTGGCCAATATCCAATTCGCAGCGGTATGACCACCGTTGGGCGACCAGGTGCCGAATTAGGATTAAAAAAAGAATCTCCCACATTGGCCGAAGTTCTAAAAGGACAAGGATACGCTACAGGTCAATTTGGAAAAAATCATTTAGGGGACAGAAATGAGCACCTACCAACTGTGCATGGATTTGACGAATTCTTTGGGAACCTTTATCACCTCAATACACAGGAAGAATACCAACAAATGGATTATCCTCAGAATCCCGAATATTTCAAAAACCATGGTACGAGAGGTGTACTACACACATGGGCAACAAATGTGGATGACAATACCGTTGATCCGAGGTTTGGTAAAATAGGCAAACAAAAAATTGAGGATACGGGGCAGTTATCAAGGGAAAGGATGGAAACAGTTGACGAAGAATTCAAGGTAGCTATGATGGATTTTATTAAAAGATCCCAGAAAGACAACAAGCCTTTTTTTGCTTGGTTTAATCCCAGTAGAATGCACATGTTTACCCGATTAAAAAAGGAGAGTCGTTATTTAGCTTTACCATATACTACAGAACATGATTTTTATGGTAGTGGAATGATCGAACACGATATGATGGTTGGCGATATTTTGGACGAATTGGAAAAAATGGGACTGCTTGAAAACACAATTGTAATTTATTCTACGGATAATGGCCCAGAGCATAGCGCAAGAACACATGGAGGAACAACCCCTTTTAGAGGAGAAAAAATGACTACATATGAGGGAGGTGTAAGAGTTCCTACCTTGGTTATGTGGAAAAAACAAATTGAAGGAGGTAGAAGGTTACAAGGCATCCAGGCTCATATGGACCTATTCACCACATTAGCTGCAGCTGCTGGTGTTCCAGATGTCGCTCAAAAAATGAAAAACGAGCGAAATCAATATATAGATGGGGTAAACAACCTTGACTATTGGTTGGGAAAATCTGACAAAAGTAATCGTAATAATTTCATCTACTATCATGAATCAGACATTCGTGCGGTTCGAATAGATCAATGGAAAATGCATTTTCAAACTAGTGAGAACTATTACGCTCCTTATGTCAAGCAAAAATTCCCTACTATGTACAATATTCACTTTGACCCTTATGAAAGTTTTGACAATTTGACTGACCAATCAGACATGTTGCAGCGCAAGCAATTCATTAATGAGCCTATGCAGGAATTACTTGCTGAACACATTGAGTCATTAGTTAAATACCCACCAGTTCAAGAGGCTACAAGTTTTGACTTTTCGGAGATAATAAAACAATTACAGGCAGGAAAAGAATAGCGCTATTAATTTTAGACCTAAAAGTCAAGTTTGATACAAGTTTGTAAAAAACCAAAACCTTATGAAACAGTTTTATAGAATAGGATATCTTTTACTATTGTTATTGTCAATAAGTGTCACCGCCCAAGAAGCTAAAGCCCCAGCTTCAACAGGCGGTCCTTCTGCTGAAGATTTGGCCAAACAATTGGCCAATCCAGTAGCCAATCTTATTAGTGTGCCTTTTCAAAATAACTTCGAGTTCAATGTGGGCCCGAATGAGGGATTTCGATACAACCTTAACATTCAACCTGTATTGCCATTTACCCTCAATGAAGATTGGAACCTTATTAGTAGAACCATCGTCCCTTTTATCACCCAAAATGACGTGTTTTATGATGGTAGCTGTGCCAATGGTGTGGGAGACATTGCCCAAAGCTTTTTCTTTTCTCCCAAAGCTCCAACTAAAGGGGGGCTTATTTGGGGAGCAGGTCCTATATTCCTATTGAATACGGCTATGGAAGATGCCTTTGGCGCCAATACTTGGGCAGTAGGACCCAGTGCCGTAGCCCTAAAACTTAATGGCCAACTTACTTATGGAGCATTAGCAAACCACATGTGGTCCTATGCTGGTAAGGGTGAAGATATTAGCGCTACTTTTCTCCAACCATTTTTTACCTATGCCACGCCTAATGGAGCTTCATATACGATAGCCTCAGAAAACACCCAAAGTTGGCTCAATGATAAATTTGGAGGGTTTATAGGTGTGTATTATGCCAAAGTGGTACAGATATCCAAACAGACAGTACAACTGGGAGGCGGCCCAAAAGTTTATTATGGCAATAACCCTTTGAATCCAGAATTTGGGTTTCGGGCTAACGTCATTTTATTATTCCCTAAATAAACAACATACAACAATGAAACAGATCCTTACATACATTATCATTTTCTTTGTGTTTGGGTCTTTACATGCCCAAGAAGAACCTGATTTAATGGGCTTGGATAGTACAGTGGATTCTACAAGTCAAATTATGTACAATGACCATACAGTAAGCTACCCCAATTGTAGTTTGGACAAGATTGGCCCTTATAGCAAGTGGCATATTTAACATTTACTTATCTCTAAAAATGAAAGGCCTTCACAAAAACTTGGATAAAATTTCCAAAGAGGTAAAAGATAAATACGAAGAAGTAAATAAAATGGTACAATCGGAACTTAGAAAGTAAATTAACCCAAAAGCTTGAAACCATGAAACAAAAATTATTAATCATCCTATTATTTACATTCTTGGGAAATATTTATGGACAGAACAATAATGACACCCCAAATTCGAAGGATAATAAAAAAATAAAAATCATTTGGCTTCCTGTTTTGGCTTCCAATCCTGCCAACGGATTTATGTTTGGTGTCGCACCTTCATCCAACTGGCTTATAGGACCAGCAGAAACCACCAGCTATTCGTCCGCATTGGGGACTTTGATTTACACTACTAAAAAACAATTTTTATTTTTTCTAAAGGGCTCTGTGTATTTTAAAGACAACAAAAGCATTTTAATGCAGGACGTGCGATACTTTAAAACCTCACAACCAACCTATGGCCTGGGGACTGGAGATGGATCTAACACCTTAGCGAGTGACGGTTTTGAATATGAAGACGGTAATTACAGTGCAGGGATAGACGAAGCTCAAATGATGAAATTCAACTTTTTCAGGCTTTACGAGACTTATTTTAAACGTGTAAATGACAAAGGTTTTTATCTAGGATTGGGATATCATTTGGATATTCATTCAAATATAGAAGACGAATTGTTAGATCAAGAATCAGATCCGCAGGTAATCACTAGCCACTATGCCTATTCACTTAAATACGGTTTTAATCCTGAAAAATATACGCTCTCAGGGGTTTCTGCAAACGCCCTTTACGACACGCGCGACAATACTGTAAGTCCGTACAAAGGCATGTATGGTTTGGTTACTCTAAAAGTTAACCCAAAATGGTTAGGGAGCTCCAAAAGCTCAAGTACTCTTTGGACAGAATATCGCACTTATTTCAATTTAAAGAAAGAAAGGCCAAGAAATTTACTTGCCGTTTGGGCCTACGGAAATTTTCTGCTTGGAGGCGATTTACCTTATATGGATTTACCTGCTTTGGGATGGGACCAGTTTGGGCGTTCGGGTAGAGCTTATCCCCAAGGTAGATTTAGAGGGCAATCTATAGTATATACAGAGGCTGAATGGCGATTTCCTCTTCAAAGGGAAAAAGAAAGATGGGGAGGCGTTCTGTTCTTGAACGGCACTTCGGCCACAAATAAAGATGCAGATATCAATATGTTTGAAAACATAAATACTGGTTATGGACTGGGTGTTAGATTTATGTTAAACGAAAAATCTAGAACCAATATCTGTTTAGATTACGGCTTCGGAAACAATGGTGCACATGGATTTTATTTAAGTGTGAATGAAGTCTTTTAATTAAACACAAACTACAACCTAAATACTATAAGAATGAAAAGACTAGCACTAATTTCCCTTACGACGGTATTATTAATTACTTCCTGTCAAGATAAAAAACAAAAGGTGACGCCTGTTGCGGAACCCTATCTGCTAAAGCAAACCATATATTATGGTGGAGACATTTTAACCATGGAAGGCGATGAACCACAATATGCAGAAGCTGTAGTACAACGCGAAGGCAAAATTGTTTTTGTAGGCACCAAAGAGGAGGCCTTAAAACAATTTAAAGGAAAGGCAGAAGAAGTTGATCTTCAAGGCAAAACTTTACTTCCTGCATTTTTAGATGGCCATGGGCATTTTTACAATGTAGGTTTTACAGCCATGTGTGCCAATATATTGCCACCACCCGATGGTCCTGGTGCAGACTTTAATTCTGTAGTGGAAACATTAAATGAATACAAGGAAACAGAAACTGGCAAATATGTTTTGGACAAATTGGGGTGGATCCTTGGTAACGGTTACGATGATTCCCAATTAACAGAAAAAGACCATCCGAAAGCTTCCGATTTAGATAAAGTAAGTACAGATATTCCTGTTATAATTATTCATCAATCAGGGCATTTAGGAGCAGTTAATAGCAAAGCATTAGAGGTTATGGGCTTTACTTCTGCAACCAAAGACCCGGAGGGAGGTGTAATTAGAAGGGATAAAACTGGAAACCCCAATGGTGTATTGGAAGAAGGTGCGTTATTTAAGGTTGTGTTTCCCATTTTGGCCAAAGTAGATGATGATATGGCAGCCAAATGTATTAAGCAAGGTCAAGACGAATATGCAAAAAAAGGCTATTTAACAGCTCAAGATGGAAGAACAACCGTAGAACAGTTAGCGGCCTTAAGAAAAGCTGCAGATGCAAATGCCTATTATATTGATGTAGTTGCCTATCCCGATATAACTTTGGGGACCGAACAAGTTACCGAAGGAAATTATACCCCAACACACCAATATAAAAATAAGTTTAGATTAGGAGGCGTAAAGCTAACTTTAGATGGATCGCCACAGGGTAAAACCGCTTGGCTTACCAAGTGTTATCATGTAAATCCTGAAGGTAGAACAGGATGTTATGTTGGATATCCTATCAT
The DNA here is from genome assembly GCF_030908385.1 of Mangrovimonas sp. YM274. Classification (NCBI taxonomy): domain Bacteria; kingdom Pseudomonadati; phylum Bacteroidota; class Flavobacteriia; order Flavobacteriales; family Flavobacteriaceae; genus Mangrovimonas; species Mangrovimonas sp. YM274. The sequence goes on from NZ_CP133091.1 coordinate 3,297,933, forward strand.
GGACGATGATAAAGCTACGGAGTATGTAAAAACAGCCTTTAAAAATAAATGGCAAATCTTGTGTCATACCAATGGGGATGCTGCTATTGACCAATATATAAAAGCGGTAACTGCCGCTGAAGAAGAATATGGTTATGATGATCATCGCACTGTTATGGTTCATGGTCAAACTTTACGTAAAGATCAAATTCCTAAGTTGGTGGAATTAAGTATACTTCCTTCTTTATTTCCTATGCATACATTTTATTGGGGAGATTGGCATGTAGAGTCTGTATTAGGAGAACCAAGAGCCGATTATATTTCTCCTTGTAGAGATGTTATTGATGCAGGATTAACCATTACTTCACACCATGATGCTCCGGTAACCTTCCCGAACTCGATGCGCGTACTCGATGCCACGGTCAATCGCGTTACACGAAGTGGAAAAATATTAGGGCCAGACCAGAGAATTACAACTTACGAAGGTTTAAAAACGTTAACCGATTGGGCCGCCTACCAGTATTTTGAAGAAAATAGAAAAGGAACCTTGTCTGAAGGAAAACTTGCCGATTTTGTTATTCTGGATAAAAATCCGCTAAAAATAGATCCGTTAAAAATTAACACTATTGAAATTCTAGAATCTATAAAAGAAGGAAAATCTGTTTATAAGAAATAATAAACCTCGATACTTGCTACCGTCTATTCAGTAGTAGGTGTTATTGAATAATAATGAAACGATATTCTCACATAGCCCATATTTATGTATATTTTTTTACCAATAGTAGTCATTTCAAGGGGGACGCCCTAACCTCAACATGGCATTTAGTTAAATATTTAACCAAGCAATTGCTTACCCCTTAACAAAAAAACTTATGAAACAGACCCTCATAAATGTTGTCATTATCTTAATGTTTGGGTCTTTACATGCCCAAGAAGAACCTGATTTAATGGGCTTGGATAGTACGGTTGATTCCACTGGTCAAACTATCTATACTGACAATACCGTAAGGTATCCAGATTGGAGATTGAAACGTTTTAAGATTTCTGCTGGCTTGTTTTTTCCTTTGAACGATACCGAAGTTAGAGTGGGCAGCACCAATTTTGATGACTTTGGAACCACCATTAATTTGGAAGACGATCTAGGCTTTGATAAAACTACCTTTTCCTTCTATGCCAATGCCGAATGGCGTATTTCCAGACGCTCTAGATTAGCTTTGGATTTCTTCTATTTAAACCGAAAATCGACCTATACTCTAGACAGAGAAATTGAATTTGGCGACAATGTATATCCCATAGATGCCAATTTGGAAGCCTATTTCAATATGAACATATATAGACTGTATTACAGTTATACTATCTTTGCCAAACCCAAATATGAAATTGGCGCCTTGATTGGTGCCCATGTGTTGTTTACCGATGTGGGCATTAGGGCCAATTCCGGAAATCTGGAAGCTGAGCTCAATGACAGTTTTGATTTTATAGCCCCCGTACCAGACATTGGAATTTGGTTTGACATCCTACTTTCACGTCGGTTTTCCGTATATGCCAATATCAATTATTTGGGCTTGACCATAGATAATATTAAGGGACGAATTTTCAGCTCAAATGTCACTCTAGCCTATAAATTATACAAAGGTTTGAGTTTAAAGGCAGGCTATACTGGCTTAGACATAAAAGTGGAAACTACCAGGAAACATTTAGACGGCTACTTTAAATGGGGATACAATGGCCCCACCCTTACGGCTAATTTTGCTTTTTAGTCCTCCTAATTTCCTAAAACAAACAGACCTGAAAAGAATGACGGCCAAACTAAGATTCATAACAACATTCAACTTACCAAGTCTTAAGTTTGGTTTTATTCATGCATTCATCATCACCTATTTTTTCTTTAACCACAATACATTCGCTCAAGAAGAAGCTCCCAAGGATTCCCTTCCTAAATGGCGCATTGGTTATAGCAGTAAAGGCTTTGAATTAAAATCTAGTGACGACCTTTATAAATTACAGATACAAAGTCGGCTTCAGTTTCGATTTGCCACTCCAGATGACCAAGACCCCATCACCTTTGATGACTACGATGAAGAAGGCACCCACCTTTTTAAAATTAACCGTGCCCGCCTAAAAGTTGGTGGAAATGCTTACAAAACTTGGTTGAAATATTATTGGGAATACGACATGGTAAATTCGAACCTGTTAGACTTTAGGGTGATGATTGAAAAGTGGAAATGGCTCAGTTTGAAATTTGGACAATGGAAACTGGAATATTCCAGAGAACGGCGCATTAGTAGTGGGGAACAGCAATTGGTTGATCGCTCCATCATTAACCGCCCCTTTACTGTAGACCGTCAGCAAGGCGTAGAGCTATACGGTCGATTGGATGGAAAAAAACTGTTGGACTTTAGTTATTGGGTGGCGGTTCTCACGGGTACCGGAAGAGGTAACAACAGTAATGACGATGAACATTTAATGTATTTTGGACGATTGCAATGGAACCCGCTTGGGGAAGATATGGGCTTTGAAAGTACCGATATGGAATATCATGACAAACCCGCAGCTATCATTGCCATTGCAGGAGTTACCAACAGAAGCCCATATACCAGATTTTCCTCTTCGGGAGGCGGTGAACTCCTTGGCTTTGAAGATGCCGAAAACGGACAGTACAGAGTAGAACAATACAACTTGGAGACCGCTTTTGTTTATAAGGGAATAACTTGGCAAAGTGAATGGCACCATAAAAGAATTAAGGATATGCAAAACGAAGTTCCAGATAGACTATTGAAAGGATACTATCTACAAGCAGGATACTTTCCGCAAGGCGCCATTTCATGGTGGCCAAAACCACTGGAAATTGCCACCCGTTATTCTTCCTATGTTCCAGATTCAGAGTTAGACCAAGACCATCAAGATGAATTCTCTTGGGCCATAAATTGGTTTTTTAAAGGCCATAAAAACAAACTGACTGCGGAATTGAGTCACTTTGATTATGAACGATTTGACCGGCAAGTTGATGAAAAATGGCGTTTCAGAGTACAGTGGGAAGTATCCTTTTAAGCAAGCCTTAAAAACTACTTCTAGAATTTCAAACCATATACAAAGCCTAGACCAAAAATGTCATACACATCCTTGTAAATATAGTTGAACCCCACAGATAGCTCCCAATTATGTTTTTCCAAAAGTATAAACTCCGACCCCAAACGGACAATCCACAAGGTTTCATGGGCATCGGTTTCAATACCGCCACCCAAGGATACAGTCCATCTAGGCAAGGCCTCCCAAGTAGCTGCTACAGACAATACCGTAGCATTTTCACGTTCCAGGAAATCGCCTTTTTCATTTTCAACATGTAAATTCACAATTTCCACATCGTTATAGGTCCCTATGGCCCAGCGTTCAGATAGCCAATATTCATACGAAAACCCAAAGGTTGGCGCTATGATGACTTCCTTTTCACCGGTATCAATGTCCCGCCCTTCAGGAACCCAAGAATACCCTGCATAGAATGCCAATTTATTACGACGGAAAGGTTCTTCTTCCTCAAACTCCCTTTCCACCTCAGCTTCAAAAGTTTCTTCTGCTTCCTGGGCAAATACGGGAACCGACAAAAGCAACATACCTAGTCCCCATATAGTTCTCATCATTCCTAATCGTAATATTGTATCCATAAACGCCTTTATTTTAAAGTTAAAACACTGAATATTAACACTTAAAGTTACGCAATTTAATTTATTCGAGAACTTTTTTATTTACCGAAGAGATAAGTCCATAAAAAAACCTGTCCGATGGCATCGGACAGGTTTTAATTTGTTTTATAATATTAAGGAATATCCTTTTCTACTATTGCAAACTCGCCAAACTAGCTTTTAACGTTTCAATTTTAGCTAAAGCATCTGCTTCTTTTTTCTTTTCTGAAGCGACTACCTGTTCCGGGGCATTACTTACGAAACGCTCGTTAGATAGTTTTTTCTGAACCGACTTTAAGAAACCTTCCGTATAGTTTAACTCTTCTGTTAATTTTTTAATCTCTGCTTCTACATCGATACTTCCGGCCATTGGCACAAAATACTCATTCGATTTTACGCGGAATGTCAAAGCTCCCTCAACGGCTTCATTTACATATTCAATCGCTTCCAAGTTTCCTAACTTTTGAATGATCGCATCGAAGGTTGTACTGGTATTTCCGTTGTTAATTACGGAGAAACCAATGGCATCTTTAAAGGCTATGTTCTTTTCCTTTCTAATATTTCTAATTCCTGAAACCACTTCTGAAGCAAAATCGAACTCAGAAATTAACGTGTCGTTTATTGGTTTCGCCTCTGGCCATTTTGCCACAATTAAAGCATCCTCCGGTGTACGTTCTGCAATATAATGCCAGATATCTTCTGTTAAGAATGGCATAAACGGATGCAGAATTTTCAAGTTATCTTCAAACGCAGCGATTAATGCCTTATAAGTTGCGACATCTACCGGTTTTTGGTACGCTGGTTTTACGATTTCTAATAACCATCCAGAGAAATCATCCATAATCAATTTGTAAATCGCCATTAACGCATCGCTTAAACGGTATTTACTAAAATGATCTTCGATTTCAACTAATGCTTTTTGGAATTTAGACGCATACCAGTCTAGAGCTATTTTACTAGATTCTGGCTGCGGAATGGTTTCATCTATTTCCCAACCATCAATCAATCGGTAGGCATTCCAGATTTTGTTTCCAAAACCTTTTCCTTGCTGACATAAGGCTTCGTCGAACAATAAATCGTTACCGGCAGCACTACTTAACAGTAATCCTACACGAACTCCATCAGCACTATATTCTTCAATCAGCTTTAAAGCGTCTGGCGAATTCCCTAAGGACTTACTCATTTTACGACGTTGTTTATCGCGGACAAGCCCTGTTAGGTATACATTATTGAATGGTTTTTCGCCTTTATACTCGTACCCAGCAACAATCATTCGGGCCACCCAGAAGAATAAAATATCTGGCCCTGTCACCAAATCATTAGTTGGATAGTAGTATTTAATATCGTCATTTTCAGGATGGCGAATACCGTCGAATACGCTCATTGGCCACAACCAAGAAGAGAACCAAGTATCTAAAGCATCGGTTTCCTGACGTAAATCTTCAGCTTTTAAATTTGTATTTCCTGTTTTCTTCTGAGCTAAAGTTAAAGCCTCTTCTGCCGTTTCAGACACTACAAAATCCTCTTTACCATCGCCGTAATAATACGCAGGGATTTGTTGCCCCCACAATAACTGACGAGAAATATTCCAATCGCGGATGTTCTCCATCCAATGGCGATAGGTGTTTTCAAATTTCTTTGGGAATAATTGAATATCGTTATCTTCGCCTAAAACCGCTTCAATAGCTGGTTTTACCAATTCTTCCATTTTCAAAAACCACTGATCGCTTAAGCGTGGTTCGATAACGGCCTTTGTACGCTCTGAGGTTCCTACTTTATTTACGTGCACTTCAGTTTTCACCAAAGCTCCTATTTCCTCTAATTCTTTAGTAATTGCTTTACGTACCGCAAAACGGTCTTGACCTTCATAATGCAAACCGTAACTATTAAGCGTGGCATCATCATTGAAAATATCAACTACTTCTAAACTGTGCTTATCACCTAAAACTTTATCATTTTCATCGTGAGCCGGCGTTACTTTTAAGCATCCTGTACCAAATTCAACATCAACATACTCATCCTCAATAATCGGAATCACACGACCACAAATTGGTACAATGGCCTTTTTACCTTTTAAATTTGTAAAACGCTCATCGGTCGGGTTGATACAGATAGCGGTATCTCCAAAAATAGTTTCAGGACGCGTGGTTGCAATGGTTAACACATCGTCGCTACCTTCAATTTTATAGTTTAAGTAATAAAGGTTCCCTTGCTTTTCTTCGTAGATTACCTCTTCATCAGACAGGGTAGTTTTTGCTTCCGGATCCCAGTTTACCATACGGTAACCACGGTAGATATAACCTTTGTTGAATAAGTCGACAAATACCTTAATTACGGCTTCAGACATATCATCATCCATCGTAAACTTGGTTCTATCCCAATCGCAAGAACAGCCTAATTTTTTAAGTTGTTCTAAAATCACACCTCCATATTCATGCGTCCAATCCCAGGCATGCTTTAAAAATTCATCGCGAGATAAATCGTTTTTATCAATACCTTGTTCCTTCAACTTTGCCACAACTTTAGCTTCGGTAGCAATTGAAGCATGATCCGTACCAGGCACCCAACATGCATTTTTACCCTGTAAACGTGCACGACGAATCAATACATCCTGAATCGTATTGTTTAACATGTGCCCCATATGCAACACACCTGTAACGTTTGGTGGCGGAATTACAATGGTATAAGGTTCTCTTTCATCAGGTTCTGAATGAAAATAATTGTGTTTCATCCAGTAATCGTACCACTTACTCTCTACCTCTGTGGCTACATATTTTGTTGGAATTGCCATATCCTAAGTATCTTATTTCTGTATTTTTTAACTTTCAAAGGCAATCATTAGAGGAATTTTAAATTAAAAATCCCGTCTAAAAACATAGCCTTTGGTACTGTTTTTGTGTATGAACTGACAAAAGTACTTATATTTCTTTTTTCGTGAAATTATTAGACCAAATAATCCCCTTGTTTTAAGCTTGCTGAGCGTTAACAATACTGTAATACGTCTAATTAATTTTGCTGAATGGTAAAAAGTGAGTAGTTTTGACTATCAATTTAAATTTTAAGTGATGAAAAATTTAGTACTGATTTTATTTGTAGGCCTAGTGAGCCTTGGTGCCATGGCACAAGAAAAAGTAGCTAAGATTGAATTTAAGACCACAACCATAGACTACGGAACTATTGAAAAGGGATCGGATGGTGTGCGTGTATTTGAATTTACCAATACAGGTAATGCGCCTTTGATTATTTCTAATGTAAAATCTACTTGTGGTTGTACTGTTCCTAAAAAACCAGACGGACCAATTATGCCAGGTGAAACTGGAGAAATCTCTGTTAAATACGACACTAAAAGAGTAAACCCAATTAGAAAAACCATTACCGTAACATCTAATGCAGATACCCCTACGGTAGCCTTAAAGATAAAAGGTTTAGTAGTTGACTCTAGTAAAAATAGTGTTCTTGAGAAAAAGGACAAAAGTGTTATGGAACAATAAAACACGCTACTTACACAAACTAAAAAACTCCCTACATAGGGAGTTTTTTAGTTTAATAGGCTTTCTAACTTAAACTTAAACACCATAGACTGGCCTTCTCGATCCACAACCAACTTAATTGTGGTTTCCTCCTCATCGCAAAATCGTTGGCTCAACTCCTGTAAGCTCATAGTATGCGTCCCTTTGTTGTTAATAGATAGGATAACATCTCCAACCAACAACCCCGCTTTGTAGGCTGGCGAATCCTCTCGCAACTCTACTATAGTATAAGCGGGCTTCAAAGCAAACTTATAAACTGTATTGAACATAACTCTATTAGAGACCTCTTTCTCGTTTCTTTCATTCACATAATCAAATCGAGGTTCTTCCTCCTTAATTACCCTTACCCCATTTTGCTCTAAAACAATCCCACTTTTATTATACTGAAACGGCTTTTTGAAATTTCCATTCTTCTTTATGGTCATTTTAAAATTGTGGTAGTCCAAAACGATATTGAAGCGTTTGAGCAGTTCTCCAGAAATACTACCATTACGTTCCTTAAAATTTCGCGCCTCAGAAATAGCTACGGAATCAGGAAAAGCCACATTAACCCGTTTTAGGTCGAAACCGCTAAGGGTAAATCTTTTTACCTTGGAACGTTTGCCATGGATATTTCCACTGAGTCCTTTCCCCAAAAAATCTTCAAAAAAATTATCATCCCTAGGCAGTAACTGTTGCGAAGTATCCTCAAAAAGCCAAAGTGCATCACTACTTCCTGTATCTACCAATAATTTCACTGGAATTTCCGAAGAATCTATGCACACCATGGCATCTATATAGGGCTTGTTTTTATATAAAATTAAATCTAAGGTCTCACAGTTTCTACATTTTTTATACGTGTAGGTTTCGGGTCTGTGTAGCTTTAAATACTTAGCATTGTAATTGATTTCTACAATAAAATCCTTAAAAATATCATACCCAATAATACCATGAACACTTACCCCTAGCCTTGGTGTAAAATTTATGGAGTCGTCAAATACCACATAAATATCTTGATTAACATTAACGGCATCTCCTATTTTAAGTCTATTATGGTTAGACTTTAAGGCCTCGACATCGCCATCGCCACCAAGCCCCCTAAGGTAAATGCGCTCTCCGTTTTTGATGTGTAAGGAATCTGAAATATTGAAAATATTGAATAGAATAGGCTTGCTAACCCCAGAGTCTAACAAAAAAGACAATTCTACCCCATTCACCTCCACAGGAACGATAATTAAGTTATTTATTAGCTGAAATTTAACCTTACAATTATCTCGGGAAGGCATGTTGAAATTACCCTGGGCATAAAGGTTTATACCCAGCATTAAAAAACACCATATAAAAACCCTTTTAATTCGCATATTAACTAATTGACTATATACAATTTACAACCTTTTGAGATATTATCATTTTTTAGGGTTTGTTTTTAAAAAAACTTTAAGATAATTTTCAGACCTTTGCGCTTTAAAATCAAGAATAAAATGCCATCTATTTCGAAAAAAGGGCATGCAATGCCTGAATCCCCAATACGAAAACTTGTTCCTTATGCAGAACAAGCCTATAAAGACGGAAAAACTGTATACCACCTAAATATTGGACAACCCGATATCAAAACCCCTGAAATTGCACTAGATGCAGTGAAGGTTCACTCTTTGGATATCTTGGCCTATACCCGTTCTGAAGGATCGGAAGGATACCGTAAAAAAATTGCAGCCTATTACGAGAAGAACGATATTCACGTTAAACACGACGATATCATTGTAACTACCGGAGGAAGTGAGGCCCTAATGTTTGCCTTTGGAAGCATTATGGATCCAGACGATGAAATTATTATCCCTGAGCCTTTTTACGCCAATTATAACGGGTTTTCAAATGCGTCAGATATTAAAGTAGTTCCTGTTATTTCTAAAATAGAGGACAATTTTGCGCTACCAGCCATCGAGGAGTTTGAAAAACTGATTACTCCAAAAACCAAGGCCATTTTGATTTGTAACCCAGGAAATCCAACAGGTTACTTATATTCTAAAGAAGAAATACAAAAGCTAGCCCAGATAGTTATCAAGCATGATTTATTTTTAATTGCAGACGAAGTTTACCGTGAGTTTGTTTACGACGGCAATGCATTTTACTCTATCATGCAAGAAGACAGCATCAAGGACCACGCCATTATGATTGATTCGGTTTCTAAGCGCTATAGTATGTGCGGTGCCAGAATTGGTTATTTGGTTTCAAGAAACAAAACGTTTATTCAAACTGCTTTAAAGTTTGCACAAGCACGTTTAAGCCCTCCTACTTTGGCTCAAATTGCCAGTGAAGCCGCTTTAAACACTCCTCAGAGCTACTTTGACGATGTTAATGAAGAATATGTGCACCGCCGCAATACCCTTATCCGAGAATTGGAGCAAATAGAAGGCGTAAAAGTAGCCAAGCCAAATGGGGCATTCTATTGTATAGCTGAATTACCAATAGAAAATGCTGATGATTTTGCACAATGGCTTCTGGAAAAGTTCGACATTGATGGAGAAACTGTAATGGTAGCCCCTGCAGCAGGGTTCTACTCTACTCCAGGGGTTGGCCGCAATCAAATACGTATTGCTTACGTACTTAATGAAAACAGTCTTGTAAAAGCTGTTCATATCTTGAAAGAAGCTCTAAAAGTTTACAAAGGCTAAATGCTTGTACAACACCATATATCTCTAAAACCCTACAACACTTTTGGAATCGATGTGTCTGCTCACAACTTCGTTTCTGTGTCCTCACTTCAAGATCTCAAAAGTGTTTTGGCTAATACCCAAACTAAGCAACCTTTTATTTTAGGAGGAGGAAGCAATATGCTACTCACCAAGGATATAGAGGAATTGGTAATCCATGTTAACCTAAAGGGAATAGAAATAATTGAAGAACAGAACGATTATGTTTTGGTTAAGGGCAATGCTGGCGAAAATTGGCACGAGTTTGTTTTGTGGTGCCTAGACCATAATTTTGGAGGGATTGAAAATCTTTCCTTAATTCCTGGTAATATCGGCACCGCTCCCATTCAAAATATTGGAGCCTATGGTGTTGAGCTGAAAGATGTCTTTGAAAACTGTGAGGCTATGGACATTGCTACCCAAGAACTTGTCACTTTTTCAAAAGAACAATGTCAATTTGGGTATCGGGAGTCCTATTTTAAAAATGAAGCCAAAGGTCACTACATCATTACAAGCGTCACACTAAAATTAACAAAAGGCAACCACAAACTACACACCGATTACGGTGCTATTATGGCCCAATTGGCAGCAGATAACATATCAAAACCAAGTGTTAAGGACATTTCCAACGCTGTAATTGCCATTAGGGAAAGTAAACTCCCTAATCCTAAGAAAATTGGCAATAGCGGTAGTTTTTTCAAAAACCCTGTAATTTCAAAACAACAATTTGAGCAATTAAAAGAACAGTTTCCCAACATACCAAGTTATGTCGTTTCTCAAGATGCCATAAAAGTGCCGGCAGGTTGGCTTATCGAAACTGCTGGCTTTAAGGGTAAAGCATTTGGATCTTACGGTGTTCACAAACAACAGGCTTTGGTGTTGGTAAATTATGGAGGCGCTAAAGGCGAAGATATCTTTGAGCTTGCAAAGCTGATACAAGACACTGTCAAACGTCTTTTTGGAATTTCTATTGAAATGGAAGTCAACATTATATAAAAGAAGCCCCGATCTCTCGGGGCTTCTCTTCTATAGTAAATGTAATTGTGCTATTAACCTTTATCTGTTTAGGAAAGAAAACATTTTAACTATAGTATCTTTTAAAAGCGTTTCGACAATGTTTGTAATAGTAATATTTTGCTATTTTTACTACCTTTATTTATATACGTTTTAAAGAATACTTTTAGATGTAATTAAAGTACCCTTAAAACCTTAATACAGAAACCTTTTGAGCACATCTATTGAGCAGAATATTGTCGAACTTTTAAAAAAAGAAGACAAAGCCGCCATAAATTTACTCTATAAATATTATAGCGATAGTCTTTATGGTGTCATATTGAAGGTTACCAACGACGAAGAACTTGCACAGGACGCTTTACAGGAAACCTTTGTGAAAGTTTGGAAAAACGCTAAGAAATACGACCCCAAAAAAGCCAAATTGTTTACTTGGCTCTACCGAATTGCCAGAAACACAGCGATAGACAAATTGCGAAGTTTCAATAATCGGTTTGAAAAGGAAGTCCAAATCGATCAATCCAACGTATATATATTACCAACAGCAAGTTTAAACCAAGATGTCCTTGATTTGAAAGAGCACGTTGGCAGATTGGACGAAAAGTACCAAATCGTACTGAAAGCCTTATTTTTTGAAGGCATGACGCAACAAGAAGCCAGTGAAGAACTGGATATTCCGTTAGGTACCATAAAGTCTAGATTAAAAATTGGACTTAGAGAATTGAAAAAACTTTATGTTCATTAACGCAAAAGCAATGGAAACAACATTACAATCTTTCTTGAAGTCTGACCTATTGGATAAATATATCCTAGGGACAGCAGATGCTTCGGAGATTTTAGAAGTAGAACACTTTATTTCCAAATACCCAGAAGCCCATGACGAGTACATTAGATTGCAGGACAATTTAGAAATCCTAGCCAAATCCAATGCTGTAGAAGCTCCCAAGTTCATTTTGGATTCCATTCACAATACCATTGAAAAGGAAAACACCAAAAAAGAAACCCCAGTTATCAGTTTAACACACACTGAAGTGAGACGCAAAAAAAGTTGGTACCGCTACAGTATTGCGGCCAGTATTGCGGCCTTCATTTTTGCCAGTGCCGCCTTTTTACTGTACCAACAAAACATCCTTTTAAAACAGGAAAACCAAGTAGTTGTTGATGAAGTTTTTGATTTAAGAAACGACATTGAAAACAACAACCAAAAATTGGACAACCTTATGAGGCAGTTTATGAAGTTGAACAATCCAGAAACTGAAAAATATGTATTACGCGGTAACGACAGAGCAAAAGATCTTAAAACAGTAGCCTATATCAATGCCGAGGATAAAACCTCTATGATTGATGTGGTATCCTTACCACAACTGCCTGAAGATCAAACCTATCAAATTTGGGCAGAATTACAAGGAAAAATGGTTAACTTAGGTATTTTGGATGCATCAGACCGTAAGCTGAAACCTATCCCTTATATGGAAGACGCCCTAGGACTAAGTATCACTATAGAACCTAAAGAAGGGCATGGAAATGCCGCTTCTGCCGAAAATGAGGTTGCAGAAATTTCTTTGAAAAACAAATAAGTTACGAACAACTAAAAAAAAACGCCTTGGACCATCCAAGGCGTTTTTTTATGCTATTTCCGACTTATCAAATAGTGTTTTATGAATAAACCCAGCCACTATTGCTCCTAAAATAGGTGCCACCCAAAACAGCCACAATTGTGAAATATAAGGGCCTGTGGCAAATAATGCCTGACTGGTAGAGCGGGCAGGATTAACCGAGGTATTGGTAATGGGGATACTTATCAAATGAATTAAGGTTAAGCCCAACCCTATCGCAATTGGAGCAAATCCTTTTGGAGCTCTCTCATTGGTACTTCCCAAAATAATCAACAGGAAAAATAAGGTTAGTGTAAATTCAGCCACAAATCCAGATATCATGGAATACCCCCCTGGGGACAACTCCCCATAACCATTGGCTGCAAAACTGCCTACATCCGTAAAGTTTGGTTGTCCGGACACAATAACATACAAGACACCTGCTGCCGCAATACCCCCAACAATTTGAGCCCCTACATACCCTACCAATTCCTGAGCAGAAAATTTACCTCCGGCCCACAGCCCAATAGTTACAGCGGGATTGAAATGCCCTCCGGATATATGCCCTACTGCAAAGGCCATTGTTAATACCGTAAGCCCAAAGGCCAATGCAACACCAGCAAAACCAATTCCTAATTCAGGAAAAGCAGCTGCAAAAATAGCACTCCCACACCCTCCAAAAACCAACCAAAAGGTTCCAAAAAATTCAGCGAATATTTTTTTCATAAGTTATCTTATTAACAGTTAGCGTTTTAAATTTAACATTATTTTTCGTTCCCCGTAACCCCAAAGCTTAAAATAACATCCTTACCCCTCAACAATTGTTAACATCTACCCTAAGAATTAGTCAATTTAAGCCAAAATCTTTACCTTTGCAGAAACCTTTTACGCATGAAATTGTTACTAATTACACTAATCCTTTTAGGGTTGGGAATTGCAGGAATTGCTATAAAAATATGGGCTAAAAAAGATGGTAAATTTGCCGGAACTTGTGCTAGCCAAAACCCAATGCTCAACAAAAGCGGTGAAGCTTGTGGTTTTTGCGGAAAGACCCCAGACCAATTTGATAACTGCAACGAACCTCAACACTCCTAATTTTTAATGCTTATACTTGATGTCCTGCTCTACACTTTTATTGTAGTTATCATTGTTCAAGCGTTTTACTATTTAGGAATTTTTCAAAAGTTTTCATTTTCCAAAACGTCCCCAGCTTCCAACAAAAATTTCCCGGTATCGGTTATCATTTGTGCTAAAAACGAAGCGCAAAATCTGCGGACGTTTCTACCATCCATACTACAACAGGATTATCCCAATTTTGAGGTCATCCTTATCAATGACAGCTCCAGTGATGACACCCTGGAGGTAATGGAAGCGTTTAAAGCTGGTAATGACTTCATTAAAATTGTAGATGTAAAAAACGTTGAAGCCTTTTGGGGCAACAAAAAATATGCCCTTACTTTAGGAATCAAAGCGGCAAAAAATAAACATCTGTTATTCACTGATGCCGATTGCACACCTGTATCGAAGCAATGGATTACAGAAATGTGCAGTCAATTTTCAGACACTAAAAGCATTGTGATTGGTTACGGAGGCTATCAAAAAATTAAAGGCTCATTCCTGAACAAAGTAATTCGCTACGAAACACTTTTAACTGCAACGCAATACCTCTCCTATGCTAAAATAGGGGTTCCATACATGGCCGTTGGCCGTAATTTAGCATATCATAGCGACACTTTTTATGAGGCAAGAGGTTTTATGAGCCATATAGACCTTAACTCTGGTGATGACGATTTGTTTGTTAATGAAAGTGCAACCTCCAAAAATACGGCTGTCTGTACAAGTGCCAACAGCTTTACGTTATCAAAACCAAAAACCACATTTAGCAGCTGGATTTTGCAAAAACGCAGACATGTAAGTACGGCATATCGCTATAAAACGAAACACAAAATAGCTTTAGGCCTATTTTATATCTCACAAATCCTTTTTTGGATATTAGCCACTCTTTTACTGGCTTTACAATACCAATGGATGTTGGTTGCTGGCTTGGTTACCCTTAGATTTATAATTATCTACACAATTTTGGGGCTATCTGCCAAAAAGTTAAATGAAACCGATCTTTTAATTCTACTCCCCTTTTTGGAGTTATTTTTAATTGTGTCGCAATTCTTTATATTTATAAAAAATCTAATCGCAAAACCTCATCATTGGAAATAAAAGAAGCCATTGAGAAAGCCAAACAAAATGACCAAATGGCATTCAATTTCTTGTTGGACACTTTTTGGAATGATGTTTACGGCTTTCAATTAAAACGTACCGAGAATGAAAACGATGCTGAGGATATCAGTATTCAGACATTTTCAAAAGCTTTCGACAAAATAGATACGTATAATGATAACTATGTATTCAAAACATGGTTAATCGCCATTTCCAAGAACATTCATATCGATTTGTTGCGCAAGCGAAAATCATCCATTACAAGCACCACTCCCCACGATGATGATCATGAGTTTTATAATATTGTGGACGAATCCCCTTCTCCAGAAGACAAACTCATCACCGAACAGAATTTAGCCAAACTTTTAAGGGATATAAAAAAGCTAAAGCCCCATTATCAAGAGATTATCAACCTTAGATATTTTCAAGAGCTGAGCTACAAAGAAATTTCAGAGCAACTCCAAGAGCCCATCAATAATGTTAAAGTAAAACTTCTAAGGGCTAAAAAACTATTGGCAGAAATCATCACCAAAAAATAATGTCCTTTGATTTTAAAAAGCTAGGTCCCGGATTACTGTTTGCTGGTGCAGCAATAGGCGTATCCCATCTCGTACAGTCTACTAGAGCGGGTGCCGATTATGGTTTTGGACTTGTTTGGGCCCTACTTTTGGTAAATGTATTCAAATACCCCTTTTTCCAATTTGGCCCTCGATATGCCATGGCTACCGGAGAAAGTCTTTTGGATGGCTATAAAAAGCTGGGAAAAGGTGTACTCGTAGCATATATCCTAGTAACATTGGCTTCTATGTTTACTATCCAAACAGCTGTTACTATAGTAAGCGCCGGATTGGCTCGCAACCTCTTTGGCGACACTATTTCATTAGAAATGTGGACGGTAATCATACTAATGGTTTGTGTTATCATTTTATTAAAAGGGAAATATAGCTTTCTAGACAAAATCATGAAAGTTATTGTCATTACCCTAACTGTTAGCACCCTCATTGCCGTTGGCGTTGCACTTACAAATTACTCAGAACCAATTTCCTTTTTGCAGATCCTTCCAAAAAACCATTTAGAGATTAGCTTTTTAATAGCCTTTATGGGCTGGATGCCCGCACCGCTCGATATTTCTATTTGGCATTCCTTATGGACCATTGAAAAAAACAAACAAGTTGAGGGACTTAACGTAAAATCTTCACTATTCGATTTCAACATTGGTTTTACAGGAGCAATTATCATTGGGTTGGGATTTTTAACTTTGGGAGCATTAGTAATGCACCAAAGCGATATATCCTTTAGCTCTAAGGCCGGAGAGTTTTCAAACCAATTGATTTCTATGTACGCTAAAAATTTAGGTGCATGGACCTATCCCATCATAGGCATTGCTGCTTTCACCACTATGTTCAGCACCACCCTCACGACCATGGATGCCTCACCGCGATCCATGGCGCACAGCTTACAATTGCTTTTCACAAAAAAGCATTCAAAAGGATATCTTTTGTGGATATTAATTCTTCTATCTGGAACCATCATAATATTCCTTTTTTTAGCGTCAGAAATGGGACTACTTGTTCAAATTGCCACCATACTGTCCTTTTTAACAGCGCCTTTTTTTGCTATTGCCAATTACATCCTTATTTGTAGCAAACACACGCCTAAAGAATGGCGCCCTTCAATCGCAATTCATATTTGGAGCGTATTGGGAATTGTTTTTCTCATTGGTTTTAGCGCGTGGTATCTTAGTAGCATATAGCAAGGTATTACAATTATACTTTGTATCTTTGCATCTGCAAAATTATAGAATACATGAACACAGAAACTGCTTCAAACACGGTAACAGAAAGACAGGCTAAACCAAAATGGTTACGAGTTAAATTGCCTACCGGGAAAAAGTATACGGAACTTAGGGGCTTGGTAGACAAGTACAAGTTGAATACCATTTGTACTTCGGGAAGCTGTCCAAACATGGGTGAATGTTGGGGAGAAGGTACCGCTACCTTTATGATTTTAGGAAATATCTGTACCCGTTCCTGTGGATTTTGTGGTGTAAAAACGGGCCGTCCAGAAACTTTGGATTGGGACGAACCAGAAAAAGTGGCACGTTCTATAAAATTGATGAACATCAAGCACGCTGTATTAACCAGTGTAGATCGTGACGATATCAAGGACATGGGAAGCATCATGTGGGCAGAAACAGTAAAAGCAGTTCGCCGTATGAACCCAGAAACGACCTTGGAAACCTTGATTCCAGACTTTCAAGGCATCGAACAACACATTGACCGAATCATTGAAGTAGCTCCGGAAGTTGTATCCCATAATATTGAAACGGTAAGACGCCTTACCCGAGAAGTGCGTATCCAAGCGAAATACGACCGCAGCCTAGGTGTGTTGAAATATTTGAAAGCACAAGGACAACGTCGTACCAAATCCGGAATCATGTTAGGTCTTGGAGAAACTAGAGAAGAAGTCATCGAAACCCTTCATGATCTAAAGGCCAATGATGTAGATGTTGTTACAATTGGTCAATATTTGCAACCAAGTAAAAAACACCTTCCTGTTCAAGAATTTATCACTCCTGAACAGTTTAAAGAATATGAAACTATAGGCTTAGAATTAGGCTTTAGACATGTTGAAAGTAGTGCTTTGGTAAGATCTTCTTACCATGCGCAAAAACACATTCACTAGTCATGATTAGGATTGCCATTAATGGGTTTGGCCGAATTGGCCGACGTGTTTTCAGACTCATACAATCCCATCCCAATCTTACTGTTGTTGCTATAAATGATTTGGCCAATGCGCACACCTTAAGCCACTTGTTGAAATACGACAGTATTCATGGTGTTTTACCACATAAGGTCACTTGGGATGACAAGCATATTATTGTAGATGATCAAACAATTCCTTTACTTAATTGCCCTCACCCTAAAGAAATTGATTGGAGTCCTTACAAAGTAGATTTTACCATTGAAGCTAGCGGAAAATTTAAAACAACTGAAGATTTAGAATGGCATTTAAATAATGGAGCAGATCGCGTGATTTTATCAGTGCCGCCTTTAGATGACAGCATCAAAACTATCGTTATGGGCGTCAATGACCATTTATTAGAAGGTACCGAGAAAATAATTTCCAACGCCTCCTGCACCACAAACAATGCAGCTCCAATGATATCTGTAATAAAAAAACTCTGCGGTGTGGAACAAGCATACATTACTACGGTTCACTCTTACACCACAGATCAAAGCCTGCATGATCAACCCCATAAAGATTTAAGAAGAGCTAGGGCTGCAGGGCAATCTATTGTACCCACTACCACTGGTGCTGCCAAGGCCTTAACTAAAATATTCCCTGATTTATCAAATGTAATTGGAGGGTGCGGTATTAGGGTTCCAGTTGCCAATGGTTCCTTGACCGATATCACCTTTAATGTAAAAAATACCGTATCTATTGAAGATATTAATCAGGCTTTCAAGAAAGCTTCCGAGACGGACTTAAAAGGCATTTTAGAATACACAGAAGACCCTATTGTTTCTATTGATATTGTAGGAAATACCCACAGTTGCATCTTTGATTCCCAAATGACTTCAGTGATAGGAAACATGGTTAAAATTGTTGGTTGGTACGACAATGAAACCGGATATTCTTCAAGAATTTTAGATTTAATTTGCAATTTATCGGACAAATCATGACTTTTATCGAATAAATATTTATATTTGTTACAATAAAAGCGGTCTGAATATGTCCCAAATTAAGTACTTCTTCTTCATTTTTGGCTTCAGTTTTTGGCTTCAGTTAGGAGCTCAAAACAACGCCGATGATCTTGATTTATTACAAATGCGCATTGAAAATCATATCACCCACGCATCTTTAAACAGTAGCCGTGGAGATTACTATAGCGCAAGGGAAAACCTTACAAAAGCTTTGGAGATTGCCAAAACCGTTGGCAATAAAAAAAGTCAAGGTATTATCCATACCAAGATTGCCAAACTGCAATATACTATTGAAGAACCTCAAGAAGCCATGGTATCTCTTACCAAAGCAGCCAAAATACAACGCGAAATTGAGGACTACGCTAATTTGGCCATTACATACAATGTTTGGGGAATTATCTCCTACAGTTCAAAAGAGTATCAAACTGCCCTTGACTATTTCAACTCCGCAAAAACAAAGTTTGAAGAAGAAGATTTAGAAGAGTACATACCAGAAGTTTGCCTTAACGAGGCAAAGGTCTACATTAAATTGGAAGACTACAAGCAGGCTAAAGCCCAATTGGAAAAGGCCATTGTTCTCGCCAAAAAATATAACCAAAGTAATATTTTAAGTAGCGCCCTTATCAATAGTGGAAAAGTACTTCAAAAACTTGGAAACACCGATTCAGCACTTTCTGCTACCAACGACGGATTGAAGATTGCCCAACAAAACAAGCTAATTGAAAGTTTAAACGAAAGTTACCTTACCCTAAGCGACATTTACCAATCTGAAGAGAATTATAAACTTGCCAATGAATTTCTTGTAAAGCACATAAAACTATCTGATTCTATTTTAGATATCAAACGAGAAAACTTATCGCCCGAAAGACGGACACAATTTATTAGTGAATATAAGGATGCAGAAAACCAGCAACTGAAAGCTGAAATGGAGCAAAAGAATGCCGACAGCAATCTCACCAAAATAACTACCATCTTGAGTATTGCCCTTATCACCATTCTTTCGTTACTAACCCTTTCACTGTACAAAAACAACAATATTAGGCTTAAGACCAACAACATGCTTCACAAAAAGAATGACGAGTTGGTTTTAGCCAAAGAGAAGGCCGAACTAGCTTCCAAAACAAAAGCCAATTTCCTTTCCACGGTAACCCATGAGCTAAGAACCCCTTTGTATGCCGTTACCGGATTGACCAATATGCTCTTGGAAGAACACCCTAAACCAGAACAAATACCTCATCTAAAATCGTTGAAATTTTCTGGAGACTATCTTTTAACCTTCATCAACGACATTCTACAGATCAATAAAATTGAAGCCAACAAAGTAGATCTAGATCCCGAAATTTTTGATCTGAAAAAGAAAGTTGGCAATGTTATTTCCGCCCTTAACAATTCCGCGATGGACAATAACATAACCATGCATTTTGAATACGACAAAGCCCTTCCCCGAACCTTTGAGGCCGACCAATTGAAAATTTCCCAAATTTTAATCAACCTCATCGGAAACGCCATTAAGTTTACAAAGGATGGAGACATTTGGGTTCGTGTTACAAAAATCAATGAAAAGGACGGCACCTTTAATGTTCGATTTGAGGTTGAGGATAACGGAATAGGAATCACCAAAGAAAAACAGGAGCACATGTTTGAGAGTTTCTCCCAAGGCTCCATTCAAATTAACCGTAAGTACGGAGGAACTGGACTTGGACTCTCGATTGTTAAAGGACTTATCGAAATTCTTAAAGGAAAAATATACCTAAAGAGTGAATTAGGAAAAGGATCGACCTTCATTTTTGAAGTACCAATGGCTTATGCTGAAAAGCTGGAGACCATCGCAAAACCAAACTATTCAAATAACATCAACCAATTGGATTTAAGCAACGTCAAAATTTTGGTAGTTGAAGACAACAAAATCAACCAAATGATTACCAAAAAAATCTTAAACAAGATGAACCTTCATTGTGATGTGGTTGACAACGGTGAAGACGCTGTTGAAAGAGTAAAAGAAGTACGCTACAGTGTGGTATTAATGGACATTCACATGCCAGGAATCAGCGGATTGGAAGCTACCAAAATCATTAGAACTTTTGACAAAGAGCTGACCATATTTGCCCTTACTGCGGTAACCTTGGAAGACAAAATGCATGAGTTTGACGAAGCAGGCTTCAACGATATTATCTCAAAACCGTTTAAGCAGGAAGATTTTGAAAAGAAACTATTCAATGCCCTAAGCAACCAGAATCAGGCTTCTACCATTTAATTTTAAAATTGGTTGACGAAGGTTTTCACTTTTGAATTGAACAATTCTGCTCGATCCAACTTTACTTCTATGGGTAAATAGAACAGGTTATCTTGATGTTTGAAATGTGGAGATAGCCGCATATAATCCTTTTCGGTAGTGATGATCAATTCTTCGTTTTTCAACATAGCAATCTCACTTTCTGAAAAATCGTGATGATCTTTAAAATTTAAATGCTTAAAATCCAATTTAAAGGATTCTAAATACTGCAAGAAAGGCTTAGGATTGGCAATCCCAGTTACCAAGGTAAACTTTCTCCCCTTCAACAAATCAAGAGACATGTCTCCTTTTTGACCTTTAAGTACACTAGAATAATCAATGGAACTAAAAAACACCTCTTGACCTTCCCTTGGATTCAATTGCTTGATAATTTCTGTTTTTTCAACTTCATCCAAATTGTTTGGGCATTTGGTAACAACAATCACATCCGCACGTTTGGCACCAGATCGTGGCTCTCTTAAATCGCCTGTAGGCAACAATATATCATTCGCGTATAATTTGGAATACGAAGTCAACAACACATAAAATCCTGCCTTAACTTTTCGATGCTGAAAAGCATCGTCCAAAAGGATAATTTCAGGAGCACTTTTCAATTTGCGTAATTCGGCAATACCATGACGCCTGTCCTCATCGACACACACCAAAAGATCTTCAAACTTAGAATGAAACTGAAAAGGTTCATCGCCAATATCCTCCACTGTTGTTTCGTCATTGGCCAAAAGAAACCCTTTGGTTTGCCTCCTATAGCCCCTACTCAAAGTTGCTAGAGTTCGATCTTCCTTCAATAACCTCACTAAATATTCAATCATTGGCGTTTTACCGGTTCCCCCTACACTCAAATTACCAACTGCGATTACAGGAAAATTGTATTCCGTTGACTTAAAAACACCAACATCATATAATTTATTTCGCATCCAAGTGACCACATAATAAACAGGAACAATCGGCAATAAAAGCTTCCGAAGTAAGTACATAAATAACTATTTAAAACAGCATTGAATTGGTTTGGCAATATAGTCAATATTTAAATGATGCTTCTTTACAATTTCTAACCTCAGGAAAACTGTCGAGGGTATCACTTTATTTTTATCTTTGAAACAAACAATACTTTTATGCTTATAAAAGATGTCATTGCGCATTTAGAAGATTTGGCCCCAACGGCCTATGCAGAAGATTTTGACAATGTAGGCCTTTTGGTAGGAGATAAAAACACTCCGCTAAAAGGTGTTTTGGTAACTTTGGACACCTTGGAAGCCGTGGTTGATGAAGCCATAGAGCACAACTGCAATCTTATTGTGAGCTTCCACCCCATCATTTTTAAAGGCTTAAAAAAATTAAACGGTAACAGTTACGTAGAGCGAGTGGTGATTAAAGCCATTCAACATAACATTGCCATTTATGCCATCCATACGGCATTAGACAATGCTCTACAGGGCGTTAACGATATTATCTGTAATCAATTAGAACTGAATTCCAAAGAAATATTGATTCCGCAAAAAAGCACCATAAAAAAACTGACCACCTATGTTCCTACGGAATCTGCTGTTCAGTTACGCGAAGCTCTATTTGCTGCAGGAGCTGGCAGTATAGGTAATTACGATCAATGTAGTTTTAATACGGAAGGAACCGGAACCTTTAAAGGAAATGCCTCCTCCAATCCTACCAAAGGTAAAAAGGAAACATTGCATTATGAACCAGAAACCCAAGTTTCAGTAACCTTTCAAAAACATCACGAATCTGGCATTCTAGAGGCTCTTTTTTCTGCTCATCCGTATGAGGAAGTCGCCTATGAAGTGCAAACTTTGGACAACACCAACCAAACCATAGGCATTGGAATGGTTGGGGAATTGGACAAAGAAATGAAACCTGAGACCTTTTTAAATTACGTAAAGGGAAAAATGAACGTTTCGGTAATTAGGCATACCGAACTACCAAATAACCCCATCAAAAAGGTCGCTGTTTTGGGTGGTTCTGGCAGCTTTGCCATTGGTGCGGCAAAAGCAGCAAAAGCCGACATCCTAATTACTTCAGATTTAAAATATCATGACTTCTTTTCCGCCGAAAACCAAATTATTTTAGCAGATATAGGACATTACGAAAGCGAACAGCACACAAAAACATTTTTAGCAGACTATCTATCAAAAAAAATTACTAATTTTGCAGTCGTTTTATCGATGACAAATACCAATCCAGTAAAGTATTTATAATTATGGCAAAAAAAGTTGAAGCTTCTGTTGAAGAACGATTAAGAGCGTTATACGATTTACAATTAATCGATTCCAGAGTAGACGAGATCAGAAACTTAAGAGGCGAGCTTCCTTTGGAGGTAAGAGACCTTGAAGATGAAGTAGAAGGATTAAATACAAGACTTGAAAAATTAGGTTCAAATCTTGAAATGATTGATGAGGAAATCAAAGGGAAGAAAAATTTAATTGAAGAAGCCAAAGCTTTGATTAAAAAATACAGTGAGCAACAAAAAAATGTTAGAAATAACAGAGAGTATAACTCATTGACTAAAGAAATAGAGTTTCAGGAATTAGAAATTCAATTGGCCGAAAAACATATTAAAGAGTTCAAGGCACAAATTGAGCAGAAAAAAGAAATCATTGCTGAAACCAAAGATCGTCTTAAAGACCGTCAAACCCACCTTAAGCACAAACGCAGTGAGTTGGACGCTATTTTAGCCGAGACTGAAAAAGAGGAACAAGCTTTGCTTCAGAAATCAGAAGAATACCAAGAGCAGATTGATGCTAGATTGGTAAAAGCTTACCTTAGAATCCGTAGCAATGTGAAGAATGGATTAGCAGTTGTGCCAATTGAAAGAGGTGCTTCAGGAGGTTCTTTCTTTACTATTCCACCACAAATTCAAGTAGAAATTGCTTCTCGTAAAAAAGTAATTACAGATGAACACAGTGGACGTATTTTGGTAGATGCGCAGTTAGCCGATGAACAAAGAGAGAAAATGGAAAAATTGTTCTCTAAGCTTTAAACCATCATAAAACTTCATATAAAAATCCCTAGTCCTTCGGCTAGGGATTTTTTTGTGACTACTTTCTTATAGTTTCCCATAAGGTTTTCCAAAGTCCCACGACTATTAAAAGAAAACGCTATGAAATCTATCAGCTCCTTTATCATTGCCCTTCTATTTTTCAGTTGCAACAACCACGCACAGGTAACCCCGAAACAACAAGCCTTAATGAATGTCGAACCAATTGAAGTTCCTTTGGAAAATGGTTTGGCCCGCGCCTATTTTGCCAGTGGATGCTTTTGGTGTGCCGAAGCCATTTACGAAAGTGTAAAAGGTGTGGAAGAAGCCATTTCTGGGTATTCCGGAGGCCACTCAGAAAACCCTACGTATGAAGACAGCAACACAGGACGCACAGGTCATGCTGAAGCCATTGAAGTGATTTACGATCCAAAAGTGGTGGATTTTGCCACCTTGGTGGATGTCTATTTCAACTCCCAAGACCCCACTCAATTCAACGGACAAGGTCCTGACAAGGGCAGCCAATACCGCTCCATTATTTTTTACCAAAATGAAGAACAGAAGCAAATAGCTATTGTCAAAAAAGCAACTTGGGCTAAAAAACTAAATACTGAAATCGCTGCTGAAATCATGCCGTTCCAAAAATTTTGGGAAGCCGAAGCCTATCATCAGGATTTTGAAAAGCGTAACCCCAATCACCCTTACATCAAAAATGTCTCCCAACGACGTTTGGAAAATTTCAAGCGCAGCTGCCCTATGCTCATCAAAAATGAGGATGAATAAACATCAAATTCAAACATAGAAAAGCCCACAATAAAAGTGGGCTTTTCAGCTGCAATAACATTTATACTATTAAACAATTATCGCCTAGATTGAATCAACTTACCTGTTACACGCTCTCCATTCACCGTCAATACATAAATGAGCGTATTGTTTTGCAGGGCGGGTAAATTAACGTTATACGAGTTTTCACCTTGCTTTAAATCTCCCTCAAAAACCATTTTAACACGTTGCCCCAATAGGTTCATCAACTCAAGACTTCCCTTAGAGTCTTCGGGCGCCAATACCTTAAAGTTCACTTGATCGTTAAATGGATTTGGATAGGCTTTAATAGTTGTTTTGGAAGGAAGTTGCTTTATGGACGTGTCTTCTGTTGCCGACATTCTAGCTACAGGAGCCACCTCTTCTCCCTCACAATTTTCAGGTTCTGACACACACATCAAACCTCCTTTTATTCTAGCTTTGATACTAAACCCATCCCCTGCATTAATTGTAAACTGAACCTCATCTTGCCAATCGCCATCATTATTATTATACTCATAATCTACAACTCCCTCTACATCCAAAGGACTTGTAACTTGTAAAGTAATCTCTGCAGAAGAGCAACTCGCGGGCACTGCCACTATAACAGTTGGTTTTCCTGGATTGTTTACTGAAGCAACATTTACAGTCAAACTCTGAGATTCACATAATGTTGGAGATGCTCCTGTTCCTTTAACATAATAACCATCTCCCGCTGTCAAGCCTGTCCACGTTAAAACACCTTCAACAGCATCATCACTATCCAAAGGACCGCCTACTGCTACATCGCCAGAATCATAAAGCTGATAACTTACACCAGTCTCATAATTTATCGAGCTTATTGTCCCTGTATTTGGATTTGAACTACAAATGGAGCTTCCCGTCAACATCAATGCCACTGGATTTGTAATCTCTGTAACATTTGCAGGCAAACTCGCAGATTCACAAAATGCTGATGAGGCCACACTACCCTTTACGTAATAACCATTTCCTGCTGCCAAGCCTGTCCACGTTAAAACACCTTCAACAGCATCATCGCTGTCCAAAGGACTACCTACAGCCACATCGCCAGAATCATAAAGCTGGTAACTTACACCAGTCTCATAATTCGTGGAACTTATTGTTCCTGTATTTATATCTTCACTACAGATTGAGCTTCCCGTCAACACCAATACCACAGGATTAGTAACCTCAATAACATTTGCAGGCAAACTCTCAGAATCGCATATTGTTGGTGACGCTCCAGTTCCCTTTACATAATAACCATTTCCTGTCGCTAAGCCCGTCCACGTCAAAACACCTTCAACAGCATCATCGCTGTCCAAAGGACTACCTAAAGCCACATCGCCAGAATCATAAAGCTGATAACTTACTCCAGTTTCATAATTCGTGGAACTTATTGTCCCCGTATTTGGATTTGCACTACAGATTGAGCTTCCCGTCAACACCAATACCACAGGATTAGTAACCTCAATAACATTTACAGGCAAACTCTCAGATTCGCATAATGTTGGTGACGCTCCAGTTCCCTTTACATAATAACCATTTCCTGCCGCTAAGCCCGTCCATGTTAAAACACCTTCAACAGCATCATCGCTGTCCAAAGGACTACCTACAGCCACATCGCCAGAATCATAAAGCTGATAACTTACTCCAGTTTCATAATTCGTGGAACTTATTGTTCCTGTATTTATGTCTTCACTACAAATGGAGCTTCCCGTCAACACCAATGCCACTGGATTAGTAACCTCAATAACATTTGCAGGCAAACTCTCAGATTCGCATAATGTTGGTGATGCCCCAGTTCCCTTAACATAATAACCATTTCCTGCCGCTAAGCCCGTCCATGTTAAAACGCCTTCAACAGCATCATCGCTGTCCAAAGGACTACCTACAGCCACATCGCCAGAATCATAAAGTTGATAACTCACTCCAGTTTCATAATTTGTAGAACTTATTGTCCCAGTATTCATGTCTTCACTACAAATAGAGCTCCCCATTAATTCAAGAATTGAAGGCAATGCATTTATAGTTACAGGAACTTCTATAGGATTTAAGCAAACTCCACCTGTAGGGGTAAAAGTAATTGTATAATCTCCAGGAGTACTGGCCGCTAAATCTATCTCTCCTGGAATTAGAGGATTTGAAACCGCCCATACCAATCCATCTGGTGTAGCACTAAACATTCCACTAGAAGATGGCGAAACAGTTGGTGGGGCCGTACCTAAATTACAGTACTCATCTAAATAGTCCAATTGAGCTTCCCCAAATTGAAAGTTTACCGGAATAGGGTCCACAAAATCTTTAAGAGCCGCATTGTAGGAATCCGACGCCTTTGTTTTCACAAATACTGTTTTAATATTAATCGCAGTACAGTTGTTACCCGTACTTTCTATTATACCATCAATATTTACGGCTGCTTCCACAAAAGCAAAAGGGATATAAGTTGAAGAGTCAAAGGCTTCAAATGGAACAGAAACCCCACTATCTCCATTGGTTGCTCCATACGCAGAACCTGCTATATCAGTAATAGGATATTCAACAAATTTATAAGAATTAGGATTACCTTCCTCTCCTTCCCAAACATAGTAATGGACATTAGCATTGGTCCCCCCATTACTATATTCCATAGACAACACAAAATCTCCTGGAGTTCTTCCGTTTGAACTCGATAGATCTATTTCTGTTTCCCCATCATCCTCTAAACCTACCGAAGTAAACGTTCCGTCAGAATTACGAGCAAACTTTCCCTGTGAAAATTCAAAGTCAATATAACTAGTCCCATTGGTTGTCAACCTATCACCTGCTAGGATAAGCCACTTTTGAGTATCTTCAACGTTTGTAGTTTGATGCAAGAGCACTGTATTAATATCACATTTACTGGTTGGTTTTCCTGATGACCAACTCCAATCATTTGGATTATCTCCAAATGAACTTCCCCCTGTAAAACTTAAATCGGCCTGGGAATTAAAATCATCCCGAACAAAACCGGTCGAAGTCTCATCCACCGCCTTCCATACGTTCACTCCATCTACCTCCACTTCCTCAATAACAAAACCTCCTGCACCACCGCCATTAATCCAGTCTCCATTAGCACTAGAGAGCAAATTTCCGTCTATCTCAAAACCACCTGTTGGAGGATTTACTGGAGCTACTTGAGAAAAAGTAATGAACGTAAAAAAAAGAACGATGATCAACATTGTCCTTTGTAAGATAAAATGTAATAATTGAGGAAAAGAAATGTTTTCGAGTAAAGGTATTACACAGTACTCTTTACCAAAAATTGTTGTTTGTGTTTTCATTGGTCTTAGAATTAAATTGGTTAATAAATAATGCTTAGGTAAATCCTTGATAGATCAAGAGGTTCTAAAACCAAACACAAGAAAATATAAGTCAACAGCCATTGGGAGCTTTGCCCATAACATAAATACCTCGAAATAGTGTGTAATTGATAGCAAAAATTCTACACAATCACAGAAGATGTTGGTGCCAGTTTGCTATTAATAAATTTAATCTTGGAGAGAATTGCGAATTACATTCAATTCGACTTTGATGTACATCTAAACTAATTTTAAAAAATACGTTGGCAAAATAAAACCGTTGGACGACTAAAATTAACTTTAATTTACTGATTTAAAGAAGAATATAACTACAATCAATAAGTTTCAAAGACTTTTTATGAACCAATTTTCAACAAAATCATCCAAACCCAAAGCTTCACCCGTATATATTATAAATATCCCGCAGTTTGCGTCTATATATATTGAAAGCGCTTCGACCAATGGTCGAAGCGCTTTTTCTTTAAATATTTCTTTAAGAACTATCCCTCAAAATCAATCTTCCTGTGGGTGCCATCACAATAGGGCTTGTTAGCAGAACCTCCACAACGGCAAAAAGCAGTCGTTTTATCTTTGGTCTCAGTTCGGCCATCCGTATGGTTCACACTTAAGGTACCGTGTACCAATAACGGTCCATTTTCCATAATCTCCACTTTAGTTTCCATCGCTTTAGTATTATCTTGTTTTGCACCGTTCATATAAAAACTCAATGCGCCAGAAGGGCATTGCTTCACTTGATTAACAAGGTCCAATGTGGATGCTGCCTGAATTTTAATCCATGGTTTATCCTGAGGCTGAAAAACATTAGGCAAGCCCTTAACACACACTCCCGAATGAATACATTTTCGAGGCTCCCAAACTATGGTCATCTCTCCATTGGTATATTCTTTTGTAGCACTCATAACTATGGTTTTAATTAAAGATACAAATTTCATGTTGAAATCTCAGCTCTTTTAGACTTCATTCATAGATTTATAATTCCTATTTTTGTGAACAACCCAAAATATTTTTACAATTGTCTACATATAAATCAGGTTTGAATTTTGCCATAGAACTAGATCAAAATGACAACCTTTCTCAATACAGGGACAAATTTCACATCCCTAAAGACGCACAAGGCAACGAGCTAATATACCTTTGCGGAAATTCACTCGGCTTACAGCCCAAAACGACAAAATCATATATTGACCAAGAATTAGAGGATTGGGCTAATTTAGGAGTTGAGGGCCATACCGATGCCAAAAACCCATGGATGCCATACCATGAATTCTTAACAGAAAACATGGCTAAAGTTGTTGGTGCCAAACCCATCGAGGTAGTGACCATGAACACCCTCACGGCCAACTTACATTTCATGATGGTGTCCTTTTATAAGCCAACCCCAAAACGTTATAAAATTGTCATCGAATCTGATGCGTTTCCTAGTGACAAGTATGCTGTAGAATCACAATTGCGCCACCATGGTTATGACGATAAGGAAGGTTTGATTTTATGGACTCCAAGAGAAGGAGAAGAATTGCTTCGATATGAAGATTTACAGGCTATTTTGGACGCCCATGGCGATGAGATTGCCTTGATCATGGTTGGAGGTGTCAACTACTATACAGGACAATATTTCGATTTAAAGCGTATTACGCAAATGGGGCATGAACATGGCTGTATGGTTGGTTTCGACTGTGCCCATGGAGCCGGAAATGTGGAACTCAACCTTCACGATTCGGGAGCCGATTTTGCCGTTTGGTGTACCTATAAGTACCTCAACTCAGGACCAGGAAGTTTGGCAGGTGCCTTTGTGCATGAGCGCCATGCCCATGACAAAACCCTTAACCGTTTTACTGGTTGGTGGAGCCACAACAAGCAAACCCGTTTTAACATGCGTCATGAGTTTGATGTCTTACCGGGAGCAGAAGGTTGGCAATTGTCCAACCCTCCTATTCTTTCCTTGGCGGCTATCAAGGCTTCCTTGGATATCTTTGGAGAAGTAGGCATCGAAAAACTCTCTAAAAAATCGAAAGAACTAACTGGCTATTTTGAATTCTTACTGAAAGAACTTGGCGAAGACACCATTAGAATCATCACTCCTGAAAATCCAGACGAGCGTGGTTGCCAATTGTCCATTCAAGTAAAAAATGCCGATAAAAATCTACATAAAAAATTAACCGAAGCAGGTGTGATTAGTGACTGGAGAGAGCCTGATGTGATTCGTTGCGCTCCCGTGCCGCTTTATAATTCTTTTCAAGATGTGTACCACATGGTAGACAAGTTAAAAGCTATTTTAAATTAAACACACCGTCTGACGTTTGACAACTAAAAATGAATAACACACAACAAAATGTATTGATTATTGGCGCTGGACTTTGCGGCAGCCTTTTAGCCCTTCGTCTTGGACAAAGGGGTTATAAAGTGACCGTTTATGAAATGCGCCCAGATTTGCGAAAAGTAGACATTAGTGCTGGACGCTCCATTAACCTAGCATTTTCAGATCGTGGCATCAAAGCCATGAAAATGGTAGGCATTCAAGACCAAATTGAGCCATTGTGCATTCCTATGAACGGAAGAATGCTCCACGACTTGGAAGGCAACACGAATTTTTCTCCCTATAGCGGAAGAAATGAGTACATTAATTCCATTTCAAGAGGAGGCCTCAATGCTTTGTTATTGGACGAAGCCGAAAAGCATGAAAACGTCACCATTCATTTCAACAAAAAATGCAAGTCGGTTGACTTTGAAAATACCACTGCGCTTTTTAAAGACTACGATACCAATACCGAATTTGAAGCAAATGCCGATGTCATCTTCGCTACGGATGGCGCAGGTTCTGCCATGAGAAAAAGCTATTATTTGGGCAAAAAGTTCCTATTTAGCTTTTCACAGAATTATCTAACACATGGCTACAAGGAATTAAGTATTCCTCCAACCGAAGACGGTGGTTTTAGAACCTACAAAAACGCCCTCCATATTTGGGGTCGCGATGCCTTTATGCTCATCGCCCTTCCAAATTTGGACGGCAGCTTTACGGTAACACTGTTTTTAAGTTTTGATGAAGGCGAATACAATTTCAATAATTTAACCACTAAAGAGCGTGTTGAAGAATTCTTCTCCACTTACTTTAAGGATGCTTTGGAATTGATGCCAAATCTGGCCGAAGAGTTTTTTGAAAACCCAACAGCACCACTTGGAACCGTAAAATGTTCACCTTGGCACTATAAGGGCAACACCTTATTGATGGGAGATGCCGCCCATGCCATTGTACCATTTTATGGACAGGGCATGAATGCTTCTTTTGAAGATGTCACCGAATTGGATAAGGTTTTGGAAGAAGGCCACACCGATTGGGAAACCATTTTTAAAATCTACGAAGCCAACAGAAAAAAGGACACCGATGCCATAGCCGATTTGGCCATCGACAATTTCTTTGAAATGAAAGGGCACGTGAACAAGGCCAATTTCAGGGATAAGCGCCAATTGGAAATGGCCCTTGAAAAAACCTTCCCAACTGAATATTCCTCTAAATATTCCCTTGTAACCTTCCATGAAGAACTTGGCTATCAAGAAGCCATGTTACGTGGAAGAGCCCAAGACAAAGCCATCTTAAACATGTTGGCTGACGGCATTATTTCCAATGTTGAAGACTTGACCGAAACAGAACTTAAAGAAACCTTAGAACACATAAAAACCGCTACCGAGAACATTTTGGAAGATGACAGAATAGCGGGAATGAAACAATAAGCATGAGCGAAGAAAAGAAAGTAACCCCTAGAGGTGCCTACCCACACGTAAAGGTAGTTGGCGATTTTATTTTTGTTTCCGGAACCAGTTCCAGAAGACCAGACAACTCCATTGCTGGTGTAGAATTGGTAGATGAAATGAACACCAAAATTTTCAATATTGAAGTACAGACCCAAGAGGTTTTAAAGAACATCGACAAGACCTTACAAACCGTTGGTGCCAGTTTAAAAGATGTTGTAGACGTTACCACGTTTTTGGTAAACATGAATGACTTTGCAGGCTACAACAAAGCCTATGGCGAGTTTTTCGACAAGGGCACTGGCCCTACAAGAACCACTGTGGCCGTACACCAATTGCCACATCCGGATTTGTTGATTGAAATAAAAGTAACGGCTTATAAAAAGGCCTAGAATAAAGACATCAAACCAAGAATAATTTAGAGCCTTTTCAGCTTGGTTCTTCTATCTGTTAATGAAATGAACATTCAAAATTATATCAACGGTGAATTCCTCTCACCTTCCTCAGAAAGTTGGTTGGACAATTATTGCCCAGCCAATGGTGAAGTCTATGGCCAAATTCCGAACTCTTCCAAAGAAGATGTAGAAAACGCTTATATCGCAGCCAAATCGGCGTTCCCTACTTGGTCGCAAACCACTTTGGAAGAACGCAGCAGAATTCTCCTAAAAATTTCAGAACTGATAGAAGCCAATTTGGAGGACCTTGCCAAGGCTGAAAGTATCGACAATGGAAAACCTCTAAGCCTGGCCAGATCCATTGATATCCCAAGAGCGGCCAGCAATTTCCGTTTCTTCGGAAATGCCATTACGCAATTCGCTAGTGAAAGTCACGAAAGCGTAGGCCAACAAGCAGTGAACTATACATTGCGTCAACCTATTGGTGTAGTAGGCTGTATTTCACCTTGGAATTTGCCTTTATATTTATTCACATGGAAAATCGCCCCTGCGATTGCAGCAGGAAACTGCGTGGTGGCCAAACCTAGTGAGATCACACCTATGACTGCTTACCTTTTGGGAGCTATTTGTACACAGGCTGGCTTACCTAAAGGTGTTTTGAATATTGTCCATGGATTGGGAACCTCAACTGGACAGGCCATTATTGAGCATCCAGACATCAAAGCTATTTCCTTTACCGGAGGCACTGCTACTGGAGCACATATCGCCAAAATTGCAGCACCAATGTTCAAAAAACTATCGCTGGAATTAGGCGGTAAAAATCCAAACATCATTTTTGCTGATTGCGATTATGAGGATATGCTGAAAACAACCGTTCGATCCTCATTCGCCAACCAAGGACAAATCTGTTTATGCGGTAGCCGAATTTTTGTGGAACGTCCTATTTACGAAAAGTTCAAAGCCGATTTTGTTGCAAAAGTAAAGGCCCTTAAAATTGGTCATCCATCTGAAGCCTCTACTGATATTGGGGCTTTGGTATCCAAGCCTCATATGAAAAAAGTTAAAAGCTATATTGACATTGCCAAGGAAGAAGGTGGCACGATTCTTTGCGGAGGCAAGCAAGTAACTGTTGAAGGTTTCGAAAATGGTTATTATTTGGAGCCAACTGTTATAGAAGTGCCTACGGACGAATGTCGCGTGAACCAAGAAGAAATTTTTGGTCCAGTGGTGACCATTATGCCTTTTGACACGGAAGATGAAGTTCTACAAATGGCCAACAAAGTCACCTACGGCCTATCCTCTACCCTTTGGACCAACGATTTGAAACGTACCATGCGTATGAGCCAACAACTACAAGCAGGAATTGTTTGGGTGAACACGTGGTTGATGAGAGATTTGCGCACGCCTTTTGGTGGTGTAAAAGCTTCTGGAGTTGGTAGAGAAGGTGGTTTTGAAGCTTTGCGTTTCTTTACCGAAGCCAAGAATGTATGTATTAAATATTAGAAAGAAACTCTGTCTCCTCGAGCGCAGCCTAGAGGTTAAATTATGAAAGTATATTTTGTTTATGTATTACTAGGTTCAAATTGTCTTAACTACACAGGAATCAACAAGAATTTAATGATATCGAAAAAGCTATCTATTTTGAAAAGAAATTAGCTTTGGCCAACGAAGCCATTAAATTGTTTCAAATATTATCGGAATATCATACATTCAAAATATAAGTCTATAGGCCGCGACTGTGCCCGACCTGACATCAATTAGAAATAAATTAAAACATGATTTTAAACTTAAACAATAAATATGCTTTGGTTTGCGGGAGTACCGCAGGCATAGGAAAAGCAACAGCCATTGAATTAGCAAAGGAAGGTGCCAAAGTTACTTTGGTAGCCAGAAATGAAGATAAATTAAAAGCGGTACTTGACGAATTACCAAACCGCAAAGAGCACTCTTATATCGTGGCCGATTTTTCCAATCCAGAAGCACTGCAACAAAAGGTGACTGATTTTATTTCAGCTCATCACGGATTCCATATTTTGGTGAACAATACAGGTGGCCCTGCTGGAGGCCCTGTTTTTGCTGCCAAATTGGAAGAATTTGAAAGCGCCTTTACCAATCACTTAAAATGTAACCATGTGTTGGCACAAGCCGTGGTGCCGTTTATGAAAGAAGAAGGTTTCGGGCGTATCATCAATGTGATTTCCACCTCGGTAAAACAACCTCTGGACGGACTTGGCGTGAGCAATACCATTCGTGGGGCTGTTGCTAATTGGAGTAAAACTTTGGCCAATGAATTGGGACAATTTGGTATTACGGTAAATAACGTTTTGCCAGGCGCTACGGGAACTGAGCGTTTGACAGAAATCATCAAAAACAAATCGGCTAAAACTGGCACTAGTGAAGAAGCCGCTGCCGATGCCATGAAACAAGCCGTTCCTGCAAAGCGTTTTGCACAGCCAGAAGAGTTGGCCTATGCCGTAACGTTTTTGGCCAGTGAATGTGCCAGCTATATCAACGGAATTAACCTTCCGGTTGATGGTGGACGCACAAAAAGTTTGTAATTTTATAGAAACCCGCGTGAGGGGTTGAAGCAAGCTACCGTGTAGCGCGAAAAACCCGACCCGTTAGGGGCACGCCCAAAATATATTGTAATGAGTAAATTGGTAAGCCCATTAAATTTTAAAAAGTGGATTGACGAAAACCGTCATTTATTAAAACCGCCCGTTGGCAACAAATGTGTATGGCCCAACGGCGACTATATTGTGATGGTTGTTGGTGGTCCCAACAGTAGAAAAGATTATCACTACAACGAAACACCTGAGTTTTTCTACCAATTGGAAGGCGATATGGTATTGCGCATCATGAACGATGGCCAACCCGAAGATATTGAAATCAAGGAAGGAGATATTTATTTGCTGCCTCCGGGTGTGCCACATTCGCCACAACGCAAAGCCAATACGGTTGGTTTGGTGATTGAATACCCAAGAGCCGAAGGTGTTAATGATGCCTTGGAATGGTATTGCGAAAATTGCAACGAGCAGTTGTATCGCGAAAAGTTTCCGTTGGACAACATTGAAACCGATATGCCTGTAATTTTTGATAAATATTATGGTGATTTGGACAAACGCACTTGCACCAATTGCGGACATGTTATGCAGCCACCAGCACCAGTAACAACCGAAGAATAACCCCAAACCAAAACACTAGCTCATCACCCACCCATGGAAAAACGCAAACTTCGTATAAACGGCCATTCTCATTTACTTCCCTATCCAGAAGAAATTCCCCAGTTCATGAAAGACAAAGGCATTTTTTGGGTAGACAAGGACCGAAAATATATGCTTCAGAAAGATTGGAGCCGTCCGGTTACGGACTCTAGTTTCTTTTTAAACGAGAAATTGGAGTGGATGGATCGTTTTAATATTGATCATGCCGTAGTCCTAAATTTATCGCAACTGTACGGTAATGGTTTGCGTCTTGAAGAAATGAAGCAGGCCTTACGATTCCAGAATGATTTCAATGGAAGAATCCAAGCCGAAAACCCCAGTAAATTTACTTGTGGGTTTGTGGTACACCCGGGATTTGTACGAGGTGCTTGCTGGGAAATTGAACGTTGTGTTGAAGAATTAGGCATGAACCTATTGTGCTTGCCAACACACTATATGGATACCATTGGTACCTGGCGTTGTATTTTTGATGAGGAAAACGAGCCTATCTTTGAATTGGCCAATAAATACAATTTGGCGGTAGAAATCCATCCCTATGATGGTGAAAAATTCATTAAACTACAAAACACGTCTTGGCGATTCCACTTAATTTGGATGTTGGCCCAATGTGCCGATGCCTACCATTTCTTGACCTTAAATGGGTATTATGAAAAGTATCCGAACATGCGGGTTTGTTTTGCGCACGGAGGACAATTGGCACAAATTAACCTAGGAAGACGCATCCAAGGATTTGATGGTAGACACGATTTGTTTGAAGGCAAAGTGCATCCAAGAAAAGCCGTTGGCCATAAGAACATTTTCTTTGATACCTTGGTTCACGACACAGGTTCTTTGGAACTCTTGATCAAAAACCAAACGTCCAAGCAGGTCTTAATAGGTTTGGACGATCCTTACCCTTTGGGAGAAATGGAAAGTGCCACACAATCTTCCTATCCTGGAAAAATCTTGGACTTAGCCATAGAAAGAAATATTATTAATGAACAAGAAAAAGATGCCATGTGGGAAAACAATGTCTTGCAATGGCTATATGGGGATGACGAAATCAAAAAGCAAAATTTAATCAATAAGATTTTATCCTAATGCATTTTATACCTGAAGCCTTAGACGACTATGTAGTTGCTCATACAGAGGACGAACCGGAATTACTGCAGCAACTGACAAGGGAAACCTTTCAAAAGATTTTGCAGCCTAGAATGTTGAGTGGGCATTACCAAGGCCGT
This sequence comes from Mangrovimonas sp. YM274, assembly GCF_030908385.1. Taxonomy (NCBI): domain Bacteria; kingdom Pseudomonadati; phylum Bacteroidota; class Flavobacteriia; order Flavobacteriales; family Flavobacteriaceae; genus Mangrovimonas; species Mangrovimonas sp. YM274. The sequence goes on from NZ_CP133091.1 coordinate 3,334,322, forward strand.
TTATTAAGTATGATTTCAAAAATTATCAACCCCAAGAGCATTTTGGAAATTGGTACTTATACAGGCTATTCGGCCCTATGTTTAGCAGAAGGGCTTCAGGAACATGGGGTTTTGCACACGATTGACATCAATGAAGAATTGGTGGATTTTCAACGCAAATATTTTGACATCTCTCCTTATGGATCCCAAATCCACCAACATTTAGGAGATGCCACGGAAATTATTCCGGAACTGGACCTCACTTACGATTTGGTGTTTATTGACGCAGACAAACCCAACTATGTCAACTACTTCCATTTAATTGTGGAGCGACTCAACAAAGGCGGTATTTTATTATCCGATAATGTATTGTGGAGCGGTAAAGTGATCCAACAGGTAAAAGAGGATGATCTTTCAACTTTGGCACTGTTGGAATACAATAAACTATTGAAAGAAGACAAACGTATTGAAACCGTATTGCTACCTATTAGAGACGGCCTTACCATCAGCCGAAAATTGTAAAAAGAAACTTTACATTTTACGTCTTACAGACCCAGTAAATTGCTCCAAATCATCCTTAACTTTGGTAAGTTCGTCTTGAACATCTTGGGTAATACTGGTATCAATGCCATTTTTCTCGGCGCTTTTGGTAATTTCCGATTTGATATCTGTAGAGGCATCACGAAGCATGCGCATACCTTTCCCCAATCCTCTAGCTATTTCAGGAATTTTATCGGCACCAAACACCATGACTACTATAAATAGTATGAACATGACTTCGGTAGTGCCTATAAATAAAAATGTTCTTGATAGTATCACGTTGCAAATATACTAAGTAGTTTATTTAGATACTCAGTGTTTCAAAAATATTTAACGGTCAATTCTTATTCTCGTTAAGACGTTTTCTGTAGATCTCCAATTTTTCATTGAGATATTCAAACATCAACATATCGTTATTCAATTTATAGAGTTCCATGAAACGCTCATCTTCGGAAGCAAAATAGAAAAATTCCATTTTCTGGGATTCCTCCAACTCCTCAATTTCCAAAAGCATCTCAGAAAACTCAAACATGGTTTGATTCATATATTGATCCTGACGTTCCAACTTAACTAAATGCTTGAGCCGTTTGGTACGACCAGAAATCCAATTCATGATTGGGTTGAGCGGCACAATCCCGCCACCTGTGGTCGCTTCATAAAGCCTCCGTTCACGTTGAGTTTTACGCCTCCCGGTATAACCTGGGATGCCAACATCGTAAAAATTGATATCTCGTTTGGCTTCGGAATTCTGTACATCCAGCAGTAAATTTCCCGTTAAGACCTTGCCGACAATCACCTCATCCAATTCATTAATTTGATCCTCTAATTTAACTTTTACAGTTTTGCAATTGAAAATATCCGTAGTTATAATTATTTCCTTGGTTTTATACTTAACACCTGTGATTTGCAAGGTATCTTGAAGGCTTGCTGGAATTACAAAACTCCCGTTTTCATCTGTTTTGGAAAATTTACTTGCTGTTTTATTGATAATATGAATTCCCTCAACATCGCCATTGGCACTTACTGCTCCATGTATAGTTTCAGTTTGTGCATATCCTTTACAAACAAACAGAAAAAGCAGACTAAAAGTGATCCGCATTAGCGCCCTAAAACCATAATGAGAACAGAACCTAATTCTCATCAGACTCAATATTATCATTATACGATTCCAGCTTCAACACCAAAAAATCATACATGCTTTTGGCATTATTTAAGTTACAAATCTCCAGAAATTGAGGATCTTCAGACACATAATAAAAGTACTCGGCAATTAACCCTTCTTCCAGGTCCACCCCTCCAAAAAGTATTTCGGAAAATTCAGATTTTGCCTTGTTCATACAGGCATCCTGCTGCTCTAATTTCACATGGTATTTTAACTTTTTTGTACGGCCACTAATCTTGTTTAAGATTTTATGCACATTTATGGACAAGGCTATAACAGCAAAATACACATATTGGCCACTATCAGCTTCTGATAACTTCCTCTCATTTTGAGTCAAGGGTTTTCCTGTATATCCAGGGATTCCCACATCGTAAAAATTGATATCGCGTTTGGCTTCGGAATTTTGAATATCGGACATTAAATCACCGGTCAATACTTTACCTACAATCACTTCATCCAGTTCTGTAATTTGATCTTCCAACCTTACCTTAAATTGCTCAGAATTTAAGATTTTGGAAGTTACCACTACTTCTTTTGATTGATATTTTATACCCGTTATTTTTAGTGTATCATGAAGACTAGCAGGAATTGAAAAACTCCCAGAAACCTCTGTTTTAGTGAATTTACTCGCAGTTTTGTTGATTACATGAATACCTTCCACATCACCACTAGCCGAAATAATGCCGCTCAATACTTTTTGTTGCGCACAGACTACTCCAATACCAACAATGTAGCACAGTAAAAAAAGCCACCTAATTTTTACCACTCTGTGTACTTAAAAACAGTTTGCTCTTGTCATTGATATATTCAAGGAATTGCAACTCTTTACCTTCGTCAAGCAAGCTATAATCCAAACCACTATCCTCCACATAAATGATAAAATTGTCAATTTGGTTTTTAGGAATTCCAAAATTTTGCTCTAGAAATTCTTCGCTATACTGACTTTTAAATGTACTCATGGGAACATCAACAGTAGTATCTTTATCATTTTTTGAATTATTTGGCGAGTCAAATAACGGAATCAATAGTAGACTTACAATGTTCTTAATGTTAAGTCCATTTTTCATGGTTTGAGCTTGGGAATGCTTAACAAGGTTTTCGGTCCCAACATCAGCATTGTCACGAAACTCAAATTCATCCATGTTTCCGAGCCCCAAGTCAAGACTTTTTAGATCGGCATTATAGATTTTAACACTTTCCACATCCACCATTAAATTTCCAGAAAGATCATACGGTAATACCACCACCTCATCCAACATATTCACTTTTTCCACCAAAAACACGGTAAGTTGTTTAGACATAATGATCTCTTGGTCTATTACCACCTCAAATTCCTCAAACTGCAAAGCATGAAATTCCAACACATCTTCAACGGCCACTTTAATTGAAAACTCTCCTTTTTCATTAGTAATGGTTCCCTTATTGGATGCCCTATTAAAAACAGTCACACCTTCAATATCATCACTATCCACCACTATTCTACCGTTTACGGTAATCCTATTGAGTTGTTGCGAGTGCACCTGAAAACTTAACAGCAAAACGCTGAGTAGCAAAATAGATTTAGCCATAAAATTTGGTTTTATGTAATAAAGTAACGACATCTTGTCTTAAATAAACTTCAATGCATTGATAAACTTTTGTTAAAGGGGATGTTTACTTAAATTTACAACAAATTAATGAATGATGAAAACTATTATTATTGCCAGTACCTCCACCTTGCATGGAAGTGGGCCTTTGGAATATCTTTTGGAAGAATTGAGTACTTTTTTTGAGGCTACGGAAGAGATTTTGTTTGTACCCTATGCCAGACCTGGAGGGATCACACATGACGAATATACCGCTAAAGTAAGCGAACCCTTTGCCAAAATAAACAAAACCGTAAAAGGCCTTCACGAATTCGATTCCCCTTCCGAAGCCATAAAACAAGCCAAAGCTATCTTTGTTGGAGGCGGCAACACGTTTGTATTGGTCAACCAACTTTATAAAAACGGCCTTGTTGAAGTTATCAAGGAAGCCGTATCAAACGGAACTCCTTACCTCGGTACCAGTGCCGGCAGTAATATTTGTGGTTTAACTATGAATACCACTAATGACATGCCAATTGTGTACCCGCCAAGTTTTAAAACCTTTGGCTTTGTACCTTTCAACCTAAACCCGCATTATTTGGATCCAGACCCTAGTAGCACCCACATGGGAGAAACTAGAGAGACCCGAATACAAGAATTCCATAAATTTAACACCCAACCTGTAGTTGGACTTAGAGAAGGAAGCTGGCTGCATGTTACAGGAAATACCATTAAATTAAAAGGCAGTTTGGATGCCAGAATTTTTGAACACGGCAAAACTCCCTATGAAGTTGCAACCGGAACAGAGTTATCTCATTTAAAATAGATGTCAAATAAAAAACGGAGACAATTTCTATAAAAGAAACTGGCTCCGTTTTTACCCTAACTACTATTTAATAAAAAAGCCCCACTTTTCAGTGAAGCTTTTTGAGCGGGAGACCGGGTTCGAACCGGCGACATTCAGCTTGGAAGGCTGACGCTCTACCAACTGAGCTACTCCCGCAATTCTGGCGCAAATATATACAAACTATTCAATGTACAAAAGAGAAAAATTCATTTTTATTCATCTTTTTATTTAAGTTTGCTTTCCGTTTCAGCTAACCTATTATTTATCAAACATTTTGACACCCACCTCTAAAGAAGATTTTTTTGTAAAAAATATCACCGCACAGGAAACTTATGTGGTTAGGCATCCTGTTTTAAGACCCGGACGTCCTATTGAAGACTGCATTTTTGATAATGACGACCTAGATTCCACCTTCCATTTAGGGCTTTTTTATCAAAATCAATTATCTGGAGTGGTCACCTACCTAAAAAATGGCACACCACTTTTACGGCATGTTATGCAATATCAATTGCGAGGCATGGCAGTTCTTGAAAATTTACAGGGACTTAGTTTGGGCACCGCCTTAATACAGCATGGAGAAAACATATTGCACAAACTAAATGCTCAAGTTGTTTGGTGCAATGCAAGAGCTATTGCTGTCCCTTTTTATGAGAAAAATGGCTTTAAAATAATTGGGGAACCTTTTGATATTCCCAAAATAGGATTACATTTCACCATGTATAAATTGCTTTGAAAAGACGACATTTCATAAAATCTGCATCCTTGTTGGGACTGGCGTTTTCTGCCTTCCCCAACAATTTATTGGCCTCCAATTCCATTTCTTGTGAATTATTGATGGGCAAGGGCACTCCTACCCTTTTCGGAAATGGACACAAATTACTTTTACAAGCTCATGAAGCTTTTTTAAAAATGAAAGCTGAAGCTTTACAGGAAGGCATCAATATTAAGGTAGTCTCCAGCTATCGCAACTTTAATCACCAAAAACGGATTTGGAACCGAAAGTACAATTTGTTCACTTCTCAGGGCATGTATGGGTTTGATGCCATCAATGCCATTATTGAATACTCTACCATTCCTGGTACTTCCAGACACCATTGGGGAACAGACTTAGATATTATTGATGCTAATGTGGTTCAGCCAAAGGGAGATGTTTTATTGGAAGAACATTTTCAAGCCGACGGCTCTTTTCATAAGCTAAAACAATGGATGGACCATAATGCCAATCGCTTTGGTTTTTTCTTGGTCTACACCAACGATCCTTCCCGAAAAGGATTCCAATATGAGCCTTGGCATTACAGCTACAAACCACTCTCCAAAGTGTATTTAGAATCTTATAGCAATTTGGATTTAGTTGAAATTTTAAAAAACGAACATTTGCTAGGAAATGACTTCCTTACGCCAGAGGTCATTTCAACCTACAAACAAGAGCATCTTTTAGATATAAATCCTGAATTATTACGCTAAAAATTTCGTAATTTTAGTTTTCACAACTATTTGAACATGAGAACCAATAGATTAAAAATCAGACTCTTGCTAGGACTCTGTATTGTTGCCTTTGCATTTATAAAGCGTTGCAGCAGCATGGAAACCAATCCGTATACAGGCAAAGACCAAGTCATCAATATGACGGCGGACCAAGAAATTGCCATTGGGCTACAAAGCGCACCTCAAATGGAACAAGAATTTGGAGGTCTACATCCTAACAATCAATATCAAGCTTTCGTAACCCAAGTAGGCAATAAATTGGTTCAAAGCAGTATTGCCAGCCAAACACCTTACGATTATCATTTTCATCTATTGGGAGATTCCAACACCATTAATGCCTTTGCCTTACCCGGAGGGCAAGTGTTTATTACCTACGCCCTATTTTCCAGACTTGAAAACGAAGCTCAATTAGCCGGTGTTCTTGGCCATGAAATAGGCCACGTTTTAGGCAGGCATTCTGCAGAACGTATTGCGGAAACCGAGTTTTGGAAAACCGTTACCACAGGTGCCTCTGTGGGAGCCGATATGGGGCAATTAATTGGTGGTATAGGACAACAAAAGTTACTTACCAACAGTAGAGGAGATGAACTGGAATCGGACGACCTTGGCATTATGTTGATGATAGACGCAGGTTACGACCCAGAAGAAATGATTGGGGTTATGGAAATTTTAAAAGCGGCAGCAGGCCCCAATCGAGTTCCAGAATACCAAAGTACACATCCCGACCCCGATAACCGCATTGAAAAAATAAAAGCAGCCATTGCCAAATACAAAAAAACTCCCATGTAGGGAGTTTTTTTCTCTAACTAAACTAACTAACCAACTAACTAATAATAAATGCTGAAAAGCACTTACTAGTGTTACTTTTATGCTTTATCTAAGTCTTCTATGACAGACAGGGCATCCTGAGCGTTAGAGCGTTCTGCATAATGTGCCGCTGTTAAACCGTCTTCACTTTTTCTGTCTAAATCTGCGCCATTAGCTACCAAAAGTTTGATAATGGCTACTCTGTTGTACTTTGCTGCATACATTAATGGCGTCATTCCGTTGGATCTTTCGTTTACATCTGCTCCCAACTCAATAAGCTTTTGAACTGTTTGGAGGTCGCCTTTAGCTATGGCAACACAAAATGGATTAACCGAAGTGTTAACCTTTACAGTTTTAAAGTTGTCAATTGTTTTAAACGAAGTTGTAGCATGTGCGGAACTTACCATAAATCCCAATGCAACTGCAATAATAATTACCGATTTTTTCATGATGAAAGATTTTTGATTTGATTAATGATTGTTTTTTGATTACAGTAAAGAGACGTATAATTTCTGGATTTGTTACACAAATAAATCATATATAACACATTTTTAACTATTTAAACACAATTCTGTTAAGATTATATTAATTTTCCCACGCAACCACACCTTAACTTAACATAGATATTCAAGCAATTTGTGCTCCTTAAATTTCGACGTCCTGTTATAAACATTTATCTTTGATAATAAATTGAAAAGCACCATGAACAAAAAAGTAATCCTTATGATTCTTGACGGTTGGGGCAAATCTCCGGACCCCAAAGTATCCGCCATAGACAACGCAAACACGCCATTTATAGACTCGCTTTACAACACCTATTCCAATGCCAGTTTAAGGACGGACGGACTCCATGTTGGCCTCCCTGAAGGACAAATGGGAAACAGTGAAGTTGGACATATGAATTTAGGTGCCGGTAGAATAGTATACCAAGATTTAGTAAAGATAAATTTAGCCATTCAAAACAAAACCCTTCGTAACGAACCCGCACTTGTTGAAGCTTTTGAATATGCCAAATCCAACAACAAACCCATTCATTTTCTTGGTTTGTTAAGTGATGGTGGGGTTCATTCACATATCAACCACTTGTTAGGGCTTGTAGATGCCGCCAACGATTATGGTGTAGAGCATTCCTATGTACATGCCTTCACCGATGGCAGGGACGTAGATCCTAAATCTGGTTTTGGATTTGTTACTGAGCTTGAAGAGCATATTGAAAACACCAACACTAAACTTGCTACGGTTATAGGACGTTACTATTCCATGGATAGAGACAAGCGTTGGGAACGTGTAAAATTGGCCTATGATGCCTTGGTGCACGGAACTGGAGAACACTCCAAAAATGTATTAAAATCTATAGACCATAGTTACGAAAATGATGTCACCGATGAATTTATCAAACCTATCATTGCCGTGGACGATGCCGGGGAGCCTATAACTAAAATTCAAGATGGTGATGTAGTAATTTTCTTCAATTTTAGAACAGACCGTGGAAGACAGCTTACCGAAGCGTTAACGCAAACCGACTTCCACGAACAAAATATGCACAAACTGAAGTTGCATTATGTAACCATGACCAACTATGATGATTCCTTCGAAGGCATTAACGTTGTGTTCGACAAGGACAATCTAAGCGATACTTTAGGTGAGGTTTTGGAAAAACACCACAAAACACAAATAAGAATTGCCGAAACCGAAAAGTACCCACACGTCACCTTTTTCTTTTCAGGAGGAAGGGAAACACCGTTTGAAGGCGAAAAGAGAATTCTTAAAAATTCACCGAAAGTTGCCACTTACGACCTTCAGCCAGAAATGAGTGCCTACGAGCTAACAGATGCATTGGTTCCTGAACTACAGCAAAAATCAGCCGATTTTGTTTGCCTTAACTTTGCCAACGGGGATATGGTTGGGCACACAGGAGTAATGGAAGCTGCCATTAAGGCTTGCGAAGCTGTGGACAAATGTGTTAAACAAGTTGTAGAAACCGCTTTGGAAAACAATTATTCAACCATATTGATTGCCGATCACGGAAACTGTGAAACCATGATTAATCCAGATGGTTCTCCAAACACCTCACACACCACAAATCCGGTGCCTATTATTTTAATAGATAATGACAAAACAAAAATTACCGATGGTATTTTAGGTGATATTGCACCTACCATTTTAAAACTTATGGGCGTGCCGCAACCTGAAGCGATGACCCGCCATTCTCTTGTTGAATAAAGCTGATAAAATATATTTTGTATATTTTAGCAAGCTAAATGTTAACGGATGAATTTTCAGGAAAAGCTAATTATAGCAGTTGATTTTGATGGTACCATCGTTGAAGACGCCTACCCAAAAATTGGGAAACCAAGGATTTTCGCTTTTGAAACCCTAAAGCGTCTACAAAACGATGGTCACCGCTTAATCTTATGGACCTACCGAAGCGGGATCAGGCTAGAAGAAGCCGTTCAGTTCTGTGAAGAAAATGGCATTCATTTTTATGCCGTAAACAAGAGTTTTCCTGAAGAGCAATTTGACTACAGCAAGAGTAGAAAAATATATGCAGACATCTTTATTGACGACCGCAATATAGGAGGTGTTTTGGGATGGGGAGAAGTCTATCAACTCATCACGAACGAAATGCCACAGCAGCTAAAAGAGAAACAAAAAAAGGGTATTTTTTCTTTCTTAAGACGCTAACAGCCTCTTGAAAGTTCAAAATATTGACTATCTATGGATTCTCTATGGTCTGGATGCGCAATATTTACCAAAGCTTTCACCCTTTCGGCAATAGTTTTACCATATAAATTCGCGATCCCATATTCTGTTACCACGTAATGGATATGGGATCGTGTTGTTACAACCCCTGCCCCAGGCCTTAATGTTGGTACAATTCTACTGATACCACTTTTGGTAACCGAAGGCAAGGCAATGATGGCTTTCCCACCTTCACTTAGGGAAGCGCCTCGTATAAAATCCATTTGTCCACCTACCCCGGAATACATTTTTGTTCCGAAGGAATCTGCACATACCTGTCCTGTTAAATCCACTTCAATGGCAGAATTAATCGCCACCATTTTGGGGTTTTGCTTAATCACCGAGACGTCGTTTACATAATCTGAAGAACGCAATTCCACATACGGATTGTCATGCACGTAATCATATAAACGTTGTGAGCCCATTAAAAAGGTAGCCAAGGCTCTTCCTGGATCGATGCCTTTATAATTACCGGTGATGACATTACTTAAAATTAAATCAATAACCCCATCTGAAAACATTTCGGTATGCAGCCCTAAATCTTTATGTGAGGTCAAACGTGTCAGCACGGCATTGGGAATATTCCCAATCCCCATTTGCAAAGTGCTACGGTCTTCAATTAAACTCGCCACATAATCACCAATGGTGGTTTCCAAATCAGAAGGTGTCCCCACATGATGTATTGGCAGAGGCTCATCGCAATCCACAAAAGCATCAATTTCGGATACGTGAATAATACCATCCCCAAAAGTTCTTGGCATTTGTTTGTTTACTTGAGCAATTACATAATCGGCATTGTCAATGGCCGCCAAAGTAGCTTCCACCGAAACACCCAAAGAACAATACCCATGTCTATCGGGTACGGATACATGAATAAGCGCTACTTGCAGGTCCACGATATTTCGCTTGAACAACAACGGCAATTCGCTTAAAAATACTGGAGTATAAGAACCGTTCCCAGCCTGCAGTGTGTGGCGCACGTTTTTCCCAAGGAAAAAGGAATTCACATGAAAACTGTCTCTCAACTCCGGATTGGCATAAGGAGCCTCTCCCTCAGTATGCAATTGGCAAATCTCAACATTTCTAAGTTCCTCATGTCTTTCCGTCAAGGCCTTAATCAACACTTGAGGTGCTGCTGCCGCTGCCTGTAAATATACTTTATCGTTGGACTTTACTATTTTAACCGCTTCTTCTGCTGTAACTGACTTATACATAACACTTCTCATTAATTCTCTTTGCAAAGTAATTAAATAAATCTGTAACCCACACTGACCAAAGTCAGTACAAAAACCAATGTAAGATAGCTAGTTTATTTTAAGTATCTTTGCACATATTTTTTTGAATCATGATTATAGCAAAAACAAGAGAGGAAATAGAAATGATGCGCGAAAGCGCCTTAATTGTATCCAAAACTTTAGGAATGTTGGCCAAGGAAGTAAAGCCTGGCGTAACCACTTTGCAATTGGATAAAATGGCGGAGGAATTTATTAGGGAACAAGGTGCCATTCCAGGTTTTTTGGGATTATACGACTTCCCAAATACACTTTGTATGAGTCCTAACTCTCAAGTAGTCCATGGATTCCCAACCGATGAGCCATTGATGGAAGGAGACATTATTTCCATTGACTGCGGTGCTATCAAAAATGATTTTTATGGAGACCATGCCTACACGTTCCCCGTGGGTGAAATTGATCCAGAAACCCAAAAGTTATTGGATGTAACCAAGGAATCTCTTTACATAGGAATCAGGGAATTTAAAGTTGGTAACCGTGTGGGAGATGTTGGATTCGCCATTCAGCAGTTTTGTGAATCTCATGGTTACGGGGTAGTTCGTGAGCTTGTAGGACATGGTATTGGACGCAAAATGCACGAAGATCCAGAAATGCCAAATTATGGAAAACGCGGCCGCGGGAAAAAATTCATCGAAGGTCAAGTGGTGGCTATCGAGCCTATGATCAATATGGGAACTCACCGCATCAAGCAACATAGAGATGGTTGGACCATCACTACTTTAGACAATAAACCATCTGCGCATTTTGAACATGACGTAGCCATTATTGATGGAAAACCTGAAATCCTTTCTACGTTTGCCTATATCTACGAAGCATTGGGCATCGAGAGCGACGAAGAAAACGAATTCAGACAAAAAGCATTGGTCCTTTAATCAGATTTATGAATAGAATTGATTTAATCGAGCAGCAACTTACCCCGCTTCGAGACACCCTCAATAACCACCATTTATACAGCAACCTATCCTCTATTGAAGACATCAAAATCTTTATGGAGCAGCATGTTTTTGCTGTTTGGGACTTTATGTCTTTATTAAAGGCATTGCAAAACCAGTTAACCACGGTAACATTACCTTGGGTACCTGCCAAAAATCCAGCTACAGCACGATTCATTAATGAAATTGTATTGGGTGAGGAAAGCGATGTCAATGAACTTGGTGAGCCTAAAAGCCATTACGAAATGTACTTGGATGCCATGAGGCAAATTGGTGCCAATACAACGCCAATAGAAGCTTTTGTTAACGATATATGTGAAGGAGCTACTATTAACGATGCCGCAACAAAAACGTCTCTACAAGAAGAAACCTTAAAGTTTATCAATTTCACCTTTGAGGTGATCGCCAGCAATGAAGCTCACAAAATTGCATCGGCTTTTACCTTTGGTCGTGAAGATGTGATTCCTGATATGTTTTTCCAAATCATCAATCAGTCGGAGGCAGAAAAAACCGATTGTAGTAAATTGACTTACTATTTAAACCGTCACATTGAATTGGATGGTGACGAGCATGGACCTTTATCCCTAAAGATGATTGCCGAACTTTGTGGTGATGATTCGCAAAAATGGGAAGAGACTTTGGAAGTGGCCAAATTGGCCCTCCAACACCGCATACAACTTTGGGACAGCATTGCAGAATTGATTACATTGTCCCAACCAATAGAAATGTAATTGCCCTTGAAGAAGCTTTTCAAAATAGTTTTAAATACCGTACCCAGACCAGTACTTATTCGTTTAAGTTATGCGGTTAGACCAATTTTAGCTGCTTACCTCAAAGGCGATCAATTTACAGACCCTATTGACGGGAAAAGCTTTAAAACGTTCCTACCTTACGGATATGGCAACCAAAGAAGCAATGTATTATCACCTTCCACTTTGTCTTTAGAACGTCACAGACTGTTATGGCTGTATTTAAAAAATGAAACCGACTTTTTTACGGGACAGCATAAAGTACTTCATTTTGCACCAGAGCAGGCCTTTTACAAGCGTTTTAGAGCCATGGACAACTTGAACTATACTACTACTGACCTCAATTCGCCTTTGGCCGATGTAAAAGCAGATATCTGCAATCTCCCTTTTGAAGACGATTCCTTTGATATCATCCTATGCAACCATGTTTTGGAACACATTCCAGACGATACCAAAGCCATGCAAGAACTATATCGGATTTTAAAACCAGGCGGTTTTGGAGTGTTTCAAATCCCGCAAGACCTTAATCGAGAAGTTACGTTTGAAGACGACTCCATTACGGACAAGAAGGAACGTGCCAAAATCTTTGGGCAGTATGACCACGTAAGGGTATACGGCAGGGATTATTTTGACAAACTCCGAAGTATTGGATTTACCGTAGAAGAAGTTGACTATACAGCAAGCCTTTCAGAAAATGACATTGAGACCTATTGCCTTGCCAAGGGAGAAATTATTCCAGTGGTAAGAAAATAGATGCACTCCAATTTATTCTGCAGGGAAACCGTTTATTGCCTTGGTTTCAAACTCGCCTTTGTCATTTTCAAAGATCAAGAACACTTTTAATTCTGGGTGTTTTCCCAAAAACGCTTCCACTTTTTCAATCCCCATCGCTTTAAAGGCTGTAGCATAAGCATCTGCTGTCATGCAATCTTCTGCAATTACGGAAATGCTTAACAGGTTGGTTTTGCTAGGGTATCCTGTTTTAGTGTCTATAATATGAGAATAGCGATTGCCATTGTCATCGATTTTGAACTTTCTATAGGTTCCTGAAGTCGCCATAGCTTGGTCGTGTAATTCTATGGCCTGTAAAATGGATTGAGCCCCATCAAAATGAGGTTTTTCAACACCGACTTTCCATGCTTGCTCCTTATCTATATTAATCCCTTTACCTCGGATTTCGCCACCAATTTCAACCAAATAATTACCAACATTTTGACTCTCCAAATACTCACTAATAACATCCACTCCGTAACCTTTGGCAATGGCATTGAAATCTAAAAAGGCATTAGGACGTTTTTGAACTTTACCATCAACAAGGCCCAGTTTGTTGAAACCAACATCTCGCATGAGACTATCGATTTGCATACTGTCTACATGGTTAATTTTTCCTTGCGGACCAAAATCCCAAGCATTTACAACTCCACCAATAGTAGGATCAAAAGCCCCTTCTGTGTGCCTATAAATTACTTTTGCAGCATTAAATACTTTGGAAAAATGTTCATCCACCTGCATGTCTTCATTTCTGTTGATTTTTGAAATATCAGAATCTGAAATATAAGTAGACATGGATTTGTTAATCACGGTAAACAGACTATCAAACTGTGCTTGGTAATTTTCATCGGAATCATAAATCACCGAATAGGTTGTTCCAAATACAGAACCTGTAAGTTTGGTATTCTTGATCTGTTTACTGCAGGAAAAACATAGGGCAATTAACAATGTTAATGCCAAAGCTTTTTTAATCATAATTAGGCTAAATAAATGTTATTTCTATACTAAGGGTGTTCAATTTAAATGCGTATCGATTACCTGAATGCCATTGTACTCGATTAAATATTCTTCATTTAAATACAAAGGAAGTTCTTCGCCATTGGGATTCCCCAAACCTACACCTGCATATAATACCTTGGCATCTTTATCCCGGGCGTGTTTTTTAAAGGTTTCCATCCAAACTACATCATAATTGTTGGGATTATCCGGTAACAACACGGCTCTCACAATCACAAAATAATATTGACTGTTTTTATCGATACACACAAATTGGGGATGGCGTTTGAGTTTGCTATTAACAGCTACAAATTCAAATCCACGTTGCTCCAAATCCCGACCTACATGGTTCATGGCTAAGTTGTGAAGTTCCTGTTTTGTCAATGGTTTACTCATGCGGCAAAGGTATCACAAAATAGTTTTTTAAGTGAATCCCCAAGCATCAATTTTGAAACGTCCAAAATTGAAATCCCTATCAGTACTCTTTTAACTGATACTCTTCCAAAAGAAATTCCCAATCCCGGCTTTCTGTTAATTGCAGCAGCCCTATAGACAGTTGATTTTGTAATTCTGTAGGGAGTGCTTTTGCCATAGGCATTCCATACAACTGTACATTAAACCTAATAGGAAGTAGATGGAGTGCTGCATAATCCAAGTTATTACTAAGCTGAAAATCCAACCAAGGTTCGTCATAAATAAAATAATCAAGATGCCCTTCATTAAGTTCTTCTAATCCTTTTAACAATTCAGGATAGGCAACTGTATTCCGAAAGAAATTTCTACTTAAATACTCACTGGTCGCAGAGGCCTCAACCGTTCCTACCTTAGCCAACTTGAAATCATCCAAATTATGGGTGTGTTGGGTTAGCTCATGAACCGTAAGACTAGAAGTAATACTGGCCGAAAATATGGCGATAATAATCAATGAGCACAGCATCCATACAAAGGCTATAAAACGCCCCAAATTAGAAAGCGGTACTTTATCTCCATACCCCACCGTAGTCATTGTTACAGCAGACCACCAAAAACTACTTACCAAGCCCTTGGCCCCTCTTTCAAAATGATTGTTCTGTTTTTCTACCATCCAAATCAAAAAACCAAACACCAACACCAAGGACCCCAATATTATGACAAGATACAACAAGCGATAACTAAAAATAGCCTTGAGAACGCTAAGTACGGAATGCCACTTAGTACCCTTCTTTTGGGCAATTGCCAAATTCCCAACATAAAATGGATAAGTAAAATTAATGTTTCTGTTCCTGTGGCTAGTTATGGTTATTGGATTAATTGCTAAGTCAATTTGATTTATCTCCAAATCTTCCAAAAGCCTCTTTAAAGGCATTTCTGAAGTATAGCGTACCAACTTATAGGGTTGATCAAGATCTTGCGCCATTTGCTCCCATAACCATATG
The DNA here is from genome assembly GCF_030908385.1 of Mangrovimonas sp. YM274. NCBI lineage: Bacteria > Pseudomonadati > Bacteroidota > Flavobacteriia > Flavobacteriales > Flavobacteriaceae > Mangrovimonas > Mangrovimonas sp. YM274. The sequence goes on from NZ_CP133091.1 coordinate 3,349,604, forward strand.
CTAACCCCATGCATACTCCCATCAGCCTTAAAAATGACAAAAGGTGCCGATTCGTAAACACCAACTCGTAAAGTATCTTGAGAAATTTGAGCAGTCGCATTGCCCCCAAATAATGGAGTTGATAGCAAAAGAATGATAATCCAATATTGAATATAATTCTTCATCAATGTGATTAGGATGTTCTAATTTAAGAAATAAAACTTTACGGAATTTCATTGCCCTATAAAATCCAAATAAAACATAACAATAAGCCAATTAACACCAAAAACAGTTCGATTAATCTAATTTTTAGTAACTTAAAGCAAATATCAATCTTATGATAACTTCTAATAGATTCGATCAAGCCATTCAAAAGCTATATAATGCCTTTCATAACGACACCTTAAACCCTGAATGTTGCAAGCAGTGTGCGGTGGGAAACATTTTGGACCATAAAGATTCATGGAAACATTTATCAAATGGTCATGGTTCTTTAGAATTAAATTACCTGGGAATGGTACACCAAAACCTAGGACGAAGATTTAATGGGTACACACCGTTGGAGTTATTACAAATTGAAGCCACTTTTTTAAAGGCTTGCGGTTTTAAACTACCCTTGCATTACAGAAACAAAAAACCAACTAATCCCACGGATAAAAATACTCTTTTTAAGGGTTTAAGTGCTGTTGTAGGATTGCTATGCAAATTGGATAATATCAACAATGTTATGGATTGCGCTGTCCTATTTAACTATGAGAAGAAGCCTAAAGAAGTTTTATTCTAAAATTCTCCATAAAAAAAGCCGATTCAATTGAATCGGCTTTTTCGTATCTATTATTTGGATTATCCTCCAAAATCATCAAAACGGATGTTTTCATCTGGAAGACCAAAATCTTGTCCCATTTTTTCTACAGCCTTGTTCATTAACGGCGGTCCACAGAAATATAATTCGATATCTTCAGGAGCATCGTGATGATCCAAGTAGTTTTCGATTACACAGTTGTGAATGAATCCTACGAATCCATCTCCAGCCTCATCATGAATATCTTTCTTCACTTTCCAGTTATCTTCCGGAAGTGGCTCAGACAACGCCAAGAAGAACTTAAAGTTAGGGAAATCTCTTTCTAAAGCTCTAAAGTGCTCAATATAGAACAACTCGCGCTTAGAACGTCCTCCGTACCAGTAAGTAACTTTTCTACCCGTTTTAAGAGTCTTGAATAAGTGGTACAAGTGCGAACGCATTGGTGCCATACCTGCTCCACCACCTACATATAACATTTCAGCGTCTGACTCGTTGATGAAGAATTCACCATAAGGTCCTGAAATAACCACTTTATCACCTGGTTTTCTTGAGAAAATATAAGATGACGCAATACCTGGATTTACGTCCATCCATCCATTCTTAGCTCTATCCCATGGTGGCGTAGCAATACGTACATTAAGCATAATGTCACGTCCCTCTGCTGGGTAAGAAGCCATAGAGTAAGCTCTCTCAACAGTTTCATCATTCTTCATTACCAATGGCCAAAGCCCAAATTTATCCCATTCAGCTTGAAACTTATCCGGAGTTTCGTGCTCTTCTGGGTGTGCGGTAATGTCGATATCAGAATATTTAATTTCACACTTAGGAATTTCAATTTGGATATACCCTCCAGCTTTATAGTTCATATCCTCTGGGATGCGTACTACAAATTCCTTAATGAAAGATGCCACGTTGTAGTTACGTACAACTTCAGCTTCCCACTTCTTAATTCCAAATACTTCTTCAGGAATGGTGATTTCCATGTCTTGTTTTACCTTAACCTGACATGCCAAACGTGCACCATGCTGTAACTCTTTACGAGTAAAGTGAGGTGTTTCTGTTGGCAAGGCTTCTCCTCCACCAGACAATACATGACACTCACATTGGATACAAGTTCCACCTCCACCACATGCGGAAGGCAAGAAGATTTTTGAATTTCCTAAAGTAGATAATAAGGTTCCACCTGATCCTACTTCAATTTCCTTTTCCCCGTTAATTTTAATTTTAACCGGTCCTGAAGGAGATAATTTTTGTTTTACAAATAATAACAAGGACACCAATAAAAGTGTTACTACCAAAAAGGCAGCGACCGTTGCTACTATGGTTCCTACTGTACCTGCTGCTAATATCATGTTACTCGTTTACTTTTGTATTGTTAGCTAACTTATTCTCTGTGTCCTTCTTTACAGTTTCTACCTGTGCAGTTTCAGCCTCTTCTTTAGCACCTTCATCACCTCCTGTTAACATACCACCAAAACTCATAAAACCAATGGCCATAAGCCCTGTAATGATAAACGTGATACCTAAACCTCTCAACGGCGCTGGAACATTGGAATATCTAATTTTCTCGCGGATAGCAGCAATTGCCAAAATAGCCAAGAACCATCCTATACCAGAGGACAGCCCATAGTTAAGTGCTAATCCTATTGAAGGAATCTCACGAGATTGCATGAATAACGATCCTCCCAAAATTGCACAGTTTACAGCAATAAGTGGCAAGAAAATACCTAAAGAGTTATACAATGCAGGAGAGAACTTTTCTACTACAATTTCTACCAATTGCACCATGGTTGCGATGGTTGCAATAAACATGATGAAGGAAAGGAAACTCAAGTCATAATCTGCGTACTCAGCCCCTAACCATTTTAAAGCTCCAGGTTGCAAAATATATTGATCCAACAGCCAGTTAACTGGTACAGTAACCGCTAATACAAATATTACCGCAGCTCCTAGACCTACAGCTGTAGATACTTTTTTAGACACAGCCAAGTAAGAACACATTCCTAAGAACGTGGCAAATACCATGTTGTCTATAAATATCGATTTGAAAAATAATTCTATGTGCTCTAACATAATCTATCTTTTTAAGTAACCCCCGAGGGATTAATCTTCAATTAAATCTTTGTTTCTGCTACGTTGTACCCAAATAATGATACCTACCACAATCAATGCCATTGGAGATAACAACATAAATCCGTTGTTTTCGTATCCTAAAGCGTATAATCCTGTTTTTTCAATTGGATCTCCCAAAACCTTAAACCCTAATAGGGTTCCAGATCCTAAAAGTTCTCTAAAGAATCCAACAATAACCAGGATAACCCCGTATCCTAATGCATTACCAATACCATCTAAAAAGGATTTCCAAGGTCCGTTACCAAGCGCAAACGCTTCAAAACGTCCCATAATGATACAGTTGGTAATAATCAAACCAACGAATACAGATAATGTTTTACTAAGTTCGTATGCAAAAGCTTTCAGCACCTGGTCTACGATAATTACCAACGCAGCCACTACTGTTAGCTGAACAATAATTCTAATTTTAGAAGGGATAATGTTTCTGATTAATGAAATAACTACGTTACCAATTCCCAATACAAACATTACCGAAACAGCCATTACTATAGACGCTTTTAATTGAGCAGTAATAGCCAAGGCTGAACAAATACCCAATACCTGAATGGTAATAGGGTTATTGTCCGCTAATGGGTCTGTAATTAACTTGGCGTCTTTTTTAGATAAAAGTCCCATATCTTATTAATTGTTTTTTAAGTTATCGAAAAAAGGCTTGTACAACTGTAAGTCGCTCTTCAACATTGCTGCAACACCATTACCAGTAATAGTTGCCCCCGCAATGGCGTCTACCTCATTATCGGTTTTGTTTTCGTTTTTAGGGTCAGCATTCCCTTTAGCCACATCAATCCCTTTGAAATTTCCGCTGCTATCCAATAGATGCTCTCCAATAAAGTCGTCCATAAAGAAACGCTCTTTAATATTGGCCCCAAGACCAGGAGTTTCCCCTTTATGATCAAAATAAGCGCCTTGAACCACCATGTTTTCGTCCATAGAAACATAGCCCCAAATAGCATCCCAAAGTCCTTTACCATATACTGGAGCAATATAAAATGTTTTACCATCCTTCTCTCCTACAAATATTGGCAATTGTCTTTTGGAAGCATCACCTTCAGCAGCTTCCTTTGCCTTTTTAATATCTATTAAATAAGCGTTGTCATCTTCAGAAACTTCTCCACCTTGCATTACCAACTGCTTAGTGATATATTTTGAAAACAATTCTGGAGCTTCAGACTTATCTACAAAAACAGCGCTACTTTCATCATTTTCATTAACACCCATAGCGTACAAAATGTTTTGTTTTTTCTCCAACTCCACATTTTTTCCAATTGTACCCTTAAGTGACGCCGCAGTAAAGGCCAACAAAGCTCCTACTACCACTACCATACCAATGGCAAACAATACGGTATATACGTTACTATCTGTTTTATTACTCATCTTAAGCTGTTTTTGCTTTTAAACGTTTCATTCTTTTCTTAACATTTCCTTGTACCACATAGTGGTCAATGGTCGGTGCAAATACGTTCATCAATAAAATGGCCAACATCACACCTTCTGGGTAAGCTGGGTTGAACACACGGATCAAGATTGAAATAAATCCAACCAAGAAACCATATATCCATTTTCCTTTGTTGGTTTGCGAAGCCGTTACAGGATCTGTGGCCATAAACACAGTACCAAAGGCAAAACCTCCAATTAATAAATGGTGCCAGAATTCAGTACTCATTAGTCCATAGAATTTACTGCTTTCAGTTATCCAACCAGCATCTACAACACTGTTAAAGATCAATCCCATAACCAAGGCTCCCAAAACAGAAGACAACATAATTCTCCAACTTCCAATTTTAGTAAAGATCAAGAACAATCCTCCCAAAAGGATTAAGAATGTAGACGTCTCACCAACAGAACCTGGAATAAACCCATAAAACATATCGACCACAGAGTAACCGGCATCATGACCTTGAGCTAAACTTCCCAAAATTGTTTCCCCAGAAATGGCATCAACATTTGCTCCACCAGCAATTTCATTGGCACGCTCAACAGCACCGTGCACCCATACCTTATCTCCAGACATCCAAGTTGGATATGCGAAGAATAAAAACGCACGAATAGTCAAGGCAGGGTTAAGGATGTTCATCCCTGTACCACCAAAAACTTCTTTACCAATTACCACACCAAATGCTACGGCAACAGCCAACATCCATAATGGCAAATCAATAGGTACAATAAGTGGTACCAACATTCCAGTTACCAAGTAACCTTCCTCTACCTCATGTCCTTTTATGATGGCAAACAAGAATTCAATTCCAAGTCCAACACCATAAGACACGATTACTAGCGGTAATATTTTAATCAATCCAATATAAAACGCATCCCAAGACATAAAGTCAACAGGAGTACCCAAGGCATTAAAGTGTTGGTATCCTGCATTGAACATACCAAAAATCAAACACGGGATCAACGCCATGATTACCGTATTCATGGTACGCTTTAAATCGTCGGCAGCCTTTATGTGAGTTCCACCATGAGTGGTTTCGTTAGGCAAGTATAAAAAAGTATGCAATGCGTTAAACGCAGGGGCCATTTTGGTGCCTTTATACTTTTCTTTTAAGTTATGTAATGTACTTTTCAAACTCATGGCTATCCTATTTCTTTAATCATTAAGTCCAAACCTTCTCTAATAATCTTTTGGTGAGGTTGTTTAGACACACAAATAAATTCGGTCAAAGCAAAATCTTCTGGAGCAACTTCATACATACCCAAAGCTTCCATCTCATCAAGGTCCTTGTACATACAGGCCTTAAGAAGTTGCATTGGATACATATCTAAAGGAAATACTTCCTCATAATTTCCAGTCACCACAAATGCTCTGTGCTCTCCGTTGGTATTGGTATCTAGATCAAACTTCTTCTTAGGGTTCAACCATGAAAAAGTCATCGCTCTAGAGGTTGATATTTTATTGAAAACAGGTTTGTTCCACCCAAAAAACTCATAATCGTCCCCTTCAGGAATTACTGTAACTGTGTTACTGTAGTAATCCAAACATCCATCTGGCTTTACGTGTTTTCCTGTGAGTACATTTCCAGAGATTATTCTGCAATTGCTATCCTTATCAATTCCATTATCATAAACCATAGTAGCCACTTCACTTCCAATTTTGGTTCTGAAGTATCTAGGTTTTTTCACTGAAGATCCTGCTAAAGCAACTATACGCTCGGCGTTGAACTTCCCGGTAAGCAACATTTCTCCAATAATTACAAGATCTTGAGGAGTTACGGTCCAAACCACCTCTCCTTTATTAATTGGATCTATTTTATTGATTTGCGTCCCAACATTCCCTACAGGGTGTGGTCCAGACACTTTATGTAAAGTTACCCCTGAAAGACCTACCAATGGCGAATTGGAACCCGCTCCAACAGACACATGCACAGCACCGTCCGTAAGTTTTCCTAGCGCCGTAATGGCAACTTGAAGCTCAGCCTCTTTTCCTTGCAACACATAATCATAATCTGCTGCCAAAGGCGCCGATGCATATGCCGACACAAAAATAGCCTTCGGGCTCTTGTCTGGATTGGCAATAACATCATAAGGGCGTTGCTTGATAAATGGCCAACAACCCGATGCCAACAAATAAGATTTGATAGCATCTGCATTTGCAGAAGCTACATCTAATTTGCCGCTATCCAGGTAAGATTGCTCTTTATCCGCTTGGATCTTAATTGCTAAAATTCTTCGTTTTGCACCACGTTGTACCTCGATAACCTCTCCTGAAACTGGAGAGACAAATTTCACAAGTTCATTCGCTTTATCATAAAAAACAGTTTCACCTGCCTTTACTTTTGCGCCTTCTTTTGCTACTAATTTTGGGGTAACGCCGTGAAAGTCTTCTGGCCTGATGGTGCAGAAATTACTGACGATCGCATTTTCCGTTGATCTATCAGCTTCACCTTTTAGGTTTATATTCAGACCTTTTTTAATCTTAATGTCGTTTGACATATGTTTGATATTGAAATTAATTGTCTAAAAATCGACGCAAATTTACGAATTAATACCTAAATTATATTTGAAATAATAGCATGTTATTTATTTATACCAATTCTAAATAAACAAAATTTACGTCCTATAAAATTAACTATATTTACATCAAAATAAGATTTTAATGACATCAAAATTCAACCTATTAGCCTTTACTTTCCTTTTTCCAATCATTATTTTCTCACAAGTTAGCGAAGTTCCCCCACCATATTTCATTAAAACCATCACCTTCAAAGGTGATACCCAAGAGAGCCAACTCCCTATTTTAACCTTGGGGCAACCTCTCGTTTTAGAATTTGATGCCCTAACTGGAGACGAGGAAGACTTCTACTATGTCATTGAGCATTTTAATTTTGATTGGACTCCATCCCAACTTGTAAAATCGGAATACTTAAAGGGCTTTGACAACCAACGTATTAGGGATTATGAAAACTCATTTAACACCTACCAAATCTATTCGCACTATACACTCCAAATCCCCAACAACCAAACCGGAGGCATTTTAAAAAGTGGGAATTATTTAATTTCCGTTTACGACCAATATGAAGAACTGATGTTTTCCAGAAAATTTATGGTTTACGAAGACTTAGTAAGCGTTGGCGTCACCTTAAAGCGCTCAAGAGACGTTAGTGTTATCAACGAAAAACAATCCGTTGACTTCATCATTAACTCAAGAAGTTTAAACCTTAACAATCCAAGCGAAACCATAAAAACCCTAGTCATTCAAAACAACAATCTTAACACTGCTATTTCCAACCTAAAACCACAGTATACGATGGGCAATGAACTCATTTATAAGTATACCACTGAATCCAGTTTTTGGGGTGGCAATGAGTATTTATTTTTTGAGAACAAGGATGTTCGAGCAGCCAATGTAGGAGTTCAGTTTATTGATTTAAGAGATATTTACCACGGATTTCTATTTACCAATACAGCTCGAGCTGGGCAACCTTACACCTACAACCCAGATATCAACGGAAATTTTGTAATCACAGCCTTAGATACCGACAATGTATCCATAGAAGCCGATTACACCAATATTCACTTTTCTTTACTATACCCAGAATTACCCCAAGGTCAATCTATCTATGTATATGGCAATTACAACAACTATTCTACAGATGAAAGTAACAAAATGGCCTACAACCCCACCAAAGGTATTTATGAAGCTGTCATAAAACTAAAACAAGGTTTTTACAACTATAAATATGTAATTCGTGATGCAAATGGAACTTTAGACGAAGGAGCGATTTGCGGTAATTATTATCAAACCGAAAATAATTACAAGGTGTTGGTTTATTATCGCGATCTCGGCGCACGTTATGATAGACTAATAGGAATAGGAGAAGGCTCTTCTGTAAACATTACAAACTAAATAAAATAATTCAATGATTGTGAGAGCAATCAACCTAGCCCAAACTTAAAATCCCCTAGCTTTCAGCTAGTTTGATATTAATTTTCATTAAATTTAGGCTTATCTGAAGTTTCAGAACATAAAGCTTAATTCATGGATGAAGATTTAAAGTTGTTTAACGAATTAGTCCAAGTACTTCTAGAAGAAGAACAAAGCCAGCCAGTTGCCAAGCCAATTGAAACGGAGCTTCTTTACGATAAACTGGATTTATCGCTGCCGGACACACCAACTTCTGCCGACGACTTCAAAGCCGAATTAATTGAAATCATCAAATACACTCCTAAAACTGCTTCCTCCTCCTTTTTCAACCAATTGTATGGAGGCCGATTGGACAAGGCTACTTTAGGAGACCTTTTAGCCGTAATGCTAAATACCAGCATGTACACCTACAAGATTGGTGGCCCCCAAATAGGAATCGAAAAAATTATCCTTAAAAAAATATGCGAAATAGTAGGGTACGGACCAAACAGCGATGGCACCTTTGCTCCAGGAGGCTCTATGAGCAATTTTATGGCTATGGTAATGGCTCGAGATAAATACGACAAATATGCCCCAAGAAAAGGAGTGACCTCTAAAATGATTATTTATACTTCGGAGGTATCCCATTATTCCATCAACAAAAATGCAGCATTAATGGGCATTGGAAGAGATCAGGTGCGCGAAGTAAAAACCAACAACCATGGAGAAATGCTAGCAGAAGACCTTGAGCTAAAAATCCAAAAAGATCTTGAAGAAGGTTATCATCCTTTTTTTGTTAACTGCACTGCAGGCACAACCGTTATGGGAGCTTTTGATGATGTTAGTCTTATCCATAAAGTAAGTAGTAAATACAATCTTTGGCTACACTTGGATGGCGCCTATTGTGGCTCAGTTATTTTTAGCGAGACATACAAACATTTGGTCAATGGTGTGGAATTAACAGATTCGTTTAGTGTTAACGCCCATAAAATGCTGGGGACACCGTTAAGCTGCTCCATTATCGTTACCCAAAACTCAGAAGACCTTCATATATCCTTTTCCAATGAAGCTGAGTACTTATACCAAACTGATGGCGACGAATACAACCTGGGCAAAACTTCCTTGCAATGCGGAAGACGTAATGATGCTTTGAAATTTTGGACTTTATGGAAAAGTATCGGTTCACAAGGCTTAGAGCGTATAGTAAACAAACAATTTCTATTGGCAGATGTAGCAAGAAGTTACATTAACAACCACCCAGATTACACTCTCTTTAGTTTTGACAATTCAATTTCGGTGTGCTTCAACTACAAAAGCACCCCCGCAAAAGAATTGTGCACAGCACTCTATAAAGAAGCCCAACTTATGGTAAGTTATGGCGTTTTTAAGGAACACGAATTCATCCGTCTGGTTACCATTAATTCGGTTCTGGATGAAACCGATATTATAAATTTCTTTAAGGTGTTGGAAACATTTGTGAAAAATCATAAATTCAACTTAAAATGACCCTTAAAAACCTTAAAGTTGTTAAAAATATGGCGCCAAAAAGCCAAAAATGAACAAACAAAAGAAAAATACATTAATTTAGCTGCTTAAGGTTATTTGTATGGTACAACAAGTTACAAGCGGTATCAAGATTTCCGTAGACACCACATTTGAAGGTACATTTTATAAAAACTATAAAGTGCACTTTGCCTTTGGCTATAAAGTAACCATTGAAAACCAAGGAAAGGACGCTGTACAACTCAATTCAAGACACTGGAAAATTTATGACGCCCTCAACAATGTTGAAATTGTAGAAGGCGAAGGTGTTATTGGTAAAAAACCTGTACTGCAGCCAGGCGAGTCGCACACCTACAATTCTGGCTGCCTGCTAACCTCTCCCTTTGGAGCCATGAAAGGCTACTACAATATGGTTAACTTTACCACGACAAACAATTTCAAAGTTTACATTCCTGCTTTTAAGCTAAGTGCACCTTTTGCCCTTAATTAAAGGTATCTTGAATATTTTTTTTAAATCATTAGGTTTCATTTTAGACTTCCATGGGAATAGATGCACTTCAAAAGATCCGGTCATATTCGATTTCCAGTAATTTTCAACAAAAAGAACTCGCACATAACTCTCAAAATGTCACGGCTTTTTAATATGGTTTTATGAAAGTATCGTTCCCGTACATTTCCAAAAAATTGTACCTTTGATTTTCGATATTTTCAATAACCCTATAAATAGAATACCCATGGGAAAAGGATTTTTTAACGTACCCGTTGCTATCAACGAACCGGTAAAATCTTACGCTCCCGGATCTCCGGAACGCGAAGCTGTTTTGAAAGCTTACAAAGAAATGTTCAATAGCAAAGTGGACGTACCACTATATATCAATGGTCAAGATGTAGAAACAGGGAATACCCGCACTATGTCTCCGCCTCACGACCACCAACATATCGTTGGAACCTACCATCTTGCAGAAAAATCGCATGTAGAAGAAGCCATAGCTACGGCTTTAGAAGCTAGAAAAACTTGGTCGCAACTTCCATGGGAACAACGCGCAGGCATCTTTTTAAAAGCTGCAGAATTGGTTGCAGGACCTTACCGAGACAAAATAAATGCGGCCACCATGATTGCACAGTCTAAAACCATCCACCAGGCAGAAATTGATTCAGCGTGTGAATTGGTAGACTTCTTACGTTTTAACGTGCAGTTTATGGCAGACATATACCATGAGCAGCCAGAAAGCACAAGCGATGCTTGGAACAGAGTTGAATACCGTCCTCTAGAGGGATTCACCTACGCCGTAACTCCCTTCAACTTTACAGCAATCGCAGGAAACTTACCTGCATGTATGGCCCTAATGGGAAATGTTGTGGTTTGGAAACCTAGTGACAGCCAAGTATATTCTGCAAAAGTAATTATGGATGTATTCAAGGAAGCTGGAGTTCCTGCAGGTGTTATTAACGTGGTATTCGGAGATCCAGCAATGATTACAGATACCGTAATGGCGAGTCCAGATTTTTCAGGTTTGCACTTTACAGGATCAACATTTGTTTTCAAAGAACTTTGGAAAAAAATAGGAGAAAACATCCACAACTATAAAACATATCCTAGAATTGTAGGTGAAACTGGAGGAAAAGACTTTATTGTAGCCCACAAAACTGCCAACCCTAAACAAGTAGCGACAGCTATTGTAAGAGGCGCTTTTGAATTCCAAGGACAAAAATGTAGCGCAGCTTCAAGAGCGTATATTCCTAATACTATTTGGGACCAAGTTAAGGACTATGTCATAGAAGATTTGAAATCTTTTAAAATGGGATCTCCTGAAGACATGAATAACTTTATCACCGCCGTAATTCACGAAGGATCTTTTGACAAACTTGCTAAATATATCGACGGCGCTAAAGCAGACAGCGATGCTGAAATTATTGCCGGAGGAAACTACGACAAATCTAAAGGCTACTTTATTGAGCCAACTGTGATTGTGACTACCAATCCAAAGTATACTACCATGTGTACGGAACTATTCGGTCCAGTAATTACTATTTATGTATACGATGCCGAGGCTTATTCTGAAACTTTGAAATTGGTAGACGAAACAAGTGAATATGCTCTTACAGGCGCCATTCTTTCTACGGACAGATACGCCGTTGAGGAAGCCACTAAAGCTTTACAAAATAGTGCTGGAAACTTCTACATTAACGATAAGCCTACCGGGGCAGTTGTAGGACAACAACCTTTTGGAGGAGCTCGAGCTTCAGGAACTAATGACAAGGCAGGTAGCGCGCAAAACTTACTGCGTTGGGTTTCCCCAAGATTAATCAAAGAAACCTTTGTAACACCTACAGACTATCGTTACCCGTTCTTAGGCTAAGACATATTATTTCTAAATACAAGAAACCTCAAAAGTTAACTTTTGAGGTTTTTTTTGGCGCCGCAACTCCCTTTATGCTTCTGAATTCTAACGCACTGAAATTATTCGTATCTTTAATTTCCATTAATCATAAATCGACCTCATATGAAATTAAATTACTTTTCTCTTTTCTCTTTCTTAACCATCCCTTTCCTATTTTACGGACAAACCCCGGGAGGCGAAAGTGACATCACATCCATAAACTCCTCCATAACCTACCAAGGTTTTGATGAAACCTCTGCACATGCAGGAACAGGAGAATACAAAATTTACTACGATAACATTGACGGCGTCTTTGACAAGCCCATAATAATAACAGATGGATTTGACCCCAATGACTCCAGAACCATCGACCTAATGTACAGTTTATTGGACTATGGAGAACCTGTCCAAAACCTTGCTGATGCTTTACGTGATGAAGGCTTTGATATCGTTGTTTTAAATTTTCCAACCTATACCAGCAGTACGGATAATTCTACAGAAATAAATGGAGGGGCAGACTTTATTCAAAGAAACGCCTTTACACTTACCGAACTAATAGAAACCTTAAATGCACTTAAAGAAGGGAACGAACAAAATGTAGTAATCGGCCCTAGTATGGGAGGATTGGTTGCTCAGTACGCGTTGCGCTATATGGAGCAAAACAGTATGGAACATGACACCCGGCTGTTCATCTCGTTTGACACACCACACTTAGGAGCCAATGTGCCAATGGGAATTCAATATATGTTCAATTACATGTATAACGGGGATCCTGCAATTGCAGAAGCCGAGAACTTAGTAAACGGATTCCTGAACAGTGCTGCCGCAAAACAAATGTTGATTGACCATTATTTGGGACATCTGCAATCAGGATCCGATGTAGACCAAGACCCAACCATAACATTGCCAGTAGGAGCTCCAAATTTCAGAGATGTCTTCCAAACTGAAATAAACACTATGGGAATGCCGCAAGATTCTAGAAACGTCGCCATTGTTAACGGTAGTGGCACAGGCGAAATGACAGGGACCCCTGGAATGGAATTAATCAATCATGCTTTTGATACCGGTGTTGTGGGAACATCCCAAACGCAAGCTACCATTGCCATTAATTTTGCTCCTTTAGCGTCACAAACAATTACAGTAGCCGATTTGGTTGGACAGATTAATATTTTCAACAATTGGATAGACGTTTATAATTTTGAGGCAACCGCAGAATCACCAGCCACGTCAGACGGCTTGGACAGTGCTCCAGGAGGACAATTCGACCTGTATTCCTTCGGGGATGAGTCTGTAGATTTAATTTCGGAATTTGTGGACAACTTAAATTCACAATACTTCTGTTTTATACCAACTTTAAGCGCGCTTTCTATAAGTGACAGCAACTGGTACATAGCTCCAACGACCTCTTCCTCGCCTTTTGACAACACCTACATCCCTGCCGGTAACGAGCCTCATGTCACCCTAACTTCTGGCAATGTTGCTTTTGCCCTGGCCGAAATTTTGGAAAACTCATTAAGTCTTTCATCTTTAGAAATGGATGTCGTAAAACTTTCTCAAAACCCAATAAAGGATCAAATGAGTATACTAAGTTCTTCGGAAATAGCCACTGCTGAAATAGCCATTTATGATCTTACTGGAAAACAAGTCTATCAAACCAAAACCTCACTTACAGAACACAATACTTTCAATTTAAAGTTGGATTCTGGATTATACCTGTTACAAGTTAAAGACAATTCAAAAATACTTTTGAACACTAAATTGGTTGTAAACTAAACCACTATGGACTGGAAGTCCATAGGTTTGTTATACAAGGGACTAAAGTCCCTCTTTTTTTTACTCTAATATGAAATTAGAATTATCTGAATTGGGTTTTCTATGATGCTCCAAATATTCATTTACCATCTCATCTGTTATATTTCCTGTACTCCAAACGCCATATCCTGTTGCCCAAAAATGTTTGCCCCAATACATTTTTCGTAGTTGCGGAAACTCCTGCTGTAATTTCCTTGAACTCCTACCCTTTAGCTGTTTTACTAAAAAACTAATACTTTGCTTTGGCGAATATTCTACATGAAGATGAACATGGTCTGAACTTACAACTCCTTTTAATATCTCTAATTCTTCTGCTTCACATATTTGAATCAGTAAATCTCGACAACGCAATTGAATATCTCCAGTTAACACTTTATATCGATACTTCGTTGACCATACTATATAACAACTCAACCGACTTACTGTATGAGATCCTTTGCACTGAAATTCCGACATCCCATAAAGATAAAATTTTCCATATAACTAAAGTGCTGCAATAAAATTGCAGGGTTTTAGACCCTAATTTGAAACCAATAAAGAATGAACTATTTAAAAAAAGGAGCGCAAATTATGCGCTCCTTTTTTAATTATGTAAACCTTCAATTTAGAAAGCTGTAGCAATGTTTAAAGTAAACCCTGTGTTTTCTGGCACAAATCTACAAATACCACCTACGCAAATTAATCCCCCTCGCTGTCTTCCGTAACTCGCTCCAATTCTAGTAGCTCCCTTTGTAAAACTTCCTCCGAAACTGTAATAATGAATTTGCTTATCTTCATCTGGATTTCCATAATTCCAAATATCTGTCGCAAATACAGCAAAATTTGAATTGAAATTATACTCCAAAGTACCTCCTGCCCAGTTTTTAGCCCTATCATGATCCTTATCATTAGACCACAAATGCTGCCCCTCAAACCTAATTGACTTACTTGATCCAAACTTATAGGTAGCCTCAGCAATTGCAATAAAGGCATCTACTTCCCCCGTCCTGTCTTCAACATATTTTGTATTATAGTAGGTTTCTACAACCGTCACAATTGTGGACCATTTTGACGATATTTTTTTTCTAAGCTCAAAACTAAACTCTTGAAAATACTTTTTACCAAAACCTAAAAATGGACCAGATTCATAGGTCTTATCTGTAACATTAAATTCACTATCTAAACCATACCAAGTCGAAAAGTTAAATGCTATTTTAGTACCGTACTTACCACCTAGAACAGTACCGCGTTTAAACCTTTGATAAAAATCTATCTGCCCCCCTATCTCTCCAGCTTTAGGAAGAGGATTAAACACCAGTCTTGGTTGTGATTGGTAAACATAAATATTGGTCAAACTATAATCATGTTGCTTTGTTAATGCTGGCAAATAATTGACTACGTCTTGGTTAAACGGGTTATTTCCATACTGCCCTTGATCTCGCTGAGAGTAAAAGGCCATATTTTCCATCCTCCTGAATGTAGCATCAAGCCCCAAACCAGACTTAGCAAAACCAAGATTCAACAAAAATGCATTACCATTAAAATAACTATCCTCATATAAATTACCCAACTCTTGATACATGTCATCATCTTTCAAAACATACTCCCCAGAGGCATAAAAATTACCTTCCGAAAAATCCAATCTAGCGGAAAAAGCATTAGTCATAGGATCAAAATTTGGATTCTCGACCTCCAAATCTTCATATCTCCCCACATAACTAAATCCAAAATCCAGACCTGTAGTTTCGAAATTTAAAAAACCTCCTAAATCCAGTTCTGTATTGAACCCATAGATATCACCTCTTGAAACCTCAAAGCCATCGCGTTGCCTTCCATACAAAGCCGTAAGTTGAACTGTACTAAAAGGCCTGTAAGTTACATGGCCTCCTCGTATTGAATTATTAATTCCCAACTGACGATCTTCCCATGTTCTAAGCACCAATCCGCTTCCAAACTGCTCGTAAAAATGCCCAACTGTAACCTCTAATTTTTGGGATTTATAACCAAAGGCAAATGTACCCAAATCCGTCCCCTCATACTTTGGATAATAGTTCAATAAAGCTCGAGGCTCATAAGACTCTAACTGAGCATTGGCAAACCAATTTTTAAAAGTATAATTTAAACGTAAATAGTTATTTGTTCTAAAGTGATCATCCTCTAAAAAATCACCTGTTTTGGGGTCATCGACATAATATTGAGAGTTAGACTCTAGACCTCCACTCAATTGGCCGTAATCCTGAGCTTGGGCAAAAGCAGTCCATAGCAGTACAAATACCGCAAATTTCGAATAGTTCATTTAGTTATTGGGATTTAAATATTACTTGGAGAATTCCTTAATTTTCTCGTAAAGTTCCTCCTCACTACCAGGAGCGTAACCGGAATGTCTAAAAAGAATTTTATTGTCCTTAACTATTAAAGTTACTGGAATAGTAGGCGCATTTAACTGTCTTTTTAAATCACCATTAGTATCCAACAATACCTCAAACTCCCAACCTTTACCATTTACCAATGGTTTAACACGTTTCACTGTTCTTGAATCATCAACCGAAATAGCATACAATTTAACATTAGTTTCATCCATCCAATCGACATATACATCTCCAATCGCATCTAATTCATTTTTACAAGGCACACACCAAGTTGCCCAAAGCGAAACAACTACCAATTGACCATCCTTAGATATATCTTGCAAGGCAACGGTTTCTCCATCCAGATTTTCCAAATGTAAATTAGGCAACACATCTTGGGCTTTAACAAAAAGACCAAACGTTAGCACAAAAAACAAGGTTATAAAGCTTTTCATCATGTAGGGGTTTTGAAAATTCACGCGCAAAGTTATTTTTTTTTATGAAAATTCAATCCATTAATGTTTTTTTTTATGAATTTCAGTCGTATTAACAATATTTTAATACAAAATATTTATATTCGGCTCTTGAAAATTATAACCCTAACATAACTTTATGAAAACAACTCGTTTACTTCAGCTATTTTTTTTAGTTGTATCTTCAGCCCTAGTTTCCTGTAGTTCCTCTGATGACGGAAATGGAGGACAAGCCTCATCTATTACTTTGTCCGTGGACAACAATGACATAAACCTTGGTCAATCCATAACCTTTACGGTTTTAGACGAAGGCAATGCCAATATTACTTCTCAGGCTACTATTTATTTTTCAGGAATGCAAATCTCAGAAAATCCATACACTCCTACTCAGCCAGGTACATTCGTAGTAAATGCTAAAGTTGGTAACACTACGAGTAACAATATCTCTGTAAACATTTCTTCCCTAGTAGTTAGCTCTAACAAATCCAGTGTATTCCCTGGAGAAGTCATTACTTTAAATGCCCTAGGAAACCAAGGAAACAATTTAACTTCTGAAGCCACATTTTATGTTAATGGAGAAGAAATTACTGGAAACACATATACGGCAGAAACTAGAGGTGTAGACATTATAACTGCAACACACGAAACATTGCAAAGCAACGAGAAATCAATTCTAGTTGGATATCCATCAAAGGCCTTAATTGAAGATTTTACAGGGACTTGGTGTGGATGGTGCCCTAGAGTTTCCTACGGCATTGAACTTGTAGAAGAAGCCACAGAAGAAGTTGTAGTTGCAGCTATTCATAGATACAGCAGCGCTATTGATCCTTTCAATTTCCCTGCAGGAAGTTTAGAATCCTTTATTGGTTTAGGTGGCTACCCTACAGCTATGTTAAACCGTACTACGGAGTGGGCAACTCCTGAACCTAGTTATGTAGGTCAAGTTGTGAATCTAACTCAAAACATTTCACCTGCCGCTTTAGGAGTAACTTCTGAATTAAATGGCAATACACTAAGCATTGATGTTTCTACTGATATTCTTGACAACTCTCTTTCCGAAGTTAAACTAGTTGTTTACGTGCTTGAAGACGGTTTAATTTATGAACAAACAAACTATACAGAATATTATGGAGGAGCAGACTACATCACAGATTTTGTTCACGAGAACGTATTAAGACAAGTCCCAACTGGATTATTTGGAGAAGAACTAACTTCGTCGGATCTAGATGCTGAAACAAACCTTTACAATAAAAGCTATAGCTTTGAATTAGACTCTAATATCGCTGACAGTTCAAATATTCATCTTGCAGTATTTGTAACCGATGCCGATGGCAATGTATTAAATGTAATTGGATCTCAAATTGGAGAAAGCATTGCAATAGAAGAATAATTTTTTCATAAAAGCATAAAAAAACCAGAGCAATGCTCTGGTTTTTTTATGCTTTTAAAATTCTAATAAATCAGCCTTTATATTTTAGGGGCAAGTGAACCACTTTCTTGGTATCAAAGAAATCTTCCTTGTAGTAATCGGTTAAATTGTAAATAGTAGCCGTTTTATAACTTTCCAATTCCTCGCTCAAATCGCCTCCTTTTAAATACAAAATACCATTTTTAAGTTCATGATTTTGTGGTTTGGCAATTTTCCCTTTTACCCAATGCACAAAAGTTGGCATAATGGCTACGGCCCGGCTTACAATAAAATCAAACTGCTCATCAATCTCTTCTACCCTACTGTGTGTTGTTCTTACATTGGTTATTCCCAAGCCTTCAACTACCTCGTTGACCACCTTTAACTTTTTAGCGATACTATCCACCAAATGAAAGTTTGTTTCTGGGAACATGATGGCCAATGGAATACCAGGAAATCCCCCACCTGTACCTACATCCAAAACATTTGCTCCTGGATTGAACTGCATTACCTTGGCAATCCCCAAGGAGTGCAGCACATGTCGCAAATACAATTCATCTATATCTTTTCGGGAAACCACGTTAATTTTCAGGTTCCAATCTTGATATAAGGATTCCAATTTTTCAAACTGCTCCAATTGTTGCTTGGTCAAATCTGGAAAATAATTCTTAATAAGCTCCATTCATCAAATTTTTCTACAAAAGTAGACATTTTTGTGTGGATAATTTTTAGGATTTTCATAACCTCTTACACTCGTTTATTAGTTATATTTGCATTTTGATACACTATGCATTTTTATTAGTGTATAATAGAATTTTATGCCTTATGACAAAGCAAACTTTATCATTTTCAAGAACAGATTCGGCCAAATTTTTCAGGACGCTAAACAAACGTGTTAACGACTATTTTAAAGAAAACAACATAAAACGCACCGGTAATTGGAAAATATGGGTAAAGACCATAGTCATGTTCGCCATTTTCTTGACACCTTACTTTTTATTATTGACATTGGATATCCCTGGCTGGTTACAGCTGTTATTTACAGTAATTATGGGAATTGGTATGGCAGGCGTTGGCATGAATGTGATGCACGATGGTAACCACGGAGCATTTTCAAATAAAGAATGGATCAACCGCTTAATGGGAAGCAGTATCTATATTTTAGCCGGAAACGTATACAACTGGCAAGTGCAACACAATGTATTGCACCACACCTACACCAATATTCATGGCCATGATGAAGATTTGGATGCAGGGCGTATTTTGCGTTTTTCAAAACACACCAAATGGAAGCGCTACCATAAATTTCAACACTACTACTCCATTTTCCTATATGGTTTGCTAACCCTTAATTGGGCAATCACTACAGATTGGATGCAAATGAAACGTTATATGAAACGTAAATTATCCTATGGTAAATTCCCTAATCCTGTTTGGAACTGGAGTAAATTGGTGATTTCAAAAATCATTTACATGTGCATTTGGATTATTATTCCAATGCTAATATTAGATATTGCATGGTGGAAGATCCTTTTAGGTTTTTTTGTAATGCACTATGTGGCGGGACTTATCCTTAGTGTCGTTTTCCAATTGGCCCACGTTATGGACGAAGCCGAGATGCCTCTTCCAGAAGAAGGCGGTACTATGAAAAACACTTGGGCTATCCACCAGTTGAAAACTACTGTAAACTTTGGACGTACCAACAAAATAGTGAATTGGTTCACCGGAGGTCTTAACCATCAGGTCGAACACCACATTTTTCCTCACATTAGCCACGTACACTATTTCAACATTTCAAAAATTGTAAAGGAAACCGCTAAAGAATTTAATTTACCTTACAACGAATATAAATCTACAAGAAAAGCAATAATCGCCCACTTCAGGTTTTTAAAGGAGATGGGAATGAAGCCTGCATTATAAGCATAATCAGATTTTTACATGAAAAACCATCTTTCAGACAGAATCAACAGTCTGCCAACTTCAGCCACCTTGGCCATGGCAGCCAAGGCTAGAGAATTAAAAACCCAAGGAATCGACATTATTGGTTTAAGCTTGGGAGAGCCCGATTTTAACACGCCAGACTTTATTAAGGAGGCCGCTATCCAAGCCATTAATGACAACTACAATTCGTATTCACCGGTAGACGGTTACGCCGAATTAAAAGATGCCATTATCCTAAAGTTTAAAAGAGACAACAATCTAGATTACAAACCTAGCCAAATTGTTGTTTCCACAGGAGCCAAACAATCCATTGCCAATGTAGCGCAAGTATTGCTTAACCCTGGAGACGAAGTGCTTTTGCCAGCGCCTTATTGGGTAAGTTATTCTGCCATTGCCACCTTATGCGAGGCTACTTTCAAGGAAATACCTTCTACTATTGATAATGATTTTAAAATCACACCTCAACAGTTAGAAGAAGCCATTACTCCTAAAACTAAAATGATATTCTTTAACTCTCCAAACAATCCTAGTGGGACTATTTATAGCGAGAGTGAATACCGTGCCTTGGCCGAAGTTTTAGAGAAACATCCAGATATTTTCATCCTTTCCGATGAGATTTACGAACACATTAACTATGGTGCTAAAAACTTTAGTTTTGCTTCTATTCCAAGCATGTACGACCGTACCATTACGGTTAATGGTGTTGCCAAAGCTTTCGCCATGACTGGATGGAGAATTGGTTATATTGGTGCTCCAGAATGGATTGCCAAAGCTTGTACTAAAATGCAAGGACAAATCACTTCCGGAGCCAATTGTATTGCACAAAGAGCAACCATTACTGCTTTAAACGAATCGCCAGAGCGTATTCAATATATGGTTGATGAATTTAAAGTAAGAAGAGACTTGATCTTAAATCTTCTTAATGACATAGAAGGTTTTAAAACCAATGTTCCTGAAGGTGCCTTTTACGTGTTCCCTAACGTATCTTATTACTTTGGAAAAACCTTAAGAGGAAAAACCATAAACAATGCTACAGATTTCTCATTATACTTACTTGAAGAAGCACACGTAGCAACGGTTACCGGAGAAGCCTTCGGAAATGCCGATTGTATTAGAATCTCCTACGCTGCCTCTCAAGAACAAATTGTTGAAGCCCTTAAGCGTATTAAAGCTGCTTTAAGCTAGAACCAGAATTATTTATTAAACATACAAGCATCCGTACCTTTAAAGTTACGGATGCTTTTTTTTAAAACATAACGTACACGAACA
The DNA here is from genome assembly GCF_030908385.1 of Mangrovimonas sp. YM274. Classification (NCBI taxonomy): domain Bacteria; kingdom Pseudomonadati; phylum Bacteroidota; class Flavobacteriia; order Flavobacteriales; family Flavobacteriaceae; genus Mangrovimonas; species Mangrovimonas sp. YM274. Next base: position 3,370,976 of record NZ_CP133091.1, read on the forward strand.
ACGCACACATTAAGGTAAAGCCAACTATAAAAACCACTCCTATTTTAAATTCCCTTAGCTCCTGCTCTCTCTTCAGTTTTCTTTTTAATCGTTTTAAATACCCAGTAGATGGTTTTTCATAAGCAACCTTTTCAGTGTCCCTTTTCAAATTATACCCCCCAAGAGTTCTTTTGAAATGTTTAGACTTATCCAATCGTAAACTTTGATTGTATTTAATCACGTTATGCATATATCCACCTAGTGCCATATCTGAAAATTTTAAATGTTGAAAAAAGAAATCTAAGGCCAATACCTAGAAAACTAAGTTGACTCTAAAAAGGAATCCGGTTATAAGGAAATACCAGGGATCCTACCAAAAAAGTAAAACAAATACGAGAAAAAAGAGAATTACTCTTAGTATCGTTGCAGTATCCGAAGTCTTGAAAAACAATCTCTTCTCTATACGACTTCTACAACTGAATAGCTTATTGTAAGAATATTGACTGAAATTGGTTTTAGCGCTTTGCTTGTACTCCGAATTCAATAAACCTAAATTGTTTTCTTTTACCCAAAAGGGAAAAGGTTCCAAATCTTGTGTAGCTTTTAACGTTTTCATGATGCTTGATTAATTGGTTATATATCATATGACGCTAAAAAACATATTTTGTTACATAGACCATTAATTCACAAGCATCTAACAAAAGAACCAGAATTTAAAAAAGGCTTAGACTGCTTAACCCTCTACCTATTCCTCCAAAAGAAAGGTGTTAAAAGAATGAGGACTGTAAAGAGTTCCAATCTCCCTAAAAGCATTAAAAAGGAGGCCCACCATTGCCCTAACAATGGCAACGCTGCATAATTGTTCACCGGACCAAATTTTCCTAGAGCCGGGCCAATATTTCCTAAACTAGACGCCGCTAAACCAATAGAGGATTCAAAGTCTAATTTAAACATAGAAAAGCCTAGTCCCCCAACTATAAAAGCCAGCATATAAAGAATAAAGAACCCCAAAATATTAAATACAATATCACCTTGGATGGATTTGCTATTGTACCTTACCGGAAGTACAGCGTTTGGATGCAATGCTCTTTTAAATTCCAAAAAGCCGTTTTTAATTAAAATAAGGTGTCTTACTACTTTAACACCTCCAGAAGTACTCCCTGCGGAGCCACCCAAAAACATCAATCCAAAGAAAAACACCACCAAAAATGGTGTCCAAAGCGTGTAGTCTGCTGTTATAAAACCAGTAGTGGTAATAACTGTCAGCACCTGAAATAAAGCATGCCTAAAAGAACTCTCTGCACGTCCCCAAACCATTGGGTGTTCAATGGAAGAAATCCCTAAATCTGCTCTAAAATAGATAATCAAAGCCGCTATAATTGTGAATACTGAAATAAACTTAAAATACAGTCGCAGCTCTTCATCGCGTATGGCTTTTTGCACCGTTCCCTTGAACACAAAATAACTCAAGACAAAATTGGTTCCCGCCAAAAACATAAAAAGAATGATAATATATTGTATCAAAGGTTGGGCATTCCAATAGGCAACACTCGTATTTTTAGTAGAAAACCCTCCCGTGGAAAGTGTACTCATAGAATGGTTGATAGCATCAAAAAAAGACATCCCGGCAACTTTAAGAAGAATAGTTTCAGCAGCAGTATACCCAAAATAGATCAACCATAGACGTTTTGCGGTATCCGTTATCCGAGGGTGTAATTTATCGGCGCTGGGACCCGGAGCTTCGGCAGCAAACAACTGCATGCCTCCAATTCCTAATAGCGGTAAAATGGCAACTGCAAGAACAATAATTCCCATACCTCCAATCCAATGCGTGGTACTTCGCCAAAACAACACACCCTTTGAAACAACTTCAATATCATTTAATATTGTAGCTCCCGTAGTTGTATATCCAGACATGGTTTCAAAAAAAGCACTCGTAAATGTAGAAATGGTATTGGTCAGCAAATATGGTAAAGCTCCCGAAGCGGCCATAACAATCCATCCAAAGGTAACTACAATATACCCTTCACGCTTTTTCATTTCCTTACTATGGTTTTTGGTACTCACCATTAAAAATGTCCCCACCAAAAGCACCAAAATTCCGGACATGAATATCTGCAATGCCTCAGGCTCACCATACAAAGAACTCACGAGAGCAGAAATAAGCATGAAGCCCCCATTAAACAAAAGCAATAGCCCAAAGAAGTGAAAAATAATTTTAAAGTTAAGTTTCTTCATTGTTACAGCTACTCTTTAAAAGAAAAATTTCTCTACCTCTACAATAGATCTAGGCAAACAACATACCACCACTCTATCTCCTGCAGAAATTTTAAAGTTTCCTAATGGAATCAAACCTTCACCATCACGAATTACTCCACCAATAATGGCCGAGCGCGGAAAGTCCAAATCCTTAATTAATTTATCACTTATCTTTGAGCTTTGATTCACTACAAACTCCAACAACTCAGCATTCATATTGTTAAGTTTGGTCATTGCCACCACTTCCCCTTTTCTTATATATCTAAAAATATTGTTGGCAGCCAAAAGCTTTTTATTGATCAATGTATCAATTCCGATAGATTGGGACAGCTGAAAGTAATCCATGTTTTCCACAAGGGCAATGGTCTTCTTTACACCTTTCGATTTAGCCACCAAACAGGACATGATATTAGTTTCTGAATTTCCCGTTACCGAAATAAAAGCATCCTGACTATCAATATTCTCTTCTTCCAAAAGTTCCACATTTCTTCCGTCTCCATTAATAATCAACGCATTTGGCAATTCATCGGCCAACTCAAAAGCTATATTTTTATCCTTTTCAATAAGTTTTACATTGAATTTACTCGCACATAAATCCTTGGCTGTTTTATAACCAATCTTACTTCCTCCCAATATCATAACATCCCTTACATCTATCTTTACCTTTCCTGAAAGTTCAAACAGCTCTTCATCACCACCCGCAGAGGTTATAAAAACCACTTTATCACCTTCCTTAAACAAGGTATCCCCCCTAGGAATTATGGTATATTGGGTTCCATAACGCTGAATGGCAATGGGTACAAAATGGATTTCTGATAGCACCTCTGCAGCTTCCTTTACCGTTTTGTCCACAAAGGCCGCATTTCTGGACAATCGTAAACTCAACATAGTTAAAGCCCCGTCCTCAAACTCATAGCTATCATTAAAAGCGTATTGATTTAATAACAACTCAATCTCAGACGCCGCAAGGTCTTCTGGCGAAATCAACTCGTCTATACCAAACTTGGTAAATCCAACCTCATCTTTTTGCTCTAGGAATTCAGAATTTGCAATTCTAGCTATAGTGCGCTCAGCTCCTAATTGCTTTGCCAAAACAGCCGCCGTAATATTTGTAGTTTCCGAAGATGTTACCGCAATAAACAATTCCGCTGTTTTAATCCTAGCATCCTTCAAAATAGCAATAGATGTAGCATCTCCTCTAATCACCCTAATGTCCAAATGATTGTTGGCATATGCCAAACTTTCTTTATCTGTATCTATAAGGGTAATTTCTTGTGCTTCGTAGGATAATAATTTTGCCAAATGAAATCCAACTTCACCCGCTCCAGCAATAATTATTTTCATCTGTTTTGTTTTAGTAGTTCAATATAGCTTGAGATGCAAAAAGAATGCAACTATTGGTTTAATATTGCCTCCTATTGGAAACAAGAAAAGCATTCAAAAAAGCAAAACAAATATAGCATAATTTTATATTCATAAGTTTTTAATCCCTGTATTGACCCGTAACCTAATGTTACAGAAGCAATTCAACACTATAACTAATTCACATCAAAATATTTAAAACCAATAATTGCACATATTTTTAGTTCCTCTTAGACCTAATAGACATGAAAATTTATGTAGTTTTGCCAAAAAAAGATTAAATGTCCACAAAAGTGAAGCCATATAAAGACAGTGACCTGAACAAAAAGCAACAGGTCACAAAAATGTTTGACACCATATCTAAAGAGTATGACGGACTTAACCGTGTAATTTCATTTGGAATTGACATAAAATGGCGTAATAAAGTAGTGGATATTGTAACCAAGCAACAGCCTGTTAAAGTTTTGGACATTGCTACCGGCACAGGTGATTTGGCCATTACTCTTACCAAATCTGGAGCTAAGGAAATTATAGGCCTCGATATTAGCGATGGTATGCTAGAAGTTGGACGGAAAAAAGTAGCTGCCAAAAACTTGGACAATGTCATTTCCATGGTTCTGGGAGATTCTGAAAGCCTTCCTTTCCAGGATAACACATTCGACGCGATAACAGTAGCTTTTGGAGTCCGTAACTTTGAAAATTTGGAACAAGGTCTCTCCGAAATTTTAAGAGTTCTAAAACCAAATGGTGTTTTTGTCATTTTGGAAACCTCTGTCCCTACACAAACACCCTTTAAACAAGGCTATAAATTTTACACCAAATATATCTTACCAACCATTGGCAGGGTCTTTTCTAAAGACCAATCGGCGTATGCTTATTTAAGTGAATCGGCCTCAGTTTTCCCTTATGGAGAAGCGTTGAACAATATTTTGCGTAAAATTGGGTTTATAGATGTCAGTAACAAACCCCAAACTTTTGGAGCAGCCACCATTTATACTGCTTCCAAAAAATAAAGTGACGGTATAGCATCCTTTGATTGTAAATTAAATCTTCAATGAAAAAAGTAGTTTTTATTTTCTCTTTGTTTCTGTTAAGCCAGGCAGCGTCTGCGCAATTGTTCACGAAGGAAAAAATCAAGAACAATGAAAATTTTGACAAACAACGTCTAAGCTGGGGCTTCTTTTTAGGATTCAACAGTTATGATTTTCAATTTAATTATGAAGAAGATTTAAAGGATATTTTGGTTGACAACACAGTGGGGTTTAATGTGGGGTTGATTTCAGATTTGCGTATCAATGAATATTTAAACCTACGTTTTGAACCGGGACTGTACATTACGCAACGTAATCTACAATACGATCCTAGTTATTTCCAAGGCATGGATTATAACGCATCAGACTTGCTTCGCGAAGTCAAGTCTACTTATGTGCACTTCCCTTTGCTACTGAAATTCTCCACCAAACGTATTAACAATTTCAAGCCGTTCATTGTTGGCGGTTTCTCTACAGCCATTAACCTTTCCAGTAACCAAGAAAACCCAGACGACAACTCGGTGGGAGAATTTAGATCGGAAAGGAATATGGTATTCTACGAATTAGGGTTTGGTATCGACTTTTACTTGTACTGGTTCAAGTTTACGCCATCTATTAGAGGCGTGTTTGCTCTAAATAACGAAATTATTCAGGATAGAGATCCTGATAGCCCATGGACAGGCAATGTACACACCATGAAGACTAGAGGAGTATTCGTTAACTTTACATTTCAATAGAAAAGCAACCCTTTTATTATTTTCCTCTTCTAAATTCACTCAAGAAGATAGCTGTTGCGGTAGCTACATTTAAACTTTCGGTTGCTTGTAAATTACCATAACGTGGAATACTGAGTTTGGATTTTACCAGTTGTTCAATTTCAGAAGAAATACCATTGGCTTCATTTCCCATTACCAAAACTCCCTTAGTAGGTAAGGTTTGACTGTAGACATTAGCGCCTTCCATAAAAGTTCCAAAAACCTCTGATTGTACGTTTTTCAAAAAAGAAGGTAAATCCAAGTACGTTATATTCACTCTGGTCAAAGATCCCATAGTCGCTTGCACAACTTTGGAATTAAAGCAGTCTACCGTTGCTGAACTACAGACCAAGTCTTTCACCCCAAACCAATCGCATAAACGGATAATTGTACCAAGGTTACCTGGGTCTCTTAAATCATCCAATGCCACTATTAAACCACCATTTTCTATGGGCTGCGGATTAGGAATCCTAAACAAAGCCAGAGCAGTATTGGGAGTTTTTAGAGTACTGATTTTTTTCAATTCTTGCTCGGAGATAGCTACAACTTGCTCTGAAGCAACTCCAAAATCAGCCCCAGTAGTATACAACTTATAGAGGTCCAAAGAGGAATTTAAAAACTCTCCAATCCCTTTAATCCCCTCTACTACAAACAAACCTTCCTTAGTGCGGTTCTTTTTTTGTGCTAAACTTGTAATTAATTTTATTTGGCTCTTTGTTAACATCAAAATGTCTTTACTTTTGTTATCGTTGTAACTACCGTACAAAGTAATGCTTTTTTGGAGTAATTTTTGATATGCTATAGCAACAATGCCATAAATTTGACCTTATAACGATTTCTGTTTGAAGCAAACTTTTAAATATATATTGGTTTTCCTTTCCTTCGCTTACCTACTAGCATCCTGTAATGTGATGAAGCGTGTTGGTGAAGATCAATTTCTGCTTTCAGGAAATACTACTATGGTCAACGGAAAAAAGGTAAACACCGAGGCCATCAACAATTCCTATTATCAAAAACCAAACGGAAAACTTTTAGGCTACCCTTTGCGCTTACACATTTACAATTTGGCAAGACCCAATTTGGATTCTATCCTTAAAGACAAAATTTACAACAACCCTAAAAAATTAGCTTGGAAAACGCAATTGCTTTCCAGAAAGCAGTTGGATAAAGATATACAATCTCGATTAGCATTTAACAATTGGCTGAAGAAAACAGGAGAAGCTCCAGTAATTGTCGATTTACCCAAAACCGAAAAAACCACCACCAACCTCAGTCGCTATTTTATTAGTAACGGCTGGTTTGATGTACAAACCTCATATAGTATTGCCAAAACGGATAACAGACGGGCCAGCATTACTTATTTTGTTGAAACCGGCCAGCCTTATATTCTAGACAGCATTTCTGAGAAAATTGCCTCACCGGTAGTTGATTCCTTATACCAAAACTTAAAAAAGGAATCCTTGATAAAATCAGGCGACCAATACAAAGAAACCAATTTCACCAACGAGCGAGAACGCCTAACAACAGCCTTCAGAAATTCGGGGCTCTTTCATTTTGGACAAGATTATATCTCCTATGATATTGATACCATAGGCTCCAGCAAAAAGGTATATACCGACCTTATCATCAAGAATAGAAGTATTCGATACGAAGATTCCATAGCCAGGGTTCCTTTTAAAATCTACAAAATTAAAGAGGTTAATATTTATACGGACTACACCTATGAAAACAAGGAATCCGCGACACTGGATTCGGTAGAATACAAAGGGTATAAATTGTTCAGTTACGATAAATTACGGTATCGCCCAAGAGCCCTTACCGATGCGATCTTTATCTCAAAAGGAGAACTTTTTAGGGATTTAGACCGAACAAGAACCTATCGCTACTTAACCGATTTACAAGTATTTCGATACCCCAATATTGAGTATATCGAGAATCCGAAAGACACAACCCTTACAGCTAACATCTATTTATCTCCCAAGAAGAAATATGACCTAGGGTATGACTTTAATATCAGTCAAAGTAACATACAAACCATTGGCCTTTCATTTACAGGAGGTTTGGTTATTAGAAATGTATTTCGAGGTGCCGAAAGGTTGGAAGTTTCGGCCTTAGGATCTATTGGCTCCTCCAAAGACGCCTCTGTTGCTCAAGATCAATTTTTTGACATTAATGAAGCCGGAGGAAATATCAAACTCACCATTCCTCGCATTTTCTTCCCAATCAGAACCAATAAAATCATTCCTAAATACATGTCGCCCAGCACTCGTATTTCAATTGGCGCCACCACACAAAGAAATATTGGATTGGACAAACAAACCTTAAATGGAACTTTAAATTATAAATGGAATCCTTCCAAAAGAACAACCAATAGCCTGGATTTTTTCAATCTTCAATTTGTAAAAAATCTTAACCCAAACAATTACTTTGGAGTTTACCAAAACTCTTACAACACCCTAAACGACATTGCCGGAAGCATTGATTACAATAACGGAAACGACTTGGATTATCCTGGCCAGACAGATCAATTTATAAATGACGTTTTAACGGGGAATACTTCCCTGACGCCTAGCGACGATGACTTCGAAACTGTTTCTGCCATAAATGAACGTAAAGACCGTTTGACCGAAAACAACCTTATTTTGGCATCCAATTTCAATTATGTATTGAACAAAAGAGAAAATATCTTTGATAATGATTTTTCTATTTTCCGTTTTAAATTTGAACTTGCGGGTCCCTTACTCAATACATTTTCAAGATGGAGCGGCTCTCAAAAAAATGCAAATGACCAATACGAAATATTTGGCGTAGCCTTTTCGCAATATGTAAAGGGCGAACTTGATTACGTAAAATATTGGGATATCGGTAAAAAAAATATAGTTGCTGTACGCAGCTATTTAGGTATGGCCATCCCCTATGGCAATTCCAATAGCATACCTTTCTCCAAAAGTTTCTTTGCCGGTGGACCTAACGACATTAGAGCATGGACCGCCTATAACCTTGGACCGGGTAGTTCGCAATCCATCAACGAATTCAACGAAGCCAATATGAAAATAACCCTAAGTCTTGAAGAACGCTTTAATATCTTGGGCAACCTCAACGGAGCAGTGTTTGTTGATGCCGGAAATATTTGGAATATTGCCGATAATGTTAATGATGACAAAGCAACTTTTAGTGATATTGATTCTCTAAAAGATATTGCTATTGGGTCTGGAATTGGTTTACGTTACGACTTCCGTTTTTTCGTGTTAAGAAGTGATATTGGTTTTAAAACCTATGACCCTTCATACGATTTGGGCGAACGTTGGTTTAAAGATTATAATTTCGCAAATGCCGTTTATAACATAGGAATTAACTACCCTTTCTAACCTCTTTTTTTCTATTTAGTGCGATAACGTTTTAGTGCAATTTTAATGCAACAATGCTCAATTTCAGTCCTAGATGTGCAAAAAATTGATTACTTTTGAACTTACTATTTCAACATAAAATACACTAAAAATGAGTCACAATATCAAAGCAGGAGTTGCTACAGGAAAAGAAGTTCAGGAAATTTTCAAACTTGCCAAAGAAAAAGGGTTTGCCCTTCCAGCAGTCAACGTTATTGGTTCTAACACCATCAATGGTGTGTTGGAAACAGCGGCAGCACTTAATGCCCCTGTCATTATCCAGTTTTCTAACGGAGGTGCACAATTTAATGCCGGTAAAGGATTGAGCAATGAGGGGCAAAAAGCAGCTATTGCCGGATCTATTGCAGGTGCTAAACACATCCATGAAATGGCCTTGGCCTATGGGGTACCAGTAATCCTTCATACAGACCACTGTGCAAAAAAATTATTGCCTTGGATTGACGGCTTGTTAGATGCTAGTGAAAAGCACTTTGCTGAAACAGGAAAACCTCTATACAGCTCTCATATGATCGATTTAAGTGAAGAGCCTCTAGAAGAAAACATTGAAATTTGTAAGACCTACCTTGAGCGCATGAGCAAGATGGGAATGACCTTGGAAATCGAGTTGGGTATTACAGGTGGTGAAGAAGATGGGGTTGACAACACCGATGTTGATGATTCAAAATTATACACACAACCAGAAGAGGTAGCTTATGCTTATGAAGAATTGAGCAAAGTAAGTGATCAATTTACTATTGCCGCTGCGTTTGGAAATGTACACGGGGTTTACAAACCAGGTAACGTAAAATTGACTCCAAAAATCCTTAAAAACTCTCAAGAGTATATTTCTGAAAAATATAATGTACCTCACAACCATATCGATTTTGTATTCCACGGCGGTTCAGGTTCTACTGTTGAAGAAATTAGAGAGGCTATTGGATACGGTGTTATCAAAATGAATATTGATACTGATATGCAATATGCATTCATGAGCGGAATTCGCGATTATATGGCGGATAACAAAGACTATTTACAAGCTCAAATTGGTAATCCAGAAGGTGACGACGTACCAAACAAAAAATACTACGACCCTAGAGTATGGTTGCGTTCAGGAGAAAATACGTTTGTAGAACGATTAAAAAAGGCATTTGAAGACCTTAATAATGTAAATACTTTATAAATTTGCACCCGAAATAATTAACTAAAATTAGTTTTAATGTCTTGGTTTAAAAGAAAAACAAAAGGGATTACTACCACTACCGAAGAAAAAAAGGACACCCCCAAAGGCCTTTGGTACAAATCCCCTACGGGTAAAATTGTAGACACAGAAGAGTTGGAAAAGAATTTTTATGTGAGTCCAGAAGACGATTATCACGTAAGAATTGGGAGCAAGGAGTATTTCGAAATTTTATTCGATGACAATAAGTTTGAAGAACTGGATGCAAACCTAACTTCTAAAGATCCTTTAAAATTTGAAGATACCAAAAAATACCCAGACCGTTTAAAGTCAGCTCAAGAGAAGACCAAATTAAAAGATGCTGTAAGAACAGCTGTTGGTAAATCGAAAGGGAAAGACTTGGTGGTTGCCTGTATGGATTTTGCGTTTATTGGAGGTTCTATGGGAAGCGTTGTTGGTGAAAAAATTGCCCGCGCTGCAGATTATTCCCTAAAAAACAATGTGCCATTAATGATCATTTCCAAATCTGGAGGTGCCCGTATGATGGAAGCCGCTTTGTCCTTAATGCAATTAGCTAAAACTTCTGTGAAGTTAGCACAATTGGCAGAGGCCAAAATCCCTTACATTTCTCTTTGTACCGATCCAACTACTGGAGGTACTACGGCGTCATTCGCCATGTTGGGAGACATCAACATTGCAGAGCCGGGAGCCTTGATAGGTTTTGCTGGTCCTAGGATTGTAAGAGACACCACAGGTCAGGAATTGCCTGAAGGATTCCAAACTTCAGAGTTCTTGTTGGAACACGGTTTCTTGGATTTTATTTCGCATAGAAAGAATCTTAAAAACAAAGTCAACCAATACATTGACTTAATCACAAATCAGCCCTTAAGGGCATAATAAAAAAAGCGACCTTTTCAGGTCGCTTTTTTTATTTCCATTTACTTCCAATCCCTTTTCCTAATTCATCCAATGTTAAAAAGATTTAACTGAACAGCTTACCAATATTTCTTGTAAAAAATATCCTAATTGGTAACTTGCCGTACAATTAACCAAATTTTTAGCATGAAATATACCTATTCCCTAAAAAGCCAACTACTTTTTAGTCTACTGTTTTTGACATTCTTTATGGGAATGTCCCAATCCAATCAATACCTTCACTTCGACGGTGTTGATGATTATGCTTCTTTACCTAATGGCGCACAGTTTATCAATGGCAGTAACACCATTACCATGGCAGGCTGGTTCTATACAGATGAACTAGGCTATGCCCAAGGCATGATGGGCATTAGAGGAGGTGGAACCGGTGATGGCGAAATGTATGTGAACCAAAAATCTAATGGAGGTCTTGAATGCCGATTGGTGACAACAGCAGGGTTTCATAATATAACGCTTCCTGACGGCACCATTGTAGCAGGGCAATGGCAACATGTCACATGGGTATATAACCAAACTTCCCTTGAACTATTTATTGACGGTGTTTCTATAGCTACAACCCCTGCATCTGGTGTATTTTCATCTACCGACAGACCCTTTACAATAGGAAAATCCATTCTAGCAAGTTACAACTTTGTATTTCCAGGAAGAGCCGATGAAGTATCCCTCTGGAACAAGGCCTTGACACAAGCCGAAATTCAGGACATGATTGCCAATGAATTGACTGGCGATGAAGCCAACCTTCAAGTTTATTACAAATTCAACCAAGGAACCCCAGGGGGAAACAACACTAGCATCACACAATTGATGGACATTAGCGGAGAGGAAAATAAAAATGCTACTTTAAACAATTTTGCCCTCGATGGAGACACCTCCAATTTCAATGGCGAATTAGAAGCTACTTTTCAGGCAATCAATTTCCCTCAAATTCCTTCAAAGTTAATTACAGACACTCCTTTTCAACTTCAAGCAACAGTTAATTCCAATCTTCCTATCACTTATGAAATCATTTCAGGTCCAGCCACAATTAATGGAGATATCCTTACTCTAGACGGTGTTGCCGGAGAGGTTACCGTTAAGGCGAGTCAACCAGGAAATGACATCTATGAGCCAGCAGAAGACATCGTGATTACCTTTGCTGTTTTAGATCCAGATGCTGTTTTAGCTGAAGCTGAAATATTACATCCCTTAGCTGGAAACGCGTACACTTCAAGCTTAATGCCCATTCAAATTGCCTTTAGAGCAGACATACCATATACTGAACTATTTTCAATTGCATCAATTACCGCAACCGTTGACGGTGAAGAAATATCCTTAACGAGTTACGGAAACGGTTATTATACAGGATGGTGGACACCTAGCTCTTTTGGAAACCATAATCTAGAAGTTACCTCTACCAACAATTTTGGAGCCGAAGGGAGCCATACAAGTACTTTCAACTTGACCTCAACAACATCTGCCCAAACAATTAATGCTACTGAAGATGTATGGGTTTATGGTGACGTCCCTTCTGTTACTGTAGAAACGGACCTCCCAAGTTTTGTTGGTGCTTTTAATGACATTTCGGGAACTCTTTTTATAGACTGCCCTGCAGGTGGCTGCGATCCTTGGGATAGAATCTCTTCTATTGAGGTATTAGGCAAAGATGGTCAATGGTATGAAATCATTCGTTATTTAACTCCTTACGGCGTAAGCTGTCAACACGAAATTGACCTTACCGATTTCATGTCCTTACTACGTGGAAAAACAAAATTCAGAGTGAATCTTGGAACCACAGGAAATGGTTTTCTTTACACACTACAATTGAGTTATACGCCAGGAACTCCAGAAAATGCATACAGTCAAGTTCAAAAACTATGGCATGGCACCTATCAATTTGGAGATATGGCCAACTTACAACCTACTGAAGATTTGACCAAAACTTTTCCCGAAAACACACAATCTGCCAAAATCAAGCTGGTATCTACTGGACATGGTTGGGGTGGCAGTAATACGGGAAATGCTGCAGAATTCAAACAAAATACCCATCATATTTGGGTAGACGACGAGCAAACTTTTACCCAACTCAATTGGATGGACTGCGATCCTAACCCTGACAATTGTAGCCCACAATACGGAACTTGGTACTACAATAGAGCTGGATGGTGCCCAGGAAGCATTGCTCAATTTTTTGAATACGACATGACCCCATATATCAACAATTCTTCAGTTGATCTTGATTATGTTTTCGACGAGAGTTATATAGACTATTGCCACCCTAGCAATCCAGATTGCATTAGCGGTGTTACAGGGTGCGAAGATTGTAATGACGGCTACAACCCACACCTAAAAGTAAATTCCTTCTTGATTTCTTTCGGGTCATCTCCTATGGACCTATCTTTAGGTATTGACGACCTTACTGTGACAAATAATATGCATATGTATCCTAATCCTTCGGCGGGGACTTTCTTTGTAGAGTTTAACAATGACCTTCAAGCTGACACTATTGAAGTTTCCGATATTACAGGAAGATCTATCCTTCAAACATCTCTTAGCAACGGTACAACCCTAAAGCAAATCAACCTTGATGGAAAAGCAGGCATTTATTTGGTGAGCCTAAAAAGGGGAGCCACAGTTTTAGGTACAAAACGTTTAGTTATAGAATAATCCAAAAAGACAATTAATGATAGACACCTTTCAAGCAGCACAAAAATTATTAAAAAATCATTTTTTGGATCATTATCTTATAAATGATTTAAAATTACTATATTTGCCGCTTGAAAGAAACCCTTTCATAGTACATAAAAATCATTAAAACAATATTGGAATGTATTTAAGTAAAGAAAAGAAAGAAGAAATCTTCGAAAAGTACGGAACTGGGAAAAATGACACAGGAAGTGCTGAGGGGCAAATTGCATTGTTCACTTACAGAATTAACCACCTAACAGAACACTTAAAAAAGAATCGTAAAGATTTTAACACTGAGCGTTCTTTGGTAAAACTAGTAGGTAAGCGTCGTTCTTTGCTGGATTATTTGACTAAGAAAGATATCTTAAGATACCGTGCTATCGTTAAAGAATTAGGATTAAGAAAATAATTGTAAAAAGAGGCTTTATGCCTCTTTTTTTTATTTATATATTAGCTCAAGCGAAAGAGTTTAAAATTCGCATAAGAAGCTCATAATAGTTTTTCATTGGTCATCACAACAACTACAACAACACAACGACCATTGTTTAATTAGAATAAAATATTTATGATTCCACAAGTTTTTAGAGAGGTCATCGACCTTGGAGATGGAAGAGAAATCTCTATCGAAACCGGAAAATTGGCAAAACAAGCCCATGGTTCGGTCGTTGTTCAATCAGGAAAATGCATGTTATTATGTACTGTTGTTTCCAATTACCAACAAAGTGATGTAGACTTTTTACCTTTAACGGTAGATTACCGCGAAAAATTCGCAGCCGCAGGACGTTACCCAGGTGGTTTTTTCAAAAGAGAAGCAAGACCAAGTGACGGTGAAGTTTTGACTATGCGTTTGGTGGACCGTGTATTGCGTCCACTATTCCCAAAAGATTACCACGCTGAAACTCAAGTAATGATTCAGTTAATGTCTCATGACGAAGAGGTAATGCCTGATGCTATGGCCGGATTGGCCGCTTCTGCTGCCATTCAATTGTCTGACATTCCTTTTGAAACTGCAATTTCAGAAGTACGCGTAGGACGTGTTGACGGACAATTGATCATCAACCCTAGCTTATCGCAATTGGAAGCTTCAGATATCGATATGGTGATTGGTGCTTCTGCGGATTCCGTAATGATGGTTGAAGGTGAAATGAGTGAAATTTCTGAAGAAGAAATGGTGGAGGCTATCGAGTTTGCACATGCTGCTATCAAAGTTCAGTGTGAGGCTCAATTAAAATTAGCTGAAGCTTTTGGTAAAAAAGAAACTCGTGAATATGATCCGGAAAGAGAAGATGAAGAGTTAGCTAAGAAAATTCACGACATGGCTTATGACAAGGTATATGCCGTAGCCAAAGCAGGTTCTTCAAAACACGAAAGAGGCGCTGCCTTTGCCGAAATCAAAGAAGAAATTTTAGCAACGTTCACAGAAGAAGAATTAGAAGATATAGGTGGATTGGTTTCCAAATATTATAGCAAAGCTGAAAAAGCTGCCGTTAGAGACTTGACTTTAAACGAAGGGTTACGTTTGGATGGCCGTAAAACTACAGACATTCGTCCAATTTGGTGTGAAGTAGATTATTTACCATCTACTCACGGATCCTCAATCTTTACTCGTGGGGAAACTCAAGCCTTGGCGACTGTAACCTTAGGAACTTCAAGAGAAGCGAACATGATTGACATGCCATCGTTTGAAGGTGAGGAGCGTTTCTATTTACACTACAACTTCCCTCCTTTCTCAACTGGGGAGGCTCGTCCAATTAGAGGAACATCTCGTCGTGAAGTAGGGCACGGAAACTTGGCTCAACGTGCACTTAAGCGTATGGTACCAGCAGACTGTCCTTATACGGTTCGTGTTGTTTCTGAAGTATTGGAAAGTAACGGATCGTCTTCTATGGCAACTGTATGTGCAGGAACTATGGCATTAATGGATGCCGGTGTGCAATTAATCAAACCTGTTTCTGGTATTGCAATGGGATTGATTTCTGATGCTGAATCTGGAAACTACGCTGTATTATCAGATATTTTAGGTGACGAAGATCACTTAGGAGATATGGACTTTAAGGTAACTGGTACTGAAGACGGTATCACTGCTTGCCAAATGGATATTAAAGTAAAAGGACTGTCTTATGAGATTTTGGTTAAAGCCTTAAAGCAAGCTCGCGAAGGACGTTTACATATCCTTGGAAAACTTACAGATACTATTGCTGCTCCAAATGCAGATGTGAAAGCTCACGCTCCAAAAATGGTAACAAGAGTGATTCCAAACGAATTTATTGGAGCCTTGATTGGACCTGGAGGAAAAGTGATTCAAGAACTTCAAAAAGAAACCAAGACAACAATCGTTATCAACGAAGATCCTGTGACAGAAGAAGGTATCGTAGAAATTCTTGGTACAGATCAAGAAGGTATCGACAAAGTATTAGCTAAAATCGACGCCTTGATGTTTAAACCTCAAGTAGGAAGTGTTTACGAAGTAAAAGTAATCAAGATGTTGGATTTTGGTGCCGTAGTAGAATATACCGAGGCCCCTGGAAACGAAGTCTTGTTACACGTAAGCGAATTGGCTTGGGAACGCACCGAAAATGTTAGCGACGTTGTTAAAATGGGAGACGTTTTTGATGTAAAATACTTCGGAATCGATCCTAGAACCAAAAAAGAAAAAGTATCTCGCAAAGCAATCTTACCAAAACCAGAAGGTTTTAAAGAAAGACCTCCAAGAGATAACAATAGAGACAATAAAGGATCTCGTGACAATCGTGGACGTGACAACCGCAACCGCGACAACCGTCGTGACGACAGAAGACCTAGAGAAGACAAGAAAGACTAACTAAGGTCTTTTCTTAAAACCTAAAAAACCTCAAACAATTAATTGTTTGAGGTTTTTTCTTTATTAACATTTGCTTTCTTACGCTTTTAAAACTTTTATCTTAAAATAAACTAAAAAAACATCTAAACCACCTCCATTGCCGTACATCTAATATCTAAAAACCTATGTATTAATTAAATGATAGAACGACAGATGGAGACAATCAAACTCACCCTTCACAAATTAAAGACCAACAACGAAAATTCAAATAATAGCCTAACCTTAATAAGTACCTTTATACTCATCCTTATCGGCCTGTACTTTTTCTCGGTATTCCATAGCGATTTTGAACAATTTAACGCAGCGGGTAGACGCAACATTGTAGGAGCTACATTTCTAACAATTGCCTCTGTACTATTTGCTTTTAAAATTTTTTATTTCCTTTTTATTGCCTACAAATATTTTAAATACAAACCTGTAGCTTCTGTAAGTGACAAAGAATTACCTTCCTGTACTGTAATAGTGCCTGCTTACAACGAAAGCAAACATGTATGGGACACTCTTATAAGTTTAGCCGACAGCGACTACCCAAAAGAAAAACTTCAAATTTTAGCTGTGGATGATGGAAGTTTGGATGACACTTGGGATTGGATGATTAAGGCAAAAAAGAGACTAGGAGATCGTTTAGATATCTATAAACAACCACAAAACCAAGGGAAACGTCATGCGCTGTATCGTGGTTTTAATATAGGCTCCGGAGACATTTTTGTAACCGTAGACAGTGATTCTGTAGTAGAACCTGATACCCTTAGAAATTTGGTAAGCCCCTTTGTAAATAACGAAGATTGTGGAGCGGTGGCAGGAAACATCCGTGTGCTGAACAATAAAAAGGAAATGCTTCCAAAAATGTTGGACGTTAGTTTTGTAATGAGTTTTGAATTTGTTCGCTCAGCCGAAAGTACCTTAAACTCGGTTTTATGTACACCTGGAGCATTAGCCGCCTACAGAAAAACAGCCGTTCACCAATGTTTACCTGAATGGATCAATCAAACCTTTATGGGACAACCTTCTGATATAGGTGAAGACCGCGCCATGACCAACATGATTTTAAAACAAGGTAAACATGTATTGTTCCAAAGAAATGCCGTAGCCTATACTAACGTGCCTGAGCAATATAGAGGCCTTTATAAAATGTTCATACGTTGGGGACGTAGCAACGTTCGAGAAAACATTGCAATGGCTAAGTATGTATTCACCAACTTTAAGGAAGGCAATAAATTTGGAAGCCGTTTATTATTTCTAAGTCAATCAACTAGAATCTTAATGAGCGTCCCTTTTATGCTATTCATGTTGTTATTTGTACTAACGCATCCCTTGTTATTTTTAGGATCCACACTATTAAGCATTTTGATAACTTCAACATTTTCAGTAATCTTTTACTCGTCAAAATATGAAATCAAAGAAGCTGTTTGGGCCTATACCTATAGCATCTTTTACACCTTTGGGTTATTTTGGATTACCCCCTATGCATTGGCAACTGCAAGTAGAAGAGGGTGGTTAACAAGAGGTTTAGAAGAGAAACGCTAAAACCATAAAGTACTGATAAACGAACATTTACCAAATCATCAAAAACACATACAGCCTCGTATTTTCTACGAGGCTTTTCTTTTTTCCCATCCTTTGTAACTGCCAAAATCGGTCATAATGTCATAAAAATGCAATTCTTACAGTCTTAGCAAATTATAAAATCCACAACAATTCATTTAAATACCTAACAATCCTTCAAGTATATACCCCATAGTTGTCAAATTCATGATTTTTTAAATCCCTTTATTTTTTTGGCACTTCCGCACGGTCCTTGTGGCTATTTAGCCAAACAATATTGATAATCAATACAAAAAATCAAATGAAAGTATTAGTAATTGGAGCAGGAAACATGGGTTTAACCTATTCTGAAGGAATGGCAACTTCGCCATTATTGGGAAAACACAAGCTTAACATCTATGACACTGACCCAAAAAAAATTACAACATTACAGAAAGATCCAAAATTTAAGGTGTATGACAATCTGGAAGATTGTTTACCCCATGCAGACCTGGTTTTTATAGCCGTAAAGCCATATCACAGTGAAGCGCTTTTTGAGCAAATGAAACCTATGATCAATGACAGCCAAATATTTGTATCCCTAATGGCTGGGGTTACCATTGACTTCATCAAAGAACATCTTGGGATATCAAAAGTGGTGAGAACTATGCCCAATCTTCCTGCAAAAGTTGGGAAAGGGGTTACCTCCTATACGGAGTCGGAACCAGTATCAAAAGTAGAATTGATACTTGTAAGAAACCTATTAGACACCACTGGAACCTCCATTCATGTAGATTCCGAAAAATATATAGATGCTTCCACAGGTATTTCGGGCAGTGGTCCGGCTTACGTATTTTACTTTATGCAGTCCATGCTTGAAGCCGCTCAAAAAATGGGCTTTTCAGACTACGACTCGAAAGTACTGGTAAGCAACACCTTTGAAGGCGCCATTGAACTTTTCAATCAGTCCAATCTTTCTCCTGAAGGGTGGATAGACCGAGTAGCTTCTAAGGGAGGTACTACTCAAGCAGCTATTGACTCTATGGAGGACAACAATGTAAAACAGTTAATACAAGATGCGGCATATGCTGCCTTTAACCGTGCAATAGAATTAGGAAAAGATCACTAAAATGGACGATATAAAACGAATAGTTGTAAAAGTAGGAACCAATGTTCTTACCAACAAAGACAATAGAATTTTAGGACCAATTTTAAGAGAATTGGTAAGACAAATTTCTGTATTATACGAACGTGATATCATGGTAGTTTTGGTATCCTCCGGTTCTGCTATTGCAGGAAAAGAGGTATTGGGAGACACTAAAATCACAGACCCTTCCATAAGACGACAGGTGTATTCCTCGGTAGGCCAACCTAGAATGATGCGCCACTATTATAGTTTATTTAATGATTATGGTATGCGGTGCGCCCAGGTTTTGGCCACTAAACGAGATTTTGACCCTGGAAAACACAGAGAAAACATGATTAACTGTTATGAGGGACTGCTCTCTGAGGGGGTTATTCCAATTGCCAATGAAGATGACGCTGTATCCTTAACAATGTCCATGTTTTCAGATAATGATGAGTTGGCAAGTTTGGTTGCTGAACTTTTGGATGCTGACAGATTGATTATTCTATCTGATACGGACGGGCTCTACACTGGCCATCCAGACGATGAAAATTCAAAAAAACTGAAGGAGGTTACCGTAGACCAAGATGTCGAAAAATATGTAAAAGCCTCTAATAAAAAAGAAGGAGAAGGTCGTGGAGGTATGGCCTCCAAACTAAGAATTGCCAAAGGCACTGCCAAGAAAGATATTCCCACATACATTGCCAATGGTAAACGTGAAAATGTTATTGTAGACATTATTGATGACAAAGAAGTGGGAACTAAATTTATACATTAAAAACAAAAAACATGAAACTTTTAAGTTCTGAAATAAAAAATAAGGTTCTCGATTCCATGATTTCAATTATCAATAAGAAACGAGAACAGATTTTGGAAGCGAACCAAAAAGACCTTGACGCTTTCAACAAAGATGACCAAGCACTTTATGACCGTCTAGTGGTTGACAACCATAAAATAGACGGCATGATACAGGCTATAAAAGAAGTAAGAAACCAAGAAGATCCCGTTGGAAAAACCATCTCTGACCTTACTTTGGATAGCGGTCTAAAAATAACCAACAAAACAGCTCCCTTTGGAACTATTTTAATCATTTATGAATCAAGACCAGATGTGACTATTGAAGCTGCTGTTTTAGCCTTTAAAGCCAACAACAAAATTCTACTTAAAGGAGGTAAGGAAGCCTTAAATAGTAATATTGCGCTAGAACAATGTTGGCATGAAGCCTTGGAGGAACATGGTTTAAGCAAAGACTGGATTAGGTTACTGCACTTACAACGAGAAGAAACCAGAGAATTCCTGAAAAATCCAACAGAGAAATTAGACTTGATTGTTCCCCGGGGAGGTGAACGCCTTATTAAGTTTGTAAAGGATAATGCTACCTGTGCTGTCTTGGTAAGCGGCCGCGGAAACAACTTTTTGTATGTTGCGAAAGATGCCGATTGGGACAAAACCGTCAAGGTAATAGTTAATGCCAAAACCGATAAAATTTCAGGTTGTAATGCCTTGGATAAAGTGCTTATCGACAAACACATTCCTGACTATGAAAATAAATTGACAGAATTACAAAAAGTACTGTCTAATTTGAATGTAGACATCGTTGTTGACAAAAACATTGCAAAAGTAATTGACAGTGCCCCTACAGTGCCGAATGAAGAAACTTGGTATGAGGAGTTCTTGGCTTTAAAGATTCTATTGGCAGAAGTTGACAATGAGGAGGAAGCTATTGCAATGATCAACAAATACTCCGGAGGGCATTCCGCAGCAATCTTGACTGAAAACAATTCAAATGCCGCCAAGTTCATGGAACAAGTGGACAGTGCTGCCGTATATCACAATGCATCCACCCGATTTACGGACGGCGGGCAAATGGGTGTTGGGGCCGAATTGGCCATTAGTACAGACAAACTGCATCACCGAGGCCCATTAGGTCTGAAACAGTTGGTCACCAATAAATACTATGTCTTTGGAGATGGTCATATTAGAAAGTAATTTGGCTCACACCTATCAATAATCTTAAGCCTCAATTTTTCATTGGGGCTTTTTTACTGCCCAACCGTTGGTATTTTAAACGATCTTCTCATTCCGAACTACATATCATTTTGAATATTCCATTTTATTTATTGGATATAAGGCTACGACAGTTTTGTTTACTTTCTTCCTAAAAATTCAAACCATAAAATTGAAATTATACCTTTTCTAAAAAGAGTTAAGCAAAAATATTGGGGGTGGCCATCAAGTTTTCCATTGCCCTATTTATAAGTTTATTTTTAAACCATAAGGGCAAGATGCTATCCAAGAACCTCAAAGCTTTATTCAATTTCCCTGGTACAATTATAGTATGTCTCTTAAAAAATCTATCTAAAGTTATGCCGGCCGCGACCTCTGGGTTTAGAATAGTACTTCTTGAAATCCATCCTAGTTTTAAATTCTGAACACATAATCTTGTTGTTGTGTTAAGCCCTCCTGGACAGACTACAGATACCAAAATATTATAGGGTTTCAATTCTTTTGAAAGACTTCTTGAAAATGACATCAAATAAGATTTTGTTCCACCGTACACTTGCTTCTTAGGTAAGCAAAAAAAGCTAGCCATGCTGCAAACATTCAAAATTGATGCATTGGGAGTCATTTTCAAGTCCTCCAAGAACAGCCTACACAACAACGTTGGTGCGGTAACATTTACGTTTATTTGATTCACAAGATAATTATGATTTAAAGTCTCAAATAATCCCTCACTCAAAACGCCAGCATTATTGATTAAACAATCGACCAAGACACCCTTCTTTTTAACTGATTCATACAATGCTTCACAATTACCCGTCAAACTTAAATCATATTCCAATCCTTCCACTTGCACTCCGTAATGAAGCCGTATGAACTGCGCTAATTCCATCACACCGGAAGATGGCAAAGCGACTAGAACCAAATTCCTCTTTCTTTCTGCGAGCTCCAAGGCTAGAGCTTTTCCAAATCCGCTGCTTGCGCCTGTAATTAAAGTATGTGAGTCCATAGTTTCATTTATTAAATTGCCTCAATGTTAATTGTAACCCTCTATTAAAAGGCGTTATACGGTAATGAAGTCTTGAAATTGCCTTTTGAGAACTTGAAATTCTATTTACAAATAACGAATCCAAAACAGTAGTCGTAACTCCTGAGGCTCCTCCTACTATTCTTTTAATAATGTTGACCGCGCTTAGTCCTGTTCTTATAAGTCGATAATTTATTTTTATCAGTTTTACCTTAGAATTGGTCGCTTTAATAATATTGACAAACAAATTTTCATAACTCAAATTTTCACCCCCTACGATATATTTCTCACCAGATTCCCCATATCTCAATGCAAGCATATGTGCCTTTACAACATCGGAAATAAAGACATAATTGGAAACCACATCAAGTTTTGATGGCACCACCAGTATATCACTTTTCATAATTTTTTTGATGAACCTATTTACTCCTCCTGAAAAAGTCTCTACTCCTGGGCCAAACACTTTAGTCACATTAAGTATTGAACAGTGCAGTCCTTTTTTAACAAATTCAAAAACGACTTCTTCAGACATGCTTTTGGTCAACTCATAATGGTTAGAGTATGAAGCCAACCTTGGTTGATTTTCTGTTATTGCAATATCCTTTAGTGAAGGCCCAAAAACAGCAAGGGTGCTCGTACACACCACTCTTTTCACCCTGTTTTTATAAGATGCTTTCAGTACATTATGAGTACCTATCACATTAATTTGATAAAATTCCTCAATATTTGAATCTCTTAAATTAGTGTAAGCTGCCGCATGAAACACATATTTACATCCTCTAACTGCTGTTTCAATTGCATCATAATCTCTGATATCACCGAGTAACAAGCTAATATTTTTATGCTTTGGGATTTTGGATGATTTTAAATCCCGCACCAGAGCATGCACTTTAATATCATTCTGAGCCAATGCCAGCGCTAACTCATGACCTACATAACCCGTCGCTCCTGTTAAAAATACCTTCATGACTTCTGTGTTTTAAAATTGATAATATTGAACAAAGAAATTTCGTAGGTTAAACACAGGGCCAAATGAATAATAAATGCGGGCCAAATACTGTTTGTATAATAAGTGAACAGGCACAAAACTATCCCAAATGGAATGGCTCCAAAGATTTCCTTCTGACTATCAAAAGCATGTATGAGTACATACAGAGATGTATTAATAATAATGGATAGTGTAAGGTTATAGGTTTCTAAAGACTCATAAAACAAAATTCCCCTGAAAAAGAACTCATACGCCAACAAAAAAGCACCTCTAAACATAAAATAGAAAATAGCCTCTAAATAGCTGTATTCTTTGGGTACCGCGAACTGACCCTTCATCCGTGATACTGAAAGGCCAGACAAATAAGCACTAAGCACTACCACCAATATCATAGGTAGCAAGACTTGAAACCTTGGAACTTGGATAACATGAATTAATACTCTGAAATCGGGATAAAGAATGTAATATATAGCACCAAATAGTATTATCCCCAATACATGTTTAGCATTCAACAAACACAAACCATTGCATTTCATTAGCCCGTTTTGAATATTACCTACTTTAAATTTCTTATAGACAAAACCTAGGATAAAATAGATTATAAAACTCAAAAACATCAGAATCCATATGTTAAGGCTAGCCTTCATGACTTTGCTGGTATAATAGTAACACTAAACATTGGGCCTACTGCTTCTACCATAGAGCAAGCTCCATTATCGTAATGAAAAGTATTGTACTTTGTGGCTGAAAATCGGACTTTATATACCCCTTTAGAAACAGCTTCAACAGGTACCATTTCATTTTGATTATCGCAGTAAACCTCATTGGCTCCCTTTGGCTCCTTAAAATATAGTCCAACCAAATTCTCTTTAATATCATCCAATGATGACCGGATATTTTCTCGGTTTTCAATTGCTAAATATGAGTCATTTCCAAAGGTAATTTCCTTATCAACCTGAACCTTGTTGTTCAAACTTCTATAAATGGACGAATAAACTAGTACACCATTCCTAAATACTGCTTTTTCCCTACCCACAATTTCAACCCCCATAAAGAATTTTGCTTGTAGTTTACTGTCAAGGTTATAAACAACCGTTGTCCCGTTATTTTGCTTGGTAATGCTAATTTCTCCAATAAGCCTATTGTTTTTAAAAACATTGAACTCTAAGGTTTGTTTGTGATTTGAGTCATCAGATTCAGGAGACATAACCATAGCCACAAAAAACAACATTGAAAATACTGCCATTGCCACCTTGGGTACAGACTTTAAAAAATTCTGAATTATGCCAATTATTATCATTTTAATCTTTAGTTTTCTTATGATGAACAAAATTGTTAGCGGTATCATGACATATGCTTTTGATTGTTGATATTTCAAATGTATATCACAATAATTTTATACGTATCCAAGATACTCTAACTTGTAAAAAATTGGATGTCCAACGATAATTTCGGACAATGTCAAGTGAATTTTTCGCGGTATTGCGTTGGAGTTAGTGAAGTAAACTTTTTAAAAGCCGAGTAAAAAGTTGATCTAGAATTAAAGCCACATTCAAGCCCTATGGCGACGATAGTATACTGGTTAAAACTTTCATCTGCTAATAATTTCTTGGATTGCTCTATCCTTAAAGTATTAATATAATCAGGAAAACTATACCCGCTAAAGGTGTTTATCAATTTCGAAAAATGGCTAGTACTAATGTTCATCTCTTGAGCTAAAATATTCATATTTAACTGAGGATCTAGATACCGCTGGTTATCCACAATATATTCGTTGATGGTTTGAAATTCGGCCAAATACTTTTCCATCAATTCCGGATTGGGCTCCAACAAGCTGTAGAGTTGCAACTCATCATTTCTTTTGGCAATAGAACGCCTTAAAAAAATTCGATCCTGCACTACATTGTACCTGTAAAAACCTTGATACCCTATCCAATATAAAAGTATCGAAGTACCTAACCTTAACGGATAGTAGGCCTCTTCATTACCATTAATTTTGTAAACCAGCACATAAATTCCAATAGAAATAATCCAAAGCACCATGATGAATACACCAAGTTTTAAAAAAATTTTAACCCAAGCTATATCATCATAAGTTAGGAAATCTTTATACTTATCTTGTTTACTAAAAACTAATGTCCATGATTTATAGAAAATAAAAGAAGTGAAAAGTAGATTTAAAATTTCTTCACAAGAGGTATACACTAAAATAAGATGATTGTCCCTTCCTTCAACATGATAATAGACATAGCTAATCAAGCAAAGCCGTACTATAACCTCAACAGAAAATAGAATAACCGTAAATTTAATATAGCTTCTAAACTGATTTCTTACTTGTAAAAAATGTAATAAAAAAGCATAAAATACGGGTAAAATAAACACATACCACGGCACCAACAGTTCTTTGATAAGAAAATTATTTGAAGAAAATCCATTTTCTCCAAGCCACGCCTGAAGGTTATTTAAGGAAATAAAAAAAACGGTTAAATTGAGGTACACAACAACCTTATTGAATTTTTTCTTAAAAAAAAGCGTGACTAGATTGAAAACAAACCCCTGAATAACACCAGCGATTAACAAAAAATTGATGACAGCTATTAGATCCATTTCAAATTACATGGTATTGAAACATTGACAATAGCCATTATTAAGTTCGTAAAGAGAGTAATTAAGATATCAATTTTTTAACAAAAAAAGTTAAACATTCTCAAATATTTGTCATTTTCACTTTTTTTACTATATTGTTAGTTATGATTTACACAGACAAAGATAAATATTCAGAATTTCTAAATGACTCGGTAGATTACCTAAAACAGCATGGTTTCGAGAACATTAAAGCCGACCTTGTGGGATATGAATCCCCTAAATCTTACTCTAAAGTAGGAAGTGATATTGTAATTACCCCAGACATTGTTGCCGAAAAAGAAGGCAGAAAACATATTTTTGATATTGGTCTTAAATCTTCAAAACCCAACCTATTAAAATCGAAGTGGTTATTTTTAAACACACTGAGCAACCTTAAATCTCACAGATTCAGACTTATTACCACCAGAGGCCATTATAAATTTACCAACGAAATGCTAGATGCCATTAATCTTAATGACAAAAAGCTGATAAAAATTTAATTCCTTGTAACATTTTATCGGGAACTTACGTATAACCACTTAGCAACTTTAAATTCACGCTTTAATTAGAGGATCTTAAATGAGACAACTTAAAATTACCAAGCAGGTTACCAATAGAGAAACTGCTTCATTAGACAAGTATTTGCAGGAGATAGGAAAGGTAGATTTGATTACCGCCGATGAAGAAGTAGAATTGGCTCAACGCATCAAAGCAGGTGACCAAGTAGCTTTGGAAAAATTAACAAAAGCCAATTTGCGTTTTGTGGTTTCTGTGGCAAAGCAATATCAAAACCAGGGGTTAACCCTACCCGATTTGATCAACGAAGGTAATTTAGGATTAATAAAAGCAGCCCAAAGATTTGACGAAACAAGAGGTTTCAAATTTATCTCTTATGCTGTGTGGTGGATTCGTCAATCCATTCTTCAAGCTTTGGCTGAGCAATCTAGAATTGTTCGTTTACCATTGAATAAAATTGGTTCTATCAATAAAATCAACAAAACTTTTGCTTTTTTGGAGCAAAGTCATGAACGCCCTCCAAGTGCAGAAGAAATAGCCAAGGAATTGGACATGACCATTAATGACGTTAAAGAATCCATGAAAAATTCTGGCCGTCATGTAAGTATGGACGCGCCATTGGTTGAGGGAGAAGACTCTAATTTGTATGACGTATTGCGAAGTGGAGAATCTCCAAACCCAGATAAAGATTTATTGCACGAATCTTTACGTACTGAAATTGAGCGTGCTTTGGAAACGCTTACACCCCGTGAAGCAGATGTCATCCGTTTATATTTTGGTTTGGGAGATCAACACCCAATGACACTTGAAGAAATAGGCGAAACTTTCGATTTAACTAGAGAAAGAGTCCGTCAAATTAAAGAAAAAGCCATTCGTAGGTTGAAACATACTTCACGAAGCAAAATATTGAAAACATATTTAGGTTAGTAATTAATGATAATTACGACTAAATTACGGTAACTAACAGTTACACATAACTGTTCGTTTTTTGATTGATGAAAGAACCCCCGGCTGATTACCGGGGGTTTATTTTTTTGACTACTTTTGCAAAAACTTTTATACACGTTAAAATCATGAGTTCTAAATTAATAGCACCGTCCGTTTTGGCTGCCGATTTTGCCAATCTGCAAAGAGATATCGAAATGGTAAATAGTAGTGATGCCGATTGGTTTCATATTGATATTATGGATGGTGTATTTGTTCCAAACATTTCCTACGGAATGCCGGTTTTGGAAGCCATTACCAAACACGCTAAGAAAACCATAGATGTCCACTTAATGATTATCGACCCAGATAGATACATCAAAACTTTCGCTGAACTAGGGGCTAATAACCTTACCGTGCACTATGAAGCTTGTACACATTTACACAGAACGCTTCAAGCCATTAAAACCGAAGGAATGAAAGCAGGTGTAGCATTGAACCCTCATACAAACGTTAATGTTTTAGAAGATACAATCAATGATATCGATTTAGTATGCATCATGAGTGTGAACCCTGGTTTTGGGGGTCAGAGCTTTATAGAAAACACTTATACAAAAGTTAAGCAGTTAAAAGACTTAATTATTCGCAAAGGTGCAGATACAAAAATTGAAATTGACGGAGGTGTCACAAGCAAAAACGCTAAAGCATTAGTTGACGCAGGAGCTGATGTATTGGTTGCCGGCAGTTTTGTTTTTAAAAGTACGACTCCCTTAGCCACAATTAAAGATCTTAAAGACTTAGCAAACGGTTAATTACATTTAAAATAATTGAGAATTTAAAAATTAAAAAGCTAATTTCATGAGACTTATTCAATTCTTCATTCTTACAGAAGTTGATTTGGGTATTTTTACAAAGTGAAGCTATTTGTTGCTATTTTTAAAAATAAATACCTAACTTTATTCCTGCTTTTTACAGATTTTTAATACACTAGCAAACCAGACCAGAATGAAACAGTTTACCGTTATTTTATTTCTATTCATCGGAATTTTCTCTGCAAAATCCCAAATAATGAGGGGTACATCTTACGACCATTGGGCTGTAAGTTTGGGAATCAACTTTGTTGACAACGATGGACGACGCTTTAAAAGTCCTTTTAAAACAAAAGACTGGAATACAGACTTACCCATCATGTTTGGTGTTGAGCGCAAATGGAGTGAATTGTTTGGCACAGAATTAGCTATTTCCTTAAATAAAATTAGCGCCAGCAATCAGCAAGATTATCTTACAATAGACCAAGACTATGTTTATTTTGCCCTAGATATTAACGGAAAATTTTTCTTTGATCATTTAATCTATGAATCCCCTTTTAATAATTGGTTTGAATCCTATGTCATTTTAGGAGTTGGCGCTCCTTTTTTCGAAAATGATAGTAATGTCACCTTAAACACTGGTTTAGGTTTCAATTTTTGGTTTGATAAACAATTTGGAGTTCGTATTCAAACGGTTGGAAAATTTGCTGCCGATACACAGCCTATTAATAGTAATCATATTCAACACTCCCTTACATTCCTATACCTTTGGTATTAGTAAGCTCTCATAAACAAAGTAAATAAAAATGCCTTCATTAAAATGAAGGCATTTTTATTTAACTCTCTAGGTAAATTCATTAAGTAGTTCTCAAACATATCCAAGTAATCAATTGAAATTCAAATAAAATGATACAATAGGCAATCGCTAAGGCAGCCTTTAAATATTATTTACGAATCCTAATTTATTCAGCATACATCTTAAAACAAGTCTTTTAAAAAAAAGAATCCAAAGAAAATTATACTCGCGAGAAAATACGTTTGTACCAAAGTAATTTTTCATTATAGGCTTCATAACCGTAACCATACCCATAGTTATACCCGTAGCCCTTTGACTTCAATCCCCCTACACCATTAAGAACATAATTCAAGTTTTTAAGTTTTTGGTCCCGATTGAGTTCCTTTGAAAAATCTAAAATATTCTTATCGGTATAGTTAGATCTTGTTACGTATAACGTGACATCCGAGTATTGAGAAATTAATAACGTATCTGTTACCAATAAGGTTGGAGCGGTATCAATAACAATATAATCATACCCCTTTTTCAATTCTTCCAACATAGTTTCAAATCGACCATTAACAAATAACTCTGACGGGTTTGGAGGTATAGTCCCTGCCAGCAAAACACTGAAATTTTGTCTATTTACAATCTTAGGATGAATAATCAAATCCTTATAATCCATAGTAGTATCAAACAAATAATCGGAAAGGCCCTTATCTGTTTTCTTCAATTTTAAATTATTATGTAATTGAGGGTTCCTTAAATCTGCACCAATAAGCAGTACTTTATGATTTACACTAGCAAAAGCCAAGGCTAAATTAGTAGCCACAAAGGTTTTCCCTTCTCCTTTAATTGTCGAAGTCACATATACTATTTTAGCTGAGCCACCCTTTTTTCCTAATGCGTAATTAACATTCGTAGTTAAGATTCTAAAGGATTCAGCCAACATACTTTTGTCATGCGCATTTAAAAATAACTTTTGATCCTCTACCAAAGGAATCTCCCCTATCACCGGAATTTCAGGCACTTGCCTTTCTAACTGATTCTTCCCATGTATTTTGGTATCCAAATAATTCACTCCATAGATAATTCCTAGAGGAATTAACAAACCAGCCAAAATTGCCATAATGTAAATCTTATTTCTATCAGGAGAAATAGGCCCCGAAGTAGTCGCATTATCCAAAACCTTAATAGAGTCTGCTGTAATCGCGAAATTAATTGCAGCCTCCTCTCGTTTTTGAAGTAAAAACAGATATAAGGTCTCTTTTATTTTTTGCTGGCGCTCGATAGCCCTTAGCAGCGTTTCCTTCTCAGGGACACTAGCAACTAAACCCTGAGATTCAATTTTCCTACGTTTAATTTGTGATTCGGCAACCTTAAGTTGATCCAAATAATTATTTATAGACTCATTTAAGTTGTCTTGTATTTTCTCCAGGTTTTCTTCAAGACTAATAACCCTTGGATTCCCGCTTCCTGCACTGACTATCAAATCATCCCTTTCTTGCACCAAGACATTGTAATGAACAATTAAATTATTAGCATTGGTATCCTCCAAGCCGATACTCTCTGGCAACAAATTAAATCCGTCTCCAGTATTGAGAGATTCCTTTAAAAATTCCGCTAAAGCCTTTTGGGTTTCCAAATCAAATACTGCTTGATCAGACTCTACCTTCCTCCCCATACTAAAGCCTACATCCGCTTCAATAGAAATCAAATTGTGATTCACCTTAAAATCTTCCTTTTCTTTTTCAATAGAGTCCAATTCTGTAGCTAAAAAAACAAAACGGTCATCCACAAAATCCATGGTTCTTTTATGCACTAATTGACGATCTTGAATTCCGTCCAGATTGAATTGCTCCACCACTTTATTAATAATATCTTCCGATTTCTTTTTATTGGTTCCATTTAAACTAATCGTTAAAATATCTCCACTACTATTATGTCGCCCAATTTGTAATTGCCAAGCTAAACTCCTGGCAACACCTCCAATCGAACCAAACCTTACTAAATAAAGGTTCCCAATATTCCTGGCCATTTCTGACTCAGACCTAGGTATAATAGAAAAAGGCAATCCATACTCCCCTGCATTAACAACATATCCTTTTACACTAAAATCAGAATACTTTTCTTGTTCATTGCTAATCACATACCCACCTGATACAACTTCAATTGTAAAGGTCAATCCGGCCAGAGATGTCTTCGATCTTTCCACCACTCTAAATGGAGCAGGCCATAATTCGGTATCGCGAAATTTTCCAATTTGAGTATACGTAATTGTTAAATTTAAATCTTCCACAACCTTCGTTAATAAACGCTTAGATTTAATGAGTTCCATATCATTATCTAAGTTAATAGAAGAGCGTTTAAACACGAAAGCCGATGTAGGCAATTCAAGTCCTTTTCCTTCATCCAAAACGCGTATCTTGGCGGTTGTCCTAAAAGTATCTGGCGTATATCTGGAATAAAAATAAGCCACCAAGACAGCCACAGCAATTGAAAGTAAAAACCAAGGCCAATGGCTTAGGTATTTACTTAATTCTTCTTTTAAATCAATCTTAGAATCGTTATTTGGTATTTTTGAGGTAGAATTTGTCATTTAATGCTTATCTAGATAGTAACAATGCAAGACTTATAGAAAAGGAAACAATTCCCAACAGCGCCCCAAGATCACCAATAATTCCAGCCTTCTTGACGGCCGAATAATTTTGATCGACCACAATTACATCATTTTGTTTAATATAATAAAAAGGACTATTAAACCAATCTGTAGATGTCATGTCAATGTGGGCCACCTCGCGGATTCCAGATTCCTCCCTTATAACTACAATATCCTTCCGTTTTCCTTTGATCGTTAAATCACCTGCCATCCCCAAGGCCTGAGTAAGTGTTATGCTCTGCTCATCAAACGTATACATCCCAGGAGATTTGACTTCTCCCAACACCGTAAACTTTCCGTTTACAATACGAACGCTTACTGTAGGAGCTTTTAAATGCCCCCCTTCAACCAATAAATTAGTAATATGTTTTTCCAATTCAGTTGTCGTTTTATCACGGACATCTATATATCCTAATATAGGAAACAAAATTGTATACTCTGTTGACACGAGATAAGCATCCATATTGGCTTGATTAGAATTACCACCACTAGATTGCACTCCAACATTAGATCTTTTGTTATAAGGTTCAGCCGCAGTTGGCTCTAGAGCACTGACATTAATTTTCAATAAATCATTTACCTGAATAGTACTATTAGGGTATTCTACAGTTTTTACAACCTCATCAATATCTTGAAAATATAATACCTGCTTTTTTGTGGAACAGGAAGTAGCAAGCAAACAAAGGATAATCCCCTTGAGGAGTAGTTTCATTTAGTACTGTTTAGAATTATTAGGAAAGGTAAACATTATAGTTTATCCTTTATTCGTTTCACAAACAAATATACCTACAATTTGAATACGTACCAAACGATTGTAGAAGTCTAGATAAGGATTTAAATGTTTTTTAGGTAAGCTTAAATTTCAGCTTTATCTGCCCTTTAACTTTAATTAACCTTAATCGCATGATACTCATAAATGCAATAGTCCCAATACTAGTTAACAATACCAACTGCCAACCAATAGGTAAGAATAATACATTCACAGAAATTAATACAATCATTAGAGAAGTTATTGAAATGATAAAGGTAGTTTGCCAATGCTTAAAACCATTCCCTATGATACGATGATGGATATGATTTGTATCCGGATGAAATGGACTTTTCTTCAATATAAACATACGGATACAAAATACCCTAAATGTATCAAATAATGGAAAAAACAATATGGCCAAAGCGATGACCGGAGCCGAATTACTGAATGAATTAGCTTCTTGTATTTGACTATACCAAATAAAATTTACGGCTTGAAAGGCTAGTAAAAATCCAATAATCATAGACCCGGTATCACCCATGAAAATTTTTTGTCTACTCGAGAAATTATGTCTTAAAAATGGCAACAAGGCTCCAACTGTAATAAAAGAAATTGCAGCTAGAACAAACTGCTCGGTCATGCAAAAAAACATCCCAAAACAAGTACTTGCAAGCAGCCCTATACAACCTGCTAACCCATCGACACCATCAATCAAATTATAGGCATTTATAATCAACACATAAACAAACAATGTAAACAACACAGATATTGCATAAGGTAATTCTCCAACATCAAAAATACCAGAAAAATTCATAATTCGAATATCCGTAATCATAATAACCACTAGGGAACTAAATACTTGGCCTATAAACTTTTTCCTAGGTGACAGAACCAACAAATCATCTTTAATTCCAAGAAAAAATAAGACTATGAGCCCTGCTAAAAGCGTCAAAATTTTGTTGTCATACAACATACTTCCCAATAAGGAAAGTACCACCGATATCCCTAGAAAAATTCCAACTCCACCCAAGGTTGGAATCCCTTTTTTATGAACGCTCCTTATCCCAGGCTCATCCACAAGATGTTTTGTTTTTGCCACGTGAATAACTACTGGCAATGCAGAAAAAGAAATGATAAACGCCAAGAAACTTGGCACAAGCAACCACAGGTAAACATAATCGCCCCTAAAAAAATTATAAATAATCGGATTCATGGTTGTTAAGATAATTGTTAATAGCTGTAATAAGGATAACAAAAATACAACTTTCAAATTATTAATCTTTGCATTTCATCTATAATAACTTTTTTTTTATAATTATTTAATATTCAGGCATGTATTGATTTTTTTTCACAATTATAAGCCTAAAAAAAAATGAAAAATTTATTTTGGATTATCTCTAAAAAACAATTAGCACAATGTTGAAAAGTCTATCTATCAAAATGTTAACAAACTATACCTTCTTAACTAAGTATCCGCCAAATAAGAAGTTTTAGAACTTAAGGTTTTTTAAAAAATTGAGGGATTTTAGAACAATTTTTAAGCACTAAAGACCAAATAGGAAAAGAGAGTTTATTAAATTTAAGGGCTCGATAATCCTCCATAGATTTTGTGATTATATTCTTTAAACTTCTATTGCTAGCTCCTCCAACCCTCATTTTTGTTATAACTTCAGGCAAATATTTAAATTGCAATGTTTTATCACAAAAAATGCGAAGCATCATATCGTAATCTGCGGCAATTTTAAACTCCGTATTGAACAAACCGTGTTTTGTATAAACCTCCTTTTTTAGAAATACCGTAGGATGCGCTGGCATCCATCCGCGATTCAAAAGGCTTTTAGAAAATGGTTGACTTTGCCAATGTCTAACTATCTTGTTTGTGTCCTTGGAGCTAACATAATCTAAGTTACCATAAACCCCATCAGTAGCCCCTTCAGAAAAGGTAGCGACTATATTCCCTATAGTACAGGTGGAATTAAAAAAATCATCTGAATGCAAAAAGCCAACAACATCTCCTGTTGCGGCTTTAATTCCTTTATTCAAGGCATCATATATCCCTTTATCAGATTCTGAAACCAGTACAATGTTAGTATACTGTTGCTTATAAGAATTTATTATAGACAAGGTGTGATCTGAAGAAGCACCATCAATAATAATATACTCAATATTAGGGTAATCTTGAGATAAGACCGATTTTATACATCCCTCAATAGTTGCTTCGCTATTATAGGTAGCGGTTATAATGGATACTTTCATTTACTCTATTATTCTTTTTCTAAGCAATACAGCGGGATTACCTTGATAAATCCCAAAAGACTCCAAATCTTTTGTGGCCACTGAATTTACAGCGAGCACACTATGCTCTTTCAAAACTATTCCAGGACACACAACAGATTTAGCACCTACCCAAGCACCGTTTTCAACCGTTATACTTCCTATAATCAAATCGAAAGAAGGCTTTTTGTAATTATGATTCCCGCATAACAACATGGCTCCTTGCGATACACACACATTACTTCCAATAGTCACCTCTGCTAAATTATCGATCCAAACCTTTTCTCCAATCCAGGAAAAATCACCAATCGTCAATTTCCGTGGATATTTAATATTAACCCCCGGTTTGATTACCACTCCTTTTCCCACTTGAGCTCCAAACATCCTTAAAAGGAAAACCTTCAAACCCGAAGACGGATTCAAAGGATTCACAAAAAACAATGCATTAACAATATACCAACTTAAACGCTTCAATGGGTTTCCAGGCTGGTACCAATCGTTATTGTATGTTGACAAGTCTGTTTTCAACAACTAGGCCTCTTTTAAAAGTTGATCAAAATAGGCGATGGTTTTCACCAGCCCCTCTTCCAAATGCACCTTTGGCTCCCACCCATTCAATTCCTTTTGAGCTAAAGAAATGTTCGGTTTACGTTGCATAGGATCGTCTTTAGGCAATGGCAAATGAATTAACTTGGATTTTGAATTGGTTAATTTCAGTACCTTTTCGGCTAATTCCAACATGGTAAACTCTCCTGGGTTCCCAATATTAACAGGCCCCATAAAACCATCCCTACTACTCATCATCCTAATAGTTCCTTCAACCAAATCATCTACATACTGAAAGGAACGTGTTTGAGTACCATCTCCAAAAATGGTGATATCATCTCCCTTTAAAGCCTGAACAATAAAATTGGACACCACTCTACCATCATTTGGATTCATGTTAGGTCCGTATGTATTGAAAATACGAATGATTTTAACATCTACATCATTCTGAATATGATAGTCCATAAACAAAGTTTCCGCACAACGCTTTCCTTCATCATAACAAGAACGCAAACCAATTGGATTCACATTTCCCCAATAGGATTCCGGTTGTGGATGCACCGAAGGATCGCCATACACCTCACTAGTGGATGCCTGCAAAATTCTGGCCTTAACACGTTTTGCCAAGCCCAGCATATTGATGGCGCCCATCACTGACGTTTTGATAGTCTTGATAGGGTTGTACTGATAATGTACAGGAGAAGCCGGACATGCCAAATTGTAAATTTCGTCCACCTCGATCATATAAGGTTGAGTCACATCATGACGTACTAATTCAAAGTAATGATGATCCATTAAATGCTCGATATTTTTTTTACTACCTGTAAAATAATTATCCAAACATATCACTTCATTGCCTTCATTCAGCAAACGTTCACATAAATGAGAACCAACGAATCCTGCTCCTCCTGTTATTAAAATACGCTTCATGTATATTTTTATTTGTTAAATAATTCTCTATTTGCATTTAATATTTTTGGATTGTCAAAATAGTCCTTTGCAAACATAAAGGCTTTTTTTGACTTCTTATCAAAATCCTCTTGGGACATTTGAGCACAATATTCAATAACTCTTTTAAATTCACCTATAGAATCCAAAGGAATATCCCAACCAATCTCTGTTGTATTCAAATCCCTCCAAGGGGTTTGGTCTGAAATAATGGTTAAACAACCATTTTGCCAGGATTCTACAATAACATGACCGTAGTTCTCATTAAAAGTAGGCAACAACAAGGCATGCTGATTATTTAATACGTTTTGCAAATTGGCATGTGGTACTGCTCCGACATATTCTACTTTTATATTCGATGGCATCTTTTTTATTTCCTCTTGACATTCCTTCCAATATGCAGGATCATCAACTGGACCAATAATAGTATATTCCACAAATGTCCTAGAATCTATCCCTTTTAATAATCGTAATGCCCCCAACAAGTTTTTCTTAGGATGTATTCTAGATAGATAGAATAACTTTAAATCCCCTTTTTCCTTGGCTCTTGGAGCATAATCTAATGATCTTTGTGGTAGATTTGAAGCTATTTTACAACGGATTCCATTTCCAAAATTTCGAAAAATCTCCTGTTGTTCGCTAACGGCAGTTGCATGCCATACTATTTTTTTATGCCAGCCTAACATTTTAAAACCTTTCAGAAAAACTTGTTTCTTTAAGGGCTTAATTTTTAAAGCGCCCTTACCCAACATTCCTCGAGGAGCCAAAATTACTTTAACATTAGCCCTTAAGGCAGCCCTTAACGGCAAAATTGAGAACTTGAATGAAAACAAAGAATTTAGATACACCAAATCGAAACTCTCGTTATTCAAAATTGACCTATAAAAACTATAGTTTTGATGCGCTTCATCCAAGTACATAATCCTATAACGACCCTTATCCAAAATTCTATTATATTCAATATTCGGATATGGAAGTGTGTCACCCAAATCCTTATTTGAGGTTAGAATGGTAAACTGATATTCCTTGCCCAATTTTGCCAATAAGTTGTTGATGGACTGTATCGGCCCGCCAGCTTTATACCCTGGCAAAAACCAATCTGTAACTATTAAAACTTTCTTTTGTAGTTTGTCTTCCATTCCAACAAGCTTATAAACTTTGATACAAAGCTAGGTATTGCTCCGCAATTACATCCAACTGAAACCTCTTAACATTTTCTAATCCTGAAACAATTAAATTTTGTCTATAGGCCTCGTCATCAAGGACCCTTTTCACTCCTTCACGAATAGAGTTCACACTATTAGGATTCACTAAACAAGCTCCTGCTCCAGCAACTTCCTTCATCGCCCCCATGTTTGAAGTGATCACTGGACGACCAATTGCCTGGGCTTCAATTATTGGCATCCCAAACCCCTCATATGTGGAAGCAAATAACACCAGATCACATTTTGTATAAGCATCCACAATCTCCTGGTATGACACATTAAACTTATTATTATATTCAAATTCAAAAGCTTTCAAAAGACTCAATTGTGACTCTGAGAGCAACCCTATGATCAATAAAGTACAATTAAGTTCTTTTAAAGCTTTTAGGGTACGTTCCAAATTTTTATTGGGTTTAGTTCCTAACAATAAAATTTGAGGTTTCCGAACATTTAATTCCTTCGGAGTATAGCATAACTGAGAATTTACCGGGTTATAAATCACTTGGATTTTGGAAGCTGCAAAAGGGATGACTTTTTTTAATTCCTTTTTGGAAAATTCTGATATCACGGTGATTTTTTTCACACACAATGCTGGGAGCCAAAACCAAAGCAATTTTATAATTTGTTGCTTTAACCAAGGCCCTTTTATAATTGACTGAACATCATGAATTGTCAGCACTGTTCTGTTTCCCGTTACCAAAGCCATATAATGCACATCGCCTGTAATATGAGTGATACTTCTCTCTGGAGCCCTATGAGATTTTAAATTTTTAACAATCGTCTGTAAATTTGCTCCAGAATGAGACACTTCTGCCAACGACACTTTACATATTTTGGAAATATGGCATACAACAACTGCAAACAACTCTTCTATACTGTTGTATTGTGGTAACTTTTTTCTAAAAACAAAATGAATACTCATTATCTAAACAATCTCAACTAACTTTTAATTAAAATTATAATCCAAAAAAATTAAAAGAATAACTCTCTACAATTTAATTAGGTTCTTAAAAGTCGTTTATCGACTATTGGCAAGGCAAATTTGATAATTAAACTGAATACTATTAAAAACATAAAGGTATTCCCTGAAATTTTCACAATATTCTTACTAAATATATTAAACAGAAAGTACATTGGAATCAAAAATCCATAAGCCCAAAGTGGATTTTTTATTTTTTCTAAAAAATATTTATAAATAAAACCTAATAAATACCCTAACAAATAAATTGGCACATACATAAAAATAGGACCATAATCCGCATAGGCTGAAGCCATATACCCTGTAGTAATTGACACGCCGGATTCAGTCCCAGACACTTCATTAATTCCTGTTAAGGCTCTTGTTTGTTCAGAATCGTCAATTGACTCCTTGTTAGGGAAAAGTATCCTTGGCATAAAAACATGCTCAAGAGCTCCGATCCAATATTTTCCATCCGTAAAGCCAGTATTTTGAGAAATATTTCCAATCGTCGCTGAGAAATATTCTAAAAAGAAAAAACGCTTAATCATGCCTTCAATACCCTCAGAGTAATCTTCTGATTTAACATTCGAAACTAAATCTGTAAATTTTTGAAATGCTTCCTGTTTAGATACCCTTACCACTTGGCTATCCAAACCACCTGACAGATATTCCCTATATTCTTCTTTTACAGCAGTCCAAATAACTCCTAAATTAAATAACAAAATGGCAATAAATACTATTTTCAAAATATTTTTCGGTTTATCTATGCGCTGATTGGTGATAAAAATAATTGGAAATAAAATAAGAATATCTTTAAAGGCCGAGAAAAAACCAGTAAAACCTAAGAGCACTTCAAATAGGATAATGGATAATACTGCTCTTTTATACTCATCCTTAACAAATGCCAAGGTAACAACTAAAAATAACAACACCCATTTAAAGTATAATAATGTTGTAAGAGGGGCTGCCAAACCAGGAATTATGGATGTCAATATTTTTAAGATGATTCCTGAACCAAATGAAAAAGAGACATAAAATATGATAGCCTTTTTAGTGTCATATTTTTCAAGTAAATCTCTTGGTATAGGGTTATAATTTATCTTTTTAGTAGCATGCCATGTCCCAAATGAAAAAATAATTAATCCAAGAATACTATAATAATAGGTGACATTTATAAAGTTAAGAGAATATCCAGGTCGCCATAACAAATCTACCATTTCTGCTCTGGACAGAGATAAATATATATATCCTGATGTAACGGCAAACCATTGAAAGAACATCCCTCCCAATATAACGGGAGGCACCCCTTTTTTCCAAAACAACTTAAAAATAAAAATAAGAGTTAAAAAGGCAGAGGAAATCTCAACTAAATAATCACCGAATGCCGATACTATAATAAAAATTGCGGAAATAAAATAAACCTGCTTTGGCATAAAATCCTCTTTTACCTATTGCTTTATCTTTGACTAAAGAAATTTTCAGAAGCAAATTTATACAATTCCATATCTAAAGAATTTAACTCTTTTAATTTATTGAGTTCCTTTGAAGATAAATCTTTTATAGCTATTCTTTTATGTGTTTTAGTTACATTATTGTGAGTTATATCTAATTTTAAATTATAAGTTTTAGCCATTAGCTCTAAATCATTAGTATAATTTTCAAATTGGCCTACGAAATCAAATCTTTTTATTAAGTTTTGTTTAGCTTTATTTAATTGAATCTTCGCCCCAGCCTTAGACGTCCTCCTGAATAATTGATCGTAGAAAACACCTGCGCAAAATTTAGTTTGTAGATTTAATGCTCTTGGAACACTCTCATAAAACTCAACTATTGATTTATCACCAATTTCATGTTTGTAAGCGGAATATCCAATTTGTTGTTTTTGAAAATAAAAGAAACTAATTAAATGATCTATTGGTTCCCTAAGAAATGTTATATGTAACTTTTGCCTATTTCTAACTGGGTTATTAATATGACAGTAATTTTCTATACCATATGGCCAATGTCCTATGATATACCTGAAATCATTTTTATAATATAAAATTTCTTTAAAACTTCCTGATCGATAAATTAAAGAAGATTCTATATTATTTACAATAATACTCTCTCTTAGAGATGTTCCTGCACATTTTGGAATATGCGTAAATATTATAGCGATATTATCATCTAAATGCATGTGGGTCTAAGCTTTATTAAAAAAAGTTTAAAAGGTCTATTTGCTACCTTATTCAACATTCATAATTAATCCCTAATAATTTTAATAAAAAAAATAGAATTAGTGATTTTTTTATTATTCAATCCCAAATATTTTTCTGGAATAAATTTAGCAGCTAATACAGATAAAATGGCCACAACTGAGATTAACACAAATACATATAAGTAATTATTTGAAACCTTTAATAATTTGATTAACTGAAAAACTGGCCAATGTAACACTAGAAATACCTTGGATTTTTCCCCTATCCAAGCCAAAGAATTAGACTTTATATATCTAAAAATATTTATACTCAAAATTATTCCAATTAATGAATTAATAACATATAAACAATAATTACCAAAGAAGACCTGATTTACATGAAAATCGACATAACTGGGATAAAAAAAGAATAAAGCCAAAAAAGTAATTGATAAAATAACCAAACTACGTTTATTTAATTTACGCATTAATTCCAATCTATTATACAAATAACCAGCACAGACAAAAAAAATAGCCAAAGGCAAATTATGAATTCCTAAAGGTAAAACCAGATTGAAATTTTTAAAAACAGCACCTAAAACCAATAATCCTACAGATAAGATCGCTATGTTTTTAATGCTTAATTTTAGTACTAAAAACATAACCATTTTTGCAATAAACAAAGAGAGTAAAAACCACAAAGAGCTATTTCCAACAGTCTCTCCACTCTTTATTAGATGAAATATTGGAGATAGCAGTATTTTTAAAATTGAATAATTACCATTAAAAAGTTCAGGCAACCTTACAATTATATACCCTACTGACATCCAGACAACCATCGGTACAAGAAGGTTTTCAACCTCTTTTTGTAAGGTTTTACTAAACTTTTGGTTTGTTTTTATAAACATCCCTCTTTTAAAGTAAAACCACGGTATAAAAAAGAATAATAATTTTAATAAAACATTATAAATAATGGATGCCTTTAATTCTCCCCAACCAAAGGCATGATAAATTATCATCCACAAAATCAATACTCCTGAAATTTTATCAAAGGTATCATTTCTTAATTTACTCATCTATCTTTCTGCCTTTATTTACTACTTTAACAGCCGTTTTGCTCCTAAACACCCTTAATCAAACGCCTTTCTATAATACAACCAATATTGAAATTTTTTATCCTTCTTAAAAACATTCAGAAACTTTAAAAAACCATATCTGAGATAAAACCCCGGCACACTACTATATTTTTTAATCACTTTTAAAAACGCTTTGGCTTCTTTGATATCCCCTGAACGTAATAAATTTAAATATAGTCCAAAATATTGGTTATACACGCGCCATAACAAACCGCGTTCTAAATACTTTTTTTTATCCTCCGGAACTCGAGCCATCAATGTCTTAAGTATCTCATCGTTTTCATGAATGCGGTAAATCCACATATTCGGATTTCGACTCAGTTGTCCCATATGTCGTCTTAACTGTATTAAATGTTTTTGAATAATGCCTACGGGTAATTGATCTGTTATACGACACCAGAATTCAAAATCACCTGAATATTTTAAATCTTCCCTAAAATAACCATAACGTTCGAAAACAGTTTTTCTAATGGACACATTGGCAATATTGCCAGGCACACTTCCTGTAAGGATCGATGTTAAGTCATGAGTCAAAGTGCTCATCGTATCATTGGTGTTTATAGGCATCCTATCAATTATCTCCCCGTTTTCATCAATCACTTCAACTCTGCAAAAGGCATAGGCTATATTGGGATGTTCTTCATGAAATTTAACCGTTTCCGCCAAACAATTAACATTCATAATATCGTCTTGTGACCACAGATGAATAAGCTCTCCCCGTACATTTCGTATTAAATTGTTAAGATTAGCAAATAAGCCTAAATTCTCTGGATTATGAAAGACTCTTAAACTAGAATGTTCAATACTATCCAAATATGCCTTCGTTTCAACATCTAATGGGTTATCGTTCCCTACCAAAAGTTCAAAGCTAACATCTTTCTGATTTAGCACTGATTCCAATGCTTTTTTAAACAAGGGCATACCGCTATAGGAAGGTAGCACAACTGAAATAGAAATTTGATTTTCCCTTTGCATAAAACTTAATTTAAATGTTATTCTGAATCTCCCTTTCTATTGCTCCTACAATAGTCTCAAAATTCCAGGCTTTAATGTCTTGTTTTGCTTTATTTCCCAGGATTTGTAACTCGTGTTTATTTAAACCTGTTAATATCTTTTCTAATGCTAAATGATTATTATAATCAAAAACAAAACCATTAACATTCTCCCTAACAAGATCTGATGCACATCCTACCTTTGAACTCACAATCACAGGCCTTCTAGATGCCATTGCTTCATTCACCGCCAATCCCCAAGTCTCACCTGGCCCCTTCGAAGGTAAGCAAATAACATCTCCTAATCTGTATAATATTGGCATTTTACTTTGATTTTGAAACGGTAAAACTGTAATATTCCTATCATTCTCAGCTAAGTCTTTTAATTTGTTTTCCAATGGACCATGTCCAACTAAAACAAATTTCAATGGGATTTCTCGGTCTTTATTAGCCTTTTGAAATGCCTTCAGTAAGAAATCAGGCTGCTTTTTTGCTTCAAATTTACCAGCAAATAAAATCACGATGTCATCTTCTGAAAAACCAAGTTCCTTTCTCCATTCCAAAGCTTGGATTTCATATTGAATAATTTCAGAATCTGCAAATCGTGAATTATCAATAGCATGAGGGGCAAAAACCAATTGATACTCCTTTACCCCATGCGCCTTAAAATATCGCTTGTTTTCTGCTCCGACATAAAACGCCTTGTCAATATGTTTATACACCCAGGTTAAATAGAAGCGCCTTAAAATTGTTTTAACTCCTGAAATTTCATCCAACAATGTTGAGTCTCCCCTAAACCAAACTGGAATTTTGCCTTTAAAGTGCTTCATTACCTTAAAATGACTTTTTAAATACCAGCCAAAAACTAGAATGGCATCTGGGTGCCATGCACTAACCTTAGCTATAAGCTCAGGACAAATAATCCCATTTTTATGATGTGTTCCTGGATCTTTAGAACTATTTTCAACAAATTCGTAATCATAGCCTTCTAAAAGCGGTATATCCCATTTAATCGTTTTTCCAAAAGTTTTATCTTCTACATCTTCTGCTGCCTGCGACCAAGTATAAAACACCTTTAGTTTAATATTTTGACGCTCTGCCAGCAACTTAAACCAAGGCGCATAATACTGAATAGGATGTGATACGACTATTGCTAATTTTTTCATTTTATATACGGAACTATGGTATTCCTTTATTTTAATATTCTATAGATCAAAGATCCATTGTAGAAAATATTTCGACATCCTTCCCAAAAGGCTCTATCAAAATGCCGCTTAATGTGGTTTCAATTTCTCTCTTCTATTGAATTACTTTGGTTTTTAAAAATTGACAAAAAATAGTTTAAAATTTCGAAGCAACATTTGAGATAATTTTGCATACGGTATAGAAACTGTAAACTTAAAATTATTCAACAATTTTCCTTAATCCCCTATTAAAAGACATTAAATAAACAGTTAAAATGGATAACCCAAAAACAAGCAAAGTAAAAACAATTTCTACAAATGTCCCACAATATTGCATTTTATAGGGCTTCAAAATATCAATAAAAATATAATGTATACCATATACCCCAAGCGTTTTTCTCCCAATACTACTTAAATTAGGTATTCTAAAAACTTTATTATTGGATAATGCTATTAAAGAAACTCCTATTCCAGTAAAATACGTTCCAAAAAAATAGTCAGAGATTGCAGATGTATCAAAATACTTTTTTAACACAATAGTTTCAAGACACTGTATAAAAACTCCTAGCAAAGAAAGCATTATTCCTGATTTAAGGTAATTGATCTTATAATCCTTTTGAAAAAATTTAAATCCAGAAACAAAAAACAGTAATCCCAAAAAAGGTCCATTACGTGTATAAAAACCAAAATCCACTCCTATTGGAGTCTTTGAATAGGATAATGCCATATTACCTATTATAAACAGCATTAAAGCAACATAAAAAATACTAAGTCTTAATTTATACTTTTCCCATAAAAACGTTATGAAAATTACTTGAATTAAAGAAGACAAAAACCACAAATGCCCTTTAGTCCCATTAAATAAAAAATTGATTGGATTTTTTAAATTACCTATAATTCTATTTTTAATAAATTCTAATGCTTCAACAATATTAAACTCACCAAGTGGGAATAATTTATGCCACGGAAATAGATAAATACCGCTCCA
This sequence comes from Mangrovimonas sp. YM274, assembly GCF_030908385.1. Classification (NCBI taxonomy): domain Bacteria; kingdom Pseudomonadati; phylum Bacteroidota; class Flavobacteriia; order Flavobacteriales; family Flavobacteriaceae; genus Mangrovimonas; species Mangrovimonas sp. YM274. The sequence goes on from NZ_CP133091.1 coordinate 3,415,520, forward strand.
TGCTATAAAAATCAGAAAAACTCTACTTAAAGTCGTTTTCGCAGCCTTATCGATCGATTCTGATTTACTTATTTTTAAGGCAAAAAAATAACCGGAAATGGTAAAGAAAAAAGGCACTGCGAAACGTGATATTTGATTGATAAATACACCTAAATAATTATTAACTCCACAACCAAATAGTGTGCTTCCTAAAAAAGGCCTCGTATGAATCATTATCACACAAAAAATAGCCAACAATCTAAATATGTCAACACTTTCAATTCGTGATTTAATATTCATAAATTTTCAACTTTATTTTTCTTATATTTTATCTATTTAATGACCTGGAGCAAATCAACTATTCAACATACACTCCGTATCTGGGCATCATTAACCCTACAAAAAATTAAACTACAGCATTCATAACTTCAACCAATGCTCTTGCCGATTCTTTGGAAGAGTATTGATCTAATTCGCTTATATCAGGTTGCCAGTTTAAATCTTCTTTTTGAAAAGCCTGTAAGATATCAATCATGACTTCTGAAACGTTTTCATTAGTATCACCTTCATGAAAAGGCACTAAAAATGCGTCGGCTTTCACATCCTTTAAAACCTGTACCGCTTGACTCTCCCCATGCAATACAGTGAATAAAGGACGCTCGCTTAGTAAACATTGATAAGTTTTTGAGGCCGTATAATGTTTTTCTGTACTTCCAAAGAGCATCACACGGTATGCTGCACTTAAATAGTTTAATATGTATAAAAATGGCTGACGTTCACGTTGCTCGACAACGATATCTTCCAGACCATAATCAGCCGCATAAGCAGTAATACGCTTTGCAGGATATGGCCCTGTACCGATAAAAAATAGTCGAATGTCAGCATCCCAGTTCCCATCTTCTTTTAATCTGGCTATGGCTTTAAAAAAAGCCTCCATAAACACATGCGAATTGGGTAAAAATGCCCCCGCATAAATCCAGGGTTTACAATTTGGCATGCCTTCCCAAGGCATTTTTAAGCCTTTCAACTGAATTTTATGATCATTGGGGTCAAAGCCATAGGGCATCCCCACATGGGCCGGAGGGGTTTTAAAGTTACGTTCAATAACAGGCCAGTAATACGGCGTAGAGACCCCTGTAATAAAAGCCGCTTTATTAACCGCGTAAGGTTCTAAATTTCGTGCCACTAACTGACTTAACTTGGCGCGTGTATCATTTTGGTTGGTAATATCGCGCACCCAGGGATCGATATAATCTATCCCATACGGAATACCGGTTTTATCATGAATCATACGTCCCAAAAGTGCTGTATAAAATGACGGAATCGGAATCCAGATGCAATCTATTTTTCTAGTTTTACACAACTCCAAGGCCTTAGCCTTCAAAAACGGAAAAGCTCGCAAGCCAATATCGCCTATAACGCGTGGTTTAGTTACTTTATAGGCCTTAGTGAATACGACTTCTATATCTTTAGAAGCGGTTTTTGCAATAACAGGATCCGGTATTTCTTCGTAATATTTCGAATCAACGGTTAATAACAACGGATGCCATCCTAATTCCTTTAAATAATTTCCAATTAACCTAGGACGTTGCACCCCTGCTAAATTAGCTGGTACCCAATGGGGATATATAATGAGTACTGTTTTCAACTTTTTCTTTATTATAGAATTTGTTGCCAAATGCTTTTTAATTTTTCTTGTTCCTGATCCCAACTGAGTTTCTTTCCTAAATTAAAACGTTTCTGTTTTTGCGCTTTAATTTGAGAGGCATTCTGACACAAACTCAATAAGGTATCCGCTAAATTTTGTGATGATTGTTGACTTAAAACTCCTAATTCTGGATTCTCGCCAATAAATTGATCTTGAGCTTTAGTATCTGTTGCTAAAATATACAAGCCTGCTTGGGCGTAAGTGATAATTTTATTCGTCAAACAAATTTGTCTGTTAAGATCTCGTGAATCAAATTCAAGGGCCAATCCAACATCATAACGGCAAACTTCGGCATGGAGCTCTTTCTGTTGTAATGCTTTTTTAATAAAGAATTGAATTTTGGAATCTTTCAATTGTAAAACTAAAGGATTTATAACTTTATTCTGAAATTCTAAATCCATTTCACCTATCAAAGTCAACTCTAAGTCGATTTCAGGCTGTGATTCATTTAAAATAATGAATGCCTCAAACAGTTGCTCCAATCCCCTTCCGAAACTAACTTTCTGACTAAACCAAACTAATTTTAAACCTACATTAGTTTTTTTTGGTTCAAAGAAAACAAATTCATCCGAGTTAAACCCATTAAGGACAGTGTCTGAATTATTTAAATTACCGACTAAAGTTTTTGTGTACTTTTCTATTAAAGGGCTTGCAAACGTAACTGCACTAACCTTAGGCAACAAGGCCTGCATTAAAAATTCACGTCGCTGCTTTTCATTTTCTGCATCAAAGGCAATACTCTCTCCAGGGTGATAATCCTCTACATCGAAAACAAAAGGTTTGTTTATTACTGAACTTAATCGAAATCCGGGATACAAACTTCCCGAACTATGTCCTATTATCAAATCGATATAGGAATAATCTTGTTTTTTTAAATACTCCCATAATACAATACTGGACTTATTACTTAGGTATGCATTGATCAGCTCGCTCTTGGGTTTTATTCTATAGACAAAAGTTGCTAACTTTTGATATAAAGATGCTTTAAACCAGGGTAAAAAAGGATCTCTCCCTAATTCTACATAATTCGTTTTAATACCCAGAAAGTTTATTATTTCTTTATCTTTTTTCTTCCATTCATCGTCCCGATTAACCAATATAAGCTCGCAGGTAGTACCTAAGGGCATTGATTGTATCGCTTTGACTGCCCTAGGCGTAGTCGACAAATTTCCAGATAAAACAAAAAGGGCTTTTTTCATTTTAGTTCTCTAACATCCTTTTAAAAAGCTTCAAATATTCTCCAGAAATAAATTCTAGAGAAAATCTGTCCTCACAATCTTTCCGAACGATATCTCGGTTTATTGCATTAATATTTTCTACAGCCTTAATCATTTGTTCTACATTATCAACTACATATCCAGTTACACCGTCTTTTACAACTTCAGGTACAGATCCACGTCTGAACCCTATTACAGGAACACCGCAAGCCATAGCCTCTGCCAATACAATTCCAAAAGGTTCTTCCCACTTTATAGGAAATAAAAACGCTTTTGCTCTTTGTAAATAATGTAATTTTTGCTCGTCGTTTACTGGGCCTACATACTCTATCAATGGATTGTCCAAGTATGGTTTTATATAATTTTCAAAATAATCATCATGCCCTTCTTGAATATTACCTGCTATCAGCAGCTTTTGGTTTGTTGCTATGGCTACATCTATTGCTTCTTTAGTCCCTTTTATATCTTCAATACGTCCTAAAAACATTAAAAAATCTTTAGAAACATTTTTATTTGGAACAAAATAATCTGTTAAGGTAAAATTATGGATTGGTGTAAATTTCTTGACATCCGGAAGCTGTTTCAACATGTGCTCTCCACAACAAGTAAATTGTAATTTATCTCCTGCTATTTTAGAGGACATACCAGTGGTTTTTATACTGATTGCCCGACCATAGGTCATAACTAGAGGAATTTTCTTAAAAATCATTTCTGGAAGCATATATACTAACCTCCCAAAACTGTGAATGACATCCGGTTTTTCCTGATTTACAACCGAATACAATTTTCTTGTGTTCTGTATTGAATTTAATAAGCCCCTAGAATGCTTTGCAGGCCAAGCATATAACTTAGCTAGCTTATTAGTACTATCCTCATGAGCTACTAAAACTACCTCATGTCCCTCTTTTGCATAGGCCATAATTAAACCATCCACTAAGCGTTCAACGCCACCATAAAGTCTAGGTGGAACAGGAATTTCAGGATCGACTGGGATTAATATTTTCATTTTTAATATTTAGGTATTGAATCTATTCTCTTAAGAATTTAACGTTTCATAAGTTTATGACCATAAAAAGATACGCTCTTAGCTATTCTCCAACCAAAAACCGATTTTATAAGTTCTATAACCGATCCACCTAACTTAGGTTTATAAAAACTCCCCCCTAAGTCTTGGCAAGCTTCCATAGCTTTTTTGGTAATATCTTTAAATTCAGGCCAAGCATCCATAGCCACATGCTTATATTGCGTCGCTATAGCTAACTTGGCTTCTTGAGATTGCGATATGTTAAACAAATATTGGGACTTTAAATCGGTGGCTAATAAATTACTTTTGATATGTTTTCGTTGTTTCTGCGAAGCTATATTACTGCCTTTTATATGCTTACGGTAATAATTCTTAGCTTCAGGAACATATATAATGCCTTTGCTTTGTAAGCCCACCCGCGCAAAAAACTCGCCATCCTGGTCCTTTGCCAATTGCTCGTTCCAAGAACCTGCTTCCTCAATTAATGCTCTAGGTGTTAACCAAGCACTGGTCTGAATCATATTCATTTTACTATCCAAACCGCCCCAAAGTTTTATAAATAAATCCTCGGGAGCATCGGTTGAAAACACATAATCGGTATCGGTACAAATTCCTGTGTCTGGGGTTTCGTAAAAGTGTATGGTATTACAAACTGCCAATTGATCCCGAACACCATTTAAAACCTTGACTTGGCTTTCAATTTTATTGGAACTTAACAGATCGTCGGCATCCAAATATTGAATATAATCGCCAGAGCTTAATTCAAATCCATAATTGCGAGCAGCACAAGCCCCTTTGTCTTTGTTTTTGACAACTTTAACCGTATCGGATTGATATTTTTTAGCTAATTCGAAACTACCATCAGTAGAGTCATCGTCTACAATAATTACTTCAATATTTTCAAATGTTTGATTAAAAACAGATTGAAGTGTTTCCTCAATAAAAGTAACAGCATTGAATAAAGGAATTACGACGGATACTTTACACATTAACATTAAGTTTCTATACTATTTATTTGAATCATTGTTTAAAATTAGATCTTTGTACAAATCTAGATGCATTTGAGCGACAAGATTCACATTCCAATGCTGCTTTCCAAACCTATAATTTTCCTGCCCTTTATCAGCCAATACTAAGGTTTTTGCTTGATTCAATGCTTGTTCTACACTACTTAGTTCTCCTGGAATAAACGAGGGATTTCCTGTCCTTTGTAGCAGACTCCCTATATTACCTATTTCAGGCCCTACTACAACTTTTCCAAAAGTAAAAGCCAAAGGAATATTCCCTGTATTTAAGGTATCGATTCTCGGAATAAATACGATATCACAGGCATTTAAATAGAGTTGAATATCGGATTCGGACACATATTCAATATTGTTTAAACAATATCTTTTATCAAAGTGTTTTCTTTTTAAATAAATTTCGTGCTTTAGCCGTTTAGTTGGTTCTTTTTTCCAACCGAAAAGTTTAGGCCATTTGGCCGTTAACAATGTCTTCTTTGAATCCTTAAATTTTTTAAAAGCATTAATTGTTAAATTTAATTCATCTTGATTTCGATAATTCCCGAAACAGCAAATTACAAATCTATCTGTTGCTATGCCTAAGCGTTCTCTGCTTTCTAATTGCGTTAACGTGTTAGGCAAATTTTCATATAAAGGATGCGGGATTATACTATTTCTGATAGAATTAAAAGTTGAATTGTCTACCGATTTTTCCCCTAGATGAATAATTACATCTGCATATTTATAAATGTTTTGGTAGGCTATTAATATCTTAGATTTTTTAGAATGCGGTAATTCATTATGTTTGGTAATAATAATTTTGGTGTTTTTATTTTTCCAAAATTCCAAATAATGAAAGAGTTTATCCAAATCCTTGTTTGAAGGTTCATTCCAATTAAAAAAGGCTTCTGGCCACTGTATATGTATAATATCATACTGCTTAGAGGTATCAAAAAAATTAGTTATTGAAAAATCATAATCTAAGCTTTCAATATTACTAACTATTATATCTAAATAACTATTCTCTTGATTGGGGGAATTGGAAATAAAATTTTCATCTACTAACCCTAATTTTCTTTTAACCTTTCAATTTCAACCATCATTTCGTCTGTTTTTTTCTGAACTAAATTAGAATCACTCAATTGAAAATTAATAGAACCAAGATCACTACTTTTTAACTGTTTAATTAATTGATTTTCTTTTACTTTTTTAAAGTTAAGCCTTTTTAAATTATTTTCTACAACTCTAATATATCTATTGTAATCTAATTTAATATGATTATGTTTTAACCCCATAGAAAACAACCAGTCCGACCATTTAAATTCTGATACATAATTCTGTTCATGAAAATGGGAAAAGTATTTAAAACGCAACCAAGGCACTTGGAAGGCATCTGCTAAAATGGCTCCATGCATGGCTTCAGTAAGTAAAAACTCAGACTCTAATATTTGATCCATTATAACCTCTACATCATCATAAGAAGGATCGATGAAATGATATCCCAAGGTATCACAAACATGTTTCCAATCTACGCGGTTTAACGATCTAAAATGGGGCATTACGGATATCTTATGTTTTTTTATAGGCTTCTTGTTTTTAAAATAAGAAGTTTCTCGTATTAAATAAGCTGGGTCTGTAATATACTTTATATCCTGATTTATTTGATTCTTAATACATACAGCAGAAAAAGGACCTCGAACGAATCTAAATTTCCAATTATCATCAAATTTTGGAACTTTATCCATAAATCTAATACCGGATCCGAAAACAATCTTATCCTCTTGGTTAGTATTTAAGCCTTTACTATTAAAAAAATCATCTGACAATATTGTACCGATAACCAATAAATCCGTATCTAATTGAATTGATTTCGCATGCGGAATTAATTCATAGATGATATAAGGGTTTAGATCATCTCCAAAATTTGGGATATCTCCTTTAAAATAACATAAATTCATTCAAAGATTTTTTAAGTAAGTGATAATTTATCAAAATGATTTGTCTTTATGTAAGATCTTAAGCCTTTTTTAAAGCATTATACATTTGTAATGATTTTTTTAATGAGTGATGCTTTAAAGCACTTAAAATAGATCGCTTTATTTTCTTTTTCACTAAAGCAATGGCTTGTTGTTTCTCGTCATCTTTCAGTGGACTATCATGAGCATTCAAATGCTCTAAACTATTTAACAAGTACTTAAATGGCACATAAGGATCTGTACGATTATCATTCATTTGCTGATCCTCATGCTCTCTATGCCAAACGATACCAGGTGGCATTAATACAACATTAAATTGTTTTGATAAAATATGCCATAATTCAAAATCCCCCAAATGCTGTTTGCCACTAAAACATCCAGATTCTAAAAATTTCTCTCGATTTATAATGGAGGAAAGAGGTGCGCGTTCGAAAATCGGAAGTTCAAAATAATGTTTAAAATATGCTTCCTCTGGAGACAACTGATATGGGTATATATTTAATTTATCCTGCTTTATAGAACAAAGTCCAAATCCAGCTTCCGGAAATTGCTCCATATAAAACACCAATTGTTCCAATCCATAAGGATAAATCATGTCATCCGCATCGACATATTTTAAATATTTACCATTCGCATAAGAAGCGGCCTGATTACGATTTGGATAATCACCTAAATTTTTTTCATTAATATAAACTTTTATACGCTCATCATTTCTTTCAAAAGATCTAGCAATTGAAACAGAATCATCCTTAGAACGATCGTCAACTATAATCAATTCCCAATTTTTATAGGTAGAGTCTACAACAGATTGTATCGCTTCTGCTATATATTTTTCTCGATTATAAACCGTCATTAAAACGGATACTAATGGATTGGTATTCATAACTTATTTAATATCGCTTCAATTTCAGCGTAATTTTTAATGGAAGACTTTAAATTAGTTTCATTCATTTTTTTTACACTAGCTTGAACAGGATAAGATTTTACACCAATATATTCGAAAATACGATTACATACCTCCTGATGATTTTCCAATTGCAATAAATCCTTTTCATACGATACGGGTATATGTGGGATATTTTGTAAACACGCCTTTTCCATTGCAGAAAATTTACGTCTCCAAAGTACGGATTTTTCAAACTGCACGGGATCTACATACAGTTTTTCAGAAGTCTCCTTTTTTACTATTTCTTCTTTTTCCACAAACCATGTCCCCATACTAAAGGCTTTAAATGAAGACACATTATGAGCCATTTCGTCCTCTCTATAAAGAAATATAAACTTCCAGCCTTTTTTATGAAGACGATCTAACAGCTTTTTAATGTTTTTAATTTTTTGATCAGAAAACAATTGATATACTTTTACCTTAAATCCATATATAGGCTTTCCTGATGTACTCGGCTTTCTAGCATTGCTCTCTATATATTTTTCAGGAAATAAAAATATTGGAGATTGTTTACTTCCAAAAATTTCCTGATCGCAAAAAATATCTGGGTGCTGATCTAAAAGTTTTGTTAACAATGTACTTCCTGATCGTCCTTGACCAAAAACGATAAATTTAACCTGTTTGGAATTCTGGCTTTTAAGTAAGTGTCTGTAATGATACCAATGTGTCAATACTGCTTTCAGTCCATTTTTTTTTATTAATTCTAGTAATCTATTCATAATTACTTTTAGTAGTTAAAAACAATCTATATATATTAATACTTTGCTCTGTAATGCATCTTAAACCCTCTAAAATAACCTGGGTGCCTTAAATCTATTAAGCGAGCTATAATCCTAAAAGCTAAAGCACTATTTAACTTTAAACTTCTATATACAAGACTAATCCAAGTATTCCAATTCTCGGCAATAGACTTTGAAAATTTATTATTGGTGCTTTTAAATGTATCTAGGATTGGCTTTAAGGCTTCATTTCTTAAACACGACACGGTATCCCGAACCAAGTATTTATGTAAGGCACGCAGTTGTTTTGGATCTATAACGACTTTTAACAATTTATTAATCAGTTCAATTCTATTTTGAAACTTAGCTACAGAACTATGTCCTCCGCTAATCCTACCCGACTCATTATCATCTCTCCTCACAAAATAATCTGGCTGTACATCAATCTTCGAATACTTTGGATGCTTTAATAAGCTATGAATGTGAAATTCCCAATCTTGAGAACTAGCAGCGGTTTCATCAAACTTTAAACCTTGCTCCAATAAGTAACTACGTTTCCAGATAGGTCCCGTTGTTTGCCAAACCACATCGCCTCTTAAAAAACGAAGTAAATCATTTTCTTCTGTAAACTTATTCCATAAGCGATCGGAATCCTCTATTTCCCTATTAAAAAATGCGCCCGGAAATACCAAAAAGTCACAATCATTTTTAGTCCAAAAAAAGGTAAGTCTATTTTCTAATGCATCTGGCCTTAAAATATCATCGGAATCTAAAAACATAACATAAGTACCGATGGCCTGATTTAAACCTATATTTCTACAAACCGGCGCCCCCTTAACGTTAGAATATGCTTCTCTATAATATATCTTAATTCTACAATCTTGACTTGATAAAGTACTTAATACATCACGTGTGTTATCTTTAGAACCGTCATCCACTAAAAGAAGTTCCCAGTTAGAATAAGTTTGCTTAAAAACGGATTGTATCGTTTCTCCTACAACGTCTGCTCTATTATACACAGGTACAACTATACTAACAGTTATCATCTCCTTCAAAAATTTCATTATACCAACACTGTTCGTTTTCTAAACTAAAATGTTCTCTAACATGTTTTTGTGCATTCCGACTATGTAAAGACATTAAATTAGTATCATTGTAATAATTTAAAAAATAATTCGCCTGCGCCTCAACATCAAAGGGTTGGAATAAGAATCCTGTTTCATTATGAACAACCGTTTCTTTGGTGCCTCCGGAAGCTCCCGTAATTACCGGAATGCCAAAACTCATAGCTTCTATAATAGACACCCCAAACGCTTCTTCCTGTCCTGTTAGTTGACCTATACAGTTATGCGCTACAAAAACGGAAGCGTGTTTGAACAATTCCTGAGCCTTATTATAATCTACAGCCCCCAAAATTTCAATATCTTCCTTGTAATCAGAAACCAAACGCATAAGTTCAAGAGTTTCTCTTAAAGCTCCGTCTCCAGCAAATATCAATTTTGCCTTCATCCCCTTTGCGCAAGCCATTTCAAAAGCCTTCAATACCAAATGGGGTCCTTTAAAATCCACTAATCTACCCAGATATAGTAAGGTGTAATACTCCGGTAATTTACGAAAATCATTATGCTCTATGCCAAAATGCTTCATTCGTATTTTAGCTTCTGAAACACCAATATCTCTTAGCTTCTGAACCGTATTTGCTGAATTAGCTATAAAACAAACATCCTTAGAAAGGTCTAAAACATCTGTTTTATATGTTTCTGAAAAAGATGCTTCTCTTGGGTTACTCGATTTTCTCAAATCCCAGGTCACATCGTAGCCATGACAATACACAAAACAATCTTTATTAGACCGTTTAATAACATCCTTAAAATTTAGTGTGAAATCTATATAATGAAACAATATGGTGTCGCATTGTGATTTAGAAAGCAAGTGCTCCAATTTAGATCGTTTATACTCCAGAATATCTTTTCTAAATACTTTCGATAATACCTTATATTTTATTTGATATTCCAAAGCCAAAGACCGCACTGGCACACCGTACAATTCAGTTAAATCGCAGTCGCCCATAACCAAAACTTGTTCCACATCTGCTTTCAGCAATTCAATCTGGCGTTTCAACCAATGCTCAGAATATATACCTAGTTGCCTGGCTACAATTATTACTTTCAAACTGTTAACTTAAATTAGGATAGATTAATCTAAAGTATTGTTTAAATCCCTTTTTTATGACATTGCCAAAAGGAGCTTGCGTAATTTTAGGATTAAATACAAATCGCCTTAACGCCTTCTGTTCTTTTTCTGAAAAATAGGTGTTACGTATCAGAGGAATTTCTTTACGACTATAAGTATCATATTGTACTTCACTCAGTCCGCCCAATAAATAATTTGCAATGATAAAATCTGTATTTAAAACTTTAGGGGTATATCTTGAGAATGCATGTAACAACCATTCAAAATCCGCCTTTATTTTATATTTTATTTTAAATAAATTATCTTGAAACAGACGTCTATGACAAAATAAGGCTTGATGACACACCATTTTATGAAATAGCTCAATTTTATCCAAATTAGTTTTTGGGCGGATCGCAGATGCTCCCGTTTCCTCATTTACATCATTTACATTACCGTAAATAATGTCGGTTTTTTTACTATCTAATAGTTTTGTAATATGGTCTAAAACCTCCGCATTATAAAACGTATCACCAGAATTTAAAAAATATAAATAGTCTCCAGACCCTTTGGCAATGCCTTTATTCATAGCATCATAAATGCCCATGTCGGGTTCACTCACCCAGTAATCTATTTGATCTGAATATTGCTCAATTAAAGCCTTACTTCCATCTGTTGACCCCCCATCAATCACAATATACTCAAAATCCTGATAGTTTTGAGAAAAAACACTTTCAAAGGTATTTTTTAACTCTAAGACATTATTGTAGTTAATGGTAATTATGGATACATATGTCTTACTCATTTTTCATAATATTATAACTAATAACATATTCACTTTTTTCGCAAATATCCCTCTAGTAAATTCTTATATTTTTTTCAAATTGACTGATAATAGTTTCTTACAATCGCTATTATATTAATTGTTCAGTACGTACCTGTATGTCTTATAATGATTATTTTTACTGGATAACAGAATATAATTATCCTTAGATTTTGCTATCATAAATCTAAATAGGGAAGGAAAATATCTAATATTTTTTTGATAGAAATACCTATACAAAGTACAGTAATACATAGTCAAAGGCATAAGACCTAAATCAAGTTTATAAATACATTCTTGTATCGATCTAATGACATTGTTGTCTTTTAATTTTTTATTAAAAATATAGTTCTTAATAATTGAGGCTATAAGAGGTTTTAAAGTCTCTTTAGGACACTCAGGATTCCCACCGTATTTCTCTAATATGTAAAGCCATAATCTGACCTTTCTAACATCCCCCTTAATATCATTACCTATATTTCCCAGAGAATGGAATCGCCACAAACAATCTGGTTCTAATCGATTGTTAGAGTATTCAAAACTTAAGTTACTTATAAGACAATTAACATGAAAATCAATATCCTGAAACCCCTCCAAATTTTCATCCCAAACCAGGCCATGCTCCAGTATGCTCTGCTTTTTATAGGTTGGATTTAATGTATTCCAAGGTATCCTTGCTCTAAAAAACTCTTCTATTGTGTTTTCTTTATCATTTTTAGAAGAGATTAAATAATAATCCTTTTGATTGCTAATTGGATATTCTCCTCTTAAACCCGGTGTCACACAAAAATCTAGTTTCGGTTTAGATTCCATAAAATCAACCCTAGATTCTAAGGCATGAGAAAATAAGATATCATCTGAATCTAGAAATATAATATATTTCCCCTTAGCATTTTCTAGACCGATATTCCTACAGGTTGGTGCGCCCTTTGGTAAACGGTCCCGTTCTAGAAGTCTAAAACGTCCATCTTTCTCAATATAACTTTTAACAATTGAATTTGTAAAATCTGTAGAACCATCGTCTACAACAAGACATTCCCAATTTTGAAAAGATTGTTCTAAAATTGAATCTAACGTCTGACTAATTAATTTCTCTCTGTTATATGCGGGTATAACAATAGAAATCAAACCCACTTCACTATTTCTTTTCATACTTATAAAGATGATTTATTAATTCAATATTATATTGAGAAAAGATTTCTTGTTTAAAAATGTCATTTGATAGAACTAAATATAACTGATAAAAAACTTATAGAGTTATTATTAATGAAATACATAATAAAAAAGTAATATTTATAAAACGCTCCTCCACCTTAAACTTTCAACTTACCACCATCTCCATCCACTTTATCAAACAATTTTAAAGATAACTTATCTATTTTAACTTGTTTGTCCAGTTCCTTATGATTGTTAGCATATACAAACTTGAGCATAATTGTATTAACCAAAATTCTTCGATATAAAAACGATTTTTTGAACTTGTTCTTTTTTAGTTGCAAAACCGCACCTTTTAGAATTTCGTTTTTGAGGTAGTTCCTATTTTTATCTTTTCTTACCTGTGGCCTGTCGTGATATATTCTAGATTGCGACACTACAAAAACCTCCATTCCCGCTCGTTTTACCCTTGCATAAAAATCATCATCCTCCCCATACATTTCAAATATTGGATCGAAACCACCAATTTGCTCTATACAGATTCTAGGTAATAACCACGCAGCAGCATTAACAAATCCAGACTTATAATAGGGTTTCAAATTGTTCAAATATAAATCAGACAGAAAGTGCGGCGTATTATTACCACTTAAATAATTTTGAAACCCACGATCTATACTAGTCCCCGAACCACTTAAATGCAACGGGCTTAAAATACCCACATCCTCAGTCTTTACACTGTTATATACATCAATAAGTTTGCATAATGTATCCCGTTCTATCCAAGCATCCTGATTCAACAAAAAAGCAAAATCGTAGTTCTTCTCCAAAACTCGCTTTAAACCAATATTATTAGCTTTTCCAAACCCCAAATTTTCACTTGGCTCTATAACCTTTACTTTAGGAAATTTTCCTTTAATTAAGCTTACCGTATTATCTGTAGACCCATTATCAATAACCAAAACATCTACGGCAATACTTGAATCTTGAAGACTCGAAAAACACCTGTCCACCCATTTCGCACCATTATAGGTCACTATAATTGTTAAGATTTTCATTTAAATTTCTTAACTAATTTATTCTTTATAATTTCTATTTGACAAGGGTACTTATAATTTAATAATTCAATATCTTTACCATAGATACTTCTTACTAGTTTAATTTGACTTCTACTATAAAAATCATAGTAAGAAAGCTTTTTGTTATTTCGTTTTTCAAAATACTCCTTATTTGAATTAATCTTTAAAATGGATTTAATTTTGTCAAAATCCATTTTAAAATTTTCAAATCTTCCCACCATATCAAGAGTGTAACTTTCATTTTCTTTGAAATCAAAAAAATCCGTTTGAGGCATTAAATGATCCCCTCTATAAATTTTATCCGAGTTATCTCTCAATACGCCTTCAAAATTATTTTGTTTCAAAAGGAAATCTTCAAAACTCCCTTTAATCTTTACATCTTGTTTTACCCATAAATAATCAGAATAAGCTCTATCCCATGGATTTCTAACAAATGTAAACTTAAAATAATCCTTCCATTGATCTTCTGTAACCAAACCAAACTCTAACATTTGTTTTGCTGTTGCATGTTGCAAATGAATTCTTCTTTTTGGACACCATCCATAAAGAAATTCATAATTTGGAATTTTCCAATCCAATTTTAAACCTCCATTTAAATGGTAATTTACACTAGACCCAGCTGTTTTGGGAATATGAATAAAGATACATTTATGTTTATGTGAAATCATAATTCTATAATTAATATTTCCAACTATGATTTACATATACTCCGCCTTTTAAACCAGGTATTTTACCCGTTTTAAAATAATCCCCAGCTTCAACATCAAATTCTCCTGCAAATTCAATTTCATCCGCAACTCTTCTATTAATTAGAGCTTGCAGATGATAGTAATAAGTTCCCTCTGGTAAAGGCAAATTATCTATTAGTAAATTTACACAACCACTTTGTTCAATTCGACTTATCGGCTCAGATGAATGAAAATTATTACATACAAATCTTAAATTATCTTCGTTATCTATAACCATTAATCTAAAGATAACATTCTCAATTGGTCCCTGAATTTTGAAATAAATATCAAACTGTGCACAACACCCTGCTTGCAAATTAAGATCACTTAACCCATTATTTTTAATTTTAACATCCGAGAACTTAAGAAATCCACTACCTATCCTATCTGTTCTATCTAAAATTTTAACATTAGAATTAGAAATTCTCTGTTGCAGATATTTCTGTATCCCCTTCTCCGTATCCCCTTCAAAAACAGTCATTCCATTTTCCAAAATAACAACTTTAGAACATAAATTTTGAATACTCGCCATATTATGACTCACAAATAAAACGGTGCGTCCACCTTGTTTGGACACATCTTGCATCTTTCCTATAGCCTTTTTTTGAAACTCAGCATCGCCCACTGCCAACACTTCATCTACTATCAAAATTTCGGGTTCCAAATGCGCAGCCACAGCAAAGGCCAAACGTACATACATCCCTGAAGAATACCGTTTCACAGGCGTATCAATATAACGTTCACAACCAGCAAAATCAACAATTTCATCAAACTTTGAGGCTATTTCCTGTTTGGTCATCCCCATAATAGCCCCATTCAAAAATACATTTTCCCGGCCCGTCAATTCAGGGTGGAACCCCGTACCAACTTCCAATAGCGAAGCAATACGTCCACGAGCTTTTATACTTCCTGTGGTTGGTGCCGTCACCCGACTTAAGAGTTTTAACAAGGTGGATTTCCCGGCACCATTTTTACCGATAATGCCAAGAACTTCCCCTTGTTGTACTTCAAAATTAATATCCCTTAAAGCCCAAACATAATCAGAACTTCCCTTACTGGTCCTGTCATTGGTTTCTCCAATTTTCAGATACGGATCTTCCTTGCCTCGTACCGTATGCCACCAACGGTTCATATCGTGAGCAAACGATCCCGTTCCAACCGTTCCTAATCGGTACTGTTTACTTAAATTCTCTATTTTTATTGCAGGCTTCATTCTATTCTCTTCTTTTATACCTATACAGTATCCATAAAACTTTTCTGTACCTTATTAAAGGTAATGGTTCCTAAGGCTAATAATAATACCATTATCCCAAAGCTATAGCCTAAGCTCGCCCAACTAAAATTACCTACCCCCAAAAAAGCATAGCGAAAGGTTTCTATAATGGCACTCATAGGGTTGGCCATAATGACAGTTCTCTTGATTCCTTCAATAGCACTAGCAGGATAAATAATTGGCGTAGCATACATGCCCAATTGGATAGCAAATCCCAACAAAAAGGTAAAATCTCGATACTTCGTTGTTAAAGAAGTTATCAACAGCCCCAAACCTAAAGCCAATCCTGCCGTCATAATTATTAGTACAGGAACAAATAAAATCATCGCATTAGGCTGTAAAGGAGCATCGGTAAAGATTAGAAAATAAGAAAATACCCCCAAAAACAAAACAAATTGAACTCCAAAAGTCAATAGTTTAGAAACTATTAAACTTAAAGGTGTGATGATGCGAGGAAAGTATACTTTTCCAAACACTCCTTTGTTAGTTACAAAGGTATTTGACGTGCCCGATAACGCTGTTGCAAAATAGTTCCATAACACAATCCCTGACAGGTAGAATGCGGCTTGAGGCATCCCATCTGTACTCATTTTAGCAATACCTCCAAATACCACCATAAACATAATGGTTGTTAATATTGGCTGAATAAAAAACCATAAAGGTCCAAAAATGGTCTGTTTGTAGACTGCTACAAAATCACGTCGTACAAATAGGGTCAACAAATCTCGGTACCTCCAAACCTCCCTTAAATTTAAATCCAATAATTTGGATTTTGGGTAAATTTCAATCGTCCAGTCTTCCGACTTCTCCATACTTATTATTCTAAAGTTCGTAATCCTTATTTACCAATAGTGTATACCTTGAAACCTACGCCAGATAATTCCTCAACATCCAACAATCGGCGTCCATCAAACACAAATGCGGGCTTCATCATGTTCTCATATACCTTGTCCCATTCGTAAGTTTTAAACTCATCCCACTCTGTCAATACAGCCAAGGCATGAGCTTGGTTCATAGCGTCGTATGGATTATCAACTACTGTTACTCTATTTTTTATTTCTTCGGAAGACAACGTTCCTAAATATTCCAAATCGGAATAGATTTGTTCTTCTGTAACCTTAGGATCATACACCACAATATTGGCTTGCTCTTGAAGTAAATGTTCTGCGACATAAATTGCGGCACTTTCTCGAGTATCATTGGTATCCTTTTTAAAGGCCCACCCCAAAAATGCAATCTTTTTGTCTGCAATTGTGTTATATAAAGTTGTGATGATCTTTTTCGCAAAACGGTACTTTTGGTAGTCATTCATGATGATGACCTGTTCCCAATAATTAGCCACCTCATTTAGACCAAGAGATTTTGAGATGTACACCAAATTTAAAATATCCTTTTGAAAACAAGAGCCACCAAAACCAACAGAAGCTTTCAAAAACTTAGGTCCAATTCTAGAGTCTTTCCCAATAGCTCTAGATACTTCTTCTACGTCTGCTTCGGTAGCTTCGCATAATTCCGAAATGGCGTTAATAGAAGACACACGCTGAGCTAAGAAAGCATTAGCTACCAATTTAGACAATTCAGAAGACCATACATTAGTTGTTAAAATCTGTTCTCTTGGCACCCAACTAGCATAGATATCAACCAAAGCTTGCATTGCTTCCTTACCTTCAGGAGTATCTTCTCCTCCAATCAGGACTCTGTCTGGAGATTGCAAATCTTCAACGGCTGTTCCTTCTGCTAAAAATTCAGGATTGGATAAAATCGAAAATTTATGTCCATTTCCAGTATTTGCCAAAATACTTTTTACTGCTTGAGCTGTTCTTACCGGAAGTGTTGACTTCTCAACAACAATCTTATCGCCTTTGGCTACTCTAGCAATTTGACGTGCACACAATTCCACGTATTTTAAATCGGCGGCCATTCCTTTTCCTTCACCATAAGTCTTGGTTGGGGTGTTTACAGAAATGAACACCATTTCAGCTTCTTCAATAGCCTTATCTACTTCAGTAGAAAAAAAGAGATTTCTTCCTCTTGCCTCTTCTACTACTTTATCCAAACCAGGTTCATACACTGGTAATTTTGACAAATCCTCGTCATTCCAAGCTGCAATCCTAGCGTTATTAAGATCTACAACCGTTACTTTTACATTAGGATTTTTTTGGGCAATTACAGCCATGGTAGGACCACCAACATAACCAGCCCCAATACAGCATATATTTTTTATTGTCATTACTTTAATTTGAAAGTTTTACTTGCTTTATATCTTCTATATGTTCTAAAAACCATTGATAGGTCTCTGCTATCCCCTCTTTCAAAGGAATAGAGGCTTGCCAACCTTGTTGGTTCAATTTAGACACATCCAATAATTTTCTAGGTGTTCCATTAGGTTTGGTCGTATCCCAAATAATTTCCCCTTGATGCCCCACTATTCCCTGAATAGTCAGCGCCAATTCTTTAATTGTGATATCCGTCCCTGTACCAACATTATATAAATGTTCTGAAAGTTCATTCTCTATGGCAAACACTACAGACTTCGCCATATCGTCCACATGCAAAAATTCACGCATTGGCTCTCCACTCCCCCACAAAGTAACATCTGCATTATCATTTAATTTGGCCTCATGAAACTTTCTAATCATGGCTGGTAGCACATGGGAGGTTTTTAAATCGAAATTATCATTTGAGCCATACAAATTTGTAGGCATCAAGCTAACAAAATCCTTATTGTATTGTTTTCTGATCGCCTCACATGCCTTTACACCTGCTATTTTAGCGATAGCATACCACTCGTTTGTCGGCTCCAAACTATCCGTTAAAAGATATTCCTCCTTTAAAGGTAGAGGCGCCAGCTTTGGATAAATACAAGAACTTCCTAAAAACACAAATTTAGCGACATTATGTTTATGCGCTGCATCGATAAGATTGTTCTGAATCTGCAAGTTCTCCATTAAAAATTGGTAAGGGTAGTCATTATTTGCCAAAATCCCCCCCACTCGTGCAGCGGCATCCACTATAACATTTGGTCGCTCTTCAGTAATGAACCTCATAACTTCATCTTGATTACGCAAATCTAGTTCTTTACTAGATTTACCTAACAAATTCGTATACCCTTTGTTTTCTAAGGCCCGCCAAACTGCAGAGCCCACCATGCCTTTATGGCCAGCAATATATATTTTCGAAGATGTATCCATTTTTAAAAACTATTCAAAATAATTTAAAATCTGATAATTCCCTTCTTTAAGGTACTGCTCCTTTTTCATCAATTTAAGGTCACTTTGCATCATATCATTCACCAAATCCTTCAAATCATATTTTGGAGTCCAACCTAATTTATTATTTGCTTTAGATGCATCTCCAATTAACAAATCCACTTCAGTTGGTCTAAAATATTTAGGATCCACAGCAAGAACTTCTTTTCCTATTTCAATTTGATAATCCAGATTATCACAGGACACTACATAAGCTTTTTCTTCAACACCTTCACCTTTAAATTCCAAGGTGACACCAACTTCAGCAAATGCCATACGTACAAAATCACGTACTTTGGTTGTCTTTCCGGTAGCAATCACCCAATCTTCCGCCTCCTCTGCTTGTAAAATCATCCACATCATACGTACATAATCCTTTGCATGTCCCCAATCGCGCTGTGCATCAAGATTTCCTAAATAGAATTTATCCTGTAAACCTAAGGCTATCCTTGAAACAGCTCTGGTAATCTTTCTAGTCACAAAGGTTTCCCCCCTAATTGGAGATTCATGATTAAATAAAATACCATTACAAGCATACATTCCGTAAGCCTCACGATAGTTTACAGTTATCCAATAGGCATACATTTTAGCCACTGCATAAGGACTACGCGGATAAAAAGGTGTAGTTTCAGACTGAGGAACCTCTTGCACTTTCCCATACAACTCCGATGTAGAAGCCTGATAAATCCTTGTTTTCTTTTCCAATCCCAATAGGCGCACCGCATCCAAAATCCTTAATGTCCCAAGACCATCTGCATTCCCAGTATATTCAGGCACTTCAAAGGACACATGAACATGACTCATGGCCGCCAAATTGTAAATTTCGTCTGGCTGAATTTCTTGAATCAAACGAATTAAGTTTGTACTATCCGTCATATCTCCATAGTGAAGAATGAAATTTCTATGGGATTCATGTGGATCCTGATACAAATGATCGATCCTATCGGTATTGAACAACGACGAGCGACGTTTTAACCCGTGTACCACATACCCTTTTTTCAACAAGAATTCGCTTAAATAAGCACCATCTTGACCTGTTACACCTGTTATAAAAGCTACTTTTTGACTCATATATTATATTTTTAAAGACACATCACTTTTTATGAATGCCCTATAAATTAATAAGGTTTTATGACTCCTAGTTTACTCCCTTCTCCGCTATTTCATCAAAATACTAAAAAAACAAAGCTGACCAGAATCTTTACTCCACTCATAATATCCCTTTTAAATGTGAGGGATATACAAAAAGAATAGCATCCCGAAACATCTAGAATGTTATTCTTCCTGACTAAACGGCAATATTACTGCCTTATTTCATTTTATACTATTTCCAATCTAAAGGTTATACACTTTAGCATCTGTCCTAATATTTCTTGCACTGCTTCAAATAACATAAAAAATTCAATTTTATAGCTCTGTCTTCATTTAAATAAACACTCATCAAACCAACCTAAGCCCATAAAGCCATCTAGATTGAATACCTCACAAAACACTGACATCTCCACATCTAGACCAGAATTCAAAAATATTTCAAGTACCTCTCAAGGCAAAGCCTAAAATAACAATCCCCTATTTTGAGGTTTGCACATTTCATTTGTAAAAATAACCCGATTCAAGCAACGAAAAAAATTACACGTCGAAATCATTAAAATTTTAACAATCAATTAGAAACATTAGAAATAACTCATTTTTACACTTAAAAAATATCATTATAATAAAATCAAGTCGCAATAAACTACACTTTCGTCAAAAACCACTTTTATCGTTAAAATCCACATAAAACCGACACAATGCCCAATAGCTGAAATAGTGGAATTTGTCGTTTATAATTCGTATTTTTATATGCATATTTGCTTTTGAATCAACTTTTACAACCAAAATATTATGTCGAAAATTACTTTTTCATTCTTATTCTTGTTGTTTTCAATAAACATAGGCATCGCCCAAGACATTACCTTGGCAGCCATTGATAATGACAATTCTAATGACCCCACCTTAACAGGTAGTGCCCTCTCTTTGTCCTCTGAGGGCTTCACAATAGGCCCTGGCATTTCTCCACAAATAGCAACTGCCGCTTTTACCGCCAACAATTGGGTTGTAAACGGGACAGAAGTAGACGCTACTGAATATTTTCAATGGTCCATAACCGCAGATACAGGTTATGACGTTGTTGTAAATGGTATCCAAATCGAGTTGAGACGAAATATTTCAGGACCCAATAATTATGTAATCCAGTATAGTACTGACAACTTTGCTACTCCAGGTACAATTGCCGGAAGCGGAACGCTTCCTGTAGATTTAACTAATTACAACCCAAACTTCACATCCTTAAACATACCTTCCGGTACAGGTGGCACCATTACCTTTCGCTTATATGCATGGGGAGCAACCTCTAATGCTGGTTGGCTACGTGTAATGAGTGTAAATGCTTGGGACGAACTTGGAATCGAAAATGCTGGGGCCCTAATTACAGGAACCGTAACAGCCAATACCCCCAACAGTACTGAATCGGATATTATAAGTACAGCCTTTGACCCAGAGGACAATTTCGATTACAGAGATTATATTGTTACTACGGGATTAACTACAGAAAACGCCTTACAGATTGGGGAATTTGAAATACGTGACGGGGGAGCTTCTGCACCAGATGCAGATAATCAACCTACTATTCTAACCGATCTTGGATTCACTATTTCCAATTACGAGAATATTGCAACCTTGGCACTTATGGACGCTCTTGGAACTAACGTCGCGGAAATAACCTCTGTTGGTGAAAATACACAGTTTTTGGATATCTCAGGCTTACAAACAGAAGATGACGAATCCAACACCTTTAGCTTGTATGCCACATTCAAGACAGAGGTAACAGATAATGATCAAATTCATGTCACGATTACAGACGCTGCAGCCGATGCTATTAACGGCTCAATTTTTGCGAGTATAGATGCAGGAGGCGCTGCAACCCCGATTACAGGAGATGATAACCGTATAGAGGTTACTGCAGGTCAAATTGTGTTTGACCAACAGCCTACAGACACCAATATTTATGAACTAATGGTACCATATCCAACCTTATTGGCTGTAGATGATAATTTAAATGTAGACTTGGACTACGACTTATCCCTAATTGTTTTCTCTACGGGTGACATGGAACCACCTTCAGGCAGCTACAATTTTGTGGATGGTATTGCAGTATTGGATGCAATTATGTTTACAAGTGAAGATACAGGGGTTATATTATTCGTAAACTCCAACGGCTTCAATGTTACAAGTAGTACCTTTAATGTTAACGGCCCTTTGTTTACTATAGCCCAACAAGATTTTGACGGAAGTACTCCCGAATGGTCTTATACGACAGATTTAGCTTTCTTTGGTTCTTCTTGGGGAGAAGCTTATTACGGAATTGTCGATGCAGCATCGGCTACACCACTAAGCAAACCTGAATTTTCAGGAAATATTTTAGGGATAAACGATTTAAGCAATGGGACTACACCAACAACCTACACTACCATAACCTTTGAAGATGTAGATGTTACTATTTTCAACAATATAATATTGACCTTCGATTGGGAAGTGATTGGCTTTAACAATGATAATGATGATGTACAATATCAATTAGTAATAGATGGTATAGGACAAGGTTATCAATTCCTATTTGAAGGGGACAACAATAGTCTCATTCAAGATGGTTCTGGATCCGAAACCATTGCTATTCCAGACACTGCAAGCACCGTGGGCTTACAAATTCAAATAAGTAACAACAACCTTAATGATTTTGCCGGTTTTGACAACTTTAGACTAAAAACCGCCTTTGACGGTTTGGTATATAGTAACAATAACTGGTTGAACTCTGAAGCTCCAGATGGCACAACAAACTCTGAAAGCGCCTACATTTTAAGCGGGACTTATAATATTGGTACCAATGTTGGTTTAAACCACCTTTTAATCAATGAAGATGCAGCTGTCACCATTTCCCTAGGTCAGTCACTGACTTTAGATGGCAGTATTATCAACAACGGAACTTTGGAACTTAACTCTGTTTCTACTTCTTACTCAAGTTTAATAGTAAATGGCAATGTTGAAGGAAATGTAATTTACAACAGACATGTAAATGAAAACCAAAGTGTAGGCGGTAACGACTTGGTTGCCCCTCCTGTAACAGGCCAATCCTTTGGGGACTTTGCAGAAAATAATGCCAACATTTTATCAAATCCTTCTACTCCTACTCAGAAACTTTTTGGACCATTTGACAAACCGACAGGAAGCTACCTTCTTTACGATTCCCTTACCGATGCCAGTATTATTTTATCGGCAGGTACTGGATACCGAGCAGCTTCCTCTGATTTAGGTGGGTCAACATTCGCATTCGAAGGTTCAGTAATCACTGAGAGTGTGATTTTACCAATAACCAATGTTGGACCATCATTTGCTATGTGGAACTTAATTGGTAATCCTTATCCGTCTTATTTGAATTTATCCGCCTTCTTAAGCGCTAATAATTCCCAGTTCAACACCAACTATTCTGGTATCTATGGCTACGATGGGAACGCACAGGATGGATGGAGCATCTGGAACCAAGCCTATTCTGATGCCCACCCTAATGCTAAATTGACACCTGGTCAAGGTTTCTTCGTGTCTTCTGCCACAAACTCTGGCTCCATAAGCTTCACAACAGCTATGCGTACCACTGGAACAACAGACGATTTTATAGCTGGACGAATGGACAACACAAGTCCTCATAAAGGCTTTTTTAGCTTGGAATTATTCAATGAAAATGATTTTTTCCAAACCGAATTTTATTTGAATGACAATGCAACTCTTGGTTTTGACCAAAATTACGATTCCGCTATTTTTGGAAGCACACCTACATTTTCAATATATTCAAATTTAGTAGAGGACAATGCAAATTTCCCATTGGGAATACAATCATTGCCGGGAACTGTCACGGAAACCACTGTTATTCCTTTAGGCATTCATGCAAATCAAGGAGAACAAATAAGCATTGCTCTTTCCAACTCAACATTGAACCCTGATGTAGAGGTATACCTAGAAGATAACGTAAAGAATGTTTGGACCTTACTAAACAATTCAAACTATACCTTAACACCTAGCGTTAACCTTAGTGGGACAGGAAGATTCTATTTACACCTTTCCGCAAATACTTTAGGTTTGGAACAAAGTGATTTAGACTCTCTTAAAATTATCGCTAGTAACAAAACCATTAAAATAATTGGTAATATACTTAAAGGTACTTCCCTTAAAATTTATGACATCCAAGGACGATTAGTTTTAAGTGAGCATACTTCCAGACATACCACTTCGCATACAATTGATGCAGTATCTTTAAAAAATGGCACTTATATCATAGAAGTTGAAAATGAAAATGGAATAAAAACAAAAAAACTTATTTTATAGTTTATTAAGTTATAACTATTTTGATAATGTAAATATTTTGTTACTTTTGACACAACACGATTGTCTTATGAAAAAAGGGAAACTAAAAGATAATATTACTCGAAAAGAAGCCATATCCAAAATGGGCAAGTATGCAGCTCTTACAGCTATGGGTACCTTTTTAATTTTAACCCCAGCAAGGGCCCAACAGGAATCTTTACCCCCTGATCCCGGAGGCCTACCTTGGGATTAATCAATTAACATTTTCGTTTTTTGAACTCACATTTACAACCTAAATATAAAAGCACGATAGGATCAACTATCGTGCTTTGGTTTTTCAATAGCAACCGTTATGTAGTTGTAGATAATATCACAGGTAAATTTATTGAGGTATTTTTAGCCTCAAATTCTATTGAAGATTTCAAAAATAGGTTATCTATTGAAAGCAAAACAAACTCAAAAGAACTCTATCTTGATATTAAGAATTTTCTAACAGATTGCAATCAAACTAATTTTGAAGAAATTCAAACTGAATACACAAATCATGATCATATAGCCCCACCAAGTAATACCTTTGAATATTCTATTTTCGATCAGAAAATACAAATTAATTATGAATCAACATTTATACAATCTTATTTACATCCTAAGCTAAAACAATTATCGAAAACCCACCTAACCGGAAACACCTGCTCCTTCACTATCACAACAAACAAAAACCATTTATTACTTTTCAAGAACAAAGAGTTCCAGTATGCTTTCCTAAAAAAAGACTATCATAAGCTTCAAGGAAAATTTAATTTTTTGTTGTTATGTGAGCTTTACAATAAACAAGAATCAGATTGGTTGGGAACCTTTCATGCCTCCACCTTAGGCAATGAAAAAGAGGCTATCATGTTAATAGGCGACTCGGGGAATGGAAAAAGTACTTTAAGTGCTCTTCTTATGGCTCATGGTTTGGATTTAATATCCGATGACATAACAGCTATGCTAGCTGACAATTTACATGTCTACAGAAACCCAAATGCTATTTCTATCAAACAGGGAGCTTTTGAGGTGCTCAAACCATATTTCCAAAAACTGGATTCCTACGATGATGTTTTCATCAATAAAACCAAAGGGTACGTGAAATATATCCCGCCTTCTAACACCAACCCTAAAAAAATTTGATTTCCCTTGCAATAAGATAGTCCTAGTAAAATATGACCAAAATACACCTAGCACTTCGCTATCAGAATTAAATCCAGCTAAAGCCCTCGAAACGCTCATACCTGAATCTTGGATTTCACCAAATCCTGAGCATGCTAGATTGTTTTTGAATTGGCTGGAGTCTGTAGAATTTTATTCATTAACCTATAACAACAACGACCAAGCTATCACTACCTTTAACTCGTTATTTTCGAATTAATCGTATATTACCTTTCAATAACCGAAGCATCTATGCCCTCTTTAAAACCGACATTTTTTAGGATTGCGCATATCTTAAGTTTTGAATCTGATAATTCTAAATTACAACAGGAGTTATCCTCTCCTGACATGGATTGGGACAACTTAGTGAGAGTTGCAAGCAGCCACCTAATTCTTCCGGCTATTTATAATAGATTAAGAACAAAAAATTTACTCGGCACACTTCCTGAAGACCTTGTTTTATACCTAGAAGAAATCAACAAATTAAACCTAGAGCGAAACAAACAAATCTTTTCTGAAATAGAATTTATAAGTCAGTTATTCTCCAAATACCAAATCAACCATGTATTTTTAAAAGGTGCTGCGATGTTAGCCAGCGGATTATACAAAAGTTTATCAGAACGAATGGTTGGAGATATTGATATATTGATACAAGAAAACCAAATTGAACAAGCTTTTGAGCTCCTCAAAAACCAAGGCTACAACAAGCTATTTAAATTTAATTACGAGGTTAAAAATTACCGGCACTACCCTAGACAAGTTTCAGAAAATAGATTAGCTGCAGTCGAATTACACACAGGTTTGTTAAAATTTGCACATAATCAATTAATAGATCTGGATAAAATGCTACAAACCAAGCAAAGTGTAAATGGCATTTCAATACCCAGCAACTTTTATCTCAACTTACATAACATATTAAGCTGGCAAATTAACGACCATGGCTTCTTTTATAACCGCCTTTCACTTAAGAATAGCTATGACAGCCTTGTTCTTGGTCTATATCAGAATAAAGATTTGTTATCATCCCTTCTTCCCATTAAACATTGTACTGCCTACATTTGTTTAAACGCCGTCATATTTGAAGAATACAGCCATATAAAATTCAATAGCAACCTCAAATTAAAACAGTATAACTACCTTAACTCTTTAAAGCATCAAGGTTATGCAATGGTCAATTACAACCTAAAATACGCCTACATTAACGCAAAGAAAAGAGTGGTTACCTTTACAACTAACAAGAGTTACAGAAGTCATATTCTCAAAAATAAGTTTTTCAATAGAAACAAACACTAGTACCCCGCAAAGTGGAAATTTAGCATCTGCTTGGTCTTATCATAAATTTCAGGAAACAAGGATTGAAACTCTTTAGGCGTCTCTATAAAGGTTTCAATAATAACCGCTATAAACTCAAATTGGTTGGTATAGGCATAATTCCTAAAATATTCCGACTCAATGAGCGCTTTACGTAACCCTTCATCCTTTGCCAACAAATCAATCAATTCCTTGAATGAATCCGCAAAAATTGTTGCACTCACATCCTTTTCCTTGTAACTATTTAAATGAATGGCATGAGCAAATTCGTGTATACCCAAGTTTAAATTGTCATTTTCAATTTCATAGCCTGCTTCAAAATCTTTCCAAGACAATACCAAAGCCTGCAATTTGGGGTTAAATTCTCCCTTATGATAAGATTCGTTCATATTAGAATAGAAGGCTTCTGGATAAATAAAAATTTTATCAATAAGACCTATATAAAAATCTCTAAACCCAAAAGTTAACATAACAGCAGTGGCGGAAATAAGCACCTTCATCTCCTCTGACACCTTAACACCCCCTCTTCCAATAAAATCCTTGTCTGCAATAAAGGAAGCTACCCTATGCTCAAAAAAACGTTGTTGTTTTGGGTACAACTTTTTGTAAAATGTAAATTTATTTCGAAGAATGGCTCGCTGGCTCTTATTTAAGGATTTCAGCAAAAAGGGAACATGTACATATAACGGCCTTTTATAGGCTATTACATACCTGAATTCCACCATGCGCCACACAAAATAAATAAGCATGAATAGAAGCCCTACTAAAAACACACCCAATATATTAGAATCTACCCCCTCCAAAATAGTAATCAATTTGTAATTCAATTTCACAAATAACGTGAATTACCTTGATAGATTATATAAAAAATAGCAATCGTCATTTTTTTTTGTTAAATCTCAAAAAAAAGCCCAACACCAATGATGTTGAGCTTTAACTAGTGACCGCGGAGGGATTCGAACCCCCAACCCTCAGAGCCGAAATCTGATATTCTATCCAGTTGAACTACGCAGCCATTTCCAAGTTATTGTCTTAGGACAATTTTGATTTTACTATAGTAGCAATGGTTTTTCCATCAGCTTTTCCAGCCAATTCTTGATTAACCACTCCCATTACTTTTCCCATATCCTTCATTCCTTCAGCTCCAACCTTGGCGATAGCAGCTATAACAACAGCCTCTACTTCTTCCTCGCTCAATTGCTCAGGTAAAAATTGACTGATCACTTCAGCCTGCGCCAATTCCGGTTCTGCCAAATCCTCTCTATTTTGCTCCTTAAAAATAGCCGCACTATCCTTACGTTGCTTTACAAGTTTAGAAACAATTTTCAACTCTTGCTCCTCTGTAAGACCTTCTGCCGACCCAGACTCTGTCTGTGCCAATAAAATCTCAGATTTAATAGCTCTTAACGCTGCCAAAGCTGTTTGATCCTTGGCTTTCATTGCTGTTTTCATAGCAACCATTACATCTCCTTGTAAACTCATAATTGGGTATTTTATTGAATTGCGAAGATAATAAAAAATAAAGATTGAATCCGATAGAATCCACATGGAAAACTAAGTGTTTTACCAAATAAAAAACCCGGAAAGCCACCATAATACCTCCCGGGTTTGACACAAGTGTGAAACACTAAACTAAATTTGCTATTAATCTACGTTGTCGTGTAAAAATGAATTGTTACTTCTTAACTGAATGTCATCGTTGTCGTCAGTTCCAACGGACATCCTGGAAGCATTGGTTTCAGAAGAGTGTTGAGACTCTTCCAAATTCACACCCTGTCGTTTGTAAGCAGGTTCTTTTTCTATTTCGTCAATCTTTGCTGTATTGAATTTATAGTTGAAATCCTTCATTTTACGACGTCTCTCATCAGCACGCTCCTTTAGCAAGTCTGAGATAGGACTGTTCATAGGGTCCAATTCTTCAACTTCTCTTTTTTGAGGTTGTTCCGGCTGTACCACCTTACGCTCAAAAACAATATCTTCTTCTACCTTTTGCTCCTTTTTAACTTTTGTTTGACCATTTGAAGCCTCATCATCCATAAAATCGTCCAAAGCATAACGTTTTTCTCCATTTTCATTGGCTTCAGTTACAGGAACCACCTCAATATGGTCGTTTACTTTTATGTTTTTGATCTCTCTAATGCTTCTTATTTCATCATCAAGATTGAATAACATTTTAGGTTCATTGCCCATTGGATGCTTAGGTTTTTCCTCCTTTTTAGAAGGAGAAAGCGGCAAATCGAATGTTAAGGATATTTGCTCTTCCTGCTCATATTCTTTTGGAGCTTTCTTTTCTTCCTGCACCTCTTGAACTGGCGTAATGATAAAATCTTCTTCACTCATGGTTTTGTGATCCAACACTTCCTCATAAGACACATTGATGTTTCTTATAAATTCTGTAGTTGGAATCAATTCAGAATGCGTCTCGGGTTGTGACACCTCTTCCTCTTCTTCCTCATCCATTAAAGTATGCACCACCATTTTAGGAGCTTTAGGCTCTTCTTTTTCCAAAACAATATCTGGAGTAATGATCGCCGGATCTTGTTCCTTCACCTTTACTTCATCTTTATCATCTTCAAGGGCGTGCACTACCTTTTTTATTTCGGTATTTGAAATTTCGTGTTGTTGATCAATATTAAACCCAGTAGCAATAATGGTTACAGAAATAGATTCTTGAAGCGACTCATCTTCACCAACCCCCATAATGATATTAGCACCATGTCCAGCTTCGTTTTGAATATGATCATTGATTTCTCCAATTTCATCTATAGTAATTTCCTGAGATCCAGAAACGATAAGCAACAATACGTTTTTGGCTCCAGTAATTTTATTATCGTTCAACAATGGCGAATCCAAAGCTTTCATAATAGCTTCCTGTGCACGCGTTTTCCCTGACGCACTAGCCGATCCCATTATAGCAGTTCCACTATTGCTCAATACGGTTTTGGCGTCACGTAAATCGATGTTTTGGGTATAGTGATGCGTAATTAC
Source organism: Mangrovimonas sp. YM274 (assembly GCF_030908385.1). Taxonomy (NCBI): domain Bacteria; kingdom Pseudomonadati; phylum Bacteroidota; class Flavobacteriia; order Flavobacteriales; family Flavobacteriaceae; genus Mangrovimonas; species Mangrovimonas sp. YM274. The sequence continues at coordinate 3,445,446 of NZ_CP133091.1, forward strand.
CTCTGCAATACCTCTTGACGCAGTCGACAAGACTTCATCTGCTTTGGAAAATCCTGCCTTAAACCCTAGGTTACCATAAACTTCACGCAGTTTGTTGTTATTGATAACTATTAAAGAATCTACATGACTTCTCAGTTTTTCAATTCCTTTTTGGGCTTGTTCGTTTCTTGTCTTTCCCTCAAATTGAAAAGGCATGGTCACAATTCCCACAGTTAAAACATCCAGTTCTTTCGATAATTTGGCGATTACAGGAGCTGCTCCAGTACCAGTTCCTCCGCCCATTCCCGCAGTAATAAATACCATTTTTGTATTGGTATCCAACATGCGTTTGATATCTTCTAAACTTTCCAAAGCAGCTTGCTCCCCTACTTCTGGGTTGGCACCTGCTCCTAATCCTTCGGTTAAATTAACTCCTAATTGGATCTTGTTTGGGACACCGCTATTTTGCAGTGCTTGAGAGTCGGTATTACAAATCACAAAGTCAACACCCTTGATTCCTTGCTGGAACATGTGGTTAATGGCGTTGCTTCCTCCACCTCCAACACCAATCACCTTGATAACGTTGGATTGGTTTTTTGGTAAATCGAATGCAATATTCCCAAATTCGTTGTTGTTGCTCATATAATTAGTTCTTTACTGGATTTATATTAATTATTCTGCGTTATCTAAAAAATCTTTAACTCGTTCCGTTAGTTTGTCCAAAAAGGATTTTCGCTCCTTTCTAGGCGGTTCAACAGGTTGCTCTTGTTCTTCTTCTGTCGCTTCCGAAGCAGGTTCAACTTTGGTTTCTTCAACCATTTCTTGTTCCTCAGCCTCCTTTTCTACCCTTCTACGTTCTTGACGCTTTAAGCCGTCCATAACCAAACCAACCGCTGTAGCATATAGAGGGCTTGCCACATCTTCGTCACTATCTCCTGCCAAATGTTCATTAGGATATCCTATTCTGGTATCCATCCCTGTAATATATTCCACCAATTGCTTTAAGTGCTTTAATTGGGCGCCACCACCTGTTAACACAATTCCGGCAATTAGTTTCTTTTTTTGTTCTTCGTGTCCGTAGTTTTTGATTTCTACATAGACTTGCTCTATGATCTCAACTACTCGCGCATGGATGATCTTAGACAGGTTTTTCAAGGTAATTTCCTTAGGTTCCCTTCCTCTCAGACCTGGAATAGAGACAATCTCATTATCCTTATTCTCTCCTGGCCATGCCGATCCAAATTTTATTTTTAACAATTCGGCCTGCTTTTCGATAATTGAACAGCCCTCCTTGATATCTTCAGTAATCACATTTCCTCCAAAAGGAATTACCGCCGTATGACGAATAATCCCATCTTTGAAAACGGCCAAATCCGTAGTACCTCCTCCTATATCGATAAGTGCTACACCGGCTTCCTTTTCTTCTTGACTCAAAACAGCATTGGCAGATGCCAATGGCTCCAAAGTAATCCCTTCGAGCTCCAATCCAGAACTCTTGACACATCGACCAATATTTCTAATAGACGATACTTGTCCTACCACCACATGAAAATTAGCTTCCAAGCGGCCTCCGTACATCCCAATAGGCTCCTTGATCTCCGCTTGACCATCAACCTTATATTCCTGTGGTAATACATGGATAATCTCTTCTCCCGGCAACATCACCAATTTATGAACCTGATTAATTAACATATCAATATCTTCGTCATCTATAACCTTATCGGAATTTGGACGAGTAATATAATCACTGTGCTGCAAGCTTCTGATATGCTGTCCTGCAATACCTACAGTTACCCCTTCAATTTTATAGCCTGATTCAGTCTCGGCTTCTTGAACCGCCTGTTGAATGGATTGAATGGTTTGGGTAATGTTATTAACCACACCTCTGTGCACACCTAAGCTTTTGGATTTTCCAATTCCAAGAATCTCAACCTTCCCGTAATCATTTTTACGGCCAATCATAGCCACAATTTTTGTGGTCCCTATGTCTAATCCTACTGAAATTTTATTGTTTTCCATTCTTTACTTTTTGGTGCAGATGACCTGATTATCAAATTTTAAGTTCACCGTGCTGTAACTGTCAAGGGTTTTATCTTTATAGGCCTTCTGGTAAAATGCCTTGAGATTGTTTATTTTCTTATCCAATTTTTTCAAACTACCAAACTTTATTACAAAGTCGTTCAACCTAAACTTCACATCTATGGATTTGTCTCCGTTTTGATGAATTTCAACAACATGCTGCCTTAGAAATTGATCTGTATAAACTTTGTTAGCAATCTTGTATACGTTCTGCAAGTCATTCTTGAGCACATTTCCAGTAACTATTGGTACTCTTGCCGAATAATTTGCAGACAAAGGCATGTAGGAACCTTCGGTATCTATGTAATAGGATGCGTTTGTATTTACTCGAGCAATAGGTTGTTTTTGCTCAATTTCTGTGGTGATCACTCCATCAACACTCATAAATACTTGAGCCTCCTTTATTAACGGGTTGGAATTCAGGGCAGTCTCCAAGTATTTCAAATCTATAATTTCTTTAGGCTTGTTTGCAATAGGTTGTTCATTTTGTATTAACAACTTACTAACAGTCTGAGGTGTAATGAATAAGTTATCGTCACCTAAAAAATTAATTTCAGGTGTACCAACCTTCCGCTTCGCATTTCTTACAGAGGAAAATGCAAACAGCCCACTCACCATAATGAGCACGATCATCAACTTTATATTTCCTTTGTTAATTCGCAACACTTAACGCCTGTTTTATAGATTGCACTTCTTCTCCTATATCGCCTGCCCCCAATGTTAAAATCACGGTGGCTTCGGATTCCTTTATAGCCGAAATCAATTCCGGTTTTTCAACCAAAGACTTATGGCTGTTTGATACTTTATCCAACAACCATTGCGACGTCACCCCTTCAATTGGCAACTCCCTAGCCGGATAAATGTCCAATAATAGCAATTCATCAAATTTTGACAACTGTTCGGCAAATTCATCTGCAAAATCTCGCGTTCTACTGAATAAATGGGGTTGAAACACCGCCAAGACCATTTGCCCTGGATACATTTCCCTTACAGCTTCATATACCGCTCTAATTTCTTCTGGATGATGCGCATAGTCATCAATGAATACCCTATCATTTGTTTTAATATGATAGGTAAATCTACGTTTAACCCCCTTATAAGACGCTAATGCTTTGGCGAGCTGCTGGCGAGGGACTCCATATTCTGCAGACATCGCCAAGGCAATTAACGCATTCGACAGATTGTGTCTACCAGGTAGGTTAAATTTGAAATCTTCAAGAATGGTTCCATTAGGTGTTTTTACATCAAACACATAAGCCCCATCTTCTATTCTAATATTTTGTGCAGCATAGTCGGAATCATCCTCTATGCCGTATGTTATTCCTTTTAAAGGCAAACCATTTCTAACAAACAGTTTCCCCTCTGGTTTCAACTGCTTTGTAAACTGTACAAAAGATTCATGAATTGCCTCCTTTTCTCCATAAATATCCAAATGATCTGCATCCATGGAGGTGATACAGGCCATATCTGGAAATAAGGTCAAAAAGGACCTATCAAATTCATCGGCTTCCACAACGGTCACCTTAGTTCCCTCCAAAATCAAGTTGGAATTGTAATTTTGACTGATACCTCCTAAAAAAGCGGTTACTTCAACCCCACATTCCTTCAACAAATGCCCTAGTATACTGGTGGTGGTGGTTTTTCCATGCGTTCCCGCTACAGCTAGACAGAAGGTTTGCTTAGTAATTTCTCCCAACACCGCCGAACGCTTCATTACCATAAAACCATTGGACTTGAAATATTCCAATTCTTTGTGATCTTTTGGCACCGCAGGAGTATACACTACTAAAGTATTTTCAGAATTTAGAAAACGCTCATCAATTTGATCTACAGCATCTTCAAAATGTACTTTAATATCGAGTTCTTCCAAAGCAACTGTCACTTCGGTTTTGGTTTTATCATACCCAGCCACATACTTATTGTTGGCCGCAAAATATCGCGCCAAAGCACTCATGCCAATGCCCCCAATTCCTATAAAATAGACGTTATGTATGTGTTTAAATTCCATTTATTTCTTTAAAAGCTTTTCAACTTCATCCACAATGTCCTTGGTAGCATTTACCAAAGCCAATGTCTTAATATGTTTACTTAACGATTCTCTTTCCTCTTTTGAACCCAATAATTTTGAGAACTCAGGTTGAAAATCGGTATCTAGGTCTTGTTCTTTTATCATTACCGCAGCCTGTTTTTCAACAATGGCCATGGCATTTTTAGTTTGATGGTCTTCGGCTACATTTGGTGACGGAATAAAAATCACTGGTTTTCCAACCACACATAATTCTGACACCGAACTTGCACCTGCTCTGGAAATGATGACATCCGCCGCAGCATAAGCCATATCCATATTGTTCAAAAATGGATGCACCTGTACACCTTCCATTTCATTGTAGCGTTTGTATTGCTGATAATACAACTTGCCACATTGCCAAATTATCTGGACATTTTGCTCATGCAAATACTCCAGTTGGCTTTCCACCAATTCATTTATTCTTCTAGCCCCAAGACTCCCTCCCAAAACTAACAAAGTATGTTTACCATGTTTTAATTTGAAGATGTCTTTGGCTTCAATCGTTTTATTGTCAATTTCCAATAAATCCTGACGGATTGGATTTCCCGTTTTTACCAATTTTTCCTTTGGAAAAAAACGCTCCAAACCATCATAGGCCACACATATTTTATCCACCTTCTTAGCCAAAAGCTTATTGGTGATTCCTGGAAAGGAATTCTGCTCTTGGATCAAACTTGGAATATGCTTGGAAGACGCTACATACAGTAACGCCCCACTGGCAAATCCACCAGTACCAATAACGATATCAGGCTTAAAACTTTTTATAATTTTTCGGGAACGCAATAAGCTAAGTCCCAATTTAAAAGGAAACATGGCATTTTTGAAAGTCAACTTGCGTTGAATTCCAGAAATCCACAACCCTTCAATAGAATATCCTGCCTGAGGCACCTTTTCCATCTCCATTCTATCACTAGCACCCACAAACAAGAATTTAGCCTTGGGGTAACGGGACTTCAATTCATTTGCAATGGCAATGGCAGGATAGATATGACCTCCTGTGCCGCCTCCAGACAATATGATTTTATAGTTCCCCATTATATCGCTTCACTTAAAATTTCAAGTGGATTTTCCTCTATATTTATTTCTTCTTGCTCCTTTACCCCTTCTCGCTGAGCACTCACGCTCAAAATGATACCAACCGCCAAACAAGTCATCCAAATTGAGGTCCCCCCGCTACTTATAAGCGGAAGGGTTTGCCCCGTAACAGGAAACAGTTCGACAGCAACTGCCATATTGATTAGTGCCTGAAATACAATTGGCAAACCAACACCAAGCACCAATAATTTCCCAAAGACAGTATCAGACTTTTGGGATACAATCACGATTCTAAACAAAAACCACGAGTACATTAACAACAAAAACAACCCACCTAAAAGGCCGTACTCTTCAATGATGATTGCAAAGATGAAATCGGATGATGACTGTGGCAAAAAGTTCTTTTGAACGCTTTTACCTGGTCCAACTCCCTGGATGCCTCCAGACGCAATGGCTATTTTGGCTTTTTCTATTTGATAATCTTCTTCGGTGTCTTCACCATTGGAGAAATTTTCTATACGGCTGATCCACGTGTCAACCCTATTGGGCATTAAATCGGGGAATGCCTTTGCTACCAAAACAAAGAATGCCAAAGCTAAAATTCCAGAACCTACTATAACTGCCAAATACCGTATGGGGTACCCACCAACAAAGGTCAGTACCAATACCATAGCAAACATTATGGCTGTTGTTGAAAAATTCGCCGGCAAAATTAATATTAATACTAAGAAAACAGGCATCCAAAGCGGCAAAATACTTTCCTTAAAGGACACTTTTTTATCCTGAATTTTGGAAAGGTATCTAGCAACGTAAACCATTAACACTACAAAAGCCAATGTGGAAGTTTGAAATGACATCCCGACGATTGGAATTTGTATCCATCTACTGGCATTAGCTCCCTCAATAGTAGTTCCCTGAAGCATTGTAACAACCAACAATACCAAAACAACAGGCAACATTACCATAGATAATCCCCGAAAATAGCGATAAGGGATTTTATGGGTACCATACATGATTACAAAGCCCAAAAGCAAATGCACAAAATGCTTCACAAAAAATGTAAATGTGCTTCCCCCACCCACAGTATATGCCAAATTACTGGAAGCACTGTAAACAGGAAGGAATGAGAAAATTGCCAACAAAGCCACTATAGCCCATATTAAACGATCTCCTTTTATATTTTTATACAATTTTTGCACGCTACTGCTTACTTTATAATTTATAGATTTCTAACCGCTTCTTTAAATTGACGACCGCGATCTTCATAGTTTTCAAACAAATCGAAACTCGCACAAGCAGGTGATAGTAATACATTGTCTCCAGCCTCTGCCAGCTTGTATGCCATTTTAACGGCCTCTGTCATACTCTGGGTTTCCACAACAACATCTACCATACCAGAGAAACTATCCATTAATTTTTGATTGTCTACACCTAAACAAATGATGGCTTTTACCCTTTCGTTTACAAATCGGAACAATTCTTCATAATTGTTTCCTTTATCCTCTCCCCCAACAATCCATACCGTAGGTGCATCCATACTTTCCAAAGCAAAATAGGTTGCATTTACATTGGTAGCTTTGGAGTCATTTATATACTGTACTTTATTTATTTTAAGCACATTTTCCAATCGGTGCTCCACACCTTGAAAGTTCTCCAAACTTTCACGTACCGTTTGTTTTCTAATTCTTAGTAAATGCGCCACTGTGGAGGCCGCCATGGCGTTCTTCACATTGTGTTTACCTTCTAGTGCTATACTTTTTGTAGGCATAATTATATGGTTGTTATCAATTGTTATTTTAATATTTTCATTGTCTAAATAGGCGCCATTCTCCAGAGTTTTCGTCAAAGAAAACGGCAATAATCTTGATTGTACAGGATGCCTCTCTAACCATTCATTGATTACCTCGTCATCGGCATCGTAGATCAGGTAATCATCCTTAGTCTGGTTCATGACGATTCTAAATTTGGATTCGATATAATTTTCAAACTTATAATCGTACCTATCCAAATGATCAGGGGTAATGTTGGTGATCACGGCAATATGCGGTTTGAAATCCACGATATCATCCAGTTGAAAACTACTAATCTCCAAAACATAGTTGGGATAGTCCTTTTCCAGAATCTGTTTTGCAAAACTATCGCCAATGTTTCCCGCCAATCCAACTTCCAGTTCCTGTTTGAGAATGTGATGGGTCAACGACGCAGTGGTTGTTTTACCATTACTCCCTGTGATTCCGACAATAGTAGCATCGGTATATCTTGATGCAAATTCTATTTCCGAAATCACGGGAACGCTGGCTGCTATTAACCGTCCTATCAAATTCACTTTATTAGGAATACCTGGACTTTTCATTACTAGGTCTGCATTGAGAATCTTAGCTTCTGTGTGCTGCTCTTCCTCCCAATCAATCTCATGATGTATAAGAACCTGTTTATATTTTTCTTTTATCGTTCCCTTATCGGAAACAAATACTTCAAAACCTTTTGCTTTACCTAAAAGCGCCGTTCCTACGCCACTTTCGCCGCCTCCAAGAATGACCAATCGTTTCATCTATCTAATTTTCAAGGTCACTATGGACAGTATGGCCAACAATATTCCCACAATCCAAAATCGCGTTACAATCTTACTTTCGTGATAGCCCGATTTTTGATAGTGGTGATGCAAAGGCGACATCTTAAAAATGCGTCGGCCTTCACCAAATTTCTTCTTCGTATACTTGAAATAACTTACCTGCAATACCACCGATAAATTTTCAGCAAGGAAGATTCCACACAACACTGGGATTAACCATTCTTTTCTAACTGCTATGGCTATTACAGCGATAATTCCCCCTATAGTCAAACTACCGGTATCCCCCATAAACACCTGAGCAGGATACGTGTTGTACCACAAGAATCCTATTAACGCCCCAACAAATGCCGTAATGTAAATGGTAATCTCCTCCACCCTTGGTATGTACATAATGTTGAGATAATCAGAAAAAATAATGTTACCCGATACCCAGGCAAAAATTCCCAAAGTGAGCACTATGATTGCCGAGGTTCCCGCTGCCAAACCATCAATTCCATCGGTTAGGTTCGCCCCGTTAGACACTGCAGTAATAATAAAAATGGCCACGACCACAAATACAATCCAAGCATATTGTTTCAAATCTGGATGAATCCATGTAATTAAATCGGCATAATCAAACTCATTTCCTTTCACAAAAGGAATGGTTGTTTTTGTAGACTTTTCCTCTTCCTGAAACAACTTTGAAGGCGACACGTTAGGATCTTGTTTCAAAATTTCTTGTTGCTGAGCTAATGGCAGCTTTTCCTTAATCGTTACATTATCATTGAAATACAGCGCAGTACCAACGATAACACCCAAACCAATCTGTCCCATCACTTTAAAACGCCCCTTTAGCCCTTCTTTATCATTTTTGAATTTCTTGATATAATCATCAATAAACCCAATGGCTCCCATCCAAACCGTGGTAACAATCAACAACAAAATGTATACGTTATCCAATTTTGCCAATAAAAGCACCGGAATCAAAGTCGCCATAATGATAATGATTCCTCCCATAGTTGGCGTTCCTGCCTTTTCAACTTGGCCTTCAAGACCTAAATCCCTAATGGTTTCACCCACCTGTTGTTTACGCAGAAAATTGATAATACGCTTTCCATAAATGGTAGAAATCAACAGAGACAAAATAATGGCAATTGCCGCCCTGAATGTTAGATACCCAAAGAGTGATGCCCCAGGAAACTGGAATTCTTTTTCTAAATATTCAAATAGGTAATACAACATTGGCTACTTCTTATTTCTTCAACTGTTTTAAAAAATCTTTCACTATTTTGTAATCATCAAAATCAAAGCGCTCGCCTTTAATTTCCTGATAGGTTTCATGCCCCTTTCCTGCCACCAAAATGATATCGTTGGGCTGTGCCATTTGACATGCTGCTTTTATAGCCTGTTTTCTATCAACAATAGACAGTGTTTTTTTGAAATTTTGAGGCTCAACCCCTTTTTCTATATCTTCTATAATGGTTTCCGCCACTTCAGTTCTAGGGTTATCGCTGGTAAAAATCACCTTAGTACTTAATGCCGAAGCAATGTGCCCCATTTTAGGTCGCTTGGTTTTATCCCTATCGCCACCACAGCCTACAACGGTTATCAATTCTTCATTCTTGGTTCGGATACTATTGATCGTCTCCAACACATTTTTCAAGGCATCCGGCGTGTGTGCATAATCTACAATGGCCGTAATTTTATCTTCAGACACAAAATATTGGAAACGTCCACTTACGCTTTCCAACTGGCTTACCAATTGAAGCACTTCAACCGTCTCCAATCCCAATAATTTGGCGGTAGCATATATTGCCAAAATGTTGTAGGCATTGAAGTTTCCAATCAAACGTGTCCACACTTCATTATCATCCAATTTCAACAACAGGCCTCCAAATTGGTTTTCCAATATTTTCGCCTTAAAATCGGCATACGATTTCAAAGCATAGGTTTGCTTTTTAGCCTTGGTATTTTGCATCATTACCAAGCCATTTTTATCATCGATATTCACTAATGCAAAAGCCGTCTTTGGCAATTGATCAAAAAACATCTTTTTAACATCACGGTACTCCGCAAAAGTTTTGTGATAATCTAAATGATCGTGGGTTAAGTTTGTAAAAATCCCCCCTTCAAAATGAAGTCCCTCCGTTCTACTTTGATGAATTCCATGGGAACTTACCTCCATAAAGCAAAACTCCACCCCCTCTTCATTCATCTCATTCAAATATTTATTGATAGTCAAAGAATCTGGAGTGGTATGTGTGGCCTTATACTCCTTATCATCAACCATTATTTTCACGGTTGACAACAAACCAACCTTGAAGCCCGCTTTTTTAAACAACTGATACAATAACGTGGACACCGTAGTCTTACCGTTAGTACCCGTTACCCCCACCAGTTTTAAATTTTCCGATGGATTTCCATAAAAATTGGCCGCCATAAACGCCAAGGCCTTATTAGCATCCTCCACTTGGATATAGGTAAGCTTTTCCTTCAACTCATTTGGCAAAGTTTCACAAACAATTGCCGCTGCACCATCCTCTATAGCTTTTTCAATAAACTCATGTCCATCAACAACAGTGCCTTTGATAGCTACAAACACATCACCCTTTTTGATCTTTCGCGAATCAAAATGGACATCAGCCACTTTAACAGTAGTACTTCCCACTACTGCGTTTATAGTCACCTTGTACAATATGTCTTTTAACTCTATCATTAAATATTTAACACGACTGTTTGATTAGGAGCAATTTTAACTCCTTTATTAATAGATTGCTTTCTAACCTCACCAACACCATTTACTTTCACCTTTAGGCCCATATTTTCCAAAAGTGCCATAGCATCCATAACCGGCATTCCAACTACATTTGGCATGATGGTTTTATAGGTTTTAGCAACTTCGTAATAGGTCTCAAAGTCCTTTTCAATTTTGGCATCAGCAAATTCCAATTGCTCCACCTCATCTATCAAAGGGGTATCAGTAAAGATCTTCTGCGCAATTCGTTTAAATACTGGTCCGGTAACATCTGCCCCATAATACCCTTTTTTAACACTTGGCTTATGGATTACCACAATACACGAATATTTAGGATTGTCCGCAGGAAAGTAGCCGGCAAAAGACGAAATGTACCGTCTGTTTTCTTTCCAATCCTTCATCCAATACTCGGTTTGAGCTGTACCCGTTTTCCCTGCCATTGAAAAATGCGGTGAATACAAAGAATGCCCTGTACCTCGCTCCACCACATTTTTTAATATGTCCTGAATCTCCTTTAAAGTTTTCTCAGAACAGATCCTGTCCTTAAGCTCCACCTGCTCGAAAGACTCTACTACTCTATCCAATTCTTTAACCGAACGCACAAACCTAGGCTTCACCATAACCCCATTATTCGCAATTGCATTATAAAAGGTCAAGGTCTGCAAAGGCGTCAACTTCAAATTATAGCCATAAGCCATAGAAGGCAAGGCATTTTTACTCCATATTTTATCCCCTGGACTTGGAATAACAGGCTGACCTTCCCCTAGAATTGGCAGACCCAACGGCTTATCCAAGCGCCAATCCTTAAGATGATCAACAAATTTCTGTGGCTGTTTTGAATACCCTTGATCAATAATTGTTGCCAAACCAATATTAGACGAGACCTCTAATGTTCTAGCCACGGAAATCTTTCCATGTCCATGAGTATCATAAATCCCACGTCCATAAAACTGCTTATAGCCCATTTTGGTATCAATTATTGCCGAGGTATCCACTACCTTATCCTCCAAAGCAGCCATTAAAGCCATTACTTTAAACGTAGAACCAGGCTCATGCGCCTCGCCAACAGCATAATTTAAACGTTCATAATAGTGTCCGTTTTCATTTCTACCCAAATTGGAAATCGCCTTAATCTCTCCCGTTTTTGCTTCCATCACAACCACACATCCATGATCCGCCTCATACTCTTCCAACTGCTTCAACAAAGCATGATGAGCTACGTCTTGAATATTCACGTCAATAGTGGTATATAAATCATACCCATCTTGAGGCTCCACTTCATTATAATCTGCAATTGGTTTCCACTGTCCGTTTCCAATCTTCTGCTTCAACCTGTGCCCATTTACACCACTCAAATACTCCTGTCCATAAGCACCTTCAATTCCTGCTCTAGTAACATTCCCTTCCCCATCCACTCTTTCATACCCAATGGAACGATGAGCAATAGCACCCATAGGATGTTCGCGACGTGTGGTTTGCTCAACAATCAACCCACCTTTATAAGCACCAAGACTAAACATTGGAAAATTTCTAATTCTTATGTAATTAGAATAGCTAATATTCCTTGCTATTAAATAGTAGCGATTTTTATTGGCACGAGCTTTTCTTAAAGCATTTTGATATATCGCCGAAGGTTTCCCCGAATATTTAGAAAGGGAATCACAAAGCGGAATCAAGTACTTTTCAAAAGTTCTTGCTGAAGGCGTTAAAGCATCAAACCTGATATCGTACTTAGGAATAGAAGTCGCCAACAAACTACCATCGGCTGAATACACATTCCCTCTATTAGCAGGTATCTCGACATTTTTAACCGTACGTTTCTCTGCCAAATCACGGTATTTATCTCCTTGCACAAACTGAATAACAAAGAGCTTAAACACCACAGCCAGCACAAAGACAAACATGGTCCCTGCCACAAAGTACAACCTGTTTAATATGTTCTTTTCCGTTACTGCCACGCTTCTACTGCTGCGATTTTATTCTTATTTTTCTAGGAGGAATTTCCGAAGGAAACACTCCTTTCTCCGACATTTTTTTTACTAAAGACGATTCCATCTTAAGCCTCATCAATTGCGAACGCCCATCTACAAAAGCCGAACGCAACTCCTTCACCTCATTATTTAAGCGTGCAATCTCATGCACTTTTTTATCGGCACTATGAGAACTTGCAATCATAACTAGGGCCAAGACAGAAATAAAAATGATAACCCTCCAATTTTTAAAAGAATCATCACTAACTAAAAACTTCCCTTTCAGAATACTATAAACATTGTTTTTCATAGTTTCTCAGCGATTCTTAATTTAGCACTCCGCGCCCTACTATTTTGAGCGATCTCTTCTTTAGTTGGCACTATCAATCCGCCCACCTTTTTCAACGGCACTTCAAAATTCCCAAACATATCACGCTCGGGCTCCCCTTCAAACAAACCATTTCTTATGAAACGTTTCACCAACCGATCCTCCAAAGAGTGGTAGGAAATAAAACTTAAACGCCCACCTTGCTTTAACAGCTCCGGCATTTGCAGCAACAATTCCTTAAGCACCTCAATCTCCTGATTCACCTCTATACGAATGGCCTGATAAATCTGAGCCAACACTTTATTCTCCTTTTTATGCCCCAAAAAGCGCTTCAACACTTCCTTAAGCTGCTCGCTTGTTTTTATGGACGCATCTTTTCTTGCCTCCACTATTATCCTAGCCATTGCAGGAGCCTGCCTTAATTCGCCATACTGCAAAAGCACTTGCCTCAACTGCTCCTCCTCATAATCATTTACAACATTATATGCAGACAACCCCTCCTTCTGATTCATGCGCATATCCAAATTAGCTTCAAACCTTGTGGAAAACCCTCGCTCCGCCACATCAAACTGATGAGAGGACACCCCAAAATCTGCCAAAACACCATCCACTTCTTTAACGCCATAAAACCTCAAGAAACGCTTGATGTATCTAAAATTCTCATTTATTAACGTAAAGCGAGAATCATCAATAGCATTCGCCAAAGCATCTTGGTCCTGATCAAAAGCAAACAACTTCCCTTCCGGCCCCAAGCGACTTAAAATCTCTCTACTATGCCCACCTCCTCCAAAGGTCACATCTACATACACTCCATCAGGCTTAATATTTAAACCATCAACTGTTTCCTTTAACAATACCGGATTATGATATTCCATACTCATCGTCATCTTGTCCCATTACTTCTTCAGCCAAATCAGCAAAATCTTCAGCTGCATCGTCTATAGACTGTTCATACTTATCTTTATCCCAAATTTCAACGATATTAATGGCCGACGACAACACTATCTCTTTGGAAATTCCCGAAAAGGCAATTAAATCTTTTGGAATAAGCAAACGGCCCGCAGTATCCACTTCCACCATTTTCACACCTGCCGTAAAACGTCTAATAAAATCGTTGTTCTTTTTCTTAAACCGATTAAGTTTGTTCATCTTTTGCATGAGCTTCTCCCACTCTGCCATCGGATACAATTCCAGGCAAGGTTGAAACACTGCTCGCTTAAGCACAAAACCATCCTGAAATACAGGAGAAAGTTGTTTTTTAAGCGCAGAAGGCAACATTAACCTACCTTTGGCATCAACTTTACATTCGTATGTCCCTATTAATGAATTCAAAACGACCGGCTTATACTACAAACGATAACAATTCAAATATATTGAAAAATTTACCACATTTTACCACTTTCTACCACTTTTGTTAATAATTTCTATATAATGAAGCATTTAACCGCCCAATTACAACTCCCAAAAAACCTTAAATATTTTAAGTTCAACCCCTTGAATTGTTCATAACATTTAGAAATTCCATCATCTATAATGTTAACAATTAGCGTGGATTTTTCAGGTCAAAAGGACTTCATCACACTATATTCCGACCGAAAAAAACTATCAAAAACAACATTTGGCACCTACCTGATTTCATAATCAAAAAACAGTACGAATAATCAGATAAATACCTATATTTGCTTTTGATGAAGATGACTAACATATATACATGAAGCACCTTTTAAAAACAGAGAAAAACTATAATTATATTGAAGTTGGAGAAGGAAAGCCTATAGTTGTTTTACACGGTTTAATGGGTGGACTAAGCAATTTTGACGCTGTTACACGCCACTTTAGCAACAAAGGCTACAAGGTCATCATCCCCGAGCTACCAATTTACACCATGTCCTTACTCAAAACCAACGTTAAGAGTTTTGCCAAGTATTTACATGATTTTATAGAACACAAACAGCTTAACGATGTTATTTTGTTAGGCAATTCCCTGGGCGGGCATATTGGTCTTTACCACACCAAACTGTTTCCTGAAAAAGTGAAAGCGCTTATCATTACCGGAAGTTCTGGACTTTACGAAAGTGCCATGGGCAGTGGGTATACTAAACGCAGCGACTATGAGGTCATCAAAAAAAAGGCTCAGGATGTATTTTACAATCCTGAAGTGGCTACAAAAGAAATTGTAGACGAAGTATACCAAACGGTAAACGACAGAAACAAGCTTGTAAAAACATTGGCCATTGCAAAGAGCGCCATTAGACACAATATGGCCAAGGACCTTCCATACATGGAAACCCCCACCTGCATTATTTGGGGAAAAAATGATACCGTTACGCCTCCAGAAGTAGCAGAGGAATTCCACTCCCTCCTACCAGACTCTACCCTTTTTTGGATAGACAAATGTGGCCATGCCGCCATGATGGAGCACCCAGACGAATTCAATACCATTTTAGACAAATGGCTCACTGAACGCAATTTTTAAACAGAAGTAATGTTAATCAAAACCGCTGAATTTATTATCAGTAATTCCGACGTTTCCAAATGTCCGAAGGACCCTATTCCAGAATACGCTTTTATTGGAAGAAGTAATGTTGGAAAATCTTCTTTGATCAACATGCTTACAAACCACAAAAGTCTAGCAAAAACTTCTGGAAGGCCAGGGAAAACCCAATTGATCAATCACTTTTTGATCAACAAGAATTGGTTTTTGGTCGATTTACCTGGTTACGGTTACGCTAGAGTTTCAAAAACAGCTAAGAAAAAGTTCCAAAAATTCATTACCAACTATTTCGAGCAACGCCAACAATTGGTATCGGCATTTGTATTGGTAGACATTCGTCATGAACCTCAAAAAATCGACATGGAGTTCATGGAATATTTAGGAGAAAATGGCATTCCTTTTTCTATCATTTTCACAAAGGCCGATAAATTGAAACCAATGGCCATTGAAAGAAACGTTGAAAACTACACCAAAGAAATGCTCAAAGTCTGGGAAGAAATGCCCCCTTATTTCATCACCTCTTCCAGCAAAACTATTGGCCGTGAGGAACTCTTAAATTTCATTCAAGAGACCAATACGGAGATCAACAATTTAAAAAACCAATAGAGTTTAACTTTTTACATCTAAGGCATCTCTAAGTGCATTCCCTATCAGCATAAATGCCATTACCAAAACCATGATACACACACCGGGTATCAAAGCTAGGTACGGTTTCCCTAGGATAATATAGTTGTAATGATCCTTGATCATGCCTCCCCAACTTGGCATGGGCGGCTGTGCTCCAATCCCTAAAAAACTTAAACCACTTTCTATTAATATTGCTGCCGCAAAATTAGCTGCCGATATTACGATAATAGGCGCCATAATATTAGGCAAGATATGTCTAGAAATAATTCTAAAATCGGTATAGCCCAAAGCTCTTGCCGCTGTTACATATTGCATCTCCTTAACACCAATTACCTGTCCCCTCACCACACGAGCCACTTCCACCCACATTGTCAACCCCACAGCGATAAACACCTGCCAAAAGCCCTTCCCTAAAGTTAAAGTAATAGCAATCACCAAAAGTAAGGTTGGTATTGACCAAGTGACATTTATGAGCCACATGATTACAGCGTCTATTTTCCCTCCAAAATAACCAGCAATGCTTCCCATGAAAATTCCAATTATTAAAGAAATAAACACTGCTACAAAACCAATAAAAAATGAAATACGGGAACCAATCAAGATTCTACTCAACAAATCCCTACCATATTTATCGGTTCCGAAAAGAAAACGTCGCTCCTTTATATAAGGGAAATATTCATTGTTAGGAAATTTATTCAACGCAACTTCTTTAACGATGCCTTCAAGACCATCGGATGCGAATTCGGTATACACCAAATGGTCACCTACCACTTCATAGGCTGAAATAGGAATTTCGGAATCGGCATTTTTATCTCCAAAAAACGCCTTGGAAAACCACGATTGTTGCGATTGAACTTCAGAAGGAACTGTAAGCACGGTCACCTTAAACCCCGGCTTTTTGGAATGAATGGCTAAATGCATCTGATTGGCGCTTTGACTATCATCAGGTGCCAACACATAAGCAAACATAGCAATAAGACCAATTGTTATGACTATACCCAAACTTAAAACGCCCCAAAAGTTACTTTTAAACTTTTGGAGCGCTAATTGAGATAATGAGTTATTATGTATACTCACTTATATTAATCTTTTACGGTCGCTACTTTTGTTTTAACGTCGTAAGTCATCTTTAAGTCATTCAATACATGTAAAGCCTCCTCAATGTAAACATCCTGACTTAAGTTTTCATGCCAACGCTCTCTTTTTTCTTTTAAAACACTATCCTTGGCCATCAACTCCTGCTCATAGGGCAATGAATTAAAGGTTAGATCTGTTTGGTAATCTGAAATTTTTTCAAAACGCTTGGCTTCTTCTTCATTCAGCTTTAATTCAGCTTTGTACTTATCGTAGTTCAGCGAATATACTTCCTGATCTCTAATTTTCTTCACCCACTGTGCATTGGCATCGATTAACTTTAATTGTTCGTTATTAGCCATACGCTCCTTACTTTGCTTGATAGTCACATCATAATCATAATAGTTCTTCCAAACATCGTAATCTACAGCATCTATTTTATCCCAAGCTAAAGGATTTTCTTGATCTTTCTCTCCAATGTTAATGTAGCTATACCTGTCCGGCACTACCACATCACTCTTAACGCCTTCTAATTGGGTAGACCCTCCATTGATACGGTAGAATTTCTGAGTCGTAAACTTCAAGGCTCCCATATCCCCACTTGAACTGTTTCTTACCATACGATTAAGGTCCAAAACATTTTGAACAGTCCCTTTACCATAAGTTTGCTTACTCCCTATAATAATTGCTCTTTTGTAATCCTGCATTGCGGCCGCCAAAATCTCGGAAGCAGAAGCCGAAAGCTCATTTACCAATACTACCAAAGGCCCATCCCATACAATAGATTTATCTCTATCGTTTAGCACTTCCTTTTCTTCACCTGCTGTCTTTACCTGTACAACCGGACCATCTTTAATAAACAATCCAACCATATCTACAACGGTCTGTAAAGATCCACCTCCATTATTTCTTAAGTCAAGAACCAGACCTTGCGCTCCAGCGTCCTTCATTCTTATAATTTCCTTTTTAATGTCAGATGCCGCATTTCTTTTGTTGTAATCTTCAAAATCCACATAAAACTTCGGTAAGTTAATCACACCAAAGGTTTTACCATCTTTAATAACCGTAGACGATTTGGCATATGTTTCTTCAATTTCAACAATATCACGGGTAATAGTAATATCCTCAATGGTACCATCCACTTTCTTTAGCGTCAGGGTAACTTTGGTTCCCTTTGGTCCTTTTATAAATTTTATGGCATCATCCAAACGCATGCCTACAATACTAATAGGATCTTTTTCATCTTCTTGCTTCACTTTCATGATTTGGTCACCTACTTCCAACTCGTTTTGTCTCCATGCAGGTCCACCGCTAATGATTTCATTGACGATGATAGCATCCATTTTCTTTTGTAATCTAGCGCCAATACCTTCGAAATTTCCAGACATGGCCACATCAAAGCGGTCTTTGTCTTCTGGCGCAAAGTAGAACGTATGCGGATCAAATTCTTCAACTATAGCATTTACATATACCGAGAACCAATCTTGGCGCTGTCTGTCGTTAATAAATTCATGAAGTTCATCCAAAGAGGTCAAGGTCACTTCTCTAGCTTCCTCTTCCAACTGAGCTTTCGTTTTAATCTCTCTTTTCTCATTTGAAACATCACCTTCATCTTGACTTGTTGCATCCTCAGACTCCTGCTCCGAAATCAAATTATCATAATTTGCAATTGTAGAAAATTTCAACAATTTCCTCCAACGCTCTTTCATTTCCTTTTTAGACCCTACATATGGCAAGGCATCATAATCTGTAGATATTTCCTCTTCAACAGAAAAATCAAAAGGTTGCGACAACACTTCTTTGTAAATCTCTTCAGACTCCTTGATACGCTGAATCAAACGTTCGTGTGTCAAGTTGAAAAATGACACGTCATATACCTTTATTTGATCATCCAACTTATCCTTATACAGCATGAACTCCTTGATATCGGACTCATAGAAATAACGTTTAAATGGATCCAGCTGTTTTAAGTAATCCTCAAAGACCTGTTCTGAAAATTCATCGTTTATATCCTTCGGCTGAAAATGCCCATTCTCTAACACATAACTTATTAATTGTACTAGCAATCTATCTTTATTCGGGTCGTCAAAAGTCTTGGTTGTAAAGCTACAAGACGCAAAAGCCAAGAGCAAAACCAACAGTAATAGCTTATAATTCCTTCTCATGATTCTATAAAATTGCATACTTTATTTTTCACTAAAGTAACAGAAAAAACTGTGCCATAGAAACCTAATGCTACTAATTTTTTGTTAAACCAGGTTTTATGGGAGTTTCCAGATGATTTTATGTAATTTAGTATTTTGAAAAAGAAACCCTAGTATGACAAACAAACCGCTCATCTTAGTCACCAACGACGATGGCATTACAGCCCCTGGAATTAGGACCCTCATTAGCATCATGAACGAGATTGGCGAAGTGGTTGTGGTAGCTCCAGACAGCCCGCAAAGTGGCATGGGACATGCCATTACTGTTAACTCTACCATTTTTGTTGAAAAAGTAGTTGTAGATGACGGCCCCCAAGCTGAATATAGCTGTTCAGGAACCCCTGCCGATTGTGTAAAACTGGCTAATAGAGAGATTTTGAAGCGTAAACCAGACCTATGCGTCTCGGGTATTAACCACGGCTCCAATTCCTCGATTAATGTAATATATTCGGGAACCATGAGCGCAGCCATTGAGGCCGGTGTTGAAGGAATTCCCGCTATTGGTTTTTCCCTTCTTGACTATAATTGGAATGCCAATTTTGAAGGCACCAGACGCTATATTAAAACCATTGTAGAAAACGTCCTAAAGGAAAAATTACCTAAAGATGTTGTTCTCAATGTCAACCTGCCCAATTTACCTGAAGGCGAAATAAAAGGCATTAAGGTTTGTAGGCAGGCTAGAGCCAACTGGGTTGAAGAATTTGACAAACGCCATAGTCCACAAGGACGCGAGTATTATTGGTTAACGGGCAAATTTGTAAATTTGGACCATGGTGAAGACACAGACGAGTGGGCTTTGGAACACGGTTATGTTTCGGTGGTTCCTGTTCAGTTTGATTTAACGGCACACCATTGTATTCAAAATTTAAACACTTGGAATTTTAATGATTAAAAAAGAAGTTATCATTGGTCTCATTACTGGGTTTGGGGCCAACTTTTTAGGACTGTTATTGGCAGTCTACATTTTCGGAAATGGCGAAGGTTTTTCAACCACTATCAACCAAGCTATAGCCGAAGGATTTTTTAGTAAATTAGTAAGCATTGGAGCTATATTAAATCTCGTTGCTTTTTTTGTTTTCATTAAAAAGAAACAAGATTACAGAGCAAGAGGTGTATTGTTGGCCACCATTCTAGTTGCCGTATTTACGTTTCTATTAAAATTTTGGTAATTCACGTATGAAATACTACATCATTGCAGGAGAAGCCTCGGGAGATCTTCATGGGTCCAACCTGATGAAAGCATTGTCCCAATTGGATGTCAATGCCGAATTTAGGTTTTGGGGTGGCGATTTAATGCAGCAAGTAAGTGATAATTTGGTAAAACACTACAAAGACTTGGCCTTTATGGGCTTTGCCGAAGTAATCATGAATTTACGCACAATTGCCAACAATCTTTCTTTTTGCAAAAAGGATATTGCAGCCTTCCAACCGGATACCATCATTTTTATTGATTACCCCGGATTTAACATGCGTATAGCCAAGTGGGCAAAAAAAGAGGGCATCAGAACGCAGTATTACATATCTCCTCAAATTTGGGCCTGGAAAGAAAACCGCATTCATGCCATTAAGCGTGATGTGGATAATATGTATGTTATCCTTCCTTTTGAAAAGGATTTTTACAAAAAACATCAGTACCATGTTGAATTCGTAGGACACCCGCTTATCGATGCCATCGGGGACAGAACCCAAGTAGATGAATACGTTTTTAGAGCCGAGCACGGCCTTACTGACAAACCTATTATAGCCCTACTACCTGGAAGCAGAAAACAGGAAATTAAAAAGATGCTTTCGGTAATGCTAAGCATTGTTGACGATTTTCCTAAATATCAATTTGTAATTGCCGGAGCGCCAAGTCAAGAACGCAGCTTTTACCAAGGCTTTATCAAAAAGGCCAATGTTGCATTTGTTAGCAATGAAACCTATGATTTACTGAGCGTATCCTATGCTGCTTTGGTAACTTCGGGCACCGCTACTCTGGAAACAGCCTTATTTAAAATCCCAGAGGTAGTGTGTTACAAAGGCAGTTGGCTTTCCTACCAAATAGGGAAGCGCCTGGTAAAACACATCAAATACATTTCACTGGTTAACTTAATCATGGACAAGGAAGTTGTTACCGAGCTTATCCAGGATGATTTCACCACTGCGCGCTTAAAGGAAGAATTAAACAAAATCCTTGACGACTATGAACGAGTTAAATTTTTCTTGGACTATTACGACTTAGAAAAACAATTGGGAGGAAAAGGAGCAAGTCAAAATGCAGCAAAGCTGATTTTTAAAGATATTACCAAGAATCACTAGTAATATATTTAAGAATTAAATAGTATAATTTTTAGTTCACAGAACTTAAAGCACATAATTTCATGCCAGAGGACTTTTAGTTTACAAGAAATTAATATTTTTAAAAAAATTAAAAGTCCCTGAATGAAAAAAGTTGCCCTTATATTACTTCTTCTTGTCAGTTTCAGTAGCTGTAAATCTTCCAAACGCGCTAGAAACAGTGCTCCCAAAACAACCAAAACCACAAAAGCTACCGACTCAAAAACCGCAGACAAACTTGTGAAATACGCCATGCAGTTTGATGGTGTAAAGTATAAATATGGAGGAACTACCAAAAAGGGCATGGACTGCTCTGGATTGGTGACTACAGTTTTTCAAAGTGAAAATATTCAATTACCAAGAACTACTGGCTCTATGGCCACAACTGGAGACTGGATAGACTTAAAAGAAGTTCAAAAAGGGGATTTGTTATTTTTTGCCACCAAGAAAAACAGCCGAAAAGTTAACCATGTTGCTCTAGTAACGCAGGCAAGAGGCGATTACGTGGAGTTTATCCATGCCAGCACCAGCAAAGGTGTTATCGTCTCCAATTTAGCTGAGCGATATTGGTATTATGCTTTTGTTCAAGCCCGTAGAGTCTTATAGTTTATTAAAATTTGGTAACTTTAAGTATGAAGTTACTAAATTTTCCCATTATTAAACTTACAGTTTGCCTTAGTTTAGGCATTATAGCTTCCTACTTTTATAACATTCCTTTTCAGCTTGCTGCATCTGCCACCTTTGGCGGCATAATACTGCTCATTACCCTTCACCAGATTACAAAACATCAACTAGAACCTCCTGTAAGTTTTGGAATAGCCACCCTTTGCACAACCTTCTTTTTAGGAGTTCTCACCTATCATTTACACAATCAAAAGAACTTTAAAGACCATTACTCAAACTTTACAAAATATGAACAAACAGCGTCCTCGCTTTTAACACTTAGAATTAGAGAATCTTTAAAACCCAACAAGTATAATGAAAAATATGTCGTAGATATTTTAACACTTGATTCTGCTCCAGTTTCTGGAACAGCTTTATTAAACGTGGCCGCAGACTCCCTTAGTCCACCATTAAATATTGACGAGATTATCCTTGTCAATGCTTCACTTAACGAAATCCCCCCACCACTTAATCCCAATCAATTTAATTATAAAGCCTACTTAGAAAAACAATATATCTACCACCAAATACATACAACTACAAAAGAAATACTATCCCTCAGCTCTCAACCTCATTCTATGGTTGGATACGCTGCTCTCATAAGAGGATACATTTCAAACCAATTGGAAAACACAAAACTCCCAAAGGAGGACCTAACAATTTTAAGCGCCCTACTGCTTGGCCAACGACAACATATTAGCCAAGAAACCTACGAACAGTTTACCAAGGCAGGGGCCGTTCACATATTAGCGATATCAGGCTTACATGTAGGCATCATCTTAATCCTTCTAAATTTTCTTTTCAGACCTTTGAATCATTTTTCAAAGGGGCGGCTCTTTAAAACAATCCTAACAATCCTAATACTTTGGTCCTTTGCCATCATTGCAGGCTTATCTCCTTCGGTTACAAGAGCCGTCACCATGTTTTCAGTAATAAGCATTGCTATGAACTTAAAACGCACATCAAACATATACAACACACTGGCCATTTCTGTTTTTATTATACTACTTTTCAAACCATTATTATTGTTTGATGTGGGTTTTCAATTAAGTTACGTAGCCGTTATATCCATTGTTGCCATACAACCGCTTCTTTACAAACGTTACTCGCCAAAAACCAAACTTGACAAATTAATTTGGAACACATTTACGGTAACTATAGCAGCACAATTTGGAGTGCTTCCTTTGAGCATCTATTATTTCCATCAATTTCCAATCCTATTTATAATTAGCAATTTGTTAGTCATACCTATTTTAGGGCTTATCCTGGGTTTAGGAATTATAACAATTATTCTAACTCTTCTTAAAACACCAATAAACGTAGTTACTGACGTATTCCACCTAATGGTTCACTACATGCAATCAGTTATACATTGGACCGCAGAAAAAGAAGCCTTCATCATAGAGGATATACCTATTTCAAGTTTAATGGTCATTGCCTTCTATCTCTTTACAATTTCCTCCTTTAGGCTCGGTACCAAAATTAATTTCAGTCGTTTATCGTGGACTTTAGCTTCGGTAATTCTAATTCAAACATCATTTATCCTAAACAACCAAAACACTGGTCAAGATGCATTTGTTATCTTTCACAAAAGCAGACATAGCCTTTTGGGGTTTCATAAAAACAAGCAACTTGTAATACATCACGATTTAGACTCAACCACTATCTATCAAGAAAAACTATTAAAAAATTACACTGTAAAGAATTTCATTTCCAGCACAGATGAAGACCGCATTAAGAATTTATATACGATTAACAACAAGACTTTATTGGTGGTTGACAGTTTAGGAATTTTCAAAATACCTAAGTTACAGCCACAGTATGTGCTTTTA
Source organism: Mangrovimonas sp. YM274 (assembly GCF_030908385.1). NCBI lineage: Bacteria > Pseudomonadati > Bacteroidota > Flavobacteriia > Flavobacteriales > Flavobacteriaceae > Mangrovimonas > Mangrovimonas sp. YM274. The sequence goes on from NZ_CP133091.1 coordinate 3,469,421, forward strand.
AGGAATTCACCAAAGATCAACCTAAAAAGACTCATTGATTCCATCCATCCCAAACACATCATTGCCGATGGCAGCAATTACAAATCCTACATTAAAATTTGGGAAAGCACCTGTAAAAAAGAAAAGCTCCCTTTTCACCCTACAGGCGAAAAAGGAGCTTTCATAATCACAAACTAAATATTTTATCCTTTAAACTCTGGCGTAAACGCATTGTAATAAGCATTGAAATCTTCCTGAGATTTCATATTGACATGCTCATCGGAGTTGAAAAGTTTCAAATACAATTCCAATTGCTGTGGCTTTTGATACCCTCTAATTGGGGCTAACACCTTCCCTTCTTCATCAAAAAATACAATGGTTGGATAGGCGCTCACTTTCAGATACATGGTTAAATCGTGCACACTGTTGCGTCTATTGGTTAATGCCGGGTCGTAATTATTATTAAAAAAGGTTTTACCGTCATAGTTTACGGTTTCGTTGCCTTCCGCATTAAATTTTACCGCATAATAATTTTCATTTACAAAGTTTACCACATCAGGATTATGAAAGGTGTTTTTATCCAACATTTTACAAGGACCACACCAGTTGGTGTACACATCCATCATAATCTTTTTCGGGTTCTTTTTTTGTAACTGAAGTGCCTCTTCCATAGACACCCATTGAATTTCCTGAGCAATACCACTAACAGAAGTTAACACTGCCAATAGCACAATATATCCTAGTTTTTTCATAAATCCTTTGTTGTATTAATTCCTTCTAACTTACAAAAAATGCTCCTCGTAAGGAGCATTTTACAGTTAATTTAACTTTTTTATCGATTATCGCACCCCGTGCATTAGTTTTTTAAGAAGTGGGTTTAAGGCAAATACCAATACTCCAGCAACCATAGGCACAATGGTAAATATCAAAAAGAATGTTGACAAGCTATAGGCTTCTGTAATATTCTCAATCTGACCACCCAATACAGCTGCTAATTTGTTACCAATAGCAATTGCCAAATACCACATTCCGAACATTAAAGCAATCATTCTTGCCGGCACCAATTTACTCACATAGGACAATCCTACTGGAGACAAACAGAGTTCTCCCAAGGTATGAAACAGATAGGCCAAGATCAACCAAATCATGCTCACCTTCATGGTACCTTCAACCCCACTGGCTCCCCATGCTAGAAGTCCAAATCCTACCCCCATAATGATTAAACCAAGAGCGTACTTTGCAGCTGCCGATGGATTGTATTTACTCTCCCACCATTTTGAAAAGAACGATGCAAATACAATTATAAAAAATGAATTAAGAATACTAAACCAAGAAACAGTAATCTCAACCTCACTGTCCTTAATTTGAGCTACTTTAGCCTTTACCACAGAGGAGTCTCTATTTAAAGATTTAGCCTGCAACCTTACCGTTTCCAAACGCTCTGCATCTAAGTACCCAAAAGCAGTTCCTTCATTGTTTTTACTTATCATGTGGATTTCATCTCCCAAAGCAAACTCAATTGGTTCAGCAATAGAAACGGTGCGTTCTACTACCTTATCCGTATCTGCTACTTTGGTTTCCTCACCTATGGCGATATATTTAAATTGCAATTCTCCCTTTTCATCTTTCATTTGCACGCCATTGTCATCTAATACAGGGCGCTCTATAGCCATATAGTTTACATCATATGCAGTTGTGTTAAAATCTCTGTTCAACATCCAACCAACGATACCCCACATAAAGACAAAACATATAACCAATACAATGTTGGATCCCGGTATTTTCTTGAACGTTTTTTTCCAAAGTAAAATCAGCACCCAAGAAATGATCATTAATGGCACTACAGTCAGTAAAGTATTGACAATATTAAATGTTGTGGCAGCCCCACCACTTAGCATTCTATCCACATTATCTCTAGCAAAAATAACCAAGGAAGAGGCCCCTTGCTCAAAAGACAACCAGAAAAACACAGTAAAAAAGGCAAAAATGATAAAGGCAAACATACGGTCTCTCACGACAGGTGTATAACGCATGATACGACCAATAACCAATATTAAGAACAATACCAATGCAAATAAAATTGCAGTATACTGCCCTTCTAAATCCCCCATCTTAAACGCCGAGAACATATCTATTCCCGCAATTTTAGACATAGGGTCATTGATGGCATATCCAAGCCCGATTACCGAACAAACCACTATCAATATTTTATCTAAAACAGTAAATGGATTCTCTTTACCAACATTAGCTTCTTCCCCAAGGTCTTCTGATTTTTGCTCTGTAGCTTCAAGAGCCTTTTGTTCTTTGGAAGGTTTTGCTCCAATAGCTCCAAACAACTTTCCGGAAAAACCAAACTGAAGTGTCCCCAACAACATGAATACACCTGCCAACCCAAATCCATAAGACCATCCAATTTTTTCTGCCAGATACCCACAAAGCATCATTCCAAAAAAGGCCCCGGCGTTAACCCCCATGTAGAAAATTGTATAAGCCCCATCCTTTTTCTCAGGATTATCTTTATACATCCCAGAAATAATTGAAGTAATATTAGGTTTGAAAAATCCAGTTCCTATCACCAAAAGGGCAAGCCCCAAATACAGAGAAAATTCAGTTTCCAAAGCCATGGAAGCATGACCCAGCGTCATAATTAATGCCCCAATAATAACCGCCCAACGATAACCGGTGATTTTGTCGGCAACAATTCCCCCAACAATTGGAGTGATATAAAGTAACATGGCATAAGTTCCAAAAAGCGCCCCTGCATTTTCAACAGACCACTCCCAACCTGGATTGTACCCAATCAATGCCATGGTCAAGAAATTTACCAAAAGTACACGCATCCCGTAGAAAGAAAAACGCTCCCACATTTCGGTAAAAAAAAGTACAAACAATCCTGCTGGGTGCCCTAGCACCTTATCCTTAAAAAGATTTTCAATATCCGTATTCATATGTAATTTTAGCTTAGTATAGTTTGGTCTAACGAGAAGGCTTAAGCCTCATCGCTATGCATCATTCTTTCATTATCCTCAGCACCGTGCGTCAAGCGTTTCAACGGCTTTAAAACAAGTATAAACAACGTTCCAACAATGATTGTGAAAATTAAAATCCCCAAGAACACGGTGTATTCACCAAAATCACTTGCGGACTCTCCAACAATCCCTGCTACTTTACTTCCCAATCCTGTGGCAGCAAAGTAAACCCCCATCATTAATGAGGCATATTTTACCGGCGTTAATTTTGTAATAAAAGACAAGGCCACAGGTGATAGACATAACTCCCCTATTGTATGAAACAAATAAGCCATTACCAACCAAAGCATGCTCGAAGTTCCTGATTTTTCAAATTGCATCGCAGCAAACACCATGAACAGGAATCCGAAGCCCATAATGATGATACCCAAAGCCATTTTAAACAATGACGAGGCTTCTTTTCCTTTCAATTTACGTTTGGCCCAAACAGACGCTACAATAGTTGCAAAAATGATGATAAAACCAGCATTCAAACTTTGGAACATGATTGTTGGAATTTCCATTCCCAACAACATACGATCTGTTTTCGTATCAGTATATAAATTCATCAAACCACCTGCCTGCTCGAAGGCTCCCCAAAACACGATTACCATGATAAATGACAACAACAGTACCAGGAAACGGTCTTTAAAAACCTGCGAATCCAATTCTTTATAAATCATCATTAATAAAGCTGTAATGGCAGTAAGGAAGATAAATAGCAAACCATAGGCCCACCCCAAGGCATACCATCCGTAAAAAGAAACCAATAATAGAACCAAGGTGATTACCAATTGTTTTGGAGAACTTCCCAATTTACCATACAATTCACCATATGAAATCTCATCAGCTGAACCAGTACTAGGTTCATGATTTCCAACCTGCGACAAGTATTTTTGTCCGTATAAATAATTCAATAATCCCAATAGCATCACAATTCCAGCCAATCCAAAACCTGCATGCCAGCCATAGAACTTAACGACAATTCCAACAATAAGTGTTGCCAATAAAGACCCTAAATTAATCCCAATATAGAAAATACTGAATCCTTTATCTCGACGGATATCCCCTTCTTTATAAAGTCCTCCAACCATTGTGGATATATTTGGTTTCAATAAGCCCACCCCAAGAATCACGAGGCCAAGACCTGTATAAAAAGCCCAGGTATCTGTAAGCACCAGAACGCCATGCCCGAGACAGAGTATTATTGCGCCCCACAATACGGCTTTCTTTTGCCCGATTAACTTATCGGCAATCATTCCACCCGGAATGGACATTACATACACCAACATGGTGTACCATCCATAAAGCGCCAAAGCTTCTTGACTTGTCCAACCTAAACCAGCACCTCTTGGATCGTCTCCCAAAGCGGAAGCTGTCATATATAGTACCAATATGGCTCTCATACCGTAATATGAAAAACGTTCCCACATTTCTGTAAGGAACAATATGTAAAGACCTATCGGTTGTCCAAAAAGTTCTTTTTGGTGCGGTTTTAAAGTTGTACTCGACATAATTTTAGTATTAATTACAAACTATTAGTTAATTCATTGATTTTAAGCAAGAAACAACATCCCCGTTAGGGAGCAGGATGTGTAACTCTAAATTTTTGACAAAATATTGCCAAGTTTACTAAAAATAAAGCAAAAAGCCATCAGTATTAACAGATAAATCAGTATTGCCAGTCATCGCCTGAATATTATCGCTTATAATAGTATCTTTGCGTGTTAAAACATGACCTGATGAGTAAAACGATTTCCGGTTTTTCCAAACTGTCCAAGTCCAAAAAAATTGATTGGATTGTAGAGACCTACTTTTCAAATAAGGAAGCTGCCAAAACAGTTCTAAAACAATATTGGAACTCCAATGACAAGCTACAGCAGCTGCATGATGAGTTTATAGAAAATACTATTTCCAACTATTATCTGCCTTTAGGAGTAGCCCCTAACTTTATCATCAATGGCAAAACCTATACCATCCCGATGGCCATTGAAGAAAGTTCGGTAGTAGCAGCAGCAAGTAAAGCGGCTAAGTTTTGGGCAAGCCGAGGTGGTTTTAAAACCAAAGTTATTTCGACTACAAAAATAGGTCAGGTCCACTTCCATTTTAATGGGGAATTGGAAACCCTTCAAAATTATTTTGAATGGGTAAAACCAAAACTTTTAGAAGCCACAAAGCCTATTACCAAAAACATGGAAAACCGTGGTGGAGGTATCCTTGACATTGAGTTACGAGACAAAAGCGACACTTTGGAAGGCTATTTTCAATTGCATGCTACTTTTGAAACCTTGGATGCAATGGGCGCCAATTTTATCAATTCCTGTTTGGAGCAATTTGCCAAGACTTTTGTTGCGGAGATTGCCAATTTCGAAGTCTTAGCCAATACAGATTTTGACATTCAAATTGTGATGAGCATCCTCTCTAATTATGTTCCCGATTGTTTGGTAAAAGCCGAAGTAAGTTGCAACATAGAGGACTTACAAGAAGACCCCTCCATACCCGCTGACGAATTTGCTCAAAAATTCATCCAAGCTGTGAAGATAGCCGAAATAGAACCCTTTAGAGCTGTAACCCATAACAAAGGTATCATGAACGGTATCGACGCTGTGGTATTGGCTACCGGGAATGATTTTAGAGCGGTTGAAGCCTGTGTTCATGCTTACGCTGCAAGAAATGGACAATACAGCAGCCTTACCCACGCCAGCATTGAAAATGGCATTTTTAAATTTTGGATAGAAATCCCCCTTGCCCTAGGAACTGTTGGCGGGCTAACAAGCCTACACCCTTTGGTAAAATTAGCCTTGGAGATGTTACACAAACCATCGGCTAAAGAGTTGATGCAAATTGTGGCTGTGGCTGGTTTAGCTCAAAACTTTGCAGCATTACGATCGCTGACAACAACAGGAATTCAAGAGGGCCACATGAAAATGCATTTAATGAATATTTTAAATCAATTTGAAGCAACCAATGAAGAAAAAGCTAAGTTGGTAGAACACTTTAAAACCAATGTAGTGACACATAGCGCCGTAGTTGAAGCTTTGAATAACCTAAGACAATAAACGTGGATTCCTTTAAGCATTATAGTCACGGCAAACTATTACTAACCGGGGAATATGTAGTTTTAGATGGTGCTTTATCCTTAGCTATACCAACTAAATTTGGACAAGCTCTGAAGGTAAAACCTATTGAGAAACCAGTCGTTTATTGGAAAAGTATCGATTACCAAGGCAAGCTATGGTTTGAGGCCACTTTCAAAGTTGAAAACAATCAAATAAAATCTATTCAGCATACTAATCAAAATATCAATGAGCGTCTGATACAGATTTTAAACACTGCTAAAAAATTAAACCCTGAATTTCTAGACACTACTAATGGATTTGAAATAACAACTTCACTAGAATTCCCAAACGATTGGGGGCTTGGCACCTCTTCTACATTACTTAACAGCATTTCAAAATGGGCAAATGTAGATGCTTACAAACTATTGGAAGCGACTTTTGGTGGTAGTGGTTACGATATAGCCTGTGCCAGTCATGAGACACCCATTCTGTACCAGTTAAAAACCCATTTAAAAGAAAGGACAGTAGCACCTGTAAGCTTTCATCCTAATTTCACCTCCCATTTGTACTTTGTACACCTTAACCAAAAGCAAAACAGTAGACAAGGCATAGCCCATTACAAAGCAAACAGAGGTGAAAATTCTCATGCTATTTCGGAGATTAGTGCCCTAACCAAACAGTTTTTAGAATGCAACAGCCTATCTGAATTTGAATCCCTTATCGAAGCTCATGAAAGCATTATCTCCAAACTCACCAAACAGACAACAGTAAAAGAGCGTTTATTTTGTGATTTTAAAGGTACTGTTAAGAGTTTAGGCGCATGGGGGGGTGATTTCGTAATGCTTACCTCTGAAATTGATCCTAGACCTTATTTAACCTCTAAAGGTTTTAAGACGATCTTATCTTTTTCAGAAATGATTCTTTAATCCACCATAACATTTATAAATAAAAAAGCTCCACTAATTAGTGGAGCTTTTTTTTGCTTAAGGGCTAAATCATTAGTAGAAATTAGCTCTGTTATCTTCGATATCTGCGGCATCTTTAAGTGCGTTGTAAGCCTTAGTCTGCACAGTGTTTACTCTAGATGTTGTCAATCTATTGGCAATTGGCTGGTAATTATCCAAACCAGAAGCTGGAGTCACTTTAGTTACTTCAACCATATACACTCCTTTATTACCATTGATCAATTTAGAAGTTTCACCTTCTTTCAATCCAAAGGCTACACCTATTACCTTAGGTTCCAAACCAGCTCCAGATAAGGTTGGGTTTTTCATATTTACGGCAGAAGCAGAACGCGTTGGCACTCCTTGGTTTTTAGCTACATCGGCAACTGTTGACGCTGAAATTTTCTCACGAATCAACTTCGCTTTCTTTTCGTTTCTGATTTCTGTAATAGCAGTAGCAGAAGCATTCTCTGGAGACATTAATCCTTCTGGAGTTACTTTTACCAATTCCACTACAGCGTAACCACCACCTGGCACAGAGAAACGCTTATAATCGCCTACTTTGGTTTCTGCATCAAATGCCCAACGAACCATAGCTCTTTGGCTTCCCAATCCTGGTATGTTTTCATCCAATACTTTTACGCTTACAGGTTTTACGGTATAGTTGTTTTCTTTAGCCACTTCTTGGAAATCTCCTTTTTGAATAGCTACTTCAAATCGTGAAGCTGAATTGAACACCTCGTCAATAGTCGCTTCTGAAGGCTCAATTTTCTGAGCAATGGTTGCCACCTTTACTGCTCTAGACTTGTTCTTTTGATCCAAGATCTCAATGATATGGTATCCAAAAGAAGTTTTCACAACATCAATATCACCAATATTGTTCTCAAAAGAGAAGGCCTTAAATTCTGGAGCAAAAGATTGGTTATAACCAAACTCAATAACTCCTTCTTTTTCATTACTTACTTTATCTGATGACAGTTCCAACAAATCAACAAACTTGCTTTGCTTTGTCTTAATCAAATTCAAGATGCTATCGGCAGTAACTTCAGCTTCCTCTTCAGTATCAGTTACAGAAGGATCTACTCTAGTAGCCCCAATAAAAGGCACCAAGATGTGTCTTACTTTTACAGAGTCTGGCAATTGTGTTTCTGCCACAACTTTAGTTAACTTAAAGTATCCGTTATCTTTGTAAGGACCATAAAACTCTCCAACTGGCAAGTTATAAATACTATCTGCCGCTACAGTAGGCAAAGCAGACTTAAACACAAAACTATCGTTGTATTTAATATCAGAATTTGCATTTACAAAATCCTCAATGTTTTTGGTATTTCTAAATCCGTATACAGTTTCGTTGGCTTTAGTTACTTTATTGAACTCCTCACGATCATCCAACAATTTAACCAAGTTAGCTTTGATAGCTTCCTCATCTTCTACAGAGGCCACTTCTTCAAACTGAACAAAAGCAATATCCCTGCTCTCTTCAACTTCGTACTTACCTTTATTCTCACCGATGTATTTTGAAATATCCGCTTTGGTTACTTCTACCAAGCTATCAGCAATAGAGGTATAAGGAACACTTACGTATTTTAAATCAACCGTCTCATTTTCCAACATATAATCAGTTTCAGCTTCAGCTAAAGTACTTGCTACACCAGCTTTGATCATGTTGAAGTAAACTTGCTCCTTCGCACGCTCTGCAATAGACGCCTCATTGTTTACCCACTCGTTGTAGTTAATTTGGAAATTACCAAGTGGCGCACGGTTTGGAGTATTATTTTGGATAGCCTTTAAGTTTGCAATAAATTCGTTCAGCTTGTTTTCATCAAACATTCCCGCCTCATTGCTAAATTCTGGGTAAGACGAAAAGTTTTGCTTCAACAACTCTCTCATTTGGTCTTTCTCTACAGACAATCCCAACTCATCAAACTGCGCTTGTAATACAGCTTTTCTTACTTCTTGCTCATACACTCTATTCATAGTTTGGGTAGATGAAGCACCTGGCCCCTGCATTCTTTGAGCATTCTCAACCTTTTGCATGAAGTCCTCTCTATTGATATCGGTACCGTTTACGGTTGCTACCACATCTTGAGAACCATTTAAGGCGCCGCTATTTCTGAAAAGATCAGATAATACGAAAGAAAATAATGCTAATGCAATGATTAGAATTAAAAAGAGTGAACGTTGTCTAATTTTACTTAAAACTGCCATTTTATTGTATACGTTAAAAAATATAAGTCCGCGAAAATAACGTTTTATATGAAATAATAAAAGATATATTAGGTTTTATTGTATATTTTAAATATAGAAGAAACCCCTTATAAAACCTAGCAAAAGCATCTCTCAAAGCCTTTTCAGAAAACTTAAAATCAAGTCTTTACAAATACAAAGAAAAAACAGTAAACTATTCTTCCTCAAGAACCTTCAGTGAAACTACATCAATTTTTGTGGAAGACACTTCTAAAATGGTAAACAAGTAATTTTCTATCATTACCTGATCGTTTGGCTGTGGAATCTCTTCTGTTTCATCTACAATCAAACCTCCCAAGGTTTCGTAATTCTCCCCTTCTGGTAGATCAAGCTTATAGGCTTCATTGATGTAGTCTACCTCCAAGCGCGCCGAGAATTTATAATTTTTGTCATCTATCTTCTCCTCAATCAACGCCACAGTATCATGCTCATCTTCGATTTCCCCAAACAGTTCCTCCACAATATCTTCAACAGTCATAATGCCGGCAGTCCCCCCATATTCATCAATTACCACGGCAATACTCTTTCGTTTTTTGGTAAGAATATTTAAGACGTCCTTTACCAACATGGTTTCGGGAACAAATTCCACAGGAAGAATTATGGATTTTATAGAACTTGGCTTTTTAAACAATTCAAACGAATGGACATAGCCCAGAATATCGTCGACAGAGTCCTTATAGACCAGAATTTTAGACAGCCCAGAAGCCGTAAACAAAGCATTAATATTCTTAATCGTGTCATTAACTTCAACCGCAATCATTTCGGTTCTGGGCACCATGGCCTCGCGAGCCTTAACTTCAGAAAATTCCAAAGCTTTCTGAAAAATTTGAATCTCACTATCCACCTCATCATGCTCTTCTACAGATTCCATTTGCTCACTAATATAATTCCCCAATTCCACCTTGGTCATAGCCAATTGCACTTCGTCTCCATCGGTTTTGAAGAACCGACGTAATACGCTGTCCGAAATCCAAATTACAAAAGAAGAAATGAACCAAAATAACAAATAAAACAAGTATGCCGGGAAGGCAAAAATTTTTAAAAAGGAATTGGCATAAATCTGGAAAAATACCTTTGGCAAGAATTCGGCTGTAATCAAAATTACAATGGTAGAAATAACCGTTTGAGACAGCAGGCTCAAATCGGTAAGCAAATAATTCAGAAAGCCATAATTAGTGGGCAACATGGACTGAAACCAATCTACCAGAACATCTCCCATAACAAAACCATAAATAACCAAAGCTATATTGTTACCTATAAGCATGGTCGCAATATATTTGGAAGGTTTCTCGGTAAGTCGTTTCAATATTTTTGCCAAGAAATCATCCTGCTTCTTTTCAATCTCGATATGGATTTTATTGGCAGAAACGTAGGCAATTTCCATCCCGGAAAAAAACGCCGAAAGCAATAGGGAAACTATAATTATAACAACGCTAATGTCCATAGGGCATTACTTGTTTCTATCTTCAAACTTTTTCCTAAAACGACTTCTAAAGAAAAACATAAAAACTGCCAGACCTGCCAACAGCAAAGAGGTATAGGCTCCATTTCGGTTGGTTTCCCATTTTGAAATGCCATCGTAGGCAAACAATACAGCAAACACAATATATGCGTATTGAAAAATCTTCATTAATTTCATGGATCTTGGTATTAATTACCTCACAAAGATAGCTAATTATTTAAGTGTAGAATTTAGTTTGACGGGGATTCTTCCGTCTCATCAAGATATAACACACCGCTCATTTCGGTGATTTCAAAGTTTTCGAAATTGGAATCGGAATCCAGCCCACTTCCTTTGGTGACCTCTGATCCTGAACGCAAGGTAAACTTACCATTAGTGAACAACCATTCGTTTTTTTGATCGTAATACAACTGGTCAGCATACAGGGTATCCTTGGAATAGGTAGACAATACCACATTACCTTGAAGATCGATCAGGTCTGTTTCGTTATAAACAATGGCATAATCTGAGACAATGACATTCTTGTTATAATCATCATCGTATACGGTAAGATAAATGCCTTCAGGGAATTCTGTAAAAGAAAACTTTCGGTTGGAATAGTCCCACATTTTAGGACTAATTAAATTAGCTTTCATTTTGGCAGTATCACTCAATTTTTCGGTATACTTCAAATTGATGTGCTCTGCCTCTCCAATTGGTTTATTTTGGGAAATCCCAATTTTTTGAACTTCCTTTAAATTGTTTTGACACGAAAAAAACAAGGTCACAGCAAATGCTGTGACCAGTTTTATAGTATTATATAAATGTTTCTGTTTCATTTACAAACTTGGCACCACTACGCTACCATTGATCCAACAACCAATTTTAATAGTTTGCCCAGAGTTACCTTCGGTAAAAATATCTCCTTTACTTGGAGCATTCCCTTCATAACTAGCAGCTGTTTGATTAGCAACCTTTGTTAAAGTAGCATCAACTTTACCGGCTTTTCTAGCCTCCTGAGCCGCATACCAGAATACTGCACGCTTATTGAATTGATTATCTCCACAATCGTTAGCGCTAGCAGCATACATAGCAGCAATGTTCAAGTGAGGTCTTCCGTTTGACGGGTTCAACTTTAAAGACTCTCTAAAGTAGCTTCTAGCTTCGCTATAACGACCTTTTTTCTTCAAGATACCACCAATTCTTTCAGCCAATCTTCCTTTTTTGTACTTATCGGTTTCCAAATCGAAAGCTTGCTTTAAGTAGTTTACAGCCTCACTATCTTTATTTTGTTTAAACAAAATAGTTGCTACGAAATACTTTGTATCTGCCGATGGTGCTGTAGCATCATACGCTTTTACCAAATCAATATAAAGTGGATCGTCTGTACACTCCTTGTTATACATTCTACTTACCGCTCTCTTCAACCAAACCGCATCGTTCTTATAGGTATCGAAATCTTTCTTGTACAATGGGATCAAGTTCTCACAATTTGCCAACTGTCCTAATTTACTATCGATACTTCCCCCAATTTTCTCGTAGTTTTCAAGGTAGCTCGTGAAGGATTTTTTATACCGTTGCTCTTTAGAAGTCAATGCTTGCCCTGCTTCTTCTTTTTCTACTAAAACATTTAGTTTCTCGGTATAGTTTTCTACTTCAGAACCAATCTTATCGGACACATCATCATACTTATCGAAAACAGATTGCAATGGCAATTTGCCTTCATTATGCAAATCTACAGCGGTAGAAAAATACACGTACAATCCTTTTGGATGTTTAAAATTCTCTAAATCTTCCTTATATGCTCTGTCAAACATATCGTAGATTTCCTGATTAGTTGTACCCAAGTCTTTTTTATGATCATACATCATTAACCCCTTGTCATTAAGTACTTCTCCTTTTTTGTACTTATTTGGGTAATTAGCCAACCCTTCATCTAACAACTTCATATAGTCCTTGATATAACCAACTTGCTCAGCTCCAGTAGAGTTGTCTATTTTATGCTTCAATATTTTCTCGCCATAAGCATAAATAGCATAATTAAACTTAGGGCATTTAGTACGCACCTTCATCCACGGCTCATATGCCTCATCATATTTTTTGCTCTTTACATAGTCTGAAAAGATCGTTAGGTTAGTCATGCACTCCTCATCTTGTTGAGCGAAACCAATGTTAACACTCAAAAACAGGGCAACTAATACTAAAGTTATTCTCGTTTTCATTGTTTAATTATTTACTGTAAATTTAGTTATATTTTCTTTTTATGAACCATCTGTCGTTTAAAGACAAACTTATTAGGATATTGGCGAAATTTTCTTGAATCAAATTTTGGTTTGTTGTCCCTCTTTTTCCGAACTCCAATCCTAGGTTTGCATTAGAAAAAACACCTCCCACAGGAAACCCTGCTCCAAAAGATATGCCAAACTCCGTTATATCCTCATTGCTAATCTCTAAACCCGTATGCTCAAAATGCATTCCTGCCCTGTAGGTGATTCGTTTCCAGTATTTTGAAAAAGAATCATATTCAGGAATAAAAAATCCACCAAATGAGAAATTAGATGCATTTACAAAGTTAGTATTATTACTGTCTAAAAACGGATTTGAGAAGGTACTTGTGTTTTGAGTTGTATACTCAGCACCTACAAACCACCTTCTAGGTTGCCCAATTCCTGCTCCAAAAGAAAGCCTTGAAGGCATGCTTAACTTGGTTTCATCCAAACCTTGAGATTCCAAATCGGCTTCTAGGCTAGTACCGTCTCCCGTTAGAAAAGTCCTGGTATTCTTAGAGGTTAATTTACTTTCTGGAGCATATGTAAGAGTGGTTACCAACTCATACTTTTCTTTGATCATTGTTTTATAGGTCACCCCAAAATTAACAGAAGCACCACTAAGGTTGGAACGATTTCTTTCTACCGTTGGGTATTGAATAAAATCTCCATTATCATAGAAATACTCCTCCACATTATTTTTAACATTCCCAAAATTATAGCTAAAATCAACACCTACACTCAATTTAGGTGTAATGGCATAGCCTACTCCAAGATATGTCTTGTTCAAGCCTCCCTCTCCAGTATATTTGTTGGTTAGATCTCCATCTTCATTTTCAGACTGTATTTTGTAACCTACCGAAGTGTATGGCAACAATCCAAAACCAAAACCAAATTTCCCCATAGGAAAAGATAAGGCTAAGTAATCAAATGTGGTTGCGGTAGATCTGTCACTCCCACTATCACTTTTCAATTTCAGGCTCTGTTGGCTACCGGCAATAGCAAACTTTACCGGACGGCTTTCACCATTACTAAATGACCTTAGATTTGGAGTGGCGTAACTTGCAGGGTTTCTTAAATTAACGTGGATACTATCTGTATAAATACTCAAGCCTCCCATACTTCTGTTTTCCACAGTTCCCTTGAACTTTAAACTTCCAATTCCAAAAAAAGAATACGGAGAAACTGTACCTTGTTGTGCGTGTAACTGCAATGCAAAAGAAGCTATAAAAACTACTACAAGTTTTTTTATCATTTAGTTCAAATTATATTCTAATATAAAGTTTAAACCTTCTAAAAGAAAATTAGAGTTGGCAAATATGCCATTTTTTAATTGTTTTGACAAGAAATCTGAGTCGCCACCTGTTAAAATAACTGTTAAATCTCTATATTCCTGACGATAATCCTCCACCACCCCATCGATTTCTTTCAGTACACCACCAACCACACCAGAGTGTATGGAGCTAATGGTAGAATCGCCGGTAAGCTGCCTTGGCATCTCTGTTTCAAGTAACGGCAAGTTGGCCGTTAAATTGTTCAGGGCCTTATAACGCATTCTTATTCCCGGCGAAATGGCCCCTCCTTTATAAACGTGCTCTGCATCGGTAAAATCATAAGTTATGCAAGTCCCCGCATCAATAACCAATACATTTTGTTGGGGATAATTTTTAACCGCTGCACTTACCAAAGCTACCCGATCTACACCTAAAGTATGAGGCGTACTGTAAGCATTCACAAAAGGAAGTTTGGTATCAGTATCTAAAACCAAGACTGGCAATTTGGACTGAATCAATTTCAGCATGCCATTGTCCAAATCGCCCACTGAAGAAAGAATGCATTTCTGGATACTTTCATAATTTTCAAAAAGCCCATGAAACTCGGCTTTAAAATGAGCAAGGTCAAAACTGCACTTAAAAATGATCTCCTCCTGCTGAAAAATAGCAAACTTCACGAAGGTGTTGCCAACGTCGACAATTAAATTCATAGCCTTAAAATTGGTAAAATTACAAAAGAAGCCTTTAACAGTTTAAAAAGTCAAAAAAAATTTCATTTATAAAGTCCTAGAATTTAAGCCCTAAAAGCGCCCAACTTAAAAGAATTAAAATTTTTCTAAAATTATCTTTGTGAATATCAAAATTGCCCCTATATTTGCATCCGCAATTAAGCAACTGGTGCCTTAGCTCAGTTGGTAGAGCAAAGGACTGAAAATCCTTGTGTCCCTGGTTCGATTCCTGGAGGCACCACCAGCAAAAACCCGAACAACTTTGTTCGGGTTTTTTGGTTTTTAACGATTCCCTATTTCAACAAATGACCAAAGTAAGCACTCTCTTTTAAAAAATTCAATTTAAAACATTTTACTTACTCCGTTTTTTTACCCTCCAATTTCTCCTGCTCCTTTTCAAGTTTCTTAAAATACCCCCTAAACAATACATTGTGCTTTAAAGCTTCCATATTTTCATTAAATTTCTCAGTGCCTTGTTTGATATTGTCCGCCGAAGCCTTTAAATCTTCAACCAATGTTGTATCATTTAAAATATAATTGAGCGTTCCTTGACTTGAACGAATATCATGAACAACGGCATCAATATTATTCACAACATTTTCCATATCACCACTTAAGTCTTCCATATTTTGAACCACAGTTTTCAGTTTTGCGCCAGAGATGGTATCATTGAGCAATACCCCCAATACCGATTCATCATTTGTTTTGAGGCTTTCCACCAAACCATTCAATTTATCCATAGTAACCGAAACCCCTTGACTGGCCACTTTAAGATTTCCAATGGTTTGCTTTAATTCCTTGGCCATAATCGTATCGTTGAGCAACACCCCGATTGTTCCCTTTCCATCCACAATTCTATTAGTTATCTTTAATAAATCCGAGGTCAGTATTGCTGCATTTTCATTGGTTGTACTGAGTGTACTCAAAATATCATCAGCACTAATTTTACTGTAAGACTCTATAATATCCCCGTTCTCAATTACGGGCGCCATTCCTTGTCCGGGCACTATATTTACAACCATATTCCCTACTAGACCATCAGCTCCAATGGTTGCTATAGAATTCTTTCTGATGTGCTCTATTATTTTTTCATCAATAGCCATATCAACTCTTATCATGGAATCATTGACCATATACACCCTTTTCACCGTACCAATATCCAAACCCGAATAGCGTACATTATTTCCGTTTTTCAAACCGTTTACATTTCTAAAATGGGCACTTATGGAAAACGTATTTTTAAACAACTCCTGTCTTTGCCCAATTAGATATACGGCCGCGACAAACAAAACAGACCCTACAATAACTAAAAGCCCTAACTGTATTTTTTTTGAATCCATTGCCTTCATGCTTATTCTTTAAAAAATGCCTTAACTTTTGGATCATTGGAACGTGACAACTCCTCGAAAGTCCCTAACGCATAATCAACACCATCTATCAATAACACCATTCTATCTGCAATTACACGTGCACAATCCACATCATGGGTAATAATTAAAGACGATGTATTATATTGACTCTGTACCTTTTGCATCAAAATCACAATTTCCTTAGCAGTAATAGGATCCAAACCACTCGTTGGCTCATCATAAATGATGATTTTTGGCTGCATAATCAGTGTTCTAGCCAAAGCAATACGCCGTTTCATTCCTCCCGATAATTCCGAAGGCATCAAATCGATAGCCTTTGCCAAACCAACATTTTCCAAGGCTTCTATCACCAACTTCTCTTGATTCTCCTCCCCTCCAAACTTCTTGGTATGCCAACGCATAGGAAACTTAAGATTCTCCCGCACTGTCATGGAATCGTAAAGAGCACTGCCCTGAAACAAGAAGCCAATTTCCCGTCTTAAAATATCTAATGATTCATGGTCCAACTTTGTAATATCATTGTGCATCACCGAAATAAAACCACTATCCGCTTCCATCAAACCCACCAAACACTTTATCATCACAGATTTCCCAGAACCCGACTTCCCCATAATAACCAGATTTTCCCCTTGAAAGAGCTGCATGTTAAACCCATTCAACACATGGTTATCACCAAAGCTCTTGTGAAGACCTCTCACTTCTAGGACCACATTAGGCACTTCTATGTGATTCTGTTCCATCATAAATCATAGAAAATATCAGTCACTAAAACAGCTACAAAGTCAATAATAAACAACATTAAAGAGGTTACTACCACCGCCGAATTGGCTGCCATCCCAACACCCTCAGTTCCTTTATTACAGAAATACCCTTTATAACACCCAACAAGCCCAATGGCCAAACCAAAAAAAAAGGTTTTAATGGTTGCTGGAAAAATATCACTGAACTCCAGAGCATCAAACACCTGATTGAAATACAACATAAATGATACATTCCCTTTAACGTTCTCCACCAAATAAGAACCAAATAGCGCAACAGCATCTCCAACAATCACCAAAATAGGCAGCATTAAGGTGGCAGCCAGTACACGGGTAACCACTAAATATTTAAAAGGATTAGCTCCCGAAACTTCCATGGCATCAATCTGTTCTGTAACCCGCATAGAGCCCAACTCCGCTCCAATTCCAGAGCCAATTCTCCCTGCACATACCAAAGCCGTAATTATGGGACCAATTTCCCTTACGATGGAAATTCCTACCATAGAAGGCATCCAGGACACTGCGCCAAATTCCATTAAGGTGGGACGTGTTTGCAATGTCAAAACCAAACCAATAATAAAGCCTGTAATCACCACCAACAACAAGGAGCGATTCCCAATATTGTAACATTGCCGCAAGAGCTCTTTAAACTCAAAAGGCGTCTTAAACAACTCCTTAAAAAACCTAGAAGTAAAATAAGTCATATCCCCTACCTCCATCAGAAAGTCTTTCACATGCAAACTTATATTACTGGATTTAACCATATTACCCCACAAATATCTATTAAAGATATGAAATTGAAAGCATCCGCAATATGATGTAAGTCAATTATCAACATTGACAATTCTCATTTCAAAAAACCAAATATCATTGTATATTTAAGCAATACTTTCCATTACATCTATTTTATGAACATAGGTTTAGTACTTTCTGGCGGGGGTGTTAGAGGCGCAGCCCATATAGGCGCCATAAAAGCCCTTGAAGAACACGGTATTTTCCCAACACAAATTTCAGGCACCAGTATTGGCGCTATCGTAGGCGCATTGTATGCCTACGGACATCATTGGAGTGATATCCTGCATTTTTTTAAAAAGTTTCAAATTTTCGACGTTACCAAGTACGCTAAAGGAAAACCAGGCCTTATTGATACCGAAAAGTTTTATGCTGAATTCAAAAACTACCTAAAGGAAGACAGTTTTGAAGCGCTACAAATACCACTTAGCATAACGGCCACAAATATTTTGGATGGCAACCTTGAAATATTCAACCAAGGAAAGTTAATCATGCCCATACTGGCCTCTGCAGCCTTTCCAGGGATTTTTGCCCCAGTGAAAATAAAAAACGATTTTTATATTGATGGAGGGACACTCAATAATTTTCCTGCGGAATTATTAAAACCCCATTGCGACTGTATCATTGGAAGCTACGTGAATGGCATAGACTCCATAAATATCACCGATGTCAAGCACATGTTCCACATCATGGAACGCGCCATTAAACTAAAATCCTTTCAGGAAGATTACAGTAAATTCAATTTGTGTGATGTGGTCGTGTATCCAAAAGAGCTCAGCAAATATGGCACTTTCGACAAGAGACATGTTGATGAGATTTTTAATATAGGTTATCACAGAACAAAAGAAATTCTAAACAACAATGAGGCGCTCCTTCAGCAAACAGCTGCCTTAGTTCTAAACAACAAACAATTGTAGCACGCACCTAAAATGAGCTATAAAGTATTGGCAATTTTTATTCTCGGAATCCTATTAAAGAGCTCTCTTTTTCAGGAGAAAAATTTCCTTTTATCACAGCTCAATACCCAACAAGACACGATTTCCACCGAAAAAGGATGGCGGACTATCAAGATTGATCGCAATATTACCATTGAAAACTATTTTCAATATGTAGATTCCCTAGTAAAGCAATACGACTCTTTAACAAAATACCCCCTTACTGAACATCTGTTGATACGGGCCAATTCCTGGGTGATTGACACCTTACACAACACCGATTACTACCTAATGAAAGCACGCGATTCTTTTATCTACGACCAAAAGAAAATGATTGCCTTGCCCAAGGGAAATACGCTTATAGTTCCAGATTCCCTAACCGCCAAGAGCCTTCTTACTGCGTTCCAAAACACCCGCATAAATGTGAACATCCCCGAATTCAAACTCCGAATTTACGAAGGAAAAACAGAGCTTTATGAATTCCCGGTAAGAGTAGGAAGACACGAAACAAAGTACCTAAAGATGTCCGACAAAATTGAAGACTTACGCACCAAAACCGGAGAAGGCCATATTGTAGCCCATAACAAACATCCTCGCTATGTGAACCCCGCCACCAACCATGAATATTTTGTAACCCGAAGAGATGACAACCAAGTCACCAAATTGCCTTTGATTCCATTTATAGAAACTGAATTGAATGGCCAGAAATACGGCCAAATGATTCATCCCACCACCAATCCGGTTACTTTAGGCAAAGCTTATTCCAACGGCTGCATTGGCACCCAAGAATCAGACGCTTGGATTATTTATTACTATGCTCCTATAGGTACACCCATCCAGGTGAGATACGATTTAGAAACAGTCAACAAGGAAGGGGACACCGTGATCTTGAAGGATATTTATAAGAAGAGAGATTAAGTAAAAAGAAATTCCACTAATTAATCCCTAAAATATTCCATTATTAATATTAGACTAATTGCATCACAGAACTAATCAATACGAACAACTTCTACCCCAAAGTTAAAACACTGCTCTCTAGATTTACTATACCCTGCCTCTCTCCAACTTTTTTTATCTGCTGACACATGCTTCCGATATTCTCTAAATTGAGATTTATTATTTATTTGCACCACACCAAAAGCAGGTCTTTCTGTAAAACCATTTTTTAAATAATATTCTTCGCTATACAAGGACACCACAACACAAATACCGTTCTTGGGCATAAAAACCTCCTCATAACCTTTCAAATCAATCAGAAGCAAATGTTGATTCTCCAATTTCCCAACAGTCAGATCCTCTTCAAAAATCTTCACATCCGGCAAATTAGTTACACTATCAATTGTCATTAAGTTAACCCTAAAAGGAATATACTTATCATCTCCGTTTGACTCCCTTCTTTTTGACTTAAGTATTATTTTATTTATTAATAATTTTTCTTTTTCATAATTAGGTACGAATACAGCGAATTCATAGGAGTAAGGAAAACTAATATCGTCTCGATTAAACAAAACATCAATACTTGATCGTTCCGGAAGAATTTCTTTTGGCTTTTCTTCTTGTTTGACATTCACTATAACCTCATCCAAAGACCATAACCTTTCCGATAGGTAGAAAATCCCTTTTTCCTGAAGCTCAGTATGCATTATAATTCTTGAAAAATAAGAGAGATGAGATATTTTTAAACTATCGACTACAATACTACTATCCAATTGAAACTCTCCATTTTGATCCGTATAAGTTAGAATTTCATCATTTAAAACTATATGTGCAAACTCAACTCCTAACGAATCAACACTACTCAAAATCTTATAGGTTTCCTTTGTTTGCGAATAACCAATTAAACTAAATACGAAAAATAGACATAAATGAATTTTATATAACATATATTAAATTTTTAACCACCTAGATATCAAAGAAATCAAATTAACTTAAGCCTTCCCCCATAGGAACCTCAAACCTTCTTGCACCTAAAACCAAACATACTCGTACCACTCTTTCATTTACACTTCTCTACAAATCGAACCTTTTAAACCTTTGCTTATTTCACCTCCTCAAACACCTCCATAAACTCTGAAGTATCTGCTGGAGTTGGAGCATTAAACAACAACACCTCATTGTTTTCATCCAAAACTACATAATGAGGGACAGCAACAACATTAAAAAAAGACCTTAAGATATCATGTTCGTCATCAACAATAACATACTGGTTTTCAAGCATGCCATAAGCTTTCAACTCTTCTCCTCTTGCCATCCATTTATCACGATCTTTATCTATGGAAACATATAGAAATTCAACGTTTTTATTCTTTGTGATTTTTTCTCTAAACAAATGACCTTCCTTGATTTCCTTTATACAAGGCACACACCAACTGGCCCAAAAATCAATCACCTTATATTTTCCTTTCTGCGATTCCAAAACCTCATTAAATGTCACCTGCCTTCCTTCTCGGCCCAACAACACTGCTTTATTTACCGCTTCCGTCAATTGTTTGTCAAAACTGCCTAAACGCTCTTCTATTTTCTCTAAAACACCTTTGTAGGTTTCGTCATTTATTTTTGGCAAATAGGCGGCAACCACTTCTAGCAAATCATTTATATCTTCCGGCCTTATATGAGCATCATAATCAGAGATTATTTTAGTCAGCGCATACTCCTTGGTTAATCCTTGTAAGTTTTCATCAATTAGCTGCAGCTGATATTGCAAAGCTTCACTGGCATTAGCCTCACCAAATTTCTCCTCAGAAACCAAATACACATACTTGATGAGAGCCAAATAAAAATAAGGATTATCTGCTTGGTCATTTCTATTAAACGTTTCCATAGTAACGCCTTCCAAAAAGGTAGAATAATCGGTTATAGCTCCTGTGGGAATCATGTTCCTATTGAACAACCAATTAATATATTCAAATCGCAACACTTCCTTTATACTACTATAAAAGGACTGAGACGTATTTTCTTTTTTCACATACGCCTCCAAAACCTGCAACCGCTCTTGATAGATGTCCTTGGTTTTTTGTTTAAAAGCATTCAAACCAAGCTCTCCATCAAAACCTGCATAAGAAAGTTTGGACTCAAAAAGTGTCTTGAAGAAATTGTAGTGTGCCGCATTCCTTCCTTCAAAAACAATCATTTGGTTTTCCAATCGATAACTTAAGGAATCCCCTGGAGTTACATAAATATAAAAAGGATAGGATTGCGGGTCATAACCGTAAAACCGAAACAACTTTGGGCCTTCCAAATCAAAAGAAAAATTGAGGTTTTCTTGATTGGCAATTGATTTCAGAAGATATGGTGGCTTGTCTAATTCAGTAAAAGCATAATCTAGCAACACAGTTTTAAATAGCGTATCTCCTGAATATAGGTTCACCTCGTTAGATGCCCCCGTATACTTAGGCGCTTTTTTAATAGGATTACACCTAAAAAACAACAAGGCAATCAATAAAAGTACAAGAATATTAAAAGTTCTGTTCATCAAATTTTGGTTAGTTAGATAAAAAGCAAAGCCACCTCAAGCAAAGGCGGCTTTACATAAATTTTCACTTTGTATTGGAAAGGCCTAGAGCAACTATATTGCAACTACCCTCCCTGAATTTACGCCACAACCGTTTCCAAGGTTTTCACACCTTCTAAATAGGCTAACATACGGTCTCCTGATTTTACCAGTCCAACACCTTTGGCTGGCGTTCCGGTTAAAATAACATCTCCAGGTTCAAGGGTCATAAATGAAGACACTACTTCAACAACCTCTCCCAATGAATAAATCATCAACGACGAATGTCCTGTTTGCACTACCTCACCATTGATTTCCAAAGTAAAATTGATATTGGCCAAGTCCTGAAAGCCTTCCATAGACACAAATTCCCCTAGTGGCGTTGCGCCATCAAAGCCTTTCGCTAAAGCCCAAGGCCCCTTGCCTTCTCTACTGGCAGCCAATACATCCTTCGCAGTTAAATCATTGGCAAGGGTAATGCCATCAATATAATCGATAGCCTCTTCTCGAGATACATTTTTGCACGTCTTCCCAATTCTAAAGGCCAATTCAATTTCGTACCAAACCTCGTTGGATACTTTTGGCAACTGCAGAGTCTCCCCCGATTTTAAAATACTACTTTCTGGTTTTGTAAAGATCACGGGCATGCCTTTTTCCGAAGGCATTTCTGAAAGATCACTTACGTAATTCTTCCCTATTCCTATTATTTTCATATATGGTTTACTGATTAATTTTTATTGCAATATACAGAATTTACTCACGCAAAACACTTCACAGAAACAGCCTTAAAAAACA
The DNA here is from genome assembly GCF_030908385.1 of Mangrovimonas sp. YM274. Taxonomy (NCBI): domain Bacteria; kingdom Pseudomonadati; phylum Bacteroidota; class Flavobacteriia; order Flavobacteriales; family Flavobacteriaceae; genus Mangrovimonas; species Mangrovimonas sp. YM274. Next base: position 3,492,508 of record NZ_CP133091.1, read on the forward strand.
ACTTAACAACACTATTTTTCATACTATAATTCAATTAATTACAAAGGAAATAGTATCTTAACGCTTAGATTCATTTGCAAGAAAAATCTATCAATTGAAGGAAGCACAAACAGCACACAAACCTACACCATCTCCCAAAAAGAAATACCGAGTATTGCGCATTCTCGGTAAATTTCTTTTGGGCATTCTGCTGTTATTTTTACTGCTCGTCCTTTTTGTAAGAAGCCCTTGGGGCCAAGACATCATTGTTGGCAAGGCCGTGGACTTTGTTTCCAAAAAGACCCACACCAAAATTGACATTGAAAAACTATTCGTCACATTTGATGGCGACATCCAATTGGAACAATTCTATTTGGAAACTCCTAAAGGCGACACCTTGATCTATTCCAAATCACTGGAAGTCAACATGCCGCTTTGGGCCTTGATTACAGGAAAAGGGGTTGGAGTTGATGACCTACAATGGGACGGATTGCGAGCTAACATTAAAAGAACCGACAGCATTGAAGGCTTTAATTTTCAATTTTTAATAGATGCTTTTGCCTCGGAAGAAGACAACGAAACCTCAAAAGATACCATTTCCAAGCCACTCAACTTAGTTCTTGGCAAACTCAATCTTAATGATTTTGATATTGTTTATAACGATGCTGTAACAGGTATTGAGAGCCATTTTGTGTTTAAGGAATTTCAACTAGACATGGATGACACCAATTTGGAAGACATGGTATTTAAAGCTTCGGAATTAACACTCAGCGATGCCAAGATCGACTTTATTCAAACAGACTCAGCACCATCCAGCGAATCGGATAGTACCACACTCCCCTTTCTAGCTGCCGATGAAATTACCCTAAAAAACGTCATTGCCAATTTCGAATCTTCCAACAGTCATATTAAGGCCCAAGCCAACATTGATGAGTTTTACACAGAACTAGAAGCCATCGACCTTGCTAACAATTCGTATCAAATAGGCAACCTCAGCTTACAGCAATCCAGCATTTCGGTGCTTACCAACACCAACAACAGTGAACTTCCACAATCCAGTTCAGACATCACAAGTTCTAACGAGTTTAAATGGCCCGACCTAAATATTGCCATTGGCGATATTGACTTTGAAGACAACAGTTTCTCCTATTTTTCAGGTGACAACACACCTCAAAAGGACAACTTTAATCCCAATGCCTTGGCTTTAAAACATGTCAACCTCAAAGCCAACGACATCTTTCTTAAAGACAAAACCGCGGGTCTTGAACTGGAAACCATCCAATTTCAGGAGGCCTCAGGCATCACCCTAAATGAATTTGGCCTAAAGTTAAGTGCCAATGACCAAAGTCTAAACGTTGAACAACTTCATGCCAGCATCAACCAAAACAAATTAAAAGGATCGCTTGCGATTAGTTATTCTGAATTGTCACAGCTCCTGAGCTCTCTAGAACTTTCCACCATTGACATAAACCTATCCCAAATACAACTAGACCCAAACGATATTTTTAAATTCCAACCTACTTTAAAAGACAACCCCTATTTACAAACTGTAAGCCAAAATACAATAAAAGGGCATTTGAACGTGAATGGTACCTTAGCGTCACTGAACATTTCGGACCTTGGCATCAATTGGGGAAAAGACACACAATTATCTGCCAATGGCAACATTCAAAATGTCACTAAAACAGATAGCATCCAGTTTGACATTCCTTCTTTTTCGGCTAGAACTACCCGTTCAGACCTTATCAAATTTGTTGTTGAAGACTCTCTTGGCATTCAATTTCCAGACAGCATACAACTTACAGGAACCATCAAAGGAAATTTAAAGGACATTACAGCCAAAGCAGAACTGAACTCCTCTCAAGGGATGGCGAACATAGATGGACATTATAACGATGAAAGCGGTTTATCTTTTGAAGTTGAAGCCCATATTGACCAATACAGATTGGATGAACTTCTAAAAAATGAGGAATTAGGGCCGCTTAGCTTAACCATTACAGCCGATGGCTCGGGCGACAACATCAACCAGCTAAATGCGAATTTCGACGCCGTTATTTCGCAATTTGCCCTAAAACAATACAACATTACCGATTTAAAACTCACTGGTACTATCGTAGACGGGAGCGGCACAGTGAGTTCGGCATATAAAGACGACAGCCTCGACCTCGACCTTAATGCATTGGTCACTTTAGATTCCATTGCTCCCCAAGCCTCAATTGACCTAAATCTAAAAGGTGCCAACCTCAATGCCTTAGGACTTATGGAGCGGAACATCCGCACGGGTTTTCAGTTAAAAGCTGATTTCAAAGGGAATTCCGAAACATTCGATCTATCCTCCAACCTTACGGAAGGCGTTGTGGTTTATGACAATAAATCCTATTTAATTGGTGACATCAATGCCATTGCACATGTAAACATCGACACCACTTCGGTTGAAATCCATAACAAACTTCTGGACGCCCAATTAGCTTCCAATACCAATCCACAAATATTTAGCAAGGCTCTAAAACATCATATTCAAAGTTACTTTTTTGATGACGTACGACTGGTAGACACTTTGGAGCGCCCTGTAAACTTAACATTCAAAGGAACCATCAATCCATCCTCATTGATGAACGACGTCTTATTGGTCAACCTCAAAGACCTTGACACCATTAAAATGGCTATGGATTTCAACGAAAGTGCTAAAGTTTTAAATGCCAATATTTCGGCGCCACGAATCAACTATAGCAGCTTTGAGTTGGATAGCTTGGCCTTTTCCCTAAACACCGATGTGGATAATTTTGAGTTCGACCTCAACTTTAAAGAATTTACAACCGGCCCTTTGGCAATTCCCAAAACCAGTTTTAATGGCAAGCAGCAAAATGGAGAATTGCTCCTAGAGTTCTTGGCTCAAGACAATGATGAGACCCTCATAAATATCGATTCCAAAATCACTTCAAAAGACAATATTTTAGAATTGTATACAATTCCCTCAAACCTTACCATCAACAAAGAAGCTTGGAACATCCCAGAATCAAACCTCATCCGTTATAGCGACAAAAAGTTGGAATTTCAAGACTTTCAACTCAGCAAAAGCGATCAACTTGTCGAGCTTACCCACCAACAACCTGATATCACTAAAGATCATGTGGCCATTAATTTTTCCAATTTCAACCTAAACGAATTGCTCAGCTACCTCAACCCAAACAAAAGCATTGCTTCTGGATATTTGAATGGCAATCTTGTTATAGTTTCTCCTTTTGAGGACATGGGATTGATTGCCAATCTGGACATCACAAAACTGAACGCCCTAGACGTAGATATGGGCAAGTTAACCCTGGAGGCTACCCCACAAGGCAACAACACTTACAATTTCACCACTTCATTAAAGGAAGGAGATGTTGATTTGGATATGACGGGAGATTATTTGGCCAGTGAAGCGAATCCAAGCATAGATTTAGACTTAACTATCAATTCACTCCAAATGAAGGCTTTGGAAGGTTTTAGTTTGGGCGAGATTTCTGAAACCAAAGGCGAGCTCTCGGGAAGCTTTACTGTAAATGGCCCAACCGCAAGCCCTAATTATCAAGGGCAACTTAATTTTAAAGATGCTGGTTTTGAAATTACCAAGTTCAATGCTAGTTTTTCTATGGACAATGAAACGGTCTCACTTCAAAACGATTTGATTTCCATGGACAATTTCACGATCAAGGATGCCAACAACAATACCCTTGTGGTCTCTGGTGATATTGGCACCAACGATTTAGCCAATCCTACTTTCAATTTAGATATAAAAGCAGACAATTTCCAAGTATTGAATGCCTCACGCGAAGACAACGACCTCATATACGGAACAGCCGTTTTTGATGCTGAGGCCAAGTTAACAGGCGATCTTCAAATCCCTAAATTGAATGTAAACGCTACTTTAGGCAAAGAAACCGATATCAAGTATATCATGCCTTCAGCTTCCGTAAATATGGAGCAGCGTGATGGCGTGGTCATTTTTGTAAACCGCGACAATCCCGATGCCATCCTAACCCAAAAAGAAGAAAAAACCGCTACTGTTAAAGGCTTTGATGTCAAAGCCCTTATCAAGGTGGACAAAGAGGCCGCCGTCACCATTATTATCAATGAAAGCACCAACGACAACTTTATGGTTTCGGGTGAAGGTGACTTTAATTTTTCCATGAAACCCAACGGACAAATGAATCTTTCGGGAGTCTATGACGTCACAGATGGCCATTACGAAATGAGCCTGTATAATTTGGTCAACCGCAAGTTTGAACTCACTCCAGGAAGCCGCGTGACTTGGTCTGGGGATCCTTTTGATGCCCAATTGGACATTCGTGCCATGTACCAATTGAAAACTTCGGCTGGACCTTTAATGGCTTCCCAAACTTCCAATGCAGACCCTTCGGTGAAAAGCAAATATCGAGAAGTATTGCCTTTTGAAGTATTTCTGAATATTGATGGCGAACTGATGAAACCTGTCATTTCCTTTGATATTGACATGCCCGAAGATGAACAGGGAGCCATTGATGGACAGGTGTACGGACGTATCCAACAAGTAAACCGACAGGAAGAGGAACTCAACAAGCAGGTGTTTGCTCTTTTGGTTTTAAACCGTTTTTATCCAGAACCCGGCAGTGACGGAAGCTCCGGTGGAATGGCCACAATTGCACGGGACAACCTTAACGATGCGGTATCTGATCAATTAAATATGTTTTCGGATAAGCTTTTGGGAAATACCGGTTTCGAACTCAATTTTGGCTTGGACAGTTTTACCGATTACCAAGGCAATACACCCCAAGACCGCACCCAATTGGACATCGCTGCACAGAAGAAACTTTTCAACGACCGGCTTACCGTACAGGTGGGAAGCGAAGTTGACATACAGGGCAGCAACCCTGAAGATGAAGAAGCCCCCATCATTGGGAATGTGACACTGGAATATATGCTCACCAAAAATGGCCGCTATAGAATAAAAGGATTCAGACGCAATGAGTTTGAAAATGTCATAGATGGCCAAACCATGGTAAGTGGTATCGCCCTAATATTCACTTTGGAATTTAATAAATTCAGTGAGTTTTGGCACGCCCTTGTGCATCCACAAACAAAAGAGGATGAAAATGAAAAGAATGAGAACACAAAAACAGAAACCGACAACTAAAACATAAAGTATAGTATCCACTTGAACAAGATTTCAAAATATCGCCACTACTATATCCTTCTTTTGTCCATTTGGATGGTTCAATCCTGCAGTATTACCAAGCACATTCCTGAAGGCGAACATCTTTACACCGGCGCCACGCTTTCAATAGAATCAGATTCTACAATTACCAACGAATCCCTACTGAAGGATGAATTGGAAAAAGTCCTAATGCCCGAACCTAATTCCTCCTTTTTAGGGATGCATTTGGGGCTGCACTACTATTACAAAATGCAAAAAGAACACCCTGGCTTTATCAACCGATGGTTGTACAAAAAATACGGAGAGGAACCCATCTACCAATCAGATGTTGAACCTTCCGAAGTACGGGATCTTATCTTAAACCGATTGGAAAACCGCGGTTTCTTTTACAGTAGTGCCGATTCGGAAATAACTGAAGAAGACTACAAAAGTTCTGTTCATTATACCGCCAGAATTGCACCACCTTATACCATGGAACGCTATGAATTAGATTCCTTTTCAGACCCCATTCATGCCGAAATCGCCAAAAGCCTCAATAGCACCCCATTTAAAAAAGGTATGCGCTTTGACCTTTCAAATTTTGAATTGGAGCGCAGTAGAATTGATGCTGAATTGAAACAAAAGGGCTATTACAACTTTAACTCGCAGTTCCTAATTTTTGAAGCAGATACCAATCGCTACAAAAACAAACGCTTCGATCTTTATCTGCGCCTGAAAAAGGAAGTGCCTCAAAAGGCTCAAGTTCCTTACAAAATCACCAAGGTGAACATCTACTCCAATTATGATTTGGCGAAAGACTCTTTGGCTTCAAACCCTACAAGATTCAACAACAAAAATTTTATAGAAACGGAACCGTTTTTCAAGCCCAAATATCTTGATCCATTTGTCACACTGGAAGAAGGACAACTTTACAACCCCCAAAACTCCAGAAATACTGCCAGACGCCTCTCTACCATAGGTTCCTATAAATATGTGAACATTCAGTATAAGGAAGTGGACACTCTTGCCAATGATTCCATAGGGCATTTACAGGCCGACATTTATTTGTCGCCGTTGAACAAACGAAGTTTAAGAACCGAACTTCAGGCCGTGTCCAAATCCAACAACTTTGCAGGACCTGCACTGGCCATTACCTATACCAACCGCAACATTTTTAGCGGCGGCGAAACCTTTAGTATTAGTGGAAAATTAGGATTTGAAAAGCAAATTGCCAGTGGCAACAGCAATAGCCTTAACAGTACCGAGTTGGGTATTAAAAGTGAACTTGTGGTACCACGCATGCTCTTCCCCATAAAATTTGACAACAATTATTTTAAATACTCCATCCCAAAAACCAAAACCTCATTGAGCATAGATTATTTAAGCCGAAGTAATTTGTACGCCCTGCTATCGGGCAATGTAAAATTTGGATATACTTGGGATGCCAATAAGTTTGTGACACACGAAATCAACCCTGTCACGGTCAACTATACACAACTTTTGAACACCACTCCTGAATTTGAACAGATACTGGATGAAAACCCCTATTTACAAGAAAGTTTTGATCAAGAGTTTATTTCGGGGCTTATGTATTCCTTTACCTATAACGGCATGGTGAATGCCAAGGACAAGCACCAATTTTATTTTAACGCCACTTTTGACATTGCAGGAAACTCCATTAGTTTATTTGGAAAAGATCAAGGCACCAATCAACCTAAAACCTTTTTAGGACTTGCCTATGCACAATACGCCAAACTGGACCTAGATTTTCATTACCATTTAGATTTGGGAAAACAACAGGTGATTGCCACTAGATTGTTTGGTGGCTATGGATTGGCTTACGGCAACTCCAACGTTCTTCCCTTTGTCAAACAATATTATGCAGGAGGCCCCTATAGTGTAAGAGCCTTTAGAATACGCTCTTTGGGCCCGGGAACTTTTAGTGAAGAAACCGATAATGATGATACTTATATAGATCAAGCTGGAAATATCAGATTGGAAGCCAATATTGAATATCGCTTTCCCATTATTTCCTTCTTAAAAGGAGCCGTTTTTGTGGATGCCGGAAATATTTGGAACTCCAAAGAAAATGAAACCCTTCCCGGAGGAAAGTTCAGCAGTTCCTTTATCAATGAATTGGGAATGGGAGCCGGCATTGGCGCTCGAATTGATATCCAAGGCTTTGTGGTTAGATTTGATTTGGCCGCCCCATTTCACGACCCATCCCTTCCCGAAGGAAAACGTTATGACTTTAGAATTGACGAGCCTATTTTCAACTTCGCCATTGGCTACCCTTTCTAACAAACCTAATCCTCCCTTAACAAAGCTTCCACCTCCATTTCGTGCTCATCCTTTACCCTAAACAATGCTTTTGTAGGTGGCTCAAGATTATAATCGGTAATCAACAGCTTCCATGAAGCTTTTAAACGCAGCCCATCCATTTCCTTGCTAAATTCCAAAGGAATAGCCACTTCCTTGGAAGAGCCCGCCAATGTAAACGTGCCTCGGGCAGTAATGGTTTGCGCACCTAGAGACTCCACATCCAAAGGTTGCTCCAAGACTCCCTCAAACCTCACATAGGTATATTCCTTGCTTTTTAACAACTCAAACATGTGTTCATTTCGTTTATTGATTCCTGTATCAATGGAACTTACAGGTACATGAAACTCAAATTCCCCAGTATCCACATCCAAATGGCCTTTTAATTCTTTAGACTCACCACTATAGGAATTTATAGAAATTTTCGCCTTAAAAAAAGCTGTTCCATTGGTTACAGCATAAGTCTGGGATTTCATAACATAGCTGCCGAAGATCAAGAATCCAATAAACACTACACGGAGGGTTTTCACACATAGTCTCATAATACGATTTTGAAAAATTGCCTTATTAAAGTTACGCATAATTAGCTAAAAAACAGATTTACAACCACTTCCTATTACAACCTGTTCACTCCAAAAAGGTATAGGCAGAGACTTCTACAATTTATGCCTTAACAAAAGAAAAACCAATAAGCTTGTAATCATCGTTAACAAAGAACTCTATCAACAGACCTCCTCCCCCCTTTTCATCCTTAAACACCAATAAATCATAAATTTAAGTTTGTTCTCATTGCTAAAACAAAAAATAATTCCAATACATTTTTAACACTTTATTTATCTGATTATCAATTATTTAAACTAAATTTATAAGAATACTTTTCCTCAATTTAATTTCCAACCAAAGTACCTACAAATCAAACATTTCGTAACGAACTATTAAATTTTAAGCAATGAAACAACTTATCACTTTCGCATTGTTTTTATTAATTGGTGGTACGCAACTTGTTTTGGGGCAACTTACAAATGTTGTAACAAATTTAAGTACCCCATACCGTATGGCTATTCATGGTAACAACTTATACTTTTCGGAACTTACAGGAAATAAAATCTCCATGATAGACCTAAGTACTTCTGCCCCCATAGCCATCACACTAATATCAGGACTAAATAAGCCCAAAGATTTATTGGTAATTGGTAACGAACTATATTTTACAACAGCAAACAAAATCTCAAAAATAGACCTCAACACTTCTACACCTGAAGCAGTAGATATTGTAACCGGAGTAAACGGTCCTGATGGCCTGACACCCTTTGGTAATAACCTTTATTTCTCAACAGGAAACAAGATTTCTAAAATAGATATGAACATCTCGAATCCTACAGTTACAGACATAGTAACCGGATTTTCATTGCCTTCAGACCTTGTACTAAATGGTAATATTTTATATGTTGCGGAGGAGAGTGGTGATAAAATTTCTAAAATAGACCTAAACAATAACCCACCTCTTGTTACTGAATTTGTAACAGATATAGGCACCCCAACCGGTCTATTTTTAAATGGCAACAATTTATATGTAGCCAATTTTTGGAGTTCCAACATCCTAAAAATATCGTTAGATATATCCTCTCCATTTGCTATTGAATTTTTAACCTCAGTTAGTGGCCCCACATCAATGCTCCTCTTTGAAAACGATCTTTATATAACTGAAGCTTGGGGAGGCACAATTTCAAAAATTAATTTTAGCACGCTTTCGAACCCAGAAATCAATAAAACCGAAGCCATTGGCCTATATCCTAATCCCGCTTCTAACATTATACACATTTCTGGGCTAACAAATAAAACTGAATACACAATCCATAGTGTTCTGGGAACTCAAATAAATTCAGGCTCCGTTTCCAACAAAGAAGGGCTAGATATACATCAGCTACAAAAAGGCCTTTATCTTTTAAATAAATTTTAATGGCAACACCTTTAGATTTATCAAAGAATAAACAAGCATCATTTTCCTTTTAAAAACAACTTATATACTGAAAAATTCATTTATAAAAATCACTATATTTCAGCCATCAATTTCAAATCAACCAACATGGAATTAACAGATCCTAACTTTTTGTGGACTCTGCTTATAGGCGGCATCATTTTTATCTTTTTGTACAAAAAATTCACCAACAATCCAGCTGCTATCACCTGTAAATATAGAGGGTACACATCAATAGAAGGCAAAGCTTTGGACAACTTGGAAATAGTAAAACAAGCCTTAAAGCACTCCAATTTTAAAAGTGTTGGAGTAGACAACGGCACACTTAAATGCTATGCTCAAACCTCCTTTTCCATGTCTTCCTTTTCGGAATATATTGAAGTAAGCCTAGAGGAAGTAGACCAACATACCCAACTTCACTTCACCTCTATTTGCGCTCTTCCCACTCAAATATATGACTGGGGTAAAAACAAACGTAACTACAAAAAATTCATAAAGGCCTTACAGCCTTTACTGCCTCCAACAACACAAGATTCTACCTCAGAGCGTCTTTCTGCCTAAGAGAAAATTTAAACAAGCTTTCATTGTATATTTTGTAAGAAATTCAATAATTACTTACAATAATATTTACATATTACAGTTTATAACAGCATTGTAAAATCTTTTAACCAACCAATTCATGAAAACGCTAAAACTTCTTTTTGTATTACTTTGTATTGTATCTAGCCAAGTTACCCAAGCCCAAGAGGACCAATCAGAAAACAAACAAGAGGACAAATCTTTTAGGTTTAACCTTATTGCCTACGGAGGTATCGGCTATGGCATTATAGAAAACGATAACGAACCCAACTACAATCTTAACACCAATACTGGAGACCTCCTATTAAATTATCGCTTTTCCAAAGCCTTTGGAGTAGCCACAGGCATTGGATACAGCCAGTTAACAGGCAATGGTTTTAATAGTTTGGGCAATTTTTACCATAACAGAACCCTTCTTAAGATTCCATTATCCCTCACTATGAATTTACCCGTTACAGAGAAATTTGCAATGGTGATGCAATTAGGTTTATATGCACAAACCGTAACCAAAGACGAATACCGTTATCTGAACTTTCATCAAAAAGACCTTTATGATGGGTGGAATTTTGGATCGCAAATAACAATTGGCTTCCTTTATGAAATTTTTGATCAATATTATGTAGGCCTCAACTATCTAGGGCAGGGCGATTTTTCCAAGTTAAGTTCCAACAACCACCCCACCATCCACGACAAGCAAAAACAAGAAAGTTTCAATTCTATTGGCATTACATTTATGTTTGATATTTAATCATGCACCCTGTAAAGCTGTTAGTTGCAAAATCAATTCCACTTGCCATAACCGCTTTGTTTTTATAAATTCTGACCATATTCAATCCAATGAAACCATGAAAACTACCAACCAAATTGTAAAGCTCACAGTAAAGCAACGCATCTTAATGGGTATTATAGCTGGCACAACGTTTGCCGGAGTGCTATGGCTTTCCAATTACTTTTTTGAAGTCCCAAATTTTGATTCTACAATGCTGATCATGCAAGGTATTTTCTTTGGGTTATTTATGGGCATTGGCATGCCCTACATTACTCAAAAAACGGCCAACAGAATGATTTCTTGGAGTGATAAACACATTCAACTCCCCCTTTCAGCAAACGAAGAATTACTTTTGGAAGGCCCAGCCAACCTTTACCGCGGTATCGAAGCTGTTGGAGGCAAACTGTTTGCTACCAACCAACAATTGGTATTCATTTCGCACAAATACAACATCCAACGTGGGCAAACCAACATTGCCTATAAAGATATCGCCAGCATTACCCCTCGTAAAACGGGTAATATAGTTGATAACGGCCTGCGCATTACCACGCACAAAGACAAAAAATATGACCTTGTGGTAAACGAGCGCAACAAGTGGGAAGAGGTAATCACTCCCTTTTTGGAAGCGTAAACCTACACAATTTTCTTACAAAACAATACAATGGCATAGTGTTTGAGTAGCATCTATCTATTGAAAAGCATGATGCCTTTCAACCATAACACACAATCATTTATTAATTCAAAAAAACATGTTTATGAAACACATCACCATGGTACTATTGGTATTTATGAGTATGCTTGGCACAAGCTGCTCGAGCGACGACGACAACAGCAGCGACACCCTAGCCTATGAAGGCGAATGGAGCGGCACCTATACTGGCGTACAGGACAACGGCAGTTGGACCATGCAAATAAATGCCGACGGTACCGTAAGCGGTACCGCCTCATCACAAGTGTTTAACGGCACCTATACCGTGAGCGGCTTTGTTCAAGAAAATGGCGACCTTACCGCAACGGTGGGCAATGCTAGTAGTGGCGCCCTATTTACAGGGCAGTTGGATGGCAGCAACGCCTCTGGCACCTGGAACAATGCTACCGCCAATATGAGCGGTGAGTGGAGTGGCAGCCAACAATAAATTTTCCCCAATACCCAAAGTGGAAAGCACGTATATGGTCTGGATTGTATACGTGCTTTTCTAATTTTTGTAGGATTTATAGTAACATGTTTCTATTTTGTGACACCAATACATTAACCATTCCACACCAACCATGATACAGATACGCTATAGCAAAAAGCTTCTTAACCACTATTTAAATATGGGGCTATTCTTTATTGGTTTAGGCACCATCCTTTTAATTATAAATTATGTTTGGCTCCCTGTGGCAACCTATTTATCCACTCTTGCCGTGCCAAATATCCTTAACGGTATCGGACTCTTATTATTCCATAATTTTGCACGAAAAAAGCAATACATAAGCATTGCCAATGGGCAGCTTACCAAACATAGCCTGTTCCCAAAAACTATTGCTTTGGCCAACATAAGAGCTATTAGCGAGACGGCAGGTATCTATACCATTGTCTGCACCCAAGGCAAAATGAGTATCAATAGTAAGCTTATGGATCCAGACTCCCGCCTTACTTTGTGTAAGGAATTAGAGAAGCTTAAAGCTGTTACTTTATAAAAAATATCTCACCCCACATACGCATCCTTACTAATTTCTTGATATTTTTATAGAGCATATTAGTATAACAAAGCATTTTAAGCGTTTTCAACAATGCTCAACGGCATTGGCACAAGTCTCAAAACAGCAACATATGGCAGTAAACGAACGTTTCCCTCCTCGGGCTAAATATTGCTTATGCCCACCTTGGCTATGGTTGGCAGTACTGTTTTGTTGCTTGTTCGTAACGCCAACACTGCTGGCTCAAACTGAGGAACCTCCAGAGGAGGACACCTCTGACTTCACCCGACAGCTGTGGGTAGATTTCAGGCCCTATTGGAATATTGGCAACAACCAACGCTTTACTTTGGAAGTTGGCTACCGTACTATTTGGCCCAATCATTGGCACCGATTTGTTACCCGACTACATTACCAATACACAGCAGACACCTTGCTATTTAAAGCCTTTAAACACAAAGAAACCCTATACGCAGGAGCTGGCCTATTTTTTCTAAGCTCCAAAAACGACATCAACTCTTTCGAAATACGCCCACACCAAGGCTACACCTTTGCCTTTAATTGGGCTCCTCGCTTTGAATTTGCCCAGTCCCTTCAGCTCGAAGAACGCTTTATGTTTACAGAATTAGATGACGACGATGTGTTTGGGATGCGTTTACGCTACAAGGTAAAGGGCACCATCGGCTTGGAAGGCGTGGGCTTTGGAGAGGAACAGGGTTTTTATGTTCCCTTGGAAATAGAATTTTTCTTCAATTTGATAAAGTCTACCCAATTCAACGATGTCATTCGTTTTACCCCAGGCCTAGGATACAAAATCAATAAAGGGTTTAAAATTGAAGCCAATGTCGCCTACCATTACACCAAATACGAAGTCTATGAGCGCACCAACGATATCGTTTTTAGACTGAAGGTGTTTAAGAAGTTTTAATTTGTAATACCTTGGCATAAATTGTACACCATAACCTAGAACAACCTGTGAGCACACCACAACTTATTGCCGTTTTGGAAAACCCCAACTATATCATGAACATTGGCACCGTGATAAGAAACGTCAATGCCCTTGGGGTAGACAAGCTTTACGTTATTGACGGCCTTAACCGTCTTGAAAGCGATTTGGAACAACTGCGCCAACGCAAATCTATTTTAAAGCATTCCAAAGGCGCCGTAAAATATACCCATGTACAACGCTTTGACACTTCTATAGAATGTTTGGACCTTTTAGAACAACAGGGATTTTGTAATGTGGCTACCTCGCCACATAGTCACGGAGTGCAACACTACCATCTTCCAGAAAGCCCTTTAACCCAACCCCTATTGGCTATTTGGTTTGGCGATGAGGCCAATGGCCTAAGTGATACCATCCTGCAACGCTGCCAATTTTGTATTAGCATTGATATGATGGGCAATGTAGAAAGTTTGAACTTGGCTACTGCTACTGGCATTGTGCTTTACGAAGCCCTTAGGCAACGCCACCAACTGAAATCTTAAATTGTTTAGGAAACACCAAAATAATATAATTTTGGATTGGTTGGATAATAGCCTCTACTTTGGTATTACATCTGCAAATCTCGCAACACTTAAAATTCTAGGCCATGGCAACATCTATAAAAAAGCGACTAAGTTCAAAAGCATTTTTTGGGAACACGTTTTCAAACTTTACAATATTTACTAACAAGGCAAGCCTCGTGCTATTTACCCCCTAGAATAAAAAAAGGCCAACCCTAAGGTCAACCTCTTTCATTCTAATTAAAGGAACTATTTATTTATAGATCAAATCAAAGCGATCCAACTTCATTACCTTATCCCAAGCTGCCACGAAGTCTTTTACAAACTTAGCTTCAGCATCGGCACTACCGTACACTTCTGCCAAGGCTCTCAACTCAGAGTTAGAACCAAAGATAAGGTCGGCACGAGTAGCAGTATACTTCAACTCACCAGTAGCTCTGTCTCTTCCTTCGAAGGTTTCTTTGGTGTCGTCGATAGCTTTCCACTCAGTGCTCATATCCAATAGATTTACAAAGAATCCATTGTTTAATTGTTCATTGCTATCTGTGAAAATTCCATGCTTAGAACCGTCATAGTTAGCCCCCATAGCTCTCATTCCACCTACTAATACAGTCATTTCAGGAGCTGTAAGGGTTAACAATTGTGCTTTGTCCACCAACAATTCTTCTGTTGAAATGGTGTATTGTGTTTTCAAGTAGTTACGGAATCCATCAGCCATTGGCTCCAACAATCCGAAAGATTCTACATCTGTTTGGTCTTGAACGGCATCCATACGCCCAGGTACAAATGGTACGTTTACGCTATGTCCAGCGTTGGCCGCTGCCTTCTCCACTCCTGCTGCTCCAGCCAATACAATTAAATCGGCCATAGATACTTTCTTAGCTCCAGACTTAGCATTGAATTCCGCTTGAATGTTTTCAAGAACTCCCAATACCTTAGCCAATTGCTTAGGATTGTTTACTTCCCAATCTTTTTGAGGCGCCAATCTAATTCTTGCACCGTTGGCACCACCTCTTCTGTCTGACCCTCTATAAGTAGAAGCAGAAGCCCAAGCAGTCGTTACCATTTCATTGATAGTCAATCCTGAGTTAAGGATGCTAGCTTTCAAGCTTTCAATATCCTTTTTGTTGATCAATTCGTGGTTAACCGCAGGAATTGGATCTTGCCAAATCAAATCTTCAGTTGGCGCTTCAGGACCTAAATACGTCGTTTTTGGCCCCATATCTCTGTGGGTCAACTTAAACCATGCACGAGCAAAGGCTTCGTTGAATGATTCTGGATTCTCATAGAATTTTCTAGAAATCTTTTCAAAACTAGGATCCATTCTTAAAGACAAATCGGTAGTGAACATAGTAGGCTTGTGCTTCTTCTCAGAATCGTAAGCATCTGGCACCATCATTTTAGGCTCACCTTTGGCTACCCATTGGTGACCTCCAGCTGGACTTTTAGTCAATTCCCACTCATTTTCAAACAAGCTGAAGAAGAACATATGGCTCCATCTTGTAGGCGTAGCAGTCCACGTTACTTCCAAACCAGAAGTAATGGCATCGGCACCTTTTCCAGACTTATAAGAACTCTTCCATCCAAAACCTTGCTCCTCGATTCCAGCACCTTCTGGATCTGCTCCTACATGAGATGCAGGTCCTGCTCCGTGGGCTTTACCTAAAGTGTGTCCACCAGCGATAAGCGCAACTGTTTCCTCTTCATTCATTCCCATTCTACCAAACGTAGCGCGAATGTCGTCTGCTGCCAATAATGGATCTGGCACACCGTTAGGTCCTTCTGGGTTTACGTAGATCAATCCCATTTGCACTGCTGCCAAAGGATTTTCTAATTCACGTTCTCCTGAATAACGCTTTTCGTCACTTAACCATTCTTTCTCAGCTCCCCAGTATACATCAATTTCTGGTTCCCACATGTCTTCTCTACCTCCAGCAAAACCAAAAGTTTCAAAGCCCATATCTTCCAAGGCAACGTTTCCGGTCAATACCATTAAATCGGCCCAAGAAATCTTCTTACCATACTTTTGTTTGATTGGCCAAATTAAACGTCTCGCCTTATCCAAGTTGGCGTTGTCTGGCCAGCTGTTAAGCGGTGCAAAACGTTGTTGTCCCGCACGTGATCCTCCACGACCATCGGCAGAACGATAGGTACCGGCACTATGCCAAGCCATACGGATGAACAATCCTCCGTAGTGGCCAAAATCTGCTGGCCACCAATCTTGAGACTCTGTCAAAACGTTTCTAATATCTCCTTTAAGAGCGTTATAGTCTAGGCTGTTGAATTCTTCAATGTAATCAAAGTCTTCCGCCATAGGGTTAGACAAGTCAGAATTTTGTCTAAGAATTCCCAAGTTCAATTGATTTGGCCACCAATCGCTGTTGCTGGTCGCCTTCATATTGGAACTACTTTTCTTAGTGGCACCAGAACTGGCATCCACTTGAGCTGTGTGCTCTGAGTTTCCTTGACAGGCTACCATGGTTACACCTATGGCCACCAATAAGGCACGTGTTAGTGTTTTTTTCATAATTTTTATGTTTAGTTAATGAGATTTATGTTGCAAGAATACTTCATATAACGATGGGTAAAACTATAAATGATATCAATAGTTTTTATTTTATCATCATTAAAATCAATACATGTTTATCATATTAAATAAGAACCTTAGCCCTCTACACTTAGAAAGTCCCTAAAAAAACCGCCTCAATACGAAATGCCTTCTTATTGCAAAAAAAGATTAGTTTTACAACCATCATGATTTTAAAACACATAAGTTATTTATGAAAACGTTACGATTAACCCTTGCTTCCCTGGCCATGATAAGCCTTACAGGCTGTGGAGAAGACAAAGCGCAAAAAGATAAAACGGAGTTCACAGTAGACCTCATTAAAGAGAATTCAGATAAAGCCAATGCCTTTTTTGATAAAAGTTTCGATCTTGGCCTTGATCGCTCCCCAATGGAACAAAGTTATTTGGGCATAAAAAAAGACTACGACAAATGGGATGATATTTCTCCAGAACATTTGGATGAATCTCTGGAAATTGCCAAAACAGAATTGCAATACTCCAAAGATTCCATTGATCCCAAAACTTTGGATGCCCAAACAAAACTGAGCTATAAACTATTTGTTGAAGGCTTAGAGCATAACATTGCAGATTACAAATGGCGTTTTTACAACTATCCTGTCAACCAAATGCATGGGATGCACTCAGAAATACCCTCATTCTTAATCAACATTCACACAGTAGCGGATTCCAGTGATGCGGTTGCCTACATTTCTAGACTGAAAGGGGTTGAACCGCTATTTGACCAATTGATTAAGAATTTGGAAATTCGCGAAACCGAGGGCATTGTAACTCCAAAATTTGTATTCCCAAGAGTCATTGAAGACTGCAAAAACATTATTAAAGGAGCGCCTTTTGATGCTGGTTCGCCCTCTACCCTTCTTAATGATTTTGAAACCAAAGTAAATGCCTTGACCATTGCCGACACCAGTAAAGCAGCCTTGATCAAAGATGCAGAAGAGGCTTTAAAAACAAACGTAAAACCTGGCTATGACAAACTCATCGCATTTTTGGAATCCCAAGCTACCAGAGCCACTACAGATGACGGTTGTTGGAAATTCCCTAATGGTGCTGAATTTTACCAAAACCGTTTACAGCGCATCACTACAACCAACCTAACTGCAGAGCAAATCCATGAAATAGGCTTGAAAGAGGTGGCTCGCATTCATGAGGAGATGAAAGAAATCATGAAAGAAGTAAACTTTGAAGGCATCCTTCAGGACTTCTTCAAATTTTTGAAAGAAGACGAGCAGTTTTACTATCCAAATAACGAAGAAGGTAAAGCGGAATATATAGCTAAAGCAACCGAAATCATCAACACCATGCGCGGACGTTTGGATGATATCTTTATTACCAAACCTAAAGCTGAAATCCAAGTAAAACGTGTAGAAGCCTTCCGTGAAAACTCCGCCGGAAAAGCTTTTTACAATTCTGGAACCCCAGACGGGTCACGTCCTGGAACTTACTATGCCAATCTGGCCAACACCAAAAACATGCCTAAATTTGAAATGGAGGCCTTGGCGTATCACGAAGGTATTCCTGGTCACCATATGGACAGAAGCATTGCTCAAGAGCTAACCGGGATTCCTAAATTCAGAAAATTTGGAAGCTACACCGCTTATGTTGAAGGTTGGGGACTTTACAGTGAATTCATCCCGAAGGAAATGGGCTTCTATGAAGATCCTTACTCTAACTATGGGCGTTTGGCCATGGAACTTTGGAGAGCCTGCCGCCTAGTTGTCGATACGGGAATCCATGCAAAAAAATGGACTAGACAAGAAGGTATCGATTATTATATGACCAATACTTCTGGTAGTGACCGCGAATGTGTGCGCATGGTAGAGCGCCATATTGTGATGCCAGGACAGGCTACAGCCTACAAAATAGGCATGCTCAAGATTTTGGAATTGCGCAAGATGGCCAAGGAAAAATTAGGAGATAAGTTCGACCTTAGGGAATTCCATGAAGTGGTATTGACCAATGGGGCCGTTCCTTTAAGCGTGTTGGAAGATTTGGTTAACGAATGGATTGCCTCCAAAGAATAATCAAAAAATAATAATCCTAGATAAAAAAGCCGAGATGTAATTGTCTCGGCTTTTGTATTTTTATTCCTCTTTTAAGGCTTTCAAAACGGCTAGCAATAAGGGTGTACTTAACCGCACTTTATAATTAGGATTGATATATTCAAACAGAATATCGCCGGAAGTATTCAACACGAAAACTGAAGGCACAGGCAAAATATTTGTAGCTTCCAATTTGGTTTTATTGGCGATGTACATTTTTGTCATGTCAGGAGTTTCAAAACCAATACCAAGCTCCTGTATTAATTTGGCCTCAGGATCGGCATACACTTGGTAATTCATGGCATGCGTAAAAACTGTCGGCTTCAAATATTTGAAATGATCTGGGCTTATTGCAATTATTTGGTAACCCAAATCCAAAATTTCTTGTTCTGCCTCAGCCAAAGCCCCCAGCTGAGTATTACAATAAGGACACCAGCCCCCTCTATAAAACACCAAAACCGTTGGCTTTTCCTTTATCAAATTTTGCAAAGACACTTCATCTCCATTAAGATCCAAAACCTTGGCTTTTGGAATGGTTTCTCCAACAAGTAAAGGACTAACATCTTCGGCTTTTTTCGGAATTTGTGACTGAACCATTAAGGTAAAACAGCAAAATAGAACGAGTAATTTGGAAGTCATGTGTTATTTCAATTTGGTTTATAGGTGTATTATTACAATTTCTTTCTTTGGTCTTGGCAATGACCTACGCCTTACATTTAGCAACAATTTAGCTATTTAATTGTTTGAAATTCGTGGTATAATGGATATTTTTGAAAGTAATAAACGTACTGCACATGATTAACTACATCACGGAAACCGTTGAGTATTTAAAGGAAAAAGGATTTGACGCTCCTGAAGTGGGCATCATCTTAGGGACTGGCTTGGGCGCCTTAGTTGACGATGTCACTATTTTAAAGGAAGTGAGCTATAACCACATCCCAAATTTCCCCACAGCTACGGTTGAATTCCATAAAGGAAAATTGATTTATGGAGAATTGGAAGGCAAAAAGGTAGTGATCATGCAGGGGCGTTTTCACTTTTACGAAGGCTATTCGCTACAGGACGTTACATACCCTGTACGCATCATGGAAAAATTGGGCATCCACACCCTTTTAGTTTCTAATGCTTCTGGTGCCATTAACCTTGAATTTAAGAAAGGGGAATTGATGCTTATCACTGACCACATTAACTTGTTGGGCAATTCTCCATTGGCTTTTAAAGGAGTGTCTCAATTAGGAGAACGTTTCGCCGATATGAGCCAACCCTATGATGACCAATTGAACAATACGCTTAGAGCGTTGGCACAACAACATCACATTAAATTGAATGAAGGTGTTTATGCCAGTGTATTGGGGCCACAGTTAGAGACCAAAGCCGAATACCGCATGTTAAAGATTTTAGGGGCCGATGCGGTTGGAATGAGTACCGTACCAGAAATTATCGTGGCCAACCATTTAAAATTACGTGCCGTGGCCATTTCTGTCTTGACCGACGAGGGGGATCCGGACAATCTACAGCCTGTGAATATTGATGATATTATTGCCACAGCGGCATTGGCCGAACCCAATTTAATTGTACTCACAAAAGCTTTTATTGCTTCACTTTAGTTGACTTAAGTTGAAAATAAATCCGAAAAAAATACTTCGACGCACTGTTCGCGTCCTCTTAGGCTTGGGACTTCTGTACCTAGGCAGTTTGGCGTTCTTATATTTTAAGCAAGAACGTTTTTTCTTTAATCCGAAGCATTTAGACAAAACCTATGCCTTTACATTTAAACAGCCTTTTGAAGAACTGAATATTGAAGTAGAGGACAGCGTTCTTTTAAATGCCTTATTATTCAAAACCCCCAATCCCAAAGGAGTAATCCTATACTTGCATGGTAATGCGGGAGCCATCCATGATTGGGGCAAAAGGGCCCCTCTCTATTTAGGAAACGGTTACGATATCCTGTTTGTTGATTACAGAGGTTATGGAAAAAGTGACGGAGAATATTCCAACAGCAACCAACTGTTTAACGACGTTCAAAAAGTATACAACTTTACCAAAACACGCTATGCAGAAAACCAAATTGTGGTACTAGGGTTTTCTTTAGGTTCTGGTCTTGCGGCATACCTCGCCGCTAACAACCATCCCAAAATGTTAATTCTTAATGCCCCCTATTACTCTTGGCAAACTTTAATAACAGAAGAAATTGCTCCTCCAGTACCAAAATTTTTATTGAAATATGATATCCCTACCTATGAGTTCATCAAGGACATCAAATGCCCTATTAAGATTTTCCATGGCACCAAAGATTTCTTGATTAGAACAGAGACAAATTCAAAAAAGCTGAAAAACCTCAATCCTAACAATATAGAACTTACACTCATTGAAGACGCCTCACATAACAGCATCCATATTTCTAAACAGTATTACGACGCTTTGAAAAAAACTCTAGAGAATTAGTTTTGCAATAAACAAATCGACAACTTCAATAACAATCAAGATAATAATAATCCACTCCAACCGACTACTTTCATTATGATCCATGATATCTTTGAAAAGTTCGAGGTTTTCCTTAATGATTTCTATTCTATCATGAATTAGGTTATAACGATCCTTCAAATCAAATGATTGTTTCAGGTCGTAATTAAGCTTGTTGAGTTGTTGATTTTCCCATGTAATTTCTGGTGAATCGAAAATATAGAAGTTTTCAGAAATCTTGTTTTTAATGTTCAAGACCTTACCTATAAACCGTTTCAATTTATTACCCGAAATATCCAATTTTCCATTGGTCTCCAAATATTGAGTATGCTGATTGGTTTCCACCAGCAATTCTTCGGTGATTTCTGAATACCGGTTTAAAGCTACGGACTGGGAGGCATTGAGCATGACCAAACGTACCATTTCCTCATTGATTTCAGGTAATATCACTTGCTCAAATTCTACTTTCAATGCTCCTGCTTGAATAACCACTGGCACCTCTTCGGAGATCTTTTCCTCCATAAAATCCCTGCAAAAGGGTTTAATGTAGCCAATAGTCATTTCAATCTCCTCAGTGCTCATATTAAAAAAGCTCACCATACCATATTGAAAAATATAGAAAAACTTCGCTTCAGCAACACGATAGAACAATTCATCGCTGTCTGAAAACAACAGTTGCCAATCAAGCCTATTTCGACACTCCCTGGTTTGAATGGCAGCAGCTATTTGGTAGGCTATTACGGTATACATTGCTATTTAAAAATCTCCTCAGGATTTGTAAAACATTTAAACTCAACCGTATAGCCGTTAGGGTCCTTAATAAAAAACGATTGGTGCTCGCCAGTTTTTCCTAAAAGGAAATCGAGTTCTGATTGCAATAACCCATTCTTTTGATTCAATTTCTCAAATAAAACTTTCCACAACCTACGATCCAATATTACCCCAAAATGAAACGAAGGGAGTACCTGCCCGCCAAAAGTGTAGTTTTTGAACTCAAAATTAAAAGGCCCACATTTAGTAAAGGTAATTTGATGTCCAAACAAATCAATATCCACCCAATTTTGGGCAGAACGCCCTACTTTGGCATCCAGCATATTTGTATAAAATGCAGTAGTCTTAGCGATACTCAAACAGGGCAATGAAAGGTGAAATTGTGTTTCCATATACGTTGCTTTATATAAATTTAGCTTATTTACCAATACATATTACCGCGATAACAAAAAAATAAACTCAATTTCACCCACAAAAAAAGCCGCCCTTTTAGGCAGCTTTTCCATTTGCTTTTACTGATATGGTTTAGAAAGACCTAGCCATCAATAAAGATATTATAATTCTTAATCCTCATCGTTATCGCCATCTTCTACAGGAAGTTCAGGTTCTTGAACTGCCTCTGGATCATTGCTATCGTAATCTTCATAATCGTCCTCATCGTAGTTTTCCATAGTCACGGCAAGCTTGGTACTTACTTTAACCAAATACTTTGTATCCTCCGTTGACACTTCTACGCACTCCACCCATTCATTTTTGGCATTCTTAAAAGATATGATTTGATCATCATCGTATCCATCAGGAAACTTTTCAACCAAAAGGGCCAAAATTTCAGGGGTTAGCTTTTTAAAATCTACTATTACACGTTTTCTGTTGTCTTTCTTATTCATAATTACATGTCTAATAAATAGGCAAAAATTAGTGGTGCCACAATGGTTGCATCACTTTCTATTATATATTTTGGTGTATCGATATCTAGTTTACCCCAAGTAATCTTTTCATTAGGCACTGCTCCTGAATAGGAACCGTAACTAGTTGTAGAGTCACTAATTTGACAAAAATAACTCCAGAATGGGGTGTCTGTACGTTCCATATCCTGATACAACATTGGCACAACACAAATAGGGAAATCGCCAGCGATTCCTCCTCCTATTTGAAAGAAACCAATTCCGTTTTCAGAATTGTCTGTATACCAATCGGCCAAAAAGGTCATATACTCAATTCCCGACTTCATGGTACTGGCTTTCAACTCGCCTTTCAGAACGTAGCTGGCAAAGATATTACCCATGGTACTGTCTTCCCAGCCTGGTACAATAATAGGCAAATTCTTTTCGGCAGCCGCATACATCCATGAATCTTTTAGGTCGATTTCGTAGTATTCTTCCAAGACTCCTGACAACAGCATTTTATACATAAATTCGTGTGGAAAATAACGTTCTCCCTTGTCTTCAGCATCTTTCCATATTTTATGGATATGCTTTTGAAGTCGTCTGAACGCTTCTTCTTCTGGGATACAAGTATCGGTTACTCTATTCAATCCTTGCTCCAATAAATCCCATTCTTCCTGCGGGGTTAAATCTCTGTAATTTGGAACTCTTTTATAGTGAGAATGAGCGACCAAATTCATGATATCCTCTTCTAAGTTGGCTCCTGTACAAGAAATTATCTGCACTTTATCTTGACGAATCATTTCGGCAAATATCTTACCCAATTCGGCCGTACTCATGGCGCCTGCCAACGACACCAACATTTTGGCCCCTTTGTTCAATTGTTCCTCATAACCTTTTGCAGCATCTACAAGAGCCGCAGCATTGAAATGTAAATAGTACTTTTCAATGAATTGTGAAATATGTCCTTTAGTTGTCTTCGTCATCATCACTAAATTTAGAAAATTTATTTATACCTAAACTGTTCTCATTAAAATTATTATCAAAATCTTCATCAGCACCACTACCTAAAAACTTATAAGACAGCATTTTATAATACAATTTTGCAGCTAAAAAGTCTGAAGATTTATCATTTTCATTAGGGCAAAGCTCAACAATGTCAAAACCAACAACATTGCGTTCTTCAAACACCTGCTTCAAAAAATCCAAGGTTTCGTACCAAAATAATCCACCTGGTTCCGGAGTTCCAGTACTAGGCATAATAGAAGGATCCAATGCATCCAAATCGAAGGTGATAAAGACATTATCTGTCAGTTGATCGATTACATTGTCCACCCAAGAATCATCTGCCGCCATTTCATGCGCAAAGTAGATTTTCTCTTCATCCATTACGGAAGTCTCTTTGATATCCATGGAACGAATGCCAACCTGAATCAAATTGATAGTTTGACTAGCTTCGTACATGGCACAAGCGTGGTTGAATTTGGAGCCATCGTAAGATTTTCTCAAATCGGCATGCGCATCGATATGCAACACCGTAAGGTTATCAAACAACTCATTGAAAGCTCTAATACTTCCTATGGAAATAGAATGCTCCCCTCCAAACAAAGTTACAAACTTGTTGCGTTTAATATACTTTTTGGTAGCCTGGTGAACTGCCTCTACCATCGCTTCAGGCGAGACGTCTTCGGTTACTGGGTCTGCAAGGTAAATACCTTGTTTGTAAACTTCAGTATTGGTTTCAATATCGTAAAGCTCCATATTTTCAGAAGCATGTAAAAAAGCCTCAGGGCCTTTATCTGCCCCTTTTTGCCATGTACTTGTACCATCATAAGGTACAGGGATCAACACAATTTTTGAACTGTCCAATTTGGAATATTCCTCAGAAATCCCAGCATAAGATTTATTGCTCATGGTAACCTAAAATTTTAAGTAAGTCTTCACTTTTTTGTTGTTCGCTAAATAATTTTGTTGTGATGTTGCCATCTTCATCTTTGTCTATTAGAATATGTTTTGGAGAAGGAATCAAGCAGTGTTGCAAACCTCCAAAGCCTCCAATAGTCTCTTGGTATGCTCCTGTATTAAAGAATCCTATATATAACGGTTTATCCTTATTGTATTTCGGTAGATAAATCGCATTCATGTGCTGTTCGCTATTGTAATAATCGTCACTATCGCATGTCAAACCGCCTAGAAGTACACGCTCGTAGCTATCGTTCCATCTATTTATTGGAAGCATGACAAAACGCTTGTTAATAGCCCAGGTATCCGGCAAGGTTGTGATGAAGGAAGAATTGATCATATTCCATTTTTCGCGATCGTTCTGCTGCTTTTGATACAGCACCTCATAAATGGCTCCACCACTCTCACCAACGGTAAAACTTCCAAATTCGGTAAAAATGTTTGGCACATCTACCTCTTCCTCTTTACATATCAAGTTGATCTGGTTTACAATTTCATCAACCATATACTCGTAATCAAACTCAAACCCTAACGAATTTTTGATAGGAAAACCTCCACCAATATTCAGGCTGTCCAAGGTTGGACAAACCCTTTTAAGATTGACATACACCTTCAAACATTTGGTAAGCTCATTCCAATAGTAAGCATTGTCGCGAATCCCCGTATTGATAAAGAAATGCAACATTTTAAGCTCTACCTTATTGTTCTCTTTAATCTGCTTATTATAGAAGGGCACAATGTTCTTGTATCCAATTCCCAATCTAGAGGTATAAAACTCAAATTTTGGTTCTTCTTCGGAAGCAATCCGAATGCCCACCTTATATTTCCCCTCAATTTCTTGTGAAAGCAAATCCAATTCCTCGTAATTATCGATAATGGGAATACAGTTTTTGTGTCCCTCATTAATCAATCTTGCTATGTTGGTAATGTATTGGGCTCGCTTAAACCCATTACTGATCACGTAGGTATTATTGGTAATTTTCCCTTCCTTTTTAAGGGACTCCACAATATCAATATCAAATGCCGAAGAGGTTTCAATATGGATGTCATTCTTTAATGCCTCGTTAAGTACATGCTTAAAATGAGAACTCTTGGTACAATAACAATAGTTATACTTTCCTTTGTAGCCATGCTTTTTAATGGCCTCTGCAAACCAACCTTTTGCTTTATTGATGTTATTTGAAATCTGGGGTAAATAGGTAAACTTCAATGGTGAACCATAGGTTTCCACCAATTGCTTTAAATCTATGTCATGAAACTGCAGGTTGCTACCTTCCAGTTTAAATTCTTCTTGAGGAAAATAAAAGGACTGATTGATTAAATCAATATATTTAGTATTCATTTTTTTATTTTATGGATTAAAAGTGTGAATTAAAAACTAATTCAATATTAAGTTAAGAATAAAAAAAGAATATCAAAGCTGCAATTGCGCTTGAGTAGTAGGAATAAAGCCATAACTGTGTTGGCTCACCAAAGGGTTTTGGGCGGAAGTTAGCTTTAAAATCCGGACACTCATCTTATGAGTTGCTTTTGAATATGACTTCCTAATTTTCAAAAGCCCGAACATAAAAACAGTACTCATTTGTTCAGCTATAAGAAGTACAAATGACGTATAAAAAATTGAATTACAACCCTTTTTTGAGAAAAAAATTACAATTTTTAACTATAACATTTTCAACAAGTTAACCTCTTGTTCCGAAAGAAGTTTCCAATGCCCTCTAGGGAGATCCTTTTTGGTAAGATGCGCTATGGCCACACAGTCTATCTTGATAATATCATATCCCAAGTGATCAAAAATTGTACGAATAATAGTGTTACCCGTATTTTTAATTTTTAATCCGATAAGATTTTTACTTTGTCCTTCGATATAGCTTACTTCCTCAACAGCAACAAGCTTTCCATCTATCTTAAGACCTTCCTGAATTTTCTTTAAATCCTCGTACTTCAGATTCTTATCCAAATCAATCTGAAACAATCTTGGCACACCGTTTTTGGAGTTGGTAAATTTTTTCACCACAGCTTCATCATTGGTAAACAACAACAACCCTGTAGAATTGCGCCCCAAACGTCCAATAGGCTTCACCCTTGACGACGTAGCATTAGCAATCAAATCCATAACCGTCATGCCCTTAGCATTACTAGTGGTAGTTGCAAATCCTTTAGGTTTGTTTAAAAGTACATAGGCTTTTTTCTCTGGGTTAATACGGGAACCATCAAAGCGCACCTCATCCTCCAGTTTTACCTTATAGCCCATTTCAGTAACCACTTTACCATTTACAGTCACTAAGCCCATGGCAATATTCATATCGGCATCACGTCTAGAACAAACTCCTGAATTGGCAATGTATTTGTTGAGCCTAATCTCATCTGGATTGGAACTTGAAGCTGGTTTGGATTTTGGCTTTATTGGTGCATTCCCTCTTGCATAGCTTTTTTTGTTGCTTGTTCTTCCACCTCTTCCTGAAGGTCCACCCTTTCTGTCACTCCCCTGTTTTCTGCTCATGGTTACTAAATTTTACTTTGCAAAGATAGACGATAATTGCTTGCTTAAACAATTAAAGTGATTTTATCCAACACAAGAGAAATGTCGATAAGAGGAATGCTCACCACGCCAGCTAAAATTATTATTTTCAATATGTTATGCAAAATCAAATATTGAAATTTCGAATGAGATTTCCATAACAATACTTGAAAGAGCATCAGCAGGGCCAAGCTGAAATAGAAGAAATAGCTCATTTTGCCTACTTGAAACTTACAAATAAGCAATAGTGTAGGCACTAAAGTAAGGATACCCAAAACGGTCAACATAGTTTTGGTCGCCTTCTCTCCATAAACAATTGGAATGGTATGATAGTCTTGAGCCAAATCTCCTTTTATGTTCTCCAAATCCTTGGTAAGCTCTCTCATTGAGATAATTAAGAATAAAAACATGGCATGGACAAAAATGACATGCTCGAAGTTTTTATAATATATAAAAATCACGAAAAACGGGGTAATGGTAAGTACAGCAGACGTTAAATTACCAATAAAAGGCAAACGTTTCAACTTATGTGAATACAGCCAAATGGCAAAAATATACACCGAAAAGAACAACACTGCCTTAAACGACACATAGCTAGCCAAAATCACCGCGATAAAATTCAGAACGAAGTAAAAGGAAAGCTTGGTATTTTGACTCACCAACTTATCCAACATCGATTTTTGCGGACGGTTAATCAAGTCCTTTTCGGAGTCGTAGAAATTATTGATAATGTAGCCACCTGCAATCACCGCTGAAGAAGCCAATACCAACATCAACAAATTCACATCGAAAATAACCTCCTTGACAGACTTGTCGTGGGCCAGAATGTAGATAGAAGCCAAGTATTGGGCAACAACCATCATCAAGATATTGTAACCTCGAACCACAGAAAACATGCTAAAAAACTTTAGCAGGATATGTTTTTGTTTTCTGGACAGCATTTAAGGGCTCTGTTTAAAAGTTATAAACAACCTCCAGCTTGTGTCCCTTAAGTGCCTGTTTCGCCTTTTCTAAGTCTTCCGTAAATCCAAGAATGTAGCCTCCACCACCAGAGCCACATAATTTCAGGTAGTAATCGTTGGTTTCAATCCCTTGTTTCCAAAGGTCGTGGAATTGTTTAGGGATCATAGGTTTAAAATGATGCAGAACCACCTTAGACAATTGCTTGGTGTTTTTGAACAAAGATTTAAAATCACCTTTCAAGAAATCCTCCACACAGGCATCGGTATGTTTAATGAACTGATCTTTGATCATGTTTCTAAAGCCTTCCTGCTTCATGTTTTCCATGAAAATCTGCACCATAGGAGCAGTTTCCCCAATAATACCACTATCCAATAAAAACACAGCGCCTTTGCCATCGGTTTTCTGCGACGGAATTCCTGTAGCCTCAATATTGTCTTTGGAATTGATAAGAATTGGTAAACTCAAATAACTGTTTAAAGGATCAAGTCCAGAAGATTTTCCGTGAAAAAAGGATTCCATTTCAGAAAAAATAAGTTTCAGCTTTAAGAGCTTCTCTCTGGTTAAATTTTCAAGAACCGTAATTTTATCTTGGGCATACTTATCATAGATAGCTGCTACCAAAGCACCACTACTCCCTACTCCATAGCCCTGAGGAATGGAAGAGTCAAAGTACATCCCGGCATCAATATCCTTTTTTAACGTTTCCAAATCAAAAGTTACCAAACCTGTAGCCAACTGCCCCAAGAACGTTGCAAAGTCGCGTAAATTTTGATTGGAGTTTTTGGAAGCTTCGGTAGGCACATCGGCCACTTTAAGAGCTCCGTTGTAAAAGTTATAAGGTATTGACAATCCCTTGGAATCCTTGATGATTCCATATTCTCCGAAGAGTAATATTTTAGAGTAAAATAGAGGTCCTTTCATGTATAAGAGCGATTACCTTAAACAAATATACGATTAATTATAATATTTGGTTTGCGCCCAAACCAATTTGGTCGCAAATATATTGCTCATTTTGACAATAGCCAACCAACTCGTCCTTAATAAATTCCAAAATTTGGGTTGCTTCTGCTTTTGGATACAGCACATGTACATTCGCACCAGCGTCCAAAGTAAATCCTATGTGAAGCCCTGTCTTTTCTCGGAAAACCCATATTTTTTGGATGATTTCAAGGGTATTTGGTTTCATCAAAATGAAATACGGCATGCTCGTCATCATCATAGCATGAAGCGTAAGCGCCTCACTTTCTATAAGGGCAATGAATTGGTTTAAATCGCCAGTTTCTAGAATCGGCTTTAATTTTGCTAGATTGTCATGAGCTTGTTCAAAACGTTGTGTCGCAAAAGGATGGCCGTACATCAAATTGTGCCCAACCGTACTGCTCACCTGTTTTTCACCTCGATCCACTAACAAGATTGTATCTTGATAGTCCTTAAAATTATCGTGAACTACATATGGATACTTTATTCCAAACAAATCAGTACTACCTTCAACCGTTTCGTTTTCTCCCCAAACAATCAAATCTCCTTCAATACTTCTGCAGGCACTTCCCGATCCCAAACGTGCTAAAAAAGAGGCTTTGGCTTTAAACTCTTCCTTTGAAATTTTAGGATTCAATTCCCTCTCTATACTCATGAGGCACAATGCCAAGGCACTCATGCCGCTTGCAGAAGAAGCAATCCCAGAACTATGCGGAAAGGAATTGGAGGTTTCTATCTTAAATTGAAAACGCTTTAAAAATGGCAAATAGCTTTCAACTCTCTGAAAAAATGTAGCAATTTTCGGTTTAAAGTCCTCCTTTTCCTTGCCATCCAAAAACACTTCAAACTCAAAGTCATCATGATTGTCTTTGGCTGTATATGTAAGGGTGGTAATGGTTTTACAATTGTTCAGCGTAAAACTGATGGATGGATTCTCTGGAATTTGATCTTTCTTTTTCCCCCAATATTTCACCAGTGCAATGTTACTTGGCGACTCCCAAGTCACCTTGCCATTTGCAACTTGATTACTGTATGGCTTTGGGATAAAATCGTTTGCTGTCATTTGCTCATTTTATGCCGACAAAGATAACAACTTTAGCATAGTTTTATAGTTTCTTGCCGTGGCAGTCACCTTTAATTTCCGTTCAAAGAAATTATTATTGTATTTAGCCCTTCCATACCCCAGGGAGCAATAAAAATAGATACAATCTCCTATTATGACAAATTCTTCATTGGGGTAAGATACTTGCGAAGCTTCCGCTACCAATGTTGAATCTGGAGTATCAAATAATAGCGTAAAATAGCTGTTTTGTTTTTTCTCTTCGGAAAAAGGACAAGCATCAAAAACTTGTTGCAATTTCTCTGGCGACAACACCAAAACCGGAACATCAAAACCGAACTCCGATTGAATGGCCGATTGGATTTTCTCCTGCAAATTCAAAAGATTGGTTTCAGAAGACTTGAAAACCACATTCCCACTTTGAATATACGTTTGCACCTCTTCCAAACCGGAAGCGATTAGAAGCTCCCTCAATTGAGCCATGGGAACTTTTTTCTGTCCGCTCACGTTAATCCCTCTTAATAATGCAATGTAAGTGTTCATGATGACATCGCTTTAGATGCTAAATAAGCCCCAGTCCAAGCATTCTGAAAATTGAAACCACCAGTAACCGCATCAATATTCAACACTTCCCCTGCAAAAAAGAGTCCTGGAAACAACTTGCTTTCAAAGGTTTTAAAATTGACTTCTTTCAAATCCACACCTCCTGCCGTTACAAACTCATCTTTAAACGTGCTTTTGCCATCTACTTCAAAAACGGCCTTGGTAAGTTGTAAAGCCAATGCTTCCAATTGTTCCTTATTCAAATCGGCCCAGCGGGTATCAGGATTGATATTGGCAGCCAATACCAACTGTTGCCACAAACGTTTGGGCAATTCATATTGCGCCAATTTATAGACTGTTTTTTTTGCCAAAGATTGCTTCAAATCCTTCAACATTGCCAAGCAGTCTTCAAAAGATTGCTTTATAAAATTGACTTCTATTTGAAATTGATAGTTCTTTTTCGCCAACTCAAGAGCCCCAAATGCCGAGAGTTTTAAAATTGAAGGTGCGCTCATGCCCCAATGGGTAATCAATAAAGGACCTTCGCTTCTTAAAGCGGAATCCAAAACAGTGACTTCCACATCCAAAGCCACGACTCCAGGGATGTCTGCAATGCGTTTATCTTTTATATTGAAGGTAAACAAAGAAGGTACCGGAGCAACCACAGTATGCCCCAAGCGCTCCAAAAGTTTCCAAAACTTCACGCTACTTCCCGTGGCGATCAAAAGTTTATCGCAAGCTAATTCCATTTCTTTAGTTTGTACATTAAAACCTTCCATTTCACCATCAATACTCTTTTCAACCTCCAAATTGGTTACGTTTTGACTGTAAAGTACTTCAATCCCGTATTTTTCGGCTTCGGATAAAAAACAGTTGATAATAGTTTGGGAAGAATTGGAAACCGGAAACATCCTTCCGTCCTCTTCAATTTTAAGTTCCACACCTCGTTTTTCAAACCACTCAATGGTATCGCCTGTCATGAATTGATGAAACGGGCCCAAAAGCTCCTTTTCACCCCTAGGATAATTCAACACTAATTCCTGCGGAATAAACTCCGCATGGGTAACATTACACCTGCCACCACCAGATACTTTCACCTTTTGAAGACCTTCCTTATTCTTTTCCAGAATACAGATTTGTAGTGAAGGATTTTGCTCTGCAATATTGATGGCCGCAAAAAAACCAGCTGCACCACCTCCCACTATAATGACGTCGAAATGCCTCATTTTTTTAAAGGACGCATTAAACCTTCTTGTGCTACAGAGGCAACAAGTTTACCATCCCTGGTAAAAATATTCCCTTTGGCAAACCCACGAGCATTAGAAGCATTGGGAGACTCAATGGCATAAAGCAACCAATCGTCAAAATTAAAATCCCTAAAATACCACATGGAGTGATCCAAACTAGCCGTTTGGGTATTCCCCCAATGAGCCTTACTAGCATGCCTGTTCATAGCGGCAGCCAAAATATTATAATCTGAAATATAGGTTAGGATCTGCTGTTTTTGAGACAAGTCCAAGTTAGAACTGTCTCCCTTTAACTTGAACCAAACATTGGTGGATGGTGGCAAATCTTTTTTATTGAATGGATCTACAACCTCAACCGGTTTAAATTCTATAGGACGCTCAATTTGCAAAAAGCCTTTGGTCCTTGGCGGAATGGCTTCCCCAAACTGCTCCAACATATCACTCCAACTTAACAATTCCTCTGGCTGTTTAATATTCTTCGGAATCTCTATCTGATGATCATAACCTTCCTCCTTTTTATGAAAAGAAGCCGATAAAATAAAAATAACAGTCCCATTCTGGCTAGCTGTGACACGTCTTACCGAGAAACTTCCACCGTCCCTCATACTCCCAACATCATAAGTTATGGGCAATTCCAAATTTCCAGCTTCCAAAAAATAGGCATGCATGGAATGTAATACTCGCTGATTGGTAATAGTCCTGTACGCAGCATTTATGGCTTGGGCCAATACTTGCCCTCCAAACACATTGGGGCTCCCAACAGTTTTACTGAGACCTTGAAATTGATTTTCAGAATTCGAATCTAAATGGAGTAATTGTAATAAGTCGTTTACTGAAGTCATACGATTGGCTTTAAAGACACTTAGCAAAGGTCTTAAAAAATACGCAAAACCCTACAATTAAGTCTTAGACTTCAATTTAGACTGAAACATTTGTCTTAATTTGGACAATTTCGGAGCAATCACAAAACTGCAATACCCCTGATCGGGGTTGTTGCGATAATAATTCTGATGATAGTCTTCTGCTTTATGGAATACTTGCAACTCAGTAATTTCAGTTACGATAGGAGATTCAAAATACTGCGCCATATCTCGCAACACCTCTTCGGCTATTTGTTTTTGACTATCGTCATGATAAAAAATCACCGAACGATACTGCGTCCCAACATCAGCGCCTTGTTGATTCAAAGTTGTTGGGTTATGAGTGGTCATGAAGACTTCCAAAAGTTCCTTAAATGTAACTTTAGAAGGATTGAATGTTACTTGCACTACCTCGGCATGGCCCGTCAAACCAGAGCAGACCTCCCGATAGGTTGGAGTTCCCGGAACACTCCCTCCCATATATCCCGAAACAACAGTTTCCACACCTTCAAGCTCCTGAAACACAGCTTCAGTACACCAAAAACATCCGCCACCCAAAGTGGCTATTTCATATTGATTATTATTCATGTTCTGACTCTTTTATCATTTGTAACGCTGCAGAATTGACACAATAGCGCAACCCCGAAGGTTCTGGACCATCTGGAAACACATGTCCCAAATGAGCATCGCAGGTATTGCACAAAATCTCTACCCGAAGCATTCCTAACGAATTATCTTTTACATATTTAATTGCATTTGGCTGAGCTGGCTGAGTAAAACTTGGCCAACCCGTATTGGATTTAAACTTACCAGACGCGTCAAACAATAGAACGCCACAGCAAACACATTGGTATTTCCCTTCTTCATACATATGACACAATTCCCCTGTGCCGGGTGTTTCGGTTACATGTTTACGGGTAATTCTAAACTCCTCCCAAGTCAACTGTTTTCGCCATTCGTCCTCCGTTTTTTCAACTCTACAATTTGGTTCTAGATTTCCATGCACTACAAAGTGCATGATGTCTTTCCAATACAACATACAATCATTTGTTTTTCAAAGAACTAAAATTAGTTCTTTTTCATTTCACAACCACAAAACTGAAAATAAACAGACATTTTCTGTTTTTTATTGACAAATACCTATATTTATCGCTTATTCCCCACATAATTCGAACTAAAACAACGCATTTTTATGCTAAAAATGAAAAGCGGTTTCACCTTCTTCTTTTGTCTGATAACTAGCATGTGCTTTTCTCAGTTATCAGATTTTAACTTATCCGTTACCGCTACCGATGAAACTTGTTCTGGGAATGGGACCATAGAAATGACCGTTTCCAATCTTACGGATGGAGCTTCGATAATATATAACTTGTATTTACTACCGGACACAGCAGCCCCCATTGCCCAAACTACAGATAATAGTTTTAATGGTCTGGAAGCCGGCGACTATGTAGTTGAAGCCATACAGGTTTTAGGTTCGGAGGAAAACTCACAGCAGCAAAATGTCACTATAGAAAATCTTTTTTCTGAATTGGATTTTGAACTTTCCGGCTCCACCAATTGCGAGACATTGGGCTCCATAACAGTAAACGTCACATCTGGAAATGCCGAGTCCTATGAAATTTTCTCAGGTCCCGTAACCGTAGCGCCACAGGCAAGCAACACTTTTACAAATCTCCCTATGGGTTCTTATTTAGTAAGGGTTTATGATGCTTGCGGCAATGCGCTTGCCAAAACCTACAGCTTGTTCCCTCTAAATAACAATCTAAATATCTCATCCACAACGCTCCCTACAGTTTATGACTCTTGCGATGAAGTATTGGTGACCTCTATTTTAACCGCGGAAGAAAACTTTCCACTTATTTACCCGTTAACCATTACTTATACAGTGACCCCATCGTCAGGAACACCTTTAGAAACGTACACCCAAACGGTTACTGAAGGTGCCCTTGAAGAAATTGAAATAAGCAGCCTTGTAACTTTGTACGATGATTTACCCTTTGAGGTTAGCATTGTTGTAGAAGACACTTGTGGCAACCAGTTTACAACCGAGGAGCTTCTGGATCCGGCTCCTACAATCCTCTTGAGTGACATTATAAATGAGGTTTGTGGGGCATACATCAAACTCTTTGTAAACGGATTCATGCCTCCTTACGAAGTTACTTTTGATGAATATCCAGCCGATTTTGATCCTGTTGCATCCAACAGCAACTATCCTGGACCATTTTCGGAAAACTCAATCAATTTTGGAGACGTAGACATGTCCGTTCCCATCGGAAACTACACCATCACTTTAACCGATGCTTGTGACAGAACTGCAACTGCAAGTATTACTGTTGAAGACCTTAATGAAGATCCTGAACCACCTATTGTAAATCCAGGGAACAATGCTTGCAACCCGCTAACCGGGGAATTGAGTATTTCTATTTCCGACAAAGATGTTGTTAGTGTTGTATTTACGTCTGCTCCAGATACGTTTGAGTTTGAACTGCCCTATGACGCCTCTGAATTTATCACTGGTGGTATATATAACAACTATGATTTACCCGTAGGTGATTATATCATTTTAGTTACCGACAACTGTGGCTATGAGCATTATGTTGAAGTAACCATACCTGAATTTGTTCAAATGGATATTTTTAGCATTAGTACAGCAAGCTGTACCTCGGGTTCGGGAACCCTAAGAATTTCTTCTCCTTATGGTTTCTTATCCTCCCTCACCATCACCTCTGCTCCAACAGACTTTTCGGAGACCTTGCCTTACGATTACAGTTCAGCCATTACCTCTGGAGGTGTTTTTTATGTTGACTCTCTTCCATCTGGAATTTACACTTTTGAAGCCATCGACGAATGTGGATATGAATTTACAGGAAGTGCCTTGGTTGAATCTTATTTCGCAAATCCAGACGCCTATATATTAGAAAAAAACTGTGGTTCGTTTGATGTGGGCATCAACGACACTGATGAAAGTGTCACTAACAGAAGCTGGTGGTTCCAAAAATACTTCCCAGAAAGCAACGCATGGGGGCATCCATATTCTGGGGTTACCTACACCGAAGGAGACATCCCTAATGACACTAATGCCATTGAAATAGAAAACGAATCGATGATTTACAATATTTTTCTTGTTGGTGAATTCAGAATTATCAAGGTATTTCAGTCATACAACAATTTAGACCCCAATTACTTTTGCATGGATCTTTTAACACCCTTTACCATCACTTCTGAGTTGGTCATTTCGGACGTTTTCGACCTCAACTGTGGGAATATGGGAAGCACCAACGATGTGTATTTTGATGTCTTGGGTGTAGAGCCTTTTAATTTCAGTATTACATCGCCATATGTTTATGACAATGGCACCAGCAATATTTTTTACGACTTGGATCCTGGCATCTATGAGTTTAAAATTGAAGATGCCTGTGGAAGTATCAAAAACACGACCATCAACCTCGAAAATTTAGCACCTTTGGCAAGAGCCAACACCCCAGACAATATGGTGGAGTGTATGGACGACAGTTCCAGCAATGCGTCTTTCGATCTAAGTACACAAAATGGACAAATATTAGGAGGACAAAATCCAGACGATTATACGGTAACTTATCATTTAAGCCAATCTGATGCCGAGACAGGAGACAACCCCCTTCCCAATTTATACACCAATACAAGTAATCCACAGATTATCTATGCTAGGGTTGCCCACAACACATTGGATTTTTGTCCGGCAACCACCTCATTTGAAATTACCGTTGGAACTGTCCCCCAACTAAGTCCAGACGACACCATATCCATTTGCGAAGGCGGCTCAGTATTATTGACGGCAGACCCAGGATATTCTGGCTACGAATGGTCAACAGGCGACACTACCAACGCAATTGCAGTGACCGAGAGCGGCACCTATACTGTTAGCGTTAAAAATGTTTATGACAACTTTTATTGCGAAGCCATAAAAACCTTTACGGTAGTGTCTTCTAGCATCGCCACCATAGAAACTATTGAAACTACCGATTGGTCCAGTACCGATAATTCCATTACAGTTTATGTTAGTGGCATTGGAGATTATCAATATTCTCTTGATGGCATCAACTATCAAGACAGCAGTACTTTTACAAATTTGGAACCTGGAGCTTATACAGTTTATGTAATGGATCTTAATGGCTGTGGTGTTGTGAGTGAAGAAGCATTTCTTTTGAATTATCCCAAGTTTTTCACCCCAAATGGTGATGGACACAATGATCTATGGCGCATTAATTTTGCTGCTAACGAACCAAAAATAGAAATCATCATCTTTGATCGCTTTGGAAAAATACT
Organism: Mangrovimonas sp. YM274; assembly: GCF_030908385.1. Taxonomy (NCBI): domain Bacteria; kingdom Pseudomonadati; phylum Bacteroidota; class Flavobacteriia; order Flavobacteriales; family Flavobacteriaceae; genus Mangrovimonas; species Mangrovimonas sp. YM274. The sequence goes on from NZ_CP133091.1 coordinate 3,529,658, forward strand.
CACTTCCTTAAGTGCTCAAGATTATGGCTGGGATGGCACTTATAATGGGCACAATATGCCTTCAAGTGATTATTGGTTTGTGGTTAACAGAGCCGATGGCACCACCCACCGAGGTCATTTTACCTTAAAAAGGTAAAGCATCATTACTGCCTTTCCAATAACACAGTATCAAAATTGGAATCTACAGTTACTTTTCCAGATACAACCGTAACCTCTTGATTTGAATAAAAATCATATAAGATTTCACCTTCTGCAAAGATATTTGACACATTCACTTCTTTAGATCCTTTCCCTAAATAGATACCAATAACCACCTCATCAGTAAACCCATTTTTAGAATAGGTTCGCGAAAACACGTAAGGTTCCTTGGATAGCATCTGGTGGGTTCCGGCTCCTACTGCAGGATGATTTCTTCGGAATTGTCCCAACTTTTGCCAATGCGCTAAAACAGCTGATGTCTTAGAATTACTTTGTACGTCCTCCCAATTCATAAAAGACCTTAAAGTAGCATCTCCCGTAGCACCTGCAATTACTAAAGGCCTTGCCAATTCATCTCCATAATACACTTGAGACCCTCCTGGACACAATAGCAACCTATTAGCAGTTTCAAACGGTTTTTCCCTTTTAGGGTCGAATGGTTGCCCGTCGTCATGCGAACTCATGTAATTAAGCACACTATACCCTTTCAACGCAGAATTCAAGCTATCTGAGTACTTTTTGAACATGCTCTCATAATCCATTTGCTTGGCATTCCATTTGGCTTCAAAATTGATTAAGCTATTAAAGGCTTCATCAAAGTAGTTCACTTTTTGATCACCAAAATCAAAGTATTTTCCACCACTAATACCATAATTATACACCTCTCCAATTAAATAGAACTCATTATCATCCAATACTTTTTCTGGATGGTTATTTCTCCATTCCGCAAAGGCATAATCGCATTCTTTTTTAAATTCTTGCCACACATAAGGCTCAGTATGTTTTACCGTATCCACCCTATAGCCATCTATCCCGAATTCGGTGATGTAATCAGTGAGCCATTTCATGATATAAAACCTTGGCGCTCTTGGATGACCCGTTCTTTCAAAAAAGGCATCCAACTCGGCAACTTCTTCTTCATAACGTCCTTCGGCCTTCCATTTTTCCACCAGTTGTGGAGGCAACTCAACATCGTCATTACTTTCGGTTCTAATATCGGGAAGATTGGCCACCAAGGTACATTCTACAGTAGACTCGTAATCTTTATAGGAACATTGCGGATTGGTTCGCACCCAAGTATCAGGCCAAACTGGGTCCTTTTCCGTAACCGGTCCAGTATGGTTGATAACCGCATCTAACAAGATACGAATACCATGTTCGTGAGCCACCTTTACCAATTGGTGCAAATCCTCTTTCGTTCCAAAATTAGGGTCCAATGCCGACCAATCTTTGGTCCAATAGCCATGGAAACCATAAGTCCTTCCGGTACCTTCATTAGTACTGCCATGTATCTGTTCTACGATGGGGGTCATCCAAATAGCATTAATACCCAAATCTGTAAAATAACCGTCTTCAATTTTCTGTATAACACCTTTTAAATCGCCTCCTTCGAACCCGCGAAGAAAACCGGTGATATTGTCCCGATCAAAATTAACATCGTTAGACGTATCGCCATTCTTAAAGCGATCGGTCAACATGAAATACACGTTGGCACCTTCCCATACAAATGGAGCTTCAGGCTTTGCAGTTAATGTCTCAACTTTTTTCTCTTGACAATTCATCATAAAAATTGATAACCCTAAGATACATAGAAAGCGTTTCATAAACTACTGAAATTTAAGAATAAAAGATTCTAAAGGTTTTAAAGGAATTCTTGCCGAAGCACTAGAATCCGTGACATGCAAAGTTGTTTGAAAATCATTATAAAGTTGATCTTTCAAAATATAATCTCCTCCTTGTAATTGCCATTTTTGCCTTAAGGATTCTGGCAACTTCAAATCGAATTCTGTACCAAAATAAGGATCAAAATTGGAGACAATAATCAACTTTTCATTTCCATTCCAACGCGCAAAAGAAAACTGCTTCAAACCATAATGCTCGGTATGATGGGTATTGTAGGTATGAAGCTCTTCATATTCCCCCATCAAGGCTTCACTGGAAATTGTAAAATTTAGCAAGCGCTTGTAGAAATCGCGCAATTCCAGCTCTTCTGGTGTAGACTTGCCTCCATCAAATTGTTTGTCGTTTACCCAGCGTCTTAATGTAGGAACACTTCCATAATCAAAAATGGAAGTTCGGGAAGGATCACCAAAGCCTAAATCTTCAGCTCCAGGCTCTCCAAATTCCTGACCAAAATAAATTAAGGTTGGTGACGTACTGATGGTTGCAGATAGCACCATCGCCGGCTTTGCCTTTTGGGCATCTCCTGCAAATTCAGGGCTCGCAATACGTTGCTCGTCGTGGTTTTCCAAAAAGTGCAACATATGGTGTTCTATGTCGGACAAATAGTTTTGAATAGGCGGAATATTATCGGTTTTGCCATGGCCTTGCATGATATGCTTCAAGGTATCATACAACTGAACCTTGTCGTACAGATAGTCCATTTTCCCTTTATGGATATAGGCTCTATATAAATCTGGATTGTAAACCTCTGCCAATAAAAAGGCATCTGGGTTTTTCATTTTTATAGCTGAATTCATATAGCTCCAAAATTCCACAGGAACCATTTCTGCCATATCATATCTAAAGCCATCCACGCCTTTTTCCAACCAATACAAGGCAATATCCTTAAACTTCACCCAAGAATCCGGTACTATTTTATCTTTCCAAAATTGATAGTGCGCTTGGTAATCCTTATTTTCAAAACCTTCTGGCAACTCAGGAAAATCCTTGTGTCCATCTGGACTTACCCCATAATTTATTTTTACCGTTTCGTACCAATCGTGAAAATTGGGCTGCGCCAAACGCGATCCATTTCCAGTCCACTTGGCCGGGTTTTCATCAAACTTACCATCTGCCAAAGGATTTGGTTGTCCACCCAAAGGTTGGTAATTATTTTCGGGCACTGGCACCTTAAAAGCTTCCCCCGGGATGTAATAAAAATTATTGTTAACACTGTATGCTTTTGAAGTATCATCCTTAGCTCCGAAGCTTTCTACTCCCTCAGGATTTGTGATGCTTTGATAGTTTCTTGCTACGTGATTTGGCACAATATCAATAATGAGTTTTAATCCATTTTTATGTGTACGCTCAATCAAGGCTTCAAATTCTTCCAAACGTTTGGAAACGTCTTCTGCCAAATCAGGATTCACATTATAATAATCCTTCACCGCATATGGAGAGCCGGCACGGCCTTTCACCACATCGGGATCGTCGTTGGAAATTCCATAAGCAGTATAATCGGTAATGACATCATGGTGAGGTACACCGGTATACCAAATATAGGTCACTCCTAGATCCTTAATTTCCTGAAGCGCTTTATCTGAAAAGTCGTTAAATTTTCCAACACCATTTTCTTCAATGGTTCCCCAAGGCTTGTTGGTGGCGTTCGTATTGCCAAAAAGTCGTGTAAACACTTGATAAACGACTTCTTTTTTAGCAGTATTATCCGAGATTGGTTGTGTTTCACTTGTCATAGGAGTCTCTGTTTTTTCCTTGCATCCCAAAACGAGAAGAAGCGCTACTGCAAAATAACATAAACGACTGAAAATCATAACCAAAAAAGTATTTTAAAATGTATTTAATGTTGATAAAAGCAGCATTCCCTTTGCAGGTAATGTTACATTTCGATCCCAAACAATCTTTTCTTTAGAAAGGATATCGGTCATGGATTTCCCTTTAAGTCCCAATTGCTCAAAACGATCCAAGTCTATGGTTTGCTCGACATTATTCTTATTGATAATCAAAACCACTGTTTCCTCTCCCTGGCTTCTAGATAGCAAGTACACGCCATTATCAGGAGCAAAATGCAGGGTACTTCCGTCATGGATTGCCTTACTTTGCTTGCGATAATTCAATAGTGATTTTACAAACTGCTGCATGTCCTTCTTCTCAGCAGACAAACTTTTTCCTGTAAAGGCATTGACAGCATCAGTATCCCAACCCCCAGGAAAATCTGTTCTAATCAGTCCATGGTCGTGAGGTTTGGCTGTGTTTTGCATGAGTATTTCCGTACCGTAGTACATCTGCAGGGTGCGCGGCATCAAAGCCATATAACTTAGCGCCATTTTTGTATGGGGAATGTTTTCCTTTAACTGGGTAAACACACGATCCATATCATGATTGTCTGGAAATACCATTATGGATTTTGGATTGGTGTAGACAAAATCGTTGGCCAAACCTTCATACATCCTTACCAAACCTGTCCCCCATGTTTCTTCTTCATTCAAAGCTTTTACAATGGCTTCCTGCATAGGAAAATCCATCGTAGACTTTAAATGCGATTCGTAGCCTTGCTTATTGGGGGTTCCGGTTTGCCAATATCTTACCAACAAAGGATTGACACTCCACTCTTCTCCCACAATATTGAAATTAGGATATTCGGTCATGATGGCACCGGCCCATTTCCCCATAAATTCCTTATCGGGATATGGGTAGGTATCCTGTCTGATGCCTCCCAACTGAAGCGTTTCCACCCACCAAATGTTGTTTTGGATGATATAATTAGCCATGAAAGGGTTGCGCTGGTTCAAATCTGGCATAGCAGGTACAAACCAACCTTCGCTCATTTCTTTCTTATCAATAATAGAAGCGTACAAATCCTGATTGGTCGTACGTCTGTGATTGGAGTTTTTCACCTTTCCACTAGCCTCATAAGCCTCTTGTTGGTTCACCCAATCCTTAAAAGGTAAGTCCTTCATCCACCAATGGTAACTTCCACAATGGTTCGCCACCATGTCCATGATGAGTTTCATCCCCTTTTGAGATACTTGTTGCGAAAGTGTTTTGTAATCCTCCAAAGTTCCAAACCTTGGATCTACCTCATAAAAATCGGTAATAGCATAACCGTGATATGAAGATTCTGGCATATCGTTGGTCAACAAGGGCGTTGGCCAAATGGCTGTAAAGCCCATGCTTTCTATATAATCCAAATGCTGAATAATCCCTTCAATATCCCCTCCATGTCGACCATAATCGTTTTTACGATCGATGATTTTTTCATTCATATTGGCACGCACATCATTAGATGTGTCGCCATTGGCAAAGCGATCAGGCGTAATCAAGTAAATGGCATCACTGCTGTTGAAACCTTCAAATTGCTCCGAAGACTTGTCACGCTGTTTCAGTTCATAAGTGATGCGTTCTTTTTCCTTTCTGCCATTTTTAAAGACGATATCAAAACTCCCTGCTTTCACAGAAGGCGCTATGTTCAAATCGATAAACAAATAATTGGGGCTATCGGCTTTATGGACTTTAACAATGGAAATTCCCGAAGATTCCACACTTGGCGTAAGCTTGCCAACATCGTCCCCCTTCACCAATAGTTGCACAGATGGATTTTTAAAACCTACCCACCAGTTGGGTGGTTCCACCCTTTCAATTTGAGCGTTTGTAAATAGACTCAGCCCAAGAAAAGCACCACAAATAACCGTATGCTTTAGCCCTCCAAAATATATCCCCAACACTTGTTTCATAATTCTTATTTAATCTCTGTTATACTAATGGCAAAACCTCCTCCTGGAGCAGAATACTGCGACAATTTAGATTTACTGGTCACTTTTTTAGTCTTAATCGTGTAAGCCTGTGGGTTGGTTTTATAATGAGCATCCTTAGCATCGGCATAAATAGTGGCCAAATATTTTTTTCCATCTTCTAGAAAATCCAGTTTGATGTCAGCTGTTCTGCCGTCCACGCCGTTTACATTTCCAACAAACCAACTGCTACCCCCTTTTTCTTTTCTTGCAATGGTGATGTACTCTCCAGGCTCAGCCTCTAGATACACACTTTTCTCCCAATCTATAGCCACGTCTTTTATAAATTGAAAAGCATCCATAAACTGCTTGTAATGTTCTGGTAAATCGGCCGCCATTTGCAACGGACTGTACATGGTAACGTACAATGCCAATTGGTTGGCAATAGTACTATTGACATGCGATTGATTGGCAGGATTAAGCTTACTGATGTCCATTTCAAAAATACCTGGAGTATAATCCATCGGCCCTCCAATTAAACGCGTGAATGGTAAAATGGTCACATGGTTAGGTTTTGAACCTCCAAAAGCTTGGTATTCGGTTCCTCTTGCCGATTCGTTCCCAATTAAATTAGGCCATGTTCTGCAAACACCAGTTGGTCGTACTGCCTCATGAGCATTGATCATGATTTTATGTTCGGCTGCCTGCTCTAAAGCATATTGATAGTGGTTAACAATCCACTGGTTATAGTGGTTTTCGCCTCTTGGCAAAATATCTCCCACATAGCCACTTTTTACGGCAGTATAGCCATGGTCATTCATAAATTGATATGCCTGTTCCAAATGGCGCTCGTAGTTACGAACCGATCCTGAGGTTTCATGGTGCATGATCATTTCAACACCTTTGGATTTGGCATATTGATGAATGCCTTCCACATCAAAATCTGGATATGGGGTTACAAAATCGAAGACATAATCCTTGGACTTTCCAAACCAATCTTCCCAACCTTCGTTCCAACCTTCTACCAAAACGGCATCAAAACCATGTTCGGCAGCAAAATCAATATAATCTTTAACATGCTTCGTGTTGGCGGCATGGGTACCATTAGGCGTTGCTTTGGAAAAATCGGTTACGCCCAACTGTACTGCAGGGTAATCATTGGTGTAGGACCAAGAACTTTTACCCGTGATCATTTCCCACCAAACACCAATGTATTTCACGGGCTTAATCCATGAGGTATCCTCAATTTCACAAGGATCATTCAAGTTCAAGGTAATTCTTGACGCCAAAATATCCCTAGCATCATCGCTTACCATCACCGTACGCCAAGGCGTATTACAAGGGGCCTGCATATAGCCTTTGTCCCCATTGGCATCTGGCGTTAACCAAGATTCAAACACCAAGTTTTTGTCATCCAAATTCAAGTGCATACAGGAATAATTGATCAAGGCCGCTTCATGGATGTTGATATACAAACCGTCATCGGTTTTCATCATCAAAGCTGTTTGCACGCCTGTTTTAGAAAACTGTTCCTGCGAAGCATTTCCTGTTACAGCTGCATCAAACTTTCCTCTAATTTCCGACAATCTTGATTTGGTATAATCGTATTCTTGAGTATCATAATCTCCAGGAATCCAGAGTGCGATATGGTCTCCTGCCATTGCAAATTGGGTGCGCTCTTCCTTGATGACGAAATACACCAAATTTGGCTGCGACGGAAATTCATATCGAAAGCCCAAGCCCTCATCAAACAAACGAAAACGGATGCGCATAGTGCGATCCGTTTCGGTTTGTTTTAGCGTTACCGCCAATTCATTATAATGGTTTCTAATGGTTTGTTCTTCACCCCAAACAGGTGTCCAATTGTCATCAAAAGTTGCTGTTTCGGTATTTACAATTTCAAAGCCATTCAACAAGGAGGTTTTATCATCCTTGAGCTCCAAGCCCAAACTACTTGGTTTTACAACAGCCTTGTTTTTGTAGGACAATTGATAGGTTGGCGTGCCGTTCTGTTTTAACGAAAATTCCATTTCCAAAGCCCCATTTGGCGATTGTAGCACCTGTGCCCAAATCCCCTGAAAGGCCAAAAACAACACTAAAAATAATATACTAACTCTCTTCATCTTTTTTCCTTTAATACCGATTCTTTACTTTGTATTCCAAACTCTGGGCTATCCCAAAGTCGCTGTAGTTCCTTTTGTTACTGTAATTACTTGATCATTCACCAAAATGTCCAAAGCATCACCTGTTTCCAACTCAAAGCTTGTTTGCTTTTGAGACACATTCACTTTCAAAATTTGATGCCTGAAGTTCACTTTGAAAGAATAACTGGTCCATTCCTTTGGAATTTTTGGTTCGAAGAACAACTTGTCTTCCTTCACACGCATCCCTCCAAAACCTTCTACAATACTCATCCAAGTCCCTGCCATGGACGTAATGTGAAGTCCTTCGTGCACTTCCTTGTTATAATCATCCAAATCCAGACGCGATGTTCTCAAATAAAAGGTATAAGCCATTTCCATTTGATCCAATTTTGCAGCTTGAATGCTATGCACACATGGCGACAAGGAACTTTCGTGAACCGTAAATGGCTCGTAGAAATTAAAATGACGCTCCAATTCCTCAGTAGAAAAATGGTCTTCAAAAAAGTAGAACCCTTGTAAAGTGTCCGCCTGTTTTATATAAGGTGAACGCAAAATGCGATCCCAAGACCATTTTTGGTTGATTGGCCGTTCGGATTTATCCAAATCGGCAACCGTTATCAATTCCTTATCCAAGAAGCCATCCTGTTGCAAATACACTTGGTGCTCTTCGGAATATGGGAAATACATATTGCCAGACACATCTTTCCAAGCTTTTAGTTCCTCAGCTCCCAATTGGACTTTGTCCATGATTCTGGAATAATCTTCGGCATACTCGCCTTTTATTTTCTCAATGTTTTCCAAAGCATAATTGATACACCATTGGGCAATGTAATTGGTGTAGAAATTATTGTTGACATTGTTTTCGTATTCATTCGGACCTGTTACGCCCAAGATGACATATTTATTTTTCGCTGTTGAAAAGGTCGCGCGTTGATGCCAAAAACGGGCAATCCCTATCAATACTTCCAATCCTTTTTCTGGAATGTAACTGTAATCGCCAGTATACCTGTAGTAGTTAAAAATGGCAAAGGCAATGGCTCCGTTACGGTGAATTTCCTCAAAAGTGATTTCCCACTCATTATGACATTCTTCTCCATTCATGGTTACCATAGGATACAAAGCAGCTCCATTTGAAAAGCCCAATTTCTCAGAATTTTCAATGGCTTTATCCAAATGATGGTAACGGTATTCCAACAAGCTTCTTGCCACATTTTGATCTTTGGTAGCCATGTAGAACGGGATACAATAAGCTTCGGTATCCCAATAGGTACTACCGCCATATTTTTCACCGGTAAATCCTTTTGGTCCAATATTCAATCGTGCATCTTTCCCTAAATAAGTGTGGTTCAATTGCAGAATATTGAAACGGATTCCCTGTTGTGCTTTTACATCACCTTCTATGGTGATGTCGGCCATAGCCCAAATATTGGCCCAAGCCTCTTTTTGTTTTGCCAACAAACCTTCAAAACCTAAATTATAGGCCTCTTGCAAAGCACTTTTGGCTGCGGCCACTAAATGGGTTTTATCGTGATTTCTATCTACCACATAACCTCCCATTTTGTTGATAGTAAAGGTGTCTTTTGCCTTTACATCGGAAGTGTATTCAAAACTGATTCTGGTATCGTTTTGAGAAATGTTTGGGGTTAAAGCAAGTGCTTTACCATTTACCAAACATTGCGATTCCATAAACGTACAGGTATGGAATTGCGTTTTCATAGTGTGAGCCTCTATGAAGGCTTGTACACCATTGTGGGTAATGTTGGTAATGTTCCAAAATTTGTCATCCCAATTGGAATCTTCGTTGGTGATTCCTGCATCCAAATAAGGCTCAAAAACAATGGCCACATCTTTATTGAGTGGTGTCACCGAATAATTGATGGCGCCCACTTCATCTAAATCAAGACTTAAAAACCTTTTGGAAGCCACCTTTACCTCCACTCCATTTGGAAGTGTTGCCGTAAAGGATCTAGATAACCAACCTTCTTTCATGTTCAGTTCCCTAACAAAATCCTTCACTTCTGTACAAAGGTGCAAATCCAAAGCCTCGCCATCCACATACACGTTAATCCCTATCCAATTGGGAGCATTCAATACTTTGGCAAAATACTCTGGATAGCCATTTTTCCACCAGCCCACACGGGTTTTATCAGGATAATAAACCCCAGCGATATAGCTGCCTTGGAATGTTGGACCGGAGTACTGCTCTTCAAAGTTGGCACGTTGGCCCATGGCTCCATTTCCAATACTAAATAAACTCTCTGAGGATTTAACGCGATCTGGCTCAAACCCTTCCTCAATAATGGACCAATTGTCTGGTTTTATATAATCTTGATTCATTTTTCAATTAGTTCTTTAATAAAATCTGTTGAGATTTCTGTAAAATCATTAAATACATAATCGGCATCTCCCAATACCGTTTTATCTCCTATGCCTATGGCAATCATTTGGGCTGCCTTGGCCGCCTCGATTCCTGCCGACGCGTCTTCAAACACGATGCAGTGTTTAGGTTCTATTCCCAAAGCTTCCGCCCCTTTCAAAAACACTTCTGGATTTGGTTTTCCTTTTACCACATGGTTACCATCCACAATTTGATCGAACTTGGAAAGCAAATCGACCTTTTCCAAAATAACCGTGGCATTTTTACTGGCCGAGCCCAAGGCAATTCCCTGTTTATTCTCGATAAGGTAATTGAGCACTTTAGGAACATCCGGCAGAATTTCTGAAGCATTCATCTGCTCGATGTAGTTCAGGTAATCGGTATTTTTGGAATCCATAAGTTCCTTGAATTCTGCTTCGGAAACCGTCTTGTTGCCCCAAGCCAATATCTTTTCCAACGATTTTACACGACTCACACCTTTCAATTGTTCGTTTTGTGTTTCGGTAAAATCCACGCCAATACTATTGGCTAACTTTTTCCAAGCCAAAAAATGGTATTTTGCAGTGTCTACAATAACACCATCCAGGTCGAAAATAAATCCTTTCTTATTCATTTGCTGTTTCTATTATTTCATCCACATCCTTTACTCTTCTCACTAAAAGTGCCGCAATTAAAAAGCTCACTCCACTAGTTACCAAAGCCAACATGGCATTTTCGTTGTAAAAATATTTTACGATAGGTCCGCCTATAAAGGCATTAATAATTTGAGGGATTACGATAAAGAAGTTGAAAATCCCCATATACACTCCCATTTTTCTGGCTGGGATAGACCCCGCCAAAATAGCATAGGGCATTGCCAGGATACTGGCCCAAGCAATTCCTACGGCCACCATTGATAATATCAACCAATATTGATTTGGAGAGAAATACATGGATATTAAACCAATCCCTCCAATGATCAATGATATTACATGAGTTCGTTTTCTTCCAATTCTCGCCGCTATAACGGGTAAAAAGAAGGCAAAAATTGCAGAAACTAAATTGTACACTCCAAATAGCACGCCTACCCAATCACCAGCATTTTGATACGTTTCACTATGTGTATCGCTAACCGGCAAACCGTAGATATGATGTGCTAAAGCTGGGGTAGAAAACACCCACATTCCAAAAAGGCCGAACCAAGAGAAGAATTGCACCCAAGCCAGCTGCCTCATAGTTTGAGGCATTTTAGCAAAGTCTGTAAAAATATCCATTAAACTGGATTTTTCATCTTCAGGCACTTCTTCTTGATCTGACATTTGAGCCAACTCTTCAGGCGAATATTCTTTGGTCCTAAACACCGTAACAAGAACACTTACCACCAAAATAGCGGCTCCAATCCCAAAGGATAGTAATAAATTAAGAGGCACACCACCATCTTTTCCAGAATTGGAAACCCCGAAAAAGTTAGTAAGCACATAAGGCAACCATGAACCAACCACAGCACCTATACCTATTAAAACTGTTTGAATACTGAACCCTAAGGTTCTTTGATCTGTTCGAAGATTGTCTGCAACCAAAGCGCGAAACGGCTCCATGGCTACGTTAAAAGAAGCATCCATGATCATCAACATTCCAGCTCCCACCCATATGGCAGGCATAAATGCTGTGAACATATCTGCATTAGGCATTAAAACCAATCCTAGTGCCGCCAGCAAAGCCCCTACTAAAAAATAAGGTCGCCTTCGGCCCAATCTAGTCCAGGTTCTGTCGCTGTAATGCCCAATGATTGGTTGAACAATTAATCCGGTAAGAGGTGCCACAATCCAAAACCAGGACAAATGATGTACATCTGCTCCGAAAATCTGTAAAATTCTACTGGCATTGGCATTTTGCAGGGCAAACCCCATTTGAATTCCGAGAAACCCAAAACTCATGTTCCAGATTTCCCAAAAGCCTAATACACGCTTTTTCATTTAAATAGTACTTTTAATTGATACTATTTTGATAAGCGTTAACTTATCAAAACTTATAGGTGAGAAGTGAAAATATAAGTTTTGATCGGGTGTAAAGATAACAAAAAGTTCGTTACCTACGAGTTATCTTTTTTATTTGGTGGATTCTCGCTCTATTAATTCGGTTTCCAAAACCACTGTTTTACAGATCTCTTCCTCAGTTTCACCTTCCAATTTATCTATTAAAAGTTCTGCAGCCTTTTCTCCTATTTGCAAGGCATGCTGGCTTACAGTCGTCAAACTAGGCGTAGCATGCTTGGACAATACGCCATCGGTAAAACCTATGACCTGCAGGTCTTCAGGAATATTTTTATTAAGACGTCTCGCCACTTTCATTGCCGTAAGCGCATAGAGTTCGTTAACCGCAAAAATACCATCCAATTCAGGATTGTCCTTAAAGAGGTATTCAATCTCCCGTTCCAATTCCTCCAAGTGATCTTCAGAATCCAATTCCTCCACTATTTTCAAGATCAAACCAGATTCCGGTTCAAACTTATGCTCTTCCAAGGCCTCCAAATAACCTTGCGTTCTCAAACGCCCTACACTAACATAGTCTTTGGTGGTTATGATAGCAATATGCCTACAACCATTGGCGATTAATTTTTTAACGGCATTTTTTGACCCCTGAAAATCATCTACAATTACCTTATCACAGTCTACTTCATTTACTACTCTATCAAACATGACGATTGGCATTCCTTGCGCAATGGTTTCCTTAAAATGGTGGTAATCCTGCTGCAGCAAAGTTTCTTTGGAAATTGACAGAATAAACCCGTCAATACTGCCATTGGCCAACATTTCCATATTAATGACTTCCTTGTCAAAAGACTCGTTGGAAAGCCCTACAATAACATTGTACCCTCGCTTATTGGCCACTTTTTCTATCCCCATTATGACCTTGGAAAAAAAGTGGTGCACAATCTCCGGAATGATAATCCCAATGGTCTTCGTTTTCCTGTTTTTTAAGCTCAGGGCAATGTTGTTCGGTTTATAGTTATAGAGTTTCGCAAATGCTTGGATTTTTTCACGCGTGTCCTCACTAATTTCCTTACTGTTTCTGAGGGCTTTAGACACGGTTCCAATGGAAACCTCCAACTCTTTCGCAATCTGTTTTAGCGTAACCTTTCTTTTCATAAATTTTTCTTTTCCGGCAATAAATATACTCCTAAATTGATAATCTGTTAAATTCTTGGTGCCATATTCATTTATTTCATATTTTAAGCTAAAGTTTTCAACACGAAAACGTTTGCGCAACCCCTATAAAATGGATATCATAAAAATTGACATAAAATTTACCTAGTTTTATCATTGAGAAGTGAAAATATAACTAAATAAAGTTAACAAACTAATTCAAAAGTATTGTATGAAAACAACGCTAAATTACTTATTATTCCTGTGTTGCATGCTGCCTTCATTCCTGTTTGCGCAGTCCCAACTTTCAGGTGTAGTAACGGAAGAATCTTCATCCTTGCCACTACCTGGGGTAAATGTCATTATTAAGGGCACCACTTCGGGAACGGCAACCGATTTTGATGGGAATTACCAATTGAACGTCAATAATGGAGACGTTATTGTATTTTCCTATGTGGGGTATATTACCCAAGAAATCACTTACACAGGCCAAAGCACCTTAAACGTTAGTATGGTTGAGGATGCTGCCAAATTGGATGAAGTTGTAATTATTGGTTACGGTGCAGTAAAAAAAGATGACCTTACGGGAACTGCTGACATGGTAACTTCTGAAGACTTCAACAAAGGACCTATTGTATCCGCCCAGCAATTAATTACCGGTAAGGTAGCTGGGGTGTCCATTACATCTGGTAGTGGTGCACCTGGTGAAGGACAGGATATCCGTATTAGAGGTACAGGATCCCTATCCTTAAGCAGTAATCCTTTAATTGTAATAGACGGAATCCCTATCAATAACGATGCTGTTGGTGGTGCCAGAAACCCATTAAACCTGGTTAACCCTAACGACATTGAAAGCATGGTGGTTTTAAAAGATGCCTCTGCAACGGCCATTTATGGGTCTAGAGGGGGTAACGGGGTTATTTTGATTACCACTAAAAAAGGAAAGGACAACGATTTTAAATTCAATTTAAATTCTTCTACTACGCATCACACCTCAAATGCTACCGTAGACCTTCTTAATGCAGATCAATTTAGAGAAGTTGTTGCTAACCATCCTCGTGCCAATGAAGCCACATTGGCCCTGCTAGGTAATGCCAATACCGATTGGCAGGATGAAATTTATTCAAATGCTTTTGGTCAAGATCACAACTTTAGTGCTTTGGGAAGTGCTTGGGGAGTTCCAATGAGAGCCTCTTTAGGATATTCCGATCATGATGGTATCTTAAAAAGAGACAACTTTAAAAGAACCACGGGGTCCTTGAGTTTCACTCCTAAATTATTTGACGACCATCTTAAAATTGAGTTAAACGCTAAAGGACAGTACACTGAGAATTTCTTTGGAAACAGAGGCGCTATTGGCTCTGCCAACGTGTACGACCCTACGCAGCCTGTATACAATGCAGATGGCAGTTACTTTGATTGGGTAGACGGTACTGGTACACACATTAGTTTATCACCTATTAACCCGGTAGCTCAATTGAACTTGGTTGATGACACCTCTGAGGTTAGACGTTTCTTAGGAAATGCCAAAATGGACTATAAATTCCATTTCTTACCAGAATTAACAGCGACTGTTAATTTAGGGTTAGACAAATCCAATAGTGCTGGAAGAACAGTTACTTCAGAAGAATATCCTTCAACTGATCCAGATTGGATTGGTTCCAGAAATGAATATTCCCAAGAAAGAACAGACCAATTGCTAGATGCCTATTTGACATACAACAAGTCATTTAATGATGAGGCCCACAATTTAAATGTGGTAGCGGGATACTCCTACCAATCATTTGAATTTGATGGCTACAGCTATAGCAGTATCGATGAGCAAAACGCCATTGAAAACCCAGATGCCGATATTCAATTTGAATACATTGACAGAAGTAAAAGTGTATTGCTTTCTTATTTTGGTAGATTGAACTACGACTATAAAGGACGCTACTTATTAACTGCAACTTTTAGAGCAGATGCTTCTTCCAAACTTAATTCGAACGACAGATGGGGGTATTTCCCGTCAGCTGCTTTGGCTTGGAACCTTAAAAAAGAAGAATTCATGGAAGATAGTGGTGTCACCGAATTGAAACTTAGAGTTGGTTACGGAACCGTAGGTAACGTAAACGGTTTGGGAGACTACTTATTCTTAACTCGTTATACAGGAAGTAACTCTTTTGCAACCTATCTATTTGGAAATAATTACTATCCAACCTATAGACCGGATGCTATCAACAAAGATCTTAAATGGGAGGTTAGTGAAACCTTTAACGTTGGTTTGGACTATGGCTTTGCAGAGAACAGAATTAAAGGGTCTGTTAATGCCTACATAAGAAAAAGTAACGATTTGATTGCCACCTCAACGGTAGATCCATTTACCAACTTCTCTAACAGAATCGCTGCCAATATTGGTGACATGGAAAACAAAGGTGTAGAATTTGACCTTACTGTAATTCCTGTTAGAACTGAAGATTTTGAGTGGTCTGTTAACTACAATGTCTCTTTTAATGACAATGAAGTAACACGTATGCCAGACCAACAGTATGTTGGAGGTATCTCGGGAGGTGTAGGTAACAACATCCAAACCCACATAGAAGGGGAAGCGCCCTATAGCTTCTTGGTATTCCAGCAAATCTATGACGAAAACGGCGATCCTATAGAAGGAGCGTTTGTTGATAGAAATGGTGATAACGTTATCAATGATGCCGACAAGTTCATCTACAAAGATCCTTACGCTGATGTATTAATGGGATTGAACACCAATGTATACTACAAAAATTGGGACCTTTCCGTACAAACAAGAGCTAGCATTGGTAATTATGCATACAACAACGTGGCTTCAGGAAATGCCTACCTAAATAATGTAATTCCTTCAAGTAACAATTATTTAAGCAATATTCATTCTGAATATTTAAATTCAGGATTCCAACAAATTACTGACAATACCTTGTTAAGTAACTACTTTATACAGGACGCCTCTTTCTTTAGAATAGACAACATCACTTTAGGACACACCTTAAACCATGCTATCAAAGACACTACAATTAGACTTTACGGTTCTATTCAAAACGTAGCAGTCTTTACAGATTACGATGGCTTAGATCCCGAAATCAATGGTGGTATCGACAACAGTTTTTACCCTAGACCAAGATCTTTCGTGTTTGGTGTTAATATTGACTTTTAAAAATTGCAACTATGAAAAATATCTTTAATAAAATATCATACGCTTTTATAGCCTTGGCAATGGTGAGCTGTCATAACGATTTGGATCAATCTCCAATAGACCCAGACAGTTTTACCGAAGAAGACGTATATGCCAATGCCGATGAAGCAAAAAGCGCCTTAGCAAAACTATATGCTGGTTTTGCAGTGACGGGACAACAAGGACCTGCGGGAAATCCAGATTTGGATCCAAATGACATCGACGAAGGGTTTTCGCAATTCACAAGAACCTTGTTCTACCTTAATGAATTAACTACAGACCATGCTGTATTAGGCTGGGGTGATGCTGGAGTTGCCGACATGCACGGCATGTATTGGACAGACAGTAACGACTTTACAAACGCCATGTACAACCGCTTGGGACAAGAAGTTTCCTTCTGTAATTCATTTATTGAAAATGCAGGACAATTATCCGATGCTGAAGTACAAACGTTTATCGCTGAAGCACGCTTCCTTAGAGCCTACGCTTACTACAACTTAATGGATTTATATGGAAACGTACCTATCCAAACTACTGTAGCGACTACATTACCAACTCAAAACTCACGTCAAGAAGTTTTCAATTTCATTGAAGCGGAGTTATTGGAAGTGAAAGACCTATTACCTGCCAGCGGTGCCAACGAATATGGCCGTGTAGATCGCGTAGCTGCTTGGGCTTTATTAAGCAGACTGTACCTTAATGCTGAAGTTTATATCAACGAAAACAGATATAATGACTGTATTACCTACTGTAATGAAGTTATGAATTCGTCTTACTCTCTTAACATGTCTGACGGGAACGGAAACGGAACAGCCTATGACGAATTGTTCTTGGCTGATAACGACAGTAATGGTGCCCAAAACGAGTTCATCTTCGCATTGAATTTTGACGGTGTACAAACCCAAACTTATGGGGGAACCACCTTTTTAGTACATGCACAAATTGGAGGCTCTATGGTTCCTGCCGATTATGGTGTAGACAGTGGTTGGGCTGGTTTAAGAGTAACTAGTAGCTTGGTGAACAATTTTGAAGATGGTGATATGAGAGCTATGTTCTATACCGATGGTCAGTCTTTGGAAATTGAGGATATCTCTCAATTCAGCAATGGGTATGCGGTGACCAAATTCAAAAATATCGACACCAACGGTAACCCAGGAGTTGGTTCTGGTCAAGATTTAAGAACAGACAATGATTTACCACTGATCCGTTTAGCAGAAATTTACCTTAACTATGCCGAAGCTACCTTAAGAGGCGGCAATGGCGATATGGCCACGGCGGTGCAAAAAGTCAATGAAATAAGAACAAGAGCTTTTGGTGGAAATACAGGAAACATAACTTCCAGCAATCTTACTTTGGACTTTGTTTTGCATGAAAGATCTAGAGAATTGTACTGGGAATTGTTAAGACGTACCGATTTAATTCGTTACAACCAGTTTACAACAGGAAGCTATTTATGGCCTTGGAAAGGAGATCAACCTAATGGAATTTCTGTAGACTCTTACAGAAACCTATTCCCTATTCCTAACAATAACTTAGCGACCAATCCTAACCTTACCCAAAACCCAGGATACTAAAAACAGATGAAAATGAAACAGCTTATAAATTATTGTTTAATCGTGGCTACCATGTTTTTCGTTGCTTGTAGCAGTGATGACGGCCACGACGACTTCCAAATTACCGAAGGGACATTTGGAGACATTTTAACACCCAACGATGGGCAGTCCTATACCTTAAACCCTTTTGAAAATCAAACCAACACGGCCATTACGATTACTTGGGAAAATGCCGATTATGGTGTACCAACCCAAATAAGTTATATCGTAGAAGCAACCCAAAGTGGTACCGATTTTGAAGAACCTATTGTAATAGGAACTACCAGTTCTAACGTGTTGTCTTTAGACATTGCAACATTTAATGGATATGCGGTGGGAGCTGGACTGCTTCCTTTTACCGAAGGAAGTTTGGACATTAGAGTAAAATCAACTATTGGTAACCAAAGTGACATGCCACTTTACTCCAATGCCATTTCAGTATCCGTAACACCTTTTACTACGGCATTACCTAAATTGGCTGTTCCTGGAAACCATCAAGGATGGGATCCTCCAACAGCACCACTTTTAGCATCTTCTGCTTTTGGAGAAACCGATTACCAAGGGTATGTTTGGTTAGATGGTGGTTACAAATTCTTAGCTCCTGATGCTGCCGGTGCTTTCCAATGGGGCAATACCGACTGGGGAGACGATGGTACTTCTACAGGAGTTCTTGTTGCCGATGATGAAACCGACTGTACTGCCACTGCAGGCTATTACTTTGTAGAAGCTAACACGGGAGCACTTACCTATGCCACAACTGCAACAGATTGGGGTATCATTGGTGAAGCTACACCTACGGGATGGGATTCAGACACTGATTTGGTCTACAATAGTTCTACTAGAACTTTGGAAATAGATATTGATCTTGAACCTGGTCCATTTAAGTTTAGAGCAAATAATGAATGGACTTTTGAATTAGGATCCTTTAACGACGATGGCTTCCTTCAAGCTGGAGGAGATTTAACCTTCGATGGTCCTGCAGGGAATTACCATGTGGTTTTAGACCTATCTAACCCAAGGGAATACACTTATTCTCTAACCCAAAACTAATTTAAGATGAAACATTTATTAAAAATATTTTCTGCTTTTGCACTACTGCTTGTAGCTGTAAATTGTAACAATTCCGATGATTTCACCTTCATCGACCCCGCCGAAAGTTTCAAGATTGTTTCTCCAAACGAAAATGCAGCCTTGTTATTGGATGGTGCCAACACCCAAAATGTGGCGCTTACTCTGGTTTGGCAGGACAACATTTCTGGAGCCGACAATTACACAGTTGAAATGGCTGCCGATGAAGAATTTACAGCGCCTATTGTTTTAGGATCCTCTACCTCCCTTTCATTTTCAATGACCGTAGGAGAACTTAACGCTGTTTTATTGGATAATAATATTCAAGCTTTTGAAGAATCTGATGTGTTTTTTAGAATCCTAGGAGGAGATGATATTTCAGAAGTGCTAAAAATGAAACTTAGCTCTTACCCTGAAAACAATCCTGTAATTACAAGCCCCGATAGCTCTTTTGAAATCGTCCTTACAGATATTTCCGAAGACGAGCTTGCAACAACCATTGAATGGAATGATCCTGATTTTTCAGAGAATCCTACAGCTACCATCAACTACTATGTTGAAGGCGCCATTGCAGGAACCGATTTCGCTACTGTTGAAACCTTAGGAACTACAGAGGATACTATGTTGGAAATGACCTATGGTGAATTGAACGACGTTGCCCTTAACTTGGGAATTGAACCAGAAACTGCTGGATCAATAGATATTAGAATCCGTTCGGTGATTGAAACTGCAGCAGGCGATTTAGAGCGTATATCAAATGTTATTACCATTACGGTTACACCATATGAAACTGCACTTCTACCAGTTATCTATGCAGTTGGTGCTGGCATCCCTACAGCTGGTTGGGTATGGGATTCTCCTGCAGAATTCCCACTTCAGGGAAGTGTGTACTCCGGAAACGTCATGTTATCACCTGAGAACGATGGTAACTTTAGATTCTTTGGACAACAAGATTGGGGTCCAGTTAGCTTCAACTATCCGTGGTATGAGTCAAGAGGATTTACGATTGATGAAAACTTGGTTAACGCCAATGATGGTGACAGCAACTTCCAGTTTATTGGAACTGAGGGGGAGTATTTCCTGGAAATCGATATGGAAAACAAGACCATCACTTTAGGCCCTCCTGTTGTTGGCCCTAACTGTGAGTACGATCAATTATGGTTGGTAGGCGCTGGTATTACTAATGCGGGTTGGAATTGGGACTCTCCAGTGGAATTACCTTGTACTGGAAATGGAGTCTATTCTGGAAATGTTGACTTTAGCAATGACTCTTTTAGATTCTTTGCGCAACAAGATTGGAATCCGATTAGCTTTAATTACCCATATTACGAAGGAGCAGGGTATACCATCGACAGTAACTTTGCAAATGCCAATGATGGTGACAGTAACTTTAGCTTTACAGGAACGCCTGGAGAATATTACCTAAGCGTAGACACCATTAATAAAACCATCACATTGGGTGACCCTCAAATTGAGTGCGAATATGAAACCCTTTGGATTGTTGGTGCCGGAGTTAATGGCTGGAACTGGGACTCCCCAGTGGAATTCCCTTGTACAGGAGCTGGAGTATATTCTGCTGAAGTAACCTTTACAAACGAGGCCTTTAGATTCTTCGCACAACAAGATTGGGGTCCAGTTAGCTTTAATTACCCACATTACGAAAGTGAAGGCTATACTATCGATTCCAATTTTGAAAATGCCAATGACGGCGATAGTAATTTCAGTTTTGTAGGCACGCCTGGGACGTATATACTCACCATGGACACCGTCAACAAAACCATAACCCTTCAATAAGAAGTTTTACAAATGGGCTATGAGAAATCATGGCCCATTTTAATATAAAATAGCTATGAAACATACATTACTTTCTTTATTGTTTTTTTCATTGTATGCGGTTTCACTTGGGCAAACACAAAATGACGTAAGCTTTAACATAAGCCCTTCCCCATTTGAAGAAACCGATGAAATCACCATAACAGTCTCCAACTTGGATGCCTCTATATGGGGTAGCACCAATGGAGCAGACCTATACCTTTGGACCTGGTATTTCGACACCAATGGCAATCAAGCCGGAGATTCCCCGACCAATGGCGATTGGGGCAATTCCAACGAAGCGCAAAAATTCACCAACAATGGTGATGGCACCTACTCCTTCACTATGACTCCTACCGAGCTGTATCAAGATACGGGCATTGGTCAAATAGGAATGCTGGTTAAAAGCGACGATGGTAGCCAACAATCTCAAGATACATTATTCTATGTAGGTGCCGTGACAGTAGTTTTTAACAGTCCAAATTCAGATCCTGTTATTGTGGAATCTGGAGGCAACCTCTCCATAAGCGCTTATATGCAATCTGGAGGAAGCTTACAAGTAGGAAATTTTGAAGTCCTTTACAACGGTAATTCTGTAGCTACAGGTCAGGGGTTCCCAACTTACGGCACTACTTTGACCAATCTAACAGAATCTGGAACAATAACAGTTATCGGCACACCTTCAGGTTCTTCAGAATCCGGAGAATCCTCCTTTGAAGTCATTATAGCCAGCTCAGTAGTGGAAGCCCTTCCAGAAGGCATGGAAAACGGCATCAATTACGATTCCGAAGACGCCACCAAAGCAACCTTGGTTTTAGATGCCCCCAACAAAGATTTTGTATATGTAGCAGGTAGCTTTAATGATTGGAATCCCTATTCAGGCACCTATTTAATGAAGAAGGACGCATCCTCTTCCAAATTTTGGATAGAACTGAATGGTCTAACTTCTGGCGAAATTTATACATATCAATACTGGACCTACACCAATTCACCAGCAGCCAATTCACCAAGTGAAGTAAAAACAGCCGATCCATTTTCAACCTTGGTATTATCTCCTGGGGATGATCCGTATATTCCAGAAGACACCTACCCTAACCTTCCTGACTATCCAGCAGGGCAAAACCATGAAGTAACGGTTTTGCAAACAGCCCAACCAGCCTATGATTGGCAGGTGACCAACTTCACAAAACCCAAAAAGGAAGATTTGGTAATTTACGAAGTGCTGATTCGTGATTTTGACAGCGACAGAAACTTTCAGGATATTATTGACAAGATTGACTATTTCAAAGATTTAAACGTAAATGCCATTCAGCTAATGCCTGTGATGGAATTTGAAGGCAACGAAAGCTGGGGATACAACACGTCCTTCCATATGGCTTTGGATAAGTTTTATGGTACTGAAGCTAAATTAAAAGAACTCATCGATACCTGTCACCAAAATGGTATTGCCGTAATTTTGGACATCGCATTAAACCATGCCTTTGGAAGAAATCCAATGGTGCGTATGTGGTCAGACAATTCAGGGAATATCAATAGCGACAACCCTTATTTCAACCAAACGCCTGCGCATTCTTATAATGTGGGATCAGATTTTAATCATCAGCAGGTACGTACACAATACTACTCAGAACGTGTTGTGGAACATTGGATTGAAGAATTCAAAATTGACGGAATTAGATGGGACCTGACCAAAGGATTCACTCAAAATTGCGCCAACAACGAAGGTTGTACCAACGACTATAATGCCGATCGTGTTGCTCTACTTAAAGAGTATGCCGATTTCAGTTGGGACTTGGACGCCAATCATTATGTCATCTTTGAACACCTAGGAACCGATTGGGATGCCAACAACGATGGACAGACTTCATTGGATGAAGAAATAGAATGGGCCAACTACCGCATCGATGAAGGAAAAGGCATCATGTTATGGGGTAATTTGAATTACCAATACAACGAATTAACCATGGGATACACAGCCAACATTACCTCTATGGAACATACTTCCAGAGGCTTTGACCAACCTAGATTGGTAGGCTATGCCGAAAGCCATGATGAAGAACGTTTGATGTTTAAAAACCTTCAATACGGAAACTCCAATGGCAGCTATGATGTTACCGAGCTTAACACAGCCCTAGGGCGTATGTCGGCTCTTGGAGCCGTAAGTTTAACCATCCCGGGACCTAAAATGATCTGGCACTTTGGTGAATTGGGTATGGAAAATTCAATCTTCACTTGCAACGATGGCACTGTTAACTTACCGGATAATGATAGTGATGGTGCAGGTGATTGTAAATTGGACACCAAACCGCAACCACAATGGGCCAACAACTGGCCAGATGATACTAACCGAAGCCAAATTTATGAGGATTGGGCACGAATCAATGCTTTGAAAATCCAAGAAGACGTATTTGAAGGCGACTACACCATTGAGTCTGGAAACTTGACACCCAAAATTTACATTTGGGATGACGCCCTTCCTTCTACTGAATTGAAGAATGTGGTCATCTTGGCCAATTTTGATGTGGTAGCACAAAACATAGTGCCTAACTTCCCTTATACAGGAACTTGGTATGACTTGATGGACAATACCGGAAATACAAGCATGGAAGTTAGCAGTACAACAGCAACCATTAATATGGCACCTGGCACCTTTAAAATCTACGGAAACTTGGCCGCAACCTTGAGTATTGAAGATCATGTTTTATCTCAAGGAATTAAGGTATACCCTAACCCAACCAACAACAGTTTCCAAATTAATAAAGCCACCACCCAGGTTGCGATTTATGATATCACAGGGAAATTGGTAAAATCATTTTCAGGCGACTTCCAACAAGGCCATGGATTTGATATTTCAAACCTGATGCCAAGTATTTATATGGTAAAACTAAAAAATGAAGAAGGGCAAACAGCGACTTCTAAATTGATAAAACTATAAGTTTATTTGAGTTTTTTGTTTTAAGTTTGAGTGAAAGCTTCTCCTTGCGGGAAGCTTTTTCTATTCTAAACGCACACTCACCATTCCAATACCATGGGGCGCCCGCAATTGGTTTTCCGGGATTCCAGGACCAATAGAAAACTGAAGACTCTCTAAGTTGTTGACATCGAATTTAGAAGTAATATCATGCTCCAAATAGTAAGGCAAAAAGCTAGGATATGGCCTTGGAAGCGTTACCGTTTTTACAGGTTTCAACTCTGAAAGGGATAAAGTATAGTCTCCCATTTCGGGTTCCAATGTCAACATACCTCCATAACTAGAGCCATCTTCCATTACAAAGGCAATTTGCAAAGGCAACGGTTTATCTGTCAACGATCGCCCTTTAAAAACCAAAGTGGCTTTATCCTTTAAACTGGATTGTCTCCCATCAATTTTATCGATGATAAAGTGTTTAAAACTATAATCGTAAATAGGTGTTGCATTCCTGTTTTCGGAATCTTCAACAAACAATTGCTCCAAGTTCATTTGGCACTCCGATTGCCCATTCTCCTCTGTTGGCACCAATTTAAAACCCTTGCGCCAAGGACGTACCAAATCATCGGTGTCCTGTTCGGCATCAAACAAATAAATAGGATTGCTTTCAGAGACTACTTTAACCACATAATCTTCGATATCGTAAAAATCCCAATCCGAAAATTTGCCTTCCATGTTGGCGGGATAGGACCTAAAGGTATCGTCACTTTTCACTACAATATTGTAATGCACAAAACCAATCTGCAGATATTCTGCAGGTAAGGTTGCTGTATATCTATACCCTTGGATATTTTTAAAATCTACCTGAAAACGCCCTTTTGAAGAATATCCTAGCAGTTGAATACTCTTTGGCTTGTTTGGCGCTACATACTGCACTTCCAATTGTAGAGCAGTATTTTCAGTCACTTCCTTTATCGGTTCATGTCTCAGCCATGGTTTATCAACCGTAGTTTTAGGCGCATAAAAATCGTTGAGTTTATTGGTTTTAAAAGCATCATTAACAGACCAAGTCTTTTTGCTCCCTTTTTTACTGATGATATAAGTTCCTGGTTGAATTGAAAATACTTTACCAGTTACCTGAGACTGAAAACCATTCCCTTCATTAATAGCTTCAATGGAAAATCCCTCCCCTAAATCTTTTAAATCAATAGACATTGAATGGGTTTCCCAATTGATAACTGCCACGGTCTTCTTCGGACTATTTTTCCCGAACGGATTATCCACCCAAATAGCATCCGGTTGTACTTCCAAGCGCCAAACACCTTTGGAAAGCTTATCCATAAAATAAGCTCCTTGCCCATCGTATGTCACTACCGGTGAACTGCCATAACCGGCAATCTCCTCTAGCTTTTTTAAATTCTTAGGGTTTGATGATGTTGTATTCGTGTAAAAAAACTTTTCTTCGGAATTATACTCGGCCAAATCTGTTTTGTAATCTATTTTGAAATTGCCAAACGAGGTATTTTCTGGGTACTTTCCAAATTCGGCATACAAAGGAATTTCATGAAACACTTCCGCACAAATCTTTAAAGCCAAAGCCTTGGAAGGTGTATAATTCAAATTCATATAATGCGTATTATATTCGGTATTGGCATAAGCCAAATACGTCGGGTCGTACGCAAAATGGGTCCCTATTTGAATTCCGGCACTTCTAAAACTTCGTGCCATAGCAGGATACACATAGGACTTCCCAACATCGGCCGCATCAAATTCATAGACCAATTTAGCGCCTTGATGTTTTTTAATCACCTCATCAAATGGCATGTCATAATCATTTACATTAGGTAGAACATTTCCAGAAAGTTCCTTACCATAGCCCAACCCTGTGGGATACCACTGAAAGGTGCCTCCCTGTGCTCCTCCTTCAAAATAGGCATCCATAAAATGTACGGCATGGCTCATATTATAGAAAATAGGTTTTTGCGTTCCTGTTTTCCGCATCGCTTCTACCATGCCCTTCACAAAAGCTGTCACCTCTAAAGCCGTACCTTGATGGTGCGGTTCATTACTCACTTCAAAAGCAATGATATTAGGCTCATCCTTATAAGCTACTCCCGTATAAGGATTCACATGATTTAAAAACTGAAAGAGGTAATTTTGCTGTGCTTTTATAGCTTCTGGATTGGTCAAACAATCTGCTTTTCCATATGTATGCGAAAACCCAGGCGTATCGCCATCAGGTTCTGGCCAACCATCTCCCCAAAAGGCTATGGGCGTAATGACATAGTTAATGTTATGGGCCTTTAGTTTGCTCAACAAATAATCGAAAGTGTCTAAATATTCATTCTCCAAAAGATTCCCTTCAACATCGCTTATTTGTGTGTCCCAAACATGAATTCGGTACAAATCAAAACCTAGGCGGGTAAAATGGTAAATGTCACTATCGATGGCCTTTTTGGGATCGATTCCCATACGTTTGGCCGAACGATAAGCATGAGCAAAAGGGACTGTATAATTGACACCAAAACCGAAAACTTCTTCCTTGGTATGCTCCCATCGCATCACCCCATCCCCATCAATAACTACATTGCCTTTTGGAGAGGTTTCCTGAGCCAAAGACCACTGAACCACACTCAAACACAATGCCATTACCAATGGAATAATTCCATTTACTTTCATATTACCAGTTTTAAATATTATAGTTCTACTGAGAGGTCTCTCAATGTTTTTGCAGCACTTTCGGCTGTAATATCACGCTGTGGACTTGCAAACATTTCATAACCCACCATGAATTTCTTCACGGTAGCGCTACGTAACAGTGGCGGATAAAAACTCATGTGCCAATGCCAGTGCTCATTTACTTCGCCATTGGTTGGCGCTTGGTGTATCCCACTAGAATATGGGAAAGAACAGTTGAACAACTTATCATAAACTTTGGTCAACACCGAAATGGCTTCGGCAAATAACAAGGTTTCTTCCTGAGCCATATCACCAATACTCTTTTGCGGCGTCTTTGGCAAAATCATCGCTTCATAAGGCCATACTGCCCAAAACGGAATCAACACCACAAAGGCTTTATTTTCAAAAATGATCCGCTCTTTAAGTTCCAATTCTTGCTTCAAGTAATCTGAAAGCAAGGTCCTGTTATTAGTCTTAAAATATTCCAATTGGCGCGCGTCCTTTTTCGCCACTTCGTTAGGCAATGAAGACTGGCTCCAAATCTGCCCATGAGGATGCGGATTGCTACAGCCCATAATGGCTCCTTTGTTCTCAAAAATCTGAACGTAGTTGATATTCGGCTCACTTCCCAAAGACGCATATTCGGCTTGCCAAGTATGCACCACTTTTTCAATTCCTTCCACACTCATTTGCGCCAAACTTTTGGAGTGATCTGGACTGAAACAAATCACCTTACAAATACCCTGCTCACTTTGCGCTTGTAACAAGCCTTCGTTTACAGTAAATTCCTTGGAGTCACTTTGCAAGGCTGAAAAATCATTGGTAAAGACAAAAACATCATTGTAAGAAGGGTTCACTTCTCCATTGGCCCTAACATTTCCAGCACACAAATAGCAACTTTCGTCATAGCTTGGACGCACATCTGGAGTCGTTTCTTCCTGTTGGCCCTGCCAAGGTCTTTTAGCACGATGCGGAGACACCAAAACCCATTCCCCTGTTAGGATATTTAATCGTTTATGCGAATAATCATGTATATCTGAGTTCATCTTATTTTGATTTTAGTTTATTAAATGTGTTCCTTGAGACAGTTTTACAAAGTGTACACTGCAGTCAATCCCAAAGGTATTTTTATAGTTTTCGGTAACCGTTTTGGCATAGTCTTCCAAAGCATCTTTTTTCACAATATTGATGGTACAGCCCCCAAAACCGCCTCCCATCATTCGGGCACCGGCCACACTTGGATGCGCTTTGGCCTGTTCTACCAAAAAGTCCAATTCGTCACAACTAATTTTGAATTGGTGCTGCATGCCTTTGTGGGCTTCCAAAAGGAAGGCTCCCAACTGCTCCACATCGTGATCTTCGATAGCTTTGGCAAATTTCATCACCCTGTCATTCTCCTGAACCACATACAATGCCTTTTGATAATCGGCTTCGGAAAGTTGTGATTTGACTTTCAACAAATCTTCTTCGGTAGCATCACGTAAAAAAGGAACGTCAAGCAATTGGGCTACGTGTTCGCACACTTGACGTCTATCATTATACTCATTTTCCACCAAGTTATGGCTCACGTTGGAATTGATAAGCATCAATTCATAATCCTTAAAATCTATTGGATAGGATGTTGCGGTTTGCGTTCTACAATCCAACAACAAGGCTTGATTTTCTTCTCCAAACATACTAGCAAACTGGTCCATAATTCCACAGCGTACGCCTACATAATTATGCTCTGCCTTTTGGGATACCAAAATCATTTCGTGCCTGGTAAGCCCCAATCCAAACAATTCATTCAATCCAAATGCGATGCTATTTTCCAAGGCTGCGGAAGAGGACAAACCTGCCCCATTAGGAACATCGCCTCCAAAAACAACATTGAAAGGAGGCACTTCAATGCCTTTCTTTTGCAACTCGCCAATCACACCCAAAATGTAATTTCTCCAGTTCCCTTTTGGAATAGCCTCAACCTCATCCAAAGTAAACTCAAACTGCTCCTTTAAATCATAAGCCACCGCCGAGCAAGTTTCCGAATCACTTTTTCCAATGGTTGTGATAATCCCCTTATCAATGGCTGCCGGAAACACAAAACCTTCATTATAATCGGTGTGTTCTCCTATTAAATTTATCCTACCCGGAGAGCTCACCACCAAGTAATTCTCTCCAAACTTTTCTTTAAAAGTGTCCTGTATTGCTGTAATCAATTCTGTATTCATCTATCCAATCTTTTGTATAGTCCAACTTAAATTATATCGTTTTTGAGGTTGCAAAGTCTGTAAACCCATCCCACTGTTAAAGCTATTGGCAGGTCCTGTTTGCGGTTCTATGGCCATGGCTTTTCTTCCCGGAGGCGTATATACCTGCAAATAATTTTCTTTTGAAGTGGTTGCAATTGCAATATGATAATCCGGTGTTTTAAAGCCAACAGTGGTAGCTCCCAAATAGAAGCAATCGTCAAACTGCTGCTCGCCTATTTGTAATTCTGAAGGTAATTGCAATGCTTCCTTTTCCACAGGAATCATGAACGCATCTACTTTTAGTTTTCCTTGGCAGTCCATTAAAAGCTGACTTTCTCCCAGATTACTGGACTCAAAATAAGGATGCCAACCTAAGGTAAATGGAAAGGCCTCAGTGCCTATATTTTCTACATCAACAGTCAATGTCAATTCGGAATTGCTAACTGCATATGTTAGCTCCATGGCATACAAAAAGGGAAATCCTTCTTGAGACGTAGTTTGCTCATACCTTAAAGTTGCCATAGCTTTTTCTCTTGTAACTTCCTTATTTACTATGTCAAATTCTCTATCATAAATCAAGCCGTGAATGGCATTATCAGGGTCTACCTCTCCTTTTTTCAATTGATAGGTTTGTCCCTCAAAAGTGTATTGCCCTTTGGCTATTCTATTGGCGAAAGGAAACAAAACGGACGATGCAAACGGCAAAGCGCCTTCGTTGGAAATAATCTTTGTACCTTCCAATTGCAGCACATCCAAACTCCCACCGGTCTTCAAATTGACCAATGCCAACAAGGCTTTTTCGGCATTTCTAATTTCCAAAACGTTAGTCGCGTTCTCGCTTATATGCTCTATTGTAAACATCTTACTCCCTTTATAATGAATTCCTAATAATTACTCTTCTAGTATTCTCTATATTTCCTTTTTCGTTATTAACAATCATCTCCGCCAAACGTTTGCCCATTTCCTTAAAATCTGTGGAAATGGTTGTAATGCCTCCCTCAACAATCTCCTTAAGTAAGGTTTCATTATAAGAAATCACTCCAACATCTTTGCCCACTTCCATTTGGAGCTCCTTCAGTTTTTTGATGAGTACAATTAAATGTTGATCATCCAGAACCAAATACACGGCTCCCTTTTCAATCACACGATCCTCAAAAGTTTGAATTACTTCGCAGGCTATTTCAGCAACTTCAGCAAACTCTTGAAAGCCTTTCAACATGCCTTTTGGCTGCTTGGTTTCAGAATAAAGCAATACCAACTTGTGATACTTTTGGAGCAACTCTTTTGCTTCCATCAAACTATCAAAAATGTCTTTTTCAAAATTCTGATGAATAGAAGGATAGCTCCGTAATTCTTTTGGTAATTGATCCAAAATATAAACCTTGTCATCTGGCAAAATATTTATCACATCCTCGGTCCCCTTCAAATTTGCAGGCATGATGACATAATAATGGTAACTACCCAAACTATCTTGAATCAATTTTGAAAAGACCTCATAACTGAAATGGTGAAAGAAAATTTCCACCTGAATCCCTTCATCAAGATTATTCACAAAGGCATTGTACAAATCTTCCTTAAAAGCATTTAGCTCGTCAAAAAGCAAAAACACTTTTTGGGACACGTTGATGTTTTCACTCTTGATGTAATAGCCCTTCCCCGACACCGACTCCACAATGCCTCTTCGCTTCAATTCGTTGAAGGCCATCATCACCGTGTCGCGAGATAAATCGAACTTATTTCGCACGCTATTTATGGATGGCAAACGGTCGCCTTTCTTCAAAAGACCCGCTGCCAAAGCATCTTCTACCGAAGACACTATCTGTTTGTACTTAGGAATTCCAATATGATCTTTTACTGATATCAAACTCATAGAGCACAAAGATACAAAAACTGGTAGGTACTGGTATGATTTTTTAACAGCAATTTTGTAAATTAGCAAAAATAAAGTTCTTTAACAGTCAATAAAACAAACTCTTATCATTAAAATTATGAAAATGATAAACCACACAATCTCAATTCTACTAGCACTTTTCATATCTATGACGAGCTGCTCTTCAAGCGATTCAAACGATGATAACACCGACGATGGGATTATTACGCCTCCGGAAAACGAAACTTTTTACTATGGTGCCGATTTATCCTATGTAAATGAAATGGAAGATTGCGGCGCTCTTTATAAAAACAGTGATGGTCAAACTCAGGATCCCTTCACAATCTTTAAAAATGCAGGAACCAACTTGGTTAGGGTTCGACTTTGGCATAACCCAACCTGGACTAACTATTCTAATTTGGAAGATGTTATAATCACTATACAACGTGCAAAATCCCAGGGCATGGACGTGTTGCTGGATTTCCATTATTCCGATACTTGGGCAGACCCCTCAACACAAGAAATCCCTGCAGCTTGGTTGGATGAAATAGACAACACCACTGCTTTAGGTGAATTGGTTTACAACTACACCTACAATACACTTGAAACCTTATCCAACTTGAACTTACTCCCGGAAATTGTACAGATAGGCAACGAAATCAACCCTATGATTCTACAACATGGTGATTTAGTTTGGCCCATAGATTGGAATAGAAATTCCTATTTACTAAACAAAGGGATTGCTGCGGTAAGAGCAATTTCCGAGGCCAAAGAAAAAGAAATTGGCGTGATGCTCCACATAGCTCAACCAGAAAATGCCCTATGGTGGTTTGAACAGGCTACACAAAATGGCGTTACCGATTTCGACTGGATTGGATTGTCATATTACCCTATTTGGTCTGAGTACACACTTAACAATGTATCAACTCCATTGAACACCCTCATCAACACCTACAACAAACGCTTGATGATTGTTGAAACCGCCTATCCCTTTACTTTAACCAATGCCGATAGCGCCAACAATATTCTAGGCGAAGATGCCTTAATCTCTGGTTATCCCGCCACACAACAAGGCCAATTGGATTATCTCAATCAATTAACAACCATCATAGAAAATGCCGGTGGTGAAGGCCTCATTTATTGGGAACCAGCTTGGGTGTCTACCAACTGCTCAACATTATGGGGACAAGGCTCCCATTGGGATAACGCCACACTTTTTGACCATAACAATACAGCCACATTGGGCATGCAGTTTTACAATCATTAATACACTTTCAAAATGAAATTCAGCATCAATTATATATCGCTCATCCTGATAGCAATTATGTTTCAAACCGCTCTTAACGCACAAACGAGAGAGGTTATCACCTTGAGAGACGGATGGAAATTCAGTAAAGGGCATCACCCTGAAGCTGTTTCCCCGAAGTACAATGACAATTCATGGGAAGAAGTTACCGTACCCCATGATTGGGCTATTTACGGTCCTTTTGATAAGGAAATCGACAAACAAGTAGTCGCTATTGAACAAAATGGCGAAACCGTAGCTACCGAAAAAACTGGACGCACAGGGGCGCTTCCCTATATTGGGGAAGCTTGGTACCGAACCACATTTACTCTTCCAAGTGCTGATCAAAACAAAAAAGTATTGATTGCCTTTGAAGGCGCCATGAGTGAACCGGAAGTCTTTATCAACGGAACGAAAGTAGGCGAATGGAAATACGGTTATGCATATTTTTATTTTGACATCACCGAACATATTTCCAATTCAAAAACTAATACGCTTGCTGTAAAACTCAGCAATAAGGGACTATCTTCCAGATGGTACCCTGGTGCCGGCTTATACCGAAAAGTTCAAATCATTGTAAAAGACAAACAAAGCATTGACCATTGGGGCACATACATTACAACTCCAATGATTACAGACCAAATAGCCAAAGTAAATATCAAAACAAAAGTTTCCGGAGAACAACTGCACTTGGTCACCGATATTTTGGACGCCAACGGAACCACCGTCGCCTCAAACACTTCCGAAACTTTATATGGCAATGAATTTGACCAAAATATCGCTCTGGAATACCCCAACTTATGGAGTCCTGAAACCCCATATTTATATACTGCCGTATCCAAATTATACGCCGGAGATGTTCTTAAAGATGAAATCACCACCCGATTTGGAGTGAGAAGCATCCAATACAATCGCAATACTGGATTTAGCTTAAATGGCGAAGTCACCAAATTTAAAGGCGTTTGTTTACACCATGATTTAGGGCCATTGGGAGCTGCCGTGAACACTTCCGCCTTAAGACGACAATTACGCATTTTAAAAGATATGGGATGCAACGCGATTAGGAGTTCACACAATATGCCTTCCATGGAACAATTGGAACTTTGCGACGAAATGGGTTTTATGTTTTTAGCAGAAAGTTTTGACGAATGGAAAAAACCAAAAGTGGAAAACGGCTATAATCTCTATTTTGATGACTATGCCGAAAAAGACGTGGTGAATTTAGTAAGAGCCACCAGGAACCATCCCTCAATCGTCATGTGGAGTTCTGGAAACGAAGTGCCGGACCAATGGGGTTCGGAGGGTGTAAAACGCGCCAAGTGGTTACAGGATATTTTTCATAGAGAAGACCCAACACGCCCTGTCACTGTAGGGATGGACCAAGTAAAAGCCGTTATGGAAAATGGCTTTGGAGCCATCATGGACATTCCTGGATTGAACTATCGTGTACACCTTTATGAAGAAGCTTACGAAACCTTTCCTCAAGGGTTTATTTTAGGATCTGAAACCGCTTCCACAGTGAGTTCACGTGGTATTTACAAATTCCCAGTAGAAATTGCCAGCATGAAAACCTACTCAGATTTTCAATCTTCTTCCTACGATTTGGAATATTGTAGCTGGTCCAATTTGCCTGACGACGATTTTGTACTTCAGGATGACAAGCCTTGGGTGATTGGAGAATTTGTATGGACCGGTTTTGACTATTTGGGAGAACCCACGCCCTACGATGAAGCCTGGCCTTCCCGCAGTTCGTATTTCGGTATTAATGATTTGGCCGGTTTACCCAAAGACCGTTACTATCTTTACAGAAGCAGATGGAACACCGAAGACGAAACGCTGCACATACTCCCTCACTGGAATTGGGAAGGGCGCGAAGGAGACATCACCCCCGTATTTGTGTATACGAGTTATGACAGCGCCGAATTGTTCCTAAACGGAAAAAGTCTTGGCATTCAAAAAAAGGATTCCACAACTAACCAAAACCGGTACCGTTTAATGTGGAAAGATGTCAAATACCAACCAGGCACCTTAAAAGTTGTAGCTCTTGACGAACATGGAAACGCTGCTGCGGAAAAAGAAATCAAAACGGCCGGCAAGCCTTATCAATTAATTTTAGAGCCCGATGTAAAAACCATCAAAGCCGACGGTGAGGACATCGCTTTTGTAACCGTATCTGTTGTGGACAAAAATGGCATTCCATGTCCTACGGCTACCAATCAATTGGATTTTAAAGTGAAAGGCAATGGTACTTATCGTGCCGCTTGTAATGGAGATGCTACTTCTCTTGAACTATTTCATTTACCAACCATGAAATTATTTAGTGGAAAATTGGTTGTTTTGGTACAATCCACAACCCAAGCTGGGGACATCGAATTAACGGTAAGTGGAAAAGGTCTAAAAACAGGAAAACTAACCTTGAAAAGCGAAACGCCTTAAGAGATAATCACACCATCACTCATAGTGATAATTCGGTCTGTCTTTTTTGCAAAATCCTCATCATGGGTAACAATCAAAAGAGACAGACCTTGTTCATCGCAAAGCTGCTTGAACACATTAAATACATTTTCAGAATTGTGACTATCCAAATTCCCCGTCGGCTCATCTCCTAAAATAATAGACGGATTATTGATTAAAGCCCTAGCTATGGCCACACGCTGCTTTTCACCCCCTGAAATTCTAGAAGCTCTTTTATCAGCCAAATGCCCTATATTGAGGATTTCCAACTTGTTTCTAGCATCATGCTCAATTTCCTCCAAAGACTTCTCTCCTAATTTTTTTGCTGGCAACATGACATTTTCCAAAACAGAAAACTCAGACAATAAATAATGAAACTGAAATACAAAGCCAATGTGCTTATTTCTTAAGTAGGACAGCTTGTTATGATGTTGTCCAGTCACCAATTCATTGTTCAGATAAAGCTCTCCTTCATATTCCGTATCCATAGTTGATAGGATATACAACAAAGTTGACTTTCCACAGCCAGATTTCCCGATAATAGAAGTGAATTCCCCCTTCTTTATAGACATATTGATATCCTTCAGCACGTGAAATAACACGGGCTTCCTAAAGTATTTATTGATATTTTTTGTCTCCAAAACTGTACTCATTACTGACCTCTAATTATTTTAACAGGATCTATCTTTTTAGCCTTTCGAGATGGCAAATAACCAGCAAAAAAGGTAGAGACTAACGCGAAAGTGATTCCGATGACATAAAACCAAGGATCGAAATTCACAGGAAACGTCTTGATAGTTGGGAGCGCTTCAGTTTCAAACGGCAGGGTATCAATCAAACTGGTAAGCCCAAATCCAACAAGTAACCCCAACAAACCACCAACCAGACCAATAATCAACGCCTGACACATAAAAATATATTGCACATCCTTCCCAGAAAATCCAGTCGCCTTTAAAATGGCGATGTCATTCATCTTTTCATAAATAAACATATTTAGGATATTATAAATCCCAAAACCAGCCACAATCAAGAGCGCAATGGAAACCGCATAGGTAATTAAATTTCGAATTGAGGTACCCGTCTCAAACTGGGCATTAGCCGTTTTGATATCCACCGCTTTTAAACCAAATTGATTTTCCATTTCTTGAGCCATACTATAAGCATCCTCAATATTGTAGAGCTTCACATTGATATCGGTGATGTAATTTTCGGCTTCGCCTAAAATACGCTGCACCGTTTTAATAGTAGCAAAACTTTGAATGTCGTCCACCTCAGCCAAACCACTTTGATAAATCCCAACAATTTTCAAAGGGAATACATCTCCTTTGATCGTACTGACCTGGATTTTGTCTCCCAGTTTCAGAGTCATCTTTTCAGCAATTCCAGAACCCAATAAAATACCATTATCTACCTTGTGCAAATCTTCGTGACTTCCCTTTACCACATAATTTTGAAAGTCGAATAAACGTGCTTCCTCCAAAGGTTCTACACCTCTCAAATTTCCACCGAGCTCAATAGACCCTGAAATATAAAATATATTGGATTTTATTTGCGGAATAGCACCTTTCACCCGCTTGTCCTTGTTGATATAGGCCATAATCGGCAACGCGTTGTGAATCTTTTTTTGGCTTTGCTTCGGCTTTATGGAATGGACTACCTTAAAACTATTCTCCAAAGTTTCATAGGCTGCGATGGGCTGTTCTTTAGAAGGCTCAATTTCACTATAGATATGGATATGCGGAGTTTGATTCAAAATCAAGCCATCCAACATTTTATTCAAACCTGTCATAAAACAGACCAAAGTAATATAGGCACCAATGCCAAAAGTCACCCCAAGTGCTGCCACGGAAGTCTGTTTGATCTTACTCAGCAGATGCGTTTTCGCAATGGCCAATATGACCTTCCAGTTAATTGCCATCTGGTTTGTATATTGCCGTATCGGCATCTATGCCCTCCAAAATTTCCACAGATTCAAGATTTTCCAAACCTGTTTTTACAGCAACCAGACCGTTATCCGTTTTTACTTGTCCCTTATCTGTCAAATAAGATTTTGGAATGGTAAGCACCGCTTCCTTTTCCCTAATGATAATATTGGCTTCTCCAGATAATCCGGAATACAACTTCTTAGGTAAACGATCAAATTCTGCTTCTACTGTAAATGTTTGGTTCCGCAAATCCTTTTTTGGCAAAATTTTGGACACGCTGGCCTCAAAAACCTCACCTTTATAGGCATCCAAACTCACAATGACCTTTTGACCCAATTCTATTTTTACAATATCCACCTCATCCACCAACATTTCAATCACAAAATCATCGGCACTCCCAATAGAAGCCATGGGCTCCATAGTAGTTACAATCTCCCCCTTGTTTTTATAAAGTGCGTACACCATGCCGTTTATTTCACTTTTAATGGTGAAATCCGTGGTATTGATTAGGGAAGTTTTATAATTATTTTCGGCTTGCTTTAGGGCTGTTTGCAATTCATTTTTGGTACGATCATACCTACTTTGTAGCAATTGCAAATTATTTTTTGAAAGTTGGTAATTGAGTTCCTTGGTATCATACTCCAATTTTGAGCCAATGTTCTGTTCCCAAAGATTTTTTTGCCTGAAGAAATTAATGGAATCATTCTTATATTTCAATTGCGCAGCCGCAATTTCCTCTTTAATCCCCAGCAATACGGCAGCACTTCCATTGTAGTTGTCTTTAGCCAAATCGAGAGCCAATTTCGCATTTCGAGAATTTAACTCAGGCGCATTGTTGGTTATTTGAATGATTTTATCCCCCTTAGAAACTTTCTGCCCTTCTTCCACTAAATTGTCTTCCAAAATACCAGAAACAATAGCATATGCCTCATACAGGCTGTCCGGTTGAATGACTACAGAAGAGTACACGGCCTCAGTAAGATCTTGCTTTTTGGGAAGCGTTTTTTCGTCATCGCTCCCACAAGACACCAGAAGGCAAGCACCTAAAAAGAAACTTATTGCTTTCATGGCTGCTAATTTCCAACTCTAAAATATACTAATAATTAGTGGGATACAATGATTTTAATCACTAGGAGATAAAATAAAAAAAGCTTCTCATTTCTGAGAAGCTTTTCGCTTATTGTGCGGGCGGAGAGACTCGAACTCTCACACCTCGCGGCACTAGATCCTAAGTCTAGCGTGTCTACCAATTCCACCACGCCCGCAATAAGTCTTAGTTTCGGGATGCAAATATATAAATAACTTTGAATATACAAACCTTTCTTTCAAGAAAAAATCGTTCTGCTTTTCGTATTTTTGAATCAAATTCAAATTTAATTATGGAAAACATTCAATCTTACGTGGATCAGCACAAGGACCGTTTTCTAAGCGAGCTCATCGAACTCCTTAAAATTCCGTCAATTAGCGCCGATTCAGCATACAAAAAAGACGTACTGAGCACTGCCGAGGCCGTTAAAACGCAATTGGAAGCAGCCGGTTGTGATTTAGTAGAAATTTGTGAGACCAATGGCTATCCTATTGTTTACGGAGAAAAAATAATTGATAAAAACTTGCCAACCGTACTTGTTTACGGTCACTACGACGTGCAACCACCAGATCCATTAGAGTTATGGACTTCCCCTCCTTTTGAGCCAGTTATTAAAACTACCGAGCTCCATCCAGAAGGTGCCATTTTTGCAAGAGGCGCTTGCGACGACAAAGGACAAATGTACATGCATGTGAAAGCCATGGAATTTATGACCAAGACCAATCAGTTGCCTTGTAATGTAAAATTCATGATTGAAGGTGAAGAGGAAGTTGGAAGTGAAAACCTAGGGGATTTTGTAAAGGCCAATCACGAAAAATTGAAAAATGACGTGATTTTAATTTCCGACACGGGAATGATTGCCAAAGATGTGCCTTCTATCACAACAGGACTTCGCGGTTTGAGTTATGTTGAAGTTGAAGTTACCGGTCCAAACAGAGATTTACACTCTGGTTTATATGGCGGTGCGGTGGCCAACCCCATCAACGTGCTTACCAAAATGATTGCCTCGCTTCATGACGACAACAAGCATATTACCATTCCAGGGTTTTATGACAAAGTTGAAGAACTGAGCAAAGAGGAACGTGCCCAAATGGCTAAAGCACCGTTTTCTTTGGAAAACTATAAAAAGGCATTGGACATCGATGCTGTTTATGGAGAAGAAGGCTACACTACCAATGAACGCAATTCCATCAGACCTACCCTTGACGTGAACGGAATTTGGGGCGGTTATATTGGTGAAGGTGCTAAAACGGTTATTGCCAGTAAAGCTTACGCTAAAATCTCCATGCGGTTGGTACCAAACCAAGACTGGCAAGAAGTCACAGACTTATTCAAAACGCATTTTGAAAGCATTGCTCCTGCTGGTGTAAAAGTAAAAGTGACACCACATCACGGTGGTCAAGGTTATGTTACGCCTATTGACAGCATTGGCTATCAAGCCGCCAGTAAAGCTTATAGCGACACCTTTGGAAAAAC
Source organism: Mangrovimonas sp. YM274 (assembly GCF_030908385.1). Taxonomy (NCBI): domain Bacteria; kingdom Pseudomonadati; phylum Bacteroidota; class Flavobacteriia; order Flavobacteriales; family Flavobacteriaceae; genus Mangrovimonas; species Mangrovimonas sp. YM274. The sequence goes on from NZ_CP133091.1 coordinate 3,568,484, forward strand.
GCCAATTCCACAACGTAGTGGCGGAAGTATTCCTATTGTTTCCTTATTTGAACAGGAGCTGAAAAGCAAGACCATTTTGATGGGCTTTGGTTTAGACAGTGATGCCATCCACTCTCCTAACGAACATTTCGGCGTATGGAATTACCTAAAAGGTATTGAAACCATTCCGTTGTTCTACAAATACTTTACAGAACTTTCTAAATAACACTAAAAAAGGTCTAAACTTTAAATTCAGTTTAGACCTTTTTTTTATATCCTAGGTGACTTTTATTTCTTTACAATTTTATACATACCGGATTTCTTTCCAGAATGTATTTCTAATAGATAGATTCCTTTAGAGAGATGTTTCAAACTAATTTGGGACTGATTGGTTTTCATCTGTGAATTCAAAACCAACTTCCCGCTAATATCATAAAGATTTAGTTCGGTTGCACCTTCCCCAACTACCTCAACATTTACAAAATCTAGAACAGGATTAGGATGTACTTTAACTTCCGACTCTAAAAAGGCATCCATTCCCAACGTATTAAATGAAATGCATTCACTAAATTCAACACAATCCCCATTGGTTACTTCAACGGAATAATTTCCATCTTCACTAGGCATAAATGATTGAAATACGGCGCCATCAATTGGCATATCCGTATCACAATCATACCATTGATAAGTTACTCCTGTTTCATTTACCGTTAATATGGACTCTGTTTGAGTGATGCCAGAATCTACTCCTGTCAATCCTCCTTTGGAGACCATATAGGCCATGATCAATTTTGCTAATTCATGGTAATAGGGAAGATTCAATGTCGATATTCTATCCAAAGACGAATGGTAATAAGGCGTTTGATCATTAGTTTCCCAAGACTCTCCCACCAAAACTGCCGAATAGCCTTCATCCCAAAACCTGGAGTGATCACTGGCCAAAGTTCCTGGATTTACTACATTTTCATTTAAATTGAAATCATACGTACTAAGCAATGCCACAATATCATCAGACATGCTTAAAGAGTTTCCAAAATCCCGAACATCAATGTCGAAATGGTTATCATTGTTACCATCATAACCCATCATATCGATATTGAGAACTCCCAAGATGTTATCATCATTTTCCGAAGCTAAATTGGCATAATAGCCAGATCCCTGCAACCCGTTTTCCTCTTCATCCCAAAGGGCGTATACGATGGTATTGTCCAAACATTGGGAAGAAAGAATCCTAGCAATTTCCAATACGGTTGCTACACCACTAGCATTATCATCGGCACAATAATCGGCCACACTATCGTAATGTGCACAAATAATATAAATATTGTCTGGGTTGGTTGTACCTAATTGAGTGGCGACAATGTTTCTACCATTGGCATTGAAGGCTTGGTCCGTAACCGTAAGGTTATCCCACTGTTCAAACGTCTGCTTTAAATAATCGGCCGCCGTATCGTTGTTTGCCTGCTGCCTATTAAGAATTGTAACGGTGTTTCCATAGACCACGGTAGACTGTTCGCCTGAAAATTCATTGACGGTTAAAACCAAGGAATCCAAATTAACTTGATTGATAATATCAGTTTCCGATTGTCCAAAGGTAACCATAGTGCATAAGGCTATCCCCAACACACTTAAACGCAACTTATTCATTTTATTTGAGATAGTATTCGTACCAAATATAGGGTATAAAAAGAACTTTTCTATTTTCAGAATTTGGTATTTCAAATTTTTATTCTACATTAGTAGAACTAATTCTAAAAACATAGAACATGAAGCTCTCCAATGCCGAAGAAGATTTAATGAATTATATCTGGGAACTCAAAACAGCATTTATGAAAGATTTGTTGGAGGCCTACCCAGAACCAAAACCTGCAAAGACAACTGTCGCTACTTTACTAAAACGAATGACCGACAAAGGTGTCATTGCGTATCATACCTACGGTAAGTCACGTCAATATTATCCTTTAATTAAAAAGAAAGACTACTTCTCTACACACGTAAAAGGACTTATAAAGAACTTTTTTAATGACAGCGCCTCTCAATTCGCTTCCTTTTTCACTCAGGAAACCGACTTGACCAAGGAAGAATTGGAAGATTTAAAAGCGCTTATAGATAACGAAATCAAAAAGAAATAACATGATGCATTATCTTATCAACTCGTCTGCTTGCCTCTTAATATTTATAGTGTTCTATAAAGTATTTTTAGAGAAGGAAAGCTTTCATACGTTCAAAAGATGTTATCTGTTGGCTAGTTTGATCATTCCTTTTGCCATACCCTTCATAACGTATACAACGTACATTGAACAAACCTCTCCTGCAGATTTACCTCTATTGGAAATTATACCTATAAACAACAATATACCACAAGAAAATACAACCAATTGGTCTTCTATTATTATTTGGAGCATTTACACTTTTGTAGCGCTCTTTTTTGCTTTCAAATTTCTATGGAACATTTTCAGAATTGCGAAGCAAATAAAGACCCATGAACAATTACCGCAAAAGGATTGGATTTATGTGCTAATGCCAAAAGGCACGGTTCCCCACTCTTTTTTAAAATATATTTTTATTGAAGGTGACGCTTACAACTCAGATACAATCCCAAATGAAATTCTTACCCACGAACAAATTCATGTTACGCAACGCCACAGTATAGACAATTTATTGGTAGAGTTTGCCAAGGTTGTGTTTTGGTTCAACCCTATTATTTATTTGTTCAAAAGAGAGATTAAACTAAACCATGAATTTTTAGCCGATCGTGGGGTGCTGAAGCAGGGATACAATCCTAAAACATATCAAAATCTGTTACTGAGCTACACCACAAAACAGTCCAATTTTCAATTGGCCTCATCTATCAACTATTTATTAATCAAAAAACGTTTTACAGTTATGAAAACCAACACCTCATCAACAAAAACATGGATTCTAGCATTATTAATCCTTCCTATAGTTACACTTACCACCTATGGTTTTAGCACAAAAAATGAAGTCGTAGCAACGCAAAATTCTGATAAAGAAAATTTAAACTCATTAGACCTTTACCTCGATGAAAAAGGAAACCTTATCCATAATGATGAAACCATGAGCCTAGAAGAAATTGAAGCCCTATTGGCAAAAAACAAACATCTACATGTTTCTATTAAAACGGATCCAAAATCTAACAGAAATTATGCCGAACATATCATAGATGAATTAAGATCTAAAGGTGCCCTGAAAACAACCTTATGTAGCAGTTTTGAAACGGAAAGTGATTCGTCGCGCCAAACCACCTATGCACTTATCAATGGTCAAAAAACTGGTCCGACCGAAATGGTCAAAAAAGACATCAAAAATTTAATCCTCTCTGTTGAAAATGCGAATTTAATGAGCTTTAGAATAAAATTTCCCCGAAAACCTACCCAATCTATCCCCAGCAATACGTTGAATGCTATTACCAAGCAATATCTATTGGAAGCAGAGAAAGATGATAAGGTTATTATTTTCGATATAAAATCTTCTAGCAGTCAAACAAAATACTATCCAATTGTCATCACAGTTTTGGATTGATAAGGTCTGAAGAGACCTCATATAAATTTAAGAAAAAAGGCTTCAATTATTTGAAGCCTTTTTTTGTAACATTTCTTCACTTTTCACGTTCTAATAGTCTATCAATCAAAATCAAACACGTTATGTTAAAAAAATTTTTCATCATCTGTTCAGGCGCCGATGGCGATATTTTGGAAACCTGTTCTTCGGGGGAACAAAACAAATACGCCGGGATTGGTGCTACGGTATTTTTCACGGCAGTCATGGCTTTTATTGCTTCGGCTTATGCCCTCTTCACGGTTTTTGACAATCTATTTGCCTCCATTTTCTTTGGCCTCATCTGGGGATTGCTCATTTTTAATCTGGACCGCTTTATTGTATCGACCATCAAAAAAAGAAACAGTGCAGTTGACGAGTTCCTTCAGGCCACCCCAAGAATAATTTTGGCCATCATTATTGCGGTGGTGATTTCAAAACCATTGGAACTTAAAATCTTTGAAAAGGAAATCAATCAAGTATTATTGGAGCAGAAGAATACCTTGACTCTCAACAACCAAAACCAAATTGCAGAACAGTACACTCCAAAAATCACGGAGCTGGAAAGTTCTATCAAGAACCTGCAGCAGCAAATTACCAGTAAAGAAACTGAGGTGAATGCTCTTTACGACACCTACATCTCCGAAGCTGAAGGAACAGCGGGCACCAAGCTTTTAGGTAAAGGTCCTGTGTATAAAGAAAAACGAGAAAAGCACGATGCCGCGTTGGCAGAATTACAGCAGCTTAAAACCGATAATGCAAATAAAATTTCAAATTTAGAATCGGAAATTACACTGCTAAAAAGCAATTACAACAGCCAAGTCAGCGACTCGCAACCTATCATCGATGGCTTTGATGGCTTAATGGCCAGAGTAAACGCCTTGGGGGAACTTCCTTGGCTCCCATCGTTTTTTATCTTCCTTCTTTTTTTGGCCATAGAAACGGCTCCTATTTTTGCCAAGCTTATTTCTCCTAAAGGTGAATATGATTTCAAACTGGAAGATGCCGAAACTGCCATTAAATCTTGGGTAACACAAAAGGTGAACGAGCGCTCCATGTTATTGCAAACAGACAAAGCCATTAACAATAAAGTATACAGCGATATCGCCGAAGAGGAAGAACTCTACAGCTACAAGCGTAAAAAAGCTAGGGAGCTGATGCAATTACAGGCCGATGCCTTTTTCAAGCATCAAAAGAAAACTTTAAGCTAATTAGGCTACTGCAGATTGCTCTGATTTAAAGTGATTATACAAACTATCACACCCCATCCCTATTATGGATAGACTTTTTTGTTTATCCAAAGCCTCATTGTGCAATTTCAGCAAAGCTTGAATGCCGTATTTATCAATTTCCTCAACCCCTTCAATACTTAAGGTCATGGCATTGATTCTTTCAAAAACATTGTGAAATTCGGAATGGAATAAATGAACGGTTCTTTTGGTAAGAACACCTTTAACTTTAAAGAAGTTGTTGTAACTAGTAATTTTCAAACTCATAACAATAGGTTTTTAAGGTTAATCAATAAACTTGGGCTATTAATCAATTGACTTACAAGTAAATATCAAAATAAAAAAACTAATCGTCTATTATTTTCGACCAAATGCAACAACTTTAGATGACAGGAAATCAACAAACTAAACCTATTATTTTTACATTAAGATATTGTAAATCAATACCTTCTATCGGGAGAAAAAGAAGATACAGACATAGATAATTGCTTTCCAGAAATAAGTTCAGAAATCAATTTTCCTGTACCTGTGGCCATAGTCCAGCCCATCATGGCATGACCTGTGGCTATGGTTAAATTTTGGCATTTTGAAGATTTGCCAATGTATGGAAGACCATCTGGTGTTACAGGCCTTAAACCTGAAGCCGCATCATCTATTTCAGGCTTGATTAGACGAATATTAGGGTAGTATTGATGAACAGCATTGGCAATAGCATTGGATCGCACCTTATTTACAGCATCGTTGATGCCTGCAATCTCCATGGTACCTGCAAAACGCGTAAATCCATTCATAGGGGTGACCGCCACTTTAGATTCGGCCAGTATGGTTGGAATACCAATCCCGGTGTCCCGAAACGTATTGATACAGTAACCTTTCCCCGCTTGAAGCAACAAACTAAGCCCTATTTTTTTACTCAACAAAGGGCTCCAGGCCCCTGCCGCCAAAACAAACTCATCGCCTTTTAGACTTTGGCTTGAAGTATGAAGCTGGGTGATTTTTAATCCAGACAAAGTGACGTCCTCAACCTTTTCATTCAACAAAAAGGTAACACCTGCTTTGTTCAAATAGGTTTTCATTTCAGTCATAAATTCATATGGCGTACTATGCGAATCGCATGTATAGTAAGTCCCACCAATGACATTTAACTTAACCTTGGGCTCTAAAGATTTCAATTCCTCCAAACTAATTTCGGAAGCCTCCAGACCTTCCTTTTTGGCTAGCTCTGCCATGTGGATTTCTTCTTCCAACATCCTTTCGGTTTGACACAACATTAACAAGCCTTTATGTTCCAATTGAAATCCAAATCCTTCCGAAGTTTTAAGCTCATTATACAGTTCCTGACTCATCAAAGAAATTTCCTTGATAACGGGAATGGCTTTTTGAACATGTCTGGAATTACAGCTTTTATTGAAAGCATAGGCCCACTTGATAAAATCTACATCCAATCGCGGTTTGATATAAAGTGGACTTGCGGGATCGAACATCCATTTTAGGCCCTGTTTCATAACACCAGGAGCAGACAGCGGCACAATATGACTAGGAGACAGATATCCTGCATTGACATATGAAGCACCTGCATCCATATTGGACTGATCCACCACTGTTACTTGATGCCCTTCCTTATGGAGATAGTAAGCCGAACACAGTCCAATAATACCTCCCCCCACTACTACAACCTCCTTGACCATCGTTCTACAAAACTACATACTATTTGACACTCTTAATCCTTTGAATATAATTGTTCACCCTATTTTCTAAAATAGCCAAGGTTACGGTTCCCTGCTCCAATATCACTTCATGAAAATCCCTTATGTTGAACTTCGGTCCTAATTCGGCTTCTGCCTTATGGCGTAATTCCCTAATTTTTAATTCTCCTATTTTATATGACAAGGCTTGTCCAGGCCAAGAAATATAACGATCGGTTTCGGTATTAATTTCATGTAAAGACAATGCTGTATTGGTCGCCATAAATTCTACAACCTGCTCCCTTGTCCAGCCCTTGGCATGAATTCCAGTATCCACCACCAACCTACAGGCACGCCACATTTCATAGGTCAATTTTCCGAATTCCTCGTAAGGAGTAGTGTAAATCCCCATTTCATCAGCCAAATATTCAGCATACAACCCCCAACCTTCACCATATGCCGACAAATACAAATTCCTTCTGAATTTTGGAATGCTATCACCAAGTTCCTCGTTCAAACTAATTTGCAAATGGTGTCCAGGAACTGCCTCATGGGCTGTCAATGCCGGAAGCGTATACAAAGTTCTACTAGGCAGGTCATAAGTATTTACCCAATAATATCCAGGATCGGTACTTTCTTTGGAAGTACCTATATATCGTCCAGTCGTGTATTTTGGTGCAATGGCCTCTGGCACCGCTGCCACCCCATAAGGCTTTCGCGGTAAAGTTTTAAAATACCTTGGTAACTGAGCATCAATGCGCTTGGCCATATCACGAGCAATCATCAACAACTCGCGTGGTGTTTTGGCAAAAAACTGAGGATCTGTCCTTAAAAACTTCAAAAATTCAGCAAAGCTACCTTTATAGCCCAAATCAGTAATAATTTGTTCCATTTCGGCTTTGATTCTAGCGACTTCACTCAATCCAATTTCATGAATATCTTCAGCCGTATATTCTGTGCTTGTGGTATAGAAATTAATTCTATTTTGATAAAAAGCTTCACCATTAGGCGTCTCAGACACCCCTAAAGCAGCTCTCGTTGCCGGGAAATATTCAGTTTCAAAAAAGGTTTTGATACGCTTGAATTCTGGAATTACATTTGTTTCAATAGCAATTTGAGCTACCTCCAAAACCGAATCCTTTTGCTGCTCCGTTAATTCATTTGGTAAATTTTTGAATGGTGAGTAATAATAACTGTCCTCAAAATGTTCAACAATATTATCATCATACGTAGATTCATATCCTTTAAAAATTACCAAAGGTTGCGACACTCCTTTCTTCAACCCTTCCCTTAAATTTTCAAAATGCTGATTTACAAATTCAGGTATGGCATTTAGCGTATTCAAGTAATCCTTTACCTGTTCATAATTGGCCAAAGGTCGTACCTCATAGGTTAAATTGGCATGAAATCCCGTATCGGAAAGTAAGGGATTGAGGTACTGCTCAAATTCATAATAATCTATAATATCTTGAAGTTCAAAGCCAAGCAATGCTGTCGAAATTTGATCTGTCTCACTCAAACCTGAAACATCCAATGCATTTAAAGCCTCAAGTTGTAATTGTGCAAACTCAGCTTCAGCTTGATAATAGGCTTTCGTATAAAGCCCTAAGGGGTATTTTGCTTCATCATAGCCCTTATGCTCTTCATAATGTTTGATTATGGTATCCAGTTGTTGTTTGGCCCTAGGCTCGTGAGATACGGTACTTGATTCTTTTTGGCAACCAAGCAGAACACTTATCAAAAGCAGCCCTATATACTTATAATTCATACTATAATTTTCTATTGGTTTGGATATTATTGACCAGTCGGGAAATATTCAGGGGATTATCATTTTTCAATGCATCGGGCAGTAATTGATCTGGCCAATTCTGAAAGCAAACGGGACGCACCCAACGTTTTATGGAATTAACGCCCACAGCTGTAAATCGGCTATCGGTAGATGCAGGATAAGGCCCTCCATGCACCATAGACGGACAAACCTCAACTCCTGTTGGCACGCCATTATAAATTAATCGTCCTACCCTATTCTGCAAGGCAGAAATGATTTGCGGATACGCTGCGGCTTCCTCTTCTTGAGCTATCAACGTTCCCGTTAGCTGCCCTTCCAATTTCAGAATAAGCATCTCCAGCTGTGCGATATTTTCACATTGTACCACCATTGTAAAAGGACCAAACACCTCCTGATGCAAGGTCTGATTTTCCAAAAACACTGCACCATCAACAGTAGTTACTACTTGCTGTGCGTAATTAACCTGTACCTCCTCCCCATAGTTTGCCGTCACTTTCAAACCATCTTGTTGTATTGCCGATTCTTTATTTCTAACATAAGCGCCTTTAATATTAGGATGCAGCATACATGAAGGTTCTATCCTTAAAATTTCTTCAGAAAGTGTCTCTATAAAATTGTTTAATGCAGTTCCTTTGATACCTAAAATCAAGCCTGGATTTGTACAAAACTGTCCCGTTCCCAAGGTCACCGAATTAGCGTAGGTTTTCGCCAAACTTTCGCCCCTTTCCTTCAAAGCTTCAGGCAACAATACTACAGGATTAATACTGCCCATTTCAGCAAAAACTGGAATTGGTTCGGCACGTTTGGACGCCAAATCAAACAGGGCCCGTCCTCCTTTGATACTTCCCGTAAAGCCAACCGCCTTTACCTGTGGATGCTTGACCAATTGCGCTCCAACTTCAACCCCTCTGCTATTTAAATTTGAAAACACCCCATTGGGCATTCCTGTTTTTTTGGCAGCCTTAATTACCGCTGTAGCCACCAATTCTCCAGTTCCCGAATGCATTGGATGGGATTTTACAATGACTGGACATCCTGCAGCCAAAGCTGCAGCTGTATCCCCCCCTGCTGTAGAATAGGCCAAAGGAAAATTACTAGCTCCAAACACTACTACCGGCCCTAAAGGAACCAACATTTTTCGTAAATCGGGCTTGGGGTTGGGTGTTCTATCTGGCATGGCAGTATCTATGGAAGCCTCCACCCAATTGCCTTCTTCCAATAATTCGGCAAACGAATGCAATTGCCAAATGGTTCTTGCCCGCTCACCTTCAGCCCTGTCTTCTGGCAATCCCGACTCTGAACAGTACATTTGGATGAGTTCTTCTCCCAAGTCCAAAATTTCATCGGCAATCGCATTTAAAAACTTAGCTTTTTTTGTGCCAGATACCGATTTGTAAATTTTAAAAGCTTCCGTAGCCAATGTCATTGCTCTGTCGATTTCCTGTGTTGTCGCTTCGGTAAATTCCTCCGGGTTTTCTAAATTTACCTTTGGATTGAACGTTCTATAAACTAAAGCTCCTTCGGCAGAAAGCGTGTTTCCTATATAATTTTTCCCTGTAATCATCCTATTCGTATTCAATATCCTCCATGAATCATTAATAGCCCTAATCTTGAGGAATATTTATATTTGAATCCAGAAACTTTAAAGTTTAGGCCTACATGATTTGTAGTACTAATTTAGGATTTATATCCAACTCTAACAACGGGAAGCCTCGTCAGAATAACTTTTAAAGTTACAACCAAGGTATATTACAGCTTATTTCAATAAAGATTTTAATGCACAGATTAATACACCCTTTAAGGCTAAAGCTTCTTGAATAAAAAGACAGCTCCCACTTGCAAAAGGGAAGCAAAATAGTAACTTGAAATATTTAAATAGTTATGAAAACCAAACACCTTTACATCCTCTTGGGCATTGCTCTACTAGTCACCCTTTATGGTGTTATTACAGGTAAATTCTTCTTCCTATTTTTAATACTTCCTTTCGGCTTGGGGCTTTTCAATCGAAAAAAAGACGAAGATTGACTATATTTTTTTAACGTATTTAGTGATGATTACAATTTGCTGACCATCCACTTTTCCTTCAATGTACTCGGCATTTTCATGATCTAGGGAAATACGTCTTACGGCAGTTCCCTGTTTAGCCACCATACTAGAACCTTTCACCTTTAAATCCTTAATCAATACCACAGAATCTCCAGCTTCCAAAATGGCTCCATTAGCATCGCGATGTACAATTTTATTGCTTTCATCCTCATGTTCTCCCGTAGCCCTAGCCAATGCCAAAGCATCATCATCTAGATACATCATATCCAACAAATCTTGTGGCCACCCATGACTGCGCAAACGTTGCAACATTCGCCAAGCCATAATTTGAACGGCAACATGCTCATTCCACATACTGTCGTTAAGGCATCTCCAATGGTTAACGTCCATTTCAGCATTACCTTCAATTTGATCTAAACAAGTTTTACAAACCAATACATCATTAGCTACATTTTCATTCAAGGAAGGCGGGATGGTATATTGACTTAAATTATCTGATGCTCCGCACAACTCGCATGTATTGTTGCTTCTTTCCTGTAACGTCTGTAATACTCCCATGGGTTTAAAGTTTAGATTTCGACAAAAATAGTGTTTAATAAAAAAAGGAGCCTTTTAAAAAGCCCCTTTTTACAACAAAAGTTTAATCACGGTTACTTCCGCAAACCGGCAACAACAGTGTAGACTGCATCGCTATGAACTGGAGTAAAGTATTTTTCTACTAATTTATTCATTTTTTCTCGATCGGCTTCATCTTTCCAATGAGACTTGACAAGTTCATCGTTCCTGTCAAACATCTTTTCTAGGTCTGCCATAGAATCAAGAATAAAAGCCTCTACAAACACCGTTCTATCGGCTCCATAAGCATGTGCTTGGGGGTAATAGCCCTTGATATATTCATTTTTGTGAAATACATGTAAAGCATAATCGTCAAATGCCTTTCTAAATTCATCCCCATTTCCATCTTTTGGATATGCAAAATGTCCTGTCCTAACATACAGGATTTTATTCTCTGTCATATTATCATCGTTGAACAATTTTGCATTGGGCATTGTAGCATAAATTTCATCGGAATGGTAAGCCGAATAATATTTGTTTCTCTTATCAAAAAAGGCCTCCCTGGCTTTTTCATTTGGCCATGCCGCCTCAATAAGGTCCCCATTCTTTTTGGCCGCCAAATCAATATCATTCCATGTTGGAAAGGCTTGAACATATAACAATTCTGTATTGTCTGGGGTCATTCTATGTAGATAAAACCCTGCTGACACCACATGCTCATTTTTACTGGTGACCTTATCTAAAAACTCCTTTTCAACAGCTTTCCATTCATCCATTTTAAAGTCTTTTAGATCCATGTTCCAATGCATCGTCGTTACCGTTATGTATTGGGGTCTTTCAGGGGCCTCTTGGGCATACGTCATGCCTACTCCTACGATTAACAACATTGCTAAAAGTAGCATCATCCGATTGGTCGTTTTCATAATTAATTAAGTTTTAAGATTACTATATTGACAACAAAAAAATTCTTAAAAAACTCAATCTGGGACAACCAAACTTTTGGGGGAAGTCTTTATAAAAGTCTGGGGACAATTATGTTCAAGCGAAGATTTGTCTTACTAATATACAATAATAAATTAACATCCTAAATGTTAACAGCTTGTAATCTTATAATTACTTTATTAAATACTATTTTACAACTGCTCCCGTAACTTTTTTGGCATGGCCTTTACCACCATGTCATAAGAATGATCTATTAGCTCCAAAACCAAGGACTTTGAAACTTCACCGTTTAGGTATACTGTATTCCAATGCTTATTGTTTAAATGGAAACCCGGAACAATCAGTCCATCGTATTGCTCCCGAAGCTCTATGGCATATTCCGGATTACATTTCAAACTAATGGCCTTTTGACCACTTTCCCATTTTTCTAAAGAAATCAAGGCAAACATTTTGCCTAGCACCTTAAACACCAGAGTGTCCGCATCAAAAGGAAAATCTTCTGTGGCTTTATGTTTGCCCAGGCAATAGGCATGCAACTGTTCAATATCCATAATTACAGCAACTTTCCTAGATGGGTATTTTTAAAATCATCAAAATACTTAAGGCCATAACCAAATATTCGATCAAAAGAAGCGTGCGAAAAAAGGATAACTCCAATTAACTTCCACATTTCCAAATCCGTATATACTCCCAATAAAAATAATGCCACCGCAATAGCTTTGTGGTGGCATAAATTATAGGTAATTGCTCCAATTCTAGGGTTAAACAAATACCCCAGCATACCCAAATCTGGGAGCAGAAACAAGGCTAAAAACCACCACCAACTGTAGGTTAAAGTGTGAAATGCATATACTCCCATAAGGAGCATCAGCAATTCTTCAATTTTCAGCGACCATTTCATGCTATTCTATTTTATATAAAATGGGCTTGCTTGGGGAAGCATCGTTTTCAAAAGGCGCTATTTGTAGATTTAAAAAATAGGAGCCATCCTCTACTGAGTTCGGCACAAAAATAAATTCGGTAATAGTGGCATCCAACCTTAACTTTCCATTAGTATTCCAAAACGCATTATGAGCCAAAAGCTCTCCATCATCCTTTTCTTTATCAACACTTGGTAGGTCTACCAACAAATGTTTAATTCCTTTTTTCTTCAAATAAATGGCTACCTCCTCCAACAAATAAGTTGGGTTGGTATGCGAATATTGTCTGGATAGTTTTTCCTTGGTATTAGGAATCGTCCTTAGCACTACGGCATCCCGCTTTTTATTACCCAAAGCTGTTTGCACCTGCTTTTTGGATATCACAAAATCGTCTCCCAATTTTTCTGGAGCAACCGTAATTACCTCTGCCATAAAGAAAAACTGTTTTAGGTTTTTATTAATGGAATGTACTTTCGGGGTAATATGTCCAACACATTCGGTATGGGTACCATGGGAATGAGGATTAAACGAAATATTATTAAAATTAACCACTGCTCCATCTTCTACGCTGGCCACCCAATCATCTTCCTTTACGGGCTCAATTTTTGGCGGCCCCAAATACCAAGCATTCACATTGCTTTCAGAAGAAATTAGGGGGATTGAAATGTCTATAGGTTGGGTTAAGTCTATTTTATATTTTTTGGAATTGTAATGTATTGTTGCAATCATCAATTATTAATTTAACAAGGTAATCTCTAAAGTTTTTTTGCTTTAGTTTCAAATATAAGCCTTTTAATTGAAGATTTTTTTATTTCTGCTTTTGGTTTGAAGACTTAAGTATTAAGACACGAAAAACAAGTCTGAAGCAATGCCATCTGCCAAGAATTTTCCCTTTGAAGTAGTACATAAACTAGCTTCATCACCCTTGGAAAAAGCCAACACACCGTTTTCCAAATGAGGTTTAGCCGCTTTAAGGATGTACTCCTTGAAGTTAGCACCAAAATCGCTTTCAATTTTATCCAATGACACGCCCCAAATGGTTCGCAATCCTGTCATGACATATTCATTATATTGGTCTTCCACGCTCAATTCCTCAACTGTAGAAGGCAACTCACTCTCTATAATAGCTTTGATGTAAGCTGAGTTATTGGGCACATTCCAACTGCGTCTTTTAGCATTGAAAGAATGCGCCGAAGGCCCTATCCCCAAGTACGGCTTACCCTGCCAATAGCTGGTATTGTGTTTGGAATAAAAACCAGGTTTTCCAAAATTGGAAATTTCATAATGTACAAAGCCTTCTGCTGTAGTGCGCTCCATTAAATGGTTGAAATGCTCAAGAGCCAAGGCTTCATCCACAGGGGGATATGTTCCTTTTTTCACAAAAGAATCCAATGCCGTTTTGGGCTCTACCGTAAGTGCATAACTTGAAATATGCTGAACACCAAAATCAAAAGCCATCTGCAAGTTTTGATCCCATTTCTTAAGATCCATGTTTGGAATTCCATAAATTAAATCGATGGTAATATTATCAAATAACTGGGCTGCCAATTCTAGTGCTTGCTTGGCCTCATAAGCATTATGGGCTCGATTCATCCCCTTCAAATCTTCATCAAAAAAAGATTGAATTCCAATACTCAGCCGGTTGATGCGAGAAGCGGCCAATGCTTCTATTTTTTCAGGGGTTAAATCGTCTGGATTGGCTTCCAAAGTAATTTCAGGAGATTCAGCCACTTTGAAATTGCCATAAACAGCATTTATAAGCAATTGAAGTTCTTCTACCGTCAATAACGAAGGCGTCCCGCCTCCAAAATAAATGGTTTCAACCATTTCGTTTTGGAATTCGTCATGACGTAGTTGTAACTCTTTGGTCAAGCATTGCAATAATGCATCCTTCTTCTTTAAAGAGGTTGAAAAATGGAAGTCGCAATAATAACACGCTTGCTTACAAAATGGAATATGGAAATAGATACCTGACAATTAACGATGATCAATTAGCAATAAACAATTAACCTTCACTGATTATTTGTTTAAACGGGTTTTCTTTAATATTGAAAATAAAATTTTGGATGTTTCATCTGTTTTCGAAAATAAATCATCAAAAACTTTAATAGAAATATAATCTGAGTCTTTTAAAAGCTTGAGCCAATATTTGGTTTCTAAACTTTCCTTATAAGCTATTGAAATTTTTGCTGAGAAGTCAGCTGTTGATATAGCGCCATTGGCTTCTGCGACATTGGCTCCTATACTAGTACCACATCTCAACAATTGTTTAGAAAGCACAAATTCTTTATGATTAGCTAAAATGTCTTTATAAACACAAACAATAGCTAAAGCCAATTGATATGATTTATCTTTCAAAGGATTTTCAACCATAACTATTTCTGCTAATTGGTTATTGCTTATTGATCTTTGATTGATTTTGCTTTACAAAACTGGCCCATCCAGAATAGCTTTTGCCAACTTCTACGCGTCCTTGATTATAAAAATGACACACTGCTGCCGCCAATCCATCGGTGGCATCCAAATTTTTAGGTAAAGCTTTTAAGCCCA
This sequence comes from Mangrovimonas sp. YM274, assembly GCF_030908385.1. Classification (NCBI taxonomy): domain Bacteria; kingdom Pseudomonadati; phylum Bacteroidota; class Flavobacteriia; order Flavobacteriales; family Flavobacteriaceae; genus Mangrovimonas; species Mangrovimonas sp. YM274. The sequence continues at coordinate 3,583,737 of NZ_CP133091.1, forward strand.
ATAAACTTTGTAGCATTTTGGCCACCTGTTCTTTACTTGCATTACCACTTCCTGTAATGGCCATTTTTATTTTTTTGGGTGAATACTCAGTAATAGGCACTTCCCTGCTTAAACCTGCTGCCATAGCAACCCCCTGTGCCCTTCCCAACTTGAGCATACTTTGGACGTTTTTCCCAAAAAAAGGAGCTTCAATGGCTATTTCGTCAGGGTGATGGGTTTCAATCAACTCGATGGTACGCTCAAAAATGAGTTTCAATTTAAGGTAATGATCATCATACTTCTTAAGATCTAGCTCATTGAGCTGCAAAAAAGACATCTTGTTTCCTACAACCTTAATTAGACCAAACCCCATGATGGTGGTTCCGGGATCAATTCCCAAAATAATTTTTTCCTGCTTCATAAATTCATTAACAATAAGCACAGCCACTTAAAGATATAGATATTCCTATAGTGAAATACATCATATCTCCATTAAACGAATAGCCCTCTATGTGTGGATCGTACTTATCTTCTCCGGAAAAGGAAAATACATAACCTACATCTCCATAAACAGACAAGGTTCTTGAGAGTCCATAATGAACTTCCAAACCTGCCAGAGCATTAAGAAACGTGTAGGTATTGTCGGCATAATTACCCAATGGTTTAGTAAAGCTTACCCCCGGGCCAGCATGTGCTACTATAGCTATGGGTTCTGGCCAAAACCAAATCAACCGATTAAAATCGTACACTGCCTGAACATTTATGCGAGTGTAATTCAATTTAAATTCTGAAGAACTTTCAGCATTTGAAGCCCTGTTGAAACCACCGTCCAATTTCGCCCCCCAAGTTTCCGTAAACATATGCTGCAATCCTATGTTTACCGTTGGAAGGTTGACATACTCCGTGTAGAAAATAGGATCCTTTTCATTATCAATGGGGTTATTAAACCCCACAGCCAACTGTAACTTCCATTCACTAGTGGCATTTTGGGCCTCCATAAAGGAAGATACAAACACCATACACATTAACATGAACAGGAATTTTTTGTATTTAAAATTTGAAGTCATCTGGTAATATTTGGTTTAATTTGCACTATGCCAACCATAGCTTTTCCCTACAAAACTAAGCAATTCTTCATTGCGCTTCTGAAATTGGGCGTGGTTCTTGGTGTTTTTTATTTTATCTACCATAAATTAGGAAACAACAATTCATTTGATTTTACTGAATTCATCCTCTTTTTATCCCAAAAAAGCTTTTTTTCGCTCCACAACCTCCTAATTCTTGTTGTTCTAAGCAGTTTTAATTGGTGGTTTGAAATCTACAAATGGCAAAGTTTGGCCAGTACTATAGAGCCTATTTCCATAAAAACTTCCGCAGTACAAACCTTCGGTTCCTTGACAGTTTCATTGTTAACCCCAAACCGCATTGGCGAATATGGAGCCAAAGCCATTTATTTTACTCCTTCTATACGTAAACGCATAATGGGCTTAAATCTTATAGGAAACTTAAGTCAAATGTGTATCACAACTATTTTGGGTACCATTGGCATATGTTTCTTTGTGATTTTATACGATCTACCTTTATTAACCAAAAGCCTAAAATGGCCACTACTTCTAGTAATACTTGTTGGTTCCATTATAGGAGTGTTTTGGGGTTTAAAAAAATTGACAACAACCAAGCAAAGCAAAACACTACAGTTTTTAAGAGAGCTTCCAAAATTAGTATTCTTGAAAACCTTAGGACTTTCATTTCTAAGATATGCTAGTTTCTCCTTTCAATGGCATGTATTACTTTACTTATTTGGCATTTCATTATCATTTGGTGAAGTCATGGCGGTTGTGTCCAGCATGTACCTATTAGCCTCCGTAATTCCTAGTTTCGCTATTTTTGATGTAGTAATCAAAGGCGGGGCTGCTGTCTATTTATTCGGATTATTGGGCGTACCCGAAATTCATATAATTACCATTACAACCATAATGTGGCTTCTTAACTTGGCAATCCCTGCTATTATTGGCAGTTATTTTGTACTGATTTTCAAACAACCCAAAACCGAATATTCCCTATGACCTTTATTGCTCTATTTATTGGCGTTGCTTATTTGATCATCATTGCAAAACTTATTGTAGGATTTGACAAGGTCCCAGATTTCCTTCTTCAGGATAACAGCCCTAAAACGCGATTTTCCATTGTCATTCCTTTTAGGAATGAAGAACAAAACTTGCCCAAACTTTCAGAATCACTATACAATCTTAACTACCCTAAATCTCTTTTTGAAATCATCTTTGTAAATGATGAATCCACCGATGATTCTGTTAGCCTTATTGAAACCTATTTTTCAGGAAAACAGGTTGATTTTAAATTGATTCCGAACCATCGCAGCTCCAATTCACCTAAAAAAGACGCTATTTCCACTGCCATTGGCTCAGCAAAAAACGAATGGATTGTTACCACCGATGCGGATTGTATAATACCAAAATATTGGTTGGATTGTTTTGATAGTTTTATCCAAACCAATGATACCCATTTTATTGTCGGACCTGTTTCCTATCATCATGTCACCTCCTTTTTGGACCGCTTTCAACTTTTGGACATTCTAAGCCTTCAGGGGGCTACTATTGGAGGTTTTGGAATTGGCCATCCTTTCCTTTGCAACGGCGCCAATTTGGCCTACAAAAAAGAACTTTTCAATACGCTTAATGGCTTTGAAGGCAACAACGGTATTGCCAGTGGCGATGATATTTTTATGCTAGAGAAAGCTACCAAAACAGGTTTGGACCATGTACATTACTTGAAAAGCACCGGTGCCATGGTAACCACAACAGCTGAAAAAAGTTTAAAACTCTTAATATCGCAACGCATCAGGTGGGCTGCAAAAACATCGAAATATTCAAGCTACTTTTCAAAAATTACAGCATTGTCGGTTTTTGCCATGAATGCCATTTTGGTTTGTCTATTACTGTTTTGGATTATGGATATTTCATCCTTAAGAACGCTTGTATATCTGTTCACCTTAAAATTCTGTATTGATTTTCTGCTCATTTTTAAGGTCTCCCGCTTTTGGGAGCAAGAACAATATTTAGGCACCTATGTTCCTTCCAGTTTTTTATATCCATTTTTCAGTGTCTACGTGGCCGTAAATTCCATTTTTAAAGGATACAAATGGAAAGGCCGCTCATACAAAAAATAGGGCGACTATAGTTTATTTTTACTAGCTTTACTCCAATATTAAGTATCAACCCAATGAAACAAGCACTTCTTATTATTTGTCTGTTGGTTAGCAGTCTCATTTATTCCCAAAATTCGTACACTGTAAATGGAGAAACTTTGGAACTCAAAACAGAAATTGAAGGCACACTTGATTTACTTTGGACCATAGACAATGGTACTTACCGCTATTTTATAAAAACCACCGACAACACTATTGTTGAGCTAAAAAACACCAAAAATCCAGATACCCGTAAATATCAAAACGAATATAAAACCACTTTAGAACAAGCTACAAAAGGTTCTGGTATGTCCACTAAAAATGTGAACCTCACCATACCTAGCTTGAAAAAATTTGTTGACAGTTATAACAGCACTTCGGATGCCTCTTACCAAACACAGGATATCAAAGCCCAACCAGAAATGCGACTTGGTGTGTTTGGAGGCATTACCAACAGCCCTTTCATCTACAACCCAGAGAATTACACCTCTTCGGTTTTGGGTGCCGAATTGGAAGTGATTACCAATGCCGAAAAACAGAGACATTCTGGATTTTTGCAATTCCGACATACTTTTGAAAACAAAGATTTTGAATATCGCACAACCGAAATTTCTTTGGGATATCGCTTTAGAGCGCTTAAATTTAGAAGACTTGACATCTATGCCGATGTGAAATTTGCGACTTTGAATCTTTCGGACAGGGCTTATACTTATACTGACGACAATGATAATGTTGTGAGCGCAAATGAAAAAGAAACTATTTTCGACGCTCCTTTTATTTTTGGAATTGGAGCTGATTACCGCATTTCCAACAGGAGTTACATCATGTTTGGATTCAATAATCTTGCTGCCATTAGATTGGAAAACGGCAAACATTTTTCTACCGATTTCACCCTAGGGTACAAACTTAAACTTTAGGTTCTTTTTATTGAATATTCACCACAATTGGCAAGCTAAACTGCGTGGCCACCTGTTGGCTTCGCTTGATGGCCGGATATATTTTTGGCAGGGAATCGAAACTTTGAAGTAATAGACTATCCAAATCTGGAATTTGTTGTCCCGTCATTGGCTTATAACTGATGTCATTTATGGTGAATTGCCCCTTATTATCTATGGTAATTTTCAGTAGAATGGTATCCGATACATCTTGTGACACTATAATGTGCTGTTTAGACAATTGCGTAGCCACAATGTTTTGAAGCGTTTGTTCAAAACACTGCTTTTTCACATATTTCCCCGATGAGGAATCACAGGAAGCAAATGTAGGGTACTCGTCTACATCCTTCCAATTAAACGTTTGCAACTCTTCCTCCAAAAGCTCATCCGAAGAGATCTTTTTTTGTTCAAAGTAGTTACAGGACGTTAACAAAACAACACAAAATACTAGTAATAAGTGCTTCATTTATATATTACTGAACTCGAAAAGTACAATTTTTCAGCGATTTAAAATACAATTATACTACTTCAATCGTTTCAATAATATACAAATAAAATCAGGAATATCTCTACCTCCAAAAACAACTACACAAAATACCTTCAACCTATTAAATATCAAAGCAAAACATCTTTAAAATATTTAAATTTAAAGGATCCCATATTTTAGAATTGTAACTTTAAATCATCAATTTCGTCATACAAACCAATACTACTTTACTATATGGACATATTTTTAATTACAATTGCATCCTTGTGTATGATTTTAGGAATTGCGGGAAGCTTTTTACCCATTCTACCAGGACCATTACTAAGCTGGATAGGTTTATTGCTTATTGGCTTTTCAAAAAACATTCCACTAAGTCAAACTTTTTTAATACTCACATTTATTATAGCAACCGTGATTATGATTTTGGATTACATTATTCCTGCCGTTGGCACCAAACGATATGGAGGTAGTAGAGCTGGCATTGTTGGCACCTCAATAGGACTTATTATTGGCTTGCTTTTTCTTGGCCCCTTCGGAATTATTATTGGGCCATTTATAGGAGCCTTAATAGGAGAACTAATCAACAAAAGCTCTTTGAACACCGCCATGAAAGCGGCTTGGGGATCGTTTTTGGGTTTTTTAGCCTCAACCTTTATGAAGTTTGTTATCTCCATAGTGTACTTAGGCTTCTTTATTGCCAAACTGGTTGATAATTGGAGCAGTATCACCTCGTAAAACAAATAAGCCTGATAACGGGTTATCAGGCTTAAGTTCTTTGCTATCAATTCAACAAATTACTTAGAGGGATTAATTAATTCTGTTGACTAATTCAAATATAGGCTAGTCTTTTCTTTTAAAATTGCGGAAAAACCTCAAACTTGATGCGGAAAAACCGTAAAACACAGCGGTTACAAGGCTTTACAAGAATTTTAAAACATCAGAAAATTATAGTTTTTCCATTTCCCTATAAAAATCCTTTATCACGTGCTTCCTTTAAAAGTGTTTCATCTTTGCCATCTTCCACCGAAAACAACAATTTCATCTGTTTTTTGCGCTTTTCGATGGCACTCATAGAAAGGTCTATATATTCTTTCAGGCTTCTGGTTTTAATCCCTTGCGAAAGCAAATGGAGTATTTTCCTGTTGATATCGTCAATATAAACATCACTGGAAACAGTCTTCTTCAAGTAATTATTTACGGTACTGCTGTAATAAGGTGGTGATACCAAGATATGCTGAAAAGCTTCTGCCAACTCTATTGAGGTTAGGTCACTCTTAATCAAAAATCCATCAGGTTGTACTTCCTTGATTATATTGTGAATTCTATACGATTCATTGAACATGGTAAGAATAATGATTTTAGAATGAGGCATAATATCCCGGGCAATTTTCGCCAAATCTTCGCCTGAGGTAATTGTACCATCTGTCGAACTAGGCAAACTGATATCAAAAAAACAAACGTCATAAGGTCGTTCATTTGCCGAACGTTGCAACAGTTCGTTGGCGGTATCGCAGTTATTTGCAGTATCAATTAAAAGTACTTGATCATCATTTTTTGTTGCCATCAAAGTATTTTGATATCCTTCAATAATCATTGGGTGATCGTCTACCATTAAGATATTTATCTGCTGCATCATAGTTTTAGTTTATATATGGAATTTCTATTTTAATTTTTGTTCCCTGTTTTGGAGCTGAACTGATGGATAATTTACCATCAACTTCCGCAATTCTGGAGTTGATATTTTTTAAACCTATACCCTTTCGGCTTCTATTTATATCAAACCCTCTCCCATCGTCTTTAAGGGTCACAACAATGGTATCTTCTTGTAAATCCACTTCTATGTTTACCAACTGTGCCTCGGCATGTTTGTATATATTTTGAAGCGATTCCTGAATGATTCTATAAATATTGATTTTGGTTTTATTAGGTACATTTTCCCAATTAATATCATCTGTATAATCAAATGTATATTTTAACTGATAAGCATTAGCCTGTTTTTCTACGAGCTCTCCAACAATATCCATAAATCCAGAACCAGACACAAAATCGGTATTCAAATCATGGGAAATTTTTCTTATATCTTCTTCAATCTTCTTGAGCTCAGAAATATACCCAATTCTACTTTTAGCAGCTTCCTGCCCCTCACTAAAGCTCAAACTATCTAGACTAAGCCTAGTCCCAAACAAGCGCCCTAGAATCCCATCATGCAACTCCTCGGAAATACGCTTCTTTTCATGTGCTCGAGCCTCTTCTACTTTATCTTGTTGGGAGAGCATCAAGTTATAGATTTCCTCATTAGCCTTTTGCTGATCCTGTTTAAATCTTAACTCTTTGTTTTTTGCTCTTTGGGTGGCTATGATATACAATAGAAAAAGTGTAAACAATAAAACAATAGACACTACAAAAAGCCAAAATCGTTCCCTTGAAATCCTTTGATTCTCCTGTTCAATGAGGTCGGTTTCAAATTCAATTCTAGCAAATTTGTTGCGCACATTCCGTTCAACATTCAGCAAACTGTCACTTAATTTTATATGCTCATTTAAATAAGCTTTACCAGAATCGCCTTCTTTCAACTCAGAAAGGACCATTAAGGCATCAAGATATATCTCGTTTGAAGAAGTCTCTCGACTCAATTTCCTAGCCTCTTGAGCATATACCAGAGCGGAATCCTTTTGCTGCAATTTGGCATAGAACTTAGAAATATCCAAACATACGGCCTGCTTAGTACCAGGATCTTCTAGACTGTCAGACATTTTGTAAGCCTCCTTAAACATGACCTCCATGGCATCATAATCGGTATGACCGGCCTCTAGTTTGGTATATGCAATGTTATCAACAATCAAAGCATAGAAAGAAGGATCGTAATCTTCAAACTCCAATCGATATGGCAGTAAACTCTTGTAAAGCTGCAAAGCTGTTTTATAGTCTCCTTTTTTCCGGTAAACAAAAGCCTTATTATTTTTAGAAATGCACTTCTCTACAAAACCGTCTTCCATTTCATTAGCAATATCAATTGCCCGATCATAATACTGGACAGCCTTATCAAAATGCTGTAGTTTATTGGAAACAATACCTATTAAATTGTGAAGCATCCATTGATTTCCCAAATTATACTTACTTTTTGGTTGCTTCTCTAGTAATTTAATAGCCTTAATTGCATTTTCCTCACCGCTCATATAATCCTTCTCCATCACCTGCATCTCAGCAATGTTCGTTAAAACATCAGCCTGTCCCTCTTTATCCCTAAGCACTACGGCATAATCTAAAGCCTTATTGAGGTAAAAATAAGCACTATCAATCTTCTTATCATAATGATAAAAATACCCCAAATTGGAACTGGCCACTCCAAGTGAAACTGTATCATTTAACTTTTTGGCCAGTTTAACATTCCTCTGGTTAATCTTCACATACTCCACATATTCTTCTGTCAAAAAGTACATTAAAGACAACTTTCTATTACTAGCTAAAATCGTGGAATCTACTCCTTCAATTTCAGCCATTTTAACCGATCTTATTGCAAACTCCAAACGTTCCTGCAATGGATAGTCCTCATTTTGGGACATTTCCCTTAGTTCAATAATACTGTCTAAAATGGAAAAATTCTTCTTATCCTGAGCAACAGAAATGATACTAATGAAGAAAACGAATAAGAAAAGGTAGGGCCTTATCAAAATTTGAAATATTATATTCTACTCTCAAATTTAGAATAATTATTAAGAAATAAATATAGATTCTCTACTTATAAACAACAAAAGCCCCTTACCAATAAAATTATTGATAAAGAGCTTTTACAAACTATACAGGGAGAAATTTATTTATCCGTTGGTCTTAAGTCTTCCCAAAGATCTTTCATGAGCCAACAAATTTTTCTTGTTATATTCTTTATAGGTCGGTGTGTTATCATTACTTACATCACTGGTTTGTCCAGATACAGTTAATAATAAAACGGCTAACAATAATAATGTAATTTTTAGGGCTTTCATGTCTCTTAATTTTGGTTGTACAATAGTTAATATTTCTGTTCAGTTAATTACAGTTTACAACGCACCGTTAAATGCCATTGGAGGGAAGAATGGATTAACAATCACACACAGATGTGCAAATTCGTAACTAGTTGAGGGAATAAAATTTAGTTACTTTAATTAAGATTCAATGAATTAAAATTACCTCGATAAGTATTTGGGGCTTAAAGAAGTACAGCTAAGATATAATCAAAAGGAGCAAGACTTAAAATATACACGTTAAAACACTAAATTTACTCGACAAAATACATTTATGTAGGAAATTACTTTAAAATAAATGTTAAATATCGGCAATATCATAGCATACTTTGACAAAATAATATTTCAATTTACCAGAGAAAACTTATAATTTGCTGTAAGAAATCATCAATTTTATATTTAATCAAAATGACTACCAAAAACTATTTGTTAATCATATTCACATGCCTCACCCTTACCCTGCATGCTCAAAGTAAAATGTCACGAATTAGTGTTACAGGAAATAGCTTTACCACGGAAGCTGGGGATACAATTATTTTCAGAGGTTTAAACACTAGTGATCCTGACAAGCTGAAGAAGGATGGTTATTGGACCAAAAGTTATTTTAAGGAAATCAAAAATTGGGGTGCCAATTTAGTTAGATTTCCTGTGCATCCCCCCAGATGGAATGAACGAGGCCATGAAGCTTATCTACAACTTTTAGACGACGGGATTAAATGGGCAGGGGAATTAGGCATGTATGTTATTATAGATTGGCATAGCATTGGCAACCTTAGAACCCAAATGTACCAATCAGACATTTATGATACCACACCAAAGGAAACCTATGATTTTTGGCGTAAGATTGCCAAGCGCTACGGAAATAATCCAACTGTGGCATTTTACGAACTTTTTAATGAGCCCACTACCTACAACCATGAGCTTGGCACCATTACCTGGGAGCAGTGGTCTGATTTCAATAAAGAAATGATAACGATTATACGCGCCAATGGAGGTCAGGGTATCCCTTTGGTTGCTGGATTTAATTGGGCCTATGATCTCACCCCCGTCCAAGACGCCCCATTAGACATTGAAGGCATTGCCTATGTTAGTCATCCCTATCCGCAAAAAAGAGAAAAGCCCTGGGAAGCTAAATGGACTGCTGATTGGGGATTTGTAAAACACAAATACCCCATAATACTCACAGAAATTGGTTTTTGCGGCCCCGAAGACCCTGGAGCACACCAACCGGTTATTAGCGATGAAAGTTACGGAGATGCCATTACTAAATATTGCGATGAACGCGGCATATCCTATATGATTTGGGTATTTGACAAAGAGTGGGCACCACGGTTATTTACAGATGATAAATACACCCCCTCAAGACACGGCACCTATTTTAAAAAGAAACTTCAGAGCTACAAGTATTAAACAAGTGGCTCTGAAGTTAAATATATCTTGAAAATAGCTTATTAAACTATTTTTTTAGTCGAATTTCTGTGAATAATTGTAGTTTCTACAACGTGATGCGTTGTCTCTGTTGTATGCCCCTGTATTCTATCTAACAAAGCTTTTACAGACTCCCTACCAATTTGCTCCGCATGCTGACTTACAACCGTTAATGAAGGAATGGAATGTTCTGCCATAAGTCCATTGGTAAATCCTATTACGGAAATTTCATCGGGAATTTTATAACCGTTCAATCTAGCAACATTTAAGGCCAAAACCGCCGAGTATTCATCAGCTGCAAGGATAGCATCCACTTTGTTTGTTCTTAAAAACTCAGACAGCTCCCTTTCAATTGTATTGTAGTTCTCTACATTCAATATCATGGGAGAGATTTGAAGCTCGGACAAAGCATCTAAATACCCTTTTTCACGATCTTGCCCCACACTAATAGTTGGAATCGGGTTTACAAATACGATGTTTCTACATCCCGTTTCATATAAGAACTTCGTAGCCTTGAAAGCCCCATGAAAATCATCAACCGTTACTTTATCACATTGAATCTCATCTGAAACCCTATCAAACATTACCATTGGAACATGATAATTCATACTGCGATAAAAGTGCGAGTAATTTTTGGTCTTTTGGGTTTCTTCAGCCAACGAAAGTATAATACCGTCAACACTTCCATTAATGAACGTATCGATGCTCTCACTCTCCTTTTGTTGAAGTTCATTTGACAAGCATATAATAATTTTATAGCCGCGAGAAGTAGCTTCTTTCTCAATACCATAAAGCACTTTACAGAAAAATTCCAGCAAAATTGCCGGAATTACAACTCCAATGGTTTTGGTCGATTTAGACTTTAAACTTTGAGCGATATTATTCGGAACATATCTGTATGATTCCGCCAGCTCCTTAATTTTTGTCCTGGTCTCAACACTAATCTCAGGATTGTCATTTAAAGCCTTTGAAACCGTTGATACCGACACATTCAATATTTTCGCTAAATCCTTTAGCGTTATTTTTGTACCCATGGTTTAAATTTACTAAATCTTTTAATTCGTGATTATTTTTTTTCAAGTTTAATCATCAGAACATCGTGAACCCCAATTTTGGCCTTCATATTTTTTGAAGTATCTCCCAAATTCTTGTGATTAAATAAGTCTCTAATGTTATAAACATTGTGTTTTGGATCTAACATTCTACCGTGTACATCATCACCAATATCATGCTTAGCGAAATCAAAATCTATTTCAACCTCTTCATCCTGCATATTGACAAACACCATGGCCCATGCATTATTTGCTAATGGCTTCAACCAAATTTCCAGGCCATTTTCGTTAGTAAAACGAAACCCTTGGATTCCTAATTTATCCTGATTAATGGCAACAACCTCTTTATTGGATAATGTTTTTATGGTTTCCTTGGAAGCACTTCTCAAATCATTCCCCATAATTAAAGGAGACGTCATGATACTCCACATAGCAAAATGACTTCTGTCTTCAGCATCTGTCATTCCGTTTCCAACCTCCATCATATCCAAATCATTCCAATGACCAGGGCCAGCAGCACCACGAATATCCTTACGCATATCAATGATTTTCCAAATCCCCCATGAAGACCAAGAGCCATGTCCTACCTCACAGTCCCAACAGTTAATGATGTCCCCTGTAACACGCCACAAATGTCCGATATCTTTAGCCCATTTCCAAGGCTCATTGTCACCCCATTCACAAATACTGAACACAACAGGTCTGCCAGCTGCCTTTAATGCGTCACGCATAGTCATATAGGCTCCTTCAGCATTTAATTTTTCTGTGTTGCACCAATCATATTTTAAATAGTCTACATCCCAAGAGGCATAACTTCTAGCATCTTGATACTCGTACCCTCTACTTCCAGGATATCCCGCGCAGGTTTGCGCCCCTGCACAATTGTACAATCCAAATTTCAAACCTTTGGAATGTACATAATCTGCAACTGCCTTCATACCATTGGGAAATTTTATTGGATCTGGCACCAAATTTCCATTTTCGTCGCGCTCTCTGGCCATCCAACCATCATCAAGCACAATATATTCGTAACCTGCATCCTTTAAGCCAAGCTCTACAAATTTATCAGCTATATCCTTTACCAATTGTTCATTTATATTGGTACCAAACGTATTCCAACTGTTCCACCCCATTGGAGGTGTTTCTGCCAAACCTTCAAATTTTTGAGCTTGGATCTGTACTGTAACAAATAGCAAAATAAGGGCAAAAATCTTTTTCATATCTATAAATATTTTAAAAAATATTCCCTGCAAATTTATTTTACAGGGAATAAAAAAACTAATTCAAATTATTATTAATCAATTTTACTGCGCTTCAAATCGAACGTTGTCAATAGCAAAATTCAACAGGACATCGGCTCCTTCAAAAGCCATTCCAAATTCCTGGTCAATCAAACTAAAATCTGGCACTCCCAGGACAGAACAAGGAATAGTAATAGTCATCCAATTACCCTCCGTATCAAAAGCTTCACCTGTATCCACCCATGGCTGCCAATTATAAAAAGCATCCACACCATCACCGTCATGGAATCGAATTCTAAACATTCCTGCGGTAAGCGGTTCGATAGTATTAATATCAAACTTCAAAACGTAATCATTAATATTATCAGCAACCACATTCTGGCCGTTAAGAGTAGAACCATTCCTCCAAAACAAATCCTGCCATCCGGTACCGCCCGTTTGGAAATTAGCTCTACCGTAGCTAGATCCATCCAAACTAATTGCTGCATCGTTTTCGGCATTTACATTACCCCACCAAGGACCATTGGCATCCCAATCGAAGAATACCAAATCGGTATCATCCACAGGATCAACACCACCACAACCAGCAGTATCAAAACGCACATTGTCAATAGCGAAGTTCAACAAAACATCAGCGCCTTCAAAGGCCATTCCGAATTCTTGATCCACTAAACTGAAATCAGGCACACCCAACACAGACAAAGGAATTTCAATGGTTTCCCATCCATCAGTTTCTAAAGGCTCACCGGTATCCACCCATGGCTGCCAGTTGTAAAAGGCATCGACTCCATCCCCGTCATGGAAACGAATTCTAAACATTCCAGCTGAAAGCGGCTCTATGGTTCTCAAATCGAATTTCAATACGTAATCATTCACGTTACTTCCAACGACATTTTGACCATTTAAAGTAGAACCGTTTCTCCAGAATAAATCTTGCCATCCTGTCCCTCCTGTTTGGAAATTGGCTCGACCATAACTAGATCCATCGATACTCAAGGACGGATCATTTTCGGCGTTTACATTACCCCACCAAGGACCATTGGCATCCCAATCGAAAAACACCAATTCTGGATCTCCAACAGGACACAAGCCACTCTCCCCTGTTTCAATTCCAAGAGCACCTACTAAGGCATCAGGGACCAAGACTCTATTAATTTCATGAACCATTCCATTAGTAGCCCCAATATTTGTAGTAACCACCAAGGAAGGAATTGCTGCATCAAAAGTCGGCAGCAGCCTAGGGTCATCCCCACTTAAATCGACTGTAATAACGTCTCCATAAACCGTACTCACATCTCCACCATCAACAAACTCACTGGACATTAATGTTCCAGCATGCAAATGATAATTTACAATATCTGTCAATACTGCCAATTCCTCAGGAGTATCAAAATCTTCTAAACTTTCAAAGTTACCAGCAATGGCAAACAAAGCCAAAAAGGCATCGTTGTTAGGTGCAAAAACAGTTAGCTCATCCGCGGTTAAAGTCTCGGTCAAGCCCACCATCTCAACAGCGGAAGTAAATGACGTAAAACCTCTATCATTACAGCGTTCTACAATATTCAAAGTGGCACTCAACACTGTTTGGAACACAGAATCTGGCAACAATACTTTATTGACACCATGCACCATACCATTTACAGCTTGCACATCGGTCATTACAATTTCACCATTATCGTAAGAAGCATCATCAATTAAATTATCATTAATTGAAAACGTTTCACCTTGCATCGTTGTTTGGGTAGTGCCATTCACTTCTTCTCCTAAAATATTTTCACCAGTCACAACATGGTACATCAAAACTTCCTGCAACACTTCTACCGGAACTTCACTTAAAGAAGTCCACCCAAAAGCGCCATTAAGTTGCGCCATCAAACTTTCAAAGGCGTTATTATTTGGAGCAAACACCGTAAATGGATAGTTTTCATTTTCAGGATCTGACTCTGCCAACGCCTCTCCCAATCCAGCCAATTCTATAGCTTCTGCCAAGGAAGAGTAGTCTGGATTAGCTGCAATATGATCTACAACTGTAGGCGGCAATAATACCGCATCGACTGTGTGAAGCACTCCATTGGTAGTACCTATGTCGTAAGCACCATCGACTAAAGAGGCTACACCATTAAACATCAATTCGGTATTTGCGTTGGTAAAAAAGCTCAAATTGCGATCATCTGGGCCAATTGCCATAGTGCTTCTATAGCCTGTTGCCATCGTAGATGTAAAATCTGGAGTTACTGTACTAATGACATGATTCAACAGAGCATTTTGCAATTCTTCCTCGGTCAATGCAGACGTATCCACATTTCCAAAGGCCGTATTATTTGGAGCAAAAACGGTGTAAGTAGATGTAGTCCCTAGAGTTTCATCCAAACCCGCTTGTACCAAGGCATCGTTCAACAAGGACAAATCCGGAGTTTCAGAAATTACTTCAGAAATACTTCTTGGGTCATTTCCCAAACTAGGAAACTGGTCATCATCGTCCTTACATGACGAGAAGCATACCAAGATTACAAACAAAACCGTAGGATATATTTTGGACACTTTCATTCTATTTCTTTTTAGTTAATATGTTTTAGTTACTATAATACCGAGAATGAATTACAGGAATCCAAAATCATCGATATAAAAAATATACTGAGCCAACCCTGTATTCGAGGATTCTTGGAAATCCAACCTGAAAATCGAACTAGGAGCCCCTCCGTTTGGATAGAAATCCGACAATGGAATCACCACTTTATTCCATTCTCCCGGAATCAATTGTATAGGTTGATGCGTTGCCGCTCCATCAAAATCGTTGATTGCCAAGGTTACGGTATCTCCCGGCGCTCCAGTTCCATAAACCGACACCGTAATAGCATCGTATTCATCAAAAGGTATATTAGGCACCCAGAAGGTAAATCCGGACCAAGCTTCCCTGATACATTTTATGGAATACTGCCCGATTGCATGCTCTGTTGAATATAATTCATGGGTTCCTCCCCACTCTCCTACCGTCCAATCTGGATGTAGATCATCTATATAGATGGAATATGAAAATCCATAGGAATCCGATCTCGCTACCGCTCCTCTGGTAGTTGCCAAATATATATAAGCCTGCTCCACTCCATCGGGAACTTTTACAGTAACCAATTCTGGAGCAATGGATACTATTTCAGCTTCCAGCTCTACAAGGTTTCCGTCTTCCTCTGTACCACTTACAAAGGTCACTGTAGCTGTATCGGTAAAATCACCACCCATTAGGTGTACCAATTTTACACCGTCTACAGTTTCCTCTGTAAAGTCTGTAATGGTTAACAGGGAAAAATCATATTCAACAGATCCTCCCAAAGTTTCCAAACGCAAAATATTAGGTTGATTTACATAAGGTGCTTGCTCAGGAACCGTTACAAAAGCAACATTGTCAGTTACTAATGCTGGATTAAATCCAGTTTGATATCCGTTAAAGTACACTTTAAGCAAACTACCGAGATATTCTCCCCTTATAATATAAGTGCTATTTAAAACCCCTTGGGTCACCACAACATCTTCAGACACTTCACTCACACTGGTAATCACCGGCGGTTCTGAAGCATCAGGTGTTGGGGCATCCTTAAAGTCGTTCTCGCAAGATGTTAACTGCAATGCTGCAATTATCATTACCACAAACCATCTTGCCTTCTGTAAGTTTATATGCATTGTTTTCATAGTCTTCTTTTTATTCAAAATCGTAAGGTACTGGCGGCTCCAAAAGCGCTGGGTTATTCTCAATTTCATTGTTTGGATACGGGAACAACAAATCATCCATTGTTGCGGTATAAGTTTCCGACCAAACCGAAGGCGGGTCAGTGTCATTGTTATATGTTCCTCTTTCGGTATTGCTTAAGAAATTCAAGGCGAAATCTGGCCCTCTTCTTACCACATCGTACCAAAATTCAGACTCATAAGCCAACTCAATACGTCTTTCATTGAACACATCATCCAAAGTTGGATTTGGTTTATCTTCCAATCCTGCTCTGCGTCTCACTTTATTAAATGATGCAATTCCATCAGCCATTGAACCACCTCCGCCTAAAGCGGCCTCAGCATGAATAAGCAACAACTCCCCATAACGTAAAATATAGGTATTGTTGGGATAACTTTGTTGGGCTCCACCTCCATTGGTTTCAGCGTTTCCAACTACATATTTCTTCACTCCAGCATTGGTTCCTTGATGGCTGATATTTTCAGACACCGTATAACCTCCATTTAAATCTGGATAATAGGCTTCTGGCGCCATTATGGTTGCATAATATCTCTCATCCAACTCAGTATCTTCATAAGCCTCTTGCAAGTCAATAGAAGGCCCCACAGCAGACCACCCATCAGAGAACCCTGTTACACCGGCCGGAGCAAACAAAGATTGCACTCCGTTTCCTTCTGCATATACCCCAGTATTGGTCCATTGCAAAGCAATAATCGATTCTGGATTATTGTCATTGGCCGTTAAGAACAAATCGTAGTAGCTTCCTGTTGGATCTCCATCTTCAGCATCGCCTCCATAAAGTTTAAATTCACCGGAATTAATCACCTCACTCGCCAATTGATAGGCCATGGTATAGTTTTGCTCATACAAATACACCTTCGCCAATAGAGCTTTAGCAGATCCGCTAGAGACTTTAGCATTGGCATCATAATTAGAACCTCTTACTTTTTCATAACAATTGTCGATGGCAAACTCCAAATCTCTTTTGATAAACTCATACACATCAGATTCAGGATTACGCGGAACTACAGGCTCCAAAACATATTCGTTATTATCAGCAATAATCGGAATAGATCCAAAAATTCTTACCAAATAAAAATAAGCGGCAGCCCTAATTACGCGAGCTTCCCCTATAGCATTATTAACTACATCTACCGGAACATCTGCACCCACTTTTTCTGGCAAGGTGTTAATTACGGCATTACTTTGTGCCACCACAGCATATAAAGACTCCCAAGCTTGGGTTAAAGTTCCATGCTCACCTGTAATGGCAAAATTCATAAAGTCCCCATTTCTAGGGTCCCAAGTACGTCCATTCCCAGAACTGATCTCTCCAATACACCAAGACACATTGGTAACAAAATTGTACCAAGGCCTTGTATAAAGCGCATTGGTTGCTGCATTAACCTGCTCGGTAGTTTGATAAAATTCATCAACATTATATGAATCCTCCGGTGGCCTATCCAAGAAATCTCCCGTACAGGACGACAAGCCCAACACCACCGTTAATACGGCTATAAGTTTCATTTTAAATAGTCTGTTTATATATGTATTCATAGCTGATGTTTTTAAAATTCTAAATTAAATCCTAGCGTAAAAATCCTTGGGGTAGGGTAACGTCCGTTGTCCACTCCCATAAGCAGCGCATTCTGGTTATACACCCCAACTTCCGGATCATATCCCGAATAGTTGGTGAAGGTGTAAAGGTTTTGGATCATTCCATAACATCTCAATCGGCTAATACCTACAGATCTTGTTACATCATGTGGCAAAGTATATCCAAGGGTTACGTTTTGAATTCTCAAATACGATCCATCTTCGATATAACGGTCTGAAATATTAATATTTGGGGTATCATTTCTTGCCAATCTCGGAGAATTAGCATTTGGATTATCCATAGACCAATAATCTAAAACGGAAGGTGCTTGATTAGTATATGTAGCATTTCCTGCCGTAAGTTGTCTTGCCACTGCATTAAACACATCATTTCCATAAGATCCTTGCATGAAAATGGAAAGGTCTAAGTTTTTATAGTTGAAAGAATTTTGGAATCCAAATGTAAAGTCTGGATGTGGGTTACCAATTACGGTTCTATCATTAGTATCAATCACACCATCACCATTTACATCCTTAAACTTCAAATCCCCTAACCAAGTAGCAGAAAATAAAGCATCTTCAAAAGGACGCCCAAATTGTATAGGAGCACCTTCCATGTCCTCTACTGTTCTAAACATACCTTCAACCTCGTAACCGTAAAACATCCCAATTGGTTCACCTACCTCGGTAATGGTTATAATTTGATTGGAAGTATTCATGGTAACCGTACCATAAATAGTCAAATCCCCCAGTAGTTCGTTGACTCTGTTCTCATACTTCGAAAACGTTAAAGCAGAATTATATGAAAAATCACCGCTCCCAATGGTTTTATACGTTAAGGTAACATCAACCCCTTTATTTTGCATTTCCCCCAGATTTACCCAAGGAGCTCCAATAGCCCCTGGTGAATTACCACCGGTAATAAAATCTGTAACCGCCAATTGATACAAAAAGTCTTTTGATACTTTGTTGTACACTTCAACCGTTGCCCCAAAACGAGAATCAAACAAAGAGAAGTCCAAACCAAAGTTGGTTTGTTGCGAAGATTCCCATTTTAAATCTTCATTAGCAAAATTGGCGAATTCAAAACCTGTTCCCACACCCGTAGATATAGTATTCAATCTTGCGCCATAAGCAAAGTTTGGAATGGCCTGATTACCTACCTCTCCATAACCACCATATAACTTGATATTCTGTACGGCATCAAAATCACTCATAAAGCTTTCATTAGACAATCTCCAAGACCCAGAAATAGACGGGAAATACCCCCATTTTTTACCATCGGCAAATTTTGAAGACCCATCCGCCCTTAAAGAAGCGGTAATATTATAACGGCTATCGAAGGAATAAATCACCCTTCCAAAGAAAGAGGACAATGCCGCGCTACCTTTGTATTGCTCGTTATTATCGTTAGCATCACCGGTACCCAAAATTGGTACATCATTGCTCACAAAATCCCCATCGCTTCCAATAACACCTTCCCAACTGGACTCTTGAGCCTCCTGCCCTAAAAGCACTGTTAAATCATGTTTATCATTGAAACGATCATTATAGGTAACTAAGTTTTTAACAATCCAAAAATCGTTATTCTCTCTTCTTACATTCAGCGAACTCTCCCCTCCAGTAATTTCGCCATAAGTAAAAGTAGGCTGAAATCTGTCACTTAAATTGAAACCAAAGTCCCCTCCAAACTCAGCCCTATAGGTAATTTTATTTCCCAATTGAACTTCGGCAAACATATTTCCAAAAAGACGGTTACGAGTCAAGGTATTTTTAAGGCTTAAGGCCTTAGCTATTGGGTTTTCATTTTTAAAGTCATCATCTTCATCTGGACCAGCAAAAGATCCATCCGGATTATAAACCGCGGTAGCTGGGTTGTTCAATAAAGATAAGAAAACAATACCGTTTGTCGCATTATTCAATGTTAATTGATCTTTAGTCCTACTAGCTGTTAGATTAGCCCCAACCGTAATTTTATCGGTAACGTTCGCCGAAATATTAGACCTGATATTGATTCTGTCAAACCCAGAACCTATTACGGTTCCTTCTTGATCCAAAAACCCTGCAGATATGAAGTAATTCATATTGTCGTTTCCTCCTGAGAAAGACAGTTCATGACTTTGCATCAAGGCATCATCAAAAATGGCGCTTTGCCAATTAGTACCTTCACCCAACAAACTTGGATTCGCAAACTCCGGCTGAAGATTCAAACCATATATAGTCCCTATTTCATTTTGCAATCTTGCATATTGCTGCAAGTTCATGACATCAATAAAGTTGGTAGGACGTTGGATAGCCATAAATGTATTATACTTAAGCGATCCCTTTTTATTTTTACCACTTTTAGTGGTAATGATTACTACCCCATTAGCCCCTCTGGAACCATAGATAGCTGTAGCAGAAGCATCCTTTAAAACGTTCAACGTTTCAATATCATTTGGATTAAGCGCCGCCAAGGGACTTACGTCTGTAGCCCCATCCCCTTGACCTATATTATTATCAGCTATGGACCGTCCACTGGTTGCAATATTGTTGGTATCACCAGAAATAGGCACTCCATCTATTATATACAATGGCTCCCCCGACCCTGAAATGGTATTTACCCCACGAATCCTTACAGACACTGCACTACCAGGCTGTCCAGAGTTAAGCGTAACGTTTACCCCTGAAGCACGCCCCTGAATCAATTGATCCACACTTACCTGAGGCATGTTTTGAATTGCTTCCGTGTCTACAGTTGCTACAGAACCACTCAAGTCTTCCTTTAACTGCGATCCATAACCAATCACAACAACCTCTTCAAGACTCTCTAAATTTTCTTTTAAAACTACGTTCACAGCAGTCCGTCCCGACACAGGCACTTCTTGGGTAACAAAGCCCACATAACTAAATACTAATGTTGCATTTTGCTTGACATTAATTACATAGTTGCCATCAAAATCTGTAACAGCTCCGTTGGTTGTACCCTTTTCTAAAATGTTCACGCCCGGGAGGGCCATCCCATTTTCATCGCTGACCGTTCCTGTCACCTGTGACTGCGCAAAGGCAAATTGTCCAGCTAGAAAAAAGAACAAAAAGGCGTAACAATATTTTGTACACCTATAAATGTTTTTCAGATTAAATTTTCGCATGTTGTTAAAGTGTTAGTACAGTATATTTAAGTAATTTTGATTTTAACTGCCTTATAATTGATATTAATACAATTAATTAATACCTTTTTTGCTATATCCAAATTTAAAGCAAATGTTAAGCTACTGTTAATATTATTTTGTCATTTACCTGTATAATATTTCACTTACAGCTAAAATAAATAAGCCGAAACACTCCAAAAGCACACAAAATACTCTCCCACAAAAGCTTACACTTCACTTTAAATTCAAAAAATCAAATACACTTAATACTGCACCACACTAAACACCAACCAACGCTTAGAGGATTCTTTTGATGCCAGAAAATTCGTTCTTATACTGAGTAGGCGTACAATTTTTAAGTTTTTTAAATACTCTATTGAAATTAGCAATGTTGTTAAACCCGGAATTAAATGCGATTTCGGAAATACTCATATCCTTCTCCAAAAGCCACATCGAGGCATAACCAATCCTAACATCATTCACATAATCTACAAAGGTTTTTCCAGTTCTCTTTTTCATAAAACGGTTAAAGGACACATTGCTCATATTCACCAATTCTGCTACTTCAGAAAGAGATATTTTCTTTTCAAAATTGTCCTGCACAAACTCATACACAATTTTAATTTTATCACTATTCTCAAAATTGTCCCGATTCACAGTATAAGTAGACAAAAGCCTTTGATTTCTGGAGTTGGCGAGGTCGTGAAGAATAGATACCAACTCCAAAAAATAGTCCATCCCATCCAATTTGGACACCTGCCCCAGACGCTCCCCAATTTCGGCAGCCGTCTTTTTGGAAAACAGGATTCCATGAATGGATCTTTCAAACATATCCTTAATGGACTTCATTATTTTTCTGGACAACAACTCCTTGTTCAAAAGGTTTTCATGAAACTGAATGGTCACCTCATGAATGGCTTCACTTTTACAATCATGAGTCAACCAACCGTGATGCAGATTGGGCCCAACCAGCACCAACTCCACATCATCAATCACCTCTACACTATCCCCAACAACACGTTTCACCCCCTCACCATTGCTGATAAAGTTGAGCTCGTATTCTGGATGGAAGTGAATAGGAAAATCAAAATCATTCTTAATTCTGTCAAACACTAAGAAGCTATCTTCTGGAGATAAGGGCGTAATCTCGCGATGCACCTTTTTGAGTATGTCCATTTAATTTGCAATTATATTGTAACATATTGATAAAATAATATCATGAATATGTTAGCTGTATGTTTAATTTTGAATACTGTAATTTTTACTTAACAAAAATAAATATTTTACAATTATACCGCATAAAAATATCAAATAACTAAATCAACTCATAAAAAATGCAGATTATCATTAATAAAAATGCATTCATAGAGAAATTTGCAATTCTATTTTTAGCTCTCAACTTCGCTTGTGCGCAAGCCCAACACAACGAAGTTCCAGAATTGCAACTTTCTGACAAAAAAGTATCAAATAGTGTAAAAAATCTTTATTATAAATTGAAAACCATTTCAAAAAATGGCTTTGCAATAGGACACCAAGATGCTACTTCATATGGCATTGGTTGGAATTACGAACACAATACAGCACCAGTTAAAAGTGACGTCTATGAGGTCTGCGGAGATTACCCCGCTGTTTATGGTTTTGACATAGGCCATCTTGAACTCGGCAACGACAGAAACCTTGACGCTGTTCCTTTTCAATCGATGAGAGACCTTATCATAGACGCCTACAAAAAAGGAGGCATCATTACAATTAGCTGGCATTTGGACAATCCCACTTCTGGAGGGAATTCATGGGATAAAACACCTGCCGTTAAAGACATTATTAAAGGAGGTAAACATAGGGACACCTATGAACTTTGGGTGTCAAGGGTAGCCGATTTCATGAAATCACTTAAGACTGAAACCGAAATAGTCCCTATTATTTTTAGACCGTTCCACGAAATGAACGGCTCTTGGTTTTGGTGGGGAGAAGGGAACTGTAGCCCTGAAGATTATAAAACGCTTTGGATAGAAACTCTAGAACTTTTAAGAGACAAGCACGAAGTTCATAACCTGCTTTACGCCTATTCCCCAAACAAACTCAACCCTACAGACGATTACCTTAAATACTACCCTGGCGACGATTATGTGGACATATTGGGAATTGACATTTACGACTTTAAAAATTCGGAAGACTATATAAAATCAGTTGTGAATGATTTAAAAATCGTAAAAGATATTGCCAGCCAAAAAAGAAAAATCTATGCTTTTACGGAAACTGGTTTAGAAACCTTATCCACCCCAAATTGGTTTACCGAAGTATTGTACCCTGCTATAGAAAATTCAGGAATTGCCTGGGTATTGTTTTGGAGGAACGCCCGAACCGACCATCATTATATGCCCTACAAGGGCCACCCTAGCGAAAATGACTTTAAAACCTTTAAAGCCCTCCCCAAAACTTTATTTTTGCAGGACATAAAAAACTAACTTATGAAATTATTGCACACCGTTGATATTATTATCATCCTATTGTATTTGGCCACCATTGTATTTATTGGGCTTTACCTTAGAAAAAGAGCACAAAAAAGTAAAGACGATTATTTATTGGGAGGAAAATCCATTCCATGGTACATGCTGGGCCTATCCAATGCCTCAGGAATGTTCGACATTTCAGGAACTATTTGGCTGGTAACCCTCATGTTTGTGTACGGAATTAAAAGTGCGTGGATTCCTTGGCTATGGCCCGTGTTCAACCAAATATTCTTGATGGTCTATCTTTCCAAATGGCTCAGACGATCCAATGCCACAACCGGTGCGGAATGGATTGGGACGCGCTTTGGATTCAAAAAAGGCGCAAAACTTTCTCATATAATTGTCGTGATTTTTGCCCTGATCATGTGTTTAGGCTATCTAGCCTATGGCTTTATAGGCCTAGGAAAATTCATCGAAATTTTCATTCCATGGGAAATGGTCAGCAACTATGTGCCATTTAATGTCACCCCAGAATACGTACCACATTTCTACGGAACCATCTTCACCCTGTTCGCCGTATTCTATTCCCTATTGGGAGGAATGTCCGGAATTGTTTGGGCCGATGTGGTGCAATTTGCCATCATGACCATTGCCGCTTTAGTTATTGGATATCTAGGATTCCACGCTGTAGGCACCCAAGGACTCACAGTTCCAGAAGGATGGGACAGCCCGTTCTTTGGTTGGGAACTTAATTTAGACTGGAGTAATATCATCCCAGAAGTTAACCAAAAAATCAAGGAAGACGGTTTCGGGCTCTTTACTATTTTCTTTATGATGATGGTCTTCAAAGGTGTGCTAGTGAGTGTTGCTGGGCCTGCCCCAACCTACGACATGCAAAAAATTCTTTCCACAAAATCACCTGCCGAAGCTTCTAAAATGAGTGGATTTGTATCGGTTATTTTAATGCCAATCCGTTATTTAATGATCGCTGGGTTTGCCGCTTTAGCCTTGATCTACTACGAAAAACTAAACTTGGAAAATGCCGCTGGAAACATCGACTTTGAATTGATCCTTCCAACAGCTATCATGCAATTTGTTCCAGTAGGACTTCTTGGATTACTATTGGCCGGGCTGATCGCTGCTTTCATGTCCACTTTCGCAGGCACTTTAAATGCTGCTCAAGCCTACCTGGTAAATGACATCTACCTAAAATACAAGGCGCCAAACGCCAGTGCTAACCAAATCAAGAACATGAACTACCTAACAGGTATAGTGGTTGTCCTAATCAGTATTGTTTTAGGCTTCTTCGCTAAAGATGTCAACTCGGTACTGCAATGGATTGTTTCCGTGCTTTACGGAAGTTATGTTGGTGCCAACATCCTAAAATGGCACTGGTGGCGCTTTAACGGAGAAGGCTTTTTCTGGGGAATGGCTGCAGGTTTGCTATCGGCCGCCATCATTCCTGAACTGTTCCCTAATGTTTTAGGCCTTTACCTATTCCCAATCCTATTAATCATTTCTTTGATAGGTTGCGTTATAGGTACCTACACCGCACCTCCAACCGACGAGGAGGTATTAAAAACTTTTTACAAAAACGTGCGTCCTTGGGGATTCTGGAAACCAATTCACGATAAACTGGAAGCAGAAACTCCTGGATTCAAAAAAAATACAGACTTTGGAAGAGACATGTTCAATGTGCTTATTGGCACCATTGCCCAAACGGTTTTGGTAATCCTTCCAATGTACCTCATTTTCAGACAGACATTACCAATATACATTTCAATAGCCATTTTAATTGTTTGTGTGTTCCTATTGAAAAAATATTGGTGGAATAATTTAGAAGAAAAATTAGACTAAGATGATGCAAAACGATGTTTACCCTGTTGGCTCCAAACTTCAAAAAGTTAAGGAAGAATTTGACGCATTGATCGCTCAAAAAAACGAGCCAATTTTCAGCCATAACGGTATATATAATCGCTATAAAAATCCCATTGTAACAGCTGCCCATGTGCCGTTACATTGGCGATTCGACTTAAACGAAACTACCAATCCAAATGCTTTGGAACGCATTGGCTTTAATGCCACTTTTAATGCAGGCGCCATCAAATGGAAGGACAAATACGTGTTATGTGTAAGGGTTGAAGGAAATGACAGAAAGTCCTTTTTTGCCATGGCTGAAAGCGCTAACGGGATTGATAACTTTCAGTTTTGGGACCGACCTTGCGTGATTCCTCAAATTGAAGGCAATCCAGACACCAATGTTTACGACATGCGCTTGACCCAACATGAGGACGGCTGGATCTACGGCATCTTTTGCACCGAACGCAAAGACTCCGACGCTCCTGCTGGAGATACAAGTGCAGCGGTAGCCAATGCAGGAATTGTCCGCACCAAAGATTTAATGACTTGGGAACGCCTTCCTGACCTTATTTCCAATACAGGACAACAGCGCAATGTGGTAATGCACCCAGAATTTGTAAATGACAAATACGCACTTTACACCAGACCTCAGGACGGTTTCATCAGTGTTGGAAGCGGCGGAGGCATTGGCCTTGGTTTCATTGATGACATGAACAACCCCGTGGTAGAAAATGAAACCATCATCAATAATAAAGAATACCATACCGTTTACGAATTGAAAAATGGTTTGGGGCCAGCCCCAATCAAAACCGATAAAGGATGGCTACACTTGGCTCATGGTGTTCGTAACACTGCAGCTGGACTGCGTTATACCTTGTACATGTTCATGACAGATTTGAATGATATTTCCAAGGTAACGCATCAACCCGCGGGTCATTTTATGGGACCTATCGGCAACGAGCGAGTAGGAGACGTTTCCAACGTTTTGTTTGTAAACGGCTGGATTGAAGATGCGGATGGAACGGTTTATATCTACTATGCCTCTTCAGATACCAGAATGCATGTTGCCACTTCTACCGTTGACAAATTGGTCGATTATGTCACCAACACTCCCGAAGACACCTTTATTTCGGCAGGATCGGTGCAAAACATCATTGACCTCATCAATAAAAATAAGGCATTATAATGCTTGAGGCATATAAAAATTTACAACAGGAGCTTGCTGCTGAACTGAAACACATTCTCAATTATTGGGTAGATAATACGCTCGATATGGAATTTGGTGGTTTCGTTGGAACAAGAAATCATTTCAATCAGTTAGTCCCATTGGCTTCCAAAGGAATTATTTTGAACACGCGCATTTTATGGTCATTTTCAGCAGCCTCCAATCATTTAAAAACAGACACTTACAAAGACATTTGCGATAGAGCCTTTACATACCTAAACGACTATTTTAGGGATACAATTCATAAAGGTTTGTTTTGGGAACTCGATTATACGGGAGCTCCCACCAACAAACGTAAACAGGTATATGCACAAGCATTTGGTATTTATGCGTTATCTGAATATTATGTAGTAACTAGTGACGAAGCCGCCAAACAATGGGCTATTGAATTGTTTCAGCTTTTGGAAACCCACGCCAAGGATAACGAGCGCAAGGGCTATTTAGAAGCTTTCAATGAAGATTGGACGCCTATTGAAGACATGCGCTTGAGCGAAAAAGACATGAACGCCGCTAAAACCATGAACACCCACCTTCATGTATTGGAAGCCTACACTTCATTACTAAAAATTTATGACCACCCAAACTTAAGAGCTTCGCTTTACGAGCTGATAATATTATTCAATGACACCTTCTTAAACAAAACCAATCATTACGATTTATTTTTTGATGAAGAGTGGAAACTCTTGAGCAACACCATTTCCTATGGGCACGATATAGAAACTGCTTGGTTGGTAATTGAAGCCGCAAAAGCACTTGGAGATGACGTACTGATTAAAGAATGTGAAGCCATTGCTATTCAAGTAGCCGATGCTTTTCTTTCCGAAGGCATTGACAAAGAAGGCGCAGTTATCAATGAGAAGAACCTAAGTACCAATCATATTGACCATGACCGTCACTGGTGGCCACAGGTCGAAGCTCTAGTTGGTCTCAATTATGCCTATCATATAAGCAAAGATCAAAAGTATCTTTCAGCTTCCCTGCCTATTTGGGAATTCACCAAAACCCATTTGATAGACCACAAAAATGGAGAGTGGCATTTTAGGGTTGATGACAATGGAACACCTTATGAAAACGAGGACAAAGTCAGCATGTGGAAGGCACCATACCACACATCGCGTGCCTGCATCATATTGAGTCCAAAACCATAACACCATGAAAACACTTGCCAAATTAGCAATGCTAACCACTATCTTTTGGACGCTGTTCAATTGTTCAAACGATAGCGACTCCGATGGAGATGGAGACACCCTTCCAAAGGTGAGTATTGCCGCTACAAACAGCACCGCAGAGGAACCAGGCACCAACAGTTCTTTCAAACTAACACTTACGGGAGCCTCCAGTTCCGCCACCACGGTTACATTAAGCATCAACGGAAGCGCCACCAACGGAGAAGATTATCAAACCATTTCCAACACGGCAACCATTCCTGCAAACACTACAAGTTTCACCATTCCTTTAACCATAATCGACGATCTCGAAACCGAAGGCGATGAAACCGTAGAGATTGAAATTATAGAGGTGAGCAGCAATGCAATTATCGGCAATCCAAATTCGGCTACGATCACCATTTCGGAAATTCCAGAAGACTTTATTTTACAGGCACAGGATACCCCAAATTACATGGTCAATCCAAACGCCACGGCCGAAACTGTAGCCTTGTTCTACAACCTAAAGACATTATCCAGAACCAAATTCATTATTGGACAACAAGACGCTTTTAGCAGTTTTTACAATAACAATTCTGGAGATTCGGATATCAAGAAAACTACAGGAAGTGACCCTGGATTAATTGGATTGGATTTTATGTTTATTACAGACGACCAAAACGATGGCTCCTCTGGAAATTGGTTTTACCAACAAGAACAGCAAATAACTTCACACGCCATTGAAGCCTACAACAAAGGCATGGTTGTTGGTTTTACATGGCACCTAAGAGAGCCTTACGAAGGTGAGCATTTCTACACTAGTGAAATGACCGAATTTCAAAAAAACAACGCCTTTAAAAGCATCCTTCCCGGAGGCGCAAATCATGACTATTATAAGGAAAAACTTAACAAAGTAGCCGAAGTGGCCAATAATATGATTGGTTCAGACGGAAAGAAAGTCCCATTTATCTTTAGGCCTTTCCACGAATTTGACGGCAATTGGTTTTGGTGGGGAGAAGCCTATTGCACGGCCCAAGAGTTTAAAACGGCATGGCAGTTTACCGTCACTTACCTTAAGGACACTTTAAACGTGGACAACATTTTATTTGCCTTTGCCCCAGATAATCAATTTAATTCTTCCGTAGAATATTTGTCTAGATATCCTGGCGATGCTTATGTTGACATCTTAGGAATGGACAACTATGGCGATTTCAACAATCAAGGGCAAGGTGGTGTGACCGCTGCCAACAACAAGCTTAAAATCGTTTCGGATTTGGCTAAGGAGAAGGTAAAAATTGCCGCCCTCACGGAAACTGGCTATTTTGTAACCCCTGGAGAAAACAATCCAATTTCCAACTTCTATTCTACAAATCTATACAACGCCATTTCCGAAAACAACAACCATGTTGCGTATATGATGTTTTGGAGCAACAGCGAAAATACGTATTGCACCCCTGTACCTGGACAATCGGACGTGGCAGATTTTATAGAATTTACAGACAAGTCTAAATCTACGCTGGAAAGCGAACTTCCAGACATGTATTCATTACCATAACCATTAAACAATGCGAATTTACCCAACTCTATTACTATCATTGCTCATGGCTTTTTCTTGTAAAGAGAATGCCAAAGAGCAAACTGTTGCAGAAGACAACAAGTCCACTAGCGAAATTGCCCTTAACGACGTGCCTTTAATTCAGGTTAAGGATTCAAAATTTTACAAAGGCGACCAACCCTACTATTTCGTAGGCGCCAATTATTGGTACGGACCGCTTATTGGTGCCAAAAATGGTGGCGACAGAGAGCGCTTGATCAAGGAGCTCGACCTCATGAAATCTATAGGAATTGATAACCTTAGAATTTTAGCTGGCGCCGAAGGTGATGGTGGCGACTCTAGAGTGCATCCTGCCCTGCAGCCTGAACAAGGTGTTTACAACGAGGATTTGCTGGACGGCCTTGATTTCCTTATGGCCGAAATGCGCAAACGCAACATGTACGCCATTTTATATTTGAACAACAACTGGATTTGGTCCGGAGGAATGTCCGAATACTTGAAATGGAACGGTTACGGCGAAGTTCCTAACCCATTCTTGGAACAATATACTTGGGACCAATATATGAACTATACCAAGCAGTTCCACAGTTGCGAACCATGTAAAGAAGCTTTTTACAAGCATGTGAAATTCATCATGAGAAGAACCAACGCCTACACCGGTTTGAAATACACCGAAGACAATACCATTATGTCCTGGCAGGTTGCCAACGAACCTCGTGTATTAATGACTCCAGATCATGAGGAAGCTTTTTCTGGCTGGCTCAAACAAACTGTTGATCTTATGGAATCTTTGGATTCTGTACACCTCATCTCAACCGGGGCTGAAGGAAAAGCAAGTTACCTGCAAGATCTTGCAATGTATGAGAGATTACACGACAATCCAAACATCGATTACTTGACCATGCATATGTGGCCAAAAAACTGGGGATGGTATGATATTAACAATGAACAAGTAACCACACAAGAATCCATTGAAAAAGCCAATGCCTATATGAATGAACATATTGCTATTGCCCAAAAACAACAAAAACCAATCGTGATGTCGGAGTTTGGATTTCCAAGAGAAAAAGAAAGTCTTTCTCTAGACGCTTCCATCGAAAATAGAAATACCTTCTATAATGCCATTTTCAATAGAATTGCGGACAGCAAAGCGAAACAAGGTGTATTGGCCGGCTTGAACTTTTGGGGCTTTGCAGGCTACGCCAAAACCAATCCTTCAAACGGAAAATGGCAACATGGCGACGACTTTAGTGCCGATCCTCCACAAGAACCACAAGGTTTGAATTCGGTGTTTGCCTCAGACACTTCAACTTTAGAATTGATCAAAAAAGCAAATGACAGTCTACTTAAATAGATAAAAAAATCCCCGAATAATGTTCGGGGATTTTTTTTATTCTGTAGTAAAACAAGAAGCCGGCAACTGGGCACCGTTAAACAAATTGGATTGATAGGAATTGTTCCAACCAAACCTTACATATTTTGGCGTTTTAACTTCCTTCGATTTTAATTCCACTTTTCCATTCACCAACTTTACGTTTGCCTTGTAAAACACTTTATCGTCTCCAGCAATTTCAAACAAAGATTCCGAGGATGACAGATAGAGACCATCATTATTTTTAAAAATCAAAACAGCCCTTTTTCCATCAAAATCTACTTTTTCAAACAAAGGTCCTTCTGCAACCACATCAATTGCATTATAATGCTTGTTTAAAGCTAAATTGGCCAACCTCACCCCAACAGACTTTTTATCCTTAGGGTGAATATCATCTACCGTAGACACATCATCAATGACCACCATTCCGATATTGGAAACACGGTGCAAAACCTTGCGTTGAGCGTTTCTAATTTTCACTGCCGAATAGATATCCTCCCCATAATTATAAGGCGCTATTTGCACATAGTAAAATGGAAATTCGGCACTCCACAATTTTCTCCAAGATTGAATCATCGCTTCTAGAGACGTATCATAGATATCGGCCCCAACATTGGCTTCTCCTTGATACCAAAGAGCACCCGCCAATTGATAGCCTACCAAAGGCTGTATCATAGCATTAAAGATCCGTGCAGGCTCCACTGGTCCATAAGGCACAGGTGTTAATTTTTGAGCCGCTTCTCTTAAAACAGGATTTTCAAGTATAGTTTCTTCTGGAGTCCATGCTTCAATAGGCGTTCCTCCCCAAGCGGACACTACCAAACCAACAGGAGTATCTAGTATTTTACTTTGGAGCTGTTGCGCAAAGAAATAGGCCACGGCACTGTTGTTTTTCATAGTCTCAGGCGTGCACACCTCCCATCTTCCTGGAAGATTATTTTGAGGGTAGATAGACGTTGTTTTGGTCACCCTAAAAAAACGTATGTTAGGCACATTGGCCTTAGCTACCTCATCATTGTTTTTAATACCCCAGGCGGGAGACATTTCCATATTGGACTGCCCGGAGCACAGCCAAACCTCACCAATCAAAACATCTTTAATTTCAATGGTATTATATCCTGAAATAACAATAAAATAACCTTCTCCAGCCTTAGGTGTTTGAATCTCCATTTCCCATTGGGCCTGAACATTGGCTTTTACCTTATAGATTTCAGAAGTCCACGATGGCTGGATCACCACTTCTTCATCTGGCGCCGCCCAACCCCAAAATTTCACATTGGCATTTTGTTGCAAGACCATATGCTCTGAAAATATGGCCGGCAAACTGATATTTGCCCAAATTCCCTGAACAATCAAAAAACTCGCAATAAAAAATAAGTTACGCATTTGTATCATTTAAAATGGTTTCAATCGCTTCCAATTCCGAAGTTAAAAAGGTTTTATTTTCCAAAGCTCCGAGATTGTCCAATAACTGTTTTTCACTGCTAACCCCTACCAAAACAGAAGTCACCCGCTCATCCTTCAACAACCAAGCAACCGCCATTTGCGCCAAGCTTTGCCCTCTATCTTCAGCAATTGCGCTCAGTTTTTGGGCCTTGGACACTTTTTCAGCTGTAACCTGATCCAACTGAAGGAACCCGGTACTTTTAGCCGCTCTGGAATCCTCAGGAATCCCTTTCAAATATTTAGAAGTCAAGATACCCTGTTCCAAAGGAGAAAAAGGAATACAACCTACTCCTTCATCTTTCAAAACCTCCAACAAACCACCCTCAACCCAACGGTCCATCATGTTATATCTTGGCTGATGAATCAAACAAGGCGTTCCCAAATCCTTCAATATTTCAACCACTTTTTTGGTATCCTCAGCACTGTAAGAAGAGATTCCCACATACAAGGCCTTTCCTTGCCGTACGATTAAATCCAAAGCCTTCATAGTCTCCTCTAAAGGCGTGTTTGGATCTGGCCTGTGACTATAAAAAATGTCCACGTACTCCAAGCCCATTCGCTTTAAGCTTTGATCTAAACTAGCCACCAAATACTTTTTGGATCCCCATTCTCCATAAGGCCCCGGCCACATTAAATAGCCTGCCTTGGTAGAAATAACCATTTCATCTCTGTAGGAAGCGAAGCTTTTCTTCATGATTTTCCCAAAGTTCTCCTCGGCAGATCCTGGAGGTGGACCATAGTTGTTGGCCAAATCAAAATGGGTAATCCCTTTATCGAAAGCTGTGTGCAAAATTTGCTTTCCCTTGTCAAATTGGTCCACATGCCCAAAATTATGCCACAAGCCCAGTGACAATTCAGGCAACAACAAACCACTGTTTCCACATCTACGATACTCCATGGTATCATATCGTTTTTCGGAAGCCGTATACATAATCTTTTAGTTTTTATTCAGAATTTCTTGATAGAACGGCACTAACTGTTGTGCCATGATTTCATTTTCTTCAACACTTGGGTGGTAGTTACAGCCATTAACATACAAGGTGTCGAACTGAAAAACAGCAATCTCCTTTTGCATATTTTCCTTGAAATAAGATTGCACTTTTTCAAGACAATTGACCAAAACCTCATTGTTTTCTCCCTGAATCATCGGGCTATTGAGCAATGCAATTTTTGTATTGGGATAATGACCGTAAATCATTTTCACGAAGTTAATGTAATTGTCCGTAAACTTTTCTGCATTAAATGGCAAACGCTCTTTCACGCCATCTCCACTGGACATATCGTTCGTGCCCAAACAAATGCTTACCAAGTCTGGTTGAAACGAAAAATCATAGGGTTTTGAAGCATCTCTATTGAGATATAAATTTTCATAGACCTGCGGCATAATAGGCTCGTCTATATTTTCATCATTCCAATTACGGTACATTCCCATACCAGACACCGAACTTAGCACAAAATCAGCATTCAAAGCTCTTGCCACTCTTGGCCCATAAGCCAAATAGGCATTATGTTGATCGATATATTCTCCTTCATGACAAGGAATGCCACTATTATCGGCTAACGCGCCACAGGTAATAGAATCTCCAATAAACTCAATGGATAAGGATGCTTTATTTTCAATAGGAAGCAATGCTTCGGCTTCGATTCCTTTAAATATCACTTCACCACTGGCCGCTTCGGTGGCTTTAAAAATTTCTATGTAATGGCTTTCTTTTCCATCTAATTTAAGCACCATTTTGTTAACACTATCGCCTTTAATAGTATACCTTTCTTGATATTCCCCATCAATAGTAATCACCACATAATTTCGCGGCCTAAATTGAGACTTCAAATACACCGTCACCGAATCTCCCTTTACTCCAAAAGCCACTGAAGACGCCGATCCTACCAAGGCTCTGTCCCCATTATCATGCATGGCTACCCGGCCCTTATATTCAAATCGAGCATTGGAAGGCATAAATTTCTTCTCCGTATTTTGTTCGGGTTTACAACTCACAAACATGAGCCCTAACAGCCCCAAAATATATTTTAGTTTCATGTAACTTTTTTAGACTATAAAGCTAATCAAAAGGTTAAAGTTTTCCTTCCTATATATCTTCAAAAGCCTAAAATATTGATAACCTTTCAAAAACATCTCATAACAATTTGAAAACATGTAAATACTTAGTATTCAATATATTTACTATCTTTAGAACACTTTTAATCCATCAGTTATGAAAAAAATTACTTTTACAAGCAGCATTTTAAGCATTGTCTTGGGACTTTTCCTTTGTTGTGCTTCTTTTAATGCATCAGCCCAAACATTTACGTTAAACAATTCTTCTTCAAAATTGACTGTGGAAGGAACTTCAAGTTTACATGATTGGGAAGAAGTTGCCGAAAAGCAGAAAGGCAGCATTGTTATTAACAATTCAGGCTCGGAACCTTCGATTAGTTCCCTTGCAATTGAAATTG
Organism: Mangrovimonas sp. YM274; assembly: GCF_030908385.1. Taxonomy (NCBI): domain Bacteria; kingdom Pseudomonadati; phylum Bacteroidota; class Flavobacteriia; order Flavobacteriales; family Flavobacteriaceae; genus Mangrovimonas; species Mangrovimonas sp. YM274. Next base: position 3,618,020 of record NZ_CP133091.1, read on the forward strand.
AAGCCGAAAGTTTAAAAAGCGGTAAATCTGCTATGGACAAAAACACCTACACGGCTTTAAAAACCAAATCGCACAAAACCATCAGTTTTAAACTCACCAAAGTAAAAAGCATTTCAAAAGTGAGCGATGGCAAATTCAAAGTTAGCTCTACGGGAGATTTAAGTATAGCCGGGGTGACCAACTCAACCGATTTGGACTTCACTATGGAAATAAGTGGCAACACGGTAAAACTTAACGGGGCAAAATCCTTTAAAATGTCCACGTTTAAAATTGACCCTCCCACAGCGGTTTTTGGCACCGTTAAAACAGGAGATGAAGTAACCATTAAGTTCAATTCTGTTCTAAGCCAATAATTTCCATCCATTTTTCAACCACTAATTTTAAACACTATGAAAGCAACCATTAAATGCTTAGGAATAGCTATTATGCTATTGGGCAGTATTTCTTTACATGCCCAAAAACGACATTTAGACAACTTTAGGTACCCAGACCAATCAGGGATCAACGTATTTGAAGATCCAAAGGACAGCATTTTAACTTTTGACGGTATAAAAGTACGCGTTGGAGGTTCCTTTGCTTTGCAATTTCAAGCCTTGGACCATGAAAATTCCGGAGCAGCGGAATTGGAATCTATAGGCTACAACTTCAATTTAGCAACCGCCAACCTCGACTTAGACGTGGCTTTAGCACCTGGAGTAAGAATGCACTTAAGAACCTATTTATCGTCTCGCCACCATCCAGAACCTTACGTAAAAGGTGGATACTTTCAAATTGACAACTTAAACTTCATTAGTGATGGCCTTATGGACGGTTTTATGAAATATACCACTATTAGAATTGGTCATATGGAAAACAACTACGGGGATGCGCATTTTAGAAGGACAGACAATGCCCAAGCCATTTACAATCCGTTTGTTGGAAACTTAATCATGGATTCCTTTACGACAGAAGTTGGGGCCGAAGTGTACCACCAAAGAAATGGCTTTTTAGGAATGATAGGCGTTGCCAATGGAAAGCTTAACCAATCGGTAGTGGAAGGCTCCAACGGAAAAACCGGAGGCCTTTCCTTTTTGGCAAAATTAGGATATGACAGTCAAATAACAGAACGTATCCGAATAAGGCTAACAGGCTCCCTTTACAACACTGGGTATGTACCAAGTCTTTATCTATATTCTGCAGACCGTGCTGGTTCAAGATATTACAGTATCTTGGAGGCTCCCGGGTCCAGCGCATTTAGGTCCGGACGCTTTTCGCCTAGTTTTAGAAACAGTATCACAGCCATTATGTTCAATCCTTTTATTAAATTTGGGGGATTGGAATTGTTCGGAACTATTGAAAGTGCTTCGGGATCCACCAACGCCACCACAAGTATTGTAGATGATGTTGTTGTAGTAACTCCAAGAAAGGACGGAAAGACCCAGCAATACGCCGCCGAATTAATTTATCGCTTTGGTCACAAAGAAAATTTTTATCTTGGTGGTCGATATAACGTCGTAAATTCAGAATACGACGGCACCGATGATATTACCGTTGAAAGATTTCAGGCCGCTGCGGGTTGGTTTATGACTAAAAATATTTTAACGAAAGTAGAATATGTGACCCAAAACTATGACGGGGCCACTGGAAGACTTGAAGATGGTAAATTTGATGGCGTCATGGTAGAGGCCGTCATAAGTTTCTAAAGTAGAAACACCTTAAGTCTATTATTTAAAGTGAATACTATTAATGAAAAAGTTTGTATTACCTACGCTAGTTTTTTTATGCATTTTACTCTGTGTATCGTCCTCAACCGGAAATTACAAAATCAATGTAAAAATACACCCAGATAGCAAACTTACTATCGTAGGTAACACAAACATCAATAAATTTAATTGTGGCTTCGACTCAAAAACCTTAGAAGAAGCCATCCCAGTTGAGTTCAGAAAAAAGGGAGATAATATCCTTTTCAAAAAAGCAAACCTTAAGCTGAACACTTATCTTTTTGACTGTGGAAAAAAACTCATCAACAAGGATTTCCAGGATTTAATCAAAGCAGAAACCTATCCAGATATTTATTTAATCTTAAAAGAAGTCATTCCTTCTGCATCCGATAAAAAGCTGGTAGAAGCTAAAGTAGACTTTAAAATTGCAGGCAAAACTAAGGAATACACCGTTCCTGTAACCTACGACGGAAAAGACGACTTATCCATTTCAGGAAAATTGCAATTGAATATTCGCGACTTCGACTTGGAAAACCCTAAAAAACTTATGGGATTAATTAAAGTTGATGATGTTATCACCATCAATTTCAATTTGCATATCGACACTATTTAAGTTGCACTGAATTGCCGCTTAACATCGCTTGAACCAAATTATCCATAGGACATTTTACAACGCCCTGGGCCTTAAAACCATATCCAGAAAGAACTTCCTGTAGAATATCTTGTGCATAGAACGCTATCGAGCCTACAAAGTAAAGCCGATTAGTTTTCAGTTCTTCCGAATATTGAATCAATTGGTTATCAATAAACGCTGAAAAGCCGTGAACCAATAACTCTCGTGCAAACTCATGCGACTTATGTTCTACTAAAAATGGAGCAAATTGCGCTAAGTATTTGTTAGGCGCATCACACTTATACAACCTATGGAGCACATCCTTCTCCTCCAGAGAAAATTGCTTCGAAAATGCCATTCTCAAATCTTCCGGCATTCGTTGATAGTAATAATGTTTTAATAGCTCCCTACCAAAATAATTACCGCTGCCTTCATCCATCAAAACATATCCCAACGAAGGCACTTTGGTTATAATTTCAGTACCATCAAAATAACACGCATTAGAGCCCGTCCCCAAAATGCACACAACTCCCGGTTTGCCGTTCACAGTAGCTTTTACAGCCGCCATGACATCTTCTTCCACATCAAAAACAGCATTAGGGAACACTGCCACCAAAACATCTTTCATCATATTTTTGCTCTCAACCGTATTGCATCCGGCTCCATAAAAATAAACTTGACGCACCTTTTCCCCATACAACAAAACCTCATGAGTTTTCTTTAAAATATCCAACAAGGCATTTTTGTTGGATATAGATGGGTTTAATCCCCGGGTTCTAATCTTGATGGGCTTACAGCCAATTTCATAAAATACCCAATCACATTTAGAAGAACCACTGTCTGCAATAACGACCATGCTATTTTCTTAAGTAGTTTTGTTCAGCGAACAGCACCAGTTCTTCCAAATCTTCAGCAATCACAAGTTCCACATCCACATATGGCGCTTTAAGTGCTTGTATTAATGCCTTTAGTTCCCCCAACTGCTTTTGGGAAACCTGCTTATCATTAAGGATTTTAGCCAACAATGACGCTGTTTCACTTAAAGATTCAGACAATGGGAGAAGTGGCTGAACATTTGGCAAATTTTGAATTTTCTCCATTTCCTGATGATTTACCTCCCAAACATGCAACCACTCCAACACGCTTTGTTTAGACTTATCGGAAGGATTCGCTACGAAGTTTTGAACACTTTTCTTAATTGCAAACTTGTCTACTGCATCGGCAACACAAGCATCTGCAAACAAAGTAAATGGCGAATAGGTTTTGTACTCGGTACCGTTTTCATTTCTTGTATAAATTTCTAAAGGCTCACAAATATTTGACATTTCAACCAACGGCTGAATATTTTGATTATTGGTCATCATTCTTAAAATGACATCACGGTTTTTGAGATGTGTGATCCCCAATTCCTCCAATCTAAAACTCACCTCATCAAGACGAGGTAACATCAAATCAACATCATTCACTTCCTTTGGTGACCAAAATCGTTCAGCAATAGCTGCCGTTCTTGGCCAAATTCTAGAATCAATTGTCAACGGTGTTACCAATTCACTCCACATCGTTACTTCACCACCCAAAATACGTTTACGCTCTTCAGTAGTCAATTTGGCATCGCCAATGGGCTCTACCGAATAATGCTCCACCACAGATTGCATCCTATCGATATAAAATCCATCGGACAATACCGTATTGTAGCCCGACTTGGCTGCAGCAATCATTGTTTCTCCTTTTGAAAATCCTTCATTTTCGCCTCTCCAAGAATGAATTACCGCCGTTGTTGGCATGTTTTCTGTCATGATTTCATCCCAGCCCATCAACTTTTTGCCTAATTTATTCAGAATAACCTCTAACTTAATATTGAAATAGGTTTGAAGATCATGATTCGTCTTCAATTTATGTTTTTGCTTAAACTTTTGAATTTGCTCATTCTCATCCCAATGTTTGCCTTCATTCTCGTCTCCACCAATATGAAAATAGGCATCCGGAAACAAAGGAGTCATTTCTGTAAACAAACGCTCCAAGAACATATAGGTTTTATCATTTGTCGGATCCAACGTAGGGTCAAAAACTCCAGAATAACGTTCCACCTCATACACATACCCAGGCTTACTCCCTAGTTCTGGAAAAGCCGTTAAAATAGCCGAGGCATGCCCGGGTACATCAAATTCAGGCACCACGCGAATCCCTAACTTATCTGCATATGCCACCACATCCTTGATTTGTTCTTGGGTATAAAACAAACCATCTGAAGCCAATTCCGTAAGCTCAGGAAACACCTTAGACTCTATCCGAAAACCTTGATCATCTATCAAATGCCAATGAAACACATTCATTTTCACGGAAGCCATGGCGTCTAAATTTCGCTTTAAAACATCTACTGGCTGAAAATGTCTCGCTACATCAATCATCAAACCTCGCCAAACAAAACGCGGCTGATCATTAATGGAAAGCCCTGGAAAGTAGTATTGAGTTTCATTGGAAGCCACTGTTTGCAGCAAGGTTTCCAAGGCCCTCATAGCACCAACATCGGTTTTGGCTTTTATCAAAACATTATTCTCCTTAATCTCCAAAGAATACGATTCGTCTGTTTCAATGGTTAAATTGGAAACCTCATCAAATGCAATTTGAATCGTTCCCTGAGCATCTTCCACAGGAAATCCTTGGTCAAGGAACACACCTGTTCTCCCAGACAATCGTCTTAAAAACTTTGTAGCCGTCGTATAAACACGTCCCTTACTATTTCCGTTAATGGAAATAGTAAGTTCTGAGTCAACAACCAACCTAGTATTATGTTCCCTAATCTCTGATGGCCAAGGCATCAGATTGTATGTTTCCATGAGGCTATTTTGGGAATATCCCACAAAGGCCATTAGGAAGAAAAAAATCCTTAATAATTGTTTCATAAACTAAAAGTGGTATCGCTTAAAAGCTTCTATAGCGGCGTATTCCGCCAAGCCTAAATCGTTATATTTTTTGGCAGTCAATCGATTTCTGTCCTCTACCCTCACCCAAAATTCCCTGGAGTCATCCCCTTGAAACATCACCCCGTCCTTTTGTGTTTGGTGATAGAAAATTGCATGACGTTTTCTGAGTACTTGGTCCGGACTTAAAGGCACTGCCATCTCTATTTGATAGGTTTCCCATTCATGCCAAGCACCACGGTACAACCAAACCCAACAGTCTTTCATGTAGTCCCTTTGTTTTAATACATCCAAAGCTTCAAACAAAACATCCAAACACACTTTGTGGGTTCCATGCGGATCGGCCAAATCACCTGCGGCATAAATTTGATGCGGTTTGATGTTCTCTATAAGATTGCACATGATTTCCAAATCATCTTGAGACAAATTGTTCTTTTTAATAGTCCCCGTTTCATAAAAAGGCAAGTCCAAAAAGTGTACTTGATCATCGGGCAATCCCAAATACCTAGTCGCTGCCAAAGACTCACTTCGACGAATCATAGCCTTGAGCTTTCTCGCTTCCAATGAATCAACATCATTTTGAGTTTTCTTCTTTAAAAACTCAATGATAATATCAGCTCCGTTAGAATGCGAATTCAAGGCTTTGGAGATTTCTGCAAACTTTAAAGCTTCTTCATCAGACACTGCAATGTTTCCTGAGGTTTGATAAGCAATATGAACCTCATGCCCTTGCTCCACCAATCGATCGAAAGTGCCGCCCATAGAAATGACATCATCATCAGGGTGCGGACTAAAAATTATGACCCGTTTCTTAGGAATATTAGCACGTTCTGGCCGATTGGAGTCATCTGCATTTGGTTTCCCTCCCGGCCAACCGGTAATGGTATGCTGCAACTTATTGAACATTTTAATATTCAAATCGTAGGCGGTGCCCTCTTCAGTAAGCAATCCTGACATCCCATTATCGTTATAATCCTTATCGGTTAACTTCAAAATAGGCTTCCCTGTCAACTCACTTAACCAAACTACTGCTTTCAGTTTAAGTTCTTCGGTCCACACACAGGACGTTACCAACCATGGTGTTTTCACACGTGTTAATTCTTCCGAAGCGCCTTCATCAAGCACAAAAGTAGTATTGTCGTGCTCCTGTAAATAAGTAGCAGGAACATGGGCCGTAATTTCCCCTTCTATAGTTTTTTTGATGATTTCCGCCTTACTCACACCCCAAGCCAACAGGACGATTCTTCGGGCATTTCTAACCGTTCCCACGCCCATGGTGATGGCTTTTCTAGGAACATTGTCGATTCCAAGAAAGGAATGCGCCGCATCACTTCTAGTTAAGTGATCCAAGGTAATACTTCGCGTAGCAGAATTATAATGCGATCCTGGTTCGTTAAAACCAATATGTCCCGTTCTTCCAATTCCCAACAACTGAAAATCTATACCACCAACAGCTTTAATTTTCAATTCATAATCAATACAATATTGATACAGTTCATCCGGACTTACTTTACCGTCTGGAATATGAACATTCTCTGGCAAAATATCGACATGATCGAACAAGTGCTGGTGCATAAAGTAATGGTAACTTTGAATATTGCTTTTATCCATAGGATAATACTCATCTAGGTTGAATGTAATCACATTGACAAAACTCAACCCCTCCTCTTTGTGCATGCGAACAAGCTCCTCATACACCTTAATGGGAGACGACCCTGTTGCCAACCCCAACACACAAGGTTGGTTTTTGGCCGCCTTCACCCGAATCAAATCAGCAATTTCATGAGCCACCAAAATGGAGGCCTCATTGGAAGTTTTAAAGATAACGTTGTGGATTTTTTCAAAACGGGTTTCCTCAAACTTCCCCGCTTCCCTATATACGATACTGTTATAATCTGCAATATCCAGTTTCATGCTAAATTTCTTTTTAAATGATATGTTGATAAAACAAGCGGAAAATTGAACTCCCGCTTGCCTTTCTGCTAACTTAAATGAATATGAAAAAAATTTAAAAGTTAGATCCTCCCGTATCCCACCATAAACGCGTCCCTCCTGTATCGGGACCATTAAGATAGCCTACCGCAGTTTGGACATTCTCCCCATTGGTATTGATTTCATTGTCCACGAAATTGATACGTCTAATTTGAATATCCGTATCTATTTCACCGCCGCTGTTATTTACCACTACAGGGAACACTCTTGGATATCCTGTACGTCTAAATTCGCTCCAGGCCTCTTGTCCATCAGGGAACATAGCAATCCATTTTTGGGTAATGATTTGCTCCAATTTTTCCTCATTGGTTCCTGCCGCATTAAAGGCCACGGTCACGTCACTTGGATAGGCGTAGTCATTATCAGGATTTAAAGCATCTATAAAATCATTTGGAGTACTTGTAGCATCCGCTAAATAAGCATCAGCACCACCAACACCAAATTGTGCAAAAGATGCCATCACACCCGCTTCATAATTAGCCTGAGCATCTCCTGCACCAGTCCAACCCCTAAGAGCCGCTTCAGCTTTTAAGAAATGAATTTCAGCTGCCGTCATCCATACTTTTGAATCGCCTTCAACTGCTTCGCCAATTAAAGAGTGGCTTCCGTATTGCGCTTTCGCTTCAATTTCAATTCCCTGTCTGATGCCCTTGTAATCCCCTAAGGCTTCATCCAAAGGCGCATCAAAAAATTTGGCAATTCTTGGATCATTGAATCCCTTTAGAATCGATTCCATTTCAGCACTCATACAGATATCTCCCCAAACTTTACTGATGGTATAGATTGGGTGCACAAAACCTCCCATATCAATGGTCATAGTTTCATCTAATAGTCCTGCATTACTGTTAAATGCTTTTTCACCTTCTGTTTGTGCCAAAGTTGGATTCACTTTAGACACTCTAATTGCCAAGCGCAATCTCAAGGAATTCGCAAAAGTTCTCCATTTGGCAATATCACCAGCAAAACTAGATTGATCGAAAGCTACAAATTGAGCATCACCTACATATGCCTCCAAGCCATCGATAGCCTCATCCAAATCAGCAAAGAACGCAGCATAAGCTTCTTCTTGGGAATCATATTGCCCAGTGGTTTCGTAATCGTTGTATTTTGTATAACGAATAGGTCCGAAGACGTCGGAAACACGATGCATAGCCATTACCTTAATGATGTTTGCCAAATACACAAATTTGTAGCCACTCTCATCTCCCGATAATTCCACTTGCTGCCAGATCTCACGAGCATATGGCATGACACCATTTCCGTTAGCCGCATCATACGCATCGCTCCAAATAAATCCGTTCCACCCATTTACCAAGGCGTAGGTTTGGTTATTGATGTTTCCTGCAAAAGGTGTTGGCGCCGTCATGTAACCAGAAAACACATCGGCATTCAAGTTTTGTTGCAATTGGTAGTTCCAAGCTGGCTCTACACGAATGACATTTGAAAAAAGTGGTGAAAAACGAGATCCAATATGGTTGTTTTGTTGTGTTAAACTGGCCTGTGAGATCCCATTTGGATCGGTATTGATATCCTCAAAATCCCCAGTACAGTTTATCAAACTCATAGCCACTAGAGAGGCTAGGGTATATTTTGTTATGTGTTTCATAGCGTTTTAGAAATTTACGTTAATGTTTAACCCGATACTTCTTGTAGAAGGTTGGTTATAGATATCCACTCCCTGAAGCCCCAAACCTGTACTAGCAGCCACATTAGGATCGAACGGTGCATCTTTATAAAAGAAGAACAAGTTATTGGCAATCAAAGAGAAGCTTACATCGTCAATAAACTTGTCCTGAAGATTTAGTCTATACCCTAAAGACAATTCTCTTAAGCTCACATTGGTAGCATCATATACATATTCACCTAACATACCATCTCTTCCGCCAATAGCATTGAAATACTCCTGTGCTGTGATTTGAGAAGCCACACCACTTTCATCAACCACATCAACCATACCTCCGTTGGTATTTCTAACATCAGCTGAAGCTTGAGACACTCCATACTTATCATTTACTGCTTCGGTAACACTCATAACATCACCACCAAACTTCCCGTCTATCAAAACATTTAAAGTGAAGTTCCCAAATTCAAACGTATTGTTCCAACCAAGAGTAAAATCTGGCTGGGCGTGCGCCACAGTTTCAAAATCGGTTGACATTAGGGTTCCTGAAGAATTAATTACAGGTGTGCCATTTTCGTCTCTTACCAAGGAACGCGCTTTAATGCTTCCAAAATCTTCTCCTTCAATTAAGGAATACTCATATCCGTTCACTCCTCTAGCCGTAATAATTGCCTCACCATCCTGTAGAGATGGATGTACAGAAATCACTTCATTATTGTTTTGGGCAAAATTCACAGAAGACTCCCAAGAGAATTTATCTGTCTGTACCGGCGTTGCATTCAACACAATCTCAAAACCTTCATTTGAAATCTCACCGGCATTTACAATGTTTTGTGAATATCCATTTGGATTTGGCTCCGCCTGAATGTAAAAGATTTGATTGAAAGTATTGGTGTTGTAATAAGTAAAGTCGAATCCTAAGCGATTGTTGAAAAAGCGCCACTCGGTTCCAATTTCAAAGGACTTTTGTCTTTCAGGATCTAATGTTTCCCCTTCCAAAGGTGCAAAAGGCGCTGTTCCAATTCCCGTATTGGTAGCATTGATAGAATTAAGAGGAATAGTAGCATACACCGGAATATCCGATCCAACTTCGGCATACGATCCGCGAAGCTTCGCAAAGGAAATACCATCTGGCATATCGAACATTTCAGATAGTACAGTGGTTAAACCAATCGATGGATAAAAGAAGGAATTCGAATCGGTATTCACCAAGGTTGAAGACCAATCGCTTCTTCCGGTAACATCCAAGAATATCATATCCTTGAAACCAAAGTTAGCCGACCCAAATACCGACTGCACCTCTCTTCTTCCTACAGATTGGCGAATATTGTTGGTATTGGCAAAGTTGGCAATTGTAAAGACATTAGGATAAATCAAGCCAGCACCATCTCTTCCTGAATCCAAATAAACCTGATCGCCAATCGTGTATTTCGTCAAACTAGATCCTAAAATTCCACTAAAGGTGAAATTCTCCGAAAAATCTTTATTATAGTTTAAAATGAAGTCGATGTACTGTTGTGAGTTTTCTGTTTTCTCAAGAATATAACGACCATTATCCCCTGAGTTCACAGGATCTGTTCCCGCATATTGTCTCTTATCAAAAGTGAAAAACGACTTATCGTAACTTCCTCTAGACTGCAAGGAAAGCGCATTTGTAATTTGATACTTAACAGATAGGTTTGCATATACACGCTGCGCAATATCCTTACTCGGACTTCTATGAATTAACCAATATGGGTTTTGTTGAATATTCTCATCAAAAGACGTAGCATATTGATCCATTTGGTTCAAAGCCGTATTGAAATATTCATATTTGTTTTTGTAGATATCTCTATCAATCCCTACAGGATGCAAATACACGCCAGTCAATGGGTTTGAATACAAACCATTTGTTGGACGGTTCCAAATACGTTGGTCTGATAAATTAATACTTGCAGATACATCAATTTTTTCATCTAGAAACTTAGCTGTTTCCCTAAGAGTAATATTATTTCTCACCAAACGGTTCTCAGGAATCACGCCTTCTCCAATAGTATTAGCATAAGAAAAATAGGTTTGGGCCTTTTGGTTCCCCGCTGTTAGCGACATGGAACTAATAGAAGTAAATCCAGTATTGAAGAAGTCTTTAGGGTCGTTAGACAAACCACCTTCTTTATCTCCCCAAGATTTAGCATCTACTACCCTTCCATTTTCAGCTATGGGTTGTCCAACAGAAACACTTTGGTATTCCGATTGCAGCTCAGGCAAAGACATCACATTGTCCACAGTAAAATTAGAAGTAAAGTTTACAGCTAAAGTTCCCTCCTTACCTTTTTTAGTAGTAATTAAAATCACACCATTTGCTCCTTGACTTCCATACAAAGCCGAAGCCGAGGCTCCTTTTAAAACCGTCATGCTTTCTATATCGTCAGGGTTGATCATGGACATGACATCTCCTCCATCACGGTTTCCTGTCTGGCTACCAAAAATATCTGTACCGGGTTCATTTCCGTTAGAACCGTTTCCACTATTAAGCATTGGAATACCATCAATTACATATAATGGATCATTATCACTTGTAGAGGCATTACCTCTCAAAACCACTTTTACAGCACCACCCAAACCAGAAGAACTTCTTGAAATAGTAACCCCGGCAGACTTACCAGACAAACTATTAATAGGGTTGGTTTGTTTCACTTTGGTAAGCTCATCACCACTTACCTCTTGCGCCGAATAAGTCAAGGCCTTTTTCTCTTTGGAAATCCCCAAAGCCGTTACAATAACTTCTCCCAACATCTCCGTATCTTCCGCCAATTGCACATTTATAACATTGCTATCTGCAACTGTGACCTTTTTGGTGGTCATTCCCAAATAACTAAAAGTAAGTACGTCACCAACCGATGCCGTTAAGGTATAATTACCATCAAAATCTGTTTGCGTCCCATGGGTAGTTCCTTCAACCAACACATTGACACCTGGAATAGGCATCCCGTTGGCCTGGGAAGTAACAGTTCCGGTCACTGTTTTTTCCTGCGCAAATGTGAAGTTTACAGCAAAAAATAACAATGAACACAAAAACGTCATTTTTAAATTGTGTTTCATAAAATGAATTGTTTAGTTGTTTATTGATGTCCAAAGTAACTAGGATGAAAAATATTAAGAAAAAAAATATATAAACGACAAGAATTAACACACAGACAACATTCTATTAACGATAAACGATTTCCTACAAATAAACAATTGTCATTTTTATTGCTAATCACATAATATATTTCTAAAATTGTCATAATTATTTAAAGAATCAACAACACAAATATTCATTTAAAACAAAAACCTCAACTCTTGCTAAACAAAAAAATAGCTAACAATATTCCTTTAAAGTATCATATCCTGTTTTGGTTGCTGTACTTTACCTTTAATGTGGTACGATGGGGAAGCTATTTTAATGACTATTGGTACTCCTTAAAATCCAACCTTGTTGAATTCCCAATCCACATTATTGTGGTGTATATCAATGTATATTATCTCATTCCGAAATTCATTTTAAGGCGGAAATACAAAACCTACATAGCATGGCTCTTAGGGATCCTTATCTTGGTTTATTTGGTGAGAACAGGACTCAACTATCTTTTGGTTACCAAGGAAATTTGGCCAGAAGCCGAAGAGGCCGGAAAGTTCCTTGAAACCAACCACCTCATTGCTGTAATTTTGGGAGAACTGTATGTTTTGGCCTTTGTAACCGCCATACAACTGCTTATTGATTGGCCAATCGAACTGCGACGAAATGAAGACCTTGCCAAATTACAACTGAGCACGGAGTTGAAATTTTTGAGAACCCAAATACAGCCACATTTCTTCTTCAACACCTTAAACAACCTTTACGCGCTCACTCTACAAAAATCGGATGACGCTCCAAGGCTGGTGATTAAACTTTCGGACATTATGCAATATGTACTGTATGAAGTGAACAGCTCCAAAGCCAATTTGCTGGAAGAAATCAACCATATCAACAATTATATCGACATAGAACAAATTCGTTTTAAGGACCGCATAGATTCTGAACTTGACATTACTGGAGATATTGAAGATGTTCAAGTACCACCTCTACTGTTTTTATCATTTATTGAAAACTGTTTCAAACATGGCCTCAAAGGAAATGACAATATCAAGATTAATATGAGTTTTGAAATTCTCAACAAACACTATTTGGAATTCAAATTATCCAATACGTTTAACCCAGAAGTTGTTCAAGAAAACAACCACGGTATTGGGATTGCCAACACCAAACGAAGGTTAAATTTATTATTTTCCAATGATTATGTCCTTGAAACTGATATTTTAGACGACACTTATAACATTTACTTAAAAATTCCTATCCAATGAAAATTAAGTGCGTAATCATAGATGACGAATCGTTGGCCATTGAAGTGATCGAAAGTCACCTAAAGAACTTTGACCATGTAGAAGTTTTGGGCACTTTTAATAATCCACTGAAGGCTTACAGCCTCTTGGAACAGGAAAAAATAGATATTGTTTTTCTGGATATCAATATGCCACAAATGTCCGGCTTCACTTTTATCGAAAACCTAAATCACAAACCTCTTATTGTCATTACCACCGCTTACCGGGAATATGCCGTAAAGAGTTTCGAACTCAATGTTTTGGATTATTTGGTCAAACCAATTCCTTTTACACGCTTTCTAAAAACCATGAATAAGGTATACCAGCAGGTTTATCTTAACAATGTAAGCAATGATTCCAACCTTCAACAGGAACCTCATATTTTTCTTAAGGTAAATAAAAAACTGATTAAGGTGAATTTGGGAGACATTCTGTATATAGAAAGCTTAAAGGACTATATAAAAGTCATCACAACCATGGGCGATTATGTGGTTCACAAATCCCTTACAGCTATTAGTGAAGAATTGCCACAATCCAATTTTATTAGGGTACACAGGTCCTACACCATTTCAATCAATAAAATTGTGGCCCTTGAAGGAAATACTATTGAGATTTCAAATAAAAAAATACCCATTGGGAGAAACTACCTAAAACAAACCAAGGAGCGCATTTTCAACACCACCGAAGATATAGAGAACTAACTCAAAATTAAAACCTAACTTATGTCTAAAGCTATAGATATGCCCGTTTCACAAAAACAAAGCAGCTTATTTCCTATTCTGGTCATTGCCGGATTGTTTTTCATTTTTGGATTCATTACCTGGATCAACGGGGCCTTGATTCCATTTATGAAAACCATCAACGAATTAACCGATGCCCAATCCTATTTGGTAGCCTCGGCCTCCTATATTTCCTTCGTGGTCATGGCACTTCCCTCCTCTTTTATCATTGGTAAAATTGGCTATAAAAAAAGTATGTCACTTGGACTAATCATCATGGCCCTAGGAGCCCTATTGTTCATACCCGCTGCCGAAGCCAGAACTTATTGGGTGTTTCTTACCGGAATTTTTATTCAAGGTGCAGGTATGACCTTATTACAAACAGCCTCCAATCCTTATATTACCATTTTGGGACCTATTGAAAGTGCTGCAAAACGTATTGCTATTATGGGGATTGCCAACAAAGTTGCCGGCGCTTTGGGGTCGGTGATTTTTGGAGCCCTTTTACTTTCAGGAATTGATGACATTAAAGAAAAATTAAGCATTGTAGACGCCACTGAAAAAGCTTCTTTGCTTAATCAAATGGCCGATAGCGTTGTCATGCCATACATTGTTATGGCTGTTGTTTTATTCATTTTGGGAATCTTGATAAGAAAAGTAAACCTTCCACATGTTGAAGCAGAACAAGAAGAATTAAAGGAAGGTGAAACCGCCAAAACAAGCATCTTCCAATTCCCTCATTTATGGTTGGGCGTAATCGCACTTTTTGTTTATGTAGGAGCCGAAGTAATTGCAGGTGACACTATTATTTCCTACGGACTCTCCTTGAATTTACCTGTTGAAGAGGCTAAATTCTTCACGCTTTTTACCTTAATGGCCATGGTATTCACCTATGCCTTAGGCGTCTTTTTGATCCCTAAATATATGAGTCAGGTTTTTGCCCTAAAAGCCAGTGCTGTTTTGGGGATCTTGTTTTCCATATGCATTTTATGGACCAGTGGTTTTACTTCTGTGCTGTTTGTGGCAGCCCTAGGAATTGCCAATGCTTTGGTATGGCCGGCTATTTGGCCTCTAGCTTTAAAAGGCCTTGGAAAATTCACCAAAACCGGATCGGCACTTTTAATTATGGCGATCTCAGGAGGGGCCATAATTCCGCCATTGTACGGAACCTTGGTTGACCATAAAAAGGAGGCCTTATTAGCCAGTGGTGCGGATGCCGTAAATTCAGCTGCGGAAGCTTCCACCTCTAGCTATTGGATTTTAATTCCATGTTATGTTTTGATTCTTTTTTACGCCCTTTACGGACACAAAATAAGATTCAAAAACAGCTAATATTTTCTTTGATGAAAAATAGAATTGAAGCCGTTGACCTCTTACGGGGATTCACCATTGTGGCCATGATTTTGGTCAACACCCCCGGAGATTGGAGTCATGTCTACCAACCACTATTGCATGCTGAATGGAATGGACTCACACCAACAGACTTGATATTTCCATTCTTCCTATTTATTGTGGGCATCTCCATCTATTTTTCGTACAAAAACAAACCCAACACAGTCCCAACCTATCGAAAAATAACCATTAGAAGTTTAAAACTGATTAGCTTGGGACTCTTTCTAAATCTATTTGTCCCATATCTCCCATTTATTACTGACTTAAGCACCTTCAGAATTCCGGGTGTTTTACAACGGATTGGAATCGTCTTTTTGATTTCCTCTATCTTATATCTGAATTGCAAACCAAGAACGCTGCTTTTTATCAGCATTGCCATTTTAATATCCTATTCCATTTTTTTAGGATGGATTCCTTTTCCAAACGGTACTTTATCAAGCTTGGACCGAACACCAAATAATTGGGCCAATTATATAGACCTTAAAGTTTTTGGGCAACATATGTGGCAAGCAGATTACGACCCAGAAGGATTACTGAGCACATTGCCTTCAATCGTGAGTTGTGTTACTGGAATTCTCATCGGGAAACTTTTAGACGGACCAACACCCTTAAGGTATTTGACCCGAGCAATTGTGATACTTTTGGCAACGGGATATTTATTGAGTATTTGGATTCCCATCAACAAAGCTTTATGGAGCAGCAGCTTCGTTTTAGTCACCTGTGGTTGGGGTACACTTATCCTCACCATTATATATTATATTACCGATGTGAAGAAACTATCTTTCGGAGCGATATTCAAGCAGGTCGGCATGAATGCCATAGTCATCTACTTTCTATCTAGTTTGATTTCAAAGTCGTTTTACTTGATTCCTATTGGTGAATCACATAATGTACATTCATGGCTTTACCATAAGGTCTTCACTTTTCCTATCATTTCCCAAGAGTTATCATCTTTATTGTACGCATTAACCGTAGTCATGTTTTATATGGTATTGGCACATATTCTATATACAAGAAAGGTCTTTATAAAAGTATAATCCAAACTTCAAGCGGTCTTAACCTCGCCAAAAGAATTTTTAAGCTTCTGGTAAGAAAACAAACCCTTTGACCAGGTGTTAACAAGAAAATCGCCCAAACAGACCTAACATATTGAAAGTGTTCAACTAATGTGAAGCTACTATTCTATTAAATTGACTGATAAAATTTAAGCTCGCACTATTTGGTAATCAAATATATAATCGTAAATTTGCAAACTCTTTTTGA
Organism: Mangrovimonas sp. YM274; assembly: GCF_030908385.1. NCBI lineage: Bacteria > Pseudomonadati > Bacteroidota > Flavobacteriia > Flavobacteriales > Flavobacteriaceae > Mangrovimonas > Mangrovimonas sp. YM274. The sequence goes on from NZ_CP133091.1 coordinate 3,634,621, forward strand.
GAGAGGAATGTTTAATTTAAATTAAGTAAGTGTGGACACATTAAGCTACAAAACTATTTCAGCAAACAAAGCTACTGTAAACAAAGAGTGGGTTTTGGTTGACGCTGAAGGTCAGACTTTAGGTCGTTTAGCTTCAAAAGTTGCAAAACTTTTAAGAGGTAAACATAAGCCTAACTTCACACCACACGTTGATTGCGGAGATAACGTAATTGTTATCAATGCAGAAAAAATCAACTTGACAGGAAACAAGTGGAACGACAAAACCTACATTCGTCACACAGGTTACCCAGGTGGTCAAAGAAGTTTAACTGCTACCGAGATGTTTGGAAAAGATCCAGCAAGGTTAGTAGAAAAATCAGTAAAAGGAATGTTGCCTAAAAACAAATTAGGAGCAAACTTATTCCGTAATCTAAATGTTGTTGTTGGTGCAGCTCATACTCATGAGGCTCAAAAACCAAAAACAATTAACTTAAACGAATTCAATTAATGGAAGTAATTCACAAAATCGGCCGTAGAAAGACGGCTGTTGCTCGTGTGTATGTAGCCCAAGGATCTGGGAACATCACGGTTAACAAAAAAGACATGGCGGTTTATTTTCCTACTGCAACGTTACAGTACAAAGTAAACCAACCTTTGGCCATGACTAACAATGATGGCAACTTTGACATTACTGTTAATGTATATGGCGGTGGTATTACCGGTCAGGCAGAAGCAATCCGTTTGGCAATTTCTCGCGCTATGTGTGAGCTAGATGCAGAAAACAGATTGGTTTTAAAACCAGAAGGTTTATTGACAAGAGACCCAAGAATGGTAGAGCGTAAGAAATTCGGTCAGAAGAAAGCTCGTAAGAAATTCCAGTTCTCTAAACGTTAATCCCACAGTAAAAGAAACAAACCAGTTTTTGTTGTCCATAGCCTGTTAAGGTTAGGATTTAGTTTAGCATCTAAATGGATAAGGCGAATGCCCAGCATGACCACTTAGCCATTGCTAATCAACAGAACGTAAACTATTACAAAATGGAAAAAGTAGAAGTAAAAGAATTATTAGAAGCAGGTGTACATTTTGGTCACTTGACCAGAAAATGGGATCCAAACATGGCTCCTTACATCTACATGGAGCGTAACGGCATCCATATCATCAATCTTTACAAGACAGCTGCAAAAATCGAGGAGACTGCTGAAGCCCTTCACAAAATTGCTGCTTCTGGAAAGAAAATCTTATTTGTTGCTACAAAAAAGCAAGCAAAAGACATCGTTGCTGAAAAAGCAGGCGCTGTAAACATGCCATACATCACCGAAAGATGGCCAGGTGGAATGTTGACCAACTTTGTAACTATCAGAAAAGCTGTTAAGAAAATGGCTTCTATCGATAGAATGAAAAAAGATGGAACTTTCAACACGCTATCTAAAAAAGAGCGTTTACAAGTAGATCGTTTAAGAGCCAAGTTGGAGAAAAACTTAGGATCTATCAGCGACATGACTCGTTTGCCAGGAGCTTTGTTTGTAGTGGATATCAAACGTGAGCACATTGCAATTAAAGAAGCTCAAAAATTAAACATTCCAATCTTTGCAATGGTAGATACCAACTCTGACCCACGTCAAGTTGACTATTTGATTCCTTCAAATGATGATGCTTCGAAATCTATAGATAAAGTTTTATCTCTTGTAACTTCAGCTATCGCTGATGGTTTGGCCGAAAGAAAATCGGACAAAGTTGCCAAAGAAGAAGGTAAAACTTCAGCAAAGAAACCAGCTAAAGCTAAAGTTGCTGGTGACGAAGAAGAATAAGATAACATTTACAAAACACAAATAAGTCGTTTAATTCTTTTCTTTGTTGAAAATTAATTGAACGACTTTTTTTAAAAAATTAAAATACTTATGGAAGGTACAGTAAAAATTACAGCTGCTGAAGTAAATAAGCTAAGACAGGCTACTGGAGCCGGTATGATGGACTGTAAAAAAGCTTTGGTTGAGGCTGAAGGTGATTTTGACAAAGCTATCGAGGTTTTACGTAAGAAAGGTCAAAAAGTAGCAGAAAAGAGAGCTGACAGAGATTCTTCTGAAGGTGCTGCTGTTGCTAAAGTAAACGACGACAACACTGTAGGTGTAACTATCGTTTTAGGATGTGAAACTGACTTCGTTGGTAAAAACGAAAACTTTGTGGCCCTTGCCAACCAATTGGCTGACTTGGCACTTACCGTAGATTCTAAAGAGGCTTTATTGGCTGCTGAGATCGACGGCATGACTGTTGCTGACAAATTAACTGAGCAAACTGGTGTAATTGGTGAAAAACTTGACATCACTGCTTTTGAAAGATTGGAAGCTCCATACGTTGGACAATACGTTCACATCAACAAAATTGGTGCTTTAGTTGGATTGTCTGCTAAAGTGGATAATGCTGATGTATTGGTAAAAGATGTAGCAATGCAAGTAGCTTCTATGGGAGCAACTACTTTGTCTTACAAAGACTTTGACCCTGCATATATCGCTTCTGAAACTGAGGCTAGAATTGCAGTTATCGAAAAAGACAATGAAGAATTGGCTCGTTTAGGTAAAACGCTTAAAAACGTACCTAAATTTATCTCTATGGCGCAATTGACTGATGAGGCATTGGCTCAAGCCGAAGAAGATGCTAAAGCACAATTGAAAGCTGAAGGTAAGCCAGAGCAAATTTGGGACAAAATTTTACCAGGTAAAATGGAGCGTTTCATCTCAGACAACACTACTCTAGACCAAGAGAAATGTTTGTTGGATCAAAACTTCATTAAAGATGAAAAAATCAACGTTGCCAAATATGTTGAGTCTTACGGTGATGTAAGCATTACAGATTTCAAACGTGTAACAGTAGGATAATCCTATTCCTGTTCATAAAATTTAAAAAGCTTCTCCTCTACGAGAAGCTTTTTTTATAACCCAAAAACAAAAAAATATTGTAGTTTTGCTAAACTTTCAAAAGTACTGGAATTTGGGTGTCTTTGGCTTTCATATCCACTGACCAAAAGGCACTTAAAGTTTACAGATTCTTTTTAAAAAAATCGTCTCAAACTAATGAAATACAAAAGAATACTTCTAAAATTATCCGGAGAAGCACTAATGGGAAGCCGTCAATATGGTATTGACCCTGAAAGATTGGCTGAATACGCCAATGACATTAAATCTATAACAGACAAAGGTGTCGAAGTAGCCATTGTTATAGGCGGAGGAAATATTTTTAGAGGTGTAGCAGGAGCAAGTAACGGTATGGACCGCGTACAGGGAGACCATATGGGCATGTTGGCCACGGTAATCAACGGATTGGCTTTACAGAGTGCCTTGGAAAATGCAGACATCCCAACACGTTTACAAACTGCTATCAAAATAAATGAAGTAGCCGAACCTTTTATACGTCGTAAAGCCATGCGCCATCTAGAAAAAGGCCGCGTAGTTATTTTTGGTGGAGGCACAGGAAATCCTTATTTTACTACAGATTCTGCTGCTGTATTGCGTGCCATTGAAATAGAAGCGGATGTAATTCTTAAAGGTACCCGTGTAGATGGAATTTACAATGCCGATCCAGAAAAAGACGACACTGCGGTTAAATTTGACCATATCACCTTTGAAGATGTACTCCAAAAAGGTTTAAAGGTAATGGATACTACAGCCTTTACCTTAAGCCAAGAAAACCAATTGCCTATTATTGTATTCGACATGAACAGAAAAGGCAATCTTTTAAAAGTGGTTTCTGGCGAAAACATTGGTACTAAAGTAAATTTATAGCCCTTACCATAAAGCTTATTTTTTGTAATCACATTAAATTTCATAAAATGAACGAAGACATTCAATTTATATTAGATTCAACCAAAGAAGCAATGGATAATGCCATTAAGCATTTGGAAAAACAATTCGTGAATATTAGAGCTGGAAAGGCTAGTCCAGCTATGCTTGGAAGCGTTATGGTGGATTATTATGGTTCTCAAACCCCATTAAACCAAGTTGCCAATGTAAATACCCCAGATGGTAGAACCATTACGGTACAACCTTGGGAGAAAAGCATGCTACAGGAAATTGAGCGTGGCATTATGTTGGCCAACCTAGGGTTTAACCCCATGAACAACGGAGAGACTATTATCATTAACGTTCCGCCTTTAACAGAAGAACGCCGTAGAGATTTGGTAAAACAAGCCAAAACGGAAGCTGAGGATGCCAAAATTGGTGTACGAAGCGCAAGGAAAGATGCCAACAATGACATCAAAAAACTTTCGGATGTTTCTGAAGATCTTCAAAAAAATGGTGAAATAGACGTACAAGAAATCACAGATAGATACGTTAAAAAAATAGATGACCTTTTAGCTGTAAAAGAGAAAGAAATCATGACAGTATAAAAAAAGCGACATTGGATGTCGCTTTTTTTAAATTTCATTTTAACAACTATTTTAAGCTCTACATGCGTAAGCTCTGCATTTTTCTATTTTTTGTTGTATCCGCAATAACCATGCAGTCGCAAACCGCAGCCAGTGAGTCCACAGCGCAGCAAGATTCTTTAAGACGGAGAGCCTTTATCACCAACATTGGTAACGGTTATTTTCCTACTAAATACTTCAACTTCGACTTACGCTATTTAATAAAATTCAACCAATACGAAGGTTTCCGAACCGGTCTAGGAGCTATAACCAATGATGCCTTTTCCAACAGATATCGTGTTACTGGTTATCTATCTTATGGCTTTCGGGACGCCAAGTTCAAATATAGCATTGGAGGAGGCACTAGAATAAGACCACGTTCCAACACTTGGATTAATGTTGCCTACACAGACGATCTTCAAGAAACTGGTAGTTCCACATTTTTGACAGACAAACGATTTTTCACAATATTTCAGCCAAGACTTCTAAATATCGATCTATTCCATCGATTCATTAACCGAACCATTTCTTTGGAACATCGTATTTCTCCTCACCTGCTATCAGAAATTCAATTGGCTAGGACCGATGTACTTCCAACCTATTCTTACATTTTTTATATAGACGACACATCCTATCACGATTTTAATCTATCCACTTCAATTGTTTCCTTGCAATGGAGCCCTTTTAGTCGATACGAATATGTTAAGGACAAATTAAAGGAACTTAAAAAGGGATTTCCCCAATTCACATTACAATACACGCAAAGCTATAAAAACTTATTTGGCGGCGATTTTAACTTTCTGAAACTGGATTTTAGAAGTGTCTATCAATTAGAACACGCAAACAATGCCTTAACGACAGTTACCATGCGAGCGGGCATTGCCAAAGGAAAAACTCCTTTAACCCATTTGTACCATACCTATCCCAATAATATTACCAAGGAAACCATTTTGCAACGTTTTTCTGTTGCGGGACTCAACAGTTTTGAAACCATGTACTTTAACGAGTTCTTCTCGGATAGGTTTACAACTTTACAATTAAAGCACTTTTTCAAACCATTTAAAATCACCGAGCGCTACCAACCTCAATTGGTATTAATTACGAGATATGCTTTGGGAGATATGAACCATATAGAAAGACACCAAAACGTAACATTTGGAACATTGGATAAAGGCTATACGGAATCAGGTGTGGAAATCAACAAATTGCTATTTGGTTTTGGTCTAAGTTTTGCCTACCGCTACGGAGCGTATCATCTACCAAGAGAAGAAGATAACATAGCTTTCAAGTTCACTTTCAACCTCACGCTTTAACAGAATTAAATAATCTAATTTGCAACCTAATCCTTAGGTTTTTCCTACCTTTGTCGCCTGTTTTTATCAAGCTATGCTCAAACTATTTACAACAGGCTTTTGGGAAGTCATTGCGAGACTAATTTTACGTAACAAAATTGCCATTTTAATTGGTATCGTAGCAGTTACGTTATTCTTCAGCTACCAATGGAAATATATGCGCTTCACCTATACCGAAGCCAATCTGTTACCAGACGACCACGAGGTTAATGTCACTTATAACAAGTTCCTTGATATCTTTGGAGAAGAAGGCAACCTTATTGTAATTGGAGTAAAGGATTCTACCCTATTCACTGTTGACAAACTAAACGCTTGGAACAACCTATCGGAAAGTTTTAAGCCCTATGATGAAGTAGAAACGGTAGTTTCCATAAAAGATCTTCAAAAGCTTGTAAAAAACAACGACGCCCAGAAATTTGATTTGGAGCCCTTCATTAAGGATTCCATTCATTCCCTGGCACAAATCAATAGCCTGAAGCAGGAACTCTTTGAACAATATCCCTTTTATGACAATTTCCTTTTCAATAAGGATACCAAAACGGTGAGAACAGCCATCTACATGAAAAAGGACATTGTTAACACCTCACTAAGAAAAGATTTTATAGAACAAATACTAGAACCCAAAATACAAGAATTTGAAGCTGCCAACGACCTGGATGTAAGGGTTTCGGGAATGCCTTATATTAGGACTTTAAATGCTAAAAGTATTATTGATGAAATTGGGCTGTTTATAGGAGCGGCACTTTTAGTGACGTCTTTAATATTCTTTTTCTTCTTTCGATCATTTAGGGCCACCTTTATATCGCTAATTGTAGTATGCATTGGTGTAATGTGGACCTTCGGATTATTAGGCTTGTTGAAATATGAAATCACGGTTTTAACGGCTTTAATCCCGCCATTAATCATCGTTATTGGAATTCCTAATTGTATTTTCCTGATCAACAAATTCCAGCATGAGGTAAAATTGCACGGAAACAAGGTGAAATCCCTGCAACGGGTAATCACCAAAATTGGGAATGCTACCTTAATGACCAACATTACAACCGCTTCTGGTTTTGCTACTTTTATCTTAACGGAAAGTAAACTTTTAAAGGAGTTCGGTATTGTTGCCTCACTGAGTATTTTAGGGATTTTTGTATTGTGTTTATTAATCATTCCTATCATCTACACCTTTTTGCCTTACCCTAAGGAACGTCATTTAGAGCACCTTAACAAACGTTGGATAGGCACTTTTGTAGAATGGATGGTACGCATGGTAAAAGAGCACAAAATTGCTATTTACTCCATTTCATTGGTGCTAATGATAGCAAGCATCATTGGTATTTACCAAATAAAAATTTCCGGAAGCTTAATTGAAGACATGCCAAAGGACACGGAATTCTTTGATGACATCAGATTCTTTGAAAGCGAATTCAACGGTATCATGCCTTTGGAAATCATGATAGATACCAAACGTAAAAAAGGAGTGATGAAATTGAGTACACTCAAACGTATGAACGAGTTGGAAGAAGTCATCAATGAAACACCTGAATTCTCTAAGCCTATTTCGGTAGTAAGTTTATTAAAATATTCTAAGCAAGCTTATTATAACGGCAACCCAAAATACTACCAGTTGCCTACCAGTCAAGAAAACAGCTTTATTTTATCATATGCCAAAAACTCATCATCGGATGTAGATTTATTAAAAAACTTTGTGGACAGTACTGGTCAATATGCACGTATTACCACATTTATGAAAGACATAGGTACGGATAGAATGGAGCGCATAGAGGAAGATCTACAAGCAAGAATTGACAAAGTTTTCCCTGAAGAACAATATACCATTACACTTACTGGTAAAGCCTTGGTGTTCCAAAAAGGAACCAAATATTTGGTTAAAAACCTGATTATTTCATTGTCTTTGGCCATTTTCTTGATATCCTTGTTTATGGCATATATGTTCCGTTCTTTTAGAATGATTATAGTCTCCTTGATCCCTAATTTGTTACCACTATTGGTAACTGCCGGTTTAATGGGATTCTTGGGAGTGCCTATCAAGCCATCTACCATTTTGGTATTTAGTATTGCCTTTGGAATTTCGGTAGACGATACCATTCACTTTTTGGCTAAATACAGGCAGGAGCTGCAGGCCAACCACTGGAAAATCAGAAAATCGGTATTTGGTGCCCTTCGTGAAACGGGAGTAAGTATGTTCTATACATCTATAGTACTGTTCTTTGGATTCTCAGTATTTACTATTTCAAGTTTTGGAGGAACCGTGGCTTTGGGAGCATTGGTATCTGCCACATTGTTATTAGCAATGCTATCCAATTTGTTACTGTTACCATCCTTGTTATTATCCTTAGAGAGAAGTATTGCCAATAAGGAAGTATTGAGAGAACCTTCTATCAATATCATTCCGGAAGAGGACGACGAGGAAGACATTTAAAAACATAGGTATACTTCCCTTTGAAGAATTGTTTCCAAAATTGAAGAAATGGGTTAGAACGGAGATGGTACCGGCGTATTTAAATAATGATAATCCATAAAAATGCCGTTTGGCTTTTTTATCTTTGCAGTTCAAAACATAAAACCAATAATCTATTTGCATTTTAAATGTGACTTTACAACAATCACTTCCATGCAAATACGCTTTAAAATAATATTGATTAAGAAATGAAATCACATACAATTGCCGACTTATTATCGCAGGATATCACATTTCATGACATAGAAATAAAAGGTTGGGTTCGCGCCTTTAGAGCCAACAGGTTTATTGCATTAAACGATGGTTCTACAATTCACAACATTCAATGTGTTGTAGATTTTGAAAATACTGATCCATCCACCTTAAAACGCATTACCACGGGTGCTGCCGTTCACATTGTTGGAGAATTGGTAGAAAGCCAAGGAAAGGGACAACGTGTAGAAATACAGGTAAAGACCATTGAGATTTTAGGAGATTCCGATCCAGAAACCTACCCTATTCAGCCTAAAAAACACACTTTTGAGTTCTTACGTAAAAATGCACACCTACGTACAAGAACCAATACGTTTAGTGCCGTAATGCGTTTGCGTTCGTCTTTGTCTTTTGCCATTCACAAGTATTTTAACGAGAATGGTTTTTACTATATGCACACCCCTATCATTACAGGAAGTGATGCTGAAGGGGCTGGGGAAATGTTTAGGGTATCTGCTTTGGATGCCAAAAACCCACCATTGAATGAAGAAGGAGAGGTTAACTATAAAGAAGATTTCTTCGGAAAAGAAACCAACCTAACGGTATCGGGACAATTGGAAGCCGAAACCTACGCCATGTCTCTAGGAAAAGTGTACACATTTGGCCCTACCTTTAGAGCGGAAAATTCAAACACTTCAAGACACTTGGCCGAATTCTGGATGATCGAACCAGAAGTTGCCTTTATGGATTTAGCAGGCAATATGGACCTTGCAGAGGATTTCATGAAGTCTGTTATCAACTATGTGTTGGAGCACAACATAGACGATCTTAAATTCTTGGAGCAACGATTGTTGGATGAGGAAAAAACCAAACCTCAAGCGGAACGTAGCGACATGAGCCTTATTGAAAAACTGAGGTTTGTTGCAGATAATAATTTCAAACGAGTAAGCTATACTGAGGCTATTGACATCCTGAGGAACTCAAAGCCAAATAAAAAGAAGAAATTCAACTATATCATTGACGAATGGGGTGCAGACCTTCAAAGTGAACACGAGCGTTTTCTTGTTGAAAAGCACTTTAAGTGTCCCGTAATCTTGTTTGATTATCCGGCCAATATCAAAGCCTTCTACATGCGTTTGAACGACGATGGAAAAACGGTTCGTGCCATGGACATTTTGTTCCCTGGCATTGGAGAGATTGTGGGTGGCTCACAACGTGAGGAACGTTTGGAAGTATTGAAGGAAAAAATGAAGGCCTTGGATATTGAGGAAGAAGAATTATGGTGGTACCTTGACCTGCGCAAATACGGAACTGCAGTTCATTCCGGCTTCGGACTTGGATTTGAACGTTTGGTGATGTTCGCTACTGGAATGACCAATATTAGAGATGTTATTCCTTACCCAAGAACGCCTCAAAACGCCGAGTTTTAATAAAAAATTAGCATAAATTATTTCAAAACAGCCTATGTTTACATTTTAATATAGGTTGTTTTTTTTACCTTTATCCGAAAGCAATTTTAAGCTATGCTCAAGCAGTATTTACAGTTCAAATTATCCCAAAAACTATCGCCGCAACAAATTCAATTAATGAAATTGATACAATTGCCTACACAAGCTTTTGAGCAGCGTTTAAAACAAGAACTGGAAGAGAATCCTGCCTTGGAAAGCGGTAAGGAGAAACATGAAGACTTTGAAGATACTTTTGAAGAATTCGACAATTCTGCCGATGAAATAAATGACAATGAATCCATCAATGCAGAGGATATTAATGTCGATGATTATTTAAGTGACGACGACATTCCAGACTACCGTACACAAAGCAACAATTACAGTAGTGACGATGAAGAAAAAACCATGCCCTATGCAGCCGGAACGTCCTTTACGCAGCACCTAACCAATCAGCTAAACACCTTTAGGCTTACGGATGAGGAAATGGACATTGCCGAGTTCTTGGTGGGAAGCATAGACGAAAGCGGTTATATAAGACGTTCACTAAACGATATTGTGGATGACCTTGCCTTTACCCAAAACATTTTTACCGATGTTGAATCTGTAGAAAAGGTACTCCATAAGGTTCACTTATTGGATCCTGCAGGAGTTGGTGCACGCAATCTACAGGAATGTTTAAGCATTCAATTGCACCGTAAGGAAAAAAATCCAGATGTTGCATTAGCCATTGAGATTATTGACAACGCTTTTGAGCAATTCACCAAAAAGCACTATAAAAAACTGCTTCAAAAATTTGATGTTACAGAAGAGCAATTGAGGGATGCCATAGAGGAAATTGAACACCTCAATCCAAAACCTGGAGGCTCCTACTCAGGTAACAACAAAATGGTAGAGCATGTAGTGCCAGATTTTGCCATTAGAATTGTTGATGGCGAATTAGAACTGACCCTAAATGGCAGAAATGCTCCAGAGTTACATGTATCTAGAGAGTATAGCAACATGATGAAAGGCTATAAGGAGAGCAAAGATAAATCGAAGCAACAGAAAGATGCTGTTTTATTCATCAAGCAAAAATTAGATGCCGCAAAATGGTTTATTGAAGCTATAAAACAACGCCAACAGACGCTTTTTGTTACTATGAGCGCCATTATGAATTACCAAGAAGAATACTTCCTTACAGGTGATGAACGCAAGTTGCGACCAATGATTTTAAAAGACATAGCCGATGAAATAGGTATGGATGTGTCTACTGTATCCCGCGTGGCAAACAGCAAATATGTTGACACACCTTACGGGACCAAACTTATCAAGGAATTCTTTTCAGAATCTATGACCAACGATCAAGGAGAAGAAGTCTCAACCAGGGAAATCAAAAAAATTCTGGAAACGGTAATAGAAGAAGAAGACAAGCGCAAGCCTCTCACTGATGAAAAATTGGCTTCCATTCTTAAAGAAAAAGGATACCCTATTGCCAGAAGGACGGTAGCAAAATATCGAGAACAATTGGATCTTCCCGTAGCTAGGTTGCGCAAAAAAATATAATCTTCTCGATTCTTAAGATTCTGCCATCGCTAATTATATAGGTGTATCAATACTATTTTTTAAATTCAAAGAGTTTCTTTAAATAGCTTGAAAGTCAATAATGAGTATTATCTTGTAAGCACATTTTGAAAGTACAAATTACAAGACGGCTATTTTGTATGCTAAAAGCTATATCGTTTATATTTCACCCAGTAATAATGCCCTTATTAGGTGTGCTGTTTTATTTTTTCAAAACACCTAGATATATTCCAGATCCCATTATAAAGGCAAAGGTATTTTCGGTTACTATCCTAACAATCATCCTACCTATTTTACTGTTCTACCTTTTGAAAACATTAAAACAAATAGATTCCTTTTACCTAAAGACCACCAAAGAGCGTATTGTTCCGTTGGTATTACAATGTGCTATTGTTATTCTAATATTCACCCGAGTATTGCCTCAAAATGAAATACCGGAACTTTACTTTTTCTTTATTGGTATTCTCTGCTCAACATTAACCTGCCTGATTCTAGCTTTAATGGATATAAAAGCAAGTATCCACATGATTGCGGGGGCCGGACTATTTATGTTTGCAGTAGCCATTGGTATCCACTTTCAAATAAATATTAACGGCAGTATTGCCTTAATGAGCATTTGTCTAGGAGCTATCGCTACATCAAGACTTCACCTAAAGGCCCATACACCAATAGAATTGATAATTGGTTTTTTTATAGGTTTTTTACCCCAATTGATTATGTTGAATTACTGGTTATAGAAAGAAAAACATCAGTCCAATTTTAAAGGTAGTCATATCCAAAGCTTCATTGGCAACCTGAACGTCATTAAAAATTGAATTAAGTGCATAATACAAATGAAGATTGAAATCGTCATACCCTGCACTTAAAGTAACCCCGTACTGAAAGGTATTAAAATCATCATTATTCCTGTATCTAAGCGTCCCTAAACTACCATCATACATTGATGTATCATAAAATACATAGCCTAGCTTAAATCCAGTATAAATACGCCAAAAGTCGTAGGTTACTGCGGTTGAAGTACGCCAACGAATTTCAAATGGCATTTCAAGCACGTAAGTAGTAAACCTGTTTTTTGAATAAGGCTGTTCACTTTCATCGATAATACTATACCCAAAATCCCTATCACCAGACTTGGTAATGGCCATATTTTGATTGTAATTGTTCAAAGCAAATCCCAACCCCAATCCAAACGCCACATTACGGCGCTTGTTAATTGGCATATCTCTAATAAAACCTAAATGCAACCCATAAGAAAATCCACTTTGTGATAAGCCTGCAGGTTCTTTGACCAACCAATTATAAGTAATGCCGGCATAAAACTGATCCTCTCGATATTTAGAATCTACAACTAATGAATCAACCAACGATTGCCCAAGGCTCGTCATGGCAAAAAGGAATATAGGGAGACAGCTAAAAAGACGTTTCATAATAACAAATATAGAAGAATAAACCTATTCCTAGTGCGTGTTGAAATAACAACATAAAAAAAGATCCCGATGCAAGCACCAGGATCTTTTCCAATATATTTAACAAATAAAATTATTTACTCATTTTGTGAGATATCACCGTTACGAGTTGTATAGTTGATTTTTAAAGCGTTTACTTTTCTAAGTTCGGTTTTAATATCACTTACAATACCCATATTAACCTCCTTATCCACTTTTAAAGCTGTAGTTAAGAAAGGTACCAATTCTTCACGCTTAGAAGCTCTTTCCGCCTCAATGAAAGCTTGAATGTCACTAACATCGGCAAACTTATCGTTGAGCTGGATACGGGCTTCTTTACCAAACGTACTTTGAAATCTTTCAGACGGCTTTCCGGCATAGATATACATGATCAAGTCCTTTTTGTCAAGTTTCTCAACTTGGTTTGCAAACGGCAAATCATTTTTGACTTTTAATGTAGTATCACGCATTACCGTAGCAACCATGAAAAAGAACAAAAGCATAAATACAATATCGGGTAATGATGCTGTTGAGATCGCTGGTAAATCGCCTGATTTTTTCTTATTAAATTTAGACATAAAATTGTGTTTTCTAAATTACTATTGAACTTCAGATAACTTTTGAGGATACTCAACCTTTATCTTCTCAATTTTTTCCTTTAGCTTTTCACTTTTGAACTCTGGTGAACGAGAATCGTCATAGGCCAATTCCATTTCGTGGAATGGTCTTCCAAATAATTCTTGGGCACGACGGTTTCTAAGCTCGTTATAGGCTGCCACCAACTCGTTTTGTACAGAAATATACATCGAGTAAGATGTTTCCCTCTCATTTTTAAGAGAGATAATTGCCTTGTCAGGATTATCAGAAGATTTTGGATCTCTTTTACCTTTACAATAGCCACAAGCATCATCGCCTGTACCACCACCATTATCCAAAAACTCAACAGCTGCCTTTCTTAAATCCTTCAACTCCATCAATTCGTCCTCCACCAACAACTGATCATTTTTGTTAATTAAAACTGTAAAAATGTTCTTTTGCTTAATTACAGGTGGTTCAACATTTTGATCATCTATTGGAGGCAACTTTCTACTCAAACCAGTATCGGTTTCAATAGTGGTTGTCACCAAGAAGAATATAAGAAGTAAGAACGCAATATCAGCCATGGATCCTGCATTTACTTCGGGTGCTGCTCTTTTTGCCATAATTACTTAATCATTTTTTTAACTCCAGACAACAACATAGATGCCGCTGCTGTGATAATTAGGATGTAGAAGGCGATCAATCCTGCGCCTGCCATGTGAGATTCGGCCTCTGTAGCCAATTTATTATTGTATTTGTATTCCATAGGATCTCCTCCTGATACGGCATACGATACAATCAAAATAGCGGCAAAAAGCCCTACTCCTATTAATGTTCCTTTTAGGGAAGCTGTATGTGTAACTAAATTCTTTAAAACAAAGAATACTACAAATAACAATATAATCCCTAAAACAATGTAAGCTACCCAGGCCATAGGATCAACAATTGATGAATCACCTTCCAAAGCCGCTGCCTTAATGGCCTCATCACCTTCTCCGATAATTCGGACCAAGAAAATGACACCTAAAACGCTTAAGATAGCTACTAATATTCTTAAAATTTTGTGTAAACCCATAGTTAATAAAAATTATTGCGGATTATTTTTTGTATCTGATTAACAAATCCATCAAATTAATGGACGCATCTTCCATGTCATTTACGATGCTATCGATTTTTGCAATAATGTAATTGTAGAAAATTTGAAGGATAATAGCCACGATAAGACCAAATACCGTTGTCAAAAGTGCTACTTTAATACCTCCTGCTACAAGTGATGGTTGCATATCACCAGCTGCTTCAATTTTATCGAATGCTTGAATCATCCCGATTACCGTTCCCATGAACCCTAACATCGGCGCCAATGCGATAAATAATGAAATCCAAGAAACGTTTTTCTCTAATTGTCCCATTTGAACACCACCATAAGCTACAACAGCTTTTTCAGCAGCATCGATACCTTCATCGTGTCTATCCAAACCTTGGTAGAAGATAGAGGCAACAGGCCCTTTAGTATTTCTACAAACTTCCTTAGCGGCTTCAATTCCTCCAGACTGTAAAGCATCCTCTACATTCTTAGTTAATTTCTTTGTATTTGTGGTAGATAAGTTCAAAAAGATAATTCTTTCGATTGCAATAGCCAATCCTAAGATCAAACAAAGCAATACAATCCCCATAAAGCCAGGACCACCTTCAATAAAACGCTTCTTAAGCTCTTGGTGAAATCCAAGTGGCTCGTCAGCAGGAGTAGCAGATTCTTCCTCTTGAGTTACGGTAGCAACAGTTGCAGTAGCTGCGCTGGTAGTAGTGTATGCGTTAGCATTAACAGTTCCGAAAGCCATGGTTCCTGCTATGGCTAGGATAGAAAATAGTCTTTTCATTGTTCTTAATCTTAATTTTATTAGTTAAAGTGTTAAAGATATAAAAAAATTGTAATTAAAAATAAAATAAGAGCAGAGAGGAAGGGATTCGAACCCTCGATACGCTTTTGGCGTATACACACTTTCCAGGCGTGCGCCTTCGACCACTCGGCCACCTCTCTGTTTATTGCTTTTTAATAAAGTTTAGCAAATAACCAAAAAACTTTTGAAAGCTAAAAATTTTACGAGTTAATTTTAAGACAATTCTCCTCGCAAAGCCGTTTCAAATATAGTTTTGAATGTTTTAACAGCTACTTTTTCACCTAGCAGATACATGAGCTTAGTAATTGCCGCTTCTGTAGTGATATCCTTACCTGAAATAACCCCAATACTTTGCAAATGAGAACTGGTTTCATACTGTCCCATGGCAACACTGCCTCCAGAACATTGGGTGACGTTTACAACGTGCACTCCATTTTTAATCAGCTTCTTGATAAACTCTACAAACCATGGTTCTGTAGTTGCATTGCCTGCGCCATAGGTTTCCATGATAATCCCTTTGATATTCGGGTTATGACACATACACTCCAAAACGGCCTTTGAAATTCCAGGAAAGAGTTTAATAAGTGCCACCCGGTTGTCAAAGGATTTATGGACCACCAACTTCTTTCTGGTATTTGGCTTGAATAAATAGTCATGATTGATTTTTAGATGCACACCTGATTCTGCCAAATGTGGATAATTCAACGAATCAAACGCCTCAAAATGTTCTGCGTTTATCTTGGTTGTACGATTGCCTCTGTATAATTTATATTCAAAATACAACCCCACTTCTCTTATTACAGGCCGATTCCTGTGTTGTAAAGAAGACATTTGTATGGAAGTAATAAGATTTTCTTTGGCATCTGTCCTTAAATCGCCAATTGGTAACTGAGACCCCGTTAGAATTACGGGCTTAGCCAAATTCTCCAACATAAAACTCAAGGCCGAAGCGGTGTAACTCATAGTATCACTACCATGCAGTACTACAAATCCATCGAATTCATTATAATGCTCTTCAATTATCTCAGCCAGTTGCACCCAATACTCGGGATTCATGTTGGAGGAATCAATGGGCTCATCAAACGAAACCGTATTGATGCCACAATCCAACAGTTTAAGTTCGGGGATTTGCTTGAGCAAGTTATTAAAATCGAATGCCTTTAAAGCTCCCGTATTAGGGTTCTTGATCATTCCAATAGTACCTCCTGTGTAAATTAACAGAATGTTTGGGTGGCCTTGCTCCATAATTAAATGCTAAAAATATCTTTTGAATTTTGGGTAGTAATACTTGCAACGTCGTCCTGAGAAACACCATACAATTCAGATAGTTTTTCCACGACCTTAACGATATACGCACTTTCGTTACGCTTACCCCTATATGGCTTTGGTGCCAAATATGGAGAATCTGTTTCCAAGACAATATGCTTTAAATCTATTTCACTAATAAATTTATCCAGTCCACCATTTTTAAAGGTAACAACTCCTCCAATTCCCAATTTCATATTATACCCAATTGCCTTATGCGCTTGTTGCAAATTACCTGTAAAACAATGAAATATTCCATAGAGGTCATCCCCGCTTTCCGTTTCCAACACCTCAAAAATTTCGTCAAAGGCCTCCCTGCAGTGTATTACAATTGGTAATTTATATTCTTTTGCCAATTGAATTTGATGACGAAACGCTTCCTTTTGAATGTCTAATGTAGATTTGTCCCAGTACAAGTCAATTCCAATTTCTCCAATCGCACAAAATGACCGCTTGGCTAACAGTTCCTCAACATGGCCCAATTCTTCTTTAAAGTTCTCTTTTACCGAAGTTGGATGCAGCCCAGCCATTAAATGAACATAATCCCCAAACTTGGCTTCAAGATCAAGCATCGCTTCTGTATAGGACGCATCTATGGCAGGAATAAAAAACCTTGACACGCCAGCCTCTAGAGCCCTAATCATCATCTCCTCCCTATCCTCTGCGAAAGCTTCACTATATAAATGCGTATGTGTATCTGTTATTATCATGCTGCAAAAATATATGTTTTACATCATTATCTTTGCACCAAACGGACACTAATGGAAAGATTACAGGATTTTTTAGTCGAAAAAGGTTACACTAAAATAAAATTACATCTCACGCAAACCAATCATTTTGAAATCAAGGCCACCATAAACGGTATAAAAGGGCTATTCATTTTAGATACAGGAGCTTCCAGCACCTGTGTTGGTTTTGAAACCATTGAAACCTTCAAACTAAAAGTAAAGGATTCCGAAATCAAAGCGGCAGGTGCAGGAGCAACAGACATGCTCACTCAAATTTCCAAAAAAAACAAATTAAAAATAGGCAAATGGAAAAAGGACAAAGTGCCCATAATCCTGTTCAACCTTGCCCATGTCAACAGTGCTTTGGTAAGTCACAACTCCAAACCAGTGGATGGCATTATTGGGGCCGATGTCTTAAAAAAAGGAAAAGCCATAATAGACTACGAGAAAAAATACCTTTATCTAAAGTTACCTTAAAACACTTTTTTTCAATAATTTACACTGACTATAAAAGTAACCTAAAGTATTAGAGAAAACAATAAAGTAGGTTCTTCCAAAATATTGCTTCCAGTTTAACTTTTCCAAAAAATACGTAGTACTACGTATTGTTTTACACTCCATTTTTAAAGAGTTTTACAAAGCTATTAATCGATTTATTTAGGAAGCCATAAAGCCTTGATTCAGTTCAAGGTTTTATTCCTATTAATTTCCTTTTAGGAATAACACCATTAAAAATGAAATCAAAATTCACCTTTGTTAACCTTGCGTTAATCATTGCCCTAATTTTGAGCTCCATCTTGATTATTACCATGAACATCTTTGTATGTTTTCATTGAATTTAACCTAAGGTTCATCAATCAGAAAATAATCAAATCAACCAAAACCAAACCAACCCAGAAAAGCGTAAATGTAAAGTTTACGCTTTTTTAGTTCAAAAAATACGTAGAACTACGTATTGTTTGATATTCTTTTATTCGCGAATTTTACAATGCTATTAATTAGTTCTTAGGGAGAATTATAAAAGCTCTCGGGTTATTGTTGACTCGGAGCTTTTATTTCAAAAGTCCTAACTTCTAATGATTTAAACATTGTCCCAATGAAAAATTCATATGAACAGCATCATAAAATTGTGGTTGCAAGTTTGATAAGTTGCGCCATCTTAATAATAATCGTAAATATTCTTGTTAATTTTTTTTAGTTATTAGTTAGTTATTTATCAAGAAAAAAAGGCGCTATTCTTCATAACGCCTTTTTGATTATTATTTAGAAAATATATTATAGCTCCAAAGCTTTTCTAACATCGTTGTTCATCAACAATTCTGTTGGGTTTTCAAGGGCTTCTTTAATTGCTACCAAAAATCCTACAGACTCTCTTCCATCAATAATTCTATGATCGTAAGACAATGCCAAATACATCATTGGGTGGATTTCAACCTTACCATCTACGGCGATAGGACGCTCAATAATATTGTGCATTCCTAAAATACCACTTTGAGGAGGGTTGATAATTGGTGTAGATAACATACTTCCAAACACACCTCCATTAGAAATTGTAAAGGTACCGCCTGTCATTTCATCCACCGTAATCTGTCCGTCACGAGCACGGAGAGCCAAACGTTTTACTTCGGCCTCTACTCCCCTAAAAGTAAGATTCTCTGCATTTCTTATTACCGGTACCATCAATCCTTTTGGTCCAGATACGGCAATACTGATATCACAGAAATCATAAGTAATCATTTCCTTACCATCAATCATAGAGTTTACAGCTGGATACTCCTTCAACGCCCTAACAACTGCCAAGGTAAAGAAACTCATAAACCCAAGACCAACACCATGTTTTGCCTTAAATTCTTCTTTATATTGGTTACGCAGCTCAAAAATAGGCGTCATGTTGGCCTCATTGAAAGTGGTCAACATAGCTGTTTCATTTTTAGCTGACACTAAACGCTCGGCCACCTTACGACGCAACATAGACAGTTTAGAACGAGTCTCTCCTCGACTACCTCCTGTCGGGGTTCCCATAGAAGGTTTAGCATTCACAGCATCTTCTTTTGTTACACGACCATCCTTTCCAGTTCCAGCCACTTCAGAAGCCTGCATGCCCTTTTCTGCCAAAATTTTCTTGGCTGCTGGACTTGCTGTTCCCGTTGCATAGGTTTTAGTTTCTGCAACCTCAGCTGGTTTTTGCGCCTCTTGCTTAGGAGCTGCTTCTTCTTTTACAGCTTCTTTGGCAGGAGCATCACCTTCCGGTTTTGCTGCACTGGTATCTATTAAACAAACCACTTCACCTACAGCTACCGCATCACCTTCTTCTGCCTTAAGCGTAATAATTCCGCTTGCTTCGGCAGGAAGCTCTAAGGTTGCTTTATCACTGTCAACCTCTGCAATTGCTTGGTCTTTTTCTACATAATCTCCATCTGCAACCAACCATTCTGCAATTTCTACTTCCGTGATGGACTCCCCTGGTGAAGGGACTTTCATTTCTAAAATCATTGTGTTATAATTTTATGTGTGGGATTTTATTATCTCTGGTTATTTTTTGATTTATCAAATACGAAGTCAATAACTTCTTGGTGACGTTTTTTGGAACGTACGCTACTACCTGCAGCCGGAGCCCCATAAGATCTACGGGTTGCAGCCCTAAAGGTTCTAGCCTCATCAAGATGCATAAGCATGTGACTGTAAGCCCCCATATTTCTAGGTTCTTCCTGTGCCCAAACAACGTCCTCAACACCTTTATATTTCTCCAATACCGCTTTAATTTCTTTCTCCGGTAATGGGAATAATTGTTCTATTCTTACTAGCGCTACATCGTTACGGCTTAGGTTTTCACGCTCTTCCAATAAATCGTAATAGAACTTACCTGTTACGAATACTAAGGTCTTAACGTTTTCAACTGCAACATCGGCATCATCAATAAGCATTTGGAAGCTGCCGTTGGCAAATTCTTCTACTGTAGAAACACATTTTGGATGACGTAAAAGACTCTTTGGGGTGAAAACAATTAATGGCTTTCTATACGTAGCCTTCATTTGCTTTCTTAACAAGTGGAACATATTGGCAGGTGTGGTACAGTCGGCCACAAACATATTGTCTTTAGCACATAATTGAAGGTAACGCTCCATACGTGCCGAGGAGTGCTCTGCTCCCTGCCCTTCATAACCGTGCGGCAACAACATTACCAAACCATTTTGTAATTTCCACTTATCTTCTGCCGCAGAAATATACTGATCAATCATAATTTGGGCGCCGTTACTGAAGTCACCAAATTGAGCTTCCCAAATAGTCAAGGTTTTAGGGCTGGCCATTGCATAACCATAATCAAACCCAACAACTCCGTACTCCGAAAGCAATGAGTTATAAACAAAGAAGCGTCCTTGCTCCTCGCTAATTGTATTCAACAATACAATTTCTTCTTCACTATCCTCTACTTTAACAACCGCATGACGGTGAGAGAAAGTTCCACGTTCCACATCTTGTCCTGAGATACGCACATCGTGTCCTTCTTCCAACAATGTTCCATACGCTAAGTGCTCAGCCATGGCCCAATCCAACTTGTTCTCTTCAAACATTGTTTTACGGGATTCAACAAGACGTTCTATCTTACGAATGAACTTTTTATCTTTTGGCAACGATGAAATAACGCCAACTATTTTCTCTAAACCTTCTTTAGAATAGGTGGTGTCCACTGGTTTCATCATTTCATCTTCCTTAACGGTGACGTAATCCACCCATTCATTTTGCATGAACGGTGTAATAACCGTTTTATCTTCTTTTCTTGAATCTTCAAGCTTTTCTTCCAATGAAGCTTTATACTGCTCTTCCAATTGAGCAACATGATCTTTGCTAATCACCCCTTCAGCGATTAATCGATCTGCATAAATATCTCTCGGGTTTTTATGCTTTGCTATTGCTTTATATAGTAATGGCTGTGTAAACTTAGGCTCATCCCCTTCGTTATGCCCATATTTTCTATACCCTAGTAAATCGATGAAGACATCACGCTTAAACTTCATTCGGAAGTCCAAAGCAAACAACATAGCATGTACCACTGCTTCGGCATCATCGGCATTTACGTGCAACACCGGAGACAGGGTTACCTTCCCTACATCGGTACAATAAGTACTGGAACGAGCATCTAAATAGTTGGTTGTAAATCCTATTTGGTTATTTACAACAATATGAATAGTCCCACTGGTTCCATAACCTTCCAACTGCGCCATTTGAACCACTTCATACACCAAACCTTGCCCTGCAATTGCGGCATCTCCATGCACTACAATTGGTAAAACCAAAGAAGGCTCTTCTGGATATTTGTCATCCTGTTTGGCACGGGTAATCCCTTCAACAACGGCTCCTACAGTTTCCAAATGAGAAGGGTTGGGAGCTATATTTAGATTAATTTTCTTTCCTGTATCTGTCACACGGTCACTGGTCCAACCTAAGTGATACTTTACGTCTCCATCAAATATTTCTTCTTCATAGTCCTTACCATCAAATTCACTAAATATGTCTTTAGCAGACTTTCCAAAGATATTGGTCAAGGTACTCAAACGACCACGGTGCGCCATTCCCATCACAAACTCCTTAACTCCATAGTCTGCAGCGCGCTCAATAACCGCATCCAAAGCTGGTATTAACGACTCTCCTCCTTCCAATGAAAAGCGCTTTTGCCCTACATATTTAGTATGCAGGAAATTTTCAAAAGACACTGCTTCATTTAACTTTTTGAGAATATGCTTTTTCTGATCCACAGAAAATTGAGGGTGATTGTCATTAATGTTCAACCGTTCCTGAATCCATTGTTTACGTTCAGGGTTTCGAATATACATATACTCAACACCAATGGCATCGCAATAGATGGCCTCTAGATGTCTAATAATTTCATGTAACGGTTGTGCGCCTATACCAAGAATATCACCTGCATTGAAAACGGTATTTAAGTCGGTTTTAGACAACCCGAAGTTTTCAATATCCAGGGTTGGCTCATATTTCCGACGGTCACGAACCGGATTGGTCTTTGTAAACAAGTGCCCTCTGGAGCGATACCCATCTATGAGGTTAACAACCTGAAATTCTTTTTGAAGATGCTCTGGTATTTGAGCGGAAACACCTTCTACAATCTCACCGTCCATTCCGTAGCTTTCGCTACCAAAATCATAACCTTGAAAAAAGGCTCTCCAACTAGGCTCAACTGAATCTGGGTTTTGTAAATATTGATCGTATAAGTCAGCAAAGTATGCTGTATGTGCTGCGTTTAAAAAGGAATATTTATCCATTATGTGTACTAACTGCTTTTCGCTTTTGCAAAATTTGTCCAAAAATACAACTTTTATAAAAATTAGTTATGCTTTTATTATATTTATAACACATAACCATATCAATTTAAATTATCATGAATTTAACCTCAAATCCCTTGAAGAAAATTCTATTGCCGCTACTTTTCACTTGTCTTTTTGCATCCACAAGTTTCTGCCAACAGACTGCTCCTAAGCAAAAAAGTGAGTTTTGGAGACATGTTCGATTTGGGGGAGGAATTGGCCTTGGTTTTGGTGATGGTTTCTTTAGTGGTACATTAGCCCCAAGTGCCATTTACGAATTCAACTGGCAATTTGCATTGGGTGTGGGACTCAATTTTTCTTACAACACTCAAAAGAACTTCTATAAATCAACCATCGTGGGAGGCAGTTTGATTGGGCTGTACCGACCTATAGAACAAATCCAGCTTTCTGCTGAATTTGAAGAAATGAACATCAGTAGAAACTATGATCGCCGATGGGACCTTCAAAACGAAAACTATTGGTATCCGGCCCTTTATTTAGGAGCTGGCTATAGCACTAGAAATGTGACTATAGGAATTCGCTATGATGTTTTATACGACCGGGACAAAAGTATTTACGCCGATCCTTGGGCGCCATTCGTAAGGGTTTATTTCTAAGAATATTGATTCCTAAACCACACCTTTTGCCATTCCCGTTTTAATATTAGAAAAGTCACCTCTTCAGAAAGTTTTAAAGTATCACTACCGTCAAGTTGCTTGATCTTATCTTCCGATACATCAATAATGTACAGTAAATTTAAATAATCGGCGAATTTTTCATGAATCAGTTTATAAACAGTTTCTTGAAGGAGCAACTTTAAACTGGAAGGCAACACCTGCTCATCAAAATCCAAATCGATGTTGGCATACAAAAAATCTTTGTTGAGTTGTCTAACTAACTTTTCATAGAGATTTTGCTCATTTGCCTGAGCAACCAAATCGTCATATGTGGCCGGTAACTGCACTATACTTTTCTATCCATTAACTGTTCGCCAAACACTCTCAAAATATCCTTTCGCTCTTGCGGAATTTTCAACTTCTCAAGAACAGCAAATGCCATATTTGTATAGTGCTTAATTGCCTCCTTAGTAGCCTGAGCTGCACCCGTAGATTCAAAAAATTGTTTGACGGTTTTAATTTTCTCAGACGCATCTGTAGGCTGAATACCATACAAATGCTGTAACTGCAAACGGTCACTTTCTGAAGAAAACTCCAATGCCTTCAAATAAAGATAGGTCTTCTTGTTTTCAATAATATCGCCTCCCACCTGTTTTCCAAAACTTTTGGGATCTCCAAACGCATCCAGATAGTCATCTTGCAATTGAAAAGCGATTCCGAGGTTTTTTCCGAATTCATAAACCCCCTTTTGATCGTCCAAAGAAGCCTCTGCAACAATGGCTCCCATTTGCATGGCGGCCCCAACCAAAACAGCCGTTTTATACTCAATCATTTTTAAATAGTCGGGAATGGACACGTTATCCATTAACTCAAAATCCATATCGTATTGCTGCCCTTCACAAACTTCCAATGCAGTTCTACTAAACAGTCTTGCCAAAGCCTGAAATACGTGGGGCTCATAATTTTCAAACAATTGATAAGCCAAAATCAACATAGCATCACCAGATAAAATACCGGTATTCAAATCCCATTTCTCATGTACCGTTTCATTCCCCCTTCTCAAAGGGGCATCATCCATAATATCGTCATGCACTAAAGAAAAGTTATGAAACACCTCAATACTCAAAGCCGCATGCAAGGCTTTTTCAACATTACAACCAAACATTTCGGCCGTCATTAGGGTAAGTACAGGGCGTAATCGCTTACCACCTAAATTGAGAATGTAATTAATTGGATTGTATAAAGAAACGGGCTCCTTTTGAACCGTAAAAGTCTGTAAATACTTGCTAAAAGTATCCTGATAATGTTCTACGTTTTGCATCGGACAAAAATAAGGCAATTGTCCTGATAGACACAAATGTTTCTTTTTAATATTAATAATATGTTAAAACTTAGGAAACTTTTTTTGTTTTTAAAGTTTCCAAAAGTATCTTTGCCGCTTCTTATGAAGGACGAAATTTTAAAAACCGCCGCAGAACTCTTTTTAACCTATGGTTTTAAGAGTGTTACAATGGACGAAATTGCCAACACACTTGGCATGTCCAAAAAGACCATCTATCAATACTTTGCCAACAAAAATGTATTGGTAGAAGCTACGACCCTTTATATGTTCAACATCATATCCAATGGCATTAACGATATAAGGGCCCAAAAGCTAAACCCTATCGAGGAAATTTTTGAAATAAAAAGATTTACAATGCAACACTTAAAGAATGAGAAGTCTTCACCTCAATTCCAGTTGCAGAAGTATTACCCTAAGATTTTTGAATCTTTAAAGACCAACCAGTTTTGCGTCATGGAGGATTGCGTCACCTGCAACTTGACAGAAGGAGTAGAACAGGGACTTTACCGAGATACTATTAATGTACAGTTTATCTCAAAAATGTATTTCCACTCCATGATGGCCTTAAAAGACAAAGAACTTTTTCCACTAAATAACTTTTCCATGCATGAATTAATGAACCACTATTTGGAATATCACTTGAGGGGAATTTGCACAGAAAAAGGCCTGGAAACATTAAAAAAGTACACAAACACAAATCGATCAACATAATGAAACACAATCTCATCTTAACCCTAAGCCTATTGTGCTCCCTTACCTTTTTTGGACAGGAGGAGACGCAAGTCTTCAGTCTTCAGGAAGCCATAGACTACGCTTTGGAGCATAACCGCGCTTCCATTAATGCGTCCAGGGATATTGAAGCAGCTGAAAAACAAAAATGGGAAACCACCGCTAGTGGATTACCTCAAATTGACGCAACCGTAGATTACCAAAATTGGATCAAACAGCAAGTATCACTTTTGCCTGGTGAGCTTGCAGGAGGTGAACCTGGAACATTCATTCCGGTAACTTTCGGCACTAAACATTCAGTAAATGCTACCGCAACTTTAAACCAAAAGATCTTTGACGGCTCTTATTTGGTTGGCCTGCAATCGGCCAAAGTGTATTTGGAAATCTCCCAAAACGCCAAAGTAAAAACAGATCTTGAAGTACGGCAAGCAGTTATTAACGCCTATGTCAATGTGTTGTTTTCAGAAGAAGCTTTGGACATTTTGAATAAAAACTTAGCCGTGCTTCAAAAGAATTTGGAAGAAACCACCAAGATTTTTGAGAATGGTTTGGAAGAAGAGGAAAGTGTTGAGCAATTGCAAATCACACTGTCCGGCATTGAAAGCCAATTAAACAATACCAGACGCCTAAAAGTGCTCGCCTATCAAATGTTTAATATAACCTTAGGTTTAGACTTGAATACCGACACCACTTTAACAGATGATTTGGCCATGCTTACCGAAGAAAATATGGACTTGGGGATTTTACAAGCCGATGAGAACATTGAAAACACCATCGACTACAAAATCGCCAAGAACGATATGGTTTCAAAAGAATTGTTACTGAAATTAGAAAAAAGCAAATTTTTACCCACCCTAAATGCTTTTGTAAATGGAGGGTATTTAGGCTTTAATGATGAATTTGGCTTTTTAAGAGGTGATCAGCAATGGTTTGGTACTTCCCTATTTGGGCTAAGCCTCAGAGTGCCTATTTTCAGTTCAGGAATGCGAAGTGCCTCTACACAAAGAGCCCGCATCAATTATGAAAAAGCACAAACGGACCTTACGGAAATAGAACAACAATTAAAACTTCAAATTGCCTCTGCAAAAAGCGACTACCAATTGGCAATGGAAGAATACGAAAACAAAAAGAAAAACCTCAACTTAGCCGAACGTATCGAAACCAAAAACGAAACTAAATTCTTTGAAGGGGTTGGCTCAAGTTTTGAATTGAGACAAGCACAAACACAACTATATACGGCACAAGAGGAATACCTTCAAGCCATGATGCAGGTCATCAACACAAAAGCCGAATTGGAAACCTCACTTAACACCGTCCTTATAAACTAATCAATCATAAACACACAGAACATTCAAATCATGAAAAACATATTTACCATCATAACACTAGCATTTCTTATTGTTTCCTGTGGAGGCGAAAAGAAAAAGAATTCTGTAGAAAATGTTTTAAGCTCTAACAACTTAGAATTAATAAGGACCAAAAGAGCCGAAGTTGTTGCAGAACAGCAAGAAATTGCAGGCAAGTTAAAGCAACTTGACGATGCCATTGCAAAATTAGACACTGTAAAACATGTTCCACTTATCACCACTTTTACCGCAAAACAAGAAGAATTCAAACACATGTTAGACATTCAAGGGAATGTGACGACTAAAAACCTATTAGTGATTACGCCAGAATTCAACGGAATTCTAACCGATATTTATGTTAAGGAAGGGCAACAGGTTAGTAAAGGTCAAATTTTAGCAAAAATTGATGATGGCGGATTAGGTCAGCAATTGGCTCAATTACAAATTCAAGCTGAATTGGCCAAAACTACTTTTGACCGTCAAAAACGTCTTTGGGATGCCAATATTGGTAGTGAATTGCAATACCTACAAGCAAAATCCTCATACGAGGCACAAACCAAAGCCATTAACCAATTGCAACAGCAAATAGCCAAAACAAGAGTAACGGCTCCATTTAGCGGAACCATCGATGATATCATCACAGAAAAAGGAAGCGTGGTTGCAGCGGGACAATCCCAATTAATAAGATTGGTAAACCTTAAGGACATGTACATTGAAACAGACGTTCCGGAACGCTACATTACCGACGTAACCAAAGGAAAAGAAGTAATTGTTGAATTCCCGGTATTGAACAAAACAATCAATACAGAGATTCGCCAGGCGGGAGATTATATCAACCCTGCCAACAGAACGTTTAAAGTACAAGTGGATATTCCTAATAAAGACGAATCTATCAAACCTAACTTGACTGCACGTTTAAAAATTAACGATTACACCAATGAAAATGCCTTACTAATTCCGCAAAGTATCATTTCTGAAAATGCCAATGGAGAGCAATATATTTATGTTATCAAGGATAAAAATGGTAACGGAGAGGGACAGGCAAACCGTGTAATCATTAAAACAGGAAGAACCCAAGGAGATGTCATTGAAGTTCTGGACGGTATAGAAAACGGAGCCGAAATCATTCAAGAAGGTGCTCGTAGCGTTAAAGATGGGCAAACAGTTAAAGTAATCACCTACTAAACCAACAGCTATGACAGAAAAAAATCAAAAACTAGTCAATAAAGAATTCCGTTGGTCTTCTTGGGCTATTGACAATAAAACCACCATGTATGTTCTTATTGTGGTGATTTTCTACCTTGGAGTTGGCGCTTTTTTCGACATGCCAAGAGAAAACTTCCCAGAAGTGAACGAGACCAAAATTTATGTAAGCTCTGTATTCCCTGGGAACACTGCAGAAGATATCGAAAAACTGATAACCGACCCTCTTGAAGATCGACTAAAAACAGTAAGTAATGTTGTTGAAATCACCTCAACCTCGCAAGAGGATTATGGAATGGTGATTGTGGAGTTTGATGAAAACATCACTGTTGAAGAAGCCAAACAAAAGGTAAAAGACGAAATCGATCAGGAAACCTCAAGTGAAGATTGGCCTACCTTTAACGGTGCCAAAGTAGAACCTGACGTATTTGAATTGAGCCTTTCAGAAGAAATGCCCATCCTGAACATTAACATTTCGGGAGATTATCCAATTGAAAAATTAAAGGAATACGGAGAATACCTTCAAGACGAAATTGAAGACTTACTCGAAATCAAAAAAGTTGATATTCGTGGGGCACAGGAAAAAGAAGTGGAGGTTGCTGTAGATATTTATAAAATGATGGCTGCAGAAGTAACCTTCAATGATGTTATTAATGCCATTAACAATGGTAACGTTACCATTTCAGCAGGTAACTTAAAAGCTAGTGGGCAACGTCGTACCATTCGTGTTTTGGGCGAGATAGAATCTCCAGATGAATTGGAAAATTTTGTTGTAAAATCTGAAGGTGGACACGCTATCTATCTTAAAGATGTAGCCATTGTAGCTTTTAAAGAAGAGGACAAAACAACCTTTGCAAGAGAATTTGGTGAACCCGTTGTCATGTTGGACGTTAAAAAACGTGCAGGTAAAAACATGGTGGACGCCGCCGAGCAAATTAACACCATTGTAGACCATGCCATTAAAGATGTATTTCCTCAAGACTTAAAGGTAACCATTGCCAACGACCAATCTTCAGTAACCATTGGTCAAGTAGACGATTTGGTGAACAACATCATATTCGGGGTAATCTTAGTAGTAACCGTTTTGATGTTCTTCCTTGGCTTTAAGAATGCTATTTTTGTTGGGTTCGCTATCCCTATGTCCATGTTTATGTCTTTGATGATTTTGAATTTCTTTGGAATCTCATTGAACACCATGGTATTGTTCGGTCTTATCATGGGCCTTGGTATGTTGGTTGATAACGGTATTGTAGTAGTTGAAAACGTATACCGCCTCATGGATGAAGAAGGCATGAGCCGAATGGAAGCTGCCAAAAAAGGAATTGGTGAAATTGCATTCCCCATTATCATTTCCACAGCAACCACGGTAGCAGCATTCATCCCATTAGGTTTATGGCCAGGATTGATGGGAGAATTCATGATGATTTTACCGCAAACACTGTCCATAGTTTTAGGGTCTTCGTTGTTTGTAGCTATCTTTTTCAACTCTGTATTGGTTTCTCAATTTATGAGTACGGAAGACAAGGACATGCCTTTAAACAAAATCATAAAGCTTAGCGCTATTATGGCTGTATTAGGAATTTTGGTCTACTTATTTGGTGGTACGTACAAAGCTTTAGGATCATTAATGGTATTTTCGGCCATCATGCTTTGGGTATATCGATTATTTCTAAGAAAATGGGCCAATAGTTTCCAAACAAAAACCTTGGTAAAACTGGAACGTTGGTATGAAGGGCAATTACGTTGGGCACTCTCTGGAAAGAAACCTGCCTTGATAACGATTGCCACCTTTTCTGCTTTGATTGCTTCCTTTATAGCCTTCGGAATCTCATTGAAAGAACAACGTACCAAAGTGGAGTTTTTCCCAGACAACAAGCCTAACCAGATTATTGTCTACATAGAATACCCTCAAGGTACGGCTATTGAAAAAACCAATGCCATCACCAAAGAGATTGAAAAACGGGTATATGATGTACTGGATACCAACCAATATAAAGAGGGTGACTATAACTTTATGGTAGAAAGTGCCGTATCGCAAGTTGGTGAAGGGGCCGGAAACCCTCAAACCGATGGTGGGTCGGCAGCAGAAATGCCACACAAAGCAAAAATCACGGCTTCCATGAGGGAATATAAATACCGAAGAGGAGAAGATAGTGAATTGTTGCGCCAAAAAGTTCAGGAAGCTCTGGTAGGTATCTATCCTGGGGTATTGATTTCGGTTGAAAAAGATGCCGCGGGTCCGCCTGCAGGTTCCCCTATCAATATTGAAATAGAAGGAGAGGACTATGACGAGTTGATTGCCACAGCCGAAAACATGAGAGAGTTTATCAACTCCAGAAATATTCAAGGAATTGATGAACTTAAAATCGATGTCAACAAAAACAAGCCTTCCATGAAGGTCGTTATCGATAGAGAAAAAGCTGGAGAACTTGGTATTAGTGCCGCTCAAGTTGGACAACAATTACGTAATTCCATCTTTGGAACCAAAGCTGGCATTTACAAAGAAGGAGGTGATGATTATGACATCTATGTACGATTTAATGAGGAAAACAGATACAATACCAGTGCGTTATTTAACCAAAATATCACCTTTAGAGATAATATGGGTAAAATCAAGAGCATTCCGGTATCAGCTGTGACCAAACACGAAAACAACTCTGGTTTTAGCGCGATAAAACACAAAGACACCAGACGTGTTGTTACCGTATATTCGGCATTATCTCCCGGGTTTACTGATGCCGGAGCCATTGTAGCGCAAATTCAGAATGAAATGAAGAGTTATGAAGGTTTGCCAGAAAACATCAAAATTGATTACACTGGGCAAATTGAAGAGCAGAACAAGCAAATGAAATTCTTGATGGGAGCGTTCTTTACCGGTTTGGGATTAATTTTCTTCATCCTGATTTTCCAATTCAACTCCATCTCCAAACCGGCTATTATCATGCTAGCCATTTTCCTAAGTTTCATTGGGGTGTTTGGAGGGCTTGTAATCACCGGTTGGGCTTTCGTTATCATGATGACCATGGTAGGAATCATATCCCTGGCGGGTATCGTAGTAAATAACGGAGTAGTCCTTTTGGATTATGCCCAACTTTTAATTGACAGAAAGAAAATTGATAGAGGCCTGGATGATGACGAATACCTATCGATTGAGGATCTTTTCGAAAGTATTGTAAGAGCAGGAAAAGCACGTTTACGTCCCGTATTGCTAACGGCAATTACTACAATACTTGGATTGATTCCATTAGCTATAGGGCTGAACATTAACTTCTTTACACTCTTTAGTGAATTCAATCCTCACATCTACATGGGAGGAGATAACGTAGTGTTCTGGGGGCCACTGGCATGGACCGTAATATTTGGACTTTTCGTTGCAACGTTCTTAACCTTGATTGTGGTTCCAGTACTGTTCTTCCTATCCATGAAGCTTAAAATGTGGATTAGAAGTAAAATTGCTCCTACCGAATCTAAAACGGAAGAATCATTTTCGTTACAAAAAGAAATTGACGCTCACCCGAGCATTGATTAATAGCGGAGAAGGCCCTGACAAATGTTAGGGCTTTTTTATTTTTTAATCAGTTATGTTCATTAAATTTGCACTTCAAAATTTAAGGTATGTACAGAAGTCATAATTGTGGTGAATTGAATGCATCACACATCAATAGTGAAGTTACTCTTGCAGGTTGGGTACAAAAAGTGAGAGACAAAGGTTTTATGGTATGGGTAGATTTACGTGATCGTTACGGGATTACCCAACTTATTTTTGATGAAGAGCGCACGCCAAAGGCCATTATGGAACAAGCCCAAAAGTTAGGTCGTGAGTTTGTAATTCAAGTAAAAGGAACCGTTATAGAACGTGCTTCCAAAAACCCAAACATGGCTACTGGTGATATTGAAATTTTGGTTTCGGAACTTACCTTGTTGAATGGTGCCAAACTACCGCCTTTTACCATTGAAGATGACACAGACGGGGGTGAAGAATTACGTATGAAATATCGTTACCTAGATATTCGACGTAATCCAGTAAAAAACAGTTTGATTTTTCGTCATAAAGTAACCCAAGAGGTTAGAAATTACCTCTCAAAAGAAGGGTTTATAGAAGTTGAAACACCTTATTTAATAAAATCTACGCCTGAAGGTGCCCGCGATTTCGTAGTACCAAGTAGAATGAACCCTGGACAATTCTATGCCCTTCCTCAATCGCCACAAACTTTTAAGCAATTGCTTATGGTAGGTGGTATGGATAAATACTTCCAGATTGTAAAATGTTTTAGGGATGAAGATTTACGTGCGGACAGACAACCAGAGTTTACACAAATAGACTGCGAGATGGCCTTTGTTGAGCAAGAAGATATTCTTAATGCTTTTGAGGGGCTTACAAGACACTTATTGAAAGAAGTCAATGGAGTTGAAATTGACCAGTTCCCAAGAATGCTTTACGATGATGCGATGCGTTTGTACGGAAACGATAAACCAGACATCCGTTTTGGAATGCAGTTTGGAGAGCTAAATGAAGTAACCCAACATAAAGATTTCCAAGTTTTCAATGCTGCTGAATTGGTTGTAGGTATCGCTGTTCCTGGAGGAAATGCCTTCACAAGAAAAGAAATCGACAAGCTTATTGCTTGGGTAAAGCGTCCACAAATTGGCGCTATGGGAATGGTGTACTGTCGTTACAATGAAGATGGGTCTTTCAAATCTTCCGTAGATAAATTCTATGATCAAGAAGATCTAGCCAAATGGGCAGAAGTAACGGGAGCTAAACCGGGGGACTTAATCTGTATCTTATCTGGAAACACCCATAAAGTAAGAACACAGTTAAGCGCCTTAAGAATGGAATTGGCCGAACAGCTAGGGTTACGTAAACCAGACGAGTTCGCACCGCTTTGGGTAATGGACTTCCCACTTTTGGAATGGGACGAAGAAACTGAGCGTTACCACGCGATGCACCACCCGTTTACATCACCTAAACCAGGGCAATTGGAATTATTGGAAACCAATCCTGGCGAAGTAAAAGCCAATGCCTACGATTTGGTATTGAATGGGAATGAAATTGGTGGAGGTTCCATTAGAATTCACGATAAAAAAACACAGTCTTTAATGTTTGACTATTTAGGGTTCACTCCTGAAGAAGCCAAAGCTCAGTTTGGATTCTTGATGAATGCTTTTGAATACGGTGCCCCTCCACACGGTGGTTTGGCCTTTGGGCTTGACCGATTGGTTGCTATTTTGGGTGGACAAGAAACTATTAGAGATTTTATAGCCTTCCCTAAAAACAATTCCGGCCGAGACGTCATGATTGATGCTCCTGCACCAGTCGACAATGCCCAACTGGATGAGTTAAGCTTAAAACTAAATCTAAATTCATAAAAAATTAAATCCTGCAAATTGCAGGATTTTTTAGTAGTTTTAGGTTATGCCTGCAAAATCGTTGTACAAAAGCTTATTGATTTGGAGAGCCAAACATATCTCTCACAAGCAATTTGTTTATTTCCTTAGTATACTGGTTGGTTTCACTTCGGGAGTTGGAGCTGTGGTTCTAAAAAACTTGACCCACTTTATCCAACATTTACTGGAGGGCCGTTTGGTACAATATTACCACCATGCCTTTTACTTTTTATTTCCCATCATCGGGTTCACTTTGGTGTATCTTATCATTAAATACATCATAAGAAATAAAGTAAGCCACGGCATCCCTTCCACGCTATTGGCTATTGCCAAGCGCAAAGGAGTGATGAAACAGTACCAAATGTTTGGGTCTATTTTAACCGCTCCGATTACCGTTGGTTTTGGAGGATCGGTTGGACTGGAGGGACCAACTGTAGCCACTGGAGCCGCCATAAGCTCCAACATTGCACGCATGTTCCACATGAACCAAAAAACAAAAAATTTGTTAATTGGTTGTGCTGCCGCAGGTGCCCTATCATCAATTTTTAAAGCGCCAATTGCTGCTATTGTATTCGCCATTGAAGTATTTAGTCTAGACCTTACTATCGCATCCATGCTTCCTTTGCTATTGGCATCCCTTTCGGCAATTATGACGTCTTACTTTTTCTTTGGGAGCGACATTCTATTGCCCTTTAGAATTGAAGATCATTTCAAGGCCTCCGACGTACCCTTTTATGCTATTTTGGGTGTTTTTGCTGCCTTTACTTCTATTTATTTCACCGAAGTTTATGAACGTATTCAAAAGCTTTTCAAAAAAATAGACTCGCCTGTTAAGCGCCTTTTGGTAGGGGGAGCTGCTATAGGAGTTCTCATTTATTTTATTCCTCCTTTATATGGAGAAGGATTTGACGTAATGAACAACCTTATTGCCGGAAAACCAGAAAAAGCATTGGTAAACAACTTTCTTCATTTAGACCTTACCAATGTTTGGATTGTTATTGGGCTTTTGGCAGGTTTGGTATTTTTCAAAATTATTGCCAGTGCCATCACTTTTGGAGCCGGTGGGGTTGGAGGTATTTTTGCCCCTACCCTTTTTATGGGAAGTATCATGGGAAACTGTATTGCCAAAGTCCTCAATCATACAATTTTGATAAACAACCCTGTTTCCGAAAGTAATTTTACACTTGTAGGCATGGCCGGATTAATGGCCGGTGTGCTCCACGCCCCACTTACCGCCATCTTTTTAATTGCTGAATTAACTGGGGGCTACGAACTTTTCATTCCCCTAATGCTTACGGCAACTATTTCTTTTGCCATTACTAAATATTTCTACCCACATTCCGTTTATAGTATGGAGCTTGGTAGAAAAGGCGAATTAATTACCCACGATAAGGATCACGCAGTGTTAACACTTATGGACATCAACAAGGTAATAGAAACCAATTTCATACCGGTTAACCCTGAAATGACACTTGGTGATATTGTCCACAAAGCAGTTGTAAAATCCAGTAGAAATATTTTTCCGGTGGTACGAAGTAAAGACCAAACCCTAAAGGGAATTATTTTATTGGACGACATTAGACAAGTGATGTTCGACCAAAGTCTTTACAATGAAATTAAGGCTGAAGAGGTCATGCAAAACCCTCCGGAAATCATCGACATTGAAAAGGACAAGATGACTGATATTATGAAGAAGTTCCAAGACAGTAATGCCTGGAACCTCCCCGTGGTTAGAAACAATGTGTACGTAGGCTTCATTTCTAAGTCAAAATTATTGACAGCCTATCGTCGAAAATTAATCAATATTACCCATTAAAACATGAAATACATTATTGCTATATCCTGCATACTTTCCGTGCTAAGTATTGCATGTGGATTTCTTTTAGAGGTCGAATATTCCCAAAAACTTATTGGTTTTGGGGTAGTTGGACTTTTTGTAGTTGTGTTTCCTCTGTTTTCATACTACCGATGGAAGGACAAAGACATGAAGGACTATATGATTAATAAAGAGAATCTCGAAAAAATGCGAAATCACAAAAAAAAATACTGATAATCAATTTTTTAAATAAAAATACAATTCCTTAATGCTTGGTACAATTATAAATCATACATTTATGTTTTAATAATAATTTTTTTTACCATGACTGGAACAGTTAAATTTTTCAATGATTCAAAAGGATTTGGATTCATTACAAACAACGAAACAGGAAAAGACATTTTCGTTCACGTATCGAACTTGAACGGTATCGAGTTACGCGAGGGCGACAGTGTAGAGTACACAGAAGAAGAAGGAAGAAAAGGACCAGTTGCTGCAAACGTGCAAGTGGTTTAACGAGATATATCTTTAAACACAGTTTCAACGCTTAACACTATTGTTAAGCGTTTTTTTTGCAATTAATTGAGATTTCGCTTCTCAATAAAAAAGCGTTTCATCAATCTGGAAGCCTCATCTTCCAATACCCCACCAACCAGTTTGGTTTTTGGGTGCAGTTTGGTTTTCAAATTGATACAACCGCGCTCCTCGTCTCTAGCCCCGTATACAATTTTTCCTATCTGGCTCCAGTACAAAGCGCCACCACACATCTGGCAAGGTTCCAAAGTCACATAAAGGGTACACTTGTTCAAATACTTTCCACCTAAAAAATTAGCTGCAGAGGTAATTGCCTGCATTTCGGCATGAGCCGTAACATCATTCAACAGTTCCGTTAGGTTATGGGCTCGTGCAATAATTCTATTGTCTACCACAATTACCGCCCCAACAGGAATCTCTCCTTTATCAAAAGCATCTTCCGCTTCCTGCAAGGCTTTCCTCATAAAATAGACGTCATCAAAGGGGTTTTCCATGAGTATAAAATTGAATTCCGAATCCCAAAAATACGATTTCAAATGGTACATTTGTAATTATGTCCAAGTTAATAAATCAAATAGAATCTCCAGAGGATTTACGGCTTCTAGACCAAGGTCAATTACCTCAATTAGCAAAAGAATTAAGGGAATTTATCATACATATTGTAGCAACCAAAGAAGGTCATTTAGGAGCTAGTCTAGGCGTTGTTGAACTTACAATTGCCCTACACTACATATTTAACACACCAGAGGATCTTTTAATTTGGGATGTTGGACACCAAGCTTACGGTCATAAAATATTAACAGGACGTCGGGACATTTTTGACACCAATCGACAATTTGGAGGCCTGAGCGGTTTTCCAAAACGAAGCGAAAGTCCTTATGATACTTTTGGGGTTGGACATTCTTCTACATCTATTTCTGCGGCCCTTGGAATGGCTCTTGTTTCCCAATTGAAAGGTCAATTCAACAAGCAGCATATTGCTGTTATAGGTGACGCCTCCATTGCCAGCGGCATGGCCTTTGAAGGCCTTAATCATGCCGGGGTAACCAATGCCAATTTATTGGTTATTTTAAACGATAACGCCATTGGTATTGATCCCAGCGTAGGTGCACTAAAACAATATTTAACCAACGTTAAAAAGGGAACTCAAAAACACGAGAATGTTTTTGAGGCTTTAAATTTCAACTATTCAGGCCCTATAGATGGCCATGATTTTGAAGCTTTAATTTCACAGTTAGAGCGTTTAAAAACTATTGAAGGCCCAAAGCTATTGCATGTTATCACCACCAAAGGGAAAGGCCTAAAACAGGCAGAAAAGGATCAAGTTAAATACCATGCACCTGGCAAATTTGATGCCCTTACGGGAGAACTTATAGCTAAAAACAATACCGCTCAACCACCAAAATTTCAAGATGTATTTGGGCATACCATTGTAGAACTAGCGAAAGGCAACAAAGATATTATAGGCATTACCCCGGCAATGCCTACAGGTAGCTCCTTAAAGTACATGATGCAAGAATTTCCTGAGAGGGCCATTGATGTTGGTATTGCAGAGCAACACGCGGTAACCCTTGCGGCAGGGATGGCAACCCAAGGAGCTATTGTGTTTTGTAATATTTATTCAACTTTTCTACAACGTGCCTACGACCAGGTAATCCATGATGTAGCCATCCAAAATTTACCTGTAATCTTTTGTTTGGATCGTGCCGGATTGGTAGGCGAAGATGGAGCCACCCACCACGGACTCTATGATTTAGCATATCTAAGATGCATCCCTAACCTCATTATTTTCGCCCCTCGCAATGAAATTGAGTTACGAAACATTATGTATACGGCACAACTAGGACTGCAGCACCCTATTGCCATTCGCTACCCTAGAGGAAGGGGTAACACTTTGGAATGGAAACAACCTTTTGAACCAATTGAAATTGGACAAGCAGTGCAAATAAAAAGCGGACGCAATATTGCGGTTCTTAGTCTAGGATTTATTGCAGACAATGTTAGCCGCGCCATTGCTACTTTGGAAATGAAAGATGATGTAGCCCATTTTGACATGCGATTTTTAAAACCTTTGGATCAAGCCATGTTACATCATATATTCCATAACTATTCAGAAATAATTACAGTGGAAGATGGTTGTGAAAAAGGTGGATTTGGAAGCGCTATATTAGAATTTGCTTCACTTTACAACTACAAAAATAACGTGAGCATTATGGGGGTTCCAGATATTGTCATGGAACATGGAAGCATGGTAACTTTGCAACATCTAGCAAGAATAGATGCTAAAGCAATTACAGAAAAACTAGAAGCAATTATTCAGCGTCAGTATCTGTAGTAGCCATGTTAGGCTGTTCTGTGGCATTGTAGATATCTACACTTTCGTTGAGTTGCGAATTTTTGCTAGAACGCATATCATCAAGCATTAATAAAAATGCCACGGTAACAAAAAAAATAACAAGAGCTCCTAAAAGGTTCTTTTTCATCTTTGTAAAGTTAAATATAAACGACAAGACAAATGTAAGACTTTATCGATAAAATCCAAATTTCTTCGACAAAATACATTTTAGTGTCCTAAAAATCCAGATTAACCGAATTTTTAAATCAGCTCAAATTTAACTTAAAAACCTTCTGTTTTTCGCTGTTCCGTAAAAATTATCAACAGGTTATTAACAAGCGAATTATATGTAATCCCCCCTCAATTTTCGATAGGCAAGTATGGCATTACTATCGGAAAGTTTCGAAACATAATTTGACACCGCCATAAGACTGTCATAAGTAGTTCCCTGAGAAGTGCGCACTGTTTCCGGGAGCATTTTCAATACCAACTTGTTGTAGTTGGAGGCTGTTCCATTGGCACAGTTACAAACCGCATCCGTAAAGGCCGTAAGCAGCCCGTTGATAACCTCATACCCTGAAACCTCCTTATCTATAACCTCGGAAGATTCATATATATTTTGGATACTAATTTTTATAATATCACTAATTTGCGCCTCAAACCTACTCTTATCCAATAAACCTTGGGTGAATTCATCCTTTAAAATGGCCTCTTCATTCGCCATGAATATGTCCACAGCTTCATTAATTAGCGTATTTATGGCAAGTGCCCTTAAATAACTAATGCGATCTTGGGTATTAGAAAGCGCATGGTATTTTTCAGTATTGATAGAATGCCTTACTAAGTTTATTAGATATTCTAAAGCAAATTCTTCTTGAATCAACCCTAAGTTAATCCCGTCCTCAAAATCAATAATGGTATAACAAATATCATCTGCAGCTTCTACTAAAAAAGCTAAAGGGTGTCTCGAGTATCGCACCTCATCTTTAGCTCCGCGAGTCAGCAATCCCAAATCCTTGGCTACATCTTGGAAAACATCTTTTTCTGACTGAAAAAAACCGTACTTTTTATCAACGATATGCTTTGTTGGCTTTTTAGGCAAACTTTCTTTGGGATACTTCATAAATGCCCCTAAAGTTGCATAGCTCAATCGAAGCCCTCCTTCTCTGCCGCTTCTTGTCTCGGTTAATATTTTAAAACCATTGGCATTTCCTTCAAAATCACATAAATCTTGATACTCCTTTTCTGTAAGCGCCTCTTTATATTGAATGCCTTTCCCATTTTTAAAAAATTCCCCAATAGCCTTCTCTCCCGAATGCCCAAATGGAGGATTTCCAATATCGTGTGCCAGTGCTGCTGCAGCAACTATAGCCCCAAAATCATTAGCCTGATAGCCATGTACCGTATGTAAATAGGGATACTTTTCTAGAATCCTTTGGCCTACCTTTCTTCCTAACGAGCGCCCAACAACACTTACCTCCAAACTATGGGTAAGCCTTGTATGCACAAAATCGGTCTTGGACAAGGGAATCACCTGGGTTTTATCCTGCAGACTTCGAAACTCTGCCGAAAAAATAACGCGATCATAATCTACTTCAAACCCCAACCGTGTTTCATCTTGTTCCCTGCGTAATCGTTTATGGGTATCCCCATAACGCTTCAAGGATAGTAAGTCCTCCCAATTCATCTAAAAAATTTTAATCGACGCAAGATACTGTTTTCATTGTTAAATTAATGTTTCCAAACTTTAAAAAACCCTTCATTCCTTAACATTACCCTAACCTTTTTATTACCTAGGTTTAATTGTGAGTTAACATTGACTTTACAGTATGAAGGTTTCTTTGCAGCGAATTACAACAACTATAATATGAGACAATTACTATTTGTATTTTCGGTGCTTTTCACCACCTTTTTCTACGCACAAAACACTGGTTCTGTGGCAGGAAAATTAACGGACATTGACTTTAACAACGAACCGTTGGCCTTTGCCAACATTTTAATTAAAGGTACCACTACTGGTACCACCTCAGATTTTGATGGTCTATACACCATAGACAACCTGGATCCGGGAAGTTACACACTTGTATTCAGCTTTGTTGGATATGAAACCCAAGAAATAACTGTAGATGTAATTGCGGGTAAAGTAACTGAAGTAAATGTGCCTATGGGAGCCAGTGCGGCTTCATTGGACGAGGTAATCATTACCACTACTACCAGAAAAGAAAGTGAAGCTGCTTTGCTATTGGAACAAAAGAAAGCTACTGGAATAAAAACATCTATTGGCGCCCAAGAGCTTTCTAGAAAAGGTGTTAGTGACGTTGCCACCGCGGTAACCAAAGTTTCTGGAATCTCTCAACAGGAAGGTTCAGGAAGCGTATTTGTTAGAGGTTTAGGTGATAGATACAACATTACCACTTTGAACGGCCTACCATTACCTTCAAACAACCCAGCAAATAAAAACATCGATTTGGATATCTTTAGTACTAATATTGTTGAGTTTATTGGTATTGACAAAACTTACAATGCAGCCAACTATGGTGACTTTGCCGGAGCAAACATCAATATTACTTCCAAAGATTATACAGGATCAGGATTTTTACAATTAGGATTGAGCAGCGGTGCGAACACCGAGGCCATCGGAACCAATGATTTCTACCTACACGAGGGCCCTAACTATAGTGGTTTTTATGACATAGACTACCCGGAATACCCTCTAAACAACTATAACTTTACAACTAGTTGGGACAGAGAAAAAGGACCTATGCCTGTCAATTCAGGAATCTCACTTATTGGAGGTGAGATGTTAAGATTAGGGGATGAAACTAAATTGAGTTTCTTTGGTGTAGGTAATTACAGTAATGGATTCACTTATAAGGAAGGAATTTCCAGAGGTGGTGTGAATGCATCTGCTGTGCCATTGAGCGATTTTGACTTTGAGAACTACGAGTATAAGACCAATACCACTTTAATGGGAAATATTGGCTTGAAACACAAACAACAATCCATAAAATACAACGTACTTTACCTAAACTCTACAAGCCAGAAACAATTGGAATACGACGGCGTGATCAACATATTTGATGACGCTCCCGAAGGTGGAGGAATCATTCAACGTTCGGTATTTGATAGAACCGAATTATTTGTAAATCAATTATTGGGTGACCATGCCATTGGTGAGCAATTTGATGTAAACTGGGGAGTATCTTACAACATGCTTCACAACAATGTCCCTAATAGAAGGCAGACAACTTTTCTTCCTGTAGATCCAAATGATCCAGAAGGACCTAAATCTACGCAATTGGTTTCTGCTGCGTCAGACAACCACAGATTCTACCAAGATTTGAATGAAGATGAATTGGCTGCAAACATTGCAACAACTTTCAAATTCAGCAAAAATGAAGATGACATGTATGTTGGAAAAGTGACTTTGGGTTACAATGGTAGAATGAAAAAAGTAGATTTTGAAGCCACACAATTCAACTTTAGAATCTTGCTTAGAGACGCCAACAACAACCTTATCACGCAACCTGTTGTAGACCCTTACAATGCAGATGCCTATTTTAATCAACAAAACCTTAATGCGGGCTTATTTAGAATAGAAACCTTTAGAGGTAACGTGAACACACCAAACGCACTAGACCCTCAATTTTACAAAGGAGAGCAAAACATCCATGCTGGGTTTATTAATTTCGAATATGCCTTTTCATCAAAATTCAGTTTGATTGCTGGAATTAGAGGAGAACAAATAAGCCAAACAATTGGATGGGACACTTCCATAAGCCAAAGTGACGAAGACAACGAATATGACACTTTCGAAATACTTCCTGCACTATCCTTAAAGTATGCCCTAAACGAAAAGCACAACTTAAAATTTGCGGCTAGTAAAACGTATACCTTACCACAATTTAAAGAACGTGCTCCTTTCCTATACCAAGAGGTGAACCAAGATTATATAGGAAACCCAGATTTGTATGCGTCTACAGATTACAATGCTGATATTATTTGGGAATTCTTCCCAGAATCTGATGAGATTTTCTCTCTAGGGGCTTTTGGAAAGTATATAGAAAACCCAATCAACCAAGTTACCATTGCCTCGGCTTCCAATGATATTAGCTGGGTTAATTCTGGAGATTACGCTATGGCACTTGGGGCCGAGCTTGAAGTACGTAAAAACTTGTTCAAAAGTGAAGTTGAAACCGACGACAGTACCTTGGCAACCGTGTTCTCTGCAGGCCTAAATGCAGCCTACATGTATACCGACCAAGAATTGAATGATGAAAAAGTATCTGAAGAAACTTCTGGACTTTCAACAGTCTTTACAAATGAAAACGATCGTCTTTCCGGAGCATCAGACTTTATCATGAATGCCGATATCAGTTTCAACAAAGACTTTTCAGAAGACCGAAACTTCATGACAACTTTAGCCTTCAACTATTTCTCTGACCGTATTTACGCCCTGGGAATTCAAGGAAAAGGAAACATGGTAGACAAAGGTTATGGCACCTTGGATTTTGTAACTAAATATCAAGTAAACGAGCATATCACTCTAGGAGCCTCTTTTAAGAACTTGTTAAACCCTTCTATTGAACGTTACCAAGACACACAAAATGTTGACGTAATGAGCTACAAAAAGGGAAGAGATTTTAAATTATCCTTGTCATACCAGTTTTAAGCAATTGTTAACAAATCAAAGAATTAACAAAATATATTCATATTAAGTTAACCATTCTGTAAACTTCAATTTAAAGCTGTTGCCGTATTTCGCTTTAAATTTTTAAAACAACAAAAAACACAATGAGAAAAAATTTATTTACTTTAATTCTTACAGTAGCAACATTGATTTCTGTTGTATCCTGTTCCAGCGATGACGACAATGGTGGAGGAGCTACTTGTAATGACGGAATTCAAAATGGAAATGAAACAGGTATCGATTGTGGAGGTGATTGTGCACCTTGTGAGACCTTAAGCATTTTGGAAGGAGAAATTTCAGATGACGTTGCATTAGACGCTTCTATTGAGTACGAATTAACAGGAGCATTGGTAGTTCTTAACGGTGGGTCTTTAACCATTCCTGCTGGAACGGTAATCAGAGCTACTGGAGGAACTTCAGCTTATATCGCAGTTGCTCAAGGCGCTCAAATATTTGTTAACGGTACAGCTGCCAACCCAGTAGTAATGACCTCTGCCGCCAACTCTCCAGCTGCTGGAGATTGGGGTGGATTAATAATCTGTGGTAATGCACCTACCAACAAAGGAACTTCTGTAACCTCTGAAGTTGGTGATTTAATTTATGGTGGCAGTGAAGTTAATGACAACTCTGGTTCT
This sequence comes from Mangrovimonas sp. YM274, assembly GCF_030908385.1. NCBI lineage: Bacteria > Pseudomonadati > Bacteroidota > Flavobacteriia > Flavobacteriales > Flavobacteriaceae > Mangrovimonas > Mangrovimonas sp. YM274. The sequence continues at coordinate 3,677,929 of NZ_CP133091.1, forward strand.
GTTCGCTACTTAAGAGTTGAGTATACTGGAGCTACCTTCTCAAACTCAAAAGAGTTCAACGGGGTATCTTTATTCGGTGTTGGTGCTGGCACTACTTTTGAATATGTACAGTCTTACAACGGTGGCGATGACGGTATCGAGTTCTTTGGTGGAACTGTAGAAGGACGTTATTTAGTGTCTATCAACAGTGGTGATGACTCTATCGACTTTGCTGACGGATGGGCTGGAAACGGTTCTAATTGGTATATCGCTGGAGGCGCTAAAGCGGGTATTGAAGGATCCAACAACGGAGATAACGGAAATGCAACCCCTGTTACTACCACTACACTTTCTAACATCACTGTAGTAGGCCCTGTTACTGAAGGAGCGCTTTACTACAAAGAAGGTGGAGGTAACTTTACTATCGACAACTTTTATGTTAGTAATGTTGACCTTGGCGTTAAAGTTAAGGATACCGATGCTGAAGCTGGTGCAAGAATCGAAAATGGCGACTTGACTATTACTAATCTACAGTTTGCAGATACAGCTGAAGGGTTCATGGTTACTGATTACACAGGAAGCAACCAATCTTTCTACACAGAAGGTATTTCTCAAGGTGCCGGTAACGGTGCTGCTGCTCCAGATTGGGCTGCTGGATGGACTATTGGTCTTGACAACAGTGGTTCTGCTACTGAAAACTTGGCTGGGGAAATTACAGGTACTGTATCCCTTAACGCTAATACTGAATATACACTTACTAGTAGCTTAATCGTTAAAGCAGGAGGAACCTTAAACATCGCTGCTGGAACTGTAATTAAAGCTACTGGTGGTACTGCTTCCTTTATTGGAGTAGAACAAAATGCTACTATCAACATTAACGGAGAAGCTAACAACCCTGTAGTAATGACTTCTGGCGCAGCATCTCCTGCTGCTGGTGACTGGGGAGGTTTGGTTATCTGTGGTAACGCACCTACCAACAAAGGGACTTCTGTAACTTCTGAAGTTGGTGATTTAATCTACGGAGGAAACGATACAGATGATAGTTCTGGATCGATCCAATACTTAAGAGTAGAGTACACTGGTGCTACCTTCTCAAACTCTAAAGAATTCAACGGTGTATCATTATTTGGTGTTGGTGCCGGAACTACATTTGAATATGTACAGTCTTATAACGGTGGTGATGACGGTATCGAGTTCTTCGGAGGATCTGTAGTAGGTAACTACTTAGTTTCTATCAATAGTGGAGATGACTCTATCGACTTTGCTGATGGTTGGACTGGATCTGGATCTAACTGGTACATTGCCGGAGGTGCTAAAGCTGGTATTGAAGGATCTAACAATTCTGACAATGGAAATGCTACCCCTGTAACCACAACTACTTTATCTAATATTACTGTTGTAGGACCTGTTACCGAAGGTGCCCTATACTTCAAAGAAGGTGGAGGTCACTTTACTATCGATAACTTCTATACAACTGGAATTAACTTAGGTATCAAAGTAAAAGACACAGATGCAGAAGCTGCTGCAAGAATTGAAAACGGTGACTTAACCATGACCAACGTAATGTTTGAAAACATTGCCGAAGGATTTATGGCAACTGATTATACTGGTGCTAACCAAACATTCTATACCGAAGCTACTGCTACCGGTGCTGGTAACGGTGCAGACGCTCCTGATTGGGCTGCTGGTTGGACTACTGGATTATAATAAGAACACTCTACCAAACAAAAAAAGCACCCTAAATAGGGTGCTTTTTTTTGTTATTAATTATATTATTATCATTTAGATGCCAGAGCATCTTTGGTAGTCCATTCATTTACGTTGGCCACTCTATTGTTAAGATAATCTACCTCTTTTAAAGTATCTTCTTCCCAAAAGAACCACTTACCAGTTTTAACACCATTGTCATACTTTGCTGCCGCTATTTTTGTTCCATTTACATCATAACTATACCAATCACCCTGTAGCTTCCCGTCAAACGTATAACTACCCGTTTGGCTAATGGTTCCGTTGTCATGATAATACACGACATCAATCACATTGGTTTCTTTATTTAACGTTAAAGTTCGTTCACTCTGTGCAAATCCAAGACTTACAAAAAGCAATGCTGCAAGTACGACTATCTTTTTCATGTTGCTTTGGGTTTAAGGTTCATATATACTCAAAGTTACAAAAAATTTACATTCAATAAACGTTTTGGTAACATTAAATTAACATTGAAGCGTAATATGCCTGTTTTTATGATAGTTATCACTTTTTGAATATTAAATCTTATTAATAATTAGTTAATATTATCGTTACATTAAAGTCATTTTATATTGGCAGATTTGCAGAGTCTTATGACAAACAATGAGAGATTCATATAATCTATTAGTTTTTGTCGACTATATTATAGTGAATTCTAGAGGCTACTTTTAACAAAGTGGCCTCTTTTTTTTAATGTTACAAACTTAATCTTCACGTAACATTAAGTTAACATAGTTTTTAGTTCTTTGCCGCCGACAAAAACTAATACCCCTGATATGAAACTTAAACTTACTGCCTTGGCAGTTATGCTATGTTGCATGCTTACCTCTCATGCACAAGAAACAAACAGTCCTAAATTCGGAAAAGGCCTTTTTAACCTAGTTGGTAAAGACAGCTCTTGGACGATGAAAATTGGAGCTCGTGTGCAGCTATTAGGATCTACTACCTGGACGGAAAATGATGGAGATCTAGGAAACCTTCAATCTAGTATGCTCGTAAGACGTTCCCGTTTAAAGTTTGACGGTTACGCCTTAACCCCAAAATTAAAGTACAAATTAGAGTTCGGTCTTTCAAACCGCGATATGTCCGGCGCTTCCTATTACACACACAATTCCCCTCGTTTTGTTATGGATGCCGTAATGAAATGGAATTTCCACGGCAACTTTGTACTGTGGTTTGGACAAACCAAACTGCCAGGAAACCGTGAACGTGTTATTTCATCGGCCAATTTACAATTTGTGGACCGTTCCATCCTTAATGCAGGTTTTAATATAGACCGTGACATGGGGATCCAATTACACCACCAAATTGCCATCACCAAAAAGTTTGTCATCAAAGAAGTTTTGGCCATTTCTCAAGGAGAAGGTAGAAACGTAACCACAGGTAATTTAGGTGGACAACAATATACTGGACGACTAGAAATGTATCCATTTGGAACCTTCGAAGGAAAAGAAGATTATATGGGAAGTGACCTTAAACGTACAAAGTCCCCTAAATTAGCTCTAGGAGTATCCTACGATTTTAACGATAACGCCGTAAGAACCCGCAGCAATATGGGCACCTATATGGAAACAGACAACGGTTTGTTTGAAACAGACATCACAACCCTATTTGTAGATGCCATGTTTAAATACAGAGGCCTTTCAATCATGGGAGAATATGCCAACAGAGATGCAGACACTCCGGTAGCCGTAAATAGCGATGGTACACCCACTGGTGATATTGTACAAGTTGGAAGTGGTTACAATCTTTCGGCAGGTTACCTTTTCAAAAGCAATTGGGAAGTTGCAGGACGTTATGCCAACACAGATTTTAAAGAAATTACAGGAAGAGACACTACAAATGAGTATACTCTAGGAGTTTCTAAGTATATTGTAGGTCATAAACTTAAGGTGCAATCGGATATCACTTATGCAGACTTCGCAGTCCAATCGGATAAATTGGGTTGGCGTTTACAATTTGAAATCCATTTTTAACCACCAAAATGTTAACAATTAGGTAACGCACCTAATAAAAACACTATAGATATTTGCAAATTATTTGAAATTAAATTATGGATAATATTTATTTATTAATGATAGTTGCCCTAGGCGTTTTGGCCATTGCTGATTTAGTTGTTGGGGTAAGTAATGACGCGGTAAACTTTTTAAACTCGGCTATTGGGTCTAAAGCGTTTTCCTTTAAAACCATTATGATAGTTGCCAGTATAGGGGTAGCTGTTGGAGCTATATTTTCCAGCGGAATGATGGAGGTTGCCCGAAAGGGAATCTTCAACCCCGGCCAGTTCATGTTTAGTGAAATCATGATCATTTTTATGGCCGTCATGATAACAGACATCCTCCTCTTGGACTTTTTCAATTCTGTTGGGATGCCTACATCAACCACGGTTTCTATTGTATTTGAATTACTTGGCGCTTCCGTAGCCATGGCATTGATTAAGATTGCCAATGACGGAGGAACCTTCAGCGATGTCGTTAACTACATTAACACCTCGAAAGCTACCGAAATTATCTTCGGTATCCTGCTCTCGGTAGTCGTCGCCTTTACAATAGGCGCCATCGTACAATGGGTCTCAAGATTATTGCTGTCTTATGATTTTGAAAGAAAGGCGAAATGGGTTGGCGCTTTATTTGGAGGCTTTGCTTTAACAGCCATCACGTATTTCATCTTCATGAAAGGTATTAAAGGAACCAACTACGCCAAAGAAAGTTTTGATATTTTGGGAGGAGAAACCATTAGCCACTTCTTAGAGCATCAAGTACTAATTATTGTTGCCATTAGTTTAGTGTTTTGGTCACTACTATCCTTTGCATTAATAATGTTTGCCAAAACAAACATTTACAAATTAATTATCCTTGTAGGGACCTTTGCATTAGCCTTAGCATTTGCTGGAAACGATTTGGTAAACTTTATTGGAGTTCCAATTGCAGGTTGGCAATCCTTCCAAGCTTGGACAGCTTCAGGAGCTGCTCCAGAAACTTTTGCCATGGCTAGTTTAGCCTCTAAAGTCCCTACCCCTACATTCTTATTGATGGCCGCAGGTTTAATTATGGTAATTACCCTTTGGTTCTCCAGTAAAGCTAAAGATGTTGTCAAAACCTCTCTAGACCTTTCAAGTCAAGAAGAGACAAAAGAGCGCTTCCAACCAAACTTCCTATCGCGAGGATTTGTAAGAACAGCTATCTTGATGTCTCAAATTTCAGCTTATATTTTACCAGAATCTTGGCAAGCCAAAATTGATCAGCAATTTGAAAAACCAGTAATTACCCTTAAAAAGGACAAAACATATGAATTACCTGCTTTTGACTTGGTAAGAGCAGCTGTAAACCTAATGGTAGCAGCCGTATTAATCTCCATAGCTACTTCAATGAAGTTGCCATTATCTACGACATATGTAACTTTTATGGTTGCCATGGGTACTTCTTTGGCAGATAGAGCTTGGGGAGCAGAAAGCGCCGTATATCGTGTAGCAGGTGTAATAAACGTTATTGGAGGTTGGTTTTTCACCGCACTTATTGCCTTTGTATCGGCCGCTGTTATTGCTTATTTCCTTAATTGGAATGTAAAAGTAATGGTACCTGTACTATTGTTATTGGCAACCATTATTTTGGTTCGCAACTACTTATCACACAGCAAAAAATCAAAAGAGCAAAAAGCTGAAGACCGCCTATTAAAAGCGGAAAGCAGCTCTGTACAAGGTGTTATTTACGAAAGTGCAGACAATATTGCCAACGTAGTTAACAGAGGGAACAGAATTTACACCAATGCCATTAACGGTCTTGCAAAACAAGATTTGGCAATGCTTAAAAAGAATAAAAAGCAAGTCGTTAAATTATCTGATGAAATTGACGAACTACGTGACAACATTTTCTATTTCATAAAAAATTTGGACGAGTCCAGCGTTGGCGCCAGTAATTTCTACATTAACGTTTTAGGTTACCTACAAGATATGACGCAGTCTTTGGAATACATCTCCAAGGCAAGCCACAAACATATCAACAACAATCACAAGAAACTAAAATTTAGTCAGATTAAGGAGTTGAAAGAAGTGGACGAGCGCTTTGAAAGACTATTTCAAAACACCAAACATGCTTTTGAAACCAATTCATTTGAAGAAATTGGTCAAATCTTGAACAGAAAAGAAGAAATCGTTTCTCTAGTAACAGATAAAATCCAAAAACAAGTGGAGCGTACTCGAACCGAAGAATCGAGCCCTAAAAACACGACGCTTTACTTCAGTATGTTATTAGAAACAAAAGACCTTCTTAATGCTACAATGAACTTATTGGAAGAGTATTACAACGCCCATGACAGTTCAGTAAAACCTGCAACCTTAAGTAAATTATTTGCCGGTAGCGAAGAGGAATAAAAGAGTTAGTAACAACTAAAAAGGCCATCTCATTGAGATGGCCTTTTTTATTTACATTCAACTTATTCAAAACTAAGAACCGCACATCAAGCAATCATCACCTTCATTGGCCTTAGCAGCCTCAATCAACGCTTTCATTTCTTCTGCACTCATTGGCTCCACTTCCACATCGGAGGTTTCCTTGGCAAATTTAGCAGCTGTTTTGGCCGCCTGCTCCTTTTGCTGAACCACAACAGGCTCCTCTTTTACTTCTTCCATTTTTTCCTTTTTAGCCTGCGGTATCGCTTGCTCTTTTTTCTTATTGTCTAAAGTAAATTTAATAGCGTCTACAGCACTTTTGGTACGCAGGTAATACATTCCTGTTTTCAACCCGCTTTTCCAAGCATAAAAGTGCATAGAGGTCAATTTAGCCATCGTAGCTCCTTCCATAAATAAGTTTAGAGATTGAGACTGATCGATAAAATAGCCTCGGTGACGTGCCATATCAATTATATCCTTCATACTAAGCTCCCAAACTGTCTTATACAACTCTTTGATATCCTCGGGAATTTCATCTATATTTTGGATAGATCCGTTAGCCCTCATTATTTCCTGTTTCAAATTCTCATTCCATAGACCAAGCTCAACCAAGTCTTCCAATAAATGCTTGTTCACCACAATAAATTCTCCAGACAATACTCTTCTGGTATATATATTGGAAGTGTAAGGCTCAAAGCACTCGTTATTGCCTAAAATCTGAGATGTGGAAGCCGTTGGCATTGGCGCCACCAATAAGGAATTCCTAACACCATGCTTTAACACATCCTGCCTCAGTTTGTCCCAATTCCAGCGACCACTCAATTCTTCATCCTTAACCCCCCAAAGATTATGTTGAAACTCGCCCTTACTTATAGGAGACCCCTCATAACTTTGGTATGGACCATCCGCCATAGCTTCTTCCATACTTGCGGTAACCGCAGCAAAATAGAGCGTTTCAAAAATTTCTTGGTTCAACTTTTTGGCCTCATCACTTGTAAAAGGCATACGCAGTTTAATGAACGTATCCGCCAAACCTTGCACACCTAAACCTACAGGTCGATGCCTAAAATTGGAGTTCTGAGCTTCGATTACTGGATAGTAATTTCTATCAATAACCCTATTAAGGTTTTTAGTAACACGTTTGGTAATTTTAAACAGTTCCTTGTGGTCAAATTCCCCATTTTTAATAAACATTGGCAAGGCAATAGACGCCAAATTACATACCGCCACTTCATCCGGAGCCGTATATTCCAAAATTTCTGTACATAAGTTTGAAGAACGGATAGTTCCAAGATTTTGCTGATTAGATTTACGGTTTGCAGCATCCTTGTATAGCATATATGGTGTCCCCGTCTCTATTTGTGACTCTAATATTTTCTCCCACAACTCACGAGCTTTGATGGTTTTGCGCCCTCTCCCCTCTGCTTCATACTTTAAATAAAGCTCTTCAAAGGCTTCACTGTGGGTTTCATCCAACCCGGGACATTCGTTAGGACACATTAAAGTCCATTGACCATCCTCCTGCACCCGTTTCATGAACAAATCCGAAATCCACATGGCATAGAACAAATCGCGCGCACGCATTTCCTCTTTTCCATGATTTTTCTTTAAGTCCAGAAAATCAAAAATGTCGGCATGCCAAGTTTCAATATAAATAGCAAAACTACCTTTTCGCTTGCCGCCACCTTGATCTACATAACGTGCCGTATCATTAAAAACACGCAACATTGGAACAATCCCATTGGAAGTTCCATTAGTTCCTGAAATGTAACTTCCCGTTGCCCTTACATTATGAATAGCCAATCCAATACCACCAGCGGATTGCGAAATTTTAGCCGTTTGTTTTAGGGTATCGTAAATACCATCAATACTGTCTTCTTTCATAGTCAATAAAAAACAAGACGACATTTGAGGTTTAGGGGTGCCCGAGTTAAAAAGTGTAGGCGTAGCGTGTGTAAAATACTTTTTAGACATTAACTCATAAGTCTCTACAGCAGCATCCAAATCATTAAGATGGATTCCAACAGCTACCCTCATGAGCATATGCTGCGGACGCTCGGCGATTTTACCGTTCAATTTAAGCAAATAGGAACGCTCTAGTGTTTTAAACCCAAAATAATCGTAACCAAAATCGCGATTGTAAATGATGGTAGAGTCCAACTTGTCACGGTTATCCATAACAACCTTGTACACTTCTTCAGAAAGCAATGGAGCCTTTTGGCCAGTACGAGGGTTTACATAAGTATACAGATCATGCATTACCTCACTGAACGTCTTTTTTGTGTTTTTATGTAAATTGGATACCGAAATTCTTGCAGCCAACCGAGCATAATCCGGGTGAGCCGTAGTCATTGTAGCAGCAATTTCTGCTGCTAAATTATCAAGTTCACTGGTGGTCACACCATCGTACAACCCTTCAATTACTCGCATTGCTACTTTTACCGGATCGACCAATTCGTTCAATCCGTAGCATAATTTTCTAACTCTTGCAGTGATTTTGTCGAACATCACCGGCTCCTTTCGGCCATCTCTTTTTACAACATACATATGTTTACACGTTTTTAGCTTCCTGAATTGCTTCAGAAAATGGGTTAATTAGTTAGCCCAAACTTTGACAAATGCAAAATTCGGTAAGATAGGCTCTGAAGTTTTCAAGAAAACAAACCCTAAAAACTGCAGAGCTTTGTATTATAAATAAGTATTGATTACCCCTATGGAAAAGGGCTATATTTTAGATTTAAGGAAGATACCAATCGTTTAAAAATCGGCGTCAAACTTGAATTTATCTTCTTCTTCCTCTTTGTTAAGGACACCTGCCTTTTGATATTCCGACACGCGCTTTTCAAAGAAATTGGTTTTCCCCTGTAGGGAAATCATATCCATAAAGTCAAAAGGATTTGTCGTATTATAAACTTTATCACACCCTAGTTCGCTCAACAGACGGTCTGTTACAAATTCCAAATATTGAGTCATTAATTTAGAGTTCATCCCAATCAAACTTACAGGAAGAGATTCTGTGATAAATTCTCTTTCAATATCCAACGCGTCCACCAGAATTTCCGTAATACGTGCCTTGGGCACTTTATTTACCAAATGATGGTTATGCAAGTGCACAGCAAAATCACAGTGCACCCCCTCATCCCTAGAAATAAGTTCGTTTGAAAAAGTAAGCCCTGGCATTAACCCGCGCTTTTTAAGCCAAAAAATAGAACAAAAGGCTCCAGAGAAGAAGATACCTTCCACGGCGGCAAAAGCAATCAATCGTTCAGCAAAACTTGGTGATTCAATCCATTTAAGAGCCCATTCGGCCTTTTTCTTAATAGCCGGAAAAGTTTCAATGGCATTGAAGAGCATCCCCTTTTCCTTTTCATCTTTCACATAGGTATCTATCAACAACGAATAAGTTTCACTATGGATATTTTCCATCATAATTTGAAACCCATAAAAGAATTTCGCCTCACTGTATTGCACTTCATTAACGAAGTTTTCGGCAAGATTTTCATTTACAATTCCATCGCTGGCGGCAAAAAATGCCAAGATATGCTTAATGAAGTAACGTTCATCGTCTGTCAATTTACTTTGCCAATCTGTAAGATCTTGATGTAAATCTATTTCTTCCGCGGTCCAAAAACTCGCTTCAGATTTTTTATACCACTCCCAAATGTCGTGATGTTGGATAGGAAATATTACAAATCGATCTTTATTTTCTTGTAAAATTGGTTCAGTAGCTTGAGACATTAGTATTTTGTTTTTTTGGTTTTTTGATGATTTAAATGAATATTTTCTGACGACTTGGGTTTAACAAATATTCAAAATTGAACCTGAAAAATAAAACTAATTTTATGAACATTGTCAACAAGTTTTTAACAAACACAAAACCCTCCACCTTCCAAAAGTTTACAAAAAAATCACACCAACCCCCTATACTACTGAACTTTAAATAATTTAACACCTGCAATTGTTTACAATTTTTACAAACAATACATAAAACGAAACCGTTAAATTTTGATTAACAAAAAGCGAAGACAAAAAAGTTAAAATGAAGCAAAATAAAAAGAGAGCCTGACCAGCTCTCTTTTCCCCAATAATTAACTAAACTAACTAAAACTATACTTTAAAGAAATAGTTACCTTAAATTTTGTGATGACGAAACTAGATTGCTCTAGCTTCATTTGATTAATAGCGTATAATCAAAAAAGTGAATCACAAAAATCACTTTTACTTTACAAAAAATTTATCCCTTTAACACTTCAAATATCTTCAATTCAATTCAACTTTATTACCCTAGTTGTATAGTTGGTTAAAAAAACTGTATAATTGGAACTTACATTAACTTAGACAAAAAAATGTATATTTCACACTTTTTTTGCACAATTTTGGGCAATTCGTAAATTATCAACAGCATATACTTCTATACTAGAATATTACTATATTTGAAGCTATGATAAAAGCCGTAATAGTAGACGATGAACCAAAAGCTATACAAAGTTTGTCTTGGGAACTTACAAACTTTAGCGATGACATAGAAATTGTCAAGACTTTCACCTCTCCAGAAGCCGCCATAGACTATCTTGAAACCAATCCACCAGATTGCTTATTTTTAGACATTCAAATGCCTACGATGGATGGTTTTCAGTTTTTGGACAACCTTCCAGCCAAGGATTTTGCTATCGTAATTACAACGGCATATAACGAATATGCCATAAAAGCACTAAAACACGAAGCAATTGATTATCTTCTTAAACCGATAGACTCCGACGATTTGGAAGACACCATCAAAAGGGTTAAAAAATTTAATTACCGACTTCTCAACTCCTCCAAAATTGAAGAGGTATTAATTAATTTTCACACAAAATTTGATCAGAAGAAAATCACGATCAATACAGACGGAAAGTTGATGTTTGTACCCGTAGATGATATCCTCTTTATAGAATCAGACGGCAACTACAGTACCATTGTCATGGCAGATGGCCAAAAAACGGTTATTACCAAAAAATTAAAGGAAGTATACAGTATTTTACCCAAGCAATTCTTCTTCAGAATACACAACTCGTTTATCATCAACCTCAACCGAATCAAGGAATACATTAAAAACGATGGCTACGTCGTCATGCAATCCAACCACAAAATACCTGTTGCCAGACAACGTAAATCAAATTTTTTAGAAAAATTTTAAAATGTCAATGTCATTTCAAATTGGATTCAGAAAAGAGAGCTTTCCTCTTAAAGGCTATGCCTTAGTATTGTTTACAATACTCCTGCTATGGTGCCCCCATACCTTTTCTCAATCCTCAGATGACTTTTACAACAAGGCCTCACACCTAATGAAAACCAGGCCAAATGACTATTCTGAAATTAATGAAACCTTTAAAAACTTTAGAAGCGACAGTATTAAAATGAAAACCCTGGCCACCATGGCCGAGGCCTCAAATTATCTAGAAGCCCAATGTTATGCCTACAATTCCCTAGGCATTATTTACAGGAACACATCCCTATACGAAAAAGCTATTATAACCCACAAGAAAGCCAACGAACTGGCTGTAAATGCACAAAACACAGAGCTGGAAATTATATCCCTAAACATGCTTGGCGTTGTATACCGCCGCATGGATTTGGTAAAACCCGCATTAGACTACCACAAAAAGGCATTAGACTTAGCCAACTCTTTTGAAACTCCATCTGAAGAAGTAAAACACAGCATTGCAGTCTCCCAAAACAGCATGGGAAATATTTACCTAGCTCTAAACCAATACGACTTAGCCTTAAGACAATTCAGCAAGTCCCTGGTCATAGAAAAAGAACAAAACAATACGCTTGGCTTAGCCATAAACTATCAAAATATTGGCTATGCCAATGAAGCCAAAGGCTTATTAGACGAAGCTCTCAACAACTATAAAACCTCTCTTGAGTACAATAACAAAATTGACTCTGAAATAGGCCGAATTATATGCAACAATAGCATAGCTCAAATCTACATCAAACAAGGAAAACCACGCGAAGCTAAAACCATCATAGAAGAAGCTCTCAAAAAGGCTTTACTAGAGGGAGACCAGCTATACATTGCCTCCTCCTTCATTAATCTGGGCTGGGCTCAAAACGAACTGGGAGAATTTGATGCCGCTGAAAGCAATTTAAAAACCGCTATTGATATTGGAAAAAAATACAGTCTAAAAAGCGCCAAAGTAGAAGCGAATAAACACCTAGCCGAACTTTATGAAAAAAAGGGCAATTATGAAACGGCCCTAAACCATTACAAAGATTATATCGCAGAAGAAGAAACTATATTAAACGAGCGTAACCTTCAATACGTTAACGATATTATTGTGCAATATGAAAGTGAAATAAAAAATCACCAAATTCGTGCATTAGCCAACGAAAATGAGCTCGTGAAATCCAAATTACTGCGTAATCAAAAAATATTTTGGTATTCATTAATTGCCTTAATCTTGATTGCCGGGGCCATAATAACCCTAAACAGACACCGCCAATTAAAACAAGAAAAACAAATCCTAACATTAGAACAGGACATGTTAAGAAGCCAGATGAATCCTCACTTCATCTTCAACTCGCTTAACTCTATAAAGCTATACATTATCAACAACGAGAAGGAAAATGCGGTTTATTACCTAAATAAATTCTCTAAACTTATTAGAAAAATCCTGATTGCCTCTACGGAAAAAGAAATTTCTTTGGAAGACGAATTGGATACCATGAAGCTCTACATGAATATTGAAAACATACGGTTTTCGAACGAAATTGACTTTCAAATAAAAATCGATAACAACATCAATACCAGCAATGTTAAATTACCTTCTTTAATATTACAACCCTTTTTGGAAAATGCTCTATGGCATGGACTCTCCTCAAAAAAAGACGACAAAAAAATAATCCTACATGCTTCCAAAACCACCGATGACTATGTTACAATTTCCATTACAGACAACGGCATTGGAAGATTAGAGTCTGAAAAAATCAACAAGAATAAATTACTGAAAAGAAAATCTGTTGGTATTGCCTTAACTAAAGCAAGGCTTTCCAATTTTTACAAAACCTATACCAGTCCCTATAAAATTGAAGTAGTAGATCTATACGACAACAACCATAGACCTACAGGGACCAAAGTCATTATCCACATTCCAACACGCTCTAGCGTTCTTAGAACAGCGTAATCACTTAGTCTTTTCGAACTTTTCAGCAACTTTTTCTAATTCAGAATACCAGTCTTCACCAAACTTTCGAACAAGCCCTTGTTTGGCAAATTTGTAAACTGGCACCTGAAGCTCCTTACCTAAACTACAGGCATCATCACAAATGTGCCACCTGTGGTAATTAACAGCCGAAAACTCACTGTAATCCTGCACTCTAATAGGATACAAATGGCAGGACACCGGCTTTTTCCAGTCAATATCTCCTTGGTTATAGGCCTCCTCTATTGCACAAAGCGCTGTCCCCTTTTTATCAAAAATCACATAGGCACAATCTGCCCCATCAATCAAAGGCGTTTCCAAATCGCCATCTTCCGTGGTTATAAAAGTTCCCTGTGACTCTATGGCAGCAATACCTTTTTCTCGCAGATAAGGTTTTACTTTTGGGTAAATCTCTTCTAAAATACGCGATTCCTCTTCATCTAAGGGCGCCCCAGCATCGCCATCGATACAACAGGCTCCCTTACAAGCAGACAGGTTACACACAAAATCATTTTCTATGATTTCTTCTGAAACTATGGTTTTTCCTAACTGAAACATGTGGCAAAGATACGTCATATTCCAACAAAATAAATCCTTTGAAAAGCAATTAAATTTTACCCACTTTTATAAAGCTCATTAATTTGTAAATCCCGAAATTTGCCAAAAATTTCAACATAACATGATACAACTCAACATAAAAGAAATCATTACCACCTTTATGGTACTGTTTGCCGTAATAGATATTATAGGCAGCATTCCCATTATTATAGATCTCAGAAAAAAAGCAGGACATATCCAAAGTGAAAAAGCCGCCATCATTGCCGGAATCATTATGATTCTATTCCTCTTCTTGGGTAAAAGTATCTTATCAATGATAGGTATAGGCGTAAACTCATTTGCGGTGGCAGGAGCCTTTGTTCTATTTTTTATCGCCCTAGAGATGGTTTTAGGAATCACCCTATACAAAGAAGAAGAAAGCAACGCTATGAATGCCAGTGTTTTTCCCTTAGCATTTCCATTAATCGCCGGTCCCGGTAGTTTAACAACGATTTTATCTTTGCGTGCGGAGTATCACTTAGAAAACATCATCATTGCAGTCATTCTGAACGTTATATTTATCTACATTGTCCTTAAGACTTCTGTAAAAATTGAACGCATGATTGGCCAAAACGGCATCAGTATCATCCGAAAAATATTTGGTGTGATATTATTAGCCATTGCCGTAAAATTATTTGCCCATAACATTAAAGCCCTTTTTGAACTCGCTTAAAAACTTTTGTTACCATGAAAATATTTATCATCATATTTACAGTTATCGCCTCTGCACTAATCATATTCAACATTACTCAAATTGATTTTAGTGCTCCTTTTAAAGGGCAAAGCATTATCGCCCTTATTACAATCTTAGCTTCGCTTTGCGGTATTGTACTCCTTCAAATTTTAAGGATTTCAAAACGCATTGAGAAAAACTTAAAAAATAAAAGATAATGTTTGACGCTCTAATTATTGGAGGAGGCGCTTCGGGAATGTCCTGCGCCTTAGTATTAGGCTCTGCAGTCAATAAGGCATATGCCAAAGACAAGCAAATTGGCATTATCATGCACCAAAAGGCATCGCATCTTCAAAATGCAATATTCAACAATGCTTTAGGGTTGCCAACAGGCACTACCGGCCAATCCGTTTTGGACGATGGAAGCAAACAACTCGCCAACAATTACCCGCATGTCGTACAAATTGAAAAAGAAAAGGTTTTGGAAATACAACCTGCTGCAAACGGATTTAATATAATTACCAACAAAAACAGCTACACTTCTAAAATTGTTGTTGTAGCCGTAGGATACACCAACCTACTATCCATCAAAGGTCTAGAAACTTACATTGCTCCACATCCACGAGCAGAGGCTACCAAAGAACGCATCTGGCTGCAAAATGAGGACCACCTTGTCGCGGAAGGCCTATATGTTGCCGGAACTTTAGCTGGTTGGAGAAGTCAATTTAATATTGCTGCTGGAAGCGGTGCACAAGTAGCCACAGACATCTTGACCCTTTGGAACAACGGAATACAAAGTCATGTTCACGACAAATTATAAGAAGTATTAGTTCCCTTCGCTTAATTTAACCACTTCCAAGATCATATCATCGGAAGCATTTATGATGCGCTCATAGGTATTACCGCCATAAAGTTGGTCTGCAAGATCAGCCTTAATCATTCGTTTGATGGCATCGTGATAAGCCACAAAGGTCATTTTTACACGTTCTCTCTTATTCAAATACTCCTGGAATTTAACCACTATATCGTCACTAACTTCAAAATTTTGAATAAAATCTTCCTTATCTACATCACCATAAACACTCCTGTCTCTATCCAACTCCTCAAACACAAAATTACTCACATAACCCCTGCGCTTTATATAGGTTAATGTCTCATTGTGCACACTGCTATCCAGCGGTACAAATATGTCAGGAATAATACCTCCTCCTCCGTAAACAATTTTTCCTTTAGGGGTTACAAATTTCAACGAATCGGCTACTTCAATATTCTCTTCTTCAACAAGTTCACCATTGCGTAATCGCTTGTAATAATCGTTATAATATTCTTCATTATGACCATTGTGGTAAGGCCGCTGAATAGAACGGCCGGTAGGAGTGTAATATCTTGAAACGGTTAACCTCACGGCACTTCCATCTCCCAAGGCCATTTCGCGCTGAACCAAGCCCTTACCATAGGAACGTCTACCAATGATAGTTCCCTTATCGTTATCCTGAAGTGCTCCAGCCACAATCTCACTGGCAGAAGCTGAATTTTCATTAATAAGAATATAAACCTCACCCTCTTCAAAATCACCATTTCGGGTAGCATAGCTACGCTCTATTTTTCCCGCCTTATTTTTTGTAAACAAAATAAGCTTATCGTCTTCCAAAAACTCATCTACAATCTGTTCGGCAATCCCCAAAAAGCCCCCTGGATTATCTCTCAAATCCAAGACCAATTGGGTAGCCCCGTAATCCTGAAGCTGGTCCAATGCCGATTTAAATTCCCGATAAGTAGACTCTGCAAATCGATTAATTTTAATATATCCCAATCTGGAAGTAAGCATGTAAGAGGCATCCACACTTTTTATTGGAATGACAGTCCGTTTGATATCGAAGTCAAGCAGTCTATCTTCTCCCTTTCTGTAAACTGTTAAATGTACTTTGGAATTCTTCTCTCCCTTCAGTTTTTGAATAATGTCATCATTGGACCATTGCCGCCCGAATATAGAATCGCCATCGGCAACAATAATTCTATCTCCCCCCTTTATCCCGGCTTTTTCACTAGGCCCTCCTTCAACGGGCCTAATTACCGTCACGGTGTCTTTGTAAGTATAGAAGCTCACACCTATCCCCACAAAATCCCCTTTCATATTTTCCGAAACCCGTTCCATTTCACCCTTTGGAATATAGGTAGAATGCGGGTCTAGATTATCCAAAATTCCGTTTACGGTAACATCAACGATGCTATCTGTATTTACATCGTCAACATATTCATATTCGATATAATCTATAAGCCGATTGAGTTTATCCTTTTTGCTATTGGACGTAAACAGCCTATCCGAGGTGTCTGCAAAATTCAATTTACCCCCAATAAACACCCCAACAGCAACAGCCATTCCAACAATTAACGGTATGTATTTTTTCTTAAAACTCAATTCACTATCTCAACTTGCAATTCCTTTATACAGATATCAGGGCACCATCAATCTTCCAAATCCTCGATCAACTCCAATTCAATTCCCGCCTTCTCCAAAAATCGAAGCCCCGAATCGTCTTTGTAAGGTTGTTGATACACGACTCTCACAACTCCTGCCTGATGGATAAGTTTACTGCATTCCTTACACGGCGACAACGTAATGTACAAAGTAGCTCCTTTACAGGACTGAGTTGAAGACGCCACTTTTAGAATAGCATTAGCCTCGGCATGTAACACATACCATTTGGTGTAGCCTTCATCGTCTTCGCAATAGTTTTCAAATCCGGTAGGAGTACCATTGTACCCATCTGAAATAATCATTCTATCCTTTACTATGAGGGCCCCAACTTGCTTACGCTTACAATGTGATAATTTCCCCCACTCCTTAGCAATTCTTAAATACGCCTTGTCATAGCGCAACTGTTTCTTTTTCGGCATTTAGTATGTTTATAATAATCTGGGCGCAACGTACCTGCACCACAAAAAAGATACAAAAGTATGTCTGCAATCTTTATTCTAATATGATTTCCCACCATTTTATGGGTAAAAAGGGATACGTTTACACACTTGCAAACGCTATAACGAAGATAACGGGTTCATATTTTAATTGCAACGGGTTTAGAGTTAAAGTTTTACAAAACCCTAATTTACGCATACTCCTTAAAATAGGTATCCACTGTGCATTAATACGGGTACCAAACCTCCCAAGACCATTGCCGAAACCACCATAACCCAATCCCGTTTTGAGAACCTAAAAATGGTCTCTCCCAAGAATCCCAAAAACAAAATGATAAAGGCAATTATGAGCTGCCCCATTTCCAATCCTAATGACAATTCCAAAAGCGTTACCAATTTCATGTCTGCGGCATGCACTACTCTCCCAAAAATCCCCACATAGCCCATTCCATGAACCAACCCTAAAAACAAGGTCGCAAAAAACAAGACACCTATTTTTTCATTTTGGGCCTTCTTGCCAGAAGTAAATACATTATACAGTGCAATAATTAAAATAGTGCAAAGGATTAAAAAATCAACAAGCGAACCTTTGATCCTGATAACATCGTAGATTGCCAAAGCCAAAGACAAAGAATGCCCTAAAGTAAACAAGGTAATTAAAAACAGTACGCGTTTCCAATCCTTAAATGCAAAAGGCACCAACAAGACAATTAAAAATAAAATGTGATCGTAGGCTTTAATGTTCAGCACATGGTACATACCTTGCTGCAGGTGAGTCAAAAAATCGGCTAGCATAATTAATTACAATTTGGGATAAGTCAAAGTTACGATTAATGAGGAACTGGCAAAACAAATTTTAACATAAGAAGCTCTTTAAAATTTCTAGATGTTTATACTTTTTAATGTAATTTTAAAACCTTGTGTAACGTGATTCCGTTTACTCAACAAAACACTAACAGCCAAAACTAAACCAAATGTCCTTAAAGTTTTTAACCCCTAAAAACAGCCTAGAGTTTTTTACTCCTGACACTGAAAATTCTCTTGAAATAACATTAGCACAAACTGGAATTTCGGCAGGGTATCCTTCTCCAGCAGAGGACTACAACGACTCTAAAATTAGCTTGGACCAAACCTTGGTTCGCAATAAGGACACCACATTTTACGCCAAGGTAAGCGGCCAATCCATGATAGGGGCTGGACTTGATGACGGTGATCTTTTGGTTGTAGACAGAAGCCTAAGCCCTAAACACAATAAAATAGCTGTATGTTTTATAGATGGAGAGTTTACCGTAAAACGGCTTAATGTTACCTCCGAAGGCGTATTCCTAATGCCGGAAAACCCAGCTTACAATCCCATAAAAGTTAATACTGAAAGTAACTTTCAAATATGGGGCGTTGTCACCCATGTTGTTAAAAAGATATAATCATAAACGGCAAGCCGTTATTGATTAGACTTGACGCTAATTTTCCAGGCTCTTTATCTCATCTTTGATAGGTAGAAAAAATCTACTCTTTAGAATTATTTTCTTTGATAAAAGTATTTTACTAACTTTCATATAAATTATTAACATTTTAAGTGATTTTATCTTAAGTGTTAAAGCTAAATTCAATTCTGTTATGAAAAATACGTTTCTTGCCGGCGCCCTAATTTTAATGACCTTTTCTGTGTTGTTTTCCAGTTGCTCTTCTGATGATGACAACAACAACCAAAATAACAATGATGCTATTATTAGCGAAGTTGAAGATATTGCTGAATCCGGAAATTGGATCATCACCTCCTTTATCGATTCAGGTCAAGACGAAACTAATCATTTTACTGGATACACCTTCACCTTTGCGGCAAGCGGTACCTTAACTGCCACTAACGGCACTACTACCATGACAGGAATGTGGTCTATTACAGATAGTAACAGTAGTAATGATGATGACAGCAACAGTAGTGACGACGTAGATTTCAACATCTTTTTTAATGTGCCAGACACCAATGACTTTGAAGATCTAAATGACGATTGGGACATTGACACCTACAGCAGCTCAACAATTAAATTAATGGACATCAGTGGAGGCAATGGAGGTACTGATATATTGACTTTCCAAAAATTATAAACCTCCAAAGACATGAAATCAACTCGCAATTGGCTTTTCATTATTGCCATAATTGCCATCGTGGCCATTTTGGGGTACAATTACATTTATCATGACCACAGAAATATTGAAAAAGAAGCGCCTACTTTTACTGTAGAAGCTCAAACATTGGTCTCGGAATTTGCTACAGACCCCACAGCTGCCGAAACAAAATATCTCAATAATACCATTGCCGTTACAGGACTGGTTACTGAAAGTACTTCGCAAAGCATTACGCTTAACAACAAGATATTCTGCCAGCTATCGCAACCTACAAATTCAAGTATCTCCCAAGGCCAAACCATTACTCTTAAAGGTCGCGTAATTGGCTATGACGATCTTTTGGAAGAACTGAAATTAGACCAATGCAACCCAATCAACAACTAACTCTTAACAACCCTTTATTGAATTATTATCACATATGAAGCACCTCTATTTTTTACTTTTTCTATTTTGCATTCCATTTTTAACCTTTTCACAAGAAGATTTATTAAGCGAAATAGACACAGACACTATTGTAGACCCCTATGTTTCTGCCGTTTTTAAAGGTCTTAAAATCGTTAATTTTGAATCCACCAAACTCGTCGCCAAAAACGAATTTACCTTTGTAGTGGCCCACCGATTTGGTAGTATCGAAAATGGATTCGACACCTTCTTTGGACTTGACGATGCCGTAACCCGACTTAATTTCATCTATGGTATTAGTGACGGTTTCAACATTAGCGTTTCCAGAAGCTCCTATCAAAAAATTTATGAAAGCGCCATTAAATACCGTCTTTTTAGACAGGAAACCAATGGGTTTCCTCTAACTATTGTAGGCTATAATTCGCTATTGATAAATACAGCATTAGATGAGGATAATCTTCCAAAACTAGAATTTAAACATCGATTGGGATATACAGCGCAATTACTCATTTCAAGAAAAGTGACCAAAAATCTATCTCTGGAATTGGCTCCAACCTTTTTCCATGACAATTATGTGCAGCTTGATGAACAGGACAACTCGCAATTTGCCCTTGGTTTTGGTGGGAGATATAAATTATCGACCAGATGGTCACTAAATATGGACTACGGATGGCATCTCAACCGCGCCTCAAATTCACCATTCAAAAACCCCTTATCTATTGGCGTAGATTTGGAGACGGGAGGTCACGTATTCCAAATGCATTTCACCAATGCACAACCCATGAACACCAACGGATTCCTAGGACAAAGCACCGGCGACTGGTCTGACGGAGACGTTTATTTTGGATTTAACTTAAGCAGAGTATTTTAATAACACAAAAAAAAACTATGAAATTAACTTACACCTCAATTTTAGCCTTATTGTTATTGTTTAACTGTTCCAACGATAGCGAAGACGACTTAACCGACGATACCCCTATTACAGAAACAATTACCTATAACGAGCATATTAAACCAATCATGGATAATAATTGCATCAACTGCCACAGCAATCCACCAGTAAATGGTGCACCAATGGCATTGACAACTTATGAAACTGTAAAAGAATCTATGTTGAACAGAAATCTTTTTGGACGTATCACGACAGATAACACAGCATTGTTAATGCCTGTTGGAGGTCCTAAATTGCCACAAAACCTCATTGACCAAGTTGAGCAATGGGAAACAGATGGCCTACTTGAAGAATAAATACCATTATTATGAAAACACTTGTCTACCTCCTGCTATGCCTAAGCCTTACAACAGGCTTTGCCCAGGAAAAGTATCTCACGAAAACAGGAACCCTAGAGTTTGAAGCTTCAGTACCCTCCTTTGAGGAAGTGGCCGCCAAAAACACGTCGGTAACCGCTATTTTAAATGCTGACAATGGTGAATTTGCCTCATTGGCATTGGTAAAAGGATTTCGGTTTAAAAATGCCCTCATGGAGGAACATTTCAATGAAAACTATGCGGAATCCTCAGAATTCCCGAAAGCGACCTTTAAAGGCACTTTCAAAGATTTTGACAAGAATAGCCTTTCAGGGAAACAGCAATTCACCATAGATGGAGAGCTGATCTTTCACGGGGTTACCAATACCCTAAAGGACATTCCCGTGACTATAGAAAAACAAGGAGATCAACTCGTCCTAACAGGAAGTTTTGTGGTGCTCATTTCTGATTACAACATCAAAATACCGAGTATTGTTGAGAATAAAATTTCCAAAGATGTTAAAGTGAGTTTCAACTTCACATTAGACAAGAAATAACAAAAACAAACCCCCATTGTACTTTTCAGTACACATGGGGGTTCTCATCAACCAACCATAATTCCTATACCAAGGAATTAATTCCATCCGCCCCCGAGGGCTTTATACATTGTTACAAAAGCAGTCATTTGCTCTTTTTTGGTTTCTACCAATTCCATCTTCGATTCCAACGCATCCCTTTGGGTCAACAACACTTCCATATAGTCTGCTCTCGCCGACCTAAAGAGTTTATTAGTAATATCGATAGACTTCGTTAAAGCTTCCACCTGTTGCTCTTTCAAGTGGTAACTTTCTCTCAAATTATCAATCTTGGAAACCCCATTGACCACTTCAATGTAGGCGCCCAAAATGGACTTCTCGTATTCAAAAATGGCCTGCACCTGCCTGTCATTGGCATTAAAATATTCCGCCTTAATGGCATTTCTGTTGATAAGCGGTGCCACCATATCTCCTGCCAAAGTGTACAGCAATGAGGTTGGCGTATTGAATAGATATTTCAAACTGAAAGCCTCCAAGCCAACACCAGCCCTAATAGTAAAGGAAGGGTAAAAATTAGCCTTGGCCACTTTGACATCCAATTTGGCAGCTGCCAATTCGTATTCCGCTTGACGGATATCGGGTCTATTGGCTAACAATTGCGATGGGACTCCTACAAAAATCGTGTCCATTTCGGTATCGATAAACCCTTCAGATTCGCGATTGATATGTTGAGGCGATCTTCCTATCAAGAAATTGATTCGATTTTCGGCCTCTACCACTTCCTGTTTTACTGAATACAGTTCACTCTTGTTCTTGAAAACCTCAGCTTCCAAACGCTGAACCCCCAATTGGGTAGCCTTGGCTGCTTGCTTTTGAAGACGAATGGTCTTTAAAGCATCTTGCTGCAATTGTAAGTTTTGAGTGATAATGGCCAATTTATTATCTAAAGCCTGAAGCTCATAATAGGATTCCGCCACTTCAGAAATAAGATTGGTCACCATAAAGTTCTTCCCTTCCACCGAAGACAAGTACTCCATAACTGCTGCCTTTTTGGAATTGCGTAACTTTTTCCACACATCCACTTCCCAAGAAGCAACAGCTGCCACTTGAAAGTTAGGCAACGGCTCTGGAAACTCTTCGCCAGGTCTGATATCCGTATTGGCATCGTTGGCACCTTGACTGGTATAACGTCCCACTTTTTCTACTTCACCAGCGGCTTGAATATCGACATAAGGTAAATACTCTCCTTTTCGAGCACGAATTTCATTCTTAGCCATATCCACTTGCATCAACATGATATTAAGCTCTTGATTGTTCACCAAAGCCGTATCGATCAAAGCCGTTAAATAGTCGTCTTTGAAGAATTCCTTCCAATTGATCTTGGCAGAATTGCTCGTATCCACCACAACCTGCTCTGAGAAAGTTTCTGGCAATGCCGTATTCTCATCCCTAACTTCCTTTGTGGGCACACAACTGCTAAAGGCGAACAGCACAAACCCCACAAGTGCTCCAATTTTGAAATTGAAGATTTTAAAAACTGATTTATTTTCCATTGTTTCGTTTCATTAGTTTTTTGATTTGTTTGTTCATCTCTTTCAGTCGCTGCCTTAAAGCACTTTCTTCTTCACCACGTCTCACAAACTCTTCAGAAATTGGCTCTTGGTGCTCGTCCTTGATCAAGCTTCTGCCTTCTGCCATTTTTCCAAAAATGTAATACAGCCCAGGAATGACAACCACTCCAAAAAGAGTTCCAATCAACATACCTCCTAAAGAAGAGCCTCCAATGGTTCTATTTCCGATAGCCCCAGCACCAGAAGCGATTACCAAAGGCACCAATCCAGCTATAAAGGCAAACGATGTCATCAAAATAGGTCGGAACCTCATTTTGGCTCCTTCAATAGCCGCTTCCAAAACGGTAGCACCCTGCCTGTGCCTTTGCACCGCAAACTCCACAATAAGCACGGCGTTTTTACTTAGCAATCCAACAAGCATGATCATCCCGATTTGCGCATATACATCATTGGATAGCCCCATAGCCTTCAACATTAAAAACGATCCAAACACTCCAATTGGCAATGACAACAACACTGCCAACGGCAACAGGAAACTCTCATATTGAGCTGCCAATACAAAATACACAAAGATCAATACCACGATAAACACATAAAGAGCGTCGTTACCGCGTTGCGCTTCGTCGTACGAAAGCCCTTCCCAAGCAATATCATACCCACCAGGCAAGGTTTGCTGCGCTACTTCTTGAATGGCCTTAATGGCATCATCACTAGTATAGCCTTTAGAAGGCAACCCTCGAATGGCTGCGGAATTGTACAAATTGTATCGGGTAATCTCGTTAGGTCCCAATTTCTTTTCCAATGTCATAAAAGAAGAATAGGGCACCATTTCTCCTTCTTCGTTTTTCACAAAAAGTTTTTCCAAATCGGTTGGCAAGCTGCGGTACTCTGGAGCTGCTTGGGTGTAGACCTTAAAGAAACGCCCAAACTTGATAAACCCTTGCTCGTAGGTACTACCAATTAGAATATTGAGGTTTTCCATGGCATTTCCAATGGAAACCCCTTTTTGCATGGCTGCCTTATTATTGATCTTCAACTCATATTGAGGATAATTGGCCGCAAAGAAGGTAAACAATCCGCTCAATTCCTTACGCTGTCCCAAAGCTTCCAAAAACTCGTTGTTGATTCTTTCAAATTCATGATAATCGGTGCCATTGGTTTTATCCAATAATCTTAAGGAGAACCCTCCCGAGGACCCGAATCCTGGTACCGCAGGTGGTTCGAAATATTCAATGACCGCTCCAAGATCCTTGCTTTCCTCTTCCAGTTCTTCCATGATCTCGTGTACCGAATGCTTACGGTCCGACCAGGGCTTAAGGTTGATCAAACAGGTTCCTGCGTTGGAACCACGACCTTCGGTCATAATTTCATACCCTGCCAAAGACGATACCGATTCCACGCCTTCAATCTCTTCACACATCGCCTGAAGTTTTCTAGCGACATCATTAGTACGCTCCAAAGTAGCTCCCGGCGGCGTTTGAATGATGGCATAAATCATCCCTTGGTCTTCACTTGGAATAAATCCAGAAGGCACCACTTTATTCACCAATCCAGTTCCAATACAGAAAGCTATCAGCACCCCAAACGTAATCACCCTTCTATGAACAATGAGCTTCAGGAATCCTACATAGCGTCCCGTCAATCTTTCAAAAAGACGGTTAAAACTATCAATGAAACGGTTCAACAAAGATTTCTTTCTAGGCTGCCCATGATTGTTCTTTAAAATCATGGCACACAATACAGGCGTTAATGTCAAGGCCACTACAGCTGAAATTACAATAGCACCTGCCATGGTAATGGAGAACTGTCTGTAGAACACCCCTACTGGCCCAGTCAAAAATGAAATAGGGATAAAAACCGAAACCATTACCAAGGTAATCGCAATAATAGCCCCTCCAATTTCACCCAATACTTTACTGGAAGCCTGATAAGGCGTGAGATGCTCTTCTTCCATCTTGATATGGACAGCCTCCACAACCACAATAGCATCATCCACTACAATACCAATGGCCAATACCAAGGCAAAAAGGGTAATAAGGTTAATGGACAAGCCGAATATTTGCATCACAAAAAAGGCCCCCACCAAGGATACCGGAACGGCAATAATGGGGATTAAGGTAGAACGCCAGTCTCCCAAGAATATGAACACCACAATAGCCACCAAGATGAAAGCATCTCGAAGCGTGTGCAATACCTGTTCTATGGAAGCATCCAAGAAATTGGAAACATCATAACTGATTTTATAATCCACCCCTGGAGGCAAATCTTCCTTAAGTTCCTTTAATTTTTCCTTTACGGCCTTGATTACATCACTACCGTTACTTCCAAAGGTCTGCTTTAACACGATAGAAGCCGAAGGCTCCCCATCGAGATTGGAATAGATATCGAAGAATTCACTCCCCAGTTCCACATCGGCAATATCGCCTAGGGTAATCATTTCCCCTTCGGAATTGGCTCTTACAATAATTTCCTTGTACTCTTCAGGCTCGTTATAACGGTCACGATAGGTCAATACATACTCCAAGGATTGGGATTTTTTCCCAGAACTCCTACCAATACGTCCTGGACGTGCAAGAATACTTTGGTCCTCCATAGCCTCAAGCACTTCTTCCGCCGAAATATTATAGGCACGCATACGGTCTGGTTTCAACCAAACCCTCATAGCAAATTTACGGCTCCCTAAAATTTGGGCACTCGCAATTCCGTTGATCCTTTGAATCTCTGGAACTATTCGGGTGTACGCATAATTGTAAAGAAACTTTTCATCTGTATTGCCCTTCTTGGTATACAGGTTCACATACATCAACATACTAGGCTGAACCGGCGTAATAATCACCCCTTCCCTTTGCACCAATTCTGGCAAAAGCGGCATTACTTGGTCCACTCTGGTCTTGACCCGGACGACTGCATCGTTGGGATCAGTACCTGGATCGAAAATAATTCTTACCGTTCCTTCACCCGCACTGGTGGCATCGGAAGCAATATATCGCATTCCTTGCACTCCATTAATGGCGGTTTCCAAAGGAATCAAGGTTGACTTTACCAAAACATCGGCACTCGACCCTGGATAGGCTATGAATATGTTAACGGTGGTTGGGGCGATTTGGGGAAATTGCGAAATAGGCAATTGCTTTATTGCCAATAACCCCACAAAAACTATCATTACCGAAATGACAATAGCCAATACCGGTCTATGAATAAACTTTTTAAACATGATCTAAAATTTTTGGGATTATTATTCAGCGTAAACGTCCAAATGGGCCAAAACCTCATCTGGTTGCTCTAGCTCATAAGCAATTTTCTGACTGTCCTTAACCAAACGGATGCCTTCCAAAAGAATGATATCCTTTTCATCAAGACCACCTTCAACCACAAACAAATGCGAGAGCTCTGCGCCTACCTTGATTTCCTTTTGTCTAACAATGTGGTCCTGATCTACCACAAACACGTAACGTTTATCCAAAACCTCAAAAGTAGCCTTCTGCGGAATCAACATGGCATGTTTTAAAGGCGTCGTCATCAAGACCGTTCCTGTTTCACCATGACGCAAAATGCCATCAGGATTTTGAAAGGTCGCTCTAAAGGCAATATTTCCTGTTTCGTTATTGAATTCTCCTTCAATAGTTTCAACAACACCTTTTTGGTTGAATGTTTTATTGTTTGCCATTAACAAACGAACTTCCTTTTTATCGTCTTTGTTTTGGCTCATGACATAATCCAAATACTCGGCTTCAGGCACATTGAAATATACCCACATCTGACTGTTGTCTGAAAGCGTTGTCAACAACTCGCCTTCTTCCAACATACTGCCCTCACGCACATGCAGATGGTCCATTATTCCATCAAAAGGCGCTTTAATATTGGTAAATCCTAAATGGGTTTCTGCCAAAGCTACTTCTGCCTTAGACTTTTCGTAATTAGCCTTTGCCAGGGCCAATTCGTTTGGAGACACAACATCATTGTCTGCCAACAATTTGGTATTTTGGTATTCAATAGAAGCAGCCTCACTTTCCGCCTTTGCCTTTTGAAGTTCTGCTTGATAGATATTCGGCATGATCTGGAACATCATCTGTCCCTTTTTCACCTTTTGACCTTCATCTACTCTAATGTCTTGCAGGTAGCCCTTTTCCATGGCTCTGATCTCGATATTTCGGATGGAGTGCACCTGACAGACATATTCCTTGGTAATGGAAGTGTCCCTATACACAGGATTGGTTACCTGAAAGGTCCGTTCTTCGTGCTTTTCTTCCTTGTGCGAGTTACAACCTACACTACATGCCATGGCCAATAGACCAACGTAAATTGGGAATCTCTTCATAATAATTTTTGTTTGTATAAAGCTCCTTGGCTTTATGTTTGAATAGTTTGAAAAAAGTATGAATTGAAATAGGCAATATGTCTGCTAAAAGGTCTAGATCCTTAGGACACATTACAGAAGTTAGGCAATACTAAATTGCCCTAATACGTAAAAATCAAATCCTGAACACTTGGTACAGGACGGATATTTTTTGGGATGGTAAATGCGCATGGCACTTACTAAAAGGTAGGTGTTTCTTCTTTTCCAGAAGAATGAAGCCAGTGGCTATGGCAAAACAAATAGCCGCAAAGTAGGAGCCTTGGCTTTGGAGAAGTTTATCAAAATCGTAAAGGTGAGCACTTTCTTCTTCAGGTTCTGCAATGGAAACTTCCAATAACGGAATTTCCTTTTCGGAATTGGACCATCCCTTGGTAACGAATGCTCCTTCCTGATGCTGTTGCTCGATAGTTTGAGATTGATTAGCAACAATTTCTCCTTGCCCATTCACCGTAAGATTGGCATAGGCTTGGCCGTACCCAAACACGAGTACCGCACATACAAATAAAAGATATTTGAGAAATGTTCTAATCATTTGGGAGGCAAAACTAAAAGAAGCGAAGAACCCAAACAAATTTTAAACATTAAATATTTGCAAAAAAGTGTTGCTTTTATGAATTCCCTTATTTTGGATGATTGAATTTAGAAATACTGAAAAAAGGACCAACCCTAAAACAATAAATCGCAAACACCTATCTACCAAAGACCAAACACAAGCAACAAACGCACGAAGAAATCAGGAAGCCTCTCCTTCCAATTCTGCCATTTTCTTACCAACATGGGCAATTACCTCATTGTATTCCTTAGTAGGACTAAAATCAATGAACTTGACATTTTCCTGAACTATGGCCGTGTGACCTGCAGGTAAATAAAATACATCACCCTCTTGTAACAGGTCTTCTTTCCCATCGTCATAAAGCACCAAAAGTGCCCCTTCAATAATGTATCCCCAATGCGGGCAATGGCAACTGTTGTTGTCCAAGCCGTCTAAAAGTGGCGTAAAGTCGGTTCCGGCTGGCAACTCATTATAACAAGCGGTCATTGCTCCTAAATCGGCCTGAGCACGCATAATCGAATCTGGAGACTGCATGGTAGTGGGGATGTTTTCCTTGTTGATTTTCATGACCCTATGATTTAATTATCAGAAAGTTACGAAAAAATATACTCATTTTAACAGCGGAAATACGACAGTTATCCACAGGCAAATTTTCAAGACACCAAAAACCATCTCTTAACATTTCTCACCTAAAGTTAAGCATTCCTTAACCCAAGAAACCCATCATTTCGCTCATGAATAAGTTTCTTTGCCACTCTTTAACTGGACAACTATCGATGGGACTGTAATTAGCATGTCTTCTTAAATCATCGATAAACTCGAGGTGAAAGGCGTGGTTTCAGCTCCCACGCCTTTTTTATTTCACCTTATTAAGAATTTGATTTAATCACCTGAATAATATCTTCCTTCTGAAGCACTCCAGATTGTCGCCACACCTGTTGTCCATTTTTAAAAAGCAACATTGTAGGCACACCCCTAACCTGATACTTAGCTGCCAAGGCATTATTCTTATCCACATCTATTTTTACAATCTTAACGGAGTCGCCAAGACTTTCCTTGACCTGTTTCAAAATAGGCGCCAACATTTTACAGGGCCCACACCAATCTGCAAAAAAATCTACCAATACAGGGGTATCGGCATTGACAATATCATTAAAACTACGCTTCATTGTTAAGGTTTTTGATCACATTTTCTAATTTGGAACTCACTTCTTGGGCAACATCCTTCAAGGTGTCGTTACCCACGGCCTGCATAGACACCATGGGGTTGATACAGGAAACTTCCATTTGGTTAGGACCAAGCTCCTGAACAATAAAGTTACAGGGCAACATAGTTCCTATTTTATTCTCTGCCTGAAGTGCCTTATAGGCAAATGGCGGATTACAGGCACCCAAAATTTTATAGTTCTTGATATCCACATCTAACTTATTTTTCAAAGTTTGCTTCATATCTATTTCCGTTAATATACCAAAACCTTCCTGTTTCAATAAAGCAGTTACTTTATCTATGGTTTCATCAAAAGTTCCCATTGTGTTTGTTGAAAAATAATAACTCATATTTTTATCGATTGATTTACAGTTATTTAAAATACAAAGTTAAGAAAACCCAACTTTTTTATCGTGACCTAGGTTACAGTATTTGAACAGATAATTACTCTAAGTCAAACCCAATTTTTTATATTTTTAAAAACCAAAAGGCAACATTCTTGTAAACATGACTCCCTTAGAAAAAGATTATTTATTTGTTTATGGTACTTTATTAAAAGATACAGGACACGAGATGTCCCGCTTTTTACTTGAACATGCGCAATGGATAGGCGATGGTTATTTTTACGGTAAACTGTTTAAGGTAGACAATTATCCAGGAGCTATTTTAAGTGACGATTCCAAAGATAAAGTCTTCGGAAGCATTTACCAGCTTAGCAATACCAATCGTGTTTTTGAAGTTTTGGATAGTTAC
Source organism: Mangrovimonas sp. YM274 (assembly GCF_030908385.1). NCBI lineage: Bacteria > Pseudomonadati > Bacteroidota > Flavobacteriia > Flavobacteriales > Flavobacteriaceae > Mangrovimonas > Mangrovimonas sp. YM274. The sequence continues at coordinate 3,708,168 of NZ_CP133091.1, forward strand.
GAAGGCATCGATCCCAACTCCACAGAACCAGATCTCTACAAACGTATGAAAGTTGATTCCCATCTAGAAGATGGCAACACAGTTTCATCATGGGTGTATATTTACAATCTAGACACAGAGCACCTGGAACAGATCCACTCAGGAAACTACTTGACGCCCTAAAAATCACACTTGCAAGCCTTAGCCTCCCTTAACGACAAAGCTAACATTCATTATTATTTCGTTTCTTTGCGGCACTTTTTCAGAAGCTATGCAACATTTTGGCGACACATTGATACATCCCTTAAAGGCGGATTCGGGAGTGGACTTACCGGAAAAATTCACATTTCCATTTTACTACCAACCTCATGCCTTATGCATACAGGCAGCACAGGATTTGCAAATCTATTTGGAAAACCAAACCGATTTTGAGCATAATTTTGGTTTAGCTCCAGAAATGCAAGGCTTGGTTATTGGAAAAATGTTTGGAGTGATGGTCGTTAAAAATCAACAGGACGAATTGGCTTATCTAGCAGCCTTTTCTGGAAAATTAGCTGAAAGCAATCACCTTAAAGGCTTTGTTCCAACTGTATATGACACCTTAAACAAAGAAGGTTTTTACAAAAAGGGAGAAGCCCAGCTTAATGAACTCAATAGAACCATTGAAACCCTTGAAAGTGCTAACGACTTACAAAAAGCCAAAGAGCATTTAGCCAAAAGTAAAAAGGAAGCCGAAAAAGAACTTTCAGACTTTAAGGCCATGATGAAGACTAAAAAGAAAGAACGCAACAAACAACGGGATGAAGCCAAAGAAGTTTTAAGCGACAGTGACTATCAAGTCCTTTTTGAAAGGTTGAAAAGGGAAAGCATCGGGTATCAAATTCAGTTAAAACAACTGAAACAACATTGGGAAACCCTAATTAAAGATGCTGAATTAAATTTGGCAAAAGTCATCGCTCCCATCAACAAACTGAAAGAAAAAAGGGCATCACAATCGGCTTATCTACAAAAGCGACTTCATGAACAGTACCGTTTTTTAAATGCCGAAGGCCTTTCAAAAGATTTATTGGACATTTTTAAAGACACAACCTCCCCTGTTCCCCCAGCAGGATCGGGAGAATGCGCTGCCCCTAAGTTATTTCAATACGCCTATCAAAACCAATTGCAGCCCATTGCCATGGCAGAATTTTGGTGGGGTGCCTCTCCAAAATCTGAAGTGCGTAAACATAAACAGTTCTACCCTTCTTGCCGCAGCAAGTGCGAACCCATTTTGGGACATATGATGCAAGGCTTAAACGTGGAAGACAATCCCATTGAGCAATCCATAACCTATGACAAGGAATTGGACATTGTGTTTGAAGACGAGCATCTTTTATTAGTGAACAAACCACACGAATTTTTGTCAGTTCCAGGGAAGACCCAAAACCAATCGGTGTTGACAAAAATGAAACAATATCTACCAAAAGCAAAAGGTCCACTACTAGTACATCGTTTAGACATGTCTACGTCTGGCTTACTATTGGTAGCCAAAAACGAGCGCACTCACAAATTACTGCAAAGACAGTTTATAGAACGTACCGTAAAAAAACGTTATGTAGCACTTTTGGACGGCGAATTAGCCACCACCGAAGGCACCATAGATTTACCGTTACGTGTTGATTTGGACAACAGACCTCAACAATTGGTCTGCTACGATTACGGAAAGCCGGCCAGAACAAATTATGAAGTAGTATCTGTAGAAAATGGAAAAACCCGTATTCACTTCTATCCAATTACGGGACGCACGCACCAACTACGTGTCCATGCAGCGCATAGTAAAGGCCTACAAATTCCAATAGTAGGCGATGATTTGTACGGCACCAAAACTGATAGATTACACCTTCATGCCGAACGTTTAACATTTACGCACCCTGTTTCCAAAGAGGTCATAACCATCATTTGCGAAGCGCCATTTTAAAAATAAAGGCATTACTTACTTTTTAAAAAAATTGTATTTTAGACAAAAAAGTTCCCAAATGCCAGTAGACAATCCTTTATTTCTAATTCCGTCCAGTTCAGGAGTCATCTTTATCTTACTTGGTCTAATCATGCTAAAATTTCCTCCCAAAACCATCAACCCTATTTACGGTTACAAAACTGGCAGTTCCATGAAAAATCAGGAACGCTGGGATTTTGCCCAAGTTTACGCCGCAAAAATATTAATGATAGCTGGAGCTTTCCTTATACTATTTAGTCTATTGGGATTTGTATTTACACCATCCCATAGCACAGCCAGCGCCTTGGGCATGGCTGCATTAATTGGCTCTGTGATTGGCATGCTGATTAAAGTAGAATATGCCTTGAAGCAAAAGTTTCGCTAATACTAGACTATTTACTTACAACCACAGATTCTGATCAACATAAAAAAACCACCTATTTCTAGGTGGCTCAATACAATGAACACTGGGCTCTAAATTTTCGCTATCATAGGAAGCGCTGTTTGCAATTCATTGTCTATAGAGGTTTGCACATACCGTTCAAACTGGACAAACTGAGAGGCCTTTTTGGCTCCAAATTCCTTTTCGAACTTTTTATAGTATTTCCATTGAATTTTATCGCTCTTATCCCTTATTGAAAAGGTTTCCTTCACAATATCGTTTGCTTCTTCATTGGACAGAGATCCATACTGATAGACATATTTCTTTAGTAAGGTGATACGCCTGTCTACCAAATCTTCTCTCTCCAATGAATATTCATCGTAAATCTCCCAAAACCTAGCAATTTCAGTAGCATCCAAACCCATAAACTCTCCAAGGGCTATTTTCTTTTCCGAATTAAACAGATCCTTGAAAGCTTCCAGTTCGGAATCTTGGGCATTCATCTGAAAACCCAATAAAACCAACGCAACAAAAATAATATTTCGCATCATTTGATATGTTTTTTCAATTGTAATTAATTAAGGGACACGAAGTTATTGCTTTATTGGGAAAAATCAAAAAATTAAACACTCTAACACACTCAAAATCAACCATAAAACATAATTCTCAATTTTATCAACTAATTTTTAGAAAGAAAGCAACCAAAACTTCATTTTAAAGAAAAATATTACACATCAAAGGGAGCACGGACTCCCATTTCCAAAGTCCACAACATTTGGCTGGCTCAAATTCCACTTCAATTTTCAACTTACACACCCCATGCTCAACCTTTCGTCGATGAAATATTATTTTCATCTATAAAAATTGCAACAACTGTCTTATCTAAATAATTTAATTATCACCCAATTAGCTAAACAAAAATGGATTCTCACAACCAACCAGAGAGTATTATTAACTTTTGGAAAGAAAATTATACTCAAAACATAGCGAAAGCAGAGGCTTTTAAAAACACGGAGCAACTCATAAAAATCGCGAATATTTTTTCGCCAGGAGCCAGTTATTATTACATCCTCAACCTTAAAACCTTGGATTTGGAATATATCTCCCCAAGTGTTGAGCAAATTTTGGGCATCCCATCGGAAGAGGTTACCATGGAAAAAATGCTGGAAAAAGTTCAACCAGGAGAATTCCAAAAGATTTTAAAAAAGGAAAAGGTAATTCAAGATTTTTTCTTCCAGTTTTTACCTAAAAATGACATTCTTAATTACAAAATAATATTTACCTACAACCGGCTTGACGACGCCCAAAAAATAAAAACTATGATGGTTCAAACCTCCATTATAGCACTTAGCGAAGAAACGCTTCCCAAACATATCATAAGCATTCATACGGACATTAGCCACCTCAAAGCAAAATCCTTAGATCAGGTGTCGTTTATAAACCTGGAAGGAGAAAAATCCTATTACAATATAAATATAGACAAGGATTATTTTTGCCCACAAAACTCCTCAGACCAAAAGACGGATTGGATAGAAACCATTACCAAACGAGAACAAGAAATCATACAGCATTTAGCCAAAGGGAAAAGCACTAAAACCATCGCGAATCTTCTACACATTTCAGCCGAGACCGTAAAAACACATAGAAGAAACATTGCTTTAAAATCTGGCGCCAGCAATACTGCAGAATTAATTAGCCTGTGCATTAATGCCGGAATGATCGTTTAAACTTAACTTAAAAATAGATTCGAAAATAAGATTTTGCAACACTAAAAACTTATAAAAGACATCTTTTTCATACAAATTTCTTGGCAAACTTTTACCTTTAGGCTAAATAAGGAACACCAAACTAAATGAATATTAAACCAAACACTTCAAAAAAGTGCTTCGTTGCCTTTTTTCTATTTTTAAGTTATTTGGGCATTGCTCAAAACACCGAAATTGACTTTTCTTATTTAAATACTAATTTATCCTTTGAAAAACGAGTTGATATTTTGGTTAACCAGATGACTACTGAAGAAAAAATCAGTCAATTAGTGAATGATGCTGATGCTATTCCAAGATTAAAGGTCCCTCAATATAATTGGTGGAACGAATGTTTACACGGTGTTGCCAGAGCAGGTTATGCTACGGTATTTCCTCAATCTATTTCTGTAGCAGCTTCGTTTAATAAATCGCTTTTAAAAGAAATTGGCGATGTAATATCTGATGAAGCCAGAGCCAAACATCACGAATTTGTTAGAAACAATAAAAGAGGAATCTACACGGGCCTCGATTTTTGGTCACCCAATATCAATATATTTCGTGACCCTCGTTGGGGACGCGGACATGAAACCTATGGAGAGGATCCTTTTTTAACAGGAGAGTTAGCTTCTCAGTTTATTCTAGGACTTCAAGGTGAAGATTCTAAATATTTAAAAACAATCGCTACTTCAAAGCATTTTGCGGTTCACTCGGGCCCTGAAGCATTAAGACACTCTTTTGATGTGGATGTAAGTGACAGAGATTTATACGAAACGTATCTACCAGCTTTTAGAAAAACAGTTATGGATGCTAAGGTTTACTCCATCATGGGGGCTTACAACCGATTTAGAGGTGAATCGTGTAGCGGTAGTGATTTCTTATTAAACAAGATATTAAGAGACGATTGGGGCTTTGATGGTTATGTTGTCAGCGATTGTGGTGCTATTCGAGATATTCATACAGGCCACCATATAGCAAAAACCGAAGCCGAAGCTGCTTCCATTGGACTAAAAGGAGGTTGTGACCTAAACTGCGGAAGTTACTACAACAATTTAACAGAAGCTTTAGAGGAAGGTTTAGTAAGTGAAGAAGACATCAATATTGCAGTAAAGCGCACTTTGCTAGCGCGATTTAAACTGGGAATGTTTGATAGTGAAAATGACGTTGAATTTTCAAAAATCCCATATAGTATTGTTTGTTCCGATGCGAACAACAGTTTAGCTAAAAAAGCAGCGCTGGAAAGTATTATCCTTTTAAAAAACAGCGATAATTTATTGCCGTTAGACAAAAATAAACTTAACAAAATCGCTATTATTGGTCCCAATGCAGACAATTGGGAATCGCTTTTAGGTAACTACCACGGTACTCCTAAAAATCCGGTTACCTTTTTAACAGGCTTAAAAAATAAAGTAGAGCCTGTTATTGAAATATCATATGCTGAAGGCTGTCACCTTTCCGAAGAAAAATTAAACCTGAAGCCCATTCCTTCTGTGTTTTTTGAAACTCTTGACGGTAAACAAGGTTTAGAGGCTTCATATTTTAATAATGTCAAATGGGATGGCTCACCTGTTTTACAACGTATAGATGATAATATTGATTTTTCATGGCAAAACGATCCGATCTCTATTGATTTAGATGATAATTTCTCTGTACTTTGGAAGGGTTACTTGGTGCCACAAACATCAGGTTCCTATGAACTAGCGATTTTATCAAAACGAGGGATGTCCCTAAAAATTGAAGGACAAGATATTACTAATGGTAAGGGTTCTGCGCATCACCCTAAATACGCTACCAGCATTTTAAATCTAGAAGCAGGAAAAAAATATGAAATTGAGGTTAGATATTTTAGTGATGAAACCAATGCTCTGGCACAAATGCTTTGGGCTAGAACAGATACCTATAAAATTCAAGAAGCTGTTGAAACAGCGAACAATGCTGACCTTTCTGTTGTCGTGCTAGGATTATCACAGCGCCTGGAAGGCGAAGGTGGTGATAAAAAAGACTTAGATTTACCACAACAACAAACCGAACTACTTAAAGCCATAAAAGCCACTGGTAAGCCCGTGATTTTAGTTATTAATGCGGGAAGTGCACTGGCTATTAATTGGGCAAAGCAACATGTAGATGCCATTATTAATGTGGGATACCCTGGTGAAGAAGGCGGTAATGCGCTGGCAGATGTCATTTTTGGAGATTATAACCCTGCTGGAAGATTACCAATTACCTATTATAATTCACTAAAAGATTTACCGCCTTTTGAAGATTACAACATGAAAGGGAGAACCTATCGTTATTTTGAAGGCGAGCCGCTTTATCCTTTCGGGTATGGCTTAAGCTATACGACGTTTAAATATTCTGATTTAAAATTTCCAAAGCAAATCAAAGCTGGAGAAAATCTTGACGTATCTGTTACCGTTACAAATTCAGGAAACCGCTCTGGCGATGAAGTTATTCAAGTGTATTTAACCGACGAGAAAGCATCAACTCCAAGACCTATTAGACAACTTGTAGCATTCGACCGTATCTATTTAAAACCAAACGAATCTAAATCCATTAAAATTTCAATAACTCCAAGACAGCTTTCATTAATTAATAAGCAAACAAAACGGGTTATTGAGTCTGGTAATTTCACACTTTTTGTTGGTGGTGAGCAACCAGGTTTTACGGAAGCCAACAACGCAACGTCTACCGAAGTTATTTCAGGAGCATTTAAAGTTAAAGGGACTTTGGAAATAGAGGGTTTATAAAATTTCTTTAAGTAAGTAAATAGGCTAGACAAATAAAGCACTAGTGCTTTGTGCCAAAGGGACTGCGTTTCAATAAATATTTCATACCCGCCGAATAGGCATCTGTACCACTACCAAAAGGATTCCTAGTTTCTGAATACACATTTTTCCCTTGATCGTTAAAAACACTCAAGGTAATGTGAGTATCATACATTATAGTAGTGCTAGAATTAGTTGAGGTCACCTCGGTTCCTTTTGTTTTTTTATCTCGATCATCACGTTTTTGCTTTTCATTATATGAATTGACACTACTTCCGTAAGAGCGCGCCCCTTTATTCTGAAGGTCACAAGTACCATACAACACATACTCCACTCCCAGCATCTTCGCCATATCCCCAGGAGGCGTTGTTCTCACTTGATCTGGGGAAATTCCATTCTGACTCAACAATGCTTCGGTAGTCATAGGGTCTTGAATAGTATACATCCCTGCCTTTTCAGCTCTCAAAATAAATACACAATCATTCTGCATTTGTTTGCCCATACTATTTGGGTCCACAGCCGGATCATTTGTATTTACATTAAAAGGCATCACAGCAATCTTGTTACGTTTATCGGCGGCAGTTTTCAAAGGGTCTGCTGCAGCGACCTTTTGGTTAATCACCTCAACCCTACCACTAGAAAAAATAATTTTTTCAATCTCGGATTTCTTTAATGTATATTCCAAATCTTCACCACTATGCACAAATTTTACGGTGCTATCATCCAGTCCTAAAATTTTACCAGTTTTTTCTTCCCCACTAAGCATAATTACCTTATCCTGGGCATATACTTGAGCCATAAATCCGAAAGTCAAAAATAAAAAGAGGATAAAAAAAGACCTCTTGGTGCATAGTGTTTTCATAGGTGTAGTTTTTATTGTTGGTTGTTAGACTTTTCAGATATTGCTCTCTAAATATAATTAAAAACAATCATCTGACAAACAAATAATTACAACACATCACACTCTTTTATATAAGCTTTACTCCATTCTTTAAAAATGGTACAACACAAAGCTTCATAACTAAAAAGCATCTTTCTTAAATTATCCTTAAACTGATTTCTTATAACATCAAAACTAGAAACGATTTACTTATAATATATAATCACTCTAAACCAAAATTAAAGTATATTTAATGTTATAACTGACGGTTACAAAAACAACTCTTCACCTTTGCAAAAAACGTCCCAACAGCATTGATATTTTAATTATGCCAAAGCTACATATTGAAATAAAAGAAATTAGACATGCTAGAAAGGCTCGAAGAATTGAAGAAATTTTAAGAAACAAAATTGACGTCAATTTTGTTTCTGTTTCAGCTTCGGGAATGGTCCAATTAGAATGGGACAACAATAATGGCCAGACCAATCCATCCACCATCATCCAATCCATAGAGCAATTAGGGTTTAAAATCGGGCAGATTCATAGTGCACCCCAAAAAAATAAATCGACTGGGCATCACGAAATTTCCTCAAAACTCCTGTTTTTTGGAGAAAACACCGAATTATATTTTGCCATAATCAGTGGGGTATTTTGGCTATTTGGGTTGGTCATTTCCCTGTCTTTTAACACTGTCCAAAGTGTTCCCACCACCCTTTTTGTTATCAGCTGTTTTTGGGGTGGATTTTTCACCTTCATTACGGCTGGTAAAGATTTGTTGAAAAGACAGTTTGAAATAGATTTTCTCATGCTATTTGCTGCTGTAGGTGCTGCAGCCTTGGGCAAATGGGGAGAAGGGGCACTACTGCTATTTTTATTCAGTTTGGGCCATGCCTTGGAACATTACGCGATGAAAAAAGCGAGAAAATCGATCAGAGCACTCTCCGATTTAACACCTCCCGTAGCATTAGTCAAACGAGATAATGCTGTAACAGAGGTTAGGGTTGAGCAATTAATGGTAGGAGATATTATCGTGGTTAAGCCCAACACTAAAATTGCAGCCGACGGGGTAATAATAAAAGGAACCAGCGCCGTTAACCAAGCGCCAATTACAGGGGAAAGCCTTCCTATTGACAAACGTCCCAGCCTACAATGGAAAAATGAAAATGACATAAATAAGTTAACGCCTGAAAATCGCGTATTTGCAGGTACGATAAATGGCAGCGGCGTTTTGGAAGTGAAAGTTTTAAAGCAAGCAAAAGACAGCACCCTCTCCAGATTGATCACTTTAGTAAAAGAAGCTGAAACCCAAAAATCCCCTACACAACACTTAACAGACAAGTTTGAAAAATACTATGTCCCCATAGTTTTGATTGTGGTGATATTACTGTTGTTTGCCTTTTTAATCATTAACGAGACCTTTCAACAAAGTTTTTATAGGGCCATGTCAGTATTAATTGCTGCTTCGCCTTGTGCCCTAGCCATCTCCACACCAAGCGCAGTTTTGGCAGGAATAGCAAGGGCTGCTCGACAAGGCGTTTTGATAAAAGGCGGGCGACCATTAGAAGACTTAGGTGCGCTTAGTGCCATTGCTTTTGATAAAACAGGAACGCTCACGGAAGGCAAACCTAAACTTACCAACGCCATTCCTTACGGAAAAACGACCAAGGAACACTTATTGAAAGCTGCGGTAGCGGTAGAGGCATTAAGCGACCATCCATTGGCAGCAGCTATTGTGGAAGGTGGAAAGAAAGAATTGGGAGCAACAGACATTCCCGAAGCCGAAAATTTAGAAGCCTTGGTAGCAAGAGGCATTAAAGCCTTTTGGCTGGATTCCGTTATTCACATAGGAAATAGGCGGCTCCTAACAGAAATAACAGGTGAAGAAATCCCACCTGAAATTGACCGAAACATGTCAAAACTCGAGTCCGAGGGGCATACCGCCATGATTGTTCATCAAGACAAAGACTATTTGGGGGTCATCTCAGTGATGGACGTGGCCCGCCCAGAAGCCATAGAGACACTTTCAGCCTTAAAGGAACTTGGCATTAAAAGAATGATAATGTTAACAGGAGACCATCAAAAGGTTGCGGATGCCATTGCGAAAAACATAGGTATTACCGATCCTTTGGGCAGCCTGCTTCCAGAAGACAAAGTAACAGCCATTGAACAATTAAAAGCTACAGAAAAGGGCAGTGTCGCTATGGTGGGAGACGGCGTTAACGATGCTCCTGCCATGGCAAAAAGCACGGTAGGAATCGCCATGGGAGCGGCTGGTTCAGACGTGGCCTTGGAAACTGCCGACATCGCTTTAATGGCAGATAAATTGAACAACCTCCCTTTCGCCATTGGACTTAGTCGAAAAGCGAAGAGAATTATAAAACAAAACCTGATCATCAGTTTAGGAATGGTTGCAATTCTTGTACCATTAACGATTTTGGGCATGGTGGACCTGGGCCCTGCCGTTATAGGTCATGAAGGCTCAACATTAGTGGTCGTTCTAAATGCCTTACGGTTGTTGAAGTATAAACTGTAAAGTGGTTTAAACAAATAGAAGGCAACCCATAAAAACACAAAACCCGATTAATCTAGGATTAACCGGGTCTTTGTACCTTGGGTGGGAATCGAACCCACACTTCCGAAGAAACTGGATTTTGAATCCAGCGCGTCTACCAATTCCGCCACCAAGGCTTGAAATCGGATTGCAAAATTATAAATTATTTTCGTTCTCGCAAGAAAAATTTAGAACTTTTATTCTTTTAGACTTAAAATAAATTCATAAATTTGCACCTCATTTAACAAACCGAATTTTAATTCGTTACAAAACAAACATTTACCAATGCCTAATGTAGCTACAGAAGCCAAAATTTTTACCTGTACACAAAGCAGGGAACTCGCTGAAAAAATAGCCGAGAACTTTGGTGTTAAATTGGGGAACGTGATTACCTCAACTTATAGCGACGGAGAGTTTCAACCTTCTTACGAGGAATCTATTAGAGGAACTCGCATTTTCATTATTGGATCTACTCACCCTGGACCTCAAAACTTAATGGAAATGCTATTGATGATTGATGCCGCCAAGCGTGCTTCTGCTAGACACATTACTGCTGTATTGCCATATTTTGGATGGGCCAGACAAGACCGTAAGGACAAACCTCGAGTGCCTATTGCTGCAAAATTGGTTGCCAAAATGCTGGAAGCCGCAGGGGCAACCCGTATCATCACTATGGACTTGCACGCAGACCAAATTCAAGGATTCTTTGAAAAGCCGGTAGACCATCTCTTTGCATCTACTATCTTTTTACCGTATTTGGAAAGCTTAAACTTGGACAATTTAACCATTGCATCTCCTGACATGGGAGGTTCTAAAAGAGCTTATGCCTATTCCAAAGCATTGAGTAGTGATGTAGTTATCTGTTACAAGCAACGCGCCAAAGCCAACTTAATTTCCCATATGGAGCTTATTGGTGATGTAACTGGCAAGAATGTGGTTTTGGTTGATGATATGGTGGACACCGCTGGAACCTTAACAAAAGCAGCCGATTTGATGATGGAAAGAGGCGCCTTAAGCGTTCGCGCAATTTGTACCCACCCTATTCTTTCCGGTAGCGCCTACGAGCGTTTGGAGAATTCAAAATTGGAGGAATTGATTGTTACAGACTCTATTCCTTTAAAACAAGAAAGCAGCAAAATTCGCGTATTGACATGCGCCGAGCTGTTTGCCGATGTAATGCACAACGTGCACTACAACAAATCTATTAGTAATAAATTTTTAATTTAATATAAACAACAAATGAAATCAATTACAATCAATGGATCTCAAAGAGAAAGCGTGGGCAAAAAAGCAACGAAAGCCTTGCGTAATGCTGGACAGGTTCCTTGCGTATTATACGGAGGAGATAAGCCAGTACATTTCTCAGCACCTGAATTAGCATTCTCCAAACTGGTTTATACGCCTGATGCGCATACAGTTGTGATTGCTTTGGAAAATGGCGATACTTACAACGCTGTTTTACAGGACATCCAATTTCACCCTGTAACTGACAGAATTCTTCACATCGATTTCTACCAGTTATTCGAGGACAAAGAAATTACTATGGATATCCCAGTTCACATTATCGGTACTTCCAGAGGGGTATTAAATGGTGGTGTATTGCGTAAAAACAAGCGTAAACTTAGAGTGAAGGCACTTCCTGCTAACTTACCAGATTTTATCGAGGCAGACATTACGCCTTTGAGAATTGGTAGCAAGCTTTACATTACAGCTTTAGAAAATGAAGCGTATAGATTCTTACACCCAGACAACACTGTAGTATGTCAAGTAAGACGTTCTAGAGCAGCCATGAACGTGTCTGATGACGATGAAGATCTAGATGACGATGCAGCTGAGACACCAGCAGCAGAAGCTCAAGAATAGATTTAAAATCTTATATTCAAAAAGCATCTCCATTTGTGAGATGCTTTTTTATTTTTACACAAACAATCATGTATGTGTAGACTGTTTTTTAATTTCTTTAAAAGAAAAACTTCGGTTTTAGACAATGACATTCATTCCATGAAAAAATTTCTAATAGTAGGCCTTGGTAACATTGGTGATAAATACACCGAAACCCGACATAACATAGGATTTAAGGTATTGGATTATTTAGCCGACAAGGAATCCCTCACTTTTGAAACCCAAAAATTAGGTGATATTGCCACTTACAAATTAAAAGGAAGGCAGTTTATTCTTCTGAAACCAAACACCTATATGAACTTGAGCGGAAAAGCCGTTCAATATTGGCTCACCAAGGAAAAGATTCCTATGGAAAACCTTTTGGTAATCACGGATGATTTAAATCTTCCATTTGGGACCCTTCGCCTGAAAACCAAAGGCAGCGATGGTGGACATAATGGACTAAAAGACATACAGGACAAATTGCAAACCACTAAATACAATCGTTTCCGGTTTGGTATTAGCGATGCTTTTGCCAAAGGCAGACAAGTGGATTATGTTCTAGGTGAATGGACTCCTGAAGAAACCGAAAAGCTTCCCGAGCGACTGACAAAATCCATCGAACTGATCAACTCATTCGGGTTGGCAGGCGTTACCAATACAATGAACACTTTTAATGGAAAATAAAAAAGGAGCGATTAAATAATCGCTCCTTTTTATTTTATTTCTTCTTCTCGCTATTCAACAATAATCTTTTTGGTCGCGCTGCGTTCACCATCATTTACCGTAACCAAATACATTCCAGAATATACATTGCTCAAACTTATAGTTTGATTGAAATCCGATGAATTATCAAAAGCCTTTCCATATATCAAACGCCCTCTAATATCGTATACATCCACCTGAATATCATTCCCTGAATGAGAATTCAATTTAATAGTAAACTCTCCTTTATTAGGATTAGGAAATATATTGAATTCGTTAGCTGCAAATTCATCAATTCCTAATGAACTATTGGTCAAAGCACATAATTCAATATACCAAGAGTTTAAAGTTCCTTGGTCCGAAGAATAAAAATCAGTTATAGCCAATTGCCATTCTCCTTCTGCATTCAAATCTGAGAAGGTACTTAAAGGTGTTTCTGGTATAAATACTCCACTTACAGGATTGCTACAAGAAATGACACTTCCCTCATCATCAAAAACCACATCTAAATCATCTTGTCCATCATTGCAATTTCTATCATATAGCGTAACTACGGTCTCCCCATCTGGATGTCTCAATTCCAAAAACAAGTCCCCCGACCAATTATGCGAAATATCTGTGTATACTTTAATTGATTCAATCACCTGAGAATCTTCAATATTAATAGAACTTAACAAAATGTCTCCAGGGCTGTTTGCTCCAACACCATCCGGAATTTCTAAATTTAGATCTCCAGAATCATACTGCACACAGGTATACCCCAAAGCAAACACCTGAGAATTTACAGCATAATAAATATTATCTACCGCTTGCACCATTACCCGACAAAAAAACGATGGCAAAACATCCGGAATAACGATATCCTCTTGCCCATCATTAGGGGTATTTTCCGCCAAGACAATATCAAAACTATCGCCGCCATTAGTTGACAACAAGATGTTGACATGGGAAGTATTGATATTGTTTGCTGTAGTCCCAGCAACATCCCAAGTCACAGTTTCCGTTTCACCACTATTCCAAACAATACCTTCTTCATTTTGAGAAGTCACTGCAAAGGGCCCTGCATCAGCATTCACTGTTACAGTCATTAAATCTGCGTCCGTTTGACCGATTCCATTTCCAACTCCACTCCCATTATCACGAACCAAAAAGGCAAAATTCAAATCTCTAGACACTGAAGGGGTCACCTCCCATGTTGGTGTTAAATTACCATTCAAAACATCTTCTAGTTTTGGAAGGTAGCGCTGAGGGGAATCTGTGGGCAATAAAGAGCGATACACAGGACCCGTTGTCCATGTTGACATAGGAGTTGAGTACTTACCTGTAGGAGATGCATCATTTTGAGACCAGTTATAAGTTAATGTTTCAATACCATCAACATCGGTAGCCGAACCCGTCAAAACAAAAGCAGTACTAGCGGGAATTACATAATCGTTTCCAGCATTTGCTACTGGGGCTTGATTTACCAAATCTGTTTCTTCAGCACAATTATTTCCTACTCCCGTTTTAACATTATCCGTTATTTGTTTGACACTAATATAGTTGAAATGTGCATCACTATTACTTTGTACGTTTGGGTAACAAATACCAGCATATCCCATAATAGAACTACCACTACCTGGCTCAACTTCACTTTCACCATTTCCACTGAAACACTGTACACTTGATTGCGTATGGTATGCGCCAAACTGATGCCCCATTTCATGAGCCACATAGTCTATATAAAAGGCATCCCCAACAGGATTTGGACTACCGGTAAAACCTCTTCCTTTATGAAAACTATATTGAGAAGACGAAGCACAAACACAACCTATACAACCTGCATTCCCTCCCCCAGATGTATTAAAATTATGCCCAATGTCATAATTTGCCACCCCTATAACATCATCCAAGGTTTCAGCTGTTTTAAAATTATATTCTCCCTGCCATGGGTCTGAAAAAGAACTTAAATAAATCACCTCATCATTGTTAGGTATAAATTCCATGGTAATGGCAAGATCACGTTCATAAATTTCATTTACACGATTCATTGTAATCACCATTTGCGCCTGAACATTTGCCTTTTGAGTAGCAACATCTCCTGACCCAGCAAATAATGCACCGTACTCCCCTGTACAAGACAAGGCTAATCTATAGGTACGCAATTTTTCATCATCAGCAGCTACTCGCTGCGTAGTCACACCGTCATCAATTGAGTCTAAAGAAAGGCCATCTTCCTGTAAACAAGAAAAATCTTGTGTATTAAGACCCAAGTCAACTTTTTGATAGACCATATAATTTTTAAGATCCTCCGTATAAGGATCTATATATACAGTACTTTGTTTACCTGAAAGCACCAGAGCATGCAAACCAAACTGCGTCAAACTAAAACGCATTGAAGCCGTTGGATCCTCAATACCAAAAGCCTTGTAAGTTTTAATCATAGGGTATTTTGCTGCTAATACAGGATCCATAATTGGAGATTCCAAGACTCTGAACGACTGGAATTCTCCATTGGCTGAAGGAAATTCGATAACAGTATTGGATTTTCCTGAAATACTACCTCGTAAGGGAGCATTTTCAAGAATCTCCTTCAATTTATCAAGATTTAAAGTAAAAACCTTGAATGTATTGGGTTGAGAAGCCCTTTGTATTTTTTTAGACGTTTCCAAACTTCTAACATCTGCCCTGACCCAATATGTGTTTCTAGACTGAGAAAACATTACTGAGCTACTTAGTGCAAATACCAAAAGCCAGAAAAATTTAAGGTAATTTAACATCATTATTAATCAATTTTTAGGAATTCCTGCGAATATATCATATAATCTCAAAAGCAAAAAAAATACCCCGAATTAACCTTTAACTTTAACACTATTATTACTAGGACATTATAGCAATCAAACACTTTCACAACATTTCTATACCTATCATGAGATAACAAAAATAAAATTGCCAACAGCAAACAACCACCCATAACCTTTAGCTAACCAGAGACTACATTCCTTCAACATTTAACACTTTTATCATCAATATTTTATATTTTGGCCCCTCAAAACATAACATTACACTTTTACAAAAAAATGAAAAAAACTACTTTTAACTTAATGCTTTGGGGCTGTATGGCACTATCGCCATTCCTAAAAGCACAAAATCCCGAAACTACCCAAATCCGGACTTGCTTAACTGACGAGCACAACCAACAATTGCTAAACAAGCACCCAAATATGATGGGAAGCGAAACCTACGAAAATAGGTTAGCACCTAAAATTGAAACCTTAAAAACTCAAATCAAAAATTCAAATGGACAACGTAGCCTTCAATACACCATACCTGTGGTGGTACACGTCATCCATAATGGAGAACCAATTGGAACGGGGGCCAATATCTCTGACGAACAAGTACTGTCACAAATTCAAGTTTTAAATGAGGACTACAGAAGAATGGCTGGTACCAATGGATTTAACACGCACCCTGACGGAGCAGACGTGGAAATAGAATTCTGCCTAGCCTCAAGAACTCCAGATGGCTGTGTTACTACAGGAATAGATCGCATTGACATGTCGAACATAAACACAACATGGGCAAGCCCCAATACCATCGATGCCGTTCTAAAGCCTGCTACCATATGGGACGCTTCTCAATATATGAACATGTGGTCTGTTAACTTTGGCAGCAATGGTTTATTGGGCTATGCTCAATTTCCTGGAGGGCCAGCAAACACAGATGGTGTTGTATCAGACTACCGCTTTTTTGGAAGTAATGATGCGGAGGGAGTAACTATACCTGGTGTATACAATTTAGGAAGAACTATGACCCATGAAGTAGGGCACTATTTAGGTCTCTATCACACCTTCGAAAGTAATGGTGCAGGTAATGGTTGTAGTGGAAATGGAGATTACTGCGATGACACACCTGCGGTTGCTTCCGGAAATTACGGATGCCCCTCAAATTTAGATTCTTGCCCCTTCCCAAGTGGAATGCCCGATATGGTAGAGAACTACATGGATTACACCAATGATGCTTGCATGAATGTCTTTACCAATGATCAAAAAGCGAGAATCTTGGCCACATTACAAAATTCTGCTAACAGACCGAATTCAACCTCTTCCGATGCCTGCACAGCCTTAGCTGCTGTTAATGACGATGCATCCATCGAGATAAGATCTATGGATACGGATGCCTGCACAGGAACGGTTTCTGCTAACGTAAGGATCACAAACTATGGTGAAAGCACCTTAACCTCTGCAGAAATCAATTGCGATATCGATGGTTCCGACTCTGAAGTTTACTCATGGACAGGATCATTGGGTTATGGCGAATTTGAAGATATAACCCTCCCTACATTGATAAATTCCGCGGCAGGAGATCACAATTATAATGCCGAGGTAACAACTGCCAACAACAACTTAGATCAGCGCGACTGTAACAATTTTGTATCCTACCAGTTCACAAGTGCAGAATCATACGCCTCAACCACACAAGTTCATTTAACTTTAGTCACTGACGATTATGGAGCTGATACTGAATGGGAGTTCAGAGATAGTGAAGGAACAATTCTATATTCAGAAAGCTATTCAAATTTTGATTCGAATACGACATTCAATTACTCCTTTGATGTTATTGCTGATGAATGCTACACTTTTTTAATAACAGACTCTTGGGGAGATGGTTTAACAGACGAAGGAGGTTCCTACACTTTAACCACAGATGACGACACCGTGATCCATACAGGTAGTGATTTCGGTGATTCTGAAGAAACATTAATATCCACTTATACATTGAGTACAGAAGACTATTTTAGAACAACTGCTATTTCTTTGTACCCAAATCCTGTTAGTTCGCAACTGAATATATCTTTGGGAAGCTCTAACAACCTTCCAGATTCGTATGAGATATTTAACATTCTTGGACAGTCTATTCTACAAAAATCAATTACAAATAGTTCTGACTTGTCAATTAATACTTCTGCGTTTAGTAACGGCATGTATTTTATAAAACTTACTAAAGAATCAAGTAGTACAACATTGCGATTTATCAAAAAATAACCGCTTATATTAATCTTCTTTGGTAATTAAATTTGATTAAAGGGCTAAAGAAGTATATATCATAAAAAAGGAGGATTGAAATTATCAATCCTCCTTTTTTATTTTAAGGCCTTTAATACCTATTTTTACACAAAAAAGTAGGCTTGAAACTGCACAATTCTCCAACAACATATATAGATAAACCTTCTGTAATAACCATAGGCACTTTTGATGGTGTACATATTGGCCATCAAAAGATTATCAAACGCCTTATTACAACAGCTAAAAAGGAAGGATTGGAATCTGTTATACTCACTTTTTTTCCACACCCTAGAATGGTCCTTCAAAAAGATGCCAACATCAAACTCTTGAACACCATTTCAGAACGTCAGGAAATTTTAGAACAAACTGGCTTAAACCATTTAATTATAAAATCTTTCACCAAAGATTTTGCTAATTTATCAGCCCATGATTATGTCAAAAACATTCTGGTAGATGAATTACATGCCAAACATATTATTATTGGTTACGACCACCGTTTTGGAAAAAACAGAAGCGCCAACATTGAAAACCTAAAAACTTACGGCAAGGAGTTTGATTTTGAAGTTGAAGAAATCTCTGCGGAAGATATTGAAAATGTAGCCGTAAGCTCCACCAAAATAAGATCAGCTTTAAACAACGGAGATGTAGCCACAGCCAATTCTTATTTAGGCTATCATTATTTCTTAACAGGAACCATATCAAAAGGTAAAGGACTGGGCAAACAAATTGGTTTTCCAACTGCCAATATTCACATCGAGGAAGCGTATAAACTTATTCCAAAAAATGGAGTGTATGTTGTAAAATCACAATCAAACCAGCAAACGGTTTTTGGGATGATGAATATTGGCACCAACCCAACAGTAAATGGAAAACAACAATCCATCGAAGTTCATTTTTTCGATATCGATGAAAACCTTTACGGTAAAACCGTTCGTGTTGAACTATTGCACCGTCTAAGGGATGAACAAAAATTTGGGTCGGTGGCTTTATTACAGGAGCAGTTAAAAATGGATCGGGAAAATTCCCTTAAATTCATTGCCAACATTAATGACTAAAACCTTATTCAAACATATAGACAATAGTGCCCTAGTAATATTTAGGGTTATCTTTGGATTTCTATTAGTTTGCGAAAGTATTGGTGCCATCTTCACGGGATGGATCAAGCGTACCCTTATAGACCCCGAATTCACATTCTCATTTATTGGTTTTGAATGGCTACAACCATTACCCGGAAATGGCATGTATTTCTACTATGCTGTTATGGGGCTATTTGGTCTTTTCATTATGCTTGGCTACAAATACCGTTGGAGTATGTTGGCTTTTACCCTAATGTGGTCTGCAACTTATTTTATGCAAAAGTCATCCTATAACAACCATTATTACTTGTTGATACTTCTTAGTGCCATAATGGTCATCCAACCTGCCAACAGATATGTTTCATTGGATGCCAAGCTACATCCCGAAATCAAAAGTACTTCGATGCCTCAATGGTGTAAATATATTTTCGTGGTGCAGCTATTCATTGTTTACACCTATGCTTCTATTGCCAAAATATACCCAGACTGGCTCGATGGTTCTGCCATTGGGTTGATCTTAAAATCCAAACAGCATTATTTTTTGGTTGGCGAACTTTTGCAACAAAAATGGGTTCACTACTGCCTAGCCTATGGAGGCATTTTGTTTGATGGTTTGGTAATTCCTCTTTTGCTCTGGAAACCAACCCGTAAATATGCCTTTATTGCTTCCGTTTTTTTCCACTTATTTAACTCATTTGTATTTCAAGTTGGTATTTTTCCCTATTTATCCTTAGCCTTCAATCTCTTCTTTTTTGATCCAAGAACCATTCAAAAACTTTTCCTAAAAAACAAAAAGTTTTATGACAAAGGAGACATCATCATTCCAAAGTACCACAAAATTATTGTAGGTATCTTTGTCCTGTACTTTTTGGTTCAAATTGCACTTCCGTTAAGGCATCATTTAATACAAGACGATGTACTATGGACCGAAGAAGGACACCGTTTATCTTGGCGAATGATGTTAAGAGCAAAAAGCGGCATGGCCAATTACAAAGTAATCGATAAAGCTACAGGCAAAGAATTACCCATTAGACTTACCGATTACCTCACTCAAAAACAAATTAGAGGAGCAAAAGCAAAACCCGACATAATATGGCAGTTTTCACAACGACTCAAAAAAGATTTTGCCGATAAGGGATTTGAAGTACAAGTATTCGTTACCTGCTTTGTAAGTGTTAATGGAAAACCTCGCCAGCAACTTATAGACCCTAATGTAGATCTGGCCAATGTACCATGGGAACCCTTCAAACATAGCTCGTGGATTTTGCCCTCAAAACAAGATTGATTTTATAGCTAATTCCTTAAATTTGTTGCTTAAATTTTAAAGCATGCTACAAGTACCTTTTATTAGAGACAACCAAGCCGATATTATTGAACGTTTGTCAAAACGAAATATCGATGCCACCGAAATGATAGAAAACGTCCTTAACCTTGATGAGGATAGAAGACGTTTCCAAACACAATTGGACAATATATTGGCTGAATCCAATAGTATCTCCAAAGAAATTGGAATGTTGTTCAAATCGGGAAAAGTAGCAGAGGCCAATGCCCTTAAGGAAAAAACAGGTCAGTTGAAAGAAGACTCAAAAACACTTTCTGACCAACTTAACGAAACCACAGAAGCTCTAAACCAGTTACTGTATAAAATACCTAACGTTCCTAACAAAATTGTTCCTGCTGGCAATACCGATGAGGACAATGAAGAAATATACCGTGAAGGAGAGGTTCCCGTTTTACCAGAAGGCGCCTTACCCCATTGGGAATTGGCCAAGAAATATGACATCATAGATTTTGAATTAGGAAATAAAATAACCGGCGCAGGCTTTCCCGTGTATAAAGGGAAAGGAGCTCGATTACAGCGTGCCCTTATTTCTTACTTCCTTGATAAAAATACCCAAGCAGGCTATACCGAATACCAATTACCGCATCTGGTAAATGAAGCCTCTGGATTTGGGACTGGTCAGTTGCCAGACAAAGAAGGCCAAATGTACCATGTTACGGAAGATAATTTGTATTTGATACCCACTGCGGAGGTCCCTGCAACAAACATTTTTAGAGATGAAATGTTGAATAAAACAGATCTACCTATAGCCCTAACAGGATATACACCCTGTTTCAGAAGGGAAGCAGGAAGTTATGGAGCACACGTAAGAGGTCTAAACCGTCTGCATCAATTTGATAAAGTTGAAATTTTACGCGTGGAGCATCCAGAAAGGTCGTACCAAGCTTTAGAGGAAATGGTTGAACACGTTAAAGGTATTCTTAAAGAATTGAAACTCCCATATCGTATCTTACGTTTATGTGGTGGCGATTTAGGATTCACCTCTGCCCTTACTTATGACTTTGAAGTTTTCTCAACAGCCCAAGACCGTTGGTTGGAAATTTCTTCGGTTTCCAATTTTGAAACCTTTCAAGCCAATCGTCTTAAATTAAGATTTAAAAATGCCGATGGCAAAAAACAGTTATGCCATACACTTAACGGTAGTTCACTAGCTTTGCCAAGGGTATTGGCAGGCATCTTGGAAAACTACCAAACCGAAGACGGTATAGAAATTCCAGAAGCACTTATTCCATACACGGGATTTGACAAAATATAATCAGTAAGAAAAAACTGTAAAAAATCGATAAAAGGCAAAAAAAACATGTCATTCGTCGATTTTTTGTAGTTTTATTTTGATTTTTTGTAAATAAGTCTGAAGTTAGTACAGCGATTAAAATAACCTACTTATGAAAAATCTTAAACGCATAATTATACTTGTTTCACTTATTGTGTTGGTAAGTAAAATTTTCTTTTAATAAAGGACTTCATAAAGCCCACATATAGCATTAAAAATTGCCACAGCAGAATAATTGAATCATTTTAAAAAATAATGATTAATAGCACATTTATTTTGGCTGGTAATGCCCGAACCCTAGGGTTCGGGCATTTTTTTTATCAAAACATTCACAACAAGTGGCAGCCTCATTGCTTATATTTACATAAATTAGCCTTATGAAGAAGATAGTTTTACTTGTTATCACGCTATGGAGTACTTTGGTTTTATCCCAAAGCGAGCAACTTGCAGACAACTATTTTAAACAAGGTGACTTTGAAAAGGCGCTTATTATCTACCAACAATTAGACCAAGCGAAGCCGGGCTCAACCAAATACCTTTACAAAATTGTTGAGACCTATCAACAGTTGGAACAGTATGACAAGGCTGGCCAAATGTTATCCGACCGCATCAGTAAAAGCTCCTTTCCTACCCTACTTATTGAAATGGGCTACAATTACCAATTACAGGACAGCCTAACCCTAGCAGACCAATATTATGATGAGGCCATTCAAAAGATAGAGGAGCGTCCAATTTATGTGAGTAGTATCGCCAGAAAGTTTGAGGAACATTCGCTACTGGACAAAGCTATTATTGTTTACAAGCGAGGCATCCAACTTAATCCAGACCATAACTACAACATACAATTGGCCCGCATTTATGGCGAACAAGGTAATGTCGAGCAAATGTTCTCCAATTATATTGACTATATCGAAGATAAACCAGAGTTTATTAATAATGCCAAAAGAGCATTTAGCGATTTTGTTTCTGAAAACAAGGACAACGAAAACAATGTCCACCTCAAAAAATTGCTGCTAAAAAAAATACAAACCAATCCAGAGGTCTATTGGTACGAGCTCCTAAGTTGGCTATATGTTCAAGAAAAAGATTATTCAAAATCCTTTACCCAAGAAAAAGCACTATATAAACGCAACCCAGAGAGCCTGGATCGTATCATGGAATTGGCCCTGGTAGCCATGAATGAAAAAGATTATGAAATAGCTACAGATATTTTTGAATACACTCTTCAAAATTCACAAGATATCTCCAGCATTTTGAAAGCCCATCAATTTCTTTTGGAGATCCAAACCATTAATGCCACTCCCAAGGATTACAAAAACATAGACGAACAATATCAAGCCATTTTTGGTGAATATGGTATTTATGAGCAAACCGTTCCGCTTCAGATTGCTTATGGAAATTTTCTGGCCTTTTACAAACATGATCCCGAAACCGCCAGTAAATTCCTAAAAAAATCACTTCAATTGGAGCTTTCAGATTTCCAAGAAGCTACTGTAAAATTAAAACTTGCCGATATTTTGGTGTATCAGGAAAAATTCAACGAGGCTTTGATTTTCTATTCCCAAATTCAGGCCAACCTAAAAAACAGTACTATCTCCCAAGAAGCTCGCTTTAATGTAGCCAAGACCAGTTATTACAAGGGTGATTTTGAATGGGCCGAATCACAACTAAAAATCCTGAAATCCTCAACGTCACAACTTATAGCCAATGATGCGTTAGACCTTAAATTATTGATTTCAGACAATAAATACGAAGACTCCCTTCATGTTGCCCTTAAGCTTTACGCCAAAGCCGATTTGATGGCCTTTCAAAACAAAACAGACGAAGCCATAACATTATTGGACAAAATACTTGCCGAACACAAAGGAGAAAGCATAGAAGACCAAGCCTTGTTCAAACAAGCGCAACTATTTGAAAAGAAAAAGCAATTTGAAAAAGCTGCCAACAATTACCAAGTGATCATTGCCAATTACCGCGACGACATTTTGGCAGATGATGCCTACTACTATTTAGCGGAACTCTACACCAACCAACTAGGACAACCGGAAAAGGCAAAAGAGCTTTACGAAAAAATCATTTTCAATCATGAAGACAGCATCTATTTTGTAGAAGCCAGAAAGAAATTTAGAATGCTTCGTGGAGATGCTATCAATTAATTACACCCACCTCCTTTTCCTACCAAACAATTCACAGATATCCGCTTAGAATTACAAAAATTAGGCTTATCTTATGAAAAAAGAACAAAAGCCTTTGAAGATGATAGGGAACTCCTGTTATTTGCAAAAAAATACCTAAACTATGATTATCTACAACGTCACAACACATATTGATGAGACCATACAAGAAGAATGGTTGGAATGGATAAAATCTGAACACATCCCACAGGTATTGGCCACAGGAAAATTTAAAGAAGCAAAACTAACCAGGGTTTTGGTCGAAGAGGAAAAAGGGGGCCTCACATTTTCCATTCAATATAGAGCTTTGTCCAGAAAGGCATTGGACGAATACTATGAAGTGTTTGCCATGCAGTTGCGCAATGAAGGACTCAAAAGGTTTGCCGATAAAATGCTTGCCTTTAGAACCGAATTGGAAATCATTGATGAATATTCGGTAGATTTTAGTTAATTCCTGTTCCAAGCAAAGCTCCAATTAATTCATTACACCTCCGGTAAAATACTTATAAAACAATTGCGTTTATGGCACATCAACATCAGGTAAAAGCAAAGAAACATTTAGGACAGCACTTTTTAACCGACGAGTCCATAGCCGAAAAAATTGCAGACTCCTTATCATTGCAAGGGTACAAACACGTCCTTGAGATAGGTCCAGGTATGGGAGTGCTTACCAAGTACCTCTTAAAAAAAGACATCACCACACATGTTATTGAAATTGACACGGAATCTGTTGAATACCTAAAAAGCCACTATCTCCACCTTTCAGACCGTGTTATCGAACAGGACTTTTTAAAATATGATCTTACCAAGGTTTTTGGAAATGAGCCCTTCGCCATAATTGGTAATTATCCATACAATATTTCATCGCAAATTGTGTTCAAAGCATTGAACATGCGAGACCAGATTCCTGAATTTTCGGGCATGTTCCAAAAAGAAGTAGCGCTGCGAATTTGCTCTAAAGAAGGCAGTAAAGTTTACGGCATCCTATCGGTACTTACACAAGCTTTTTACGATGCCGAATACTTATTTACTGTACCGCCCACAGTTTTCAATCCACCACCAAAAGTAGATTCTGGAGTATTGCTTCTAAAACGCAAGGAAAATTACACGCTACCTGTTGATGAAGCCCTCTTCTTTAAGGTCGTAAAAACCGCTTTCCAACAACGCAGAAAAACACTGCGCAACAGTTTAAAAACACTCATTTCTTCAGATAATTTAAAAGCAAATGTTATATTTGGCAAGCGCCCCGAACAAATCAATGTTCAAGAGTTTATCGAACTCACATCCCTAATTGAAAACCAATAACATAGATCGCGTTGTCCGAAGATAGAGAGCACATACAATTTGAACTGACAGATGAACTGATAGCACAGGTTGAGCAACTCATTGAAGACCAAAACAACAAGGAGCTGCGCAAACTATTAAAAGAGTTTCACTATGCTGATATTGCTGAAATTCTAGATGAGTTAGATCTGGAAGAGGCTATATATATCATCAAATTGCTCGATTCTGAAACCACATCCGATGTGTTGATGGAATTGGATGAGGACAATAGGGAAAAAGTTTTAAAAAACCTTTCCGCCAAGGAAATTGCCGAAGAAATTGAAGAGCTCGACACCGATGATGCCGCCGATATTCTAGCAGAACTTTCCGAAGAACGTCAGCAAGAGGTAATATCCAACATTGAAGACGAAGAGCACAAAGCAGAAATCACTGAGCTTTTAGCATATGACGAAGATACTGCCGGTGGTTTAATGGCTAAAGAGCTCGTTAAGGTCTATGCCACCTGGACCGTTGCAGGGTGTTTACGACGTATCCGTGGTCAGGCCGAAAATGTCACTAGGGTGCATTCCATTTACGTAGTGGACAAACAGGAAAAACTCATTGGCCGTCTTTCGCTTAAAGATTTGATTACCGCCAAAAGCGATCAAAAAATTGCCGACATCTACATTAAAAACGTGGATTATGTCCATGTTCAAGAAGACGTAGAAGAAGTGGCCAAAGTGATGCAAAAATACGATTTGGAGGCCATCCCAGTAGTCGATGACAACCAGATATTATTGGGACGTATTACCATTGATGACATTGTAGATGTCATCCGTGAAGAAGCCGATAAAGACTACCAGTTGGCGGCCGGTATCTCTCAAGACGTTGAAGCCGATGATACCATCTTTGAATTGACCAAAGCACGTTTACCTTGGTTGTTAATAGGTATGTTTGGAGGATTGGGAGCAGCGACCATCATTTCAGGCTTCCAAACGGCCATGGAAAAATATACCATCCTGCTATCCTTTGTTCCGCTTATTCAAGCGACAGCAGGAAACGTTGGGGTGCAATCGTCAGCCATTGTGGTACAAGGATTGGCTAATGACACCGTAAAAGGAAAAATAGTAAGACGCCTCTTCAAAGAATTCCTATTGGGCTTGGTAAATGGTGTTGGTATTGCCATGATTGTTTTGCCAATTAGCCATTTCTTTTTTGGAACCCCTTATTTGGTCTCCATTACCATTTGCGTAGCCTTGATTACCGTTATTGTAATTGCCGCGCTTGTAGGTACCTTCATCCCAATATTTCTGGATAAACGTGGTATAGATCCCGCTGTAGCGACGGGACCATTTATCACCACTAGTAATGATATTTTTGGAATCTTAATTTACTTCCTAATCGCTAAAATGATTTTAGGTTTTTAATACCCATTATGAACATCCTTCACCTCGATACCAATCACCCCTTGTTAATTGAACAACTCAATGATTTAGGATTCATTAACCATGAAGATTACTCCTCTTCAAAAACCGAGATTGAATCCAAAATTAAGGACTATGAAGGTATCGTCATAAGAAGTAGATTTACCATTGACCAGCAATTTTTAGATACTGCAACAAACTTAAAGTTCATTGGTCGTGTTGGTGCTGGATTGGAGAATATAGATTGTGATTATGCCGAGCAAAAAGGCATTTCATTAATTGCTGCACCTGAAGGCAACCGAAACGCTGTAGGTGAACAGGCCTTGGGGATGCTCCTTTCGCTATTCAACAACCTCAATAAAGCTGATGCTGAAGTGCGCCAAGGCAAATGGCTTCGCGAAGCCAATAGAGGCTTGGAACTTGACGGAAAAACCGTAGGCATTATTGGTTATGGCAACATGGGAAAAGCCTTCGCAAAAAAACTGAGAGGTTTTGAAGTAGATGTCTTGTGCTACGACATTCAAGCTGGTGTAGGCGACAACAATGCAGAACAAGTTCCTCTTGAAGTGTTCTGCAAACAAGTAGATGTGGTGAGTCTGCATACCCCACAAACACCACTCACTCTAGGCATGATTGACAAAGCATTCATTAAAAAATTCAAAAAGCCATTTTGGTTTATCAACACTGCCCGTGGCAAGAGTGTGGTAACCGAAGATTTGGTAGATGCCCTAAAAACAGGGAACATATTGGGTGCAGGTTTGGATGTTTTGGAATATGAAAAAGCTTCTTTTGAAAATCTGTTTTTAGAAGAAATGCCCGAAGCCTTTAAATACTTGATACAGGCCCAAAACGTGCTACTTACGCCTCACATTGCTGGTTGGACCATTGAAAGTAAAGAGAAGTTGGCACAAACCATTGTTGACAAAATCAAAGCTGAATTTTACTAAACCTCATTTCATTCCTCTGGTAGAATTACTACTTTTTATACTATCTTTAGTTGCATATAACACGACAGAATTCCAATATGCAATATAAAGCTACCTCTCCCGAAGACTATATCAATCAAGTACCGGAAGAACGTAAGGACATTTTAAAAGCCTTACGACAGACCATCAAAGATAACCTTCCCAAAGGATTCGAGGAAGGCATCCAATACGGTATGATAGGTTATTATGTTCCTCATAGCATATATCCCAAAGGTTATCATTGCACCCCCGAGGAACCATTGCCATTTATGAGTGTCGCTTCTCAAAAAAATTCCATCAACCTATACCATAGTGGCATTTATGCTGTCCCCGAAATTCACGAATGGTTTGTAAAAGAATATCCCAAATACAGCAAATACAAATTAGATATGGGTAAAAGCTGCATTCGGTTTAAGCGCATCAACGAAATTCCTCTCCAACTTATAGCCGAACTATGTCATAAAATGACTCCAGAAGAATGGATTTCGGTATATGAAAATGCCTTGAAGAAAAAATAATCACTCAACAATCAACATATGAAAAAAAGAGTAACAGGTATTGGCGGTTTATTTTTTAAAACCGACGATCCCAACGCCACCAAAGAATGGTATAAAAAGCACCTTGGTTTCAATACCGATGATTACGGCTGTACTTTTTGGTGGAAAGACAAAGACGGCAATGATTGCTCTACCCAATGGAGCCCTTTCCCAAAAGATACCAAGTATTATGAACCTTCCCAAAAGGGTTTTATGTTCAATTATCGGGTTGAGGATTTGGAAGCTTTGTTGAAAGTTTTAAAGGAAGAAGGTGTCACCATTGTAGGGGATATGGAAACATACGACTATGGAAAATTTGCTTGGATTTTGGATAATGAAGGCAACAAAATTGAACTTTGGGAACCTATCGATCAAGCATTCCAATAACAAAACCTCATTCTCCTTTGAAACTCAAATCACACATAATCAACAAAAACGATGGTATTTTTTTAGTACTTTTAATATTCTAACCATTAATACACAAAGCTATGTCTGATGAAAAAAGTCTAGGAGACGACCTTAACGACATGTTGGGCGACGCCAAAAAAACAGCCAAAAAAGCGGCTGGCAAAGCCGAAGAATTTGGTAAAGAAGCCCAAGGTAGTGCTAAAGAATTTGGCAAAGAAGCCGAAGAAGCTACTAGGGAATTTAGAGAAAGTGCCAAAGAAGCTTTTGAAAAAACAACAGGTTCTAACAAGAAAGTGCTCGCTGGAGTATTAGCCATTTTATTAGGCGGCTTTGGTATTCATAAATTTGTGCTAAACTACACTAAAGAAGGGCTTATACTATTGTTAACAACTGTAGTTTTATCCTTATTTAGTTTTGGATTCTTAGGCTTTTTGGTTTGGGTTTTCACGGTTATAGAAGGGATCATTTACCTTACGAAAACCGACGGAGAATTCTATAAAACCTACCAATTAGGGAAAAAACCTTGGTTTTAATTGCCTAGTAAAGTTCACAATGCTATTACCCAGCACTCTCTACGTCGTTTTGTTCAGAGAGTTTTTGCTCCAACTCAGCTTGGAACTCTTCCATAACAGGGCGTACGGTACTTTCTGGCAAGTCGGCAATTTTAATGTACATCAAGCCATCCACAGCATTGTTGAAGAGAGGATCCACGTTAAAGGCCACCAACTTGGCATTTTGCTTAATGTATTTTTTCAACAATACGGGTAAACGCAAAGCCCCTGGCTCCACTTCGTCGATAATCTTGTCGAACTTGTTCAAGTCAGCTTCGGTTTCATCAAAGACAAAATCCTTGTCCGCATCCTTTAGCTTTACCTTAAACTCCTTTTTGGGGCGTACATATTGGGCTACATAAGGATCGTAGTAATGCGATTTCATAAACTCGATCATCAAGGACTTAGAGAAATTGGAAAACTGATTACTAATACTCACGCCACCAATTAAGTATTTGTGTTCAGGGAATCGCAGTGTAGTATGTACAATGCCTTTCCACAACAGGAATAATGGCATCGGTTTTTGTTGATATTCCTTAATGATGAAAGCACGTCCCATTTCTATGGACTGGCTCATCATTTTATACAATTCCGGTTCAAAACGGAACAAATCCTGTAGATAAAATCCATCTATCCCATACTTCTCAAATATAGCCGCTCCCAAGCCCATTCGATAGGCACCAACAATCAACTGACGATCATTGTCCCAAAGAAACATGTGGTGATAATAGGTATCAAAAGTATCTAAATCGATGGCCTCGTTGGTTCCCTCACCTACTTCCCTAAAGGTTATTTCACGCAGTCTTCCTATTTCACGCAAACTATTGGGAATGGCATTGGCAGGAGCTAAAAACACCTCATAATTCTTACTCTGCAGTAACCTCATGTCATTTTCACGCAAGGCATCTACTTCCGCAACCATAATGTCCCGAGCTATTGGCGTTACAATGCGTTTAGGTGGTTTGGTTGCTTTTAACGTTGTAGAAAAATTGCTAAGAAACTTCCCTTTTTCATCAAATGAATTTGAGAGTATATAGGTCTTTCTTCTCAGAAATTCCGAATAGCTTTCCAGAGTCAAGTGCTCCTTTTGCTCACTAACAGGAATAGGTCGACCAATTCTAACCTTAATCACCCGACGTTTTTGCGTCAACAGCTCTGATGGCAGTTTTGCAGTCCTAAACGTATCGTTGATTTTAGACAGTTCGTAAAACAACTTACTGTTTTTGGCATGAAAATAAATTGGAACTACGGGAACCTCTGCTTTTTTAACCAATTTCATAGCAGCCGCTTCCCATGGTTTATCTACCACCAGTTTACCGTCTCTATAGGTAGATACTTCTCCAGCCGGGAAAATCCCGAGAGGATGCCCATCCTTTAAATGTTTGATAGCTGTTTTAAATCCTGCCAAACTTGACTTTACATCCTTACGATCTTCAAAAGGATTTACCGGTAAAATATAGTTTTTAAGGGGTTCTATTCTATGTAAAAGGAAATTGGCGATGATCTTAAAATCCTGACGTTGCTCCAACATCAACTTCAACAACAAGATCCCATCTATTCCGCCTAAGGGGTGATTGGATACCGTGATATAGGCCCCATCCTTGGGCAAACGCTTTAAATCTTCCTCTGGAATTTCAAATTTAATCTGAAATTCCTCAAGAATTCTATCCAAAAATTCAAGTTCACTAAAGTGCTTATTTCGATTGTAAATTTTATTCAACTTGGAGATTTTGAGCATCTTCATCAATACCCAACCCGAAAAAGTCCCTACAAATCCGTACTTGTCCATTTGTATGGCCTTGGCTACTTCCTTAGCACTTACCAAACCAGAATTTTGTTGTTTAGTCATAATGACAAATGTACTAAATAGTTCAATTGGTTACCATCTGCACCGTATCTTGGGTTAATTGTTTCAAGAGCAGTGTTTTGCCCTCCTCCAAGGCCTTGATTGCCGCATCATTATAGTGCCTAACCGTGTACAAAGAGACGTTTTTATGGCAAGTAACCTTAAAATTCGCCTTCAAATCCTGTAACAGCTTGTCCAAATTGTCATATAAATTATCCACGCAAACGGAAAAGCTGATAGCAGAGTTTTGAATAACGTCTACCTTCATTTTGTAAGTATGTAACAAGTTGAAAATGGCGCTGATATTGTCTTCTACGATGTATGAAAAATCTAATGAAGACAGGGAGATCAACACTTGATTTTTCTTTACTATAAAGCATGGTACCTTTGGCTCAATATCGACACCCTTGCAAACTGTGGTCCCTTGCTCTTTTGGATTCAAAAAAGATTTTACTTTTAGCGGGATTTCCTTTCGTTGCAAAGGTTGTAACGTTTTGGGATGAATTACCGAAGCCCCATAAAAAGCCAATTCTATCGCTTCACTATAGGAAATCCTATTTAATAATTGTGCGTGTTCAAAATATCTAGGATCGGCATTTAAAACCCCTGCCACATCTTTCCAAATGGTAACACTTTCAGCATTTAAACAGTAGGCAAAAATAGCAGCCGTATAATCGCTCCCTTCACGCCCCAAAGTAGTGGTAAAATTATTGGCATCGCTACCTAAAAACCCTTGCGTAATATTTAAAACATCTGGCTTTACTTGCTTAGTAATATTGGTTTGAGTGTCTTCCCAATTTACATTTGCCTTACGATAGTAATTATCTGTTTTGATACAGTTTCGAACATCCAACCAGGTATTTGCCAAACCAATAGTAATGAGATATTCACTAACAATGGTTGTGGACACCAACTCCCCATAACAAATGGATTGATCATACACATAGTTATAATCTGGTGACTTGTTCCTATCGAAAAACTCTGAAAGTTCATTAAATAGCAATGTTACCTTTTGAAAAACAGGATGCTGTTCTTGCTCAAATAGCTCCAGTAAAATTTCATTATGATATTTTTTAACCTCTTGAAGAGAGGATTGCAATTCTGTTGGTTTATGAAAGTAATTGTGTACCACAGTCTCTAAAGCATTGGTAGTTTTGCCCATAGCGGACACCACAATCAAAGTATTTTCAACACCAACCTGCTGCAACACCGACACAAGATTTTTAACACCTTTAGCATCTTTAACCGATGCACCTCCAAACTTAAATATCTGCATCCTACAATCTTGAAATATAATTTGCTATTCCTTGTTCATCCAAATGCACCACATCCCAATCGCGTTTTACATCGGCACCTTTGCTCTCATAAAAGTCTATGGCAGGTGTATTCCAATCCAACACTTCCCAACAAATCCGTTTTACTCCCAAGTCATTACCATACTTAATAACTTCATCCAAAAGTTTGGTTCCCAATCCATGCCCACGCATGCTTTGTCTCACAATAAGGTCTTCTAGATGCAGCACGACACCTTTCCACGTAGAAAAACGTGTGTATACCAAGGCAATCCCTTCTACAGCGCCATCAACTTCGGCCACAAAACAATGAAAATTGGGGTTAGTACCAAACCCTTTATGTTCCAATTCTTCTACGGTAACTTCCACAGCATCGGGTTCTTTCTCAAAAACTGCCAATTCATGAATGAGCTCAAGAACCTTGGGCATATCTGATTTAACGGCTTCTCTAATTGTACAATTCATAATATTCGATATCTAAATTCAAATATAATTTAAAGTTAAGGATATGCTGGGACAAATTGTCCACGAAAACGTTGTAGTTGCGTAAAATTCTACGATATTTGCACAAACAAAAGGATCAACTTTCATGTCTCACAAACATCAAACTCTTGGAGAGTTTATCATAGAAAATCAAGCCGCATTTAAATATTCATCAGGAGAGCTATCAAGACTTATCAATTCCATCCGATTGGCCGCCAAAGTTGTTAACCACGAGGTAAACAAAGCAGGACTGGTAGATATTATTGGCGCTGCAGGCGAAACCAACATTCAAGGAGAAGACCAACAAAAACTGGATGTTTTAGCCAACGAAAAGTTTATACAAACACTTACCAACCGTAATATTGTTTGTGGTATTGCCAGTGAAGAAGAAGACGATTTCATCTCCATCAACTCACAGGACGAAAACAACCAAAACAAATACGTTGTGCTTATAGACCCTTTGGACGGATCGTCCAATATTGATGTAAACGTGTCTGTAGGAACCATTTTTTCGGTTTACAGACGTGTAACACCAGTTGGCACACCAGTAACCATTGAGGATTTTCTTCAGAAAGGAAATCAACAAGTTGCAGCTGGTTATGTGGTTTATGGTACTTCTACCATGCTCGTTTATACAACGGGAGCAGGAGTAAACGGATTCACTTTAAACCCAGCTATTGGCACCTTCTACCTCTCTCATCCAAATATGCAATTTCCATTGGATGGAAACATCTATTCGGTAAACGAAGGGAATTATATCCACTTCCCTCAAGGCATCAAGGATTATATAAAATATTGCCAGAAGGAAGAGGGAGACAGACCTTACACTTCTAGGTATATAGGATCATTGGTATCCGATTTCCATAGAAACATGATTAAAGGCGGTATTTATATGTATCCTAAATGCTCACCTAAAACCAATGGAAAGTTGCGTTTGCTATATGAATGTAACCCTATGGCATTTTTAGCAGAACAAGCCAACGGCAAGGCCAGTGATGGTTATACCAGAATAATGGACATACAACCTACCGAATTGCACGAACGTGTTCCATTTATTTGCGGCAGTAGGAACATGGTAGAAAAAGCAGAAGAATTTATTCAACTAGCCGACCCTAAATAAAAAAAGCGAACCAAATTGGTTCGCTTTTCTTTTTGATATGTTGAAGCAATTATTTGTTCATTGCTTTCATTTCATCCTTAAAGATTTCAATATCTACACCTTCCTTTACCAAATGTAAAGCTTTATCTGTGATGTATTTGGCATTGTCCGGTCTAAAACCAAGACCTACACAAAATTTCTCTAACATGTTCACTTGGTCATCAGATTGGATATGGTCAACCCACACCATTCTAGCCAAATCAAACAAACGCTCCAAACGTAATTCATAAGAAGTTGGAGGATTAATTGGATGTGTTTTATAGTCCTTTAGTATTGTAGCATATTCATGGTCATCAATACCTAAGTTTCTTGCCAATCTATCTAAAAACGCACGTTCTTCTTCATTAATAATTCCGTCACTCATAGCAACCCTTACAATCGCTGCAAAATGATCTTCATTACGTTTTTTAAATCCACTGTCAAATAAATCTGAAATCGACATATATTCTCTTTTTTAAAAGTCGTGCAAATATAGTTAAACTTGTAGGCTTTTAAAACATAATTTTTGCTTTTTTGAAAGCTCACATCCAAAGCACTTCACTACAACCAATAAACCACTCAAAACACTATAAAACAACCAAATAAAAACACTCCAAACCAATAAAAAACAACAACTCAAAAAGACCTAGCAATCCTTAACAGCAAAATTCACCCACCCATTTTGCCATCCTTTTTGGAATAAAACCAACATATAAAAGACAACATTTTCAAAACATATAGCCTTTTGAAGCCTAAAGCATAATTCAAATCTAAACTTTATATTTGCATAAAATATTCTGCCTTGAGTAAAACTGTTCTCTCGCAAACCTATGCACAGATGTTGCAAACGCAAAATCTGCAGACTGCTATTGCCAAAAATCAACAAACAGACGCCTTAAACACCTCTCCCAAAACACACGTGAAGGGATTAGTAGGCTCGTCTTTTTCTTTTGTAGTTGCTGAAACCTTTCAGCAAACAGACCAACCCTTTTTATTGGTTTTTAACGACAAGGAAGAAGCTGCCTTTTACCTCAACGATTTAGAATTATTATTGGGAGACAAGGATGTACTGTTCTATCCTGGTAGCTATAGACGCCCTTACCAAATCGAAGAAACAGACAATGCCAATGTATTGTTGAGAGCAGAGGTTTTAAACCGAATCAATTCCAGAAAAAAACCTGCCGTAATTGTCACCTATCCAGATGCCCTCTTTGAAAAGGTAGTAACTAGGAAAGAACTAGAGAAAAACACGCTTAAAATTTCGGTGAACGATAAACTTTCCATCGATTTTGTAAACGAGGTGCTATTTGAGTACAAATTTAAACGTGTAGATTTTGTAACCGAGCCGGGAGAATTTTCGGTGAGAGGAGGAATTGTGGACGTCTTTTCATTTTCGCATGATGAACCTTATCGCATTGAGTTTTTTGGTGATGAAGTAGACAGTATAAGGACCTTTGATGTCGAGAGCCAACTATCGACAGAACAGATCAAGAAAATAACCATAATCCCTAACGTTGCCAACAAACTCCTTGAAGAAAGCCGTCAGAGTTTTTTCAACTATATCTCTAAGAAATCGGTCGTTTTTATCAAAAATGCCGACATGCTTTTTGGCCGTATTGATGAGTTTTTTAAAAAGGCGGAAGAGGCCTTTGAAAAATTAGGTACAGAAATAAAGCATGCCACACCTGAAGAATTGTTTTGCCATTCACAACTGTTTAAAAAGCAACTTTTAGACTTTTCAATTGTTGAATTTGGAGCGTCTTCATTCTTCACTGCAGGATCTGCTAACAAAGAAGTGGTTTACAATACCACCCCTCAGCCGTCTTTCAACAAACAATTTGAATTATTAATAGACGATTTAAACAATAACCATAATAAAGGTTACACCAATTATATTGCCTGTGTAAGTGAGCAACAGGCCAAACGTTTCCATGATATTTTTGACGACATGGATCAAGAGGTACATTACGAAACCATTGTACTTTCCTTATATCAAGGGTTTGTAGATCACGACAACAAAATCACCTGCTATACCGACCATCAAATTTTTGAGCGCTATCATAAATTCCAACTTAAAAATGGCTACGCCAAAAAGCAGGCCATTACCCTTAAGGAACTTACCAATTTGGATATTGGCGACTATGTCACCCACATTGACCATGGCATTGGAAAATTTGGGGGGCTTCAAAAAATTGAAGTTGAAGGCAAAAAACAGGAAGCCATCAAGCTCATTTATGGCGAGCGTGATGTTCTGTACCTTAGCATTCATTCCCTACATAAAATTACCAAGTTTAACGGCAAGGACGGGAAACCTCCAAAAGTATACAAGCTAGGAAGCAAGGCTTGGAAAACCCTCAAACAAAAAACAAAGTCTAGGGTTAAGGAAATAGCCTTTAATTTAATTCAACTTTATGCCAAGCGAAAACTAGAAAAAGGATTTCAATACAATCCAGACAGTTATCTACAGCATGAGCTGGAGGCCTCTTTCCTCTACGAAGATACTCCAGATCAAAGTACCGCTACGGCCGATATTAAATCCGATATGGAAAGTGAGCGCCCAATGGACCGCTTGGTTTGTGGGGATGTTGGTTTTGGAAAAACCGAGGTGGCCATCCGGGCCGCTTTTAAAGCTGTTGACAATGGAAAACAGGTGGCCGTTTTGGTACCAACCACTATTTTGGCTTACCAACACTACCGTACTTTTCGGGAACGATTAAAGGATTTCCCTGTTACGGTTGATTATGTTAACCGTTTTAGAACAACCAAAGAAAAACGCACAACTTTGGAGAGTTTAGCCAGTGGCGGTGTTGATATCATTATTGGGACACATCAATTGGCTAACAAAACGGTGAAGTTTAAAAATCTTGGTTTGCTCATTGTCGATGAGGAACAAAAATTTGGAGTTGCGGTTAAAGAACGTCTTAAAACCCTTAAAGACAATGTAGACGTGCTTACCCTTACTGCTACACCAATTCCCAGAACCTTGCAGTTTAGCTTGATGGCCGCCAGAGACCTTTCGGTAATTACCACGCCACCACCTAACAGGTACCCAATTGAGAGCCATGTAATCCGTTTTAGTGAGGAAACTATTCGTGATGCCGTTACGTATGAAATTCAACGGGGTGGGCAGATTTTCTTCATCCACAACCGTATTGAAAACATCAAGGAAGTAGCCGGGCTAATCCAACGCTTGGTACCTGATGCCAAAGTTGCCATTGGCCACGGCCAAATGGATGGTAAAAAATTGGAAGAACTGATGTTGTCCTTCATTAATGGTGAATTTGACGTGCTTGTAAGTACAACCATTATTGAAAGTGGTTTGGACGTACCAAATGCCAATACCATTTTTATCAACAATGCCAATAATTTTGGATTGAGCGACCTTCACCAAATGCGGGGGCGTGTAGGCCGAAGCAACAAAAAGGCCTTTTGTTATTTTATAACCCCTGAATACTCTGCCATGACTCCGGATGCCAGAAAGCGTATTACAGCTTTGGAGCAATTCTCCGAATTAGGTAGTGGTTTCAACATCGCCATGAAAGATTTGGAAATCCGTGGGGCCGGTGATTTGTTGGGTGGTGAACAAAGTGGATTTATCAATGATATTGGTTTTGATACTTACCAAAAAATATTGAACGAGGCTATTGAAGAACTTAAGGAAAATGAATTTAAGGATCTTTATCCGGACGATGGTAAGGAAAAAGAATATGTAAAAGATATTACCATCGACACCGATTTTGAATTGCTATTCCCCGATGATTACATCAATAATATTACAGAACGCCTCAATCTTTACACGCAACTAAATGATATAAAAACTGAAGACGCCCTTCAAAAATTTGAATCGGAATTAGTTGATCGTTTTGGCGAAATGCCATTCCAAGTGGTGGATCTTTTGGACAGTGTACGCATTAAATGGATTGCAGCCAAAATGGGCCTTGAAAAAGTAATTATGAAAAAAGGCAAACTTATTGGCTATTTCATAAGCGACCAACAAAGTAGTTTTTACCAAAGTCAAGGCTTCACCAAAGTCTTACAATACGTACAATCTAATCCTCAAGCCTGCAAGATGAAAGAAAAAGAAACCCGTACAGGCCTTAGACTTCTACTAACATTTGACCATATAAAAACAGTAAAACAAGCCTTAAGTAGACTAAAAGATATATGAAAGGAAGCCATCTAAGCCATGTCTTTTGGCTAACTCTTGCCACCATTTTCATTAGCACTTCGGGAGCTTTGGGCAAATACATCGATATGCCCACAACGGTAATCATATGGTGGCGGTCCATTTTGGCTGCTGTATTCTTGTTTCTCTACTGTCATTTTAAAAAGATTCCTCTGGAAATTCATTCCAAAGACCGCTTTACTTTTTTGATAAGCGGATTACTTATGGGAGGCCATTGGATCACCTATTTTTACGCCTTAAAACTTTCCAATGTTGCTATTGGCATGCTATCCCTATTTACATTTCCCGTAATTACGGCATTATTGGAACCCCTATTTTCAAAAGTAAAATTCGATCCCATTCACCTTTTGTTGGGAGCCCTGGTTGGCTTTGGCATTTATATGTTAGCACCTGAATTCAGTTTGGAAAGCGGCCAATTTAAAGGTGCTTTGTTTGGTATTGCATCTGCCCTGTGTTATTCCGCTCGCATCTTGATTTTGAAACAGCATGTGGCCCGCTATAACGGCATTATGCTCATGTTCTATCAGGTGGCCATTCTATCCTTCGTTTTACTCCCATTCATTTTTCTTTTCGGTTTTGGAAAGGTTTCAGAACAATTTCCCTATGTTTTGATGCTTGCATTAGTAACCACAGCTATTGGCCACACTTTATTCATACAAAGCCTACGCTTTTTTGAGGCTAGTACGGCCAGTATTATAAGTAGTACCCAACCCATTTTTGGGATTATAATCGCTTATCTATTTTTAAATGAAAGGCCTACATGGAATACGTTTATTGGAGGAACATTAATTATATTTACTGTTATGATCGAAAGTTTTCGATCTTACAAAAAAAACGCCTCAGTCTAAATTTGGCTTAGTTATTGAGCATACAACCAACCATAGTCCTAATAAAAACCACATGAAAACACTTGCACATCTTTTATTGTTCCTACCCACGGTATTGATAGCCCAACATAAGGTTTCCGGCAAATTTACGCCCGCAAAAGATTACACCTATGCGCTGCTATACGAAGCCACTCCAACAGGGACCAATTTTGTGGATAAGAGCGAAATTGAAGAAGATGGCAGCTTTCATATTCAATTGGAGAGTTCTGTAAAACCGGGTATTTATAAAATTGTATATGCCCTACCCCCAGAAGAATACAATTTTGATTTAATCTATAACGGCAAAGAAGATGTAGCCCTCAATTTCAGCATTGAAAAGGGATTGGAATTCACAGCTTCCAACGAAAACAAACTTTGGTCTTCATATACCAAGAGTATGGAGCTGGTAAATATGGCTATTAGTAATTTTTATTCCCAAGAAAGTGCGGACCATGAAGCCTACAAAGATATTTTTAAAACCTTGGAAGACACTCAAAAAGGTTTTGAAGACGCTTCAAAAGGCACCATGGCCCATACGTTTATTACTGCCAATGCTCCCTACATCCCTCAAAGCTTTGAAGACCTCTCCACCTACTCCAATAATTTAAAACGTACCTATTTTAAACATGTAAATTTTTCCAATCCGCTATTGTTGAGCTCCGATTTTTTGAACGACCGAGTGCTGGCCTATGTATTTGGGATGGCTGCAGGGAGCGACAACGCAATTTACAAAGCCAATGTAGATGCCTTAATGGATACTATGAAAGAGGCCGACCCCATGGTACGAACTTCTTTGTTGCAAACCGTTTGGGACCGTTTTACTATAATGGAAAATACAGAAGTGGCCAATTACATAATTGATACTTACCTAGAAGACCTAGCCAAGAAAACCAACAATGGCGAACTGAGTAGAGCAATTATCAACTACAAGAAAAATGCGGTTGGAAATAAAGCCCAAAACTTTGATATGACCATACAAAAAGATGGCAAAGAGGTATCGACCACTCTATACGATTTGGATATAGCCGACCGTTATCTGGTAATTTTTTGGAGCAGCACCTGTTCCCATTGTCTGGCTGAATTACCACAGGTAAAAACTATTATTCCAAATGATATGCAGGTGATAGCAATTGGTCTAGAAAACAACAGCAAAACATGGGATTCTGAAAAATTGAAATACCCAAACTTTATCCATGTACTGGCTTTGGGAAAATGGGACAACAAATTAGCCGAGGACTATAATGTAACCGGCACACCTTCTTACTTTCTATTGGATAAAAACAAGATCATCACTTCAAAACCCTACGATATTGAAGAACTGAAAGAAGGTTTAAAGTAAACCCCTCATTTTCCATTGGGCCTGTTGATACTTTAACACTCTTAAAGCAAGTGCGGAATACGCAATACCTGTCCTGGATATATTTTATCGGGGTCTTTAAGCATGGGCTTATTGGCATCAAAGATAATGGGGTATTTCATGGCATTGCCGTAGTATTGTTTGGCAACCTTGCCTAGGGTATCTCCACTTTTAACCGTATAAAACTGGGCTTCAGGCTCCTTGTGCTCAACAGTCATCTGATCGTCAACCGTAGCAATCCCATTGGTGTTTCCAACAACTAAAACAACTTTTTCTTTGGTAGATTGATTGTAAGCCATTCCTGAAACCGTGGCCATATCTCCAGAAATTTCCACTTTTAACCCCTTTACCTTCAAGTCTAGATCGGCAATGGTTTCTTCTAAATTTTTAGCTGCTACTGCTTCGGCTTCCATTTTTACAGCAGTTGCTTCTGCCGCTTCTTCAGCCTCTGTTTTTCCTATGCCAAACACACTGGCTCCTGCGTCTTTAATAAACGAAAATAACCCCATAACTATCTGATTTTTAAATATTAACAATTCAATATTGTAAAATTCAAAAAATAATAGTTCAAATCCAATTAAAGTTACTAACTAAAAAAGTAAGAAAAGAAGAAACGCTCACTCGAAGAAATCGAAGTGAGCGTTTTAGGAAACTAAATAACCAACCAAAATTTAGTTTCTATCGTTATATTTTGTTTCTAACTAACGTAGAATTTTAATTTGCAATCTATTTTGAAAGCACTTTTCAATCATTCTATTTTTGAGCAGCACCCTCTTTCTTAAGAACGCCCAAAGAAACAAAATCTTGACCTAACAAATCATAATCTAATGTTAAAGTTTTAAGTTACGAATTATCCCCCACATTTACAACACTTTAACCGTTAAATAACGCGGTAAATATAGGAAAGATAACTGCAACACACCTTTGTTTCCAAGAAAAATATTTTCATTAAAATATCCTGTCTAACATATCGCATATTCAACCCATCAAAAGTTATACAAATTGTAAAAGGTTTAGGCTAGATAATTCTCACATGTAAAGCATTTCCACAACGGACTTCAACCTTTAGTAACATTTAAGATTTATATT
This sequence comes from Mangrovimonas sp. YM274, assembly GCF_030908385.1. NCBI lineage: Bacteria > Pseudomonadati > Bacteroidota > Flavobacteriia > Flavobacteriales > Flavobacteriaceae > Mangrovimonas > Mangrovimonas sp. YM274. Next base: position 3,749,342 of record NZ_CP133091.1, read on the forward strand.
TTATGTATTTTTGGCCTACAAAATTGTGACAACAAATGAGCACCCCCTTAAAATATGCTGTTTTTGGAGCCGGAAGTTGGGCTACTGCCATAGTAAAAATGCTATGCGAAAACTTAAATGAAGTTGGTTGGTATATGCGCAGCAGTTACATCAAGGGCCACCTTGAAAAAGAACAGCATAACCCAAGTTATCTTAGCTCTGTTGAGTTCCATTTGGAACAATTAAAATTGAGTAACGACATCAATGAAACGGCAGCGTATGCAGATGTATTGATATTTGCCATCCCATCGGCATTTATGCACTCTGAGCTTGAAAAATTAACTGCCGATATCTCCCAGAAAATAGTGGTTTCGGCTGTAAAGGGAATCATTCCAGAATCGGGACTGTTGGTTGGAGAGCACTTCCATGACATCTATAATATTCCTTTTGAAAATATTGCCGTCATTGCAGGGCCTTGCCACGCCGAAGAGGTTGCTCTGGAACGCTTGTCGTACCTAACCATATCCTGCGCCGATTCCAGCAAAGCCAAAGCAATAGGCAAAACCTTATCTAGCGATTATATCCGCACCAAGATCAGCGATGATATCATTGGGGTAGAATATGCCGTAATGTTGAAAAACATCTATGCCATTGCTGCGGGAATTGCCCACGGCTTAGGTTATGGAGACAACTTTCAAAGTGTCTTAATGAGTAATGCCATTCGTGAAATGAAACGCTTTATTAAAAAGATGCACAAAATGAAACGTAACATCAATAATTCGGCGTATTTGGGTGATTTACTAGTAACAGGATATTCGGTTTTTTCACGTAACCGCATGTTTGGAAACATGATCGGCAAAGGCTATACCGTTAAATCTGCACAAATGGAAATGAGCATGGTGGCAGAAGGTTATTATGCTACTAAAAGTGCCTATTTACTCAATGAGAAAAATAAGAAGAAAACCAATCTGCCTATCATTAATGCAGTTTACGATATCCTGTATGATGGTAAGGAACCAAAAAAGGTTTTTAAAAAATTGACTGAAAAACTGGACTAAACCTAATTATTTTACCAAAACACCTTTTTCCTGCATTAGCGGAACGGTTTGTAGCGCCTTTTTGTTGATGGTATTTTTTCTAAACAAATAGGTTTTATCAAACATTGTGTTGCCCTCAAAAAAGGTAATCTTAAACTCATTGTTTAGGCTCAGTAGTTCATCGGGCATGAATTCAATTTTAGCAAAACTACGTGCTGGCAACATTTTTAAAGTATGACGCATTATGGGGGTTTCCTTACTTTCGCTATACCCTTTGGACACAATTAACACGGTATCCAAATCCACATCCTTATTGTTGATAATGTAAGCGTTCCAATCCTGGGTTCGGTGTACTTTATTAAATTCATTGACTACTGCAACGTATACATCTTCTACCTTTGGAATTTGAATATCTTTCTTCATAATGCTTGTATCTACTTTTTAGGCTTGATAATTTTTGCAAAATTAGTCAAAAACGGTTTAATCAAAATAGGCATTTGAATAATTTGCTTCTGTAAAACCGCGAAGGTTATAGACTATTAAGTGGTTTAAAATTTCTCTTTTATTGTAAACTTCAAAGAGGTTGTTATTCCTGAAAGCAATTGCATCAATTCTTAAAAAGTAAAGTTCACACACCAATTTTAGATTCACACCAGGCTTGATATTGCCCTTTTCCTTAGCTTTTTCGAGCAATTGATATACAATATCAAACACAAAAACCTCCGAAAAATCATTAAACACTTTGTCTGCCTTAGGGTAATACTTTTTGATGCCAAATAAAAAAGAGGGCTTAAAATACCTCAAGTATTCAAACCCTCTTTCATAAATTAAAATGATACTCAAAATGGGATCTTCAATATTATCTTGAATAACCTCATTAATTTCTTCTTTGTACTCTTTAACTAAAACTGCTAAGCTCTCGGTTACCAGTTCTTCTTTATTCTTAAAATATTTATAAATGGTCTTTTTGGAAATACCCATGACCTCTGCAAGTTCATCAAGTGTAAAACGCTTACTTCCAAATTTCGTGAAATTTGTAATCGAACACTGTAAGATGTCACTTTTAAGGCTCATGATAATTTCCTTTTCACATTATTTCCATCCTCCTCCAAGAGCTTCATACAAGGTTACCACTGTTTGAAGCTGTTGTAACTTACTATCAATAACATTCAACTCGGCGCTTAAAGCACTTTGTCTAGCCGTCAATAAATCCAAATATGTTCCAAATCCATTGTTCAACAATTCTTCAGAGTTGCTTTCGGCTTGTCGCAACGCTTCAACCTCATTTTGTCTAAATTCATACTTCTTAGTTTCGGCATTGTAGGCATACAAGGCATTGGATACTTCTCCTCCCGCTACCAACAATGTCTTTTTAAAACTCAATAAAGCTTGCTCCTGTTGGGCCAACGCTACCTCTTGCTGGGTTTTAATTTTACGCTGATTGAAAATAGGCTGGGTTAACCCTCCTACAATATTAGCAAATAAGGATCCTGTATCAAACCAGTTGTTAAACTCCAAACTTTGAAATCCTCCCGCTGCGGTTAGGGTTAAGGATGGGTAGAAATTGGTTCTAGCTACATTGGTCATCTCAAAGGCTTGCACCAAACTATACTCCGCTGCCATAACATCTGGCCTGTTTCGCAACAATAGTGTAGGTACTCCCAACTTCATTTCCGTATCGATACTTTGGCCGTCCAATTGACTTCTTTCAAATTGTTGTGGCTGTTTGCCCAATAAAAGTGCCAAAGTGTTTTCTGAAGTAAAGATGGCTCTTTCAATATCTACTTGTAAGGCTTTGGCATTATTAAGCTGCGCAATGTTTTGATCTACCGCTACCTGGGTTACCTGTCCTGCATCCTTCAATGCTTTTATGGTTTCTACGCTGCGCTCTCTGTTTTCAATGGTCGCTTTGGTAACCTCCAATTGCGCATCCAATGCCAATAATTGATAATAGACTCCGGCAATACTGGAAACCAATTGTGTTTTCACAGCTTGGTGCGCTGCAACACTTTGTAAGAAGCTAGCTTGCGAAGCCCGCTTTTGACTTCTAATCTTTCCCCAAATATCGGCTTCCCAAGAAAGGTTTGCCGATAATTGGTACTGTTGTAACGAACCATTAAAAAAAGATCCAAACTGACTGTTTTTTGCCAGTTCTTGATGTGTTAAGGAAGCATCTGCCCCTATTGTTGGCCAAAATCCAGCCTTAGCCTGCCTAACATAGGACTCCGCCGCGGCCATTTGTTGAATGGCAATTCGGATGTCCAAATTGTTATTGAGTCCCTCCTCAATGTACTGTTGCAAATAAGCATCTGTAAACAATTCTTTCCAGGACACATCTGCCATAGAAACGCTATCCTGTGGTAAATTGTCTGTCCTGTACAAGTGCTCCGTTTCTTCCAACTCAGGACGTTCATAATTTTTGGCAACAAAACAACTTTGTAGCGTAGCTGCAACCAAAATTAATACTACAAATTTTAGATTTTGCGGTTTTATTATTGATCTCATATTATACTTCTTCATTGTGTTGTTGTATTACTGCTGGTTTACTAGATACTTTTTCTTGCAACCATTGGAATAAAATAAATAGAATTGGTATTACAAAAATCCCCAATATCGTTCCTATCAACATTCCCCCGGCAGCACCACTACCAATCGAATTGTTTCCTTCTGCACCTACACCTTTGGCCAACACCAAGGGCATTAAACCTAAAATGAAGGCAAAGGAAGTCATCAAAATTGGTCGCAAACGGGCCTGGGCTCCGTGTATGGCTGCATCTGCTATACTTTCTCCTTGGCGTCTTCGTTGCACGGCAAATTCCACAATTAAAATGGCATTCTTGGCCAATAACCCAACCAACATGATTAATGCAATCTGGAAGTAAATGTTATTCTGTAGTCCCATCATTTTTGTAGTAAAAAACGCTCCAAACACTCCCAAAGGAAGCGACAGAATTACAGCCAACGGCAACAAATAGCTCTCGTACTGTGCCGCCAAAAGGAAGTATACAAATACCACACAAAGCATAAAGATGAGCACAGTTTGATTTCCTGCATTTACTTCCTCCCGTGTTAAGCCTGAGTAAGCCACATCATACTGAGTTGGTAAACTTTTAAGTTCTTCTTCAATAATATCAATGGCATCTCCAGTACTAAATCCAGGATTGGAAGCTCCGGAAATTTTGGTGGAGTTATACAGGTTAAAACGAGTTACCGATTGTGGGCCATATACTCGTTTAAGCTTAACAAATTGAGTAATTGGAGTCATCTCCCCACTAGCTGTCTTGATGTACAACTCGTTGAGCGACTCCTTTTGGGAGCGATCTTCTGGTGCGGCTTGTACATACACCCGGTATTGCTTTCCAAATCTAGAGAAATCAGCTGCATAAATTCCTCCAATATAGCCTTGCATGGTTCCGAAAATAGAACTGATAGGCACCCCATATCTTTTAGCCAGAGGCACATCAATATCCATTTCATACTGTGGATATTTGGTATTGAACGACGATTGCCCATATTGAATTGCAGGATGCTGCATTAATCCGCCAATAAAGTCTTGGGTGGCAGCTTCAAGGTCGGCAAAATTACCTCCGGACTTGTCCAATAGGTTCACTTCAAAACCTGACGAGAGTCCAAATCCAGGAATACTTGGAGGCGCAAAGAAAATGATTTTGGCCTCAGGAATACTGGCAGCAATGCCAAATAGTTTACCAATAATGGCAGAAGCGGTTTCGTCCTCGTTTTCCCGTTCTTCCCATTTGTTAAGTTTTATAAACCCTAAACCATAGTTGGAACCGGTTCCGCTTATTAAACTCCTACCGTTAATTACCGTCACTCCTCTAACACCCGGCAAATCTTTTGCTTTATGGTACATGTCCTGCATCACCATATTGGTGCGGTCCATGGAAGATCCTGCAGGCAATTCTACATTCATAAATATAATCCCACGGTCTTCATCTGGCACAAATCCAGTTGGTGTAGTAGTGGCGGTCCACCAAATACCAACGGAAGCAAGAATTAAAATAACAGCGGATATCCATTTGTTTTTGTAAAGGAATCTTAAAGATTTTCCATAACGCGCTGTCGAGGCATTGAACCCTTTATTGAAACGGTCGTAAAAACCTTGCAAGAAACTTTTCTTTTCGTGGTCTTTTTCATCATGTCCTTTAAGAAACAAAGCACATAAGGCCGGACTTAAAGTCAATGCGTTGACGGCCGAAATCAAAATGGCCACAATCAAGGTAACTCCAAATTGCTCATAAAAGACACCCGTTGGCCCTTGTATAAAGGTTACAGGAATAAATACGGCAGCCATTACCAAAGTAATGGAAATAATAGCCCCAGAGATTTCGTGCATGGCATTCAAAGTTGCCTTTTTGGCACTGTGTTCGCCTTCATCCAATTTGGCGTGAACCGCCTCTACCACCACAATGGCATCATCTACCACAATACCAATGGCCAATACCAAGGCGAACAAGGTCAATAAATTGATAGAATATCCAAAAACACCAAGGAAAAAGAACGTACCAATAATAGCTACAGGTACCGCAATGGCCGGAATTAAGGTCGATCTAAAATCCTGCAAAAAGATAAACACCACGATGAATACCAAAATAAACGCTTCAATAAGCGTATGCTTTACTTTGTTCATAGAGGCTGTAAGGAATTCGTTGGTATCGTAATTGATTACGTAATGAACTCCTTCCGGGAACTCTTGGGACAAGCGCTCTAATTCCGATTGAATCTGTTGAATGATTTCCTGGGCATTTGATCCTGCCGTTTGGTAAATCCCCATGTTAATACTAGGGTTCCCATCGGTAAACCCAAAGGAATCGTATGATTGTGCATCCAATTGAATATCGGCAACATCTTTCAAACGTAAATATTCACCATTATCCAGTGCTTTAATAATAATGTTGCTATACTGGTCTTCCGACTTAAAACGTCCGCTATACGTAATGGTATAGGTAAACGCCTGTCCGTCATTTTGCCCCAAAGCACCAGCCGAAGCTTCCAAACTCTGTTCTCGTAATGCTGCAGTAACATCGGCAGGCAACAAATTAAAAGCGGCTAATTTTTCAGGTTTCAACCAAATACGCATCGCATAATCCTGGCTACCAAAAACGTTTACATTTCCAACACCTTTAACCCTTTGTAGCGAAGGAATAACATTAATTTTTAAATAATTCTGAAGATACGTCGCATTGTAATCTTCATTTTCGGAATACACCGACATAAACATCAAAGCACTGGTTTGTTGTTTTTGGGTTAAAACCCCCGTTTGAATTACCTCTTGAGGCAATAAGGGGTTAGCTCTAGCCACACGGTTTTGTACGTTTACCGCGGCAATATCCGGATCTGTTTCCTGATCGAAATATACAGTAATGGAAGCTGTACCTGCATTGGAAGCTGTAGAGGTAATATAGGTCATCCCTTCAACCCCATTGATCTGTTCTTCAATAGGAATGATTACACTCTCCATAATGGTTTCGGCACTGGCCCCAGGATACGTGGCATTTACCGTAATGGTTGGTGGCGCAATATCGGGGTATTGCTCTACAGGAAGCGTGGTAAAGCCCAGCACCCCTAAAATGACTATAATGATGGAGATTACGGTAGACAGTACCGGTCTCTCTATAAATGTTTTTAACATATGTCTTTAATTTCTATTTAGAATTATTGAAATAAAGGTTGGATGGGCTTTGCAACACTGTCAAAAGGGACTTCCTGAGGTTGTATAACAGTTTTGTTTCTTAATTTTCCTGTTCCACTAGCCACAATTTTATCACCAGACTTAACACCTGAACCCACCAAATACAAGTAACTGTTCTTGTCCTTTACGGTAATAGGTGTTGCAACCGTTTGGTTTTGCTCATTCACTTTGTAAACAAATATTTGTCCCTGTTGCTCAAAAGTTGCCGATTGCGGAATTACTGGTGCGTTTTGGTATACACTAGGAATTTTAATAATACCGCTGTTACCATTGGTAACCAAGCCATTTGGATTATCAAAAACAGCCCTAAAACTTACCGTTCCAGTAGTAGCATCTATTTGGCCTGTTACGGTTTGTATGGTTCCTTTTTGATCATAGTCCTGACCATTAGCCAATACCAAGGTTACTTTTGGAAAATTATTCACCTTGTCCTGAATTGTTTTTCCTTCGGTACTTTGCAAGAAATTTAAATACTCCGATTCACTCATTGAAAAGAAGGCATACACCTGGGCAATATCGGATACTGTAGTCAGGGCAGGGCTTGTGGCACTTACCAAAGACCCTTCACGATATGGAATAGCCCCAACATACCCATTCACTGGGCTTTTAACAGTGGCATAACCAATATTGGCAACCACACTGTTATAATTGCTCTTGGCTTGGGCCAATTGAGCTTTGGCTGTTTCCAATTGTACATTACTAATGATACCCTTTTTAACCAAGGGCTCCAGCTTTTCAACTTCTACCTGAGCCACATTTACAGAAGCTTGGGCTGCTTGAGCATCTTGACTTAAGGATTCTGTTTCCAACTTAAACAAAGCTTGTCCCTTACTTACCTTTTGTCCTTCGTCTACCAATACTTTTTGGATATATCCGCTTACTTTGGCTCTTACTTCACTAGATACAACACCCTGAATACTGGTTGGATAAGTTTTATATGCCGTCATTTCCTTATTAGGAACTGTCGTAACAGGAAATGGCTTGGGTTGCTGCTGTTGCTGCGCCGCTTGTTGCTTATTGTCTTGTCCACAACTTAATATAAACATCGCCGACACTGCGAACGACAGTATGGTCATTTTTCTTTTTCTCATATTATGCTAAATTATATAGTGCTACTCGTTTGATTGTTTATCTATGATTTTCTTTTTAAGCATACTAACTGCTCCTATAACCTCATCTAGAAATCCAATATAGTTGTCATGAAATTCCAGGTCGAACTTTGCAGTTCCATCTTCAGAAATAGTGTTTGCTCTTTCTTTATATGATTTTATTTCAAGATGTAGATTTCGTTGGGAAGACCACATTTCAATGAGCGCATTGATATGCTGAAAAATACTATCGCTATTGACGATGTAATACTTTTTACGGTCTCCAACTTTTGTGAAGTAGGTAAGTCTTTTTAAATCCAATAAATGGTTTAAATGTGTAGAAATAGTGCTTTTGCTGGCGCATAAATCGGTTACAAGATCATCAAAGGTCAAACCGGATTTTCCCGTGAGAATGGCGTAGGATACTATTCGCGCAGCTACTGGGGCCAACTTCTCGGTATTTTCAATAAGTACCCCTAGTTTTTCGACCAATCGTTGCTTTTCTGTTAACATATCATTCTCCATAACCAAAAATATTTCCACAAAAATACGTTTGGTTCGGGAATAACCGAACTAACTGGCCGTTAAAAAATTGTTAAATAAAAAAGCCGGTCTAAACCGGCTTCTTACATATATAAGGTATCTCTTAAAGTGCTGATTTGAACTGCTCTAAAAATCTCACATCATTCTCACTCAACAATCTAATATCATTGATTTGATGCAATAACATTGCGATACGATCAATCCCTACTCCAAAGGCAAATCCGGAATATACTTTTGGATCGATATTGCAGTTGGTTAAAACATTTGGATCTACCATTCCGCAACCTCCAATCTCCAACCAACCGGTCCCTTTGGTAATTCTGTAATCCGATTCTGTTTCCAATCCCCAGTACACATCAATCTCGGCACTTGGTTCGGTAAATGGGAAGTACGATGGTCTTAATCTAATTTTAGATTTCCCAAACATCTCCGTAGTAAAATATTGCAAGGTCTGTTTTAAGTCCGCAAAACTTACATCCTTATCAATATACAATCCCTCTACTTGGTGGAAAAAACAGTGTGAACGCGCCGAAATAGCCTCGTTTCTATACACTCTTCCCGGAGAAATTGTTCTAATAGGCGGTTTGTTATCTTCCATATAACGTACCTGTACAGAACTAGTATGGGTACGCAATAAAATATCAGGAATGGTTTGGATAAAGAAGGTGTCCTGCATGTCTCTTGCCGGATGGTACTCTGGAAGATTCAAAGCGGTAAAGTTGTGCCAATCGTCTTCAATTTCTGGCCCTTCGCTTACGTTAAAGCCAATACGTGAAAAAATATCAATAACCTGATTTTTAACAATCGACACGGGATGTCTCGCGCCCAATTCAATGGGTTCTCCCGGACGGGATAAATCGCCATAAATGCCTTTTACCTCCTCCTTAGCTTCCAACTCTTCCTTTAATGCATTGACTTTTTCTTCGGCTGTCTTTTTAAGGGCATTGATTACCTGACCAAATTCTTTCTTTTGGTCGTTGGCTACATTTTTGAATTCTGCAAAATACTCCTTCAACAAGCCTTTAGACCCCAAATATTTAATTCGGAACGCTTCAACTTCCTCTTTGGATTGTGCCTTAAATTCTTCTGCTTCAGCAATTAATTCTTTAATCTTTTCTATCATGATATCCTTTGAAATGACTGCAAATTTAATAAATCTTATTCTATATATTCTGCTTCCACAAAATAGTTAACAATGGCTTCTTTCATCAACACCGATTGCTCTCCAGCCTTTAAAAACGGTAAGGCTTCCTTCACCTTATAATGAGGCCATTTGTCTTCATCATAATAATCAAATTCATAGTAACCATAGGGTTCTAACAAACGGCAAATAGCAATGTGCATCAAATCCACTTTATGGTCCTTTTTAAAGCGGCGGCCCAATTGGCCCAATTCCTGCACCCCAATAAGATAAATTATAGCATCAAGGTCCAACGTATCCCCATCAGCAAATTGTTGGGACAGCTTTTGCACCACCAAATCCCATCGTTCTTTTAATTGTTCGTCTCTTGACATAGCATTTTTAAAAGGGCAAAGTTACTAAACATCATTGTACCTAAGGACATCTCTTCCAAAAAAAGACGATAAGTGCCCGTAATGTGTATATTTGTTGAAATTATTGACCCCATGAGTGTAATTGACATTGTATTAGGAGCCCTACTGCTTTTTGGAATAGTTAGAGGTTTTTTAAAAGGTCTTTTTGTAGAAGTAGCTTCTTTGATTGCTTTGGTTGCAGGTGTTTTCGGCGCCATGCATTTTAGTAACTATGCCGCCAATTTTCTTGAAAGCAAAGTAGATTGGGATGAAAACACCATAACTATTACCGCCTTTGCCATAACCTTTGTGATCATTGTACTGCTGATTGCCCTTGCGGGAAAAGCACTTACCAAATTAGCCGATTTTGCAGCCTTGGGAATCATTAACAAATTATTAGGTGCCCTTTTTGGAGGTTTGAAAATTGGACTGATTTTAAGTGTCATCCTAATTGTTTATGAACGCATGAATAACTCCATGCCTTTCTCTAATGAAAAGCAATTTGAAGATTCCATTCTCTATACCCCTGTAAAATCTTTGGCTCCTATGATATTTCCGGCCTTTTTAAATCCGGAACAAATGGAAGGCTTGCTTGACGGAGATTCTAAAACCGAAGACGACAGCAAGAGTTAATAACAATCCATTTTCAGTTGCCCTTGTGCTTGATAAAAGCTTAAGGGTTTATGGGTAAACTCGACACAAATAGATTCCAAAACTCCCAACACTCCTTTTTGCATTGCCAAGGAGCCGCAGAGCATAATGACGCCGCCATTATAAAGGGTTTGTGCTATTTCGCTAGCATTGTCATGCAGTTTGTCCTGCACATAGCATTGTTCAGCTTCACGGGAAAGTACCAACTCAAAATCATTCAATTTTTTCTGAAGTAACAAGGCATCTATTTGCGGTTGATATAAATTGAAGGACGCCTGAGTTCGCAAACCTAGATAAAGTTTGGTTTCCCTATGCTTTTTATTTTGATGGAGCATTCCCAAAAAAGGCGCCACTCCGGTACCATTGGCAATAAGAATGACCTTTGGAGCTTTAACTGGAAAATGAAATGACGTATTTTTGATGATTTTAGCCTTGAATTTATCTCCTACCAACAAATCATTTAGGTAATTGGAGCCCAAACCGTGCTCGTAGAATTTAATGCTCAATTGAATGTTTCCATCAACCTTCCCAATCGAATACAACCGCTCCCGATAGTCATTCTTTGGATAGATAGCCAACAAATCCCCAGAGGTAAACTTCTGTGTTTTTTTTGGTTTTAATTTGAGTAGAAAGGTACTATCTAGATTATCGCTAACCGATGTCTTAGCCACAACCTTGATTTTTTTAGTTTGCTTTCGGTTAGGTACTAAATCTCCCTCTGGAATTTCCACAGTTAAACCTACATTGGCACTCCATGAACCTACAAACTGATGGAAGGCTTCTAGAGATTTATCGTTAATAGTGGTAACTTCCATGGCTCTTTCAAAATACACCTCCATAGCTTTATCTATATCATAAGCGAATTGACAAAAATCGGGATAAGCTAAAGAACCAAAACCAACTACTGCATACCTACATTTATTAGGTTGTTTGATGATTTTTAATTGTTCCAAAAACTTATCCGCGTTGGTAGGCGCTTCTCCCTGCCCGTAGGTAGCTGTAAAAGCAATAAGATGTTCAGCTTTTGGAAATTGAGTATAATCGTTCAACTCCGTAATAAATACCTTTTCTCCAGCCTCAATTAACTGTTTATAAAACGCATTGGCATATTGCATGGTCGAACCATTTTCGGAGCCTACCAAAATGATGTATTGACATTCCTCTCTTCGGAATTTATTCTTTAATCCCGACGCACGACGCTTCAAGGTCATATCAAAACCGGAATAAATAAAAAACAAGATATTGATACTAGCCAAACCCAAAATAAAAGCCCAAATTGTATTGCCCCTTCCTGTATGCAACACCATGCTTAGATTGGTAACCACTTCCACCATGGGTGCTTTCAAGCTACTTAACACTTCTCCCGTATATTGGTTCACTACCAACTCTTCCTGTTTTAGCTTTAAGGTAAAATAATCCTCTACATCGTCAGAAAAGGGAAATTCCAATGTTTCAACTTCAGAAAGTGGTGTGTTTTGGAACAATTCAAATTCAGAAACATCACGTTTTGGAATCTCTGAAATTGTATTAAAATCAATCTTGTGCTTTTCCTTGCTTTCTGGCAACAGATTGAATTTTTCCAAAGACAGGTATACCCCAGTAAGGGTAATAATGATGATAGGAATTAAGGACAGACGCCCCAAGACCACATGCCAATACTGACTAAAATTCTCATTGACAATCTTAGCAAAAAACTGTTGGATGCCTCTTTGTCGTTTCACTATTAGAATGGTCCCGGTAATAGCAATCACAAACAGTAAAAAAGAGCACAGTCCCACAAAAAAACGACCGACACTCTTTAAAAATAAAGACCTATGAAAATTGGTAACCCATTGAAAAAATTTGGAAGGCTGCAGTTTTGCTCCCAAAAACTCAGCCGTAACTGGATTAAAATACCCTTCCAAGTTGTCGCCATTCTCTGTGAATACAGAGGCTATTACAAAATGATTGGCATCAACCTTGATGTCGATAACTTCCGGGTAGGTTTCCTTAAATACCTCAACAGTTTTGGCCACAGACACCTCATCCAAATTGGCAACTTTGTAAGGTGCCAATTGTTCAGAAATAGGCTGAAATGCCAAAATGGCCCCAGTTATGGAAGCCAAAAGGATAAAAACAACAGAAGATACAGCCAATGCAAGGTGACTGTATCTCCAAATTGAAATGGTCATATTACGATTGTTTAATTGGGCATCATGCGGACATACCGAATAAACCCAGTGCCTTCCACTTTACTTTTTATGCTTTCTGATGTCAATGGAAATTCAACATCCTGGGTATAATACCCTTGGTCTTCCACAGCTGTTTCAAAACGAATGCTGTAGCCTGCATCAATTTTGGAATCTTCGATTTCGATAACATTAATACTGCGCTCTCCCCCTGAGATTGTAGCCCCAGTAATAGCATCGATATTGTTTCGTTTTTTACCGTAAAATTGCCACCAAGATTCCAAGGTATTGTACCACTCATTATCATCTCCCTGCACAAACAGTGTTTGCTCATAGTCACCATCAGGATTGATCAATGAAATGACTACATAAGCCCCTTCCCCTGTATAATTGGTCAATTGGATCATGCATTTATATTTGGTTGATGGTCCTTGATTGGTAAATGACGCCAATCCAAAAACCATAGTCAATCCAAGTATTATTAAACGTATATTTTTCATTCTGTAAATGTCTTATTTTAAAAATTCTATTGAAATGTTATTGCTTTTCAACAATTCATTTTCCTGGGCCAAGTCGTAGGCCGTCTCCTCAAATTCGGTCATAAGGGTTTTGTTCGCACCTTGTGCCACCAAGTATTTCATAATGCCATCATCGGAAGCTTTCATGGCTGCCAAATGCAAAGCAGTGTTCCCGTCTCCATTTTTAGCATTCACATCAATTTTCATTTCCGAAGCCATTTTCAACAACTCCAAACTTCCTTTTTCAACAGCCATATGATACCATGTATTGCCATTTTTTTGGGTTTGTCCCAACAGTAATCCATGTTTCTCTAGGCTGCTTAATTTTTCGGAAAACTCCTTAGGGTTTCTAGTTGAATAAGAATTTACCAAAGCATAAACCAAACTATTTCCCTCAGTATCTACAACATCTATTTTCGCTCCTCTCTTCATCAAGAATTCAACCACTTCAACAGAATTTCCTTCCACAGCATAAAACAAAGCTGTTTGTCCTTTTTTGTTGGCATGATTGATATCCTTAAGGGTTTTGGACATTAGTTTTACCATGTCTAAATTATTTCTGTAAGCGGCATTCATAAAAGGTGTATTTCCATCATGATCTTCTTCATTCACGTCCAAACCTTTCTCCAAGAGATAGCGTATCAATTCTTCATCCTTACTTCTTGAAGCCAAAATATGTAAAGGTGTCTGCCCTTCTCTATTGATGACATTAGGATTGAGGCCTTGTTCCTCCAAAAATTTATAGACTTCAATACCGTTAGTCTTTCCTCTGGTTCCATAGGCTGCAAACATAAAAGCTTGGTTATTCCCATTTACACCTCTTCCTTCTAGAACTTTCAAGGCTTCCAAATTACCAGTCCTTGCCACGTAGTTAAAAATCCCATTGCCGTCTGAATCCACGCTATTGATATCCAATCCCTTTTTCTGAAAGTATTCTACCAATTGAAAATCCTCATCATTTGGTGCTACCAACAGCAAAGCATTTGCTCCATTAGGCGTGAGATCTTTTTTTAAATTCGCACCATTGGCCAAACAAAGGTCGTACACATCAGTGTTCTTCTGACCTGAAGAGGCTGCAAAATTTAAGATGGTATTGCCTTTATCATCTGTAATATCGGTTTTGGCACCGTGCTGCAACAAATACTCCATGACTTGGGTATTGCCCTTATACGCTGCCCAGAAAATGTAGGTACGTCCGTCGTGGGTTAGTTTGTTAACATCATTGCCTTCTTGGGATATCAAATAGGTAATGCTGTTAAATGGAGCATCTTGTAAAATGGCATATACCACGCCATCAAAATTATTACCATTAGCTTGAGCAGGGTCATTCCCTTCTGCAATTTTCGCTTTAATCGCCGCTACATTTGGTTGCGATTTCCAAAAGTCTCGGTTTAAAAAAACGTTATCCTGTGCAAACGATTGTATCCCCAGTAGCAACATAGCACCGAGGATACAGGATTTAAAACAACTATTCATAAGCTTATTTTACAAACGATTCAATTAACGGATTGATTTCCTCCGCTGTTTGGTATTTTTCAGCATCAAACAAATATTTGAACAACACCTTGTTATCCACTTTTTCCTGCAAATATAAATCTTTATGTCTTGCAAACACGTCATCCCACTTAGCTCTTACCAAAGCCCATTTTGCCTGATTGGTATTCCAGTAATCTTGAGCCGCTTTACACATGCTATCGACTACTTTTACATAGGTATTGTATCCTTTTTCCTGAGCCAAGACCTTATCTTCCTTTCCTTCCTCACGCACTAACTTATCATTGTCTTGATTGTGAATCCAACCGCTAGCTGTAATCTCGTGACGATTTCTTCTTACCGTCACATTATAATCACTACGTTGGGTATACTCGCGTCTTGGTAGTGGCGCAGTTGTAGTATTTTCCCAATAGCTTTTGCCATCTACATGTACCCAAGTCGCAGTCCCTTCATATCTTGGGCTGTCGTCCACTTGAAATACTTTTTGCGTCCACTGTCCTTTTACTTCACTTTTCGGCAAACTTTGGTAGCTCCATTTATTATCATGGTCGTACACATACAAATCGGTGTTTTCAAATTCCCAATCCTGTCTCCAATGCTTCACAATATGAGGCGCCTCCGATGGTCCTACAATCAATAAATGCTGCATGGAAATTTTATCCTTGCTATCCTCTACCAACTGTACCCACTCCAAACCTCTATCGTGTTTTGTTTTGGAAGGCACATATGTTGAATCTCCCGAATACTCAAAGGTTTCAGCAAAATTGAAATTTACCTTATAACAGCCACACATATCTTTAATGGCTTGTTGATCTTGTTTCTTTTTGTTTTGGGCATGTAGGTTCACACTTAAAAATAATGCCGCTGCAACTAATGGAAAAATACGTTTCATTGAAAAAAATTATTCTTATTTAGATTGATTTAAAATAACATTGATATATTTGCAACGCAAAACTAATCAAGAATGAGTCTAAATAAAAATAAAATTATCGTTTATTTTTTACTTTTTTTAAGCCGCTTCGCCTTTTCGCAGGAAGTAACACAGGACTCTACCCAAATTGAAGAACTCCAAGAGGTCATGGTTACGGCCACTCGAACCGAAAGACAGCTATCGTCTTTACCGCTGCCTGCCCAGTTGATTTCGAAAAAAGAAATTCAACAAATCAACTCCATGAGATTAAGCGATTTAATCAATGAACAAACTGGTTTAATTACTATACCCGACTTTGGAGGTGGGGAAGGCATACAAATGCAGGGCTTAGATTCGCAGTATACTTTAATCATGATTGATGGCGTCCCTTTAATTGGACGCTCGGCAGGAACTTTGGATATCAGTAGAATTTCCGTTGGAAATATTAAACAAATAGAAATTATTAAAGGGGCCTCCTCCAGTCTTTATGGAAGTGAAGCTCTTGGAGGCGTAATCAATATTATTACCGAAGACCCTAATGCCGGAATCCAAGGACAAGTAAGTTCCAGATATGGTTCTTTCCAGACTTATGACACATCGCTTTCCTTAGGCTACAAAAAAGAGGCCTTTGCCATAAGTGGATTTTACAACCGTTTTAGCAGTGAAGGTTACGATTTAAACAAAACTGATGCTCTAAATACGGTAGAGCCATTTGCTAACCATACTGTAAACACTCAAATTACCTACAATTTCTCAGAGCAAACAAACCTGTCTTTATCAGGAAGATATTATACCCAAAATCAAGATTATGTAGCTTCTGAAAACCTAAAGGGAAAAAGTGATATAAATGAATGGAATACCCATTTAAAACTCAACCACACATACAACCCAAAATGGAACAGCTATTTTGAATTGTATGCCACGCAATACAAAGCAGAGGAATACCTTAATAATATAGACTATTCTAGATATAGCGATGCCTATTTTGACCAACTCATGATGAGGCCAGAAATGCGTGCACTTTTTGAACCCAATGACAAGCATAATGCGATAGTTGGAATTGGCTGGACACATGAACGCTTAAATAGAACTGACTTTAGCACCAATCCCGAATTTAACTCCCCTTACATTTATGCACAATATGATGCTAACCCAACGGACAAACTTAACCTTATAATTGGAGCCAGATTTGACCACCACAGTGAATACAATTCACAATTCAGTCCAAAGGCAGCTTTACGTTATAAATTAAACACAAAGATTGCAGTTAAAGCATCTGTTGGTTATGGCTTTAAAGCTCCAGATTTTAGGCAACTCTATTTTGATTTCTCCAATTCCGCCGTCGGATATACGGTCTTAGGATATAACGCGGTTACCACAGCAATTCCTCAAATGGAAGCCAATGGTGAAATAGCCAACATTGTAGTACCAATTTCAGAATTCGAAGCCCATTTAAAGGCCGAAAATTCCATAGCCTATAATCTAGGGGTCGATTACAAGCCTTTTTCATCTTTAAAACTTAACCTAAACTTGTTCCGAAACACTATTAATGATTTAATAGATACCCGAGTTGTTGCAAATAAAACAAATGGTCAAAATGTATTTAGCTATTACAATGTAAACAACGTCTTTACTCAAGGCTTAGAACTCAATACAAGTTGGAAACCCAATAACAATCTAACTATATCGGGAGGGTATCAATTACTATATGCAAAGGATAAAGCGGCTCAAGACAACTTTGAAAACGGAACTGTTTATGCTAGGCTTACTCCAAGCTCCCCATCGTTTCAACTCAACAAAAAAGACTATTTCGGCCTTTATAATCGTTCAAGGCATATGGCTAATTTCAAGGTCTTCTACGTGTTCCCAAAATGGAAATTGGATGCGAACCTTAGAGGTACCTACCGAAGTAAATATGGTCTGTATGATACCAATGGCAACACCTATCTAGATGCCTATGATGAGTTTGTTGACGGATATTCAATTTGGGACATTGCCTTTAACAAAACGGTTTTTAAACATTACAAAATAGGTTTTGGCATTGACAATCTGTTTGGCTTTACCGATACGCAACATATCAGCAACATATCAGGTCGCAATATTTACGGAAAACTTAATATTCAAATTTAAATAAACATCAAAAACACTTACTTTTATGAAAACAATTAAACATTTAACACTAGCACTACTTTTTATAGGTTTTACTTCTTGTAGCAATGATGATGATAACTCGAGTGCTTTAATGGAGATTGAAGCAGAAACAATCACGAATCTTCAAGCCACCCAATCGGCAGACTATTCCACCACACCGCCAACAATAACCGGAGATTACATAAAATTTTCCTTTGACGCTGGCGCCATTACTACCGGAGACGAATGGGATATCGCGTTTAGAGGCTCTACAATTATTATAAATGGAGGAGAAGCCACAGCAGAAGACCAACCAGAAAGAACAGGTGAAGGCGGAGCCTATATTGCTTCAGGGACATTTGCTAGCGTAACAACTGTGGACCCTTCATTATTCAATGCAGACAGCACTACCAACGGACTAGCAATTCCAACAGGTTCTGACAACGGATGGTATAATTACAACCCAACAAACCACCTAATCACTCCTCTTGCGGGTAAAATTATTGTTGTGAAAACACATGATGGGCGCTTTGCCAAAATAGAAATTTTAAGCTATTATGAAAACAGTACTCCTAATGAGGATTTAACCAATTCGCAATTCTACACATTCAATTATGTGTACCAACCAAACCAAGGAGAGAGCACATTTTAATTGTCTCTTTTAAGATTAGCTGCATTAGTCAAACTAAAAGGCCACTCAATTTGAGTGGCTTTTTTTTGTTTAGTCCAAATGATAAATCTGTCGAATTTTTTCCAATATGGATTCAAAGTCTATTTTCAAGTCAATGAGTTTGCCAGAATGCACATCAAACACCCAACCATGGACTTTTAAGCCGCGTTCCCGAACGGCTTTTTGGATGGCAGCTGTTTTGATTAGATTGACACATTGCTCCTGAACGTTCAATTCTATTAAACGATCATATCTTTTATTTTGGTTGTCAATGGCATTAAGCTCTTCGGCGTGCAAACGATACACATCCCTAATGCTTCGCAACCAAGGGTTCAACAATCCCAAATCTTCCGAGAGCATAGCTGCCTTAACACCTCCGCAGGCGTAATGTCCACATACCACCACATCGGCAACCTTCAAATGGTTCACGGCATAGTCCACTACGGACATTGCATTTAAATCGGTAGCGATAACCATGTTTGCAATGTTACGATGAACAAAAGCCTCCCCGGGCTCCAAACCCATAAGACCTTCCACATCTACACGACTATCGGAACAACCGATATATAAAAATTGAGGGCTTTGACCCTTCCCCAACTTATTAAAGTAGTTTTCATCCTTGGTCAATTTCTCCTGAATCCACTTTTCGTTGTTCTCAAAAACTCTATTTAAATCCATTTTGTAATCTAACTATATCACATTATTTTTTATCCAATTTGTAGACGCTTTAAAAGTATCAAAAATACGATCTTCTGATATCAATTCCGGAATAATTCCGATGCGTTCCATCATGTACCTAGGTTGCCTTAACAGGCCAACAAACAGAACTGTCACTCCATTTTTAGCCAACTCTTGCAGGACATCCTCAAAAGCATATAATCCTGACTGATCCATATACTGCATGCGCCCCAACCGAACCACCACCGTTTTGGCCGTAGAAGGTATCTGGGCCGCCAAACTTTGAAATTCGCTGGTAGAACCAAAAAACAACGGGCCTTTTACATGTTTAATAAACACTTCTTCTTTTAACTTTTCAGAAAAATTGGAGGCATTGTCCCAGGCCTTTTCTTTAGCCAAAGGTTTTACGTCTGATCTTTCGGCTGTCAAATCTCCAATTTTTTTCATAAACATGAGCGATGCAATAACAAGTCCTATTCCCACAGCATATACCAAATTCCAAATGGTGGAAAGCACCAATACCACGATCATGATCATAACCTCCGAGCTTAGTTTGACAGGTCCAATGCCGATATCTTTTGGAAGGCTTGGAATGGCCTTCAACCCTTTGTAATCCATCACACCTATCCCCACAGTAATTAATATGCCTGCCAAAACAGCTGCAGGAATTTTGGATGCCACTGGCCCCAATAATAACAGAATGATCAGCAATACTAAACCTGCAATCATTCCCGAAAGTCGGGTCGTCCCCCCCGATTGAATATTCACAACTGTCCTAATGGTTGCACCTGCACCAGGAATACCACCAAAAATAGCCCCAATACTGTTTCCGATACCCTGGCCAACCAATTCCTTATTTGGCTGGTGTTTGGTTTTGGTCATATTGTCTGCCACAATACTCGTGAGCAAAGAATCTATAGCCCCTAAAAGGGCCAACGTAAGTGCCGTGAAAATATAAGGGCTTACTTGTTGCAACCTAAAATCGGTAAACATATTTAAATTGGGCAATGGAAACCCACTTGGGATTTGTTGGATTGGTTTATAGTTTAAATTGAAAACTATGGCAATGGTAGACATCACCAATAAAGCCACCAAAGTACTAGGCACAGCTTTGGTAATCTTCTTAAACCCATAAATAATGATAATAGTCCCTAGTGCCAATACCAATTCCAACCAATTAATATTCATAAGTGCTCTAGGAAATACTTTAATTGCCCCAACAACACCTGAAGCGTTATTAGCTGCCATCGTTTCTGATTTTTCGAGAATTTCCTCTTCAGAAATATGTTCCGCCCGATCGATCGTTTCCCTAAAGTCTTCCAATACCAAAATACCTTCCCCTGCTTCCTCCTTCAAAATATTTTCAAGAATGGCCTCCTCGGCCATTGGTTTAAACTTTGCCACATACTCCTCGTCCTCCTTTGGATAATATCCCAAGGATGGCAAAATTTGTGTCACAATAATAATCACACCTATCGCCGACATAAATCCAGATACCACGGGGTAAGGAATATACCTTATGTACCTTCCCAAACCTAAAACTCCCAACCCTATCTGCATAAGCCCAGAAAGCAAAAACACGATTAAAATGGTAGGGAGTGCCTTTTGAACATCACCGTCATTGGCCGCAATAATACCGGCAATAACTACCATACTTACGGCTGTCATGGGAGCCGTAGGACCGGAAATTTGAGTATTGGTACCTCCTAAGAGGGCTGCAAAAAAACTTAAAAAAATGGCGCCATAAAGCCCTGCGCTGGGTCCCAACCCAGAACTTACTCCAAAAGCAAGAGCTAACGGCAATGCCACAATCCCTGCTGTAACACCTCCAAAAAGATCACCCTTAACATTGGAGAATAATTTGTGCAATTTTATCTTTTTTAACGGTCTCCCTAATTTAACCTTTATCTTGTAAAGAAAAAAGTGAACACGAGACTCTTTCTCATTACAAACCAGTCCATTGCACATAAAAAAGAAGCATTAACAATATTGTTAATGCTTCTTTTTTGAATACTATTATTTAGGAATAGCTTCTATTCATAAAAAGTTACGGCGCCAGTATTAACATCATACATAGCTCCTATAATTTTAATATCCCCACTCCTTTCCATGTCATCTAAAATAGGACTTTCTTTACGAATTCGATCAATAGTTAAATGCACGTTCTTTTCTGATACAGCATCCACAAACTCCAAATTCTTTGAGTTTCTTAAGCTTTCATCAGCGGGTTCGGTAACACTGTTTACGGCTGGCGTAATTTTTTCGATCAACTTGGTTAGATTGCCCATTTCGGCATGATCGCAAGCTCCCTTTACAGCTCCGCAACTCGTGTGCCCCAAGACTACAATTAGTTTGGTTCCTGCCAATTTACAGGCAAATTCCATGCTTCCAAGGATATCCTCGTTAACAAAATTTCCTGCAATTCGTACACTAAAGATATCTCCCAATCCCTGGTCAAAAACCAACTCCGCAGAAACTCGAGAATCGATACAGCTTAAAATAGTCGCAAAAGGAAACTGTCCTTCACTAGTATCATTTACCTGCTCCAATAAATTTCTGTTGGCTTTTAGATTATTTTGAAACCTTAAATTTCCTTCCTTTAAAAATGTCAATGACTTTTCTGGCGTCATTGTTGCCTGTGTCTCCTTGGTATGTGCTTTCATAATTTTATTTGTTTGATAACTCTCTTTAAATGCCCTTATTGAGCCGATACTAAAAGAGAGATATTAATAGTGTTTGCTATATTTAGTATATCTGTATGTTTGGTCTTTATATGATTTTCGGTTTTAGAGTGTCCTCTTTCTACACAAAACAAATTTACGCTGCTTTTGGATAGATAATTGGACAGGTTTTTAATACTTTCATCGCCCTCTTCAAAAACATATTCTATTGTGTCTACTTCCTGTTGTTGTTCAATTGAATTATCTTTTACATAGGCTATTTTAAAAGACTTCAAAGGTTGGTTACTAAGTACCTTTAAACTTCTGGCCAGGCCAAAATTGGCACCGTTAAAAACACCCAATGAAAAGGGTTGATTGGGTTCTAGAGCATGCTCGGTACCCACAATCATCATCACACCCTGGTGTGTATCCATCACAAATTGGGTTAAACCATCGCTTCCCAAATTAAACAGTTTGGGTTGCTTTTTTCCCATAACAATAATATCGGGGCGTCGGTTTTTGATATAAGTATCTATTTCATTTTTAACATTTCCAAACGAAAAGCTATAATCAATAGGAACCCCATAAGTAGCTACAGTAGTCTTGATCCTTTCTTGAATGAGCTTATTGGTGCTATTTTTTTCTTCATTAATGCTCCTAATAGCAGACAACTGATTTTCCTTTTGAACAATGTCTCCCGGCTTTTTCACATAAAACAAGTCAATCGTACCATTGACCATCTTCGCCAAGCTCACTGCACTTCGCAAGGTGATATCGGTTGTGCTTCCCAAATCTGAAAGTACCAATATGCGTAAGGCTTTTGGTTCCATGTTGTTTTAGCTCAAACTTAGTTTAGATTTTGGACGCTCCTTGAAAAACTTCACAAAGCTAGGAGGGTTTTCTACGATTCCACGTTTAGAAACTAATTTCACATCAATATTTCGTTCTTTCGCCTTATGGGTAAAATCTTCTAAAATCTCAATAATATCATGATCCAAATATCGGGTCTTCATAAGGTTAAGTTCTAAATACGTATCACGAGGCAGACTGTCCAATTCCTTAAGGATAGCACCTTTGTTAAAAAAGGTCACTTCCTCAGCAAGGGTCATTTTTATCTGGTGTTTCCCATTGCTTTTATCTTCTATGTGCAAGAAGTGAGAATTTTGGTAGCTTTTTAGAAGGATTACAATGATTCCTGCCAAAAGGCCTAAGCTAATTCCAACTAGCAAATCGGTGAATACAATCCCCACTACAGTTACTAAAAATGGTAACCACTGTTTCCACCCCAACTTGTACATTTCAATAAACAATTTTGGTTTTGCCAACTTATACCCTACAACTAAGAGAATGGCGGCCAAAACAGATAGCGGAATCATGTTCAGTAATTTTGGAATTAAAATCACCGAAACCAATAAAAACAAACCGTGAATGATTGCTGATAACTTCGTACGTCCTCCCGATTGAATATTAGCGGAACTCCTTACAATTACCTGAGTAATTGGCAAGCCCCCAATTAAACCTGAAAAGATGTTTCCAGTTCCTTGAGCCAACAACTCTCTATTGGTTGGCGTTACATTTTTATGCGGATCAATTTTATCCGTAGCTTCCACACACAATAAGGTTTCCAAACTTGCAACCAAAGCTATGGTAAAAGCAGTTACCCAAATTTCATGATTGGTAATTGCTCCAAAATTTGGAAAAGTAAACTGCCCTAAAAATGAATTGAAATCATCTGGAATTGGTACGCTCACCAGATGGGTTGTTGATATGTTTAAAGCATCATTTGATTTGGTGATAACATAAAACACAATACCCAATACCACAGCTACCAAAGGCCCTTGAATGATCTTAAAGAATTTTGCCTTTTTGGCCAGAATATTATCCCAGATAAGAATCACTGCCAGCCCTATGATACCAATAACCATAGATCCAAGGATAAGATTATCAAAAATGTGAAATATGGAAGAAAATGTATTCTCTCCTGAAAGTTCAAGGAAACTATCAGCTCCCTCCGGTTCGGCATCGTAACCAAAGAAGTGTGGAATTTGCTTTAAAATGATGATGATTCCAATCCCTGTCAACATTCCTTTAATAACCGATGACGGAAAATAATATCCAATCACACCGGCTCTTAAAACACCCAACACCAATTGAATCACTCCACCTAACACCACGGCGACAAGGAAATTTTCATATCCTCCCAAGGTACCAATTGCCGTCAATACAATAGCTGCTAAACCTGCTGCAGGGCCACTAACTCCAATATTGGACCCACTTAAGGAACCTACTACAATACCACCAACAATTCCTGCAATGACCCCTGAAAACAATGGAGCTCCACTTGCCAAGGCAATACCCAAACACAGGGGCAATGCCACAAAAAACACGACTATACTAGCCGGTAAATCTTGTTTAATATATTTAAACATACGCTAATTTTTTTCACCTTTAAAAGGCTATAGTTAAACTGAAAATATATGCCCAGAGAACACCTCTGAGTAAGGTCTGTGTTTAAGCTATCGTATGTTCTGGGGGAGGGGAAATGATTTTAAAAAACTTCTTGGAGTAATGGTTCAAAGGCAGTACAGTAATCCTTTTCTTTTTGGACACATCAAATACCAATTCACTCTTTCCAAATTCAAAAAACTTGATTTCAGTATCCTTAATTTTTTCAACAGATTTTTCTTCTTCTTCATTGATACTGAAAAACGCTGCGGTATCAAAATCGTTATCAAGGACAGCCACAACAGTTGGAGCCGCAATAAAAGCGACAAACACTGAAAAAAAGAAAATTGTAATGGCCTTTTGAATCATTTATTTCTATAAATAACAAATATAAGACGTGTTCTTAAGAAATATACAAAATAATTCAAAAAGTCTTCAACATCCTGATGTCGTTACCGCTTATCCAACCTGTTTTTCCGTCGGTAAGTTTAATTTTTTTCCAATCGTTAAGGGTGTCCAAAACTTGAACCTTTGTACCCTCGTGTAACCTAAAGGCTTCCTCGCTTCGTAAATTTGGTTCGCTCTTCACCTGACTTTCCTCTGCAAACACAATTGCCGGTTGATCTTTTCTTTGCAATTCATACCTGTGAAAAGCAAGTGTCGTGGTAATTAAAGTAATACCCAAAAAAGCAAAACTTGCCACAAAGGTGAGGCGTTTTGTAACGGTTGCATAACTAAAGTAATAAACCAGATAAAGGACCACAAAAAATAACATTCCTATAACGGCAACATAAGCCCAACCATCAAATCCCAAGGCTCGTGTAAAACCATTTACAATTTTGGAAAGCCCAACCTCAGGAATTACATCTATAGCATCTATGGTCATATTCTTGGCAAAGGCAATATTGTTTTGGATCTCTTTATCATTTGGTGCCAATTGCAAGGCTTTTTCGTAATAGTAAATACTTGGCGCAATATTATTGAGCTTATAATTAGCGTTTCCGAGATTAAAATACAACTCTGCCGAATGTTTGCCATTATTCAAGATGGCTTCATATTTCTCTATGGCTTCTGCATAGTCGCCATCATTGTAAAGCTTATTTCCCTGCTCAAACAACGAATCGTTTTGGGCAAAACCAATAGCAGAAAACAGCACAGAAAGGAATAGGAATAGCTTTTTCATCTTAACTAATTTGCTTATCAATTAATGAAATTGTTTTTGCAGATTTATCATAATCCTGCTGCATTTCTACATTCGTAATAGGTGTATAGCGCGCCAATTCACAATTCTTTAAAATCCCTACAAACTCTTCCACAACGGAAGTTTCCACATTTTTGGAAGTAAGAAGTTCCTCTATCTTGTCTTTACTGAATTCACTGGTTTCTATATGCAAAGTTGCTTTTAAATAATTGTGAAGTGCCTTTTCAAGCGCCACGTAAAAGGCCTCCTTCTGACCTAAATTACGCTTTGCTTCACTCAGATATTTCTTAGCCAATTTATCGGCCTTACGAATTTTATTTCCGAAAACATCTGCTGCTCGTTTGTCGCGCTCTTTTCTGTAAACCATAGCTAACGGTATGGCCAATAAAGGCAACAACAAGGAACTCCAAAACCAAGTAGACTTAAAGAAGTAATTGGGCTTAATAGTAGTTAAATTGGCATCGGTTTTTATGAAGGCAAATTGGTCGTTGCTCAAAATAACCTTTTGTTTATTTCCCGCCACAGTTGTAATGCTGTTATCCGAAGTAGCCGTATTGGTTGGCCCCTCCAACACATCTATAATCAATTCATCCGAAGTAATACGTTTGTAGGTTTCAGTTTTTAAATCGAAATAAGAAAAGGACACCTTTGGAATAGGATATTTTCCCTTAAACTGGGGCACCACAGTATAGCTGTCGGAAATGCTTCCTTGCATTCCTGACAAGTTTGTTCTTACATTCTCAGTGTACTCTGGCTCATAAATTTCCAAAGAACTTGGAACCGTTAACTTGGGAAGTTTGAACAATTTCAAGTTTCCATTTCCAGTAACTTCTACTTTCAATTGTAAGGATTCTGTAGCGTTCAAGGATTTCTTGGAACCCGCCACTTTAAAATTGAATGCTCCAACGGCACCCGTAAAATCCGATGGTTTATTGTCTTCTGGCAAAGGTTTCACATTAATTGTCCTTGCTCCCGCAGACACTGTGCGGTGTACTTTGGTCATTAATCGACCTCCAAATATGTCTCGTCTATTGGTAGGTACATCCACCGTTAC
Source organism: Mangrovimonas sp. YM274 (assembly GCF_030908385.1). Classification (NCBI taxonomy): domain Bacteria; kingdom Pseudomonadati; phylum Bacteroidota; class Flavobacteriia; order Flavobacteriales; family Flavobacteriaceae; genus Mangrovimonas; species Mangrovimonas sp. YM274. The sequence continues at coordinate 3,775,811 of NZ_CP133091.1, forward strand.
ATCCAAACTTAAAGGCTCTATTTCCAATTTTCCAGTCTTCTGAGGGTACAGCACTGTTTTGCGCAAAACTACATAACGATATTCCTCACCCTTATAGGTACCATTCTGCACTTTTAGACCTTTAATATCAATATTCTGACTCCAGAAATCACTAAACTTGGGATTGTCTATCTCCCGCCAATTACTCACTCCAGTATTGGCAGACACATATAATTTATACTCAACAGAAATAGCTTCGTTAAGATAGGGATCGGTTTTGGAAACCTCAGCAACCAAATGAATATTGTCTTCTGCAATATTATCGGCATTGTAAGGGTCATTTGGACGCTTTACCGCTGCCGTAACCTCTACAGCAACCGTTTGGGTTTTATAGATTTCGCCTTCAATTTCTATAGTAGCCTGATTGATGGTGATTTTCCCTCTTTTTTTGGGCGCTAAAAAATAACTGTACGTTTTTGAAAAGGATCGCTCTCCATTAAGCCAAGAATGACTCACCGAGGTATTGGGCCCTCCCACTACGGTAAAACCATTAAAATCTGGAGGGGTAAAATTGTCCCCATCTTTATTCATTTCAAAATCAATACGCAAGCGCTCATTAATCCCAAGTTTGGTCTTGCTTACTTTAGCTTCAAACTTAACCTGAGCTACCCCTATTGTGGTGCTTAAAACAAATAACAATAATGTGATATGTTTGATCAATTTCATGTGTCTATCTGCAACTATAAATCTTGTAAATTTGTTCTACCAATCCTTATCCGTTTTCACAGGAGTCCCTTTTTGTTTTTCAGCATTCATCTTTTCCTGAACTTTTTGTTCTTGATTGTTCATGGCCTCCAATAAATTCTTTATCTGTTGTGGCGACAATTGTCCAGGCTGTGGCTGCGGCTTTTGCTGCTCCTTGTCCTTCTCGTCACCTCCCTGATTGTCTTTCTTGTCGTCCTTAGGCTTTCCTTTCTCATCCTCTTGATCATCACCATCTTTTTCATCTTGATCACCTTGATCCTTTTGATCTTGGTTTTGCTGATCCTGATTTTGTTGATCTTCTTTCTCCTGATCCTGGTTATCCTCTTTATTCTCGTCTTCGTCCTTTTTGTCCTTATTGTTTTCCTGCTGACGCTCTGCACACTCTTTGGCCATGGCTAAATTATACCTTGTTTCATCGTCCGTCGGGTCATTACGCAAGGCATTTTTAAAAGCTTCCACAGCTTCCTGGCACTTTTCATTTTTCATCAGGATATTTCCAATGTTGTGGAAAGCTTTGTGTTTTCCGGCTCTGTCTGTAGCATTTTTGGCTGCCTGTTGGTGACGATAAAGAGCTTCCTCGTAATTGCCCTTTTGGTAATAGGAATTTCCCAAATTGTAGGTTCCAGATACGGTTGTAGGCTGTTCGGAAATGGCCTTTCTATACTCCATTTCGGCAGCTACATAATCATCTTTATCCACCAGTTCATTTGCATCATACACATATGAATTGGCCTTTTGAATTGCCTTTAACTGTTCCTTTTCCTTGGTATCGTCCTGTGCAAAGGAAAACCAAGAGGTAACCATTAAGAGTATTAAAACCAATTGTTTCATTTGTGACTTCATTGTTATTATTCAAAAGGGCATACCCTTTGTTTAAAACCATTGGACATACCAAGATATAAAACCCTGTTTTTTATGTCCGTTAAAAAATTTATAAAATTGTCGTAATGCCGACAAGCTACATAAATAGTAGGGAACCTACAGGTTTTCGTTGAACAAATTCAACTTTTTCAACCAAGCAGTCTTGCGTTCCAACAAGAAAATATCAATGAACAAAAAGAAAATCCCAAAGCCCAAAAACCATTGGAACTGATCCTTGAAATCGGCAAATTCCTTGGCTTCAAACTCTGTTTTATCCATCTTGTTCAAAATCTCTCTAATGGTTTCAACAACCGTAGCTGTATTGCTCCCGTTAATATATTCTCCGTTGGCTTCCTCTGCAATACTCTTTAAAGTTTCCTCTTGCAATTTGGTAATAACCGTTTCACCCTTGCTATCCTTTTTATAGTTAAGGACTACCCCATTTTTCTTAATGGGAATAGGACCTCCTTTGGTATCTCCCACTCCAATAGTAAAAATGCGAATACCTTCTTTGTTTGCTTCTTCTGCAACACTTGTGGACATTTCGCTGTGATCTTCCCCGTCTGAAATGATGACCAATACCCTATTGGTTTGTTCTTCATCATCAAAATAGGTTTTGGCCAATTCAATGGCTTCATCAATGGCCGTTCCCTGGGAGGACAACATGTCCGTATTCATATTTTGAAGGAACATTTTGGCCGAAGCATAGTCTGTGGTAATTGGCAATTGCGGAAAGGCTTTCCCTGCATAAGCAATAATCCCTACACGGTCGCTGGCTAAATTATTGATAATTTGTGTTACCAACTGCTTAGCTTTTTCCAAACGGTTAGGCGCAATATCCTCGGCCAACATACTTTTGGACACATCTACCGCAAACACCACATCAACCCCTTCTCGTTTTACAGTTTCCAGCTTGGTCCCTATTTTAGGATTTACCAAGGCCAAGGCCAAACAAGCAAAGGCTAAACACAATACCACAATTTTCAGTATGGATTTAAATAGGGACTGATTGGGACTCAAGCGCTGCAACAATTCCTTATTGGCAAACTTCTTTTGGGCTCTGTATTTCCAAACCTGGAGCATCAAAAAGAGCAGGATAATTATTGGAATGACCAACAATCCCCAGAACCATACTTTTTCATCTAATTGATACATATTCTATTGTTATTGACAATCAGCATTAGGATTGTCCATTTTAAATCTTATTATACAAAACTTCTAAACACGGTAGACCGCAACAATACTTCCACGAGTAGCAATATACTAGCCAATAGCACCAATGGACGAAATTTCTCTTCATAATTATAGAATTTGAATTCCTCAATTTCCGTCTTCTCCAGTTTATTGATTTCTGCGTAAATTTCTTCCAACTTTTTATTGTTGGTTGCTCTAAAGTACTTTCCTCCTGTGACCTCCGCGATTTCCTTGAGCAGAGCTTCGTCTATTTCTACCTGCACGCGGCCATATTGGAACTTTCCATTCGGCATAATGGCAATTGGTGATAAGGCCATTCCGTTTGTTCCCAAACCAATGGTATACACTTTAATACCGTATTCCAATGCCAGTTCACTTGCAATCTTAGGATCGATAAACCCTGAATTGTTAACCCCATCGGTTAACAAAATGATGATTTTACTTTTAGCTTTACTGTCTTTTAACCGGTTTACAGAAGTCGCCAATCCCATACCAATAGCCGTACCACCTTCAATGATGGTGTTGTATTTTATATCGTCCAAAGAGCGCAATACAATGGCCTTATCACTGGTGATTGGTGTTTTTGTGTAGCTTTCTCCAGCATACTCTACCAAACCAATTCTATCGTTGGGACGCCCCTTAATAAACTCTGCCGCCACATCCTTTAGGGCCTCCAAACGGTTAGGCTGCAAATCTTTTGCCAACATACTGGCCGAGACATCTATGGCCATAACAATGTCAATCCCTCTCGTGGTTTTGGTTTTAGTAGAAACATCCACAGTTCTAGGTCTGGCTAGAGCTGTAATAAGTAATCCCAAAGCCAAAAGCCTTAAAACAAATAATAAATGCTTCAATGTTGGCAACCAAGTATTGGTTAGTTTAAAACCTTTTAAGCTGGAAATCTTCAGCTCTGCCGTTTGTTTTTTATGCTTCAACACATACCACAACAATGCCAAGGGCAATACCAGCAATAACCAAAAAAATTCTTTATTTAAAAACTCTATACCTTCAAGCATATAGCATGTTATTTATTTCTCTTGTTCAGCTTCCTGTTCATTTTTCACCAATTCCACCGAATTGATGATACGATCTATCATTTCATCAGCATACACGTCATTATCTGGCCAGGTAACCATTACCTGCTGTAACACATTTTCTGCCGTAAACTGTAAAATGGTATATTTTGCAGGCACCAATGTCTCGGTATTCAGCAATGGAATATTTAAACTACCATAGGTTTTTAAACCTTCAGCTGCATTGGGTGTGATAAACTGCTCTCTTTTCACCAGAATATCCTTAGCGCCTTTTTGCTCCATGCCTGCAATAGCCATTTCAGAAGCTTGGGCTAAATCAATCTTCGGAGCCTTTTGATCGGTTCCTTGAGCTTGAGCTTGCCCTCCTTGTGTTGGCTGCTGCACCACAGTAGTGCTAACTGTTACGCTGAACATATCCAATAGAGTCCCATAACTAAATGCAGTAACCTTTACAGAAGCTTGGGCTTCTTCCGGAAGTGGTACTTCAACACGTTTCAATACTCTAGGAGTCGAAATACTTATTGGCGGCACACCATAATCACTACGCACCCATTCACCTTCCAACAATTCTTTACTTTCATGACCAATAACCGTATCCTTAACATAGGCGAAACCATATTTAATTCCGAAGCCAATAAAGGTTGCCATAATCAAAAAGAAGGCAACCACAACTGTAATGATCACTTTTTTGCGCTTCTTTTTGCGTTCCTGTTCTTCCTTGTATTGCTGGTCTAGTAATTTTTCTTCTTCTGTAGGTTCTGGCAAGGATTCCTTCACGTGATCGATCTCCAAATCAATCGTATTTCTATCCATTTCGGCCAAGGCCACATCTGGAGCAGATTTGGCAAATTTTACCAAATCGGCACGCTTCAAGATGCTTTCCAAGTTTTGGATGTCTTCTTTGCTTATGGAAATTTGGTTGCCTTCCCTAAGCAAATACAAGCGTTCGATAAGCTCGTCCGTAGTACTTTCCAAAGCACGGTCATAGACCTTTTCATCCAAATACCTTCTTATGATGAAGGTCAATTCAGAATAGTATTCTTTCAATTCTGCTTTTTGCAGGTAGTCGCTTTCATCCAAGTTTTTCAAAGCCATTTTTGCACGATCGTAGGGCGGCAACAACGCTATTTTTTCTTCTTCGGTCAATGGCTTTTTTCGCCATAAAAACCAATATAGTAAACCGCCTACCAAAGCAAATATGCCCAAAACAGCCAAGAGGATTTTCCACCAATCACTAGATGGTTCCTTGACTTCCATAAAGGGTTTGATGTCGTACAAACCTTGTTTAGTGGTGTCCACCACTACTGTATTCACCTCAACTCTTAAAGAATCGGTAAAAAAGGTTTTGTCGCCAATAAGGATTTTCTGTTTTGGAATGATATAGTTCCCAGAATCAAACTGGGTCAAACCATATTTCTTGATTAGGTTGAATTTGGCCCCCTGCTTTGTAGTGTCTATTTCATAAGATTGAATGACTTCCAAAGGCGAAAAGGTTTGCCCTTCGGGGAAGACAACCAAATCTGTTGAATCCGCTTCCACGGCAATTTTGTAGGTAATCTGTTCTCCAATTTTAATTTTGGTAGAATCTACGGTAGAACTTACTTGACCATATGAAACCTTTGTAAAACCGAATACCAAAAACAAAACACCCAAAACTTGTAGTTGTTTTTTGAGGTTCAATTTTATAATTCCGAGGCTGTTTTTCATAGGTTATTATCTTTTTTAAGCGCGTCTTTTAAAATATCCCAACAATTTTTTCACATAGCTTTCATCTACGCGGCAGTCAATAGTTCCTGCTCCAGATTTTGTAAAACTGTCCCTAAAGTAATCTACCTTGTCATGATAAAATTTAGAGTAGTTCCGGCGTACGGTTTTGGATTGTGTGTTGACCAACATAAGTTCGCCCGTTTCCTCATCCTGCATTTGCACCATCCCAATATTTGGGATTTCCTCTTCGCGTTGATCATACACCCTAATTCCAGTAACATCGTGCTTACCACATACTATTTTTAGGGTCTGTTTATAATCGTCTGCAATAAAATCGGAAAGCATGAATACAATGGCCTTTTTCTTCATGACGTTGGTCAAGAACTTTAAGGCTTCCACCACATTGGTTTGTCTACTTTTAGGTTGAAATTCGATAAGCTCACGAATGATGCGCAGTACATGCGATCTTCCTTTTTTAGGTGGAATGAAAAGCTCTATTTCATCAGAAAACAAAATCAAGCCAATCTTATCATTATTCTGTGTGGCCGAAAAAGCCAAAGTAGCGGCAATTTCGGTAACCACTTCGTTTTTGAATTGCTGTTCTGTACCAAACAACTCAGAACCCGACACATCTACCATCAACATCATGGTCAGCTCGCGTTCTTCCTCAAATACTTTTACATACGGTTCGTTGTAACGTGCAGTAACATTCCAGTCAATATTCCGTACATCATCCCCAAATTGATACTGCCTAACTTCACTAAAAGTCATACCGCGTCCCTTGAAGGTAGAATGGTATTCTCCCCCAAAAATATGATCGGACAAACGCCTTGTCTTAATCTCTATTTTTCGAACTTTCTTTAATAACTCTTTAGTATCCATATTGGCCTACAGTATTTAGCAATCAGCAAATAAAATATTGGTCACAGTTTGGCTAAGGCCTTGCTGCGAAACAAAATCTATCTCACAAAGACACCGATTAAGGCACTTCAATTTCGTTTACAATTTTATTGATGATATCTACGGAAGTAATATTTTCTGCTTCGGCTTCGTAAGTAATTCCAATTCTGTGGCGCAATACATCATAAACCACCGCACGCACATCTTCAGGAATCACATAGCCACGGCGTTTGATAAATGCGTAACACTTGGCGGCAGTGGCAAGGTTGATACTTCCACGAGGAGAAGCTCCAAAGGAAATCAACGGTTTCAAATCGGCCAATCTATATTTCTCTGGATAACGGGTCGCAAAAATGATGTCGAGGATGTACTTCTCAATCTTTTCATCCATATACACCTCACGAACCGCTTTTTGGGCACTCAAAATCTGTTCGATGGACACCACAGGATTCACTTTTTCAAAAGCACCTTTTAGGTTCGCACGAACAATCAATTGCTCTTCTTCCAACTTAGGATAATCGATCACCGTTTTCAACATGAAACGGTCTACCTGAGCTTCTGGCAACGGATACGTCCCTTCCTGCTCTACTGGGTTTTGGGTTGCCATTACCAAGAAGGGCTTGTCCAACACAAAGGTCTCATCACCAATGGTCACCTGCTTTTCTTGCATGGCTTCCAACAAAGCCGACTGTACTTTGGCAGGCGCCCTGTTGATCTCATCCGCCAACACGAAATTGGCAAAAATTGGTCCTTTTTTGATGGAGAAATCATTCTCCTTGATGTTATAAATAAGGGTTCCCACTACATCGGCAGGCAAAAGGTCTGGAGTAAACTGAATTCTACTAAACGTACCATGTACCGCTTTCGAAAGCGTGTTAATAGCAAGCGTTTTTGCCAATCCGGGCACTCCTTCCAATAAAATGTGTCCCTGTCCCAACAAGCCTATAAGCAATCGCTCCACCATATGTTTCTGGCCCACAATTACTTTATTCATTTCTAGGGTAAGTAAATCAACAAAAGCACTCTCTTTTTCAATTTTCTCATTGATGGTCTTAATATCAATTGTACCTGTTTGTTCCATTCTATTTATTTTTAAAACTCGAATATAGTATCCTTAATTGAGGCTTGCAAATTGTTGAAATTTTTCCTGCCAAACTGTTAATTGTAGGTTAAAAAACAAAGAGCAGCACGGAATGTGCTGCTCTTTAACAATTTTTTATTAGGCTACTAACATTTTATAACATTATGTCTCCCATATTGGTTGTTTCTCCTGAAATCACTTCGACCTCTACAAATTCTGAAGCTTCTAAACTAGAACCTTCTTCCGGAGCAACATAAACCGTATAGACGCCCGCAGGAATCTCTTCCAACAAAAAGACACCAAGCTCATTGGTTGTAGCTGAAACCATCTCTCCTTCAACCATCACAGAAGCAGTTGACAGAAGACCTTCATTAAGAACTGTTCCCGTGATCGCTCCAGGCATTAATGGTAAGTTAACAACACCAATATCTGTATATTGTCCATTTACAACCTCCACTCCTTCAACAATAGTATAGGTATACCCTGATCCTTCCGCAGGTGTTATGGTTACATCGTATGTCCCCTCAGGAATGCCGTTCAAATTAAAAATACCTTCTTCATTTGTGTAGGCAGAAATAATATTCCCATCCACTTCAACAGACGCCACTGCCTGTATATTGGAAGGGGATACCATACCTTCAATTATACCAGAAGCATACTCTGCACTAGCATAAATAACAGGCTTTAAATTAATATTTCCAGAATTTCCTGCGATGACGATAGATTCATCAACCGTAAAATCCAATAAGAATTCATAGGTAAAATTAGGATCTAAGGTTTCGTTTACCTTAATTTTCAATCCAGACTGTTGTGCACTTGGTGTTTGCAACTCATGTGTTTCACCGTCTATCACAACAGAATTGTCTTCTCCCAACACCAATCTAATTTGATTGAGCATGCCGGAAGGCACTTCAAAATTATCAACCAATAATACACTTATGCCGCCTGTGAGCTCCAAAAGGTCATAAACACCGGCATTGATAGGTCCTAAACTTTGCCATCCACTATCACTCTCACTGTCATCATTAACCTTAACCATAACGTCTTGCACGTCGATAAAAACGTTATCAAAATCTCCTGGTTCATCCGATAATCTAACAGAAATAAAAGAAGTTCCCTCTACCGTACTTCCCGAAGAGGAATCACTACTACAGTTTGAAAGGGTAAAAAATATTATAGCGCTAAATAATAAAAAGGATGTTTTTAAAATCTTCATAAATAATTTGGGGTTTTGTCTATATATACGCAGCATATCCTTCATTTAGATTATTCAACTCAAAAATCCGACCATACATTTCTAAAAAACAATCGATTACAAAAATATTTTAACATAAACAGTCAAAACTTCACAAATAAGCTTTCTTCAGCTTACTTTATTCCTTTACATTTCTGTAACTTTAGTTTGTTTTTAAAGACCTGTACCGCCAAAAAAGTTTGCAAATTTATGCCATTTCTCAATTTAGGAAAGGCATTTTTGCAATAATCTAAAATCATAAACGCTAAAATTACCTAATTAATATAAAATCAATGAAAAAAACTGCTTTAATCACCGGAGCAACCAGCGGAATTGGACGCGCCACCGCCCATATTTTTGCCAAAAACGGCATTCAATTGGTATTATGCGGCAGACGACAAGAACGTTTGGACACTATTGAAGAAGCCCTTAAGAAAGAGACCAACGTGATTACTTTAAACTTCGACGTGAGAGATAAAGAAGCCACTTTAAATGCCATTGCTTCCTTGCCAGAAGATTTCAAAAATATCGATATTTTAATCAATAATGCAGGCAACGCCCATGGACTGGACCCTATACAAACTGGCTCTTTAGACGATTGGGATGCTATGATGGACATTAATGTAAAAGGACTGTTATATGTGAGCAAAGCGGTAATCCCTGGAATGACAGAACGCAAATCTGGTCATATTATCAACATCGGCTCTTCTGCGGGAAAAGAAGTATACCCCAAAGGAAATGTTTACTGCGGAAGCAAACATGCCGTATTGGCTATAACGGAAGGAATGCGCATTGACCTCAACCAATTTGGCATTAAGGTAAGTGCCGTGAATCCAGGGATGGTAGAAACCGAATTCTCTCAAGTGCGTTTTAAAGGAGACCCTGTAGCGGATACCGTTTACAAAGGATTCGAGGCCCTTCAGGCAGAAGACATTGCCGAGATTATTTATTTTGTTGTGTCACGCCCGGCACACGTCAATGTTGCAGACTTATTGATATTTCCAACGGCACAGGCCTCCTCAACCATCGTTAAAAAAGAGCTATAACCTTTAATAAACAGCTATATGATCAATAAACGCCTACTCATTAAAAACCTACTCGCACATAACGACGAGAACAGTTTTTATGATAAAAAGCGTAAAATCGATATTAGCCAAAAGGAAGGAAAGGCCAAATTTTTAAAGCACATCTGCGCGCTTTCCAATAGCAACCCCAAAAACAACTCGTATATCGTTATTGGTGTTGATGATGAAGACAATAAAATTTGGGGAGTGGATTTCTTTGATGACAGTAAGATTCAAAACCTGATCAACGCCTATTTAACCAACCCACCCATTGTGCAATATGAGAATATTCCCTTTCCGCATTTGCCAGATAACAAGGTGGTGGGTTTGGTAACCATCAGGCCCATTGGAAAAATTACTTCCCTACGGAAAAACATCTGGAAATACTATGGAGGCTCCGTGTTTTTCAGGGAAGGCAGCATGAGCATGCCCAAAGTTTTCGATGTTGAAATCAAAGATGTCAACTCTAAAATTGTAGCAGCCATAGAGCACCACTCCCAAAACAATATTGAATACACCCTAGATGGTGTATTTGACTTCATGAACAAGCGCAAGGATTACAATCCGCAGTACAAAGTCTTTAAAGAATACTTCGTGCTATGCTGGTCAGGAAAGAAAAAAACAGTCAAGGACGAAATCTTCTTTTCGAGGGTAGACATTGAATTGGTCAATGAACAGGTTCGGATTTTCTTTTCCAATCTAGACGAGGTTTCCATCAGTTACGACGACAACAGTTTCAAAATCATTGAATATGTTAGATTGGGCCTTCAAAATTCTTATAGATACTACCCGTTGGAAGAAACCCTGATTAGTTTTGAGGACAATGCCAATTACAATATCGATGCTAAACTACTTTTTCAACCTCCTCAATTCGATAAAAAAGTTTTGCATCATATTTATAACACCAACAACACCTTATTGGCAAAGCTCAAAAAAGGATTGACCTTAACCTCTAACGAGCTTGCCGACTTAAGAAACCTCCCTGAAACCTATTTAATCTGTTACCTTAACTTGTTTCACAACGCCATAGACAAACTTAACGAAGCGAAACCTTACTTAAGACAATACAGCGAAAGCATCTATGATTCCTATAAAGATGCTATGCGAATTTTGAGAAAAGTGAAATACAGCTAAATGGTCGTTTCGACCTTTACCGATTATACATTTTTTAGTACCAACTACAGAAACACCCCCATTTCCCAGCTTCTTTTTCACGAATTTAGCACAGCTATTAATCAATTAAATACATACCCTATTTCTCCCGATACAAGTTCGGCATTGAAATAGGGTTTTGTTTTTCAAAAAATTCTAAAAAATAAAAAAGCCGTTTCAAGTTTTGAAACGGCTTTTTTATTTTATTCCGGCTTAGCATTAAAGACCTCCATCAAGTTCTTGTTGCCAATCAAAAAGTTCCTTCCATTTACCTTCATAGGCCAATAAAGCCTGTTTTGGCCAAGTTTTTGGATTATGAATTTTATAAGCCTCTCCTCCATCATCCAACACTTCTTGACATTTCGGTACGCTACATTCTGATAAAGCCTTCCAAGTATGCACACCATGCTTGTGGAACAATTCTTGAATTTTAGGCCCAATACCTTCTACGATGGTAAGATCATTTTCCTTGATTGCCCTACCAAAAATAGCCTTGGCTTCTGCTGCATTAAAAGGCATGGCCGCATGTGCCATAGCTGCCGCCATACGGCTATCCTGCATTTGGATGGCCCCTAATTTATCTTTACAGGATTTTAAATTACCCTCCAGTTCGGCTATCTTATTTTTTAAAGCTTGAATTTCAGCGGTATTATCAGGACCTTTTCCAAGCATTTTTCCTAATAGATACCCTAAGAGCGCACAAATTGCGCCTACTATAATTGGAATTAAACTACACATGTTCATAATTTATTTTTTTGGTTTATGGTTTGTTAACGGTTACAATAGTTCTTCGATTGGCAGCACGCCCTTCAGTGGTACTATTATCGGCTATAGGTTCAGAAGAACCTTTGGACACAGTAATAACTTTACTTTCTGGGATATGATGCCGCACCAAATAGGCTTTGGCGAAATCAGCGCGTTCCTTACCTAAGACCATATTATGATCTTCGGGCCCAGTGGTATCGGTATGTCCTACAATGTTACAAGTAGACCCTTCTGCCTTATCCAGATATCTAGAAATTTTAGCAAACTTGTGCCGCTGTTCTTCGGTAAGGTTAATAACAAACTTATCAATACCAAAATTCAATACCAGAGGATCCTTGTTAATTTCATCTGCCAAAGCATCAAGGTCGCCATGATCCCCGGTAGTTGCTACTGCAAATTCTACGGGCCCGTAGTAAATGTTGTCTGCATCTGGTACCATGCCATCATACAGCTTGCCGTGAGTATCAATAATTCGCGAAGAAATTCCTTTGGACACAAAATAGTTTTTGACAGCCCCTGCCCTAGCTAATCCCAAATTAGGATAGGCCGTATGGTTGACTTCATCACCTTTGTAATATCCGGTAATACTTACTGATTTGTCTGGATGTTCAGCCAAATAGGCTGACAATTCTGTCACACCGCCAATCACCCTTTCGGAAAGCGGTTCTAAAATGACCATTTCTGATGCCTGAAAGTTAAAATTGTCATTAACTTTTACATCTAAATTGCCATTGGCGTCTTGAACCAAAAACGGATTTTTGGTTGGTTCAATTACTGGTTCTGAAACAATCTCTTCAACCACAATTTCCTCTTCCATATTACAGCAGTAATAATAGTTTAAAATTGCGCCAAGAAGGATCGTAATCAAAATACCAAGTTGGTACGTTAATTTACTCATCTAGCTAAGGATTAATTAATTAACCATGAAGTTACTAAATTTTAAGCAACTTTTAACATAAATGAATAGGGAAAATTTTTACAAGTTTTTACTTAGGATGATTCAAGTATTTTGTCCAACATAAAATCGAAAATATACGTTTGAAAAATTACTTTTTAAACACCTTTTGGAGATAATTCGAAAAGTCATCACACACTATTTCTACGAAATACATTCCTGATTTCATAGCTGAAAAATCAATGACAACATCTAAAGTACTGCCATTGGTACTCATTAATTCCTGCCCTAATGTAGTATACACGTTAACCTGCTTAATTTTCCTTGATGAAACAATATTGAGTTGATTTTGAACTGGATTTGGAAAACATCTTATAGATCCTGATAATACATTTTCATTAACACCCAAGCTATTGACCTCAAAACTATTTTCTAGGGAAAATTCAGAACCTTCATATTGGTTATCTATTGACTGGACTGCCCAATAATAAGTGCCATCCGGAAGATCTAACAATGAAAACTGGCTTTTATATTGTGCATTCCCAAGCTTCACCACTTTTCTATATCCTGAACTTATATTGGATTCTGGTGTTACAACATCTGTTCCTTCTGTAATTGTACCAACATATACATTATATGACAACTGTTCTATTGGAGACTCACTATCCCATCCAGATTCCCAACTTAAAACAACTTCATTTTCCAGGATCTCCACACTAAGCCCTGTGGGCGGATTTGGAATTATGTTTTCATTCGTGGATTTATTGCTAAAGGTATTACAAGCATTCCCATTCATTATAAAAACATCAACATCATGATCGTTATCAAAATCCCCAATTTCAATGTCATTAAATGAGCCATTGCTAATGCCACTCGTTACATTCTCACTTAATGTCAAATCCCCATCATTTGCATATATAGAAGTTGAAAAGTTTAACTCTGTATAAGGCTGTTCTCTTCCTGACACTAAAAAATCCAGCTCCCCATTACCGTCATAATCAGCCGAGACCATATTGGCAAAATCTCCAACCGAAGCAAAACTTACCGAAACATTCTCTGAAAATTCAAAATCTCCCGAATTTAAATACATCCTTGTTGCATCTCCATCATCAGTAGTTCCATTCTTGATAATATCTATAAGGCCATCATTATTACAATCTCTCAGCTCTAGATCTCCATTAAAAAAACCTTCCAAACTCAACTCTTGAGTAAAATTAAAATCCCCATTATTTTTGTAAACCTCCAAATAAGAAACCACAGCCATCTCTCCTTGAATACCGCCAACAACAACATCATTATAGCCATCATTATCCAAATCTGCCATTCTAATTGCACCTTGGCTTAAGGCTAAAAAAGAATGGGTTAGACTTGTAAAATTGCCACCTCCATCATTTCTGTACACATAAGCATAATTTTCCATAGCTTGAAAATTCCCCATTAAAATCAAATCCAAATCCCCATCATTATCTAGGTCTCCCCAACAAAATTGATTGTTGATAGTATCTCCTCCAAACACGAACGGAACTTCCGTAAACACCCCTAATTCATTAGTATACAATCTTGATTTCCCTCCAGATAAAGTCAATCCTGAAATAAAAACATCTAAGTCATTGTCATTATCATAATCCAAAAATTCAACCTGCCCATTTCTATAATTTTCTCCAAGATCAATTGTGCTTAATGAAAAATTACCTGCTCCATTGTTATCATAAATCTGTGTAGAAATACTGCCATCAACAAGCCCCATCAAAATGATATCCAAATCGCCATCGTCATCATAATCCCCAACATCGGCACTTGAAACGGTAGGTGTTATAAAAATGTTTTCATTTGAAAGAAGAAATGTTTGTGCATTAAGATTCAGAGCAAAAACAAAAAGTAGGAATGGTAATTTTTTAAGCATTTCAGGTTGGTTTAATGGTAAAAATAAAAAAGCCGCTAATATATTAGCGGCTTTTTTTCATCTTTTAAAATATCTTTTACAGGTCGAATTTTATTCCTTGTGCCAATGGCAACTCAGTAGTATAGTTAATCGTATTCGTTTGTCTACGCATATACACTTTCCAGGCATCACTACCAGACTCACGCCCACCACCGGTTTCCTTTTCACCTCCAAAAGCACCTCCAATTTCGGCACCTGAAGTTCCAATATTTACATTGGCAATTCCACAATCAGACCCTGCAACCGACAAAAAGCGTTCTGCTTCACGTAAATTATTGGTCATAATTGCCGAACTCAACCCTTGGGCAACACCATTTTGAATCTCAATGGCGTTTTCAACCTCCCCTGAGTATTTCAACAAGTACAGCACAGGCGCAAAAGTTTCGTGCTGAACTATTTCAAATTCCGGCTGCGCTTCGGCAATGGCCGGTTTTACATAGCAACCGCTTTCATAACCCTCTCCAGAAAGCACACCGCCTTCAACCAATATATCACCACCTTCGGCAACAACTTTAGTCAAGGCTGCTTCGTAATTGGCTACAGCATCTTTGTCAATTAATGGTCCCACATGATTATGCTGATCTAAAGGATTTCCTATTCGTAACTGTTTATAAGCATCCACTATAGCTTGCTTTACTTTATCATAAATACTATCGTGAATGATTAATCGGCGAGTAGACGTACAGCGTTGTCCACAGGTTCCTACAGCTCCAAATACAGCTCCAATTACTGTCATCTTGATATCGGCATCTGGTGTTACAATAATGGCATTGTTTCCTCCCAATTCCAACAAGGACTTCCCTAAACGTGAAGCCACTTCCTGCGCTACAATTTTCCCCATTCGGGTAGAACCAGTTGCAGACACCAATGGCACGCGGCTATCTTTTGTCATAAATTCCCCTACGCGATAATCTCCATTAATCAAACAGGAAATTCCTTCCGGCAAATTGTTGGCGGCGAAAACTTCGGCTGCCAAATTTTGGCATGCCACTCCACAGAGCGGCGTTTTTTCACTAGGTTTCCAAACGCACACGTCTCCACACACCCAAGCCAATGCTGTATTCCATGACCAAACAGCCACCGGAAAATTAAAGGCCGAAATAATACCAACAACTCCCAAAGGATGGTACTGTTCGTACATTCTATGACCAGGACGTTCTGAATGCATGGTTAAACCATGTAACTGTCGCGATAACCCAACTGCAAAATCACAGATGTCTATCATTTCTTGAACTTCTCCCAAACCTTCTTGGTAAGATTTTCCCATCTCATAAGACACCAATTTACCTAAGGCTTCCTTTTTTTCTCTCAATTTATCTCCAAACTGCCTTACAATTTCCCCCCTTTGCGGCGCAGGCGTATTACGCCAAACTTTAAAGGCCGACGTTGCCGCCTCCATAACCTTTTCATAATCGTCCTTTGTGGTAGATTTCACCTTGGCAATAAGCTGTCCATCTACTGGGGAATAACTTTCGATAATATCACCATTTGAAAAACTTTGGGTTCCTGTAGAAGTCCCTTCATTTATATTTTCTATCCCCAATTCCTCTAGGGCTTTTTCTATCCCGAAATCTATTGCAACTGCCTGCATAATTTAAAATTTTTGAATTATTTGTTTGCTTTTTTGCGAATATACTAATAATAAGTCGCTTTTATAAAGCCTCAGAAGTTTAATAAGTGTTAACTTTAGCCTTTTATACCATAATTTTAAGACTAAATTAACAACCCAACCGAATCTAAACCTAACTCATTGAACGTAATTATTTTAACAAGAAACCACGCACGATTTCTTACAATTAAGTTCATTCATTTTATCACCACCAACCTATGCTTCTAAGAAAATTATTTGCTATCGCACTTGTGATGGCGCTTGCCGTATCCTGTAAAAAGAACGAAGAACCTGACAATATTTTTAAGTTCAGGGAATACATTAGTTACACAACCTCTGGAATGGTCTCCGTGGCCGACCCTATTCAAATTAATTTGGCCAAAGATGTGCAAGGCTGGGAAATGGGACAGGAGATCAATGATAAATTAGTAAGTATATCACCGTATGTACAAGGAACCTTAACCGTTGCAAACAACCATTCCTTGTTATTTACGCCTGATGAACCGCTAGATTCCTCAACAGAGTATACGGTAACCGTTAAATTGAAAGACATTTACCAAAACATTCCTGATGAGTTTAAGGACTACACGTTTCAATTTAAAACCATTACTCCTAACTTTAACATTACTACAAACAACCTGCAATCATACAGTAAGAATTGGCAATACTTGGAAGGTATCATAAAATCGGCTGACGTGATTTCTCTTGACAATGCCAAACAACTGCTTACAGCCTCCCAAAACAATAAGCCTCTAAGTATTGTTTTCAATGAAAGTAGTGCAAGTGCCAAGGTCTTCGAATTCAAAATTGATAGTATCAATCGCTTGGTGGAAGACTCTAAAATTGTGGTGACTTGGAACGGAAAAACCATAAAAGCCACCAATGAGGGAGAACGCGAAATCACCATTCCCGGCACCAACAACTTCACTATTGTTGATGTATCTGTAATCCAATCGCCAGAGCAGTGCTTATCCCTAAACTTCTCCGATCCTTTAAAGCAGCAACAAAACTTTGATGGTTTAGTAAGCATTCAAAATGTGAAATCCCCAAAATTTGTGGTAGATGGCAATGTGTTAAAAGTCTATCCAGATGCTAAATTGGTGGGCAATATCCAAATTGATGTTTTTCAAGGCATCACCAACCAAGATGGTTTCAAACTAAAAACGCCTTATTCTGAAATCGTGTCTTTTGAAGAGCTCAAACCCAATGTAAAATTGATTGGAAGCGGCTCGATTTTACCAAATTCAAAAGAACTGAAATTCAATTTTGAAGCTGTCAACTTAAAAGCGGTTGATGTACGCATCATCAAGATTTTTGAAGACAACGTATTACAGTTTTTACAGGACAATAACCTAAACAGCAACAATTCCCGTGAAATAAGAAAAGTGGGACGAAGAATTGCCAAACATACCATTCCGCTTATTCAAAACGAAACTGAAAACACAGGAAAATGGAAGTCTTACAGTATCGACCTTTCCCAATATTTCCAAGCAGAACCAGGCGCCATCTACCGCGTAGAATTGAGTTTCGACAAAAGTTATTCTCTGTACCATTGTGATGCCCATTCGGCTTCCAGTACTTCCAATGATGGTGAAGACTACGATGAATACTATTATGAAGACGAATATTATTACGAAGAAGATTACACCGAAACCGACACTCAGGATGAAGATTTAAAGGAAGAAGAATATTGGGACAATCTCACCTACCGGTACCGTCATTACACCTATAATTGGAAAGAGAAAAACAATCCTTGCCACGATGCCTATTATCATGAAGATCGTATTATCACGCAAAACCTGATTGCATCCAACTTAGGGGCCATTGTAAAACAGGGAACCAACAACTCTTACTATTTTGCCGTAACCAACATTTTAACTACCAATCCAGAGTCTAGCGCCACGGTAGCCATTTACAACTACCAACAACAGGAAATTGCCAGAGCCACCACAGATGAAGAAGGCCTTACTATAATTGACTCCGATAAACATGCGGCGTTTGCAATTGTTTCCAAAGGACAAAGTACCACATATGTCAAACTTCACGATGGAAATTCATTATCCCTGAGCAAATTTGACATCTCCGGCAACAAATTGCAACGCGGCCTAAAAGGTTATATTTATGGCGAACGCGGGGTATGGCGTCCAGGCGATTCACTGCACCTTACCTTTATTTTAAATGATGCCCAGAACAAACTTCCAAAAGGGCATCCCGTAAAAATGGAAGTGATGGATCCTAGCGGCAAACTCATCTATAAAAATGTCACTACCGAAAATGTTGATCAGTTTTACAAATTTACCGTACCAACATCATCCGAAGGAAAGACAGGGAACTATGGCACCAAAGTTTCTGTTGGTGGCGCAGTATTCCATAAATCCCTTAAAATAGAAACGGTAAAACCCAATAGGTTAAAGCTAAATTTGGATTTTGATAATGAGGTCTTGGGTTACAACGCACCTCTCAAAGGAATTTTGGATGTGAAATGGTTGCATGGAGCCCCAGGAAAAAATCTAAAAGCCGAAGTAAAAGCTAAATTCAGTACTTCCTATAGCGGTTTTGAAAACTATAAGGACTATACCTTTGTAGATCCTTCCAGAGAATTCAACACCGAAGAGCTCAACATTTTTGAAGGCAATGTAGATGCCGAAGGTTTGGCTCAAATCAATTCAAAACTGGAGATTGGCAAAAATGCCCCAGGAATGTTGAACGCCCAATTTTTGGTACGTGCCTTTGAAAACGGAGGAGATTTCTCATTAAACGCTTTCACAAAATCTTATGCCCCATACAAAACTTTCGTTGGTTTAAAATCCCCAAAAGGCAATGCCTACGGGTCTTTACCCACGGAAGAAGACCAAACCTTTGACATTGTTGTTGTGGATAAAGATGGAAAACCTGTACAACGTGATGGCTTGGAAGTAAAAGTATATAAAATTGAATGGCGCTGGTGGTGGAACTCCTCTTACGACAACTTATCCAGCTATGCTTCCAGCTCATACCATACACCGTTTTTCAATACAACGATAGACACAGATTCCAAAGGAAAAGGAACTTTTAAAGTAAATGTACCTGATTATAGACGCGGCCGTTACCTCATTAGAGTTATCGATCCAGTAAGTGGGCACGCTACCGGGCGCACCGTTTATTTCTACAAAAACTGGTGGCAAAAAGCCCCGTCAGCCGATAAGGAAGCCGCCAAAATGTTGGTATTCGCTTCCGATAAAGAAACCTACAATGTTGGCGAAACAGCCAAAATCACCTTCCAATCCGGATCTGAAGGAAGAGCTTTGGTAAGTGTTGAAAATGGCACCGAGGTTATCGACTTCAACTGGGTAAAAACACAACCCGGAGAAACCACTGTGGAATTGCCAATTACGTCATTAATGGCGCCAAACGTATTCATCAATATTTCGCTATTGCAACCCCATGCAATTTCTGCCAACGATCTCCCCATTAGGCTTTACGGTGTCATTCCAATTATGGTGGAAGATCCAGACACTCGTTTGGAGCCCGAACTAAAAATGCCCGATGTGTTGTGTCCAGAACAGATCTTCGAAATCAGTGTTTCCGAAAAACAGGACAAGCCAATGACCTATACCATTGCGATGGTAGAAGAAGGCTTATTGGATTTAACTCGTTTCAAAACCCCAAATGCTTGGGATACCTTCTATGCCCGTGAAGCTTTAGGTGTAAAAACCTGGGATATCTATGATGATGTAATTGGTGCGTATTCAGGAAGTATTGACCAAGTGTTTGCCGTAGGTGGCGATGGCTATGCTACTGCTGGTAAAAACAAAAAAGCCAACCGTTTTAAACCTGTCGTAAGTTATATAGGACCATTCTCTTTAAAAGCTGGTGAAACACGCACTCATAACTTAAAACTCCCAAACTACATAGGAGCCGTGAGAACCATGGTGGTTGCTGGAAACAACCAAACTGAAGCCTATGGAAGCACAGACAAATCTGTACAGGTTAAAAAACCTTTGATGGTTTTGGCATCGCTTCCGCGGAAATTAAGTCCTGGCGAAAAAGTAACACTTCCAGTTACTGTTTTTGCTATGGAGGACAAGGTAAAAACCGTCAACCTAAGCTTAAAATTAAGCAATGGCATTACCATAGAAGGAGACCCTTCCCAAACGCTTTCATTTAATAAGCCTGGAGAACAAATGGCTTACTTTTCATTGGATGTGAGTAAAGCCAAAGGCATCAGCACGGTAGAAGTCATTGCCAAAGGAAGCGGCGAACAGTCTTCCTATAAAGTTGAAATGGACGTTATCAATCCCAACCCAATAAGCTCAAAGGCTATAGATTCCATTTTGGAAGGAAACACCAATAAAACGATTGACTTTGCCACCTTTGGAGTGCCCGGTAGCAACAGTGCTACCGTAGAGTTTTCAACCCTCCCTCCAATGGATTTTACACGTAGATTACAATACTTGATCCAATATCCTCACGGCTGTGTAGAACAAACTACTTCTAGCGTGTTCCCGCAATTGTATTTGGGAGACATATTCGATTTGACTGGAGACAAAAAGAAAGCCATCCAGAGCAATATTGAAAACGGCATCAAACGTTTATCACATTTCCAAACTGCAAATGGTGGTATGGGCTATTGGATGGGTGAAGCAACAGCCAATGATTGGGGAACCTCCTATGCGGGCCACTTCATGTTGGAAGCCGAGAAAAAAGGATTTGTACTGCCTTTGACCTTTAAGAGCAATTGGCTGCAATACCAAAGACAAGCTGCTAGGGATTGGAGACCAAGTTACCGCTCCCATAATTCCGATTTAGCACAAGCCTATCGTTTATACACATTGGCTTTGGCCGGAGCACCAGATTTGGCAGCCATGAACCGCTTGCGTGAATTTACAGAATTGTCCAATGAAGCCAAATGGCGTTTAGCTGCTGCTTATGCGTTGGCCGGTCAAAAGGAAGCAAGTGAGCAAATTTCCAATTCGGCGAATATTCATTTCACGTCTTCCCAATACAACTATTACACCTATGGCTCAGTAGAAAGAAATCGTGCCATGGCCTTAGAGACGATGGTCTTGACCAAAAACCCGCAGATGAGGGAAACTGCCGAATATATTGCTAACAGCCTCTCTAGCAACAAATGGATGAGCACCCAAACTACGGCCTATTGCTTGATGTCCATGGCAAAAATGGTAAATGCCAACGGCGGCAAAGCTTTAAACCTGGCTTACACCTTCAATGGAAAAACAGAAATCATAAACACCCAAAATGCCATTGCACAACGTCAACTGAAGGTTTCTGAAGGTACTAATGCCATAACCTTCACCAATAACATAAACAACACGGTTTATGTACGAATCTTGAATTCTGGAAAATTACCCTTAGGAGAAGAATTGACTGAACAACGCGGATTGAGTGTTTCTGTAGTTTACAAAGATCTAGGCGGTAATCCTGTGGATATAACCAAACTTCAGCAAGGACAGGACTTTGTAGCCACAGTTAAAGTGAGCAACCTAAAAGAAGAAAACGTCAACGATATCGCATTAACCCAAATATTCCCTTCGGGCTGGGAGATTGTCAACACACGTTTCACCGATTTTGGTGATACCACGGTTAGTCAGGCTCGCTATACAGACATTAGGGACGACCGCGTGAATTTCTACTTCGATTTGAGCGAAAAAGGATCTCAGGACACTAAAACCTTCAATATTATGTTAAACGCATCGTATTTAGGCACCTATTACCTTCCCGGAATTCAAGTAGAAGCTATGTACGACAATGATTACCTAGTGAGAACCAAAGGAAAATGGGTGAATGTTGTAAAATAAATTGAAGCTGAAGACAAAATAAATGCGTAATTTTAAGGAAGACCACAACTGCAATAATATCCTCCTTGAAAATACACCAAAATGAAAGCGACAGAGCTATTACAACACACAAAACACCGCTCGTTTAACATACCAAAAAGGCCTTGGAAATTCTATCAAGAATGGAACAAGGCCCTTTTTTTTCATTGGGAACTAGAGCCAAAAGAATTGGAGCCACTACTCCCTCAAGGATTGGAATTAGATACCATAAATGGAAAAGGATGGATAAGTTTGGTAGCCTTCGACATGAACAATATTGGCGTACGCAGTGTTCCTAAATTGCCCCATATTTCCGATTTTCATGAAATCAACCTTCGTACTTATGTCAAAAGACATGGAAAACCTAGCGTTTATTTTTTGAGTATGGAAGGTAGCAAAAGATCCTCTTGCAGTATCTTGAAAATGATTTCGAAGTTCCCTTATCAACATGCCAATATCAAGCGCAACGATTATAGCTATCATTCCCAAAACACCAAGCAAAACAATAACCTTGATGTGGAATATCGGCTTGGAGACTATTTGAATTATAAGGACGAGACGGATATATGGCTAACGGAGCGTTATACCGTTTTTCAGGATTATCGCGACAGCCTAATTGCTTATGATGTGCATCATTTGGAATGGCCCATCCAAACGCTCAATGTCAAAAAACTCGAAGTTCATTATCCTAAATTCGACAAGTTATTAAAGAATGCTCCCAATCGAAGCCACTACTCCAAAGGCGTACAAGTTTTGACTTGGGGAAAACGCAAATTGCCCATTGCCCACTCATAACACACAACCAATGAACACCAAGTTTCACCCCTATTATGCGGTTATATTCACCTCAAAACACAGCAATACACTCGAAGGCTATACTGAAATGGCGATACAAATGGAACAACTGGCCAAAGAGCAACCAGGCTTTTTGGGAATGGACAGCGCCCGAAATGACATTGGCATAACCGTTAGCTATTGGGAAAGCTTAGACAGTATTACACAATGGAAACAACACAGTGACCATTTAGTAGCTCAACGCAAAAGCAGAAACCATTGGTACAGCTGGTACAATGTGAAAATCTGTAAAGTAGAACGCGAATACGAGTTCTAAACCATTAACATTATCGCTTCAATGTAAAATGCCCTTGAAACACCTGTCCTTCAATCTTAATGAAATACCAATAATCGCTTGTAGGCATTAGGGCATCGTTATAGGTGCCATCCCAAGCAAAAGAGGTATTCTTTGAACTTACCAACAATTTCCCATAGCGATCAAACACATAGACTTCGGAAGACGAAAAAGACTCAATACCAACCAAATCAAAACGATCATTTTTCCCATCAAAATTAGGCGTCATGAACTTTGGAATCATAAAATGAAGATATTCCATCACCGCTTCTTCACAACCATTAATTTCTTTTACATGGATGGTATAATATCCTCCAGGCACATTGGTAAACACATTGCTGGATTGATAATCTTCCCCATCTAAAGAATACAAATAGTCCCCGTCATTTTGCATGGTAACAATAATTGAAGCACCATTTGAAACCACGTTTTGGATCACTGGTGGCCCAACTTCAATTAAAGTAATGGTCTTTGTAGCTTTACACCCTTCCGGACTGGTAACTTCCACCGTATAAATTCCTGCCTCATTAACATTTATCGCCTCCGTGGTCTGTCCGGTACTCCACATATAACTCACATCCATTATTTCAGCATGAAGCATAATATAATCTCCCTCACAAAAATACAAGGTTTCATCCCAAACATCTGGGGTTTCGAAAAGATGCAGGCTTACAGGAACACTTCCTTGTGAAGGACAGCCGGTATCTTCAAAAACAGCCACAGCATAATAAGTTCCCAATTCTGAAACTTGCAAAGATGTACTATTTTCCATTAACAAAGTGCCTCCAGTTTCGGAATCATACCAATTAACAGTCACTCCAACTGGTACTGTAACACTTAATTCCGCCGTTGCTTCCTCGCATACATACACATCACCATCACTCAAAGGCAATTCCGGATAAATCATTGAGGTTGAAACCGGTGTTCGCATATCTGAAGTACACCCCGTATCAGGAAATACTGCTTCTGCGTAATAGGTGCCCTCTTGTATTGCTTCATAGGTTAGACTATTGGCCAGTAACAAAGTGCCTCCGGTTTCAGAATCATACCAATTTACCTGAACACCATTTGGTACAGAAACAGAAAGTAAGGCCAAATCATCATAACAATTAAACGTTATGTCTCCATCACTCAAAGGCGCATCAGGAATACTACCTAGCGCTGACACTTCTGTTCTAGGAACAGATACACAGCCTGTTACAGGATCTACCGTCTCCACGTAAAAAGTGCCCGCCGTTGTAGCATTATAACTAAGACTGTTTTCTTCTAATAAACTCCCATCTGTAGCTGCATCATACCAATTCACAATAAGACCATTTTCCGCTGTAACGGATAATAAAGCCTCTCCTGTATCGCAATTAAAAGCAACATTCCCCTCACTAATTGCCGCTTCGGGATCTGGATTGATATCAATATAAAATACTTCGGAATAGGTGATACATTGATCATTAGCTAAGTTAATCGATGCTTCTGCAACTTTAGTTCTAAAGTATTTTGGGCCATCAACCGCTACTGTAACATTTTGTCCTGTAACCCCCGGAATATCTGTCCAATTTACACCATCAATACTCGCTTGCCACTGAAAAGCATGGGTAGTATATACGGCGTAATCTGGCGTAGCATTTAGATCTAAATCATACGGAATAGAACTATTACAAATGGTCGCTTCAGTGTTGCCCAAAGTATCGGTCACCACTGTCGTATCTCCACACGCTTTAAAGGCAATATCGTCAATGGCTAAATCATTTCCGCAGCCACCCGGTGCATTGTTGATCATTTTTAATATTACGGAGGTTTGCCCTGCTTCAGTTTGAAAAACCAACCCATATTGATCCCAAACTATATCAGTTTGTGAATTAATATCACCTGTATCGCCTGTAGCCAAAATATTGGTATTAGTACTGTCCCAAATTTGAAAAGTAACATTAATTGGGATCCCCCCATTAGCACAAACCGTTGTAGAAGGGTTCACCAAATTTAATATCCATGCTGAAAATTCGTAGGTTGTAAATTCACAAAGTCCTGTAATCGTCGTTTCATAAAATATCCCCGGCACAAAATCTCCATTAACAATTAAGCATTTGCCATTGGTATCATTTGGGGTATGATCCCCAGTTTCATGCCAAGCATGATAATCTGTAGAATTGGAAATTGTATAGGCTCCTCCATTAGGAGCTCCACTTATATAATTATAGGTTGTCACCGAACTAGACAATGGTGGTCCATTGGTTGTTCCAGTTCCAAAATCTTCAACAAAAATAGGGTCTCCAGAGCTACCAGTACAAAAACCTAATTGGGCAAAACTGGAGAATGTTCCCAAAACATAAATCAACAAGATTAGCTTAATAAATTTCATTTAAAGAATTAACATGAATTAATCAAGAAACTTAAACGATATGAAAATTATTGGAAAATTTAAATCAGGTATTAACTTTCAAATAACATTAAGAACAAAAAAGCCCCGTCATTATAACAGGGCCTTAAACAATTTTGGTTGGTTATTGTAGGTTAGTTTGCTGTTTTAGGTCCACCGCTTACGATGATGAACTCCGATCTACGGTTCAGCTGGTGCTGCTCCTCGCTGCAGTTGGCTCCGCAGTCCACCTTAGGCTCGCTCTCTCCACGTCCCTCTCCGGTAATGCGGCTCTTGTCGATTCCCTTCGAGATCACGTACTGTGCCGTTGACTTTGCTCGTCTGTCAGACAGCGACATGTTGTAGGCGTCAGAGCCACGGCTGTCCGTATGCGAAGTGGCCAAGATCACCATCTCAGGGTATTTGGTCATCACCTGCACCAGTTTGTCAAGCTCAAAGGCCGCCTGTGCCGTGATGTTCGATTTGTCAAAGTCGAAGTAGATAGGGTTGAGCACTACCTGGTCCGCTACGATAAGCTCCTCGATAGGTGCCAATTCTACAGACTCTTTCACTTCCTTCTCCAAGCTGCCCTCGATCGATACGCGCTTCCCGATGTGGTCCGCAGAGGTCACACCAAGTTCCGTATCCGTCTCGCACAATATGCTGAAGCTTACCATACCCTGCGCATCCGAAGTCGCACTGCCAAGTTCCTCGCCATTGGCTGCGTAAAGCGTTGCCATGGCTCCTGCGATGGCCTCCTTGCTCTTCTCGTCGATGATCTTCACCAACAGCTGCGTATCGCATGGCTCCTCTACCTTTCTCACGCGGTAGATATCGTCGTTGCCCCTACCGCCTGAACGGTTCGAGGACACATAGCCCATACCTGTGGCATCGTCATAGCTAAGCGCAAAGTCGTCCCCGCTGCTGTTAACAGGTACCCCCATGTTGTCCACACCGGACATGTCCGACTTCACCTGGAACATATCCAGTCCACCTAGGCCCAAGTGCCCGTTCGAGGCAAAGTAAAGCTCGCCGTTGCTCCCCGCAAAAGGGAACACCTCATGGCCCTCCGTGTTGATCTTGGATCCAAGGTTCTCCGCTTCGCCAAGGCTGCCATCGGCATTGATGCCCGCCCTGTAAAGGTCAAAGCCGCCCATACCTCCCGGCATGTTCGAGGCAAAATACAATGTCTTCCCGTCGGCGCTCACCGCTGGGTCCTTTACCGAGTAGCTATCGCTGTTCATCGCAAAGCCCTCTGCAGGCCCCCATTTGCCGTCCACTTTCTTCGAGCGGAACAGGTGGATCACACTGATCTTCGTGCGGTCCTCCTTCTCATAGACCTTCTCAAAGAAGCTCTCCCTTGAAAAGTACATCGTGCTGCCATCCGGTGAGAAGGACACCGTACCCTCGTGGTACTTCGTGTTGATCTCCTTACCTAGCAGGTCTCCCTCGCTGTAGCTGCCGTCCTCTCCCTTGCTGAACTTGTAGATGTCAAGGAAAGGCTCACCGTTCCAGCCATAGGTCTTGCGGCTCGTGTTGCGCGCCGATACAAAGTAAAGGTCACCGTCCTTCTCAACGGCACCGAACTCCGAGTACTCCGTGTTCAGAGACATGTCCTCTACCTCAAAGCGCTTGCGCGTGGACTTGATCTCATCGATATAGTCCGGTGCAGAGCGGTACGCCTTCGCGCGCTCGTCACCCGGTGCCATAGAGGCAAACTTAGCCATCTGCGCGTTGGACTCGCTGTACTTCCCGTTAGCCTTCAGCATCTGGGCATATCTGTAGATGGTCTCCGAATCCTGGTTGCCGGACTCGATCGCCTTGGCATACCAGCGCTCGGCCTCCTCTGTATTGTAGATGTTGTAGTTGGCCTCTGCCAGCTGCGTGTAGACATAGGCATCGCCCTTGCCCTTCTCCACAAGCTTCCCATAGGCCTCAGCGGCCTCTACGTACTCAAAGCGCCCGTAGAGCTCGTCTGCCTTCTTTGTGTCCTTGTTCTGGGCGGTCATGCTCATGCCCCCCATCATCGCTATTGCTATATATGTATGTATGTTCTTCATATCTGTTTCGTTGTCCGGTTAGAAATATCTTGGTGATCGTGATACCTTCTTGCTAAAGTTCAGGTCCCAAAGCAACATGATCTCGTGCGACGAGGAAGCATACTTGCTGATGTCTGAGGTAACTCCGTCATAGGCATAACCGATACGAAGGTTCGGCGTGATGCCGAAGTTCACAAGGCCGGAGAACGAATCGTCAAGACGGTACGAAGCCCCGATCTCGAAGCGGTCGTAGAACAGCGCGTTCAAGTTCACGTCAAACGACGTCGGTGCAGAAAACGCCGACTTTACCAAAAACGAGGGCTTGAGCTTCGTGTTGGCAGATACGTCGAACACATAGCCCCCTGTCAAAAAGTAGTGGCTCACCTCAGAGCCCAGCTCGTAACCGTCAGCATCAAGGTGCACCGAGTTCAGCATGTTCGGTACCGAGAACCCTACATAGTAGTGCTCCGTGTAATAGAAGAACCCTGCTCCGATGTTCGGCGTCGTGCTGTTGATGTTCTCCGAAAAGAACGGGTCGTTATCGTCGAAAAGCTCCAAGTCCTGGAGCCCGATGTCGTGGAACGTGGCCCCTGCCTTGACACCGAAGGCCAGGCGGTGTTCGCCGCCAAGCCTTAGGGTATAGCTGAAATCTGCGTAGACGTTGTTCTCTACTACAGGTCCGATCTGGTCGTTGATGAACGACAGGCCTAGCCCCATGTTGCTCCCGATTGGCGAGTGCGCAAAGAACGTCCCCGTCTGTGGGGCACCGTCGATACCGCTCCACTGCCAACGGTAGAGAACACCCAGACTGAGTGCCTCCTTAGAGCCCGCATACGCCGGGTTCACAACGTTCATGTTGTACATATACTGCGTGTACTGTGGGTCCTGTTGGCCGTACAGCTGTACGCACATCAATAGGACCATTGCCATATATATTCTTTTCATTTCTCTCTTTTAGTTTTATAGGTTGCTCTTATTTGTTGATGTAAACCCAAGCACAGTGTGTTTGGCCTTCTCCGTACTCGATCGTGTAAAAATAAGTTCCAACAGGAAGCTCGTCACCGTCATTGGTCTGTCCGTACCACTCATTGGTATAATCATTCTTCGAATACACCAAGGTACCGTAACGGTTGAAGATCTCGATTCTGTGAACCTGGAAATTGCTCAGCTCGAAGCTATCGTTCAAACCGTCTCCGTTAGGAGAAATCCCTTGTGGGAACTCACATACTACAGATTCCATAACTTGTTCGGTAATAGCAATACATCCCGTATCGTTAAAGATCACTTCAATTTCATAAAGACCTGCTTCCAACACTGGTAACGTCAAGCCATGCTCGCCTTCAATCAATACTTCATCTTGGTACCAATTAATGCTTACTTCATCTTCTGTATAGTTCTCCGGAGTTGCCTCAATGGTAACCGGCACATCATCTCCAATACACACTATATATTCAAAATCTTCAGTAAACGATGTCATTGGAGACGTTCCAATGGTCAACATAAAGCTGTTGGTTACATAACAATCTGGAAGCCCAACAGTTTCTACGCGCACCCAAACCGTTTCGTTACCAGCACTTGTATAAGGGCTTGCAAGTGGATTGGCTGCATCCATGGCATCTTGCTCAGAAGCATAATACGTCACGTTGTAAGCTGCAGCATCCTGACCGTCCAAGATATAAGTGCTGTGCGCATCCAAATCGTATTCTGCAACACCATCTCCATCATTGTCACACTCCAATAGGTCTACACTGGTAGCCGTATGAGTTGGAGCTGTCAAGATTAATTCGAATGTGTCATAAGACACACATCCTGTTTCCAAACTAAGCACTCGTACCCAAACAGTTTGCGGAGATGAGATATTTGTATAAGGAGACGTCAATGGATTCACATCATCCATAGCCTCTTGCTCTGTTAAGTGATACGATATCGTGTAAAGGGACGCATCCAATTCCCCTAACACAAGGATATCATTCTCTGTAAGGTCAAATACCCCAATTTGGGTTTCCGAACACACTTCAAGATCCATAGGCTCTGAAATAGCCGGGCTAGGTATAAACTCCACAAAAATGGTATCATCTTCAGTACATGTTGGTGAGAAGATTACTTGAGCACTATACTGACCTCCTTCGGTAATTTCCAAAGTAGATCCCGTTTCGCCCTCAACAACAAATCCATCTTTGTACCATACGTGCTCTACCGAATCAGCCCCCGTACTTAAAATGATAGACTCTCCTTGACAAACCGCATTACCATTAGCCTGAGTAATGTCGATTCCTAAATCGAAAGTACCCAAATCAAAACTACCTGCCCTAAGGAATACAGCAGAATCCAAGGCAGAATCCCCTTCATCGGCCATCACCAATTTGATATGGTAAGTTTCCCCAACATTTACTTCTGAGAACGCCGTAAACTCAACAGTTCTACCATCATAGATCATAGGAGGCAGATCATCTGGCGTGTAACCGCCAAAATACTGTTCGTTCATAGGACCACAGGCCGTATTTTGAGGGTGAATATTGGTCACCAAGATTGGTGTTGTTGTTCCCGGCAATACTGCCAAGTTGGTGGTCACTCCAGCTTCATCGGTCAATAGGAAGGCAAAGGCATCCGAGTAGTTACATTCAAAAGAAGCGCCATTGTACTCTTCCGAAGCCATAATAAAGTCGAAACTAATTTCATCGGCAAATGGCACGAAATCGAACTCAATGATAGACGCATTATAGGTATTACCATTTACAAATTCCTC
The DNA here is from genome assembly GCF_030908385.1 of Mangrovimonas sp. YM274. NCBI lineage: Bacteria > Pseudomonadati > Bacteroidota > Flavobacteriia > Flavobacteriales > Flavobacteriaceae > Mangrovimonas > Mangrovimonas sp. YM274. The sequence continues at coordinate 3,806,076 of NZ_CP133091.1, forward strand.
TAAATCCATATCTCCAGGCCAATCCCAACTTCCTGAAGAGGCTGTTGTAGACACATTAGGCCCATCCGCCAAAGAGGCATTTCCGGAGGCTAACATGATTCCATCATCAAATGGGAATCCTGGACTTTCTGTATAGAAATAGGCAATACCGTTTACAGATTCATAATCTGTTCCTGTAGAATAGCTAATATTCGAAATTTGTGCACATTCATTGGAAATTAATACATCGGTCACCAATTGCTCTACGGTATAGGTTACTTGATCGGTAATAATATTCCCCGGTAATGGTTTGATACAGATTTCAAAATTGGTTGTGGTCGCTGTATCATTGAAGGAATATACTCTAACATAATAAGTATTTCCAACTGTCAAACCTTCTACTGCATTAACATTAGCATCTGAACAGAATAACTCTGTAAGGGCACCATCACAAGTCCCTTCATAAACGCTATAATCAAGGTTTAAGTTTCCGTTAGCAATGTTGTTCAAGGATACTACTTGAGCCTCAGCATTAGCTACAAACGTAAACCATACATCATCATTAGGCTGTCCACTACAAGCCGGCACCCCTACTGCTGATGGCGCAGCACCTGCTATGGTACCAGACGCAAACAAGGTACATTCATCCAACTCATTCACTTCAACAGCAATGGCGTTACATGGGTTATCATTTTCAGGAGGACAGGCCAACATGTTGAATATTGGGCTATAAATATCGCAAGTAGCATCATCTGTGTTGATTACTGCTATTTCTACATCGGTATTAAACGGGAAAGGCCCAATTTGATAGGTTCCAAGCGCCTCTGCAATTACCGTATTACTATCGTAATCACTTGAGATGGTCAAAGATTCTGCAGACCCCATATTGGTAACCTCTACTTCTACCAAAAACTGTTCTCCGTTTTCACAGTCATTTACCACTTCATAGGATGCTTCCGGATTGATACAGGAAGCACAAGCCACTGTAATATCCAATAATTCGAAGTCCGTCCAAACACTTTGACAACTTGCAAACCCATTAGACTCTACCCAGAATGAAATGGTATCCCCAGAAGATTGATAGCTTATACCTGTAAGGTCTCCATCATCATCTAATCCTATAAATTCATTTGGCGTTAATTCCGTTCCATCGGTATCATAAACGTGGAAATAATCCCCTACAACATACAATTCTCCCGAATTAACTTCGAAGTTTAAGGCCATGCCATCATTACTTGTAAAGGTAAACACGTTAGTATCATCGTCCCCATAACAGTAGGCAATGTTAATTGGCTCTTGAGCTGAACAGTCTAGATAGTTGTCTAAACAGAATGGCTGCGTTACAGGCTCTCCTGACAAAGTACATAAGGCATCTCCATCATTGACTATGGTAAAAGATACTTCAGTTTCATTCGTATAAGGACCAAAAGTATAGATTCCTGTTGCAGTTGCTGTTTGCGCAGCACTTCCCTGATCATCCGTAATAGTATAAGACGTTGCCGACCCCATATCTGAAAGGTCTACCTCGATGTTAAATTGCGGTCCATTGATACAATCTGAAACTATATCATAAGACCATGTTGGTAAATCACAAGTAGCACAGGTAACCGTATAATCGAGTTCTGTTTGACTGCCCGAAGTACAACTTGTACCTCCATTACTTTCTATCCAAAATGAGATGGTGTCTCCTGAAGACTGCCAAATCAACCCACTTAAATCTCCTCCATTACCATAGTAATCACTTGGAGTCAGTTCAGTTCCATCTGTATCATAGATATGTAAAGCGTCCCAATTATTTTCAACAGTTCCTGAATTAATGTTAAAGAATAGTGAGGATCCATCGTTACTGGTAAAAGTAAATACATTTTGATCGTTGTTCTCATAACAATAAGTCCCATTTAAAGGCCCTTCAGAACAATTGACATAGTTATCCAAACAAAACTCTTGAGTCACGGTATCCCCTGTAAGGATACAATTGACATCGTTATCATTTTCAATAGTTAAAGCTACATCGGTCATATTATCGAAAGGTCCAACGGTATAAATTCCAATAGCCGTCACCGTTTCAGCATAAAGACCTTGATCATCTGAAATGGTATAAGACGTTCCCGTTCCCATATCAGACAGATCTACTTCAATGTTAAATTGAGGTCCGTTGATACAGTCCGAAACTACTTCATAAGTCCACTGAGGATTTGTACAAGTGGCACAAGCTACCGTTACTTCAATAGGCTCATAAGTAGATGAAGATTGACAACTTCCATAACCGTTAGAACTAACCGTAAATGAAATAGTGTCTCCAGATGATTCGAACTGACCGGATAAGGTTCCTGTTGTATTAGGAGCTGTCAACTCCGTAGTACCATCTGTATCATATACTATAAAATAATCCAAATTATTTTGAACAGAACCAGCGTTCACTGTCAAAGCTAATGGAGATCCATCCGTACTTGTATAAGTAAAAACAATATCATTATTGTTTCCATAGCAAAAGGTTGTACTTACAGGCCCCACAGTACAGTCAACGATGTTTTCTGTACAATAAGGCTGCGTCAACCCCGCACTTTCTAGGGTACAATTAACATCATCTACATTTGCCGAAGTAATAACAACATTGGTAGTATTATCATAAGGTCCAAAAGTGTAGATTCCCAAATCGTTCACCGTTTGTGCTGCACTCCCTTGATTATCGGTAAGTGTCAAAGCAGTCGCAGACCCCATACTGGTCACATCGGCTTCGATATAGAATTGTGGTCCGTTTGCACAATCACTTACCACTTCAAAAGCTACTTGTTGATCAATACAAGTATTCTCTGTTATATTTAAAGTGTAACCAACACTTTGTGGGTTAGCCCAAGTAGAGATCACAATGTAATAGGTATCACCACCTGGAACTACGATATTATCAATTACTAAATCTTCCGTCGTATTAAAATTGGAATCACCACCAATACAAGCCGTACCAATATCGGCACAATCTGTATATAGGAACATCCCCGCGTAACCATTTGTTAGGCCCGTTAATTGGATATCTATAGAAGTATCCTCAGCCGGGGAAAAAGCATACACAACATCATCACCACTCAAAAAAGCAGCAGTAGCCCCGCAGTCCGAACCTGGAGCTCCCGAATAATCATCCAAATAATTGGACGTATTATCTACACTATTGTATGGTAGGTTGGAAACAACTATTGGGGTACTGCAGTTTTCTCCAAAGTTACTCACATGATAGGTCAAAGGACCTATCCAAAAGCTATTGCCATCGTCTCCACAAACCGCTCTAACATAAAAGTCATAATCTGCTCCCATGGTTAAATCTGTAATTTGGTATGTACTAGCATCTACAGAGGTACCCGAATCGGTATTGGTTGGGGCAGCTCCCCCAACTTCCTGATTGATCACTTCCCAAGCAGTCGCCGTCCCTCCGTTCCAAGAAAAATCAGCAGTTTCCAAATCAATTGCTACAGCAACATTAGTTGGATTAGGGCATAGCTCACTAATTCCTCCCAATATGATATTTGGAATAAAATTATTAATATTATTTGCTGCAGGAGGCGATACAGGATCTGGATCTTCAATACTGGTATACCTCGAAATAGTTCGGTTGGTTGCCACCTCTGTGTTGTAAAAATCATCATTCCATTCATCATAATTTGTTTGATTTTCCTCAACGGCAATAATCAAATTTTCCATCCCCGTATAATCAAAAGGCGTATCCAAAGTAATTTGAACCCAACCAGATGTGCCAGCAGTTACGGTAATCCCGCCTGAATATACCTCGGTAAAAGAACCTATCGGTAGCCAATCCGTAGTGGAATCAAAAGATGCCTTTGGAGATTCAGCCATATAAATGACCAATTCCTGGCTATTAGGCAAACCTGTACTCCCACTATAATACCATTGTATATCGGTAATAGCTCCAGAGGCATTAATCTCTGAAGCTAGGTATACCGTTTGTGTATAAGAATACCCAAAATAAGGATCGAAAGGTGCATTTTCAGTTTCTATATTCCCAGTCCCTATTGTCACTTGCGCATTTAGCGGACTAAAAACCGACAATAGTACAAGAAATACTAGTAGCTTTTTCATTGAATTTAAGTTAGTTTTTAAAATGGTTTACTTTTTATTAGTTTGCTGTTTTAGGTCCACCGCTTACGATGATGAACTCCGATCTACGGTTCAGCTGGTGCTGCTCCTCGCTGCAGTTGGCTCCGCAGTCCACCTTAGGCTCGGTCTCGCCCTTACCCTCTCCGGTGATGCGGCTCTTGTCGATTCCCTTCGAGATCACGTACTGTGCCGTTGACTTCGCACGTCTGTCAGACAGCGACATGTTGTAGGCGTCAGAGCCTCTGCTGTCCGTATGCGAAGTGGCCAAGATCACCATCTCTGGGTATTTGGTCATCACCTGTACCAGTTTGTCAAGCTCAAAGGCCGCCTGTGCCGTGATGTTCGATTTGTCAAAGTCGAAGTAGATAGGGTTGAGCACTACCTGGTCCGCTACGATAAGCTCCTCGATAGGTGCCAATTCTACAGACTCTTTCACTTCCTTCTCCAAGCTGCCCTCGATCGATACGCGCTTCCCGATGTGGTCCGCAGAGGTCACACCAAGTTCCGTATCCGTCTCGCACAATATGCTGAAGCTTACCATACCCTGCGCATCCGAAGTCGCACTGCCTAGTTCCTCGCCATTGGCTGCGTAAAGCGTTGCCATGGCTCCTGCGATGGCCTCCTTGCTCTTCTCGTCGATGATCTTCACCAACAGCTGCGTATCGCATGGCTCCTCTACCTTTCTCACGCGGTAGATATCGTCGTTGCCCCTACCGCCTGAACGGTTCGAGGACACATAGCCCATACCTGTGGCATCGTCATAGCTAAGCGCAAAGTCGTCCCCGCTGCTGTTAACAGGTACCCCCATGTTGTCCACACCGGACATGTCCGACTTCACCTGGAACATGTCCAGTCCACCTAGGCCCAAGTGCCCGTTCGAGGCAAAGTAAAGCTCGCCGTTGCTCCCCGCAAAAGGGAACACCTCATGGCCCTCCGTATTGATCTTGGATCCAAGGTTCTCCGCTTCGCCAAGGCTGCCATCGGCATTGATACTCGCCCTGTAAAGGTCAAAGCCGCCCATACCTCCCGGCATGTTCGAGGCAAAATACAATGTCTTCCCGTCGGCGCTCACCGCTGGGTCCTTTACCGAGTAGCTGTCGCTGTTCATCGCAAAGCCCTCTGCAGGCCCCCATTTGCCGTCCACTTTCTTCGAGCGGAACAGGTGGATCACACTGATCTTCGTGCGGTCCTCCTTCTCGTAGACCTTCTCAAAGAAACTCTCCCTTGAAAAGTACATCGTGCTGCCATCCGGAGAAAAGGACACCGTACCCTCGTGGTACTTCGTGTTGATCTCCTTCCCTAGCAGGTCTCCCTCGCTGTAGCTGCCGTCCTCTCCCTTGCTGAACTTGTAGATGTCAAGGAAAGGCTCCCCGTTCCAGCCATAGGTCTTGCGGCTCGTGTTGCGCGCCGATACAAAGTAAAGGTCACCGTCCTTCTCAACGGCACCGAACTCCGAGTACTCCGTGTTCAGAGACATGTCCTCTACCTCAAAGCGCTTGCGCGTGGACTTGATCTCATCGATATAGTCCGGTGCAGAGCGGTACGCCTTCGCACGCTCGTCACCCGGTGCCATAGAGGCAAACTTAGCCATCTGCGCGTTGGACTCGCTGTACTTCCCGTTAGCCTTCAGCATCTGGGCATATCTGTAGATGGTCTCCGAATCCTGGTTGCCGGACTCGATCGCCTTGGCATACCAGCGCTCGGCCTCCTCCGTATTGTAGATGTTGTAGTTGGCCTCTGCCAGCTGCGTGTAGACATAGGCATCGCCCTTGCCCTTCTCCACAAGCTTTCCATAGGCCTCAGCGGCCTCTACGTACTCAAAGCGCCCGTAGAGCTCGTCTGCCTTCTTTGTGTCCTTGTTCTGGGCGGTCATGCTCATGCCCCCCATCATCGCTATTGCTATATATGTATGTATGTTCTTCATATCTGTTTCGTTGTCCGGTTAGAAATATCTTGGTGATCGTGATACCTTCTTGCTAAAGTTCAGGTCCCAAAGCAACATGATCTCGTGCGACGAGGAAGCATACTTGCTGATGTCTGAGGTAACTCCGTCATAGGCATAACCGATACGAAGGTTCGGCGTGATGCCGAAGTTCACAAGGCCGGAGAACGAATCGTCAAGACGGTACGAAGCCCCGATCTCGAAGCGGTCGTAGAACAGCGCGTTCAAGTTCACGTCAAACGACGTCGGTGCAGAAAACGCCGACTTTACCAAAAACGAGGGCTTGAGCTTCGTGTTGGCAGATACGTCGAACACATAGCCCCCTGTCAAAAAGTAGTGGCTCACCTCAGAGCCCAGCTCGTAACCGTCAGCATCAAGGTGCACCGAGTTCAGCATGTTCGGTACCGAGAACCCTACATAGTAGTGCTCCGTGTAGTAGAAGAACCCTGCTCCGATGTTCGGCGTCGTGCTGTTGATGTTCTCCGAAAAGAACGGGTCGTTATCGTCGAAAAGCTCCAGGTCCTGGAGCCCGATGTCGTGGAACGTGGCCCCTGCCTTGACACCGAAGGCCAGGCGGTGTTCGCCGCCAAGCCTTAGGGTATAACTGAAATCTGCGTAGACGTTGTTCTCCACAACAGGTCCGATCTGGTCGTTGATGAACGACAGGCCTAGCCCCATGTTGCTCCCGATTGGTGAGTGCGCAAAGAACGTACCCGTCTGTGGGGCACCGTCGATACCGCTCCACTGCCAGCGGTAGAGAACACCCAGGCTGAGCGCCTCCTTAGAGCCCGCATATGCCGGGTTCACAACGTTCATGTTGTACATATACTGCGTGTACTGTGGGTCCTGTTGACCGTACAGCTGTACGCACATCAATAGGACCATTGCCATATATATTCTTTTCATTTCTCTCTTTTAGTTTTATAGGTTGCTCTTATTTGTTGATGTAAACCCAAGCACAGTGTGTTTGGCCTTCTCCGTACTCGATCGTGTAAAAATAAGTTCCAACAGGAAGCTCGTCACCGTCATTGGTCTGTCCGTACCACTCATTGGTATAGTCATTCTTCGAATACACCAAGGTACCGTAACGGTTGAAGATCTCAATCCTGTGAACCTGGAAATTGCTCAGCTCGAAGCTATCGTTCAAACCGTCTCCGTTAGGGGAAATTCCCTCAGGAATTTTACAGTTAACCACTTCTATGTATAAATTATTTTCAGACTTACATCCAGTAGCTTCTATTTCTGCTTCAGCATAATAGATTCCAATCTCTGATGCCTCATAAGTAGTACTATTTGCCAACAACAATTCACCTGCTTCACTATACCAATTAACCAACACACCAACTGGAACATTTACTGAAAGGAATTCGTTTCCTGCACACATAGTATCTTCACCATTATTAATTGGTGTATCAGGATAGGTTATGGAAGTAGCTACCGCAGTTCTTGTTTCCGATACACAACCTGTAACAGGATCGATAGTTTCTGCGTAATAAACCCCTTCTTCGGTAGCTTCGTAAGTGGAGCTGTTTGCCAACAAAAGGTTGCCTCCAACTTCGGCATCATACCAATTCACCTCAAAGCCTTCCGCTACAGATACAGAAAGCATTGCATTATTATTGGTACAGTTAAAATCTACATCACCGTCGCTTAGAGGAGCTTCTGGAAGCGATACAGTAACTTCTAATTCTGCTCTCATCTCAGAAACACAGCCTGCAGCACTAACAGCCTCCGCATAATACGTTCCTGGAGCAGCAGCGTTAAAAGTTGCACTATCCGCCATCAACAAGTTACCTCCGGTTGCAGCATCATACCAATTAACTTCAACATCCACTTCTACCGTGGCTGATAGCTCTGCAGAGTTGGTCATACAGTTAAATACCACATCCTCCCCAGTTATGGTAGGCAATGGATTTACTACAACATCAAAACTATCTGTATACACAATTACACCACAGTTATCAAGAACAGTTACCATATAAGTAGTATCCTCTGTTGGTGTGAATACGGGGTTAGGAATGCTAATATCACTAACTCCTGTAGATGGTTGCCATTCATAACCAATCCCATTTTCATAAGTAGCATCTACATCCTCAATACTTTCTCCTACACATATTTCTTGATCATCCAAAGCCATTGTGTTAGCAAAAGACACATATTTAAAACAGATCTGCTGCAAATTGTAAGCACCTCCGGTAGAACCAGCAAATCCAAAATACACCTCAGAAACACCATTAAACACCTCATTAATAATATCTCCCGTATAGGTAATACGTTCGTTACAGTCAAAAATTACCGTGAAAGTTTGGGTAGCAGCCTCCCATTCAATTTTCACCTCATGAAAAATTCCATCCTCCACATTAATGGAAGAAGCAGATATATCAATAGGGCCCGCCAGGTTATCAATAGAGCTATGATGTGCATTTCCTCCTTTCATAAGAGACATGTGGTCTATACCACCAGGGGGATCGGCTCTGTTGCCGTTGGTCCAAGTGTCAAACTCAACAGCCAAGGATTGTGTGATCCCTTCATACCCCAGACCGCCTCCAGAGTTCCCTATTTCTGGAGTAGACGTTGTTTTCATCACAAAGGCCATACCATCCGCCCCATCAGCATCATTATCTCCAAAATTGGCATCAAAAATAATTTTAAAATCAGCAGTCAAATCTATAGGGTTATCATACCACACAGAACCACTTTGCGTTGCTACCGCATCGGTAACCTGATAACAATCATCTCCAAGGGAGATGGCGTCCCCATAAAAAACGGGCACTAATTGTGCCGACATTTTTAAGGAAACACATAAAAAAATTGATAAGAAAATAAGTTTTCTCATAAAATCTAGTAATAGTTAATATTAAAATGAGGGCTTAAATTAGTTCAAGCCTAATATTTGGGGAAATATCGTCCACCTTTTAACCTTCAAATAACATTCAAAATAAATTGTAGTCCACTGACGTTATTTTTTTACGTCAACGGAAGTATTTCCTACCTTTAAAACTTTAATTTCAGCACAAGCACCATTTCAGTTTCATAATGAACCTTTTAAAGCGCCACCCCAAAACATCTACGATCATAATTCTTCTTGGTTTGGCGTATTATTTCTGTCTCCCAAAGCAGCTTTTCAGGAATCCAACGGCTACGGTAGTTACGGACTCCAAAAATGACCTTTTAGGAGCACAGATTGCCAAGGATGGCCAATGGCGTTTCCCACAAATGGACAGCATCCCAGAAAAATTTGAACATTGCATCCTGCTGTTTGAAGACGAGTACTTTTACAAACACCCTGGCTTTAACCCTGTCTCCATTTTTAAGGCGATACGGGACAACCTTTCTTCAGGAGGCATAAAACGAGGCGGCAGTACTCTAACACAACAAGTCATAAGACTTTCCAGAAAAGGGAAACCCCGCACTTATTTTGAAAAAGCCATCGAACTTATTTTAGCCACTAGATTGGAATTACGCCATAGCAAAGAGACCATTTTAAACTTATATGCCAGCCATGCCCCTTTTGGAGGAAATGTTGTAGGCCTTGATGCCGCTTCATGGCGCTATTTTAATAGAAGCCCCTTTGAACTTTCTTGGGCTGAAAATGCTACATTGGCCGTTCTGCCCAACGCACCAAGCCTCATATATCCAGGAAAAAACCAAAAAAGCCTACTTGAAAAGCGAAACCGCTTGCTCCAAAAATTATTGGATCGTCACATCATAGATTCACTGACGTACAAACTATCTATTTTAGAAGACCTGCCCCAAACCCCTTATCCGTTGCCGCAATTAGCGCCTCATCTATTACAAAACATAGCCAAAACCCATTCTGGAAAACGTATACAAACGACTATCAACTCAAAATTACAGCAGCAAGCCAACCATATTGTAAAACAACATTACAACCAGCTTAGCCAAAACGAAATACACAATATTGCAGTTTTGGTTTTGGATGTTAAAACAAGAAATGTGTTAAGCTACATTGGCAACTCCCCTACTAGTAAAACGCACCAAAAGGATGTCGATGTAATTGACAAACCCAGAAGTACCGGAAGTATCTTAAAACCATTTTTATACGCCGCTATGCTGGATACTGGAGATATACTGCCCAACACTTTGGTAGCAGATATTCCCTCACAATATGGAAGTTACAACCCAGAAAACTATAACAAAACGTATGATGGTGCCGTACCAGCCAGCAAGGCTTTAGCAAAATCCCTCAATGTACCATCCGTTAGAATGCTTCAAGAATTTGGACTGGATCGATTTCACCATTATTTAAAATCTTTGCAACTTAAAGACCTTACCCATAATGCTAATCATTATGGCCTCTCCCTAATTTTGGGAGGTGCCGAAAGCAACCTTTGGGACCTTTGCAAAAGTTATGCGGCATTGTCCTCGACTCTAAATCATTTTTCTGAAACTTCCAGTGAATATTATACAAACGAATTTTGCGAACCCAATTTTCTCTTCAACCATACGGTAGATTTTGGCACAAAAGTCAAAGAGAAAACCTTGTACGATGCGGCTTCCATTTATTTAACTTTTGAAAGTTTAAAAACCGTTAACCGCCCAGAAGAAGATGAACATTGGGAGTTTTTTGACGGCTCCAAGGAGATTGCCTGGAAAACAGGCACCAGTTTCGGCTTTAGGGATGCTTGGGCCATAGGAACCACTCAAGATTATGTAGTAGGCGTATGGGTAGGAAATGCCGATGGGGAAGGTCGTCCAGGACTGGTTGGAGTGCAGGCCGCAGCACCCATTCTTTTTGACGTGTTCGACCTATTGCCAAACAGTAATTGGTTTGCCCAGCCTTTTGATGAGATGCAGGAAATTAAGGTTTGTGCAACGAGTGGTTATCGTGCTGCTCCAAACTGCCCAAATCCACAAAATCAATTTGTACAATTAACCGGCATCAAAACCGAACCCTGTCCCTATCACATTCTAGTGCATTTAAATAAAGACAGAAGCTACCAAGTCAATTCGTCTTGCGAAGACATTAACCAAATGCTACACGAATCTTGGTTTGTACTCCCTCCTCTAATGGCCTATTATTACAAAATAAAACATCCTTTTTACAAATCCTTACCCCCTTTCAAACCTAATTGTTCAGGGGAGCAGGAAACCAAAATGCAATTCATTTATCCAAAAGAGAACAATACCGTATTTCTACCTAAAGATTTTGATGGCACCACCAATGAACTCATCCTTCAGATTGCGCACTCCAAACCAGAATCTACCGTGTTTTGGTATTTGGACGAGACCTATATCGGCCAAACCGAAACCCTCCATGAAATGGCCATCTTGCCATCAAACGGAGAACATTTAATTACGGTCATGGACGAATTTGGCACCCAAACCCAAAGAAAAATTACAATTTCAAATTAAGCTTCAATCCACTACCATTTATAAATTGCTTACATTTGTTGACCAATTATTTAAATATTTATAATGTACAGCACTATTAAATTTCTGCATTCATATTGGGCCTATCTGGTGCTCATTGTTTTAATTTTAGCCACCTTTAATGCTTTGATGAAGTTTTTCAGCGATAAAGAATTTTCTGCAAAAGATTTTAGAATCTCTTTGTTTACACTTATCGTTACCCATATTCAATTATTGTTGGGACTTATTCTTTACTTTGTTTCACCAAACGGATTGCAAACGATAAAAATGAATGGTATGGGAGGCTTGAACAGCCTGTCTAGACTTATGGCCGTAGAACATCCTTTTATCGCCATTTTAGCAGTAGCCTTCATCACTATTGGCTACTCCAAACACAAAAAGAAATTGACTTCGAAACCAAAATTCAAGTCTTTGGCCATTTTTTATTCTTTAGGACTCATCCTGATTCTCTCCAGGATTCCTTGGAGCAACTGGTTATAACATAAAAAAGGCGCCGATAATAATCGGCGCCTTTTTTATTATGGAGTCACTTCCCTAATTAGATAAATGTAAACCGGAAAGTGATCACTAAAACCATCGGTAAAGTGACCATCTGCAAAACTTCGTAAGGGATAGCCTTTATAACGGCCATACTTATTAGTTAAATAGTTTTTATTGAATATTCCCGCTTTATAAAACCTAAACGATGTGTAGTCCTTTTCAACTAAAGGTTTGGTCATCAAAATCTGATCAAACAAACTCCAAGCATCACGGTAAGCAGTGGTTCCCAAACCTTCCTTTTTAAACAGATCTTCGTAAGGATTATAAATACCCTTTAATTCCACATCTTCACGATTGCCCTTTGCCTTTAGCACCTTTTTTACACTAGCATTGGTAGGGTCGTCATTCAAATCGCCCATGGTAATGATTTTGGCATAGGGATCTATAGACTGCAGGGAATCTATCATGTGTTTATTCAATTTGGCCGCCGCCACACGTTTTGGCCTGCTTCTTGCTTCCCCTCCACGCCTAGATGGCCAATGGTTCACAATAACATGAATCATTTCACCTTCCAATTCTCCAGACACCAACAATTGATCCCTGGTATACAGTCGTTTTTGAGTTTCATCATCATAAATCTTCAGCTCATGTACACTAGTGTACAGGGGCCTAAACACTTCTTTTTGATAAAGTAATGCAACATCTATCCCCCTAGCATCTGGCGAATCAAAATGTACAATGCCATAATCCTTTGCCAATAGCAAGGGATCATTGACCAAATCCTCTAATACCTGCCGATTCTCTATTTCCGAAACCCCAAGAATAACTGGGGAATTATTAGACATGTCTGTACCTATTTCTGAAATGACCCTAGCCATATTATGAACTTTTTTCATGTAGACCTCCTTGATATCGGTTTTCATTTCCAAAATAGGACTAGCCTCATCAAATTTAATAGGGTCATTAATAGTATCGAACAAATTTTCAAGGTTGTAAAAACCAATAGTATGGATTTTAAACTTCTTCTTTTCTTGTGCATTCAATACCAAAACTCCTCCTAAAAGCAGCAAAAAGAGACTGTAATTTAAACTTTTCATTTAGTGAACGTTATATTTCGATTAATATCTAACACTTTCGAATTCAAATTTATTTATTTCTTATAAAAAATGTATTTTAGTTAGCTTTAAATAACTGTTACTTAACAAATAAGAGTGTTTTAACATTAAATATAAGTATGAAAAAAAAATTACTTGCCCTCATTATTACTATTTGTGTTCCCTTTCTGCTCATAGCTCAACAAACTCTTATCAAAGGAAGCGTAAAAGACGCTGCCACTTTTGAACCTATTCCGGGAGTTAGCATAAGTATAGAATCCACTCAACAAAGTACAGTTACCAATGTCAAGGGCTTGTTCCTTTTCTCTGAAAATATCCCCTTAGGAGAGCAGGTTCTCAAAATTGAAAAAGCTGGTTACATCACCAAACGTTACCCTATAGTTGTCCAAGCCAATCAAACCGTAAACATCCAAGATATGACTATGGATATTGATGTTTCCGATTCTGCCGACTTATTCGTCATTGCATTATCTGATGACGAACTAAATGATGATACTAGTGCATCCGACAACATTTCGGGACTACTGCAATCCTCTCAAGATGTATTTCAACGTACAGCTGCTTTTGAATTTAGCACTTCTTTTTTTAAAGTGAGAGGTTTGGATTCAGAGAATGGTACCATTTTAATTAATGGCCTTGAAATGAACAAACTCTTCAACGGAAGACCACAATGGAGTAATTGGGGAGGCCTTAATGATGTGCTCCGAAACCAGGAACTAACAACAGGCTTAACACCTTCCAACTATGCTTTTGGGGGTATTTTAGGAACCACCAATATAAACACTCGAGCATCCAGTTACAGACGCGGAGGACGCCTCACCTATTCTTCTTCCAATAGAAGTTATACCCACCGTGTAATGGCCACCTACGCTTCGGGGCTTGTAAAAGGCGACTGGGCTTATGCCATATCTATAGGGAGACGCTGGGGAAATGAAGGCTATCAAGACGCTACTTTTTATGACGCCAATTCCATATTTGCTTCTGTTGAAAAGAAAATTAACGACAAACACAGTCTAAATTTCACCACTATTTACGCTCCAAACAGAAGAGGAAAATCGTCTCCAAACACTCAGGAGGTTTATGATTTAAAAGATATTAAATACAATGAGTATTGGGGCTATCACGACGGCGAAAAGCGAAACTCACGAATCAAGGAAGTGGTGGAGCCCATCCTAATGCTCAATCATTATTGGGATATTAGTGGCAAAACCAAATTAAACACGAATATTGGCTATCAATTTGGAAAATTAGGAAATAGCCGGTTAGATTATTCTGGCGGCGCCAATCCAAGTCCAACTTATTATCAGTTATTGCCAAGTTATGCCTTGGCAGATCCAGATGGGCCAGACTACGCCACTGCCTACCAATTGGAACAAAATTTTTTGGATAATGGACAAATTGACTGGAACCGAATTTATGATGCCAACCTTACCAACAATATTACAGGCACCCCAAACGCTTATGTGCTGTATGAAGATAGAAGCGATGACAAACAACTTACAGTTAACACCATTCTTTCTTCTGAGATTTCTGAAAATATTCTGTTGAATGCCAATATCAACTACAAAAATTTAAAATCAGAAAACTTTGCAGAAATCATGGATCTTTTGGGCGGATCGGGATACCTAAATGTAGATGGCTTTGACAACTTTCAATTTGATCTTCAAAACCCGGATAGAATTGTGGGCGAAGGAGGAAAAATTCGCTACAATTACAACCTTTTGGCCAATATTATATCTGGATATGCACAGGCTTTGTTCAAATACAACAAAATAGATTTTTACTTATCTGGCAGCTTAAGTACCACCACATACCAACGTGAAGGGCTTTGGCAGCACGAACGCTATCAAGACAACTCCCTTGGAAAAGGAGAAAAGCTTACATTTAATGGTTTTGGTACAAAAGGAGGATTCACCTATAAAATTACCGGAAAACACTTGCTGGATATTAATGCAGGCTACATTACCAAAGCCCCTTCTTTAAGGAACACCTACTCCAATGCCCGTGAAAACGATGCAGTTGTGCGCGGCATTCAAGAAGAAAAAATCTCCTCAGTGGATGCTAGCTACATTTTTAGATCGCCAATCATTAAAGCTCGTCTTACCGCGTTCTACACCACCATTAAAGATGCTAATGAAATCTCTTTTTACTATGCTGACGGCATCAGTAATTACGAAATTGAAAACAACGATTCATTTTTTGTTCAGGAAATTCTAAACGGCATAGACAAAAAACACCTAGGAACCGAAATTGATATTGAAGCGCAAGTCACCCCCACCATTAAACTAAAGGGCGTCGCCTCGTTAGGACAATACACCTACAACAACAATCCCAACGTTTACCTAACTTCTTCAAGTTTTACCAATGAAAACGGCATTGATTTTGGCCCTTCAACCCTAAAAAACTATAAAATAGCTGGAGGTCCACAAAAGGCTTATTCCTTCGGATTTGAATATCGCGATCCCGACTATTGGTGGGTCGGTGCTACTGCCAACTTTTTTACTAACACCTACGTAGACATTAGCCCATTGACCAGAACCCGTAATTTTTATTTGGACAGTGATGGCCTTCCTTTTAACGATTATGATCCTGAAATAGCTAGACAGCTGTTAAAACAAGAACGCTTCGACGACTATATGGTAGTAAATCTCATTGGAGGAAAATCCTGGAAAATCAACGATTATTATATTGGCTTCTTTGCCAGTGTCAATAACCTTTTGGACAAAGCTTATAAAACAGGAGGCTATGAGCAAGGCAGAAATGCCAACTACCAGCAATTAAAAGATGATGCCAGCAATGACACCCCTGTATTTTCGCCAAAATACTGGTATAGCAGAGGCGCTACCTATTTTGCCAATGTTTACTTCAGATTTTAAAAAAATAATTATGAAAAATAAATTAGTAATCCGTACACAAATGAAAAGACACGTGACACTTTTAACGGTTTTCGCCCTCATAACAACACTCATTTCCTGCGTTCAAGATGATGACTTTTCTGTACCAACAAGCTTGGGTGATGAAGAAAACCTATATCTGCAAAGCTTATTGGAAAATGCCACTGAAGTTTCCATGGCAACTGTAAAGGCTATGTACCAGGAAGGAGAAATTATCCCTCAAATATCTTCCGATATTTATGTAAAAGGGTATGTAACCTCCTCAGACCGTACCGGAAACTTCTATAAAGAATTCTTTATCCAGGATGCTCCAGAAAACCCATCCAACACGTTAAAAGTGATTTTAAACAGGGTAGACACCTACAACCAATTTAACCCAGGAAGAGAAGTTTATATCAACTTAAAAGGACTATATATAGGAGAAGAACGCGTGGGCAATGGTGTCATCACCGTAGGTGGTAATATAGAAACCAATCAATTTGGAACAACTGTAGTAGCCTTAACTGAAAATCAAATCAGAAACCATTTACTACGTTCTCAAAATACGACAACAATTACCCCTAACACAATGACCTTTTCACAGATTACTGATAATCATGTGGGAATGCTTATAAATGTAGACAATGTAGAATTTGCTGGCAACTTGGAAGGAGCAAGCTATTTTGACCCTACCCAAGATTATGACACTCAAAGAACGCTCCAAGCCTGTGATGGTTTTGCCTATACAACCTTTCCCCTAGAAACCAGTTCCTTTGCAATTTTTAAAGATGACTTATTGCCTACCGGAAATGGAACCATAACGGCCATTGTGAACAAAACTTTTGACGGTAGCACGTTGGTACTTTCCTTAAACGGAACTGAAGATGTCAACCTTACCAATACCCGTTGTTCCCTTTTGGATCCTTCAAATTTTACAGTAATTTTTGAAGAAGATTTTCAATCGGCTATCAACAACACCGATTTTGATTTTGAGGGATGGACCAATTTTAATGAAGAAGGAAACTATAAATGGAGAGAAAAGACCTATTCCGGCAATGGCTATACCGAATTTAGCACATACAACTCTGGAAGCCCAGTTAACATTGCTTGGTTAGTAACTCCTGGTTTCGATATGGATGCCCAAGACAATGAATTTTTAAATTTTAAAACGGCCCAACATCATTTGGATTCACCTGAAAATACCATTGAAATATTTGTATCCACCAATTACAACGGGACTGATGTACTAGCGGCTACTTGGGAACCGATAAATGCCAATTTTGCCTCCCTAGCAAATGATTGGTATGATTTTGTAGATTCCGGATTAATCGATCTTTCCTCCTACTCAGGAACCCTTCACGTAGCCTTTAAAGTAGTGGGCTCTGGAACAGATACAACTTTAGATGGCGCCTATCAAATTGATGATTTATCCATGATAGCATCAAACTAAACAAAACTATATCTATCTTTCCGCCGACTTTAAAGTCGGCTTTTTTTGTTTAAAACTTTCAAATATGACCTTTTTTGACGCCCTTTTTTTTAGCGCCTTCCACCATTTAAAAACAAAATATAAAACAAAAGCGACACGCTTGAGCACTATTTACCTTACTTTGGTACAGTGTTCATTTCTATTGTTCCTAGGTGTTTTCTTTTCTGAATTCTTAACTCAAATGCGCGTAAACACCATGTCATCAACTAAAGCATGGAGTCTTTTTATAATTATTAGCATCATTCTCTATTTCAAAAATTGGATTCAATACAGCGGAAAGAAAAGACGTGTCAAAAACGCTAAAGTGGTGCAAAACAAACTAGGCCAATACAGTATTTGGACATTAATTTTACTTCCCATCGGTAGCCTATTTTTATCTATCCTATTACTAAAAGCTTTATAAAAAGAAGCCCCATCATTACTGACGGGGCTCAATTAACACTTAGTTATTTAGTTAGG